>NZ_QICL01000005.1 GCF_003201355.1 Indolivaga alginatilytica
TAAGTTCAGGGCTGCCCCAATGGAAGAAAATGAATAATGTATCCAATTTACAAGGTATTATTCAGGTAGCTGAATAATATAAATGCCCATATGAATAATAAACATATGGGCATTTCTTCTATAACTAATCAGATATTTGTCTTCCTTTTTTTCTTATTTTACGAGCATTGAAGCTAGTTTTATTATGGTATGTAGTATCTCATGTTTAGCCCAAATCCGATAAAAAAGTCTGTTGTTGGTCATCATTCAAAAAGAAGTCATTTCAAGACAATTATAAAAAATAAACTGTATATCTTTGCTTTTATATAAATATAGTATTAACCAAGCCATTATGTAGGAGTACATGTAGGATATGGCTAAAACCACAAATATCTACATCTGATATACAGTCTATTACTCTTAAAAAGGGATTTCCCATATGGGTAGCCTTTCTTATTTATTTACCTCCGGTTATTCTATTTGCCAAAGCTATAAAAAGGTCTGTGACCTAGAAATTAAAATTATCAGGATCAGATCCCAAGCGCAAATCCTTGTTTAATGAGCTTATTTGTTTAACCTCTGTGTCTGTCAATTGAAAATTGCTGATAGTCAGATTTTCAATTTGCCTTTCTTTATGTACAGATTTTGGAATAACAATTACTCCACGTTCCAGATTCCAGCGAAGTACTATCTGTGCTGCACTTTTGTTATATTTTTTAGCTATCTCCGTAACTACAGGATGAACGAGGATGTCGGATTGTCCTGCACCTAATGGCCCCCAAGCTTCGGGGTATATACCTTTTTCTTTACAATACTTTATAAGGGGTTCTTGAGCGAGATAGGGATAACACTCAATTTGATTTACTGCCGGTACTATTTCAGCTTCTTGTAATAGGTCGTCCAAATGATGAGGGTGGTAATTGCTGACACCTATTGCCTTCACTTTTCCTGCCCGGTATATCTCTTCCATTTTTTTCCATACACTTACATACGTACCTCTCACGGGCCAGTGTACCAGATATAGGTCTACGTAGTTTGTGCCTAATCTTTCTAAGCTTGCATCAAGAGCTTCTTTTACCTTGCCCGAGCGTTGATCGTCATTCCAAAGTTTGGTTGTCAGGAATATTTCCTGACGAGGTACTCTTGAATCTTTAATTGCTTTGCCCACTTCTTCTTCGTTTCCATAAATCATGGCAGTATCAATATGTCTATATCCAACGGATAATGCCGATTTCACTGTTTCGTATGCTGCATTAGCATCATTTACTCTAAATACACCGAGTCCTACTGCCGGTATCTTTACTCCATTGTTTAATATAAATTCTTTCATATATATTATTGTTAAGGTCTCAGACCTGTTGGTTGCTTTGTTGTAGAGGCGGCAAATAATATTTTACACATTATTGTAGTCTGCTAAGAACTATAAATATAACAATTTTTGTTTTCATTAGTTTATAAAACCGTCTTTTTTAGCGTTTTCTCTATTAATCTTTTTGAAGGCTCGTTACTAATAGAGTAGATGTGTTTTTATAAATTTAGATATGAGTTATTACGATCAAATCCTTAATGATTAATCTCATTATGTATAATTGGTAAGGATTAGGATCGGTATATATTTGCAACGATGATGTCGAATACTCATGTTCGAATAATTCAACTTAACTTTAGATCTTATTACCTTTATGTTAAATATATCTCAGCAAATATTTAATACTTCGTTAAATTTCATCTCTGAAAATTTGGTGGGTAACTCTATTTTATTAGAGAGAGAGAGAGAGAGAGAGAGAGAGAGAGAGAGAGAGAGAGAGAGAGAGAGAGAGAGAGAGACTATAAAATAAGAAAAAAACATGTAATATCCTTAAGCCTTTATAATAAAGGGGTAGGTATTACTTTTTATGATATAAAGACAGAAAGCCTGTTTGAGAAATAGTTCTCAGACAGGCTTTTCTGCGTACGTAAATTCGAAAAGAATAGCTGATATAAAAGCTAATACTCCATGAAATTCTGATCTCAGAAGTGAAACGTTAACCTGTAATTTTTTACTGTACAAAATAATATTGAATCCTTAACTCTAAATTTTAAATATCATGAAAAGAAGTGTGAAAAAGTCTAAGAAACTTTTCTGTTTTAAATTTTTACTCCTTTTCCTATTTTTCTCTCTGATGGAAAATCCGGTTTATGCCCAGAACGGCATTACTATTTCGGGAACAGTAAAAGATAATATGGGCGAATTACCGGGTGTGAGCGTTACCGTAAAGGGGGCTACTTCCGGCGTATTTACTGATATTGACGGAAGCTTTAGCCTCTCGGTACCTAATGACAAAGTTGTATTGGTATTTTCATTTATCGGATATGAAACCCAGAATGTTCCGATAGGGGGTGCTCGTAAACTGGATATCGTAATGAAATCTGATGATAAATTGTTAGATGAAGTTATTGTTATCGGTTATGGCACGATGAAGAGAAAAGACCTTACCGGTGCCGTCTCTTCTGTTTCGGCTAAAGAGTTGGCCTCAGTACCGGTTACGACAGCGGCACAGGCTCTTCAAGGTAGAGCTGCCGGTGTAAATATTGTAACAGCCAGTGGTGCTCCCGGAGCAGGGATGCAAATCACAGTCCGCGGTGGAACTTCTATTACACAAAGTACCAAGCCTCTTTATATTGTAGATGGGTTTGAAATGAGCGATGCACTTACCAATATTGATGTTCATGATATTGAAAGTATTGAAGTGCTGAAAGACGCTTCATCTACAGCAATATACGGTGCACGTGGCTCCAATGGTATTATCTTGATAACTACCAAATCCGGAAAGAAAGGAAAAACGATAGTAACTTATAATACTTTCTTCTCGGTTGACAGGTTATCAAAGAAGCTCGATATGATATCAAATGCTGAAGGCTTTGTGAAATATCAGTACGAAATGGCTGAACTGCAGGGAAAAGTAACACAGTGGAGCAATGTCTTCGACAATAGTATGGGTGTCGACTCCCCCGATTTTTATACAGGAGCTTTTAACCGTATAAATAATCGCTACAGAGGAGGAGATGTTATTAATTGGCAGGACGAGGTCTTTGGAGGTTCGGCTTTGACTCAAAGTCATAATATAAGCGTTTCTACCGGAAGCGATCATACACGAGTGCTTTTAAGCTATAATTACAACGGTGAGGATGGTTTGTTATCTAACCATAGTTTTGACAAGAATACAATCAGAGCTAAGGTTAACTCTGAACTTTATAAGGGTATACGTGTAGACTTCAACTCGATGTTCACCAATACGTCAACCGATGGTGGTGGTAAATTTGGTGAAATGAAATCGGTTCTTCTCCAACCAATAAATGGAGGAACAATGTTTACACAGGATCAATTGTTAAACACTCAGACTTATCCCGATTTTTCGAGTCTGGATTCCAGTTTCGACACACCCAACCCTATTGTACAGAATAATGCCTCTACTTCAAACAAGCGTGCACGTTTATTCAATGTCAATGCCGGTTTAGAGTTTGATCTTCTGAAATATCTCACTTGGCGTACTGCGGGTAATTACGCATGGACAAACAGTAAATCTACGTCTTTTTCAGATGAAAATTCGGTGGCATTCCTTACAGATCCTGTCAATACCGGTATTAACGGAAGTATCGGTAATGCCGAATCATTCATGTACCAGGTTACCAATACTCTTAATTATAACCAAACTTTCTCTCAAAAGCATAAAGTAGCTGTTTTGTTAGGTCATGAAATCACTTATAACGAATCTGAAGAAAACAGCATGAAGCTGAAACAGTTCCCATATCCAAACTTCGGGTTGGACGATATTTCAAATGCTACTGTGTCGGAAAAAGAAGCTAAACATTCCCGTAATGGTCTTCTTTCTTTCTTTGCCCGTGCCAACTATATATATGATGAACGTTATTTATTGACTGCCACTATTCGTAGAGACGGTTCATCAAAATTTGCTCAACAGAATAGATGGGGAACCTTCCCTTCAGTTGCCGGAGCATGGCGTATTTCCGAAGAAAGATTTTGGAAGGATAACAAAATTGAGAATACGATTAATAGTTTGAAACTGCGTGTGGGATATGGTGTAACCGGTAATAATGGAATTGGTAATAACCTATATTCTACAACAATGACACAAACAGATTATCCGATTAATAATACTGTCGGTAATCCTGCTTATGTGCCGAGTACTACCTTGGGGAATAAAGACCTGAGATGGGAAACTTTGCATGCAACTAATATAGGTTTGGATATTAGCTTTTTCAACAGTCGCCTGAATCTTACGGCTGAGTGGTATAACAACAAAATCAGCGATATGTTGATGGCATCTGTTATTCCTGCTTCAACAGGATATACCAAGCAATATCAGAATGTAGGTGAGATGCGTAACCGTGGTTGGGAGTTTACTCTTAATACAGTCAATGTACGGACTAAAGATTTTTTATGGTCTACAGATTTTAATCTGTCTTTCAATACCTCAAAGGTTGTTTCTCTTGAAAAAGGACTGAACGAAAAGACTTTCACTGTAGGTGGTAACCGTTCGGGCACTTTAACCTATTATGCTGTTGTAGGTGAAAGACTCGGTGATATGTATGGCTATATATATGACGGAATCTATACAACAGACGACTTTACACAAAATAGCGATGGTACTCTGGTTTTGCGTGAAGGTGTTGTTAAACCGTATGGGGATGCGGTACCTAGCCCCGGCGATATAAAATTTGCAGCGGACAACGAAGAAGGAGATCAGTTTACGCGTAAGTTGGTCAAAATAGGTAATGGCACGCCTGATCTGATAGGAGGATTCAGCAATAACTTTATGTATAAAAGTTTTGACATGAATATTTTCATGAAGTTCAGCTTGGGTAATGATATTTACAACGCAAGTAATCACAGCATGAGCCCATATGCTCTTTTTCAAAATGTCCCCACTGAATTTGGTGATAATTACTATCGCCTGATTGATCCTGTGACGGGTCAGAAAGCTGCCGCATTAGCTCGTTTGAAAGAGTTGAATCCTAATGAATCTTCACGTACATGGAGTTTGAATAACAGGAATTCAAGTTACATCACTTATCCTTCTTCTTATTTTGTAGAAGACGGTTCTTACCTGCGTCTGGCACAAATAACGCTAGGTTATACATTACCTAAAAATTGGTTACAGAAAGCGCTGATTTCTAATGCCCGTATCTACTTTACGGCTAACAATCTGGCAACAATCACCGGTTACTCGGGTTACGATCCGGAAGTTTCGGCAGGGGACAGTGACTATGTAATCAGTACCCCGGGTTATGATAGCTCAACTTATCCACGTTCAAGAAGCTATGTCGTAGGTCTAAACTTAACATTCTAATTTAAAAAGATTTAAATCATGAAAAGGATATCTATAATATTTTTCAATACGAAGAAGACATTTATAATGTCATCTGCTATCGCACTGCTTTTAGCGATGCCATCGTGTAAAGATTGGCTGGATATGCCATCTTACAATGCTTCCGACACCGAAACTGTTTTTTCAGACGAAACGACAGCCGATATGTATGTACAAGGTTGCTACCGTGGTTTGATCCATCAGGAGATGTACTATCAACTCGGTATGGGAGAAACAGTCGTGCATTCGAGTGAAGACGGCTCAACCAATAATTCGAAATACAATGTCTGTAATTATTTTTATGATACAACATCTCCTTATACGGTTACTACGATTTACAAAGAACAATACCGCGTCATCGAGTCTACCAATATTGCCATCAGTCAGTTGAATAAAATGCCTGAGACGGATAAGCGCAATGCATTATTAGGAGAAGCACTTGCTATTCGTGCTTTTTGTTACTACAACCTGATCCGCATTTACGGTGATGTTCCGGCAGTGTGGACCCCGCTTGAGGAAATGGATCCTAATGATGACAATACGTTTTATCCGAAACGTTCTCCACGTGATGTTATCTATGACCAAATTGTTTCAGATTTACAAACAGCTGTCAATTATATCCCTTGGTATTCCGAAGGTGGAAATCCTACGTATGAGCGTCTTACTAAGCAAGGTGCTTATGGTCTTCTGGCACGCGTGGCTCTCTATGCCGGAGGTTATTCGTTGCGTTGGAACTTGGAAACTAACGATGCTTCTAGCATGAAAATGGGACGCCGCAGTGACGAGGCTCGTGTCCGCGAATTATACCAGATTGCCAGTGATGCCTGCCAGGCAGTCGTTTCCAAAGGTGAAAACTCATTAATTCAGAATAAAAATGGCATGAGTGGTTTTCAGCATTTATGGTATAACTTCTGTCAACGGAACTTTGCGGAAACCACTCCCGAAATACTTTGGGAATTGGCTCAATATGGAGAAAATACCAATTCCAATTTCGGAGTACTGGCACAGCCCGGATCCAGAGGTGGTGTATTCGGTTCGCGAAAAGCGATGCAGTTCATGTTACCAACCTATTACCTGTCGTTTGATAGAAAGGATACCCGTCGTGACGTTTCTTGTACAGCCTATAGTATTTACTTTTTAAATGCAGGTGCTGCGAGTGATACCTACGTAGACGTTGGTACTACCCTCTCGTGCATTATGCCCGGTAAGTTCCGCATTTCATGGTGTACCGAACCTCAGGAAGCGGCAAAACGCAACCTCAATATCCCTGTATTACGTTATTCCGATGTATTACTGATGTATGCCGAAGCTCAGAATTATCTGAACAACAGCCCTACACAAGCTGCTAAAGATGCATTACAAAAAGTAAGAGACCGCGCAGGTATCGGTTCAATGCCCGTGCCTTCAGATATGCAAGGGTTTGAGGATGCTATTGTTCAGGAACGTAAGTGGGAGTTTGCCGGTGAATTCAACCTTCGTACCGACTTGATTCGCATGAACCGTTTGGCTAAAGAATTGGCTGCAACAAAACAGGATATGAAAAACCTTTCCGATCGTGCAGGTAAGTATGCCAATACACCTGTCTACCGCTTGTATAAGTTCCAGAAAGATGCACAAAAGTATGGAGATAAATTCTTAGCTCTTGAATACATTGATTTGACAGATGCTGCCGAAATAGCAATAATTAAGGATGTGCCTACTGATGCTGCTGAATACGATGCTTTTCAGCGGAAAGTGGCAGATATGGTAAAAGCACATGGTATTACAATCGAAAATGGAGATAAGTGGTATCCGGCAAATATGTTTCAGGCATATACCAGCTCATACAACGGAAATGCACGCAAAGCAGTAGGTTTTGCTGCCGGTTTCAATGCGTTGCAAATTGGTAACATTATATATACAAAGCCAACAGGGTCGGCTGAAAATGGTGGAAATTATCCTAATTGGATTGAAGCTCCCGACGGAAGTGACGGGCTTTACTATGGTTTTAAAGAAAACTGTGTAGAATTACTTCCTTTTGCAGCTAAAGCAGCCGGTCATCCGATGATCGACAATCCGAACCTGACACAGCATCCGGGCTACAAATAATTGATACGCTTAATCTATAACTCTGGGTAGGAAAGCACGTGCACAAGTTCGTGCTTTTCTCCTACAACTAAAGAATCCGGTTTTCTTAAAATATAATATTAGCCGGTGATTTATCACCCATAAGACCTCACCCCAACCCTTTCTAATAGAGAGGGAGTTGTCTTCTCCCGTTTGGGGAGGTCGGGAGAGGTGTTGCCAAAGCACTAAAAAGGTCTGTGACCTTAATCGTTTTAAACCTTAATTATAAATGCAAGTGTCATGAAAAGAAGTGTGAAAAAGTTTATGAAATTTTTCTATTTTAAATTTTTGCTCCTTTTCTTATTTTTCTCTCTGATGGGAAATATGGTTTATGCCCAGAGTGGCATCACCATAACCGGAACAGTGAAAGATAATATGGGAGAGTTACCGGGGGTGAGTGTTACCTTAAAAGGTTCTACTGCCGGTGTGTTTACAGATATTGACGGAAAGTATGCCGTCACGGTTCCTAATGACAAGGCTGTACTTGTTTTTTCTTTTATCGGTTACGAGACTCAAAACATATCGGTTGGAGGTGCCCGTAAATTAGATGTTGTGTTGGTATCTGATGAAAAACTGTTAGATGAAGTTGTAGTGATCGGTTATGGTACTGTCAGGAAGAAAGATCTAACAGGTGCCACAGCATCGGTCAGAGGTTCCGATTTAACCAATATCCCTGTAACTACAGCAGCTCAAGCTCTGGCGGGTAGGGCAGCCGGTGTGAATGTTATTCAACAGAGTGGTGCACCGGGTGCAGATATTAAAATCGTTGTACGTGGAGGTACATCTATCACACAGGGAACGGGACCTTTGTATATTGTAGATGGTTTCCAGATGGACAACGGTTTGCAGAATGTAGATATTAACGATATTGAGAGTATTGACGTCATGAAGGATGCTTCTGCAACGGCTATTTACGGAGCACGCGGTTCTAACGGTGTTATACTGATTACTACCAAATCGGGAAAGTTAGGAAAAACAGAGGTTTCTTATAATGGGTTCTATAGCTTCAACTCCTTAGGAAGGAAGCTGGATCTGTTAGGAGTCGAAGATTATGTGAAGTATCAGTATGAATTCGATGTGCTTCGTGGCGATGCGAATGGCTTTGCCAATTTCTATGGGGGCGATGTAAATGCAACTGATTTTTATACCGGGGCTTATTCCCGCATTGCGCAGGAGTATGGGAACCGTGCAGGAATTGATTGGCAAGATCTGGTATTCGGCGATACGGGTATTACTCAAAACCACAATATAAATATTAGTGGTGGTGCAGATAAGACTAAATATATCGTGAGCTATAACTATACCGGCGAAGATGGTATTATGAAGAGACATGATTATGCAAGAAATGGTATTCGTGCCAAGATTAATCATGAATTATGGAAAGGCGTTCGTTTCGACTTTGCATCCAGTTTCTTGATGACCAAAGTAACAGGTGGCGGATCGTTGGGTGGCAAACTGAAACAAACGATTCTTCAACCGATTACAGGTGGTGTTAAATGGACGAACGAAGAAATGATAGGCTCCGATATAGGTAATGAGATAGGCGATATTATGCAAGATGCCAACTATGACGCACAAAATCCGATTCTGGACAACCAAGCTATTACGAACGAAAAATATACGCGCTTAACGACTGTTAATGCAGGCTTGGAGTTTGACCTCCTAAAGAATTTGACATTCCGCACAGCCGGTAGCTATATATGGCAACAAATTCGTGAGGATTATTGGGACGATGGTAGT
This sequence comes from Indolivaga alginatilytica, assembly GCF_003201355.1. Taxonomy (GTDB): domain Bacteria; phylum Bacteroidota; class Bacteroidia; order Bacteroidales; family Dysgonomonadaceae; genus Dysgonomonas_A; species Dysgonomonas_A alginatilytica. Next base: position 9,195 of record NZ_QICL01000005.1, read on the forward strand.
ACCAAGCAGGCAAGAGCCAATAAAAGTCCTTATGGATATGGTTCCCGTGACAACAGCGAGAAATTTTCGTGGCAGGTTACCAATACATTGAATTATGCTCTTAATCTGGCAGATACGCACCGCTTTAATATACTTCTGGGTCAGGAAACTTATTATGAAGAGCGGATGAAATTAGATAATGAGTACCGTGAATTTTCGGATGGTAATTTCGGATTGAATGATGTCAGTATGGGAAAACCATATACATGGGAATCGGAAAAGAGTAAGTTGGGACTGGTTTCTGTGTTTGGTCGTGTTTCTTATAATTTCAATGACCGTTACCTAGTTACGGGAACCTTACGTGGTGATGGTTCTTCCAAATTTTCCAAAGGGAAACAATGGGGATACTTCCCTTCTGCTTCGGGTGCATGGCGTGTTTCGGAAGAAGCCTTTATGGAAGATTTTAAATCGGTCTTAAATAACCTTAAGTTTCGTGTGGGTTATGGTACAGCCGGTAACAACAATATTGACAATAATATGTATGCTACTACTTATGGTGCAGGGCATTATGGATACAATGGGGAAGATTATATTACATACATTCCGGGAAAAGTGCTGGGCAATCGTGACCTGCAATGGGAAAAAACTACCACAACTAATATAGCGTTGGATGTGTCTTTGTTTAATAGCCGTTTTAATTTTTCAGTGGATTGGTATAATAATGAATCGTCTAATTTGTTGATAAATAACAAAATACCAACTTCTACCGGATACTCCACTCAGATTCAGAATATTGGTTCTGTTCGTAATAGAGGTATAGAAATTACAATGAATACAACGAACGTCACAACTAAGGATTTCATGTGGACAACTGATTTTAATATTGCTTTCAATCGTTCGAAAGTATTGGATTTGTACGGATCCGACGAACTTAATTACTTTATATCGGATTATGAATCACGTATGGGGTACAAGATCGAAGTAGGCAAGCCTTTAGGACAGTTCTACGGACTTATTTATGATGGCATTTATACTACAGATGACTTTACTCAAAATACAGACGGATCGTATACCTTGAAAGATAATATTCCTTATTTGAAAGGAAGCACTCGTGCCAATGTGAGAGCGGGCGATGTGAAATATAAGAATGTTGCCGGTGAAACCGATGCCAATGGATTGCCAGTTTACTCTATCAACGACCGTACCATTATTGGTAATGCGCAGCCAAAGTTTACGGGTGGTATGAATAATACTTTCAGATATAAAGGTTTCGATTTAAACCTCTTCTTTAATTTTGTATATGGTAATGACGTATTCAATATGAGTACACAGCGCTTTATTGGTCCGTATATGGCTAACCAGAATACACTGTCGAAGATGGCTAACCGTTTTTTATTGATAGACCCTGCAACAGGAGTAGAAAGTAAAAATCTGGCTCGGTTAGCTGAACTTAATCCCAATCAATTCGGCGGTTCTCTGTTATGGAATATCTCATCCAACAATAAAACAGCTATTACCGACCATAGCAGCTATTATGTGGAAGATGGTTCTTATCTGCGTTTGAATAATATAACACTCGGCTATACTTTGCCGAAGACATTAGTCCGAAAAGCCAAATTGAGTAATGTTCGTCTTTATGGTACGCTGAATAACATTCATACGTTTACCAACTATACAGGCTATGATCCTGAGGTATCGGCAAGCGACAAAGCATTGTCTCCGGGTGTGGATAACTCTTCGTATCCCCGCACAAAAAGTTGGGTAATAGGTGTAAATTTAACATTTTAACAGATCGTGAATATGAAAAAGATAATAAATATTTTGGGAGTATCGGTCCTCTTGCTTATGTTCGGCTCATGTCAGGATTGGTTAGACATGCCTTCGGATTCAAAAGCTGACAGTTCTACCATTTTTTCGACAGTGAGCAGGGCAGAGATGACCGTAGTGGGAGCCTATCCCTATCTGTACACGCAGGAATTAGGGTACCAATTGCTGATGGGTACGGACGAATCTAGTTCGACAGAGTCAAACTCTAAGTACAATGTGGCAAATTATGATTATACAAATCTGACAGGGATGTTAAGCTCTACTTACACTACCATGTATCAGGCGATTGAATATTCCAATGTGTGTATTAAGAATTTACCTTCTATGAACGTTTCGGAAAGCGAACGAACAAAAGTCAATTCACTGTTGGGCGAAGCTTATGCTATCCGGGCGTATGCGTACTGGAATATTGTGCGCTTTTACGGTGACGTTCCTTATACAGACATTCCGACTTCCGATTTGACGACCTTCTCTTCTTCGCGCGTTAGTCGTGATACAATATGGGATCATTGCGTAGCCGACTTGCAAAAAGCTGTAGAGTTGCTTCCCTGGAAGAGCGAAGGTATGGTGAAAACTGCGGAACGTTTCACTAAAAATTCAGCTTATGGTATTCTGGCACGTGTAGCTTTATCTGCTGCCGGTTATTCCTTGCGTTGGGATTTAGGTACAGTGCCTTACAATAAAGGTTCGGTAAAGATTGCACAGCGCGACAATGCCGCCCGTATCAGGCAATTGTACCAGATTGCCGCTGATGCTTGTGCCGCCGTTATAGCAAAAAATGAAAACAGTTTATTGGGTAACTACGATCAGGTCTTTCGCGATTTAGCCCTGAAACAATATAATAATGAGACAATGCTCGAATATGGTTGTGTTGGAGCCAATGCTCCGGATGTACGTACAGGTTATGTCAATGGAGTTCCGGTGAACGGTACGAGTGCAGCATTCGGTAAAGGCGGGCCTCAGATGATAGTTATGCCGACTCTATACTTTGAGTTTGATGAGGGTGACCAGCGCCGCGATGTATCGGTTTGTAATTATGGCATCCTGTCAAATGATAACCTGCAGATGAGCACTTATCTCGGAGCCTGTTTAGGGAAATATCGTATTGATTGGAAGAGCGAACGTGGTACTTCAGACAGCAAGCGCGATATTAATTTTCCCTTATTACGCTATTCGGATGTATTGCTGATGTATGCCGAAGCGTTGAATGAGTTAGACAATGGTCCGAAAGAGAAAGCAATCAATGCTTTAAAAGCGGTTCGCCTGCGGGCATTTAAAAACGATGCCTCTAAAGTTGGCACTATCCCCTCGGGGTATAGCAATTTCAAAGATGCCATTATACAAGAACGTAAACTGGAACTTTCGAACGAATCGTTACGTAAGAGTGATCTGACACGTTGGGGTATTCTCTATGAGCATCTGACTGCAGAAAAGGCGAAATTGTTTCAATTGGCAAGGCGTGAAGGTAAATATAGAAATGTGGGTGTATATCGTGCTTATAAAACAGTGAAAGGTGTTTTTAAAAATCCGGTTGTTGCAGTTCCTTATATCTCTATGAGTGATGGTGATATCGCTTCTTTGAACCTTACAGCTGTTGAGAGCACTACACTGAATACGCTAAATGCGTCCGGTAAAGGTTATTTGGATAAAACTCTTTATGAAAATAAAGCCACCGGTCAGGTTTATTATACACAGAGTGCTGTGCCCGAGGGAGCTGAAGTTACAGCAGTATCTTATACTATATTGAATATGTTTGGCTGTCATTCTGTGAAGCAGATAGGTGGGCTTTCTCTGGAAAATGTCGAGGGATTGGCTTCGGTGAATACATGGATTCAAGAAATGTTTTATGGCATGCAGAAAAATATGGTAGAGATTTTACCATTCAATACTACTAATATCATTGATGTAAACCCCGGACTTACCCAACAGCAACATCCTTCGTATTAAAAGAATATGCAAAGAATTCTATTGATATTATTAGTCTTAATGTTTTATGCCTGTAATCTCTCAGCACAAGCTTTAGCTTTTCCAACAGCCGAAGGATATGGTAAGTATACAACAGGAGGACGTGGAGGACAAGTGCTTGTAATTACAAATCTGAATGATTCGGGAGAAGGTAGCCTTCGTGATGCTATTGAGCAAAAAGGACCACGTATTGTAGTTTTTGCTGTAGACGGAACGATAGACTTAAAATCCAAACTTATCATAACAAATGACAGTATAACCATTGCCGGGCAAAGTGCGCCCGGCGATGGCATCTGTCTAAAAGGGTATCCCTTTTACATACGTGCCAATAATGTGATAGTGCGTTATATCCGTTCACGGATGGGCGATCTTCATGCAATAGAAGATGATGCTATAGGAGCGATAAAAGTAAAAGACTTAATAGTTGATCATTGTTCTGCTTCGTGGTCTGTGGATGAGTGTCTTTCGATTTATAATTCAGAGAATATAACTGTACAATGGTGCATGATTACCCATAGCCTGTCAAAGTCTGTACACTCAAAAGGATCGCATGGTTTTGGCGGTATTTGGGGAGGGTGCGGAGCTACTTTTCATCATAATCTGATAGCTCATCACAGTAGCCGTAATCCTCGTTTTGCCTCTGATGGATGTTCACCTGTAGACTTCCGAAATAACGTAGTTTATAATTGGGGGTTCAAATCTGCTTATGGAGGCGGACGTAATGGTAAAGTAAACTTTGTAGGAAACTACTATAAACCCGGTCCTGCAACATCTGATAATAAACGTGCATGGTTTCTTGATCCGGCAGAAGATGGTACAGGCTCTTATTATCTATCCGACAATGTGATGGTAGGGAGTGATCTTGTAACTTCGGATAATTGGAAAGGAGTAGGTACGGCTAACAGAGTCCGTGCGAACGAATCGTTCCCTTTTGTCGCAATTAAGCAAAATTCACCAGAGGTGGCTTATCAACGAGTATTAGCTGAGTCGGGTTATAGTTTACATCGGGATAGTTACGATGCTCGTGTAATTGAAGAAGTCAGGAAGGGCACAGCCAATGGCGGTGAAACTTATGGCGGGGGAAATAAAGGAATTATTGATTCTCAAAATGCTGTCGGTGGATGGCCTCAATTAAAACAGGGAAAATATACCAAAGACAGCGATGGAGATGGCATACCCGATGAATGGGAAGTAAAGCATAAATTGAATCCGAATAACAGTAAAGATGGAAATATGTACAATCTCAGTAAAGATTATACAAATATTGAAGTTTATCTGAATTCTTTAGTAGATTTAGATGCGTATTATTTTTCTGTCATAAAAAAAGAGCAGAATAAAGATATCATACAGAAATATCCACAGGATAAAATTTCGGATTTCAGCAAGAATCTTCAACCTATGGGACGAATTCTCGAATCGGAAGGATATTATGTTTGGTGTTGTGCTCCTATTTATGGCGAAGATGGTAAAGTTCATGTATTTTATTCTCGCTGGTTAGAGAAGTACAAGATGGGAGGTTGGATACATAAATCCGAAATTGCCCATGCTGTAGCTGATAAAGCCGAAGGACCTTATACCTATGTAGAAACAGTTCTTGCTCCTCGTGAGGGATATTTTGATGCAACTACATGTCATAACCCACATATACAATACCTGAATGGTATCTATTATTTATTCTATATGGGTAATAGCGATGGTACGGTTTATACAAAAAGGATTGGTTTAGCGAAATCAAAATCAATAAACGGACCTTGGATCAGATCGGATAAACCGATTCTTGAAGCAGGAGAAACAGGGGCTTGGGATGATTGTAATACAACTAATCCGGCATTTGTGTCTAATCCAAACGGAGAGGCATGGTTATACTATAAATCGTGGAATAAGGAAGCTTATCAGAATGAAAAAGGAGCCATAAGAGCCAATCGGAAATACGGTTTGGCAATTGCCGATAATATCGAAGGAGAGTATAAAAGATATGAGAATAATCCCGTTGTCGATTTCTCAAAATATGGAGAAAATAAGCAAGTTGAAGATGCTTATGTATACATCGAAGACGGTAAATTTAAAATGTTGATGCGGGATATGGGATATTTTGACCACGAAGTAGGTTTGATTTTTGAATCTACGGATGGTCTTAACTGGTCGGAACCTCAAATTGCCTGGTTTGGAGCCGATGCTTATTTGGAAGAACCTCCTGCTCCTTCACACTTAAAGAGATACGGACGTTTTGAGCGTCCTCAGTTATTAATGAAAGACGGGAAACCGGCATATCTTTTCAATGCTATGCAAGGAGGACAGTATGGCACGTCTTCCGGTTTTGTGTTCAAAATTAAGTCAAATGAATAATCGTTTTACTATGAAAAAATGGAGTTTTATTATCTTGGTTGGTTTCTTAGCTGCTTGTAGCACAGGAAAACAGGAAAAGATAGACAGATATGCACTTGTTGAGAGAAATAATCCCAAAGTGACTGAATTTGAAGAATTATCCTCTTTATCAGTAGGTAATGGTAATTTCGCATTTACAGTCGATGCTACAGGATTGCAAACTTACCCTGAGCTTTATTCTGCCGGAGTTCCTCTAGGTACTCAATCTCAATGGGGATGGCACAGTTTTGCTAATCCTGAAAAATTTAGGCACGAAGAAACCCTCAAAAATTATAATTTCCGAGGATGGGAAGAGCCTTATGCCGTTCAGTTCAATGAACCGGGTAGACCGAAGGAGGCAGCCGATTGGTATCGTGTTAATGCACATCGTTTGCATTTAGGAAATGTAGGATTAGAGCTTACTCATGCGGATGGAACAGCTGTAAAAGCCAATGAGATAAAAGGTATAAATCAAACATTAAATCTATGGGATGGAGCGGTTTTAAGTCGCTTTGAATTAGATTCTGATTCAGTATCGGTTCAAACGGTTTGCAATCCCGATAAAGATCAGATTGCAGTAGTTTTAAACTCTGAATTGATAAAAAAAGGCAATATGAAAGTCAATTTCAAATTTGCCTATCCAACAGGAAAACATACGGATGATGCTTCAGATTGGTCGGTTCCCGAAAAACATAAAACAGAAATATTAAGTCAGGATGAGCATTCGTTTGTGCTTAAACGTACGCTGGATAGTACCACCTATTATGTGAACGTTAAATGGGAGGGAAAAGCATCAGTAAGCCAAAAAGAGGTACACTATTTTGTGTTAAGTCCCGAAAGTAAAGACTTTTCGTTTACCTGTGAATTTACAGATAAGAATCCGTCAGAGACTAAAAATACAGCGAAAGAAGCTTTCGATGCATCGTCTAAATATTGGCAATCGTTTTGGGAAAAAGGAGGTGCAATTGACTTCTCTAAATGTACAGACACCAGAGCCAAAGAATTGGAAAGAAGAGTTGTTTTATCTCAGTACCTAATGGCTATTCAATCGGCAGGAATGTATCCACCACAGGAAACAGGTCTGACCTATAATAGTTGGTTTGGCAAATTTCACTTAGAAATGCATTGGTGGCATGCAGTTCAGTTTGCTTTATGGAACAGAACCGATTTATTGGAACGCAGTATGGATTGGTATTCGACTGCTTATCCTGTAGCTAAATCGATTGCCGAGAGACAAGGTTTTAAAGGTGTACGTTGGATGAAAATGACCGATCCTTCAGGCTTGGAAGCACCTTCTAAGGTAGGATCTTTTCTAATATGGCAGCAGCCTCACTTTATATATATGGCTGAATTAATTTACAGAAATAATCCGTCACCCGAAGTCTTGAAGAAATATAATTTCTTGGTGCAGGAAACTGCTGAGTTTATGGCATCATTTGCGACTTACGAAGAATTAGAAGGTCGTTATGTATTGAAAGGCATAATTCCTGCTCAGGAATCTTTAAGAGCATCCGAAACTATTAATCCTCCATTCGAATTATCTTATTGGCATTATGCAATGTCGGTTGCTCAACAATGGAGAGAAAGATCCGGAGAGAAAAGAAAACCACAGTGGGATGAATTGATAGATAAATTATCTCCACTTGCCGCTTTAGATGGTTTATACCTCGCTGCCGAGGATGCCGTAGATACATACAAGGATATTCGTTTTACGTCCGATCATCCTGCTGTGTTGGGAGCTATGGGTGTCTTGCCACAAAACAAACTGATACGCCCCGATTACATGAAAAATACATTGAATTGGATTTTGGAAAACTGGAACTGGGGTAAAACATGGGGATGGGATTATCCGATGACAGCCATGTGTGCCGCTCGTTTAGGTGAACCCGAAAAAGCTGTTGAGGCTTTATTGATGGATAAACGTACAAATACATATTTAGGTAATGGGCATAATTATCAGGATTCACGTCTGAGAGTGTATTTACCCGGTAATGGTGGATTATTAACAGCGGTAGCCATGATGTGTGCCGGATGGGATGGAAATAAAGTAGAAACTCCCGGATTCCCCAAAGATGGAACATGGAATGTGGTTTGGGAAGATTTAAAACCTATGCCGTAAAGGGTAGAGCATTTTCATTGTAGGGGCAGACCTATGTGTCTGCCCTCTTCGGACGAACACGTAGGTTCGCCTCTACTGAAACCTTAAAATATATAACATGAGACACCTTATACTGATATTTTCCTTACTTCTTTTTTCTTGCATAAATATCTTGGGACAACCTCAAGGATATTGGCATGGAAAAGAACGAAAGCTAAGATATACTCCAGAAGGAGAAGACTTTGTTATTGTAAACGGAGATAAGAAGTTCAACAGGGCTCTGTATGGAACAAATACGGCTTTCCGTATAGAGACAGGCGATTTACCCGAATTTGGCTTTTTCATGCCGAATATGGGCGGAAATATGCAGTTGGGACTAATTAAGGATGGTAAAAGTTTATGGTTGAATGATGCTGAATACATTAAATCTATTTATCGTGCTGGTAGTAGGATTTATGAGATAAAGGATGTATTTATTGAATCGGGGAAAATAACGATTTCAGTATTGGCAATGGCAAATGCCGAAGGCTTGATAATGAGAGTAGAGTCGGAGAATCTGCCAAGCAATGTAGACTTGATTACTATTTTTGGAGGAGCAAACAACAAACGATTTTTCAGAAACGGGGATTTAGGTGTAGATGATCCTAATGCATTTGATTTACAACCATATGCTTGTCTAAATAATGTGTTTTCGATAAATGGTAATGCATTTATCTTAGAATATGGACAAGGTACAAAAGGTGGAGCACAAAAAACAGTAGGGGTATATCCCGAAAATTCGGAAGTGAAATTAGCTTCACCTTTTGCCATGACAACGCCCTTGAATGTCTGGAAATCAGTTGTTTTTGAAAATAAGCCGATTGTACTATCTAAAACAGCCCTAAATTCATCTAATACTTATTATTTAGCCATCCAAAATAATAAAGAGAAGAAACTCCTTTATTCAGAATTAAAGAAATGCTTTGATGATGCGGAGACTAAACGTAAATCAATAGCTGAAACTGTAAAGATAAATACCCCGGATCCGTATTTTAATACCTTAGGAGGTGTATTAAGTATTGCCGCAGATGGTATTTGGGATCCCGATTGTTGGCAACACGGAGCCGTAGGGTGGCGTATGCCTCTAAATGGTTGGCGTGCGGCTTATGTGGGAGATGCTATTGGGTGGCATGATAGAGCCAGAAAGCATTTCGATGGATATGCTGCCTCACAGATTACAAATATAGAGCCAACTATTTCGCATCCTGCACAAGATCAGAAACTCAATTTGGCACGAGCCGATAAAACGTGGGGTACACAGATGTATAGTAATGGTTATATTACCCGTAATCAGTACAATACTAGCCAGATGCATCATTATGACATGAATCTCTGCTATATTGATGAGTTGCTTTGGCATTTTAACTGGACGGGTGAGATGGATTATGTACGCAAAATGTGGCCGGTACTAAAAAGCCATTTAGCTTGGGAAAAACGAAATTTCGATCCTAATGATGATGGGCTTTATGATGCCTATGCCAGTATTTGGGCAAGTGATGCACTGCAATACAATAGTGGAAGTGTTACCCATTCATCTGCATATAATTACAGAGCCAATAAAATGGCGGCTCAAATCGCAGCTCAACTAGGAGAAGATCCAAATCCTTATGCCGATGAGGCAGATAAAATTCTCAAAGCTATTAATTCTCAATTATGGCTTGAAGGTAAAGGATGGTGGGCAGAATATAAAGACTTTATGGGGAATAAAATGATACATCCTAATGCTGCAATCTGGACGGTTTATCATGCCATAGATTCCGATATTCATACACCTTTTCAGGCTTATCAGGCAACACGATATATTGATACCGAAATTCCCCATATTCCTGTTTTAGCAAGAGGGTTGGATGATGAAGGATACCAGACTATTTCAACTACTAATTGGTTACCTTATTCGTGGTCTATCAATAATGTCGCTTTCGCCGAAGTTGCTCATACAAGCTTAGCCTATTGGCAATCAGGGCGAAACGATGAGGCTTTTAAATTATTCAAAAGTTCTATTTTGGATGGTATGTATCTTGGAGGTAGCCCCGGAAATATAGGGCAAGTAAGCTTTTATGATGCTGCACGAGGCGAATGTTATCGTGACTTTGGCGATCCTATAGGTGTATATTCAAGAACACTCATTCAAGGACTTTTCGGAATTTTGCCCGATGCAATGAATGATCGTTTAGAAATTCGTCCCGGTTTTCCGTCGGCTTGGGAGTATGCGTCTGTCTCGACTCCTGATATTGATTTTGATTTCAAAAGAAAGGGCAATCTGGATACATATATTATCAGTAGTAAATTTGAAAAATCATTAAATCTCGATTTACGCTTGAAGGCTCAAAAAGAGAATATATTATCTGTAAAAATAAATGGAAAACCTCAAAAATGGTCTTTAGAAGAAGCTGTTGGGAAACCACTTATTAAGATTGAGAGCGAACCGTCCAAAAACTATATAATAGAAATAGAGTGGGGCGGAAGTAAATTAGACGAACCTACCTACATCGCAAATGGAGTAAAGGGCGAGAATTGGACTTTAGCTTCTAAATCGAAAGTTCAGAAAATATATGATCCTCAGAATGTGTTGACAGCTGCAAAATCAAGAGCCAACAGTATTAATGGACAACTAAACGGAGAACTGGGGCATCGCACTTTATTCGTTCAACTAAAACAAGGGCAAATGATGTGGTGGCAACCTGTGAGTATTGAGATAAAAGAAACTGTTTCAATAGATTATGATGCAGAAGCAGTAAGTTTACAATTTACGGTAAAGAATAATTTGAATAAAGATTTGAATGTGCAGTTGCTTGTAAACTCATCTAAAAAACAGCCATTAACTATAAAACAAGGAGAAACTTCCAATTTGATCTCTATTTCGGAAGAGGATGTGAAATTCGGAACAAACTCTCTTCAATTAGTCGAAAATGGAAAAATAATTTATGAAACGAATCTAATCAATTGGAATCTAAAAAATCAATCGCCCAATTATGAAACGATCAATATAGATAATGTACTGAATGCTTCGGTTACTCAGATTTTTAAGAATGAATATCTGACTCCACGTTCACCTTATACAACATTACAAGTGCCGAAACAAGGAATAGGCGAATGGTGTCACCCGACAATGACAGCTAATATAGATGACTCAGGTCTGCGGAAAGCAACCAATGGAAATCTATTTATGACACCATTCGGTGTTCCGTTCCGTACCCAGAGTGAACTGAAAACCAATAACATTGCTTTCACTAGTTTATGGGATAATTACCCGAATCAATTATCTGCACCTCTGACGGGTAAAGCATCTCATGCTTATCTGATGATGGCAGGAAGCACTAACCATATGCAATGCCATGTTGTAAATGGAACTGTGACAGTCAATTATCAGGACGGAACTAAAGAAATTTTAGAATTGGTAAACCCTGAAACATGGGCACCTATCGAACAGGATTTTTTTATAGATAGGCAGGCATTCAGATCGAAACAACCTCGCCCTTATCGAGTAGCCTTTAAAAGAGCATTGGTGAGTCGTGATTTGGAAACTGATTTGAAAATAAGCCCTACGGAAGTTTATGGTCGCACTATTGATGGCGGTGCAGGAATGATTCTCGATCTTCCTTTAGATACTGAAAAGGAATTAAAAAACATTGAAGTTAAAGCAGTAGCTAATGAAGTAATAATCGGTTTAATGGCTGTAACGCTTTTACGCTAAGAGAGGCTATATCAAAAGAGACTCGGCAAGAATAATGCGTTGATTTTGAATTTTTAGATTAAACGCAAAGTCGCTAAGACGCTGTTTTTTTGTTTTTAATAGTTCGAATAGGAGAGAAAAAAATCTTTGCGTCTTAGCGACTTTGCGTTTAATGAAATTCTGTGTTTTTTGTTATTTCTGTGCCATTTGTCTTCTATTCAGACTTTTGGTACATCCTATTACTGAAATAGCCAAAAGTCATATAATAAAGATCAAAATGCTTATTTTGAAAGGGTAAGCATTTTGTACTTTTATAAGTTGTAACCTATATATAATAATTTATGAAGAACTTATTTTTAATACTGATCGCTTTATTTACAATACAAACAACTTATTCGCAAAAAACAGGAATCCTTTTTGCTGATTCCGAAATGAAACGTTTTCCTCAGGCATGGCAATTGGATCATGGTAAAGGTCTTTATTTCGGATATTCACAAGGGTTAGGGTGTCAGGCGATGCTTGATGTCTGGAAGCAGACAGGCGATAAAAAATATCTGGATTATGTGGTGCAATGGGCTGATACCATTATCAATGATGCAGGTGAAATTTACCTATATAAAGTAGAAACATATAATATCGATTATATCAATTCGGGAAAAGTTCTGTTTGATGTCTACAAACAAACAGGAAATGAAAAATACAAACTGGCTATGGACAGGCTGGTAAAACAAATGAGTGTTCATCCACGAACTCTAGAAGGAGGATTTTGGCACAAGCTGATTTATCAGCATCAAGTTTGGTTGGATGGTTTATATATGGGATCTCCTTTTTTAGCTCAATATGCCATCACATTTAATAAACCCGAATGGACTGAAGATGTTATCAATCAATTTTTGATTTGTGCAAAACATACTTATGACCCTGCAACGGGGCTTTATTATCATGCTTGGGACGAGAGTAAAAATCAGCTTTGGGCAAACAAAGTAACAGGTCAGTCTCCAAATTTCTGGGGACGCAGTATCGGATGGTGGTTTATGGCTTTGGTAGATGTTTTAGATTTTATTCCGCAAGACAATCTTCAGAGAGGTGAGCTTATCAGAATAATAAATGGACTGGCTGAAACTTTACCCAAATATCAGGATAAAACAGGGCTTTGGTATCAGGTTCTTGATAAGGGAGATAAGCAAGGAAACTATCTAGAAGCATCTGTATCATCTATGTTTATGTATTCTTACGCTAAAGCTGTAAACAAAGGGTATATTGATAAAAAATACAAAGCCGTTGCCGAAAAAGCTTACGATGGATTAATGAAAAACCTGATTGTGAAAAATGCGGATGGAACATTGACCTTGACTAAGTGTTGTGCTGTGTCAGGTCTGGGAGGTAATCCATATCGTGACGGAAGTTTCGAATATTATGTGAATGAACGTATTCGTGATAATGATGCAAAAGCAACAGGACCATTTATCATGGGTTGTTTGCAACTCGGTAAATAAGGTCTAAGACCTATTTGTTTCTTTGGATAGTGTAAGAATTATAGCCTGTTATAATCGGGATAGTTCAGTAAATATTTTCATTTACTCAATAAGACTATGAAAGACAATCTTTTTTTTATCGTACTGTTTTTAATGACAATCTCCTTACAAGCACAAGATTCGAGAGAGAGAAATTATTATTTCGAGAATCTCGATCCTAAACACGAACCCAAACCTTTGGTTGAAGGTTTTGCTAAAGAAAGAGTCGAAGAAAAGCTCAATAGAGGATTAGTTGCAGCAAGAGCAAAGGATGTTTCGGGTGTTTATCTCAATTGGCGATTATTGAAAACCGATAGTCAGGATGTTAAGTTTAATGTTTACCGATCGGTAAAAGGAAAATCAAAAAAGCTGAATAGCAAACCGATCGAAAATACGACTGATTTTACAGATACAACTGCACCGAAAGGAGAAGTTGAATATTGGATAGAAACAATTCAAAATAAAAAATCGGAATTATCCGAAGTAATTGTTGTAAACATAGACGAACTAAAAGAGCCTACTTATAAAAGTATTAAACTAAAAGGCAATGTAATTGCCGGACGAGTGGCGGTTGGCGATCTGAATGGCGATGGTATTTATGATTATATTATTCGTCATCCTCAGACGAATGTTGATCCGGGAATGCCGGGAGACGAAACAGGTATCACTTACAAGATAGAAGCTTATCTAAGCGATGGTACTTGTTTATGGACTAAAGATTTAGGTTTGGGAATTGAACCGGGAGTTTGGTATTCACCTTTTGTGGTCTTTGACTTCGATGGAGACGGAAAAGCCGAAATTGCGGTGAAGACAGCAGGAACTGATTATATGAAAAACGAAAAAGGTCGTGTTTCGGGTGGAGGCGAATATCTCTCCGTATTGGATGGAATGACAGGAGAAGAAATATCACGGGTAGATTGGCCTGAAAGGAACGACCGTTATGGAAATCTTATCCGTCAGAATCGGAACCAGATGGGTGTAGCTTTTCTCGATGGAAAAACACCCTCTATACTTGCTGCACGTGGTACATATAAACTGATGACAGTAGATGCCTGGCAATTAAAAGACGGAAAGTTAGAAAGCGTTTGGCGATGGGATGGAGACGAAGAGAACCCTATAACCCGTAGTCAGGGAGCGCATAATATGGTTTGCGGAGATGTTGATGGCGATGGCAGAGACGAAATTTTACTTGGATCGTGCATGCTTGACGATAACGGAACTTTACTTTGGTCGTCAGGATTAGGACATTCAGATAAAGCTTATCTGACTGATATTGACCCGATCCGCCCCGGTATGGAAGTGTTTCTGGCAATGGAGCCTTGGCACGATAACGGATACGGTGTTTGCGTCTTGGATGCAAAAACAGGAGAGAGAGTTTGGGGTATCGGTCACAAAACATTTCACGTTGGTGATGGAATGGTTGCCGATATCGATCCTGTTCATGCAGGCTTAGAATGTTTTGAGAGTGAAGATCGCAAAGGTGGTTCTACTGATAAGTATTTATTGACTGCAAAAGGTGAAAAGATTGGTTCCAATGAGGATGTACCGCCTTGCCGTAATTGGATATGGTGGAATTCGGGAGGTGTACGCCAAACCTTCTTTGGTGACGATAATCGCTGGGGAGCCGAATCAAATTCCAATGGCAAAAGTCAATCTATAGGATATTGGAAAGGCGAGAAATTGACAAACGAAATTTATGGTGACATAATTATGATAGCCGACCTTTTCGGCGATTGGCGTGAAGAAGTCGTAACGGCTTTACCCGGTGAACTGCGTATTTACCATACTAATTATCCGGCAAAAGAAAAGAGAGTCACTTTGATGCAAGACCCTATTTACAGGAGTTATATTATACAACGTTCTCAGGGTTATCCCCAATCACCGGTACCATCATATTATTTAGGCGAATGAAAAAGAAAAACACTATACTCTGCTTATTCAGTTTGCTTTCATTGTGTTTAACTGCACAACAAACAAACTGGCCACAAGTTAAATCAGAAATGAAACCCGCAGCACGTTGGTGGTGGATGGGTAGCGCCGTAGATAAAGATAATCTAGCCTATAATATGGCGGAATACGCCCGTAAGGGAATGGGCGGATTAGAAATTACTCCGATATATGGTGTTCAGAACAATGAGGCAAATGAAATTCAATATTTGTCGCTTCGTTGGATGGAGATGCTCAAATATACCGAATTACAAGGCAGTCAATTAGGCTTGAAAATAGATATGAACGGTGGTACAGGCTGGCCTTTCGGTGGACCTCATGTAAGCACGGAAGATGCAGCAACGAAAGTTATATTCGAAGAATATGAGTTACAAGCAGGACAGCAATTAGCTGAAAAGATAGAAGTAAAAGATGAAAAACAAAAAGGCATTTCAACCTTTTATCGTTTGATGGCTTTTTCGGATAAAGGAGATAAATTGGATATTACCTCTAAAGTAAAAAACAATACACTTTCATGGACAGCTCCAAAAGGAAACTGGCGATTGATAGCTGTTTTTAACGGTAAGACTTTGCAACAGGTAAAGCGTGCTGCTCCGGGTGGTGAAGGGCTTGTAGTGAATCATTTTTCTAAAACGGCAGTTTCCAATTATCTTGCCCGACTATCCAAAGCCTTTAAAGATAACAATGCCAACTATCCCAATTCTTTCTTTAATGATTCGTATGAAGTATATGGGGGAGATTGGACTCCGGATTTATTTGAACAATTCGAGAAAAGACGGGGATATAAATTGGAAAACTTCTTACCTGAATTTATCTCCAAAGAAAGAACAGATATTACAGCTCGCATAATTGCAGATTACAGAGAAACTTTAGCCGATTTACTTCTTGGAAATTTCACTCAACAATGGACAAACTGGACACATCAGCATGGAAGTACAACCCGAAATCAGGCACACGGTTCACCCGGAAATCTGATCGATTTGTATGCAACTGTAGATATTCCCGAATGTGAATCGTTTGGTATTTCCGACTTTTATATAAAAGGGCTTAGAAGAGATTCTATAAAGAAGATAAATGATTCAGATTTGTCGATGCTTAAATATGCCTCTTCGGGAGCGCATATTACAGGTAAACCGTATACAAGTTCTGAAACATTTACTTGGTTGACCGAGCATTTCAGAACCTCTCTGTCACAATGTAAACCCGATTTGGATTTACTGTTTCTTTCGGGTGTGAATCACGTTTTTTTTCATGGAACAACCTATTCTCCCAAAGAAGCTAAATGGCCGGGTTGGAAATTTTATGCTTCGGTAGATATGTCGCCCACTAATAGCATTTGGAGAGATGCGGATGCTTTCTTTGAGTATATCACCAGATGCCAGTCTTTTCTGCAAGAAGGTAAACCCGACAATGATTTTCTGCTTTACTTCCCCGTATATGATATGTGGCACGAACAAGAGGGACGCTTGCTCATGTTCGATATTCATAAGATGCAGGAACGTGCACCTCAGTTTATTTCCGCTGTAAATAATATTGTCAATTCGGGGTACGATGTCGATTATATTTCTGATAACCATTTATTATCTACCCAGATTATTAATGGTAAGCTTGTCACTTCAGGTAATACAACATACAAAGCTATAATTGTACCTTCTGCCGATAAGATGCCGATCGAAACATTATCACATTTACTGAAATTAGCTAAAGAGGGAGCGAAGATTGTTTTTATCGGGAAATATCCGAATGATGTTCCCGGATTTAAGGATTTAGATAAACGGAGAGCAGAATTAGTAAAACTTATAAATCAGATTCCTAAAACAGAATCGTTTGCCCAAGTCAATAATCACATATTCGGCAGAGGGCAAATAATAACGGGCTCAGATTATGCGAAGACATTAGAGGCTTGCCATATCCCGAAGGAGGAAATGAAAACCCTACATGGTTTACAATATATCAGGCGAAGCAACAACGAGGGGTATCATTATTTTATATCTGCACTCAAAGCTGAAGATACAGAAGGTTGGATAACTCTTGCTGTGGATGCCGAAAGTGTAATGTTGTTCAATCCTATGGATGGAAAATCAGGATTAGCTAAAATTCGTAAAGAAGGAAAGAAGACACAAGTATATCTTCAACTAGAATCAGGACAATCAATTATATTGAAAACATTCGATAAGAAAATAACGAATGTGGCTGATTGGAAATATTACACTCCTCAAAATCTGTCTATAATGCTTAATAGAGGCTGGACGATGAAATTCTTGGAAAGTAGTCCTGTAATTACCAACCAATTCGAATTGAAAAAACTAGGATCATGGACAGATCTTGATGATCCTGATCTGAGAAAAAATATGGGAACAGCCTTATATTCAACGGATGTTAACTTACCATTGATGCAGAACGATGAATGGGAGCTGGATCTTGGCGATGTCCGCGAGAGTGCTCGGGTACGAATAAATGGTCAGGATGTAGCAACCCTTTGGGCTGTTCCGTATAAAACAACGATCGGTAAATACCTGAAACAAGGTAATAACCGGATCGAAATTGAAGTAACCAATCTGCCTGCAAATCGTATCGCTGAATATGACCGGCAAAAAGTAGACTGGCGAATATTCAAGGAAATAAATTTTGTAAAAATAGATTATAAAAAAGGAGATTATGCAGGATGGGAAACGATCCCTTCGGGTTTATTAGGTCCTGTGATCTTGACTCCTTTAACGATTGAAAGCATAAAATAACTATGAAAAAGCACTTAATTATAATAACCTTATTTGTTGTATCTGTTTCTAATCTCTTCGCAAAAGAGGAGGGAAGGTATGACTATTTGTATGAGAATCTTCCTTTTGAAATGCCGAAACTGGCTCGTCCATCTTTTCCCGCAAATAAAGTCTCAATAACCGATTTTGGAGGAGTGGGCGATGGAATAGAATTAAATACCGAAGCTTTTGCTAAGGCGATAAATGCTTTAGCCGCTAAGGGTGGCGGGCAATTAACCATACCTTCGGGTGTATGGTTAACAGGACCTATCGTTTTAAAAAGTAATATCAATCTGCACTTGGAAGATAAGGCGATAATTCTTTTCTCTCCTAACAAAGATTTATACCCTCTTGTTGAAACGGTTTTCGAAGGCTTTGATACACGCAGATGCCAATCGCCTATTTCGGGAAGAAATCTGGTGAACGTCGCTATAACAGGAAGCGGAGCCATTGATGGAAATGGTCATTATTGGAGACCTTTGAAAAAGCAAAAAGTATCGGATAGTTTTTGGAAAAGTGCGACTTCCAAAGGTGGAGTATTCAAGCGTGATGATTATTGGATGCCTTCGGCTCAATACCTGCATGGCGATACGATCAGCAATATGAATGTGCCCCGAAATTTAAAGACCGAAGCAGAATGGGCTTCTGTACGGGATTTTCTTCGCCCTGTGATGATTAGTTTTCAGCAATGTAAAAATGTATATCTGCAAGGAGTAATTTTCCAAAATTCTCCGGCTTGGAATATCCACCCTTTTATGTGCGAAAACGTTATTTTGGATGGGGTTCAGGTGCGGAATCCATCTTATGCTCAAAATGGTGACGGACTCGATTTGGAATCGTGTAAAAATGCGATCATTGTCAACAGCACTTTTGATGTGGGTGATGATGGTATCTGTATCAAATCGGGAAAAGACGAAGATGGATTGAAGCGGAATATTCCTTGTGAAAACGTAATTGTTGACAATTGCACCGTATTCAAAGGGCATGGAGGTTTTGTTGTGGGGAGCGAAATGTCGGGAGGAGTGCGAAATATATCAGTATCAAACTGTCAGTTTCTAGGCACAGATGTCGGGTTGAGATTTAAAAGCAGCCGGGGGCGTGGTGGGGTTGTTGAAAACATATACATTACCAATATAAGTATGATTGATATTTCGACCGAGCCTATCCACTTCAACCTTTATTACGGTGGAAAATCGGTAGTGGAAACTCTCGAAGATAACGATGCTGAGCCTGTGACCGAGTTGATACCTCCTGTAAGTATTACTACGCCTACCTTCCGAAATATTTTTATAAAAGATGTAACGTGTAGCAATGCCCGTAAAGCGATGTACTTCTATGGATTGCCCGAACATAATATAGATAATATTAATGTTGAGAATGTGGTTATTCATTCAACATTTGGAGCAGAAATCATGGAATCGAAAAATATTACATTGAAAAATGTGAATATCTATCCGAAAGAAGGATCGGCTTTAATCTTAAGAAACGTAAGTGATGTGAAAGTTGAAGGCTTTACTACGGATGCTAAATTACCTGTCGTATTTGAGGTTTCGGGATCGAGATCAACAAATATAGTTATTTCATCGCCTTACAAAGCTAACCAATTGAAAATAGGTTCAGATATAAGATCGGGAGTGGTGAAATTGATTCCTGAAAAGTGACAAAATATGTAGTCTTTCTCTCAAATATAGCATCTGTATAATACGTAAGAGATGTTACATTTGTTTTAATCCGATGGAATATTAAATAGGTCTGAGACCTCAAATCTAAATAAATGAATACACAGAACTTTTTTGCAGTTGATATAGGAGCATCAAGTGGGCGTACTATAATTGGAACATTAGATAACGGTGTTCTCAAAATAGAAGAATTAACACGTTTCGCAAATCCTCTGATTGAAGTAAACGGACATTTTTACTGGAATATATTGTCTCTTTATGAGTCGATTATTGCAGGATTGAAAAAAGCGGCTCAGGAAGGCATTAAAATATCTTCGATAGGTATAGATACTTGGGGAGTTGATTTTATTGCGATCGATAAGAATAAAGAAATCATAGGAATGCCCTATGCTTATCGTGATCCTCATACGTTGGATGCTCCTGAGAACTTTTTTAAGCTCATTCCCCGTAAGGATGTGTATATGGCAACAGGTATTCAGATAATGAATTTCAATTCGTTGTTTCAGTTTTTTACATTGAACAAGAACAATTCGACTCTTCTGAAAGAGGCTGAGAAGATTATGTTTATGCCCGATGGGTTATCCTATCTTCTTACAGGCGAAGTCGTAATGGAATATACCATAGCTTCTACGTCCCAGATGTTGAACCCGTATAAAAAAGAACCCGATAGTAAATTGCTTGAAAAAGTAGGTTTGGATCAAAGTAAATTCGGGCGTTTTGTGCTTCCGGGAACTGTGATCGGCAATCTGTCGGAGTCGGTTTGCCGTCAGACAGGTTTGGAAAGTATACCAGTTGTGGCTGTTGCCGGACATGATACGGCTTCCGCAGTTGCCTCTGTGCCTGCCGAGGACGAATGTTTCGCTTATCTGAGTTCGGGAACATGGTCGTTAATGGGAATCGAAGTAAAAGAGCCTATTATAAATGAAAAGACGTACGATCTTAATTTTACCAACGAGGGTGGGGTAGACGGTACAATCCGTTTCCTTAAAAATATATGCGGAATGTGGCTTTTGGAGCAGTGCCGCAAAGAATGGGATGCTAATCTGACCTATCCCGATTTGATCGATCAGGCATCAAAAAGCGAACCTTTTAAATGTTTGGTGAATCCCGATGCTGAAGTATTTGGCAACCCCACGATTATGACAAAAGCAATAAGCGAATATTGCAGCAATACAGGTCAGCCAACGCCTCAGACTATCGGTGAATATGTTCGCTGTATATTCGAAAGTCTGGCACTGAGGTATAAAGAGATATTTACTCATTTGCAGGAATTAGCACCTTTTGAGATAAATAAACTGCACGTAATCGGTGGCGGTTCGAAGAATAACCTATTGAATCAGTTTACGGCAAATGCGTTGAATGTTCCGATTATCACAGGCCCGTCGGAAGCTACGGCTATCGGAAATATCATGTTGCAGGCAAAAGCATTGGGCATAGTGGATAGTTTGTGTGACATGAGGAAAGTGATAAACAATTCGGTGTGTCCCGAGACATTTTTACCACAGGATGCAGAGATTTGGAATAAGGGATATGCCAAGTATTTGAAAATAAGTAAATGAAAGTTTTTAAAGAATAACAGAAAGGTCTTTGACCTTAAATCACAAAAAATAAATAACCATGAAAAAAGAAGTATTAGTAGAGAAAGCCTACGAAATTGCAAAAGAACGTTATGCCGCTGTTGGTGTTGATGTAGATAAAATATTAGCTAAAATTCAAGAAGTATCCATATCGCTTCATTGCTGGCAAACGGATGATGTTGTTGGTTTCGAGAATTTGGGAAATATGGGCGGCGGCGGTATTCAGGCTACCGGAAACTATCCCGGAAGAGCCCGTAATATCGATGAAGTACGTGCTGATATAGAACAGGTCTTAAAATATGTGGGCGGTAGTCACCGTTTCAATATACACGCTATCTATGGCGATTTTGGCGGAAAAGCTGTTGACAGAGATCAAATTCTTCCTGAGCATTTTGCAAGCTGGATGGATTGGGCAAAAGAAAAGAATCTGAAATTAGATTTCAATTCTAGCTCTTTCGGACATCCTAAAAGCGGAGATTTGACGCTGGCTAATCCTGACAATTCGATTCGTGAATTTTGGATCGAACATACAAAACGTTCACGTGCTATTTCGGAAGCAATGGGTAAATTTCAGAACGACCCTTGTATCATGAACTTGTGGGTACACGACGGAAGCAAAGATATTACCGTGAACCGTTACAAATACCGTCAGATATTAGAGAAATCGTTGGATGATATATTCTCTACCGAATATAAAAACATGAAAGATTGTATCGAGTCTAAATTGTTTGGTATTGCATTGGAAAGTTATACAGTTGGTTCTCACGATTTCTATATGGGATATGGAGTGAAGAATCAAAAAATGGTAACTTTGGATACAGGTCACTTCCATTTGTCGGAAAGTGTTGCCGATAAGATTTCGTCTTTACTTCTTTATACTCCTGAGATCATGCTTCACGTAAGCCGTCCTGTACGTTGGGATTCGGATCACGTTGCTATCCTGAATGACGAAACTATCGATCTAGCCAAAGAAATAGTAAGAGCAGATGCTTTGAAGAGAGTACATATCGGTCTCGATTTCTTCGATGCGTCTATCAACCGTATAGGTGCTTATGTAATCGGTATCAGAGCTACTCAAAAAGCATTTCTTCAGGCATTGCTCGAACCGCTTAATATCCTTCGTGAATATGAGTCGAAAGGACAATATTTCGAAAGACTTGCACTTCTTGAAGAGTCTAAAGGTCTTCCCTGGAATGCTGTTTGGGATTATTTCTGTTTGAAAAACAATGTTGCCGTAGGTGAAGATTTTATTCCTTTGGTTCAACAATACGAAAAAGACGTAACATCTAAACGATGAATACATTAATAGGTCTCGTTATAATAGCGATAGGAAGTTTGGGTCAATCCAGCTCATATGTTCCCATTAATAAGGTCAAAGGTTGGTCTTGGGAAAATTTCTGGTTGGTACAAGGGTTTTTTGCATGGTTGGTATTCCCTTTCTTGGGAGCTTTATTGGCTACAAACTTCCAGTCGTTAATAGATGTATACTCCATAGAATCGGCTGCTACCTTGAAAACCATTTTCTTTGGTGTTTTGTGGGGGATCGGGGGGCTGACTTTCGGTCTGAGTATGCGTTATCTTGGGGTTGCACTGGGGCAGTCCATCGCTTTGGGAACTTGTGCGGCTTTCGGTACACTTTTTCCGGCTATGCTTGGCGGTGAAGACTTGTTTCATGGTACAGGACTCATGTTACTCATTGGAGTATCTATAACATTGGCAGGTATCGCCATAATTGGTTATGCGGGAAGTCTCCGCAGTAAAAACATGACCGAAGAGGAGAAAAAAGCAGCCGTAAAAGACTTTGCTTTGACTAAAGGCTTACTTGTAGCCTTACTTGCAGGTGTGATGAGTGCTTGTTTTGCTCTAGGGATTCAGGCAGGTTCGCCTATTAAAGAAGCTGTTCTTGGCGGAGGGGTTATATCTCTTTATGCCGGATTACCTGTTATATTTCTTGTCACCCTTGGCGGATTCCTTACGAATGCTGCTTACTGCATTCAGCAGAATATAAAAAACAAGACAGGAAAAGAATACTTCTCTGTAAAAGGAAATATATTTGTGAATAATATACTCTTTTGTGCACTTGCCGGAGTATTGTGGTATTCGCAGTTTTTCGGATTGGAAATGGGTAAAAGTTTCTTGACCGAGAGTCCTGTTCTACTGGCTTTTTCATGGAGTATACTTATGTCGCTGAATGTAACTTTCAGTAATATGTGGGGCATTATTCTTAAAGAATGGAAAGGGGTGAGTAAATCTACTATCGGCGTACTTGTTTTGGGGCTGCTGGTCCTTATATCATCTATCATTGTAGTAGCTATGGCTCAGTCCTGAAAATAGCAAAGAGACCTCACCCCGACCCTCTCCTACTGAGAGGGAGAAAGATAAGAAGGAGCTTGAAATTAGGCGTTAGCGGTAGAGAAAACATTCTACTCCCTCTCTGTAGGAGAGGGTTGGGGTGAGGTACCTTACAACTTAGCGTTTATTAAAATACGTTGCTTTTAAAATTAAATTACAATAAAATGAAATCAATATTGGATAATCGTCCTGAACTTGCTAAGAAAGTATGGGAAGTTGCAGAAGTTGCAGGCTATCTTTGGCAAAAAGGATGGGCTGAACGTAATGGGGGAAATATCACTATAAACATCACTGATCTGGTTGATGATGAAATCAGAAATATGAAACCAATCAGTGAAAAATATGTGATTGGTAAGGTTCTCCCCAATTTAAAAGGTTGTTATTTCTTTTGTAAAGGAACCAACATGCGTATGCGTGATTTGGCTCGCTGGCCTATGGAGAATGGTGCTGTAATCCGTATTGGAGACGATTGTAACAGTTATGAAATTATAGCGGACAATCCTGTTCGCCCGACATCGGAGTTGCCATCGCATCTGTCCATGCACGATTATATGATCGGTAGTGGTTCTAACTATAAGGCTGCACTACATACGCATCCAATAGATTTGATAGCGATGACACATCATGCACCTTTCTTAGAAAAAGATAAGCTGACTTATCTTCTGTGGAGTATGATACCCGAGACAAGAGCTTTCTGCCCCAAAGGATTAGGTATTATACCTTATTTAATGCCTAGTTCTATTGAGCTGGCTGAGGCTACAGTAAAAGCATTAGCAGATTACGATGTTGTGATGTGGGAGAAGCATGGCGTATGCTCTGTGAGTGAAAACATAATGGAAGCATTCGATATGGTTGATACTCTTTCGAAATCGGCACAAATATATATGACAGCCAAATCGATGGGTTTTGAACCCGAAGGAACTTCGATGGCAGATATGCAAGCATTGAAAGAGGCTTTCAATTTACCCAAATAAGGTTTTATCTATCAATAAAATAATTGCGAGTTATGAGATATCAGAGAATAAATAAATGGGTCTTGTAACTCGCAACTAATAAAAGTGACACTAATAAAAGAGAAAAATAAACTTAAACAAAAAGTGTCACTTTTGTTACTTTTGTAACCTTTTAATTCGTTATTCGTTGAAATATAGAGGTTTAATGGAAGCCGAAAAAGTGACAGTTTTATGGACTTATTTGTAACCTTATTGATTACTTTTTGTAACTGATGATACTTTATTGTAGAATTGTTTCGATCACAGATTAGTAATTAGTACTAAATTTTTAAAAGTTAACCTTATGTATCTAAAACCAATACTAGTTGCCTTTGCGCTTTTTACGACAATAGCAACTTATTCTCAGGCTACTCAATCGGCAGATAAAATAGCAGTAGCTATTGCCGATAGAATTATATCGGAGACACCTTATACTTTTGTCAATACAAAGACAGAGCAAACCTATACCAGTCTTAAGAATGTTCCATTCTCGATGGATATTAAAGTGCAGAATGAGTATAATGACTGGCATTATACAAATGGTGTTTTGAACATCGCTTTGCTGGAGCTTGCAGACAAAGTAAAGACCAAGAAGTACGAAGATTATGTTTTCAAGAATATGAACTTCGTTTTTGATGAAAACAATCTCGGTTTCTTTAAGAAACAATATGATAAAGCATTTAGCGAAGGAGGCTGGAGAGCTATTCGCAGGCTGACATGGCATATGATATTCAGAGCCAAAAGACTGGATGATAACGGGCCAATGGGAGCAAGTCTGATTGAACTTCAAATGCGTAAACCCAACAGTGCATTCCTCAATTATATAAATGAGACTAACGATCACCTGATGTATGCGGAACCTCGTCTTGATGATGGCACGATAGCGCGTCTGTGGCCGCACGAAAATACAATATGGGCAGATGATTTATTCATGGGGGTTGCCTTTCTTTGCCGTATGGGTAAAATGACAGGTGATGTGAAATATTTTGATGATGCAGCTAATCAGGTTTTGAATTATACAAAATACCTGTGGCATCCCGAAAAACAAATCTATTATCATTGCTACCATACAGATACCGATGAGCATGGTGTTGCACATTGGTCGAGAGCCAATGGTTGGATTTTAATGGCACAAGCCGACCTGTTGACTATGTTGCCGAAAAATCATCCGAAGAGACAAGCTCTGATCGAAAACTTTAAACAACAAGTGAGCGGAGTAGCCCGTTATCAAGGAAAAAATGGTTTGTGGTATCAAATATTGGATAAAACGGATTCGTACGAAGAGATAACCGGAACCGCTATGTTTGTCTTTGGTATTGCCCGGGGAGTAAGAGAAGGTTGGATACATAAAGATTTTATTTATGTTGCAGAGCAGGGTTTGAAGGGTATGATGACAAAAATGACTGACGAGGGCGATGTTACTGCTATTTGTGTAGGAACGGGTATTATGCCCTCATTATCATTCTATTATAATCGAAAGACACAAGAGAATGCCCCTATGGGAGAGGGACCCGTGTTGCGCGCTTTAGTCGAAATGTCGGATGCAATCAAATATTCTGAGATATCAGCAGATGATCAGTATGATAAGATTGTGATAAAAAAATAATACCTTTAAGAGCTTGATTCATTGTTGTATCGAGCTCTTAATCTTATATACCTATGATACGCCTTAATGATTTTGGTGTTAACTTTAAATACTTACTCGTTAGCGAGCGGGATAAGCAATTTGGTCTATGGGTCAATACCGTAGGATTCCAGCCTATCCAGAAAGGTGGAAAATACCCCTTAACAAATCACCCCTCAGATTACTTCTTTAATACAGCCAAAGGGCGGGTTCTTCGAGAATACCAGTTACTTTATATTACTAAAGGAGAAGGCTTTTTCGAGTCTGATTCCACAAAGAAAAGAAAGGTGGAAAAGGGCTGTCTTATAATGCTTTTCCCTAATCAATGGCATACTTATAGCCCACTTCTTGATAGTGGATGGAACGAGTATTATATTGGTTTTGAAGGACCTATGATAGATAATCTGGTTCAGGCATCTTTTTTTACAAAAGAGAACCCTGTGTTAGAAGTCGGATTTCAAGATAATCTGGTGAACCTCTTCTCTCGCGCTATTGAGACGGCTAAAGAGGATAAAATTGCTACTCAGCAATATCTTGCCGGACTTGTATTGCATATACTGGGGAAGGTACTGTCTGTCTCGAAAAATATAGTAACCGAAAATGCCGAAATATATCAGAAAATAGAGCGGGCAAAAATTATCATGTCCGAGAATATCTATAAAGATGTTGCACCGCAGCAAATAGCCGAAAAGCTGAATGTCAGCTATTCATGGTTTCGCAAGGTCTTTAAAAATTATACGGGATATGCCCCCACTCAATATTTTCAGGAGCTAAAGATCAATCAGGCAAAACATCTTCTGGCTGAAACATCTCAATCGGTCAAAGAGATTGCATTTGAGTTGAACTATAACTCAACAGAACATTTCTTTTCTATCTTCAAGAAGAAAACAGGATTTACTCCTATTGCTTATAGAAATTATCAACGGGGTATAGGCTAATTTTAATGTTACAATCTCTTTTTTTATCATAAATAAGGTTTCTCTTTCAGTTTCTTTATCTTAACAAAGAAATTGAAAGATTGTCATGTTGTTTTGATTTCTCAAATTCTACAAATTATCTCTCCTTAGACATCCTGTTCTGATATATTTACTTTTATAAATGTGATATCTAAAAACTTTGTGTAAATTTATAATTTCGGAAAATTAGTAAACAAGATTCTATTTAATATGATATATATAGCCTTACCGGAAGACAAAATAAGACGCTTATCCTTTTATTTATCCATGGAAGAGTATGTTGCTCGCTTCCTTGATGAAGAGGAATGTTTTTTTATGTGGCAAGTAAATCCAACAGTTATTTTTGGTCGAAATCAGTTGATGGAGAACGAGGTAAATTTGGATTATGTAAAAGCAAACGGAATTGAAACTTATCGTCGTAAATCGGGTGGAGGATGTGTATATGCCGATTTTAGTAATATAATGTTTTCATATATTACCAAAGATTTTAATGTAAGCTTTACTTTTAGTAAATATCTGCAAAGAGTTTCTCATACATTGCAGCAATTGGGAATAAACGCTGTTGCTTCGGGCAGAAACGATATTACGATAGATGAAAAGAAAGTATCGGGAAATGCTTTTTATCGGGCATCGGGCAAGAGCATCGTGCATGGTACCATGCTATTTAATACCGATCTGGAAAAGCTTGTCTTGTCGATAACTCCCAATAATCAGAAATTAATTTCTAAGGGTATCGAGTCTGTAAGGAAGAGGGTAACAAACCTCTCGGAACATTTTGATATGGATATTGAAGCTTTTAAGACTTTTGTTAGAACTCATCTCTGTGATAGTGAGCGAATGCTTACCGAGGAAGAAATAGTAAAGATTGAAGAAATAGAAAAAGAATATCTGAGTGAGGAGTTTATTTTTGGTAATAACCCACGTTATACACTAATAAAGAAAGATTATAACGAAGCTGGTGAGATAGAAATTCGATTAGAAATCAAAAATAATATAATCAAGGATATTAATATTGTAGGAGATTATTTTCTTATTGGAGATATTGGTGGTATATTTAAATTGTTGATAAATACACCTTATGATAGAGAATCTGTAACTAAGATTCTTCAGGACATAAAGATGGAGGATTATATTTTCAACTTGCACAAAGACCACTTTATAAATACCTTGTTTAACGAAAAAGCAAATTAGAATATAATTCTAAATGTATTTCTTGAACTTAAATTATAAACCGATATATAAATGGAAACACTTAAAACTTGCTTACACGACAAGCATCTCGCTTTAGGCGCAAAGATGATGCCTTTCGGAGGGTTTGATATGCCTATCGAATATACTTCTATTGTAGAAGAGCACAATGCAGTTCGCCATGCTGCCGGTATCTTTGATGTGTCTCACATGGGTGAAATACTGATTAAAGGCGAAGACAGTGAAAGATATATAAACCACATTTTTACAAATAATATTTCGAGAGCAGCCATAGGGAAAATCTTCTATGGTATGATGTTGTATCCAACAGGCGGTGTTGTAGAAGATTTATTGGTGTATAAAAAAGCGGATAAGGAATTTTTTCTTGTTGTAAATGCTGCTAATATTGCCAAGGATTACGAATGGATGATAGAAAATAGCAAAGGCTATAATGTTGAGATCATCAATCAATCCGACTATTATGGAGAAGTTGCCGTACAAGGTCCCAAAGCGTTTGAAACAATCGAGAAATATATAGGTATTGAGGTAAATGATCTTGAATTCTACACATTCAAAGAATTGCAATATGAGGGTGAAACTATCATTGTTTCGAGAACCGGATATACGGGCGAAGATGGTTTCGAATTATACGGAAGTCACAACTTTATAAACAAAACATGGGACTTACTCGTTCAATCAAAAGAAGTTCTTCCTTGTGGTTTGGGATGTCGCGATACACTTCGTTTCGAGGTGGGGCTTCCTCTCTATGGTCATGAACTCGATCAGGATATCACACCGCTGGAAGCAGGTCTTGGTTCTTTTGTAAAACTAGATAAAGAAGAATTTATAGGAAAAGACGCTATCCTCAAGCAAAAAGCTGAGGGTGTAAAACGAAAAATAGTTGGTATTGAATTAGTTGATAAAGCAATACCCCGAAGTGGCTATGATGTAGAAATAAATGGTCAAAAGATCGGATATGTTACCACCGGATACAATTCTATCTCTACCGGAAAAAGCGTTTGTTTGGCTCTGATCGACAGTGAATATGCCGCTCTGGGTACAGATGTAGATGTTCGTATTCGCAAAAAGGAATTTAAAGGTCAGGTTGTGAAAAAGCGATTCTACGAAAAGAATTATAAAAAATAAATCATCATATATATTAATATAAAAAACATAGAGAAATGAGTAAAGTTGTTGAAGGTCTGTATTACACAGAATCGCATGAGTGGGTGAAAGTTGAAGGAGAATTTGCTTATATCGGTATAACTGATTTTGCACAACATCAATTGGGAAATATCGTTTATGTGGATATTCCCGAAGTAGGTGATGAAATAAAGCAAGAGGAAGAATTTGGTGCAGTTGAAAGTGTAAAAGCGGCAAGTGACCTACTTTCTCCTGTAAGTGGAACAATTGTAGAAGTAAATGAAAAACTGTCGGACGAACCCGAATTAATCAATAAAAATGCATTTGATAGTTGGATTCTAAAAGTAAAACTATCTGATGCCAGCGAACTAAATAGCCTCATGGATAGCAAAGCCTATGCGGAAATTTGTGAGTAAGACTGTTTTTCTAATAAAAAATAATAAAAAGGTCTTAGACCTTAAAACCTAACAAGCTATGTATAAATACTTCCCACATACAGATGCTGATATAGAACAAATGCTGAAACGAATCTCGGTAAAATCAGTAGATGATTTGTTTGCCGAGATTCCAGACAGTGTGGTTCTTAAAAAGGAATATGATCTGCCGGTTTCCAAATCGGAAATTGAGATTAGAAAATATTTCGAAAACCTTGGAAACAAGAATAAGAAGCTGACTGTTTTTGCCGGAGCTGGAGCATACGATCATTATGCCCCGTCTGTAATTGGCCCATTAATCTCCCGTTCCGAATTTTTGACAGCATATACACCTTACCAACCTGAGATAGCTCAGGGTACTTTGCAATATATATTTGAGTATCAAAGTATGATTTGCGAACTTACGGGTATGGAATGTACCAATGCCTCGATGTATGACGGACCCACTGCTACCGCCGAAGCCATGTTTATGGTGGTGGCAAGTGCCAAAAAGAAAAATACGGTTCTTGTTTCGCAAACTGTAAATCCTAATATACTTAAGGTTGTAAAAACCTATGCCAAATATAGAGGTATAAATATAGAGGAAATAGCAGAGAAAGACGGATGTACCGATAAAGCAGATATGGAGAGCAAGCTATCTTCGGGCGATGTTGCAGGTGTAATTGTGAGTAGTCCCAATTACTATGGAATCATCGAAGACTATACCGGATATAGTGATGCCATTCATGCTGCTAAGGCTCTTTTTGTAATGAATACCGATCCATCTGCTTTGGCTGTGCTGAAATCGCCGGCAGAGTGGGGAGCAGACATTGCTTGTGGTGATGGACAATCTTTGGGGATGCCTCTCAATTTTGGAGGGTCATACATTGGTTTCCTAGCCAGCAAAAAAGATCTGGTACGCAAATTACCCGGACGTATAGCCGGAGCTACTACCGATGTGGATGGAAAGCGTGCTTTTGTATTAACATTACAAGCTCGTGAACAACATATACGTCGCGAGAAAGCAAACAGTAATATCTGTTCCAATCAATCGTTGATGGCATTGTATGTTACAATTTATATGTCGTTGATGGGTAAAGAAGGTCTTCGTGATGTTAATAAACTATCTTATAGTGGTGCCCACTATTTATACGATCAGTTGTTGGCAACAGGTAAATTTAAAGCTGCATTTGAGAAGCCATTCTTAAAAGAATTTGCGGTGAAAACTTCTTTAAATATAGATGCATTAAGTAAGAAATTACTTGATCATGGTATTCTGGGAGGCATTCAATTAGGCAAATATAAAAATGGAATGGATGATTGCCTGCTTTTCTGTGTGACAGAAAAACGGAGTAAAGAAGAAATTGATCAATTGGTTTCATTAATAAAGGAGGTATAGGTCATGAAATATTACGACAAATTAATATTTGAAATCTCGAAAGAGGGACGTCACGGCTATACTCTGCCCGAAAATCAATTGGTAAAATATTCAATTGAAGACATTCCTTCTACTCTCTTAAGAGAAGAAAAAGCTCAATTGCCCGAAGCAAGCGAATTAGATGTGGTTCGTCATTATACCAATGTTTCTAATAAGAACTTTGGTGTAGAAACCGGCTTCTATCCTTTGGGTTCATGTACTATGAAATATAATCCTAAGATAAACGATGAGATAGCCAGTATGCCTGCTTTTTCTTCTTTGCATCCGCTTCAATCTGACGAAACGGTACAAGGAGCCTTAGAGGTATATTATAACTTGGCTCGTTCATTATCCGAAATATCGGGGTTAGCAGAATATACATTGAATCCGTTTGCAGGTTCGCATGGAGAATTAGTAGGTCTGATGATTATGCGTCAGTATCATATTAAAAGAGGTGACTTGAAGCGTACAAAAGTAATTGTACCCGATAGTGCTCATGGTACTAACCCTGCAAGTGCAGCCGTTTGCGGACTGGAAATTGTTGAGGTGCATTCTAAT
This sequence comes from Indolivaga alginatilytica, assembly GCF_003201355.1. GTDB lineage: Bacteria > Bacteroidota > Bacteroidia > Bacteroidales > Dysgonomonadaceae > Dysgonomonas_A > Dysgonomonas_A alginatilytica. The sequence continues at coordinate 41,256 of NZ_QICL01000005.1, forward strand.
GAAAAAGGAACGATCAGCGTTGAGGATTTAAAACCCTTATTGGATGATACCATTGCAGGAATCATGATGACGAATCCTAATACATTGGGTATTTTTGAAACTGAAATTTTAGAAATAGCCGATCTTATTCATGAAGCAGGAGGATTGCTTTATTATGATGGTGCAAATCTTAATCCGCTGTTAGGAAAATGCCGCCCCGGTGATATGGGATTCGATATTATGCATATCAATCTACATAAAACTTTTTCTACACCTCATGGTGGAGGAGGTCCCGGAAGTGGTCCGGTAGGTGTATCTAAAGCATTGGTCGATTTTCTACCCAATCCTCGTGTAAAGAAAGATGGAGATCGTTATTATCTTGATAATGGAGATGACTCCTTAGGTAGTATATCTGGTTTCTTAGGTAACTTCTCGGTATATATACGAGCCTATACCTATATTCTTTCCTTAGGAAAAAATAACTTGAAAAATGTAGGACAGTTGGCAACCCTTAATGCAAATTATATCAAAGAATCTTTAAGACAATATTACTATTTACCAATTGAAGGTATTTGTAAACATGAATTTGTTTTCGATGGTTTACTTGATAAATCGACAGGGGTAACGACCTTAGATATTGCCAAACGATTGCTCGATTATGGTTTTCATGCACCAACTATTTATTTCCCGTTATTGTTCACTCAATCTATAATGATTGAACCAACGGAAACAGAATCGTTGGATACATTAAATGCATTTATCGAGGTCATGAAAACGGTGGCTATTGAAGCCAAGGAAGATCCAGATACTGTTAAAAATGCTCCTTACACAACACCTGTCAGGAGATTAGATGAAACTACAGCAGCCAAAAAGCCGATGCTTATTTATAAAGATCTGCTTTAATCTATATTGATGGTTAATGATTGATTTGCGATTTCTATTGATAATTTCTATCAGTCATTAACCATTCTATGAAACATTTGTTATACAAGGTGCCTAATGCTTTGGTAAGTATCATAACTAAAGTCTATTATGATTGGATAATATAGTAATCATTCTGTTGCTGTATTTGCTATTTTTTCAGAAGAACAACACAACTCAAAATACTTACACAAGGTAAGAACTAAACATTTCTATTATTGTTCTATATTGCAGTGCTGTATAATGTAACAGCAAGTATTTAATACAACATTTCTTAATTATAACTATCAGTTGTATTTTGTACTTACCAAAGTAATAAACAGGTCTGCGACCTTGTTTATTGTTAAATTATTCAGCTTACATTAGTTTGTATAACACTTAGGATAATAATAATAGACCTGTAATCTTATTATTGTTAACTATATCTCAAATTTATTATGGAATACGATATTGCTATTATTGGAGGAGGACCGGCAGGATATAATGCTGCTGAAAAGGCTGTTGCAGGAGGTTTAAAAACCGTCTTGTTTGAGAAAAAATCTCTAGGAGGAGTTTGTCTTAACGAGGGATGTATCCCAACGAAGACATTACTGTATTCAGCGAAAATCTTGGATAATATTAAAGGAGCATCCAAATACGGAGTTTCCGTTGAGGGTAACGCAGGTTTCGACCTGGGTAAAATTATTGGTCGTAAAGACAAAGTTGTAAAGCAATTGACGCTAGGAGTTAAGATGAAACTAACCGGAGCGGGTGTAACTATTGTAGAAGGTGAAGCTTCTATAAAAGGCGAAGCCAGTGGTAGTATTCAGATTACATCTGGTGGGCAAACTTACTCGGTAAAGTACGTTTTAGTTTGTACAGGTTCTGATACAGTAATTCCTCCAATTAAAGGACTTTCTGAAATTAGCTACTGGACATCTAAAGAAGCTCTTGATATCAAAGAACTTCCAGCTTCATTGGCTATTATTGGTGGAGGTGTTATCGGTATTGAGTTTGCATCCTTCTTCAACAGTATGGGTGTAAAAGTAAGCGTTATCGAAATGATGCCCGAGATTTTAGGAGCTATGGATAAAGAAACCTCTGCTCTGCTTAGAAAAGACTATGCAAAGAGAGGTATTGACTTTTATCTGAATACCAAAGTTGTCGAAGTTTCGGCAACAGAAGTTACTATCGAAAAAGATGGTAAATCGCAAAAAGTAAAGACTGATAAAATACTAGTGAGTGTAGGACGAAAAGCCAATATCGCGAACGTAGGTTTAGAAAGTCTTAAAGTTGAACTTCTGAAAAACGGAGTAAAAGTAAACGAATATATGCAAACTTCTCATCCACGTGTGTATGCTTGTGGTGATATCACAGGCTATTCGATGTTAGCTCATACAGCTATCCGTGAGGGCGAAGTGGCAATTAATCATATCTTAGGTATTGATGATGTAATGAGTTACAAAGCTATTCCTGGGGTAGTATACACTAATCCGGAATTAGCAGGAGCGGGTAAAACTGAAGAAGAGCTTAAAGCAGCAGGAATACCTTATAGTGTTCTTAAACTGCCAATGGCTTATTCGGGACGTTTCTTAGCCGAAAATGAAGGTGGTAGTGGATTATGTAAACTTATTGTAAACGGAGACGATCAGATAATAGGATGTCATATGCTGGGTAATCCTGCATCGGAACTTATTATTTTGGCAACGGTAGCTATCGAAAAAGGCTACACCGTTGAAGAATTCCAAAAGATAGTATTCCCTCACCCAACAGTGAGCGAAATTATCCGTGAAACTTTATTTGCTAAATCCTGAACCTGAGAAAACGATTCTATGCTTTGTATTAACAACACATTTACTGATGCATATTTTAATATTGCAGCAGAAGAATACCTACTGAAAAATTTTTCGGACGATATTTTTATGGTCTGGCAAAACGAACCATCCATTATTCTTGGTAAACATCAGGATGTATGGGCGGAAGTCAATATCGATTTCGTGCGCGACAAACATATAAAGGTTGTCCGTCGTTATTCGGGAGGTGGTGCCGTTTACCATGATTTAGGTAATATTAATGTAACTTTTATTGAACGTAGTAATAATCTTGATTTTGATAAGTATACCAACTTAACGTTGGATATTTTATCAAGAATGGGAGTTAATGCACAAGCCGATAAGCGTCGTGGGCTCAATATTGATGGGCTAAAGATTTCAGGAAGCGCTCAATCTATACATAAGAATAGGGTAATGTATCATGCTACATTGCTCTATTCTTCTAACTTAGAATATCTTACTACTTCTTTGGAAAGTCACAACGAGCAGCCCGAGAACAATTCAAATATACAATCTAAGATATATGTAAGGTCTGTAAAAAGTCCTGTTACTAATATTAGTCAGCATTTGGCTAATCCTTTAGCAATAGAGGATTTAAAGGCGTTAATATTGAATGATTTTATAGATAATAATTCAGAAAATAAACAATATAAATTCACAGAAGAAGATATAAAGGCTATTTCGCTACTGAAAGATGCAAAATATGCTACCGAAGTATGGAACTTTAATGAGGCTTCTCATAGATAAGTTCTAATACTGATTAGTTTTCTGTAAGTTGCATACAGATAGAATGTTACGGAGGTGTGACATTGTTTAGTGCATTTTGCTATCTCCAGATGTCAACATTCTATGCCAAAAATGCGTTATATTGTTAAATATATGTACACCATACAATAATTGAAACCTATACGTATGTGTTTTTAAATTAATAGTTATGCCAACATTTGAAATAAAAATGCCCAAGTTGGGCGAAAGTATTACTGAGGGAGTTATTATCTCTTGGTCTGTAAAAGTAGGAGACACCATCGAAGAAGATGATGTTCTTTTTGAGGTAAATACTGCTAAAGTAAGCGCCGAGATTCCTTCGCCCGTAGCTGGTAAAATTTTAGAAATCCTTTTTCAAGAAGGAGATACTGTACCCGTAGGAACAGTTGTAGCGAAAGTAGAGTTAGAAGGCGAAGATGCTGGCGATTCAGCAGCGAGTCCTGCACAAGAAACTCCAAAAGCAAGCGAAGCTCAAGCAGCACCAGAGAAAAAAGAAGCTTCAGCTACTGAAGTTGCAGCTCCTGCTAAAAAGAACAAAGAAGAAGGTCGATGGTATTCGCCTGTTGTAACTCAATTGGCAAAAGAAGCCAAAATATCTCAAGATGAACTTGATAAAATAGCCGGAACAGGTTATGAAGGTCGTCTAAGCAAAAAAGATATTACAAAATATATTGATCAGACTAAAAATGGTGTTGTTCCAACTCCGGGAGCAGCTAAACCTGCCGCAAGTGCTGCGCCAACACAAAGCGCACCAGCTGCAGCTCCTGCACCAAAACCAGCTATTCCGGTAGCAGAAGGAGACAAAGTAATACCAATGGATTTTGTAGGTAAGATTGTTGCCGACAGAATGGTAGAATCTGTAAGAACATCTCCACACGTTACTACTATTGTAGAAGTAGATGTAACTAAGCTTGTAAAATGGCGTACTAAAAATAAAGATGCATTCCAAAAACGTGAAGGTATAAGTTTAACTTATCTACCAGCTATCACAGAAGCTGTAGCTAAGGCTTTAATTGATTTCCCAAGAATCAACTCTTCGTTGGATGGTTACAATATTATTGAGAAAAAACGTATCAATATTGGTATAGCTGTATCGTTGCCTGATGGAAACTTAATTGTACCGGTAATTAAAGATGCTGATAAGATGAATCTTACAGGATTGGCTACAAGTATTGATGCTTTAGCTCTCAAAGCTCGTAATAATAAACTATCGGGTGATGATATACAAGGTGGAACATTTACTATAACCAACTTTGGTTCGTTCAAGAATATTATCGGAACACCTATTATCAATCAGCCTGAAGTTGCAATTTTAGGAGCTGGTATTATCGAAAAGAAACCTGCTGTTATTTCAACTCCTGATGGAGATGTAATCGCTATTCGTCATAAGATGTACCTGTCTCTTTCATACGATCACCGTGTAATCAATGGAGCATTGGGTGGAGCATTTGTTAGACGTATTGCTGATTATTTAGAAAATTGGGAAGCTTGATTATACTAAGCAACTGAAAAAAAATATATAATGAAAAAATTTACTATAAAAACAACAGATAAAGACACCCTCCAAAGATGGTTTTATCTGATGACACTAGGACGTGCTATTGATAATAAAGCACCTGCTTATCTACTTCAATCATTAGGTTGGTCTTATCATGCTCCTTATGCAGGACATGATGGAATTCAGCTTGCAATGGGAGAGGTGTTTGTAAAAGGTGAAGACTTTATGTTCCCTTATTATAGAGACATGCTTGCGGTTTTAGCTGCTGGTATGACTGCCGAAGAGATAATCTTGAATGGTATCTCTAAAGCTACGGATGTGGCAGGTGGTGGTAGACATATGTCGAATCACTTTGCTAAACCCGAATGGAATATCGAGAACGTTTCATCTGCAACAGGTTCTCATGACCTTCATGCAGTTGGAGTAGCTCGTGCTATGGTTTATTATAAACACAAAGGTGTGGCTTATACTTCACATGGTGAGGCATCAACATCCGAAGGATATGTTTATGAAGCTATCAATGGAGCAAGTACCGAGCAATTGCCTGTAATATTTGTTATTCAGGATAATGGTTATGGTATCTCAGTTCCTAAGCACGAACAAACTGCTAACCGTAAAGTGGCAGATAACTTTGTAGGCTTTAAAAACTTAAAGATCATACATTGTAATGGTAAAGATGTATTCGATTCTATGAATGCAATGACTGCCGCTCGTGAGTATGCAATAAGCACAAGTAATCCTGTAATTGTTCAGGCAAACTGTGTACGTATGGGATCACACTCAAACTCTGATAAACAAACTTTATACAGAGATGAGGATGAGTTAGCATATGTAAAAGAAGCCGATCCATTATTGAAATTCCGTCGTATGTTATTGCGTTACAAACGCTTTACAGAGGAGGAGTTGAAACAAATAGAGGCTGATGCTAAGAAAGAATTGAGCCAAGCAAATAAAAAAGCTATCGCCGCTCCGGATCCGGATCCAAGTACAATTTTTGATTTTGTAACACCTGAACCATATCATCCTCAAAAATATGTGGATGGAACACATAATGAAACAGGCGAACCAAAGAATCTGGTTACAGCTATTAATGAAACATTGAAAGCTGAATTCAGGCTTAATCCAAATACTTTCCTTTGGGGGCAAGATATTGCAAACAAAGAAAAGGGAGGAGTATTTAATGTTTCAAAAGGAATGCAACCCGAATTTGGTGAAGGACGTGTATTTAATGCTCCTATTGCCGAAGATTATATAATGGGTACTGCAAATGGTATGAGCCGTTTCAGAAAAGATATCCGTATCGTTGTAGAAGGTGCAGAATTTGCCGATTATTTTTGGCCTGCTATCGACCAATATGTAGAGTGTACTCACGAATATTGGAGAACTAACGGACAGTTTTCTCCAAATATCACAGTACGTTTAGCTGCCGGAGGTTACATTGGAGGAGGTCTTTACCACTCTCAAAACTTAGAAGGTGCATTGACTACTCTACCAGGAGCACGTATCGTATATCCTTCTTTTGCTGATGATGCAGCGGGATTGTTACGTACAAGCTTACGATCAGAAGGTTTTACACTATTCTTTGAACCTAAAGCACTTTATAATGCTGTAGAATCATCGACAGTAGTTCCTGACGATTTCGAAGTACCTTTTGGTAAAGCACGTATCCGTCGCGATGGTAGCGATATTACTATCATTACTTATGGTAATACTACTCACCTTTGTTTGGATGCTGCCGAACGTTTGGCTAAAGATGGTAATTATTCGATTGAGGTTATAGACCTTCGTTCGTTGATCCCTCTTGATAAAGAAACAATTGCTGAATCTGTTAAGAAAACAGGTAAGGTATTAGTAGTACACGAAGATAAAGTCTTTTCAGGATTTGGTGCAGAAATAGCAGCATCTATCGGAACCGAACTATATCGTTATTTAGATGCTCCTGTTCAGCGTGTAGGATCAACATTTACTCCTGTAGGATTTAATCCAATATTGGAAAAAGCGATACTTCCTAATACTGATCGTATTTATGCAGCAGCTAAAGAATTATTGGAGTTTTGAGGTCTCAGACCTTTTTATTTCTTTGGTTAGTGTGTCAATAATAATTAGTTGTACATTACTAAATAAAACGAACTAAAAAAAAATACTAACTATAAACGTGTGCGTATAATGAAAAAGATAGGTTTATTTTATGGTACTAGTACTGTAAAAACAGCAGAGATAGCTAAGAAGATACAAGCTGCATTTGGAGATACTACAATGGGAGTTGTGGCTATTGAAGAGGCTTGGAGAAAAGACTTCGAAGGCTATGATAATATAATCTTGGGAACCTCTACTTGGTTTGATGGAGAATTACCTACTTATTGGGATGAGATACTTCCTGATTTAGATGATTTGAAATTGAAAGGTAAAAAAGTAGCCATCTTCGGTCTGGGAAATCAAGTTGATTATCCTGAAAATTTTGTTGATGGAATTGGACTTCTTGCCGAAACTTTCGAAGCAGGAGGAGCTACAATTGTAGGTCTAACTTCTACTGAAGGTTATACTTTTGAGAAATCAAAAGCATTGAGAGATGGTAAGTTCTTAGGATTGGCTATTGATATCGATACTCAAGCTGATAAAACTGATAAACGAATATCAGATTGGGTAGCTCAACTAAAGAAAGAGTTTAACTAAGAATTCAGAATCAGTAGATTTCTACAAATAAAAAAGTCAGAGTAACCAATCGGTTTACTCTGACTTTTTTGTTTATTATTTTATTTGCTTGTAGTCGCTATACTTATCAAAGAAAAAGGGATGAGGTCTTTTAATCTAGCTTAAAGAATCCACCAACAAACGTAGTCGAAATTTTAGCACCTCTTTCACCTGTTGCCGTTTGCGGATCAACACGGTATATGTAAGTGCCTTCTGCGGTTGTGATGGGACAATATACATATCCACCATCTACCAAAACATTGAAACGTCGTCCACCATTTCCATTATGAACGGGGATTTCTTCAATATCGGTTATTGTTTGTTTATTTAAGTCGATAATACAACACTTCAATGCTTTATCAGACCATCTGTCTGCCGCTGTCTGAGGATTGAGTGTGCTCACTTCCGCATATACTAATCCAGCTCCAATATATCTTATATGGGCAGGTTTTAAACCTCCCGATTTAGTTTCGAAATCGAAGAAATAATCATCAAATTTAGTCTGTCCTTTAGGTATACGAAGGAAAGCTGCATCCTTGGTGCTTTGTGAGAATCCGTTGGCTAAGGCAGAGTTTGACATGATATACATATCTCCCGATTCTACTTTGAAGATTCCATTATGTGCATACCACGATCCGGCGGGTCCTGTACGTGTATCTTTCATAATCGTTTCGAGTTTCATATCCGGATATGAGTATACAGCAACATAAGTAGTATCGGTAAATTTTGTACTATAGTCTGTTGGATTCATCCCGAAATAGGTCATATAGACTTTATTTTCACTCATACAAATCCCTGTGATACTAGGCCATTCTAATGTAGCGATAGGAGCAATAGGTGTTCTTCCTTTATTGGTTATAGATACAGTATTTATATCTACAGTATAAAAGGTAATTTGGTTTCCGCTTGCTGCATTTGCCGGTATTTCGACTCCCAACATAGTATTGTTATCAATTTGAGAGAAAGCTCTTAGCGATTCATCAAAAACAAAGTCGCCTTTTTCTTGTAAATATCCATTGGCATCTCGTACTATCCCCGTAGCACTTGTAACACCAAGTCCTCCTACACAAAATATGGTCTGATTACCTTGTTCATAATCGTGATATCCGTTCTGCTCTATTCCTTTTCCTACTGCGGTGATTTTGTCAGACATAAGGTTATCTGTGCTAACTACGTAATAGGTAGTAGTTCCATTGGCAGTTATTCCTAAGCTGATGACATAGGGAGCATTCGGGATTTCTGTATTTTCATCATCGGTAGTGTCATCGCATGACATCATGCCAAGTGAAATAAGTCCGATGAAGAAAAAGTTTGTTATATATTTTATTAATTTCATTTCAATATTGATTAGTTATATAGAAGGTCTAAAACCTTTTTTATTGCTTTGGATTAAGTATAATAACGATAGATATTTCTGTTACTAAATTATTAATGATGCAATTATCTTAAAAAGTAACGAACTTTAAAGTTGAAAGCTCTACCTGGTTTTTGTAATCTGTAATTATCATACAATTTCTCATTTGTGATGTTTGTACATTCTAATACAAAACCATATTTACCATTTTCTAATGTATATCCTAAAGCTATGTCGTGCGACATTTGTTGCGGTATTACTTTCTTAGAAGCTTTAGCTCCCAATCCGGGGAAAGACAAGTAATATTTCTGAACATAATCAAATAAATAGTCTAATGTTAGCTCAGAGTTTTTTATAATCACGTTCTGGAATAGAACACCTGCATCTCCATTAGCAAAGAAATAAGGAATGTTAGGTAGGCGTTCTTTGTATGATATATGCTCGAAAATACCTTCACCAACCAAACTTCCTGTATTTTTCTCGAATTGTTGATTATCTATAATGCTTTGATAAGTAACATTTACACCTGCATGAAGTAGATTTTTCCATCTATATTTCACACCACCTTCTATTCCCTTAGTCAATACCTTGCCTAAATTTTCATAAGCAGTTGTAGGATCAGTAGTTAAACTAACTCCTTTAAGGATAAAATCTTTAGTATTTCTATAAATTAAATTTGTTTCAAAATATAGGGTATGTTCATTATTTAAGTGTTGCTCATAAGCAATACCTAAGTTCACATTATCGCTGCTTTCTGCCTTAAGATCGGGGTTGCGTTGTTGAATCAAACCATCTCCAAACATCTCTGTACTTTCAGGTAAGCGATACGCTTGTTCGTAGGATAGTTTTGCCTGTAATTTAGGTAGGATGAAAAAGGTCGTAGCGGCACCATATCCAAAATAGGTTTTACTGTCTTTTACTTTTTCCAGTCTTGCGTTTACGGTGTATTCATCCAATCTCTTATAGGTTGAACTATTGGTATTGTATAGCTTCCCGAATATATTTGCATTCCAACGATCATACTTTATTTGCCATCCCAAACCCGTGACATTCTTAGTCAGTTTTTGAGGAATTTTATTCGATTCATTTTCGGGGTCTACCTTGTCATGTATCTTTCTGTTCATAGACGAAAATACATGGTTCAATGTGATAGATTGATGAGTGTCTAACATATAGCTAACGTTTGCAGTTGAGAGCCATTCTCTATTCTTTATTTCCGAATCGGTATATGCTCTTTCACCTCTGGTGGAATCTTTGATAGATTCTCCTAACCAGTTATAGCTTCTCGAGATTGTGTCTATATTAAAAGTGTTTACGCTGTTGTATGCTCCGTAAAAAGAAGCTGATAAACCTTCAGTAAACAAGTCATCCTTTTTGTATCGGATAGAAGGTATCAGAGATTCACTTTTTACTTTTACACCACCGTATACAGCGTCCATCGTTGCACCTGTTTGTACATCTTTATCATTCTTGGAGACTATAACGCCTGCTAATAAATAATCGGCATACGATTTGTTTGTAACCCCACTTTCCAGCCTGATTCCTCCTGCTTCATAGTTGTCGTGAAAGCGTTTAACCCAACGGTTGTCTACTATCTTATTTGTATTTAAATCCTTAATCGGGGCAAAAACCTTGTAATTATTATCCGAGTAATTATAGAAGGCGTTTGCACGTACAGTAAAACCTGTTTTACTATCGGTATAAGCTCCGTTTATAGCAGCTCTGTGTGTATTAAACGATCCTATTGCATAGGATGCGTCCAGATAATTTGCATCTTTACGGCTGACAATATTTACGGCTCCACCCAATGCATCAGCACCTAAGCTAACAGGAAGCACGCCTTTGTATACTTCTACACGTTCAGCCATATTCGTAGATATATTATTCAAATTGAATGACGGACCAAAGTTATCCATTGGTATTCCATCCAAAAAGAATTTCACTTGATTTCCAGAGAACCCATTTAAACTGAAATTATAGTTTGAACCCATACCTCCATCTTGGCGTACACGTACCCCTGATACATTATTTAAAAGTCTGTTTAGAGGGATAGAAATAACTTGGGCTCTTTTTAAATCAAGAACAGTTATAGCAAAAGCCTTTTCTTGCTGCTTACGGGCTTCACTTTTTCCAATTACAGATACCTCGTTTAAGTTTACCGAATTATCAACTTCAATATCCGATATTTGAGTTGTCTTGTTGGCTAAAACAGTTATAGCTGTCTTCTTAGATTTTACACCTATTCCCGAAACAGTAAGAACCTGTTTTCCTGTAGGTACATTTTCTAGTTTATATTCTCCACTTTCGTTCGTATATCCACCAATTGCAGCTCCGTCAATAGAAATTGTCGCAGGGTAAACAGGAGTTCCCTGAGCATCTACAACTCGCCCGCTAATAGTCCCTTTAGCCTGTTGTTGCGTTGCCGAATATAATGAAAGATTTGTTAATGAAAGGAAGAGAAAACTGAGTAAATAAAACTTAGATAATTTAGAATTCATTGTTGAATTTGTTATGTCCTTTTTTGAAGCCGTGAAAGTATAGTTTCTAAGTTGTTTATACAATCACAATTAATAGGTATTTTCTTCTTGATTGACCCCTTTTGATACCTATATATGTGTAGAGTATGTATGATTATAAAATTTTATTATATATGCTGTTTTTTTTAGATTAGTATTCTTTCATACATAGACAAGTGACTTTTTCGTGAGATTCTTATCAGTTATAATCACAAAATCTTATCATTTTTTATATTTTTAATTAACAGAATTTTTGCTAATTTTGAATATCATAAGAACTTTAGAATTATGCAAAAACTAATCTCATACCCCCTTTCAATAATATATTACTTACTTTTTTTAGTAACTCTACTTATTTTTCATCCTATACAATGGATCTGTTTTAATTTGTTTGGATACAACGCTCATAAAAAAAGTGTAGATGCATTAAACTTCTTTTTAACAGCCAATACTTATGTCTTAGGGACAACTTATAAAGTAGAGAATTTAGAAAGACTTCCTGAGGGAGTTCCTTTAATTATAGCTGCAAATCACCAGAGCTTATATGATATTTCGGGTATTATATGGTTTATGCGAAAAGTACATCCTAAGTTTATAAGCAAAATAGAATTGGGTAGAGGTATCCCAAGTATCTCTTATAATCTGAATCATGGAGGTTCTGTACTTATTGATAGAAAAGATGCAAAGCAGTCTCTATCATCCATAAAGAAAATGGCTGATTATATAGAAGAGAATAAGCGATCGGCTGTTATATTTCCGGAAGGAACAAGAAGTAAAACGGGAGTACCCGGTCCTTTTGCCGAAAATGGATTGAAGATACTTTGTAAATATGCACCTTCTGCGTATATGGTTCCTGTAACCATAAATAATTCGTGGAAAATGACTAAATGGGGTTCTTTTCCAATGGGATTAGGAAATAAACTTACGTTTACGATTCATGAGCCTTTTGCGATAAAAGGTATTCCCTTTTCAGAAGTATTCGAGAGAGTTGAGCGAGAAGTTGTAGGAGATATTAAAGTGTAATGCCGATTAAAAAATAGTCTCGAATCAGTTTAAAACTTTAGATGTTTAGTCATTCGTCTTGTATTACTATAGACCTATTATACCACATTTGTTTTTTATTATCTACAAGAAAAATCAACAATGATTTTCTGCTTTTTTTTGAAAAATACTTTTTTGAGAAATTTACAGGTTACAAGATGAACTCTTGGGCTATATTTCATGTTCATAGATAAAATATATGAGTCTTAGATATCAATAACACTTATTGTTTGTTGGACGTATTTTGTTGTTTAAATAATCTGCTAATGTGTCATCTGTCAGTTCTTCAATATTAACTAAACCCATATCAGGTTCTAAAAATCAGATATATGTGTATCTGCATGATATTCACAATCTCAATTCGGTTTATTGTTCTTTAGATTATAGTATTAGTAGCTTTTTATAAGATAAACCGATTGTTGACGACCAATTGAGTGACCCTTTAATTACGGATGATAAATAATCTTACCTTTACTATTTATCTGCCTTTTGGTGTAGCAGGTATATTGTTTTCCTATTTAGTTGGGTAAAGAGAATATACACTCATAGAAGGGCATCACTTCAAATAATTATAGTAGAATGTCTATAAAAAATATCCGACTGGAAGTCATGCGCTTCCTGGAAAAGAATGTTGATACTTTTATCGACCAATATTTAATACCTGTTGAAAAAATCTGGCAACCGACAGACTATTTACCGAATTCAGAAAAAGAAACTTTTTTTGAAGAGATAAAGGAATTACGTGAATTGGCAAAAGATCTACCTTACGATTTCTGGGTAGTATTGGTAGGCGATACCATTACAGAAGAAGCTTTACCTACATACGAATCGTGGTTGATGGAAATTGATGGCGTTGATAATGTAGAACGTAATGGTTGGTCGAAATGGATTAGACATTGGACAAGTGAGGAGAATCGTCATGGCGATTTATTAAATAAATACTTATACCTATCGGGTAGGGTGAATATGAGAGAGATTGAGCAGACTACTCAACATCTTATCAGCGATGGTTTTGATATTGGTACAGGACGTGATCCGTATAAAAACTTTGTGTATACCAGTTTTCAGGAATTGGCAACTTTTATATCTCATAACCGAGTGGCTGAACTTGCAAAGAAAGCAGGCGATGATAAATTGTCGAGAATGTGTAAGCGTATTGCCAGTGACGAAATGAGACATCATTATGCATATAGTGAGTTTGTAAAACGTATATTCGAGGTCGATCCGAGTGAAATGATGCTGGCTTTTCAGTATATGATGAAACAAAAGATTGTAATGCCTGCTCACTTTCTAAGAGAATCAGGAGAGAAAATCAGCACAGCATTTGAGCAGTTCTCTAATGCGGCACAACGTATGGGTGTATATACAGCAAGCGATTATGTGGATATTATGCAAAAGCTGATCGACAAATGGCAGATTGATAAAGTATCGGGATTGACGGATGAAGCCGAACGTGCTCGTGATTTCCTGATGAAGCTTCCGTCTCGTATGGCTAAAATCTCAGAACGAATGATTGTTCCTGTTGATTCTTACATATTCAAATGGGTACAACCCGCCGTAAAGTAATACTTCTAAAAGTTATATATAAAAGGAAACTATCGCACGATAGTTTCCTTTTTGTTTTTCAGATATTTAAATGGTTATTTAACTTTTTCGGAGTATGATTGTTTATAACAAAAACGTATACGAAACGACTATGAATATCTTATCTCAAAACTGGCCTATTATTGTAAGTTCTTTTGTAGTGTATGTATTTATTATAATCGGATTACGATTGTTTGGTAAAAAAGAACTGGCACAATTAAGCGTACCCGATCTTGTATTTGTATTACTGATTAGTAATGCTGTTCAAAATGCAATGGTGGGGTCTAATACTTCACTATTAGGAGGATTAATTGCTGCATCTACATTGTTTATAGCTAATTATATTCTTAAATATTTCTTTTACAGATTCTCTAATGTTCAAAAACTGATACAAGGGGAGCCTGTTTTATTGGTATATAAAGGAAAGGTAAACGAGCAAAATCTTCGAAAATCTCAAATTACAATAAATGAATTGATGGAGACGATCCGTGAGCACGGTACATCTGATATCAAGCAGGTCGATTTGGTGATGCTTGAGTCTGATGGAAATATAAGTGTATCAACAGATAACTTCAAAAAGCATACTACAGTGGAAGGGATAAGGAGAAAGAAGAAACATCGCAATTTTCTATAGAATGATTTTTAGAATAAAAGAGTCAGTTAGAGAATATGTTTCCTTTTCTCATAGAGCCGATTTGCTTAATCAATTATTGAGATTATTGCTTACACATTATAGGGAGGAAAGAAGTGTTGCTTTTTATGCAGATAAAATGTGTTTAACATCCAAGTATCTATCAAAGATTATAAAGGAAATAAGTGGAAAGTCTATCTTGGAGTGGATTTCTGAGACTGTTATAATGGCTTCTAAAGCGCTGTTGAAATCTTCCGAAATGACTGTTCTTCAGATTTCTGAAGAGTTGAACTTTCCGAATCCTTCTTTTTTCAGTAGATTCTTTAAAAAGCATACGGGAATGACACCTATCGAATATAGGGAAAGCGAATAACGCGTTTGTCTATAATATCCATTTTTAGGAAGTTAATTTTTACGGAAATAGTCGGAATAAAAACAATAACTCCTATCTTTAAAATACTATAACCGATATAATTCTAGAATAACATGCAAAGACAATCATTTAAATGTATCTTATTTTTTCTCAGTTTATTATTTTTGAGCTCAAATCTATCCTCTCAGCAAATCAACCCCAATGTATTATACAAAATTGTAAGTCCCTCGGGATTGGTATTGGATAACGTGGATACCCCGAGTAACAGTGCTAAATTGTTTTTATCGAAAGATAAGAAAGGTAACGAAGGGCAGGTTTGGAAAATAACTAAACTTGATAATGGGTATTATACAATAACCAATACATTTATCAATAAAAGTCTTGATAACGATAATATGTCTTCGGGCAATGGAAATGCTATCGTTCAATGGGATGCAGGTAGCTCTAATGAAAATCAGCAATGGAAATTTGCTGTAACAGGTACAGGAGCATACATTATAACTCATAAGAATAGTGGTATGTCGTTAGCATTCACCGGAGAAGAAGCCGAAGGCGCAACAATATATCAATTACCCAATACTTCGCAATTATGGAGATTGGTTCCTACCAACCTAAAAGTACCTAAAGAACCAAAAGTAAAACGAAGCAAAAATGATTGGGAAAACGAAACCATTTTTGCTATAAATAAGGAGCCCGGTCATGTAACTTATATTCCTTTTCCTTCAATTGAAAGTCTTAAATCCGATAAAAGTTTCGATCAGCCCTGGTTAGAACCATCTTCTTCATTATATCAATCATTAAACGGAAATTGGAAGTTTCATTGGGTGAAACAACCATCGGAACGCCCTCAGGATTTTTATAAAATGAATTACGATGTTTCGTCATGGAAAGAGATACCTGTACCTTCTAATTGGGAAATGCACGGATACGGAACACCTATTTATACAAATATTACATATCCGCACAAAAATAATCCTCCTTTTATTCAACCGCAAAGAGGGTATACGAACGAAACGGAAGTAAATCCTGTAGGATCGTATCGTCGCGATTTCTCTATTCCTGCCGATTGGGATGGAAAAGAAATTATCCTGCATTTCGATGGTGTATATAGTGGTCTTTATGTTTGGATAAACGGAAAGAAAGTAGGATATAGCCAAGGCGCAAGTAATGTTGCCGAATTTAATATTACCGATTATGTGAAGATCGGAGATAATACAATTGCCGCTGAAGTGTATCGTTGGACAGATGGCAGTTATATCGAAGATCAGGATATGTTCCGTTTAAGTGGAATCCACAGAAGTGTATTTCTGTATGCTACACCAAAAGTGCATGTGCGTGATTATTTTTTATTATCCGAATTCAAAGGAGATGATTATAGTTCGGCTAATTTTAAAGTAAAAGCTTCCGTAAGGAATTACGATAAAAAAGCAGCTCAGCCGGCAACAGTCAGTATATCTTTATTAGACATTTCAGGAAAAGAAGTTGCTAACTTGACCCAGGAAGTTGAGATTTTGAAAGGACAAGAAGAACAGGTTTATGAACTGCAAACAAGAGTGGAGAAACCTCTTCTTTGGTCGGCAGAGAACCCGAATTTATATACTGCTGTTGTAACATTGAAGGACAATACAGGAAAAGTTGTGGAAGCTATGTCTTCAAAGTTTGGTTTCCGCAAAATCGAAATAAAGAATAAGCGTGTCTATGTAAATAATGAGCAAGTTTTTTTCAAGGGAGTAAACAGACACGATATTCATCCTCAATACGGGAAAGCGGTTCCTGTTGAATCTATGATGCAGGATGTATTACTGATGAAACAACACAATCTGAATACAATCCGTACAAGTCATTATCCGAATGATCCTCGTTTATATGCCATGTTTGATTATTATGGCTTATATGTAATTGACGAAGCAGACTTAGAGAATCACGGAAATCACTCTATTAGCGATATGCTAAGTTGGTTACCGGCCTTCAAAGATCGTGTCGATCGTATGATACAGCGGGATAAAAATCATCCTTCTATCATTTTCTGGTCGATGGGTAATGAAGGAGGCAACGGTAAGAACTTTGACGAAGTATGTAAACTGGCCCGTATTCTTGATCCTTCCCGCATAGTGCATTACGAAGGACGGAACGAGTCTGCGGATATTGATTCGCAAATGTATCCCTCGTTACAAGGAATGGCAACATTCGATCAGCAAACATCCGATAAACCTTATTTCTTGTGCGAATATGCACATGCGATGGGTAATGCGGTAGGTAATCTGGCTGAGTATTGGGACTATATCGAAAACAAATCGCAACGTATGATTGGTGGTTGTATCTGGGATTGGGTAGATCAGGGTATCAATATGCCCGGAAAACCTAAAGATCAGTATTATCTGGGAGGCGATTTTGGTGATAAACCCAATGATTTTGACTTTGTATGTAATGGGCTGACAACTCCCGATCGCCGAGTTACTGCCAAATTGCTGGAAGTGAAAAAGATATATCAATATATAAAATTCAAACCATTAGCCTTGGTTAGTGGTAAAATTGAGATTGAAAACCGTTATGACTTTACCAATCTGAGTGACTTTGATATCACATGGGAAATAATCAAAGATGGAGTAAAAGCTGAATCGGGTACGTTAGAATCTTTGAATCTGGCTCCAAACCAAAAAACTGTAGTAACAGTTCCATATAATAAGAACCTGGAGGCTGGTAGTGAATACTTTCTGAATATATATTTCAGCCTCAAAAATGCTACAAATTGGGGAGAGTCGGGTCATGTAGTTGCAAAAGAACAATTTGCACTGAATAATCGTCAGCCATTATCGAATGTTGATGTTTCTTCTATGGCAACGATACAGGCTACAGAGCAAGATAATAATTTAACTGTGAGTGGTACAGGATTCAAAACCGTATTTGATAATACTACAGGAATCATGGCTTCCCTTCAATATAATGGGCAAGAGATGATATTTAATGGAAAGGGATTTGATCTGAATTGGTATCGTAGTGTAAATAATGATAAATATACCGATCAGAATTATTACCCCACTACAAATGATAAGCCCATCTTTACATACCGGATAGCCGATGATCAGAAATCGGTGACGGTAATCTCAAGTACTACGGCTACAATTGCCAGTGACAAAGCTGTGAAAATACCTTATCTGGTAAAATATACGATCTATTCTGATGGAACGATTGATATAGATGCGGGTTTTGCTTCTCCTTCGGCAGGTTCTATTGTACGCCGATTAGGCTTACAAATTGTTTTACCTGCGGGTATGGAGAATATTCGTTACTATGGTCATGGTCCTCATGAGAACTATTCAGACAGAAAGCATTCAGCCTTTATGGGTGCATATGCTACTACTGCCAAAGGAATGGAAGCAGAGCATTATGTTCGTTCTCAAAGTATGGGGAATAGAGAGAATGTAAGATGGATTGCAATAACTAATCAAAATAATCAGGGATTGAAAATATCATCTAAGGACAATCTTAATTTTAGTGCTTTACATTTTACAGATCAGGCTCTTTGGGATGCTGTACATGATTTTAAACTGGATGGAATTCGTAAACCCGAAGTTTATTTAAGCTTAGATTGCGTACAACAAGGCTTGGGAAATGCGAGTTGTGGTCCTCTTCCTCTGCCTGAATATATGATTTCTGCTAATTCATTACAAGGTTATTCGTTTAGAATACAACCCTTAAAGTGATAAAATATAAGGTGTCAGAGCTTTTTATCGCTTTGATAAGTGTAATATTAAATCCTTTCCTTTACTTAGTTAAAGCGAAAGTGAAAAATCACATTCGCTAGATTGATTGGTTTTCTGAGTATATAGTAATACTTGGAAAACCAATTTTTATTTAATCGATCGAATACATATTTTCAGGCTGATTATTTACCTATAGTTTTTGCAATGTAAATTAACAAAAGATTGCATTTGAAAGTCTAAATTGAAATCTCTTTCTCTATTATTCTTGGACTTACTTTCTAAAAATAAGAAATGAGACCTTTAATATTCACGAATATTAAATGATTGATTATTAGGTCTGATTAGATAGATAATGAGTGAATTTTACAAGAAAAAGACTTGTTTCTGCAAATGAAGATTGTAATTGCCCCCTATTTTTGTACAGAACCTATTACGAAATAAACCTTAAAATTCTACATCCTATGAAAAAAATAATGTCACTCATTATTTTATTAAGTGTGATCTTTAATCTACAAGCTCAACAAGCTCAACAAACTAATCAAGCTACTGTCGGTCAGGATAAGAAGATGGAGTGGTGGCGCGAAGCCAAGTTCGGAATGTTTATCCATTGGGGACCTTACTCTATTCTTGGAGGCGTATATAAAGGGCACAATCA
This sequence comes from Indolivaga alginatilytica, assembly GCF_003201355.1. Lineage (GTDB taxonomy): Bacteria > Bacteroidota > Bacteroidia > Bacteroidales > Dysgonomonadaceae > Dysgonomonas_A > Dysgonomonas_A alginatilytica. The sequence goes on from NZ_QICL01000005.1 coordinate 60,779, forward strand.
AAACCGGGGAGGTGCAGAGTGGATTATGAACAGATGCAAAATACCCGTAGCTGAGTATCAGCAAATAACCAAAGGATTTAATCCAACTAAATACGATGCTGAGGCATGGGTGAAGCTGGCCAAAGAGGCAGGTATGAAATACATTGTGATTACCACAAAGCATCACGATGGTTTTGCCATGTTTAAGAGTAATGCCAGTAAATATAATATTGTAGATTTTACAACTTACAATAAGGATATACTGGATGAATTGGCTAAAGCTTGCCGTAAACACAAAATGAAACTGGGCTTTTATTACTCACAGGCTCAGGATTGGAATAATCCGGGAGGATCTGTTGCACGTAAGTTGATGCGCGAAGGATGGCCAAATCCCGATTCTACCAAAATAGATGCATATACAGAAGCTAATAAAGGATATTGGGATCCTGCTCAGCAAACTGCAACTATGGAAGAATATATTGATAAAGTATCTGTTCCTCAAATTAAAGAACTACTGGCTAACTATGGAGATGTTGCTGTTTTATGGTGGGATACTCCAACACAGATGACAGACGCTTTTGCAGAGAAAATTTCAGTAGAATTGGCTAAATATCCTCAGATTATTCAGAATGATAGATTGAAGCGCCCTAATTTTCCCGGAGATTATAAAACACCCGAAGGTAGAGTCCCCAAAGCCGAAGACATTGAAGGTGTTGATTGGGAAACCTGTATGAATATAGGTAGCTCTTGGGGATTTAAAAGTTGGGAAAATGCATGGAAACCTACGGAAGTATTAATAAGAAATCTAATAACTATTGCTGCCAGAGGAGGTAACTATTTATTGAATGTCGGACCTACGCCCGAAGGCGAAATTCCGGAGCCAAGTGTAACTCGCCTGAAAGAGATGGGAGAATGGATGAAAATAAACGGAGAAGCTATTTATGGAACTCAACGAAGTCTTATTTTTCCAACTTGGGGAGAATGTATACGTAAAGACAATAAAAAAAATACAACACTATATCTATGCGTATTTGAATGGCCTTCGGATGGAAAACTCAATTTCACAACTAACTCGAAGGTGAAAAGCGCAACTTTATTACAGAATAAAACGAATTTAAATATCCAAAATGTTGCAAATGGAATTATAATTGATGTGCCTGCAATATCCCCTGATGCTATAGCAACTGTAATAAAATTAGAGTTGGATGAAAAATTACCACCCCTGAAAATTGTATCTAATTCGGTCAAAACATTCGAAATACTAGACTTGTAATACAGAACTCTTAAGTCTAAATTCTGATTATTTCCTAACTACACTATGCAATAAATTATAATTGTTGTGCGGATATGGCCTTGCTGTGTTCCTGTACTATTATACCTTATACAATAAAAAGGTCTCAGACCTTAATTAACCGTGAGAAACCAAACCATTAAAATCTAGTTTAAATGAAAGAAAAAGAAAACAAAAAGCCAAAACTGATGAGTCGGTGGCTCGTTCTGTTCCTGTTTGTTTTTTGTCTGGGGCATACCCTTTCTGCACAGACACTAAATGTTACGGGGGTAGTAAATGACGATTCGGGAGAGCCGATGATCGGTGTTACAGTTACTGTGAAAGGAACAACAAAAGGTACTATTACCGATTTGAATGGAGGATTTACATTGGCCTGTCAAAAAGGAGATGTACTTAGCTTTGTTTATATGGGTTATAACAATCAAGATGTGAAAATTGACTCAAATAAGAAGCTCGTGATTGTTATGACAGAAAACACAAGACTACTGGATGAAGTTGTAGTTGTGGGTTATGGTGTTCAGAAAAAACGGGACATCACAGGAGCAATAACTTCTGTCGATTCAAAACTAATAGAAGAAAGATCTCCTATTAATATCTATGATGCACTTCAAGGTGCAGCACCGGGTCTTCAGGTTACATCTGCATCAGGTGCTCCGGGAGGATCAAATATGATACAGGTACGTGGAGCTTCTACTTTTGACGACAGTGGAGTTTCTCCTCTATATATTGTTGATAATGTGATAACAAGTAGTATTGATAATATCAATCCTCTGGATATCAAGTCGATTGAAATCTTAAAAGATGCGGCTTCAGCATCTATATATGGAGCGCGTTCGGCTAATGGTGTTATAATAATTACCACAAAATCAGGAGAATCGGGCAAACCCAAAGTAGACCTTCGTTATTTACGGAGCTACAGTTCTATGGCAAACAAGCTGCCACAAGTAAATGCATTCGATAGAGTATTGAATATGCAAGCAAGTGATTTTAGTAATCCCTCAAAAACTCTAGAAAAATTTAGTGCTGTAACTGACTCTGTAGGCTTAGTTAATAGCGTAAATAATTTCTATCAGGATTTGTTGACACAAACCGCCATCAGAAACGATATTAATTTAGGAATTAGTGGGGGAACCGATAAACTGAAGTATATGGCTTCATTTGGTTATGTGGGCGATGAAGGTATTATAAAGACAAGTTATAATGACCGTATTACCGGCCGATATAATATGGACTTTAGTGGATGGGATAATTTAAAATTCACGACCAGAGTGAGCTTTAGTAATAATAAAACTAATAGCATCAATGAAGGAAATGTGTTTCAGACTGCAATGAGGCGCCCTCCAAACATGATTGTTTATTATCCTGATGGCACATTTGCACCCCATCATGCTATGGGAGGAAATAGAAATCCCGTTCAGGAATTATATGGACGAGACAATAAAAGAGAACGCTTTCAAGGGGTTATTTATCAGGGAATGGACTGGAAGTTTACAAACTATTTATCATTATCCGCAAATATGCAAGGCGATTTGGGTTTAACTCGTAATACTCAATTTACTTCTAAAGAATTGGATAGTAATGCTGATGAAAGTTTACGAAAAAACACGGCAGCAGATAAAACGACCTTTAATCAAAGATATTCGGGTGAGATTTATTTAACCTTTAATAAAACTCTGGGAAAACATCATGTTCTTTCTGCAATGGCTGGATCAAGTGTTGAAACAGGTAAAAATGAATATTTGAATTTTGAAGGATCCGATCTGGTTACCGAATCGATACATACGATGAATATGGCAAGTTTAGATTTGGCTAAAACATATACGACTGCCGAAGATTATGCTCTAGCCAGTTTATTTGGTCGTGTAGGTTATACTTATAAAGATAAGTACATATTTAACGGAAGTGTGAGGTACGACGGTTCATCGCGTTTTGGACCTAAAGAGCGTTGGGGGGCATTCCCGGCATTCTCTCTAGGGTGGCGTTTTTCCGATGAGGCATTTATGAACTGGGCATCCAACGTAGTTTCGGACGCAAAATTACGTGGTAGCTGGGGGGTAACCGGAAACGATAGAGTCGGATATTACGAATATCAAACGCTTTTTACCTCAGGAGAATATAGTTACAATGGTACCAGTGGAGTAGTTCCGGTATCTACTTACGGTAACCCTAGTCTGCATTGGGAAGAAACCAAACAAACGAACTTGGGGCTTGATCTGAACTTATTCAACGGACGAGTTACTTTCATCGCAGATTATTATATTAAAGAGACTAGTGATCTACTATCTACTATGAGCTTGCCTTATACAACAGGTTATGACAAGATGCGTGTAAATCTCGCCAGTGTAGAAAACCGTGGACTCGAATTTTCTTTATCGGGATATCCCGTTATGACTAAGGATTTTAAATGGAATACAACTGTTAACTGGTGGACAAACAAGAATAAAATAACAGATCTGGCAAAAGAAGATTATGTGGAAAGCAGTCTGTGGCTGGTGGCAAAAGGCAAAGCAGCCGGTCAATGGTATGGTTATAACAATGAGGGCGTGTATGAATATGATTTCAGTAATGCATATACCACTGACTATAAAACGCGTTTGAATCCAGTATTGAAAAGAGATGAAAATAATAATGTAATTATAGGACTTAACGGTCAACCAATTCTGGAGGGATATGTATTGCCTGACGGATCGAAGTATTCGGGAGATGTTAAGCAAATCTTACAAAATGGGGTAGCAGCAGCCGGAGGAGATGTTATATGGGAAAATATTGCGGATAAAGACGGCAATTATGACAATAAGATAGATGATAATGACCGTAAAGTTTTAGGGAGTGGAAATCCGGATTGGTTCGCTTCATGGGACAATAATTTTACATACAAAAACTTCTCTCTGTCATTCAATCTATACCTGAGCTGGGGAGGAAAAGTCTATAATAAACTGAAACAATATTATACGACATGGGGTGGTAATACACACATGCAACATCCTGAGTATATAAGAACGGGATGGAAATATCAAGGACAAATAACACCTTGGTATGCATTAGACACCAGAGCCCGAAAAACTCAAAACAGACAAGAATTAAATAGTCAGTATTTGGAAGACGCTTCATTCCTGCGATTGAAAAATATTCGTTTAACCTATAATGTAGATCATAAATTCTTAAATAAAACACCACTTCGTACTTGTCAGATATATGTGTATACAAATAATTTGGCTACGTGGACTGAGTATTCGGGTTATGATCCCGAAATTGGAGGTAGTGTATTGACTCCGGGAAGAGATAATTCGGCATATCCACGTTATCGTGAGGTTGGATTTGGAATCAATGTTGGATTTTAAGTAAATGAAAGTATTTAATAATATGCTTTCTAATTATAAGAGGTTATAGTTTTCATACTTGACAAAGTAATAAAAAGGTCTGCGACCTTAAAATAAATAAAACAATGAAAAAATATATATTATTCACTATCATAGGAGCTTTCGGGCTTTTGGGATGTAATGATTTCTTAGACAGGGATCCTTTATCCGATATGTCTCCTTCAACCTTCTTCGGGTCCAAGGGGGATATGCGTACATGGAATGCAGGTATATACGATGCGATGCAAAAAACATTAAACAGAGCTCATATCGACTGGGGAGATTTGCGCTCCGATAATTATACTACAACAGGCTATGAAGACAGTCAGGTGTATATGAATGCTCTCGAATCTACCAAAGAAGAATATAGTTGGAAAGATTTGTATTCATGTATAACCAGATGCAATACGGCAATAGACAGATATCCTACTATACCAGGTATCATAGAGTCTGATTATGCTAATTATATAGGGCAAGCGCACGGAATGCGTGCACTAATGTATTTTTATGCAATACGTGTATGGGGAAGAGTTCCGTTAGTAACGGAGCAATGGGATGGAGATGTCGTGAAATCACAAGTCCCCAGATCGGAAATAGAGGTTATCAAAAAGCAGATAATGGACGATATCTCCAAAGCTGAAGCATATCTGGTAAATACCTCCGACAAGTTTTATATCAATTATGCAACTTGTAAAGCTTTGAGAACAGATGTTCATATGTGGTTTAAGGAGTATAAAGAAGCATCGGAAGCATCCGTATATTTCGAAAACAATAGCAATTTCGAATTGGTGAAGAATGAAGCCGAATGGAAACAAATGTTCTTAGTACCCAATTCATCTAAAGAAGCAATATTTGTTATGGCATGGAATTTTGATGCGGATGGCGGTTCTCTATGGCCTCAACGTGTAGGTGCGTCCAATACAAATAACGGATACAAAATTTCTCAAACTCTGTTTCAGGAATTTGTAGACAGACGTTATTCCAATCAAGGTGCGGATGGTCGTTTGTGGAATGTACTGGATACTGTTAAATTGTATTACAATAATAGTAGGATGCCGATATCGTATAATACTTATTATGCAGTGGGAATAGAAAAGAATACAAAATATAGCGAGGTGGATCCTAACAGAGAATATGACTCGAAAAATTCTGTCTATAAATCTCAGTGGTTGGTATTGTCAACTACCAGTGCAGCAGTTCAACCTCAGATATATAGAGTAGCTGACGTGCTATTATTAAGAGCAGAAGCTTTAAATCAACTGGGTCGGGGTAGTGAAGCACTTGAGATCGTCAATAAGATTCGTAAACGTGTAGGATATTTAGCTGATGCTAAAAAAGAAGTCTCCGCTATATCAAATAAAGAAGAAGTAGAAACGGTTATTCTACTTGAGCGTCAGTTAGAGTTTATGGCAGAAGGAAAACGTTGGTTTGATCTGGTAAGAACAAATAGAGTGATTCCGGTAATGGATAAAGTAATCAAAGAGCGTCAATCGGCTATTGGAATAAACCCAACAGGGTTTGGTGATGAAGGACGAATTCTGGCTCCGATATATTACCGTGAATTTGAGGCTAACCCTGCATTAAGGGGAGATCAGAATCAACCTTACTCAGAAGGATAATTTAAATGAAAGTTTGACTAAAATAGTAGAATTATGATAAAAAAATATATAAGAATAGCTTTTGCTATTATCGCTTTCCCACTGATATTTGCGGGTTGTGAAGTTTTTGGTTTGGATTTGCAAGAACCTTATGACTATGACTATGAAGCAGGTACTTACGATAATCATATAAATATGACGGTCTGGGAATTTGTACAAACCCGTCAGGATCTTTTTCCTATTATGAAAGAGGCTATTGAGTACGCCGAGATGCAAAATATGTATAATGAGCCGGCAGCAACTTACCTTCTGCTTGCTGATAAAGCTTTTAATTCAACAACATCTACGGATCTGAGTTACTTTCAGACGCATAAGCTATATGAAAGACCCGGTGATGAAACAAGTTTGTATGCACCCATATCGATGACTCAATATCCAAAAGAGCAGGTAAAAGAATTTTTGCTTTATCATATTGTAAAGGGGGCACATACATGGAGTAACCTTCCTGCCGAACCAAAATGGTTTGACTCTTATGCTTCTGCCGATACAGCTAAAGTAAATATGTATCTGATAAAAGACCGTAATCCAAATATTGTCTTTAATAACTTTAATGGTCACTACAAGCCCGAAATAAAACCGCGCACAAGCAACCTCCTTTCGACTTCGGGAGCATATATTCACGTGGTAGAGTCATGGATAGATAGACCAACCAAAGACATATTGAAATAAATTGACAAATAAAAATTGTATATATATGAAACATTATATAAAATCACTATACTTTATATTGCTTTGTGGACTCTTGGCTACAAGCTGCTCAGACGATCATTATGTAGAAATTGATTCGTTGAACACCGACGGAGATGAGTTCTATTGTAATCAGAAAGTTAAGATATGGATGGCTGTCCGTTCCGACGATTTGAGTGAAGTAGATTATCAATGGTCTTGCGAAGGCGGACGCTTAACCCAGCCTCAAGGCTTGGATGAGATGACTTGGCAAGCACCAAATACTCCCGGAACTTATAGCGTATCGTGTACTGTTAGCTCGGGAGGGAAATCTGAAACACGTATTCACAAAATGTACGTATCCAGTTATTTCTTCGAAAAATTCGAGAAAACTCCTTATGGAATTGTAGTTCAAACAGGAGCTGAAATATTAGCAAAGACCGAATCTATTGGTGGCATAACTAATACTTATGCTCAATTTAATGGCAAATCAAGTACCGAGGCACAACGCTATTTAGAGAAAGTCTTTAATGATGCTCAGTTGAAAATTCCATTTAGCACAATGTCGAAGATTGGGTTTATCAGTGCCATTCCCAAAGATTCATTGACAGTAGGTCAAAAGAAAGGTCCTCCTTCATTGTATTATACTTGGGTGTTAAAACGTGATCCTAAACAAGCTGATGCCATATATCCAGTTCAGCTGACAGTTGAGTGGTATCCAAATGTGAATGGAAAAATGCCTGTGACATCTCTTGGTGAAAAATTTAATCTTGCTATCTCAATTTCTTATTTAGAGAAGGGTATTTCAAAAGCAGTTTCGTTGAGGACATACATACCTGAAATTTCATCTTTTGATAATAAGATATACAAAAAATTCTCAATGAGTGTCGATAAAGATTATTACATCTATATCCATTTAGATGGAAAAGAAGTCTATAAATCAGAGTGGCTGAGAACTTTCAGAACAACACATAACAGTCAGGATGATATTTATATAGATAGATGGCGAATCGGATTTCCTAATGGAACAGGAAAAGACTTACCCGTTTTATATCTGGACGATGCATATGGAGCCAATGATGGAACCATACTTAAATAAAGAATTAAATATATATCTAGTGTTTAAGTAGGTATAATGTGGGGGCGGATTTATTTGTTCGCCTCTCCATTATTCGATGTATTATAGCTTTGTTCTTTATATAAATCTGAAATATTTATTAATCTATGGCACGGATACTTTAAATGTCAATAGCTCTGTCAATATAAAAGATATTGAGTCTATAGAAGTGTTGAAAGATGCCTCAATGTATGGGCTCAAAGGTTCAAATGGTGTGATTATTATTAAAACAAAGATAAATTGATTTACTTTTTGAATAGAAAGCATCCATTTTAGCAATATTTTGAATTTACAACGAGTCCGAATGAAGTTATGGAGTTGAAAAAAGCAATATAGAATTAATAGAAACAAGATATCTAATATATTATGAAAATATTACGAAATACAATCCTTTTAGCCTTTTTCTGTCTGCTTGTAATGCAATTGAATGCTCAAGAAACATGGCAGTCAAATCTTGTAAAACTAAATACAAATGGAAGCTTAAGCTATACACCCGATAAAGAGGGAAATATAATACCCGATTTTAGTAGAGTGGGCTACCATCATGGAGATAAAAATATTCCTGATTATCCTATAACTATGATGCTTCAGCCTCTTATTGCAGGAGATTGTACGCCTATCATTCAAGAGGCTATTAATAAAGTATCATCTATGCAAGCTGATGATACAGGGCATCGGGGGACAATATTGCTGAAAAGCGGAGAGTACAAAATGGAAGGCAGTTTATATATAAAAACTAGCGGAATAATTATTCGAGGGGAAGGTGATGGCACTGAGGAAACCCGGCTTATCTCATTAAGTAAGGATCAAAAAGCGCTTATAAATATTCAAGGCGAAGGCAAAATAACAGAAGTTGAAGGAAGTCGTGTGAAAATAACAGATAAGTTTGTACCTGTGGGTACTCATTCGTTTACGGTTGCTTCATCGAAGAACCTAAAGGTGGGTGATCGTATTATAGTTTTTCGTCCGGGAACTGCTGCATGGATTGAAGCCATCCGTATGAATCAGATTGTGGAAAGACAAGGTACAAAGCAGTGGCAAGCCGAAGAATATAATTTACGGTTTGAACGTGTGATAACTGCAATAAAGGGTAATCTTATAACCATTGATAACCCGATAGTAATGCAATTGGATGAGAAATTCGGAGGTGGAGAAATCTACAAATACACATATGATGGACGTATCAGCGAAATAGGTATCGAGAATTTATATTTAGAAAGCAGATATATGGGAGAGCAAGACGAGGAACATAGCTGGATAGGCGTAGAATTTAATCATGCCGAAAATTGTTGGGTTAGAGATGTGACCGCACGCTATTTCGCTTATGCTTGTGTAAGTATCGAAGCAGGAGCCAAAAATATAACTGTCCGTGAATGTAAGAGTTACGAAGCGAAATCGATTCCTACAGGAGGAAGACGCTATTCTTTCAATAATTGGGGACAGCAAAATCTATTCATGAATTGTGTGAGTACGCAAGCTCGCCACGATTATGTAACAGGAGCCAGAGTTTGCGGTCCCAATGTGTTTTATAATTGTGTGGCAAGGCAATCATTGAGTGATATTGGACCCCATCATCGTTGGGCTGTTGGTACATTGTATGACAATATAACCACTGATAATCAAATAAATGTTCAGGACAGAGGACATATGGGAAGCGGACATGGCTGGGCAGGAGTAACACAAGTGTTATGGAATTGCAAAGCCCGGATTGTAGCTGTACAAAGTCCATGGGTATCCGGAAGTAATTATTGTATTGGTTTGCAAGGTGAAAAGACTCCCGGACATTTCAGAGATCGTCCTGATGGCATATGGGAAGGACATAATAAAGCGGGCTTAATACCTGTTTCCCTGTATTTGGCTCAGTTAAAAGCTCGTCAAGCTAATAAATAAAAACATAGGCAATGAAAAAACATATTATATCACTTGCTTTAGCCAGTTTATTATTAACCACTGAGTCCTATTCTCAAATTAAATTTGACAAAGGAGATGAACAGGGAATGGATGTAGGAAAACTCGATTTAGGGCAGGATAGTATTGCAGTGCAAGCAGCATTATCGGGTTGGTGGAAAGATTCACAAAAAACTCTTAATGAAAGAATGTCATGGTATAACGATGCCAAATTTGGATGCTTTATCCATTGGGGGGTATATTCCGGAGCAGGAGGAGAATGGAAAGGAAAACCAGTTACCGGATACTCGGAGCATTTGATGAGAAAAGAAAAAATATCACTTCAAGAATACAAAGACAAATTAGTTATTCCCTTTAACCCCGTAGACTTTGATGCCGACGAATGGATGCGACATGCTAAAGAAGCAGGTATGCGTTATTTTATAATAACAGCCAAACATCACGATGGGTTTGCGATGTATTTCTCAGATGCTTATCCGTATGATATGCGAATGACCGAATACAAAAAAGATCCCATGAAAGAACTGAGGGCTGCCGCCACTAAATATGGAATCAAGTTTGGGTTTTATTATTCTCATGCCTTCGATTGGGAACATCCCGATGCTCCCGGAAACGATTGGGATTATAATAATCCCGGAGGAGATAAACTCATAGGGGGAGCCAACTGGTGGTTGACTCGTACCGATTTTATACCTCATGCAGATAAATATGTAACCGAAAAATCGATACCTCAGATCGTGGAACTTATTAAAAAGTACAATCCTGATATATTGTGGTTTGATACACCTCATAAGTTACCCTTATATGAAAATATCAGAATATTGAAAAGTATTCGTGAAGCTAGTCCCGATATTGTGGTTAATGGTCGTTTAGCACGTTTTTCGGGAGGTAATTTGGGTGATTATATCAATACAGGAGATAGGGCTGCGTACTTTTTTCCCGTGAAAGGATATTGGGAGTCTATTCCCACAACTAATGAATCGTATGGATACAGCAAATACGATTTGTCTCATAAAACGGTGAGCCATTTTGTTCGTTTGGTATCATCTGCAACATCAAAAGGTGGAAATATCTTGATGAATGTAGGTCCGATGGGAAATGGGAAATGGGATGAAAAAGATATTGAAATTTTTAAAGGAGTAGGGGAATGGCTTTCTGTATATGGAGAAGCTATCTACGGAAATGAAAGAACTGATCTTCCTGTTCAGACGTGGGGTGTTACAACCAAAAAGGATGGTATAACTTATCTGCATATATACAATTGGCCAAAAGATGGAAAACTTATAGTGGGAGGTCTGACCTCTGATATTGACAAAGCATGGATTGTAGGTGAGGCAAACAAGAGTGACCTGAAAATCGGTAGATTAAATGATAAAGATATTAAGATCGCTCTACCTGTGGCAGCACCTGATACTATAAATACAGTAGTGGCTTTGACCTTGAAAAATAAAAAAACTGCCTATCCTGTAAGATTACTTTCTGCTTTATCTGATAATATACTATATACATTCGACGCAGAGCTGAAAGGAAAAGGTTTAGGTTATGGAGATGGTAAACCGAATAGAAATTATGTGAGAGGGTGGAATAGTAACAGTCAATCCTTACAATGGAAGTTCCGTATAAATGAATCAGCTAATTATGACATCTATATAGATTATAATACTGAATCGGAAAAAGATAAAGGGAGCGTTACTTTAAATATTAATGGAAAAGTATATAAGATAAATTATGTGTCAAGACTGGAAAAAGACGGAACAAATAGTATTCAGGTAGGACAGATTAGTATTCCTGAGGGAGAATATACCTGTTTATTGGAAGGGGATAAACAGGAGGGAGTCTCTTATATGAGACCCATAGCTGTACGTTTTATTCCAACTAATTGAATATTGGAAGGAAAATAAATAAAGTCTTACAATATTTCTGATGTTGTAAGACTTTTTTGGATTGATTTCACTATTTTTATCGGGAGTTGGAATATTTCCCAAGAGTGAATTAAGTAACAATAAGTAGGAACAGATATATATATTATAAACACACGGTGAATATAATATATCGATTAACTACTATACCAAAGTAACACATAGGTCTGAGACCTTATTAGCCTGATTTTCTATGAAGAACTTACTACTTCTTCTTCTCTTCTCTATGTCATTAATCTGTGTGGAGGGAAAAGAATTATATTACTTCTCTAATCTATCGCTAGGAAATGGATTATCCCAAATAACGGGAACCTCCATTCTCCAGGATAGTAAAGGGTTCATGTGGTTTGGAACACGGAATGGTTTGAATCGGTTTGATGGCTATAATTTTGATGTATTTATAACGAATGCAGAAGACAATTCGAGTATAAGTGATAATCATATTCTATGTATGACCGAGGATAATCATCAGAATCTTTGGATAGGAACAAACAATGGACTTAATTGCTTAAACCCTTCAACAAATAAATTTAAGAGGTATTATCTCGAACCTAATAATCAGAACTCTTTATATCACAATACAATATTGTCTATCTTTTTTGACGATCAGAATAATCTTTGGGTGGGTACAAATCAAGGCTTGAATTTATACGATCGGGCTACGGATACATTTCGCCGTATAACGATAGATAATCTATTGGAAAATAATCGTGTGAATGCAATAGTAAAGAAAGAGAATAAACTTTATCTCGGTACTTTAAGTGAGGGATTAATTGTATATAATCTGGATAATAAACAATATACAGTTTATAAAAACACACCGAATGATCCGTATAGCATTTCTGATGATTATGTGAAAGTCCTTTTTATTGACAGGAACGACAATTTATGGGTGGGTACACAAAACAAAGGCATAAGTTATTTGAAGAAAGGTGGAAAGGAATTTACTTATTATAATGAGAGTAATGGGTTGACAAATAATAATATAAGAAACATTACTGAGGCACCGGACGGAAGTATTGTAGTGGGAACTTTTAATGGGCTCAATGTGATAGACAATAAAACAGGAGAGATTACACAATATAAAGAATATTCTTCAGGGCAAGGTGCATTGAGTCATTACTCGATTATCAGCGTTTACTTCGACCGATCGCAAACGTTGTGGGTGGGCACCTATGCGGGCGGTATTTGTTATTACAACAGATATGGTCAAAAATTTCAGTTTTATAATCCCAGTGCAAGTTTGAAGGCTATATTGGGAATAATGGGACCCATTGTCGAGACTCCAAGCAGCCTTTATATTGCAACTGAAGGAGGAGGATTACTGGAAGTGGATAAAAAAACAGAATCATTTAGCCATTACTTGATATTTGATAATGCGAATAAAGTATATCAAAAGAATATAATAAAATCGCTTTATCAAGATGGATCAAGAATACTTTGTGGGACCAATCTCGGTACTATTTATAGTTTTGATATGAATAGCCGCAAATTTTCATTGGAGTATGATCTGAAAGAGGAAAGGTCTGTTTATCAGATAGGAAAAACCCGAAAAGGAGACTTAATAATAGGTGGTGTTAGCGAATATGGTTTTTCTCTGGTTTTAGGGAATAAAGATGTAAAAAAAGAATTTCCGGTTATAGGGAAGCCAAATACTCGATTTTCGGATGTAAGAAGTATACTTGAGATCGAGACAAATGTATTTCTTATTGGAACAAGAAATAATGGTCTGTTCTATTATGACTATAATACCCATATACTGAAGAATTATAAGAATAACCCGTTAGAGAATAATCCGGATAAAATACCGGAAAACTTTGTTACTTCTATAGTTAAAGATAGTGCGGGACAGATATGGATTGGAACTTTTGGTGGAGGTATAAGCCTGTTTGATCCTAAATCGGATAAGTTTATTACTTATGGCACGAGAGACAGCTTATTGAATAACAATGTGTGTATGATTGTAGATGGCGGCAATAGGCATCTATGGATTAGTACAATTACAGGTATTTCCGACTTTAATACAGAAGCGAGGTCTTTTCAGAATTATACACATTCCAATGGACTTAAAATTGATGAGTTTACTCTTCATGCAGGTTTGAAGCTCTCGACTAATAATATAATTTTTAGCGGTAGTAATGGTTTTGTAACATTCAATCCGCAGCGAATGACTGTTAACCCTTATGTTCCACCCATTGTCTTTAATAATTTATATATCAATAATACTAAAATCGTGCCCGGTGGTGAGGATAAAATACTTAGAGAGCAATTGAATTCACAGAAAGAAATTGTTCTCAAATACGATCAGTCTAATATTTCAATAGAGTATAGTGCTCTCAACTTCATCTTTGCCGATAAAAACCAGTATGCTTATAAATTGGAAGGCTTCGATAAAGAATGGAATAATGTGGGATCAAGACGGATGGCATATTATACAAATATCCCTCCCGGAGAATATCGGTTTGTAGTTAAAGGATCTAATAATGACGGTGTTTGGAATGATGAAGGAGCAAGTATAAAAATCATTGTTTTACCTCCATTCTGGAAAACATGGTGGGCCTATATCTTCTATGTTCTTTTTATTACCGGTATTATATTGTTTATTATACGCTATTTTATAGAGAAGAAGCGATTGGAAGATGATATAAAACTGAAACAGATGGAAGCGAAAACACAAGACGAATTCCATCAGGCTCGAAATAAGCTATTCACTAATTTTTCGCACGAACTAAGAACCCCACTTACGCTGATCATTAACCCGTTGGAAGATATGGTGGAAAAGGAGGACCTTACCTCTAAGGTCAAAGAAAATATGATACTGATGAGGAGTAATGCCCGAAGATTATTACGTTTGGTTAATAACTTAATGGATTTCCAAAAGAAAGAAAGTGGGACAATGAGTCTGAAAATCTCAGAAAATGATTTTGTGAAATTTTCCGAAGAAATGGTTTTAATATTTAGAGAATTGGCAGTTTCGAGGAAAATTAATTTTGAGTTTAATCATACGATAGATTTTGTTAATAATTGGTTTGACAAAAGCTTAATGGAGAAGGTGTATTTCAACTTGCTGTCCAATGCTTTTAAAAATGTGCCAAACGGAGGGGTTATTGAAGTCAATTTAACTAGTATGCCTCTGTCTGAAATAAAGAAGAGTTTTGCAGAAAAAACAAAAACGTTTACAAATGGAGATATATCATATATAATAATGGAAATCAAGGATTCCGGAACCGGAATTGCAGATGATGAACTGGAGAAAATATTTATACCATTTTATCAGGTGGCACAGAACGAACACTCTGCATCGGGTACAGGCTTGGGGTTGAGCTTAAGTAAATCTATTATAGAAATGCATCATGGAGTTATATGGGCTGAAAGTCCCGAAGAATCAGGAGCTATTTTCAGATGTATTCTTCCCATATGTAAGGATTGTTTCAGAGATGATCCCTATACCGAGGAAGTCACAGAGGAGACTGAATTTCCATATACCATAGATATTTCGGAAGATAAAGAATCGGAGGAAAAGAAAACGATAAAAAGAACCACAATTTTAGTTGTGGAAGACAATATTGATGTTCGTAAATATATTATTTCTCTATTAAAAGATGCACATAATATTATTGAAGCCGCCAACGGATCGGAAGCTATTGATAAGGCTGTAAATCATTCTCCCGATCTAATAATCTCGGATCTGATGATGCCCAAAATGGATGGTATGGAAATGTGTAAAAAGATAAAAACCGATTTGCGAACCAGCCATATTCCGGTGATAATGATTACTGCACGTGCCATGACCGACGATATAAAGGAAGGGTACGAGGCAGGAGCAGATGAATATATCGTGAAACCGTTTAACTCGTCTTTATTAATTGCCAGAGTAATAAATATTCTTCAAGCCAGAGAGAGTTTAAAAGAGATATACGGGAAACGGTTCTCTTTGGAAACTTTAGGTGTTGAAGCTTCTTCTGTAGATGAACGATTTATGCAGAAGTTATATGAAATATTAGAAAAAGATGTTTCGAATCCCGAACTTAATTTGGATGATTTTAGTCGGGATGTTGGAATGAGCAGAGCTAATTTATATCGAAAAATAAAAGCTATTACCAATCTTTCCCCTAATGAGTTTATTCGTAATTTTCGTTTGAATATGGGGGCGAAAATGTTGAAAGAAGCAAAGCTGCCGGTTTCGGAAGTATACGTTGCCGTAGGATTTAATAGTCATGCTTATTTTTCAAATTGTTTCAAAACTTATTTTGGAATGTCTCCTACAGAATACACAAATCAATAGGCAAGGATAAAACGTCGATTGGATTGATTCTGCAATTATTTGATTGTTTTTTACAAATGATTAGATAACTCTTTGAGTAGTTTTATGATCTGAATACTTTAGACCTAAATACTATGAGACGTTTAATTATAACCTTATCTGTTCTTATAAATACGGCTTTTCTTTGGGGAGCAGCCTCAAAGTCTTCAACAATTTTGGTTGAAAGAGGTTTTGCTCCTAATGTAATACGCATTGGCGTAGATACATTGGTAATATCTTCGAGTTCTACATATTTATATACTGTGGATACACCGGAAGATCAAGGTTTAGTTTCTACAGGAATTACTGTTAATAGTCTGCAAGAACAACTTAGGAGAAAGGACAATGAACCCTTTGCTTACACTATCCTTGATAAGGATGGAAAAGTAAAAATGAACGGTTATTTAGTTTCGGATGATATTCTGGAAATTACTATTTCGGGTAAAAAGAAACGGTTTAATATTAAAGTTGAAGAAAAAGCATTATCGCCTAAATTAGCAGCTCATCGCGAAAATTACACTATAGATATTCCATCTGATATTGTACTTGATTTCATAGCCGGGCAAAGAACTCCTTATGCAACAATACGTATATATATACCTAAGGGTATTAATGTAACTTTAGACAATACAACAGTAGATGTAATAGGTCGAGGAGAAGTAAGTTTACGTGATCTGCCTAAACAATCTATCGGGCGAACAGGTACAAACTATTCCTGTAAAAAAGTGGGAGAAGCAACTGTTTCGACGCATACCGACGGAGGACAGATTATTACTTTCTCCGATATTGATTTAAGACCGCTAAACGGCATTGATTTGAGAATTCGAATCAAAAATGTAGAGTTGGCAAGGAGAGGAAACTATGTTTTTCAATCGGATTATACTACTTCTCAACCTCAGATTTATACAAGTGCTATTACTCCAATGAGTGTGGCTACAGTTACGGCTACCACCTCCATTACAAATTTCAGAAGAGAGCTTCCCCGAATGTTCACATATAATGAAAGTTCAGAACTTTATACCGATTTAAAATTTCAATGGTCTGTACCTAAAAAGGCGACAAAAGTAATTTTGATGCAATCTTTAAATGATGGTAAGAGTTGGTCTGTAGCAAAAGAAGTCGATCCTTTATTATCATCAGTAGAATTTAGAAATATTGAAAAGGATAAACTTTATATGTTTAGACTATCGGTAAGAGGTGGCGATAATGAAGGAGATTCAAACCCCGTATATTTCTACTCGGGAAAATGGAGTGCAAGGTCATTAGGCATAAAAGGCGATGGAATTGCAGATGACACAGAGGCTGTTAATAAAGCAATTGATTATATAAATTCGTTAGGAGGAGGCGTTCTATCTTTTACAAAAGGAGTTTATAATATACGCACAGCACATTTAAAAAGTAATGTCTGGTTACATATTGATAAGGATGCGACATTGAAAGCTATTCAAGGCAATGACGCTCCTGAGAATACTTGGTTCAGCGATAAAGCATACCGATCGGGATTATCCCCTACTGATAAGTCTCCCTATTCTGATCCTGAAAACTATTTGACGAAACAAGATGTGGGGCATACCTTCTTTCGGAATACGATGTTTTTTGCAGAAAGAGAAGAGAATATCAAGATATTCGGAAATGGCAGGATTACAGGCGATAGCAATTTAGTGACAGGCGATAAGGTTATGAATAATGCTCCCGAAAAAAGAGCTGATAAAATGTTTACTTTCAAACTTTGTAAAAATGTAGAAATTGGGGGCTATAATATTGATAAAGATTTATGGTATAATCCATCAACGGATGAACCGTATTATCTGAATGATAAAAACGAGATGCTTGATAATATGCTGTATATAGATCAGGGTGGTCATTTTGTTCTTCTAGCAACCGGTTCTGATAGTATAAACGTGCATGATACATACTTTGGTAAAGCCGAGGTTGGGAATTCCCGTGATATTTATGATTTTATGGGATGTAGTCATGTGATTGCAAAAAATATTTACTCGAAAGTGAGTTCCGATGATATTGTAAAGCTAGGTTCTGATTGTTCATTAGGTTTCACACGTCCTGCGAAGGACTATATGGTGCGGAATATTATTGGAGATACAAACTGTAATCTTTTTCAGATAGGCTCAGAGACTGCCGACGATATTCAGGATGTATATATTGATAATATATATGTTTTGGGTTCTAATAAAGCAGGGTTTTCTATTTCAACGAATGACGGAGGGCACGTAAAAAACATCTATCTGAATACAGGGCGTACAGGCTTGGTACACCATCCATCCAAAATGTTTCGCACTCGTGCTCCTTTTTTTATTTCGATATCTAACAGGGGGCGTGTGATAGGAGCAGATGTAGAAATGTATTCTTTTTCAGAGAATGCTGAAACACGCAATGAACTGCTATGCACGAATGTAAATATAGGATCGGTCGAAAATATTATAATAAATAATGTCGATATATCAGAAGTATATGCCGGTAGTTCTTTTAAAGCGCCACGCTGGGTAGCTTATGATGGTAAACAAAACGAAGCTACACCTATAATTGCCGGATATAAATTAGCGGATTCAGACAAGGTACAAGGTGGTCTGAATTTCAAATTACCTAATGGGGAACATACCGCGTATATTAAGAATATTCAGTTCAAGGATATAAATCTACTCGTCAAAGGAGGACATCCGTCTGAGGATTCAGACGCTTCACCTCCAGAAATAGGTGTAGGGCGTTACAATGTGGGAGATATGAAGATACAACCGGCATATGGTTTTTGGTTTCGCCATGCAAAGGAGGTATTATTGAAAAATTGTGTCATCAGATACGAGAAACCCGACGGACGATATGCTGTAGTTTTAGATGATGTAATTGGAGCTACGATAGAATCATTAGCTATACCTGAAGACCATGTGAAACAGCCGGCTATAAAAGAAATAAATGCGCAGAAGATTACTGTAAAATAAGGTGCTGGAACTGTTTGTTCTGTAGGTAAGCGTAACTGCAATAGTTTATTAAGGTCGCAGTTTAGCAAGTATAACAGCTACAGGTAGTTAAGGTGATAAAATATTGCATTAAATATTTAGTACTACCTGTACGGAGAAAGTATATCGAATATTTACTTAACTTAGTATAGCAACAATAAAGTGTGACCTTAAAATCAATTTAATATGAGAATCTGTATTTTCATCTGGGCTTTTATCTCTCTGCCTTTTGGTTATTTATCAGCTCAAACTATAGGAAAAGATACCATTTCGTTGGGTGAAGTAACTGTGGTTAGTAGTACAAAAACACAAGTTAACCGCAATCAGATACCGGCCACAGTATCAGTTATCACACGTGACGAAATAGAAGCGGATGGAGAATCGGCTCTACTCTCTGTTTTGTCGGGACGTGTACCGGGGCTTTTTGTGACAGAGCGTAGTATAACGGGTTTTGGTGTATCGTCGGGTTCAGCTGGAGCTGTCAATATCAGAGGAGTAGGAGGCGGAAATAAAGTGCTGATGCTTCTTGACGGGCAACCCCAGTGGGCAGGTATTTTCGGGCATCATCTTCCTGATACATACGTATCTTCTGATGCCGAAAAGGTAGAAGTAATACGAGGTCCGGGTTCGCTGCTCTATGGGTCTAATGCTATGGGCGGAGTTATTAACGTAATAACACGTAAGGCAAAGCAAGATGGAATTAATGGACAGGCACGTTTACAATACGGATCGTACAACACACAAAAATACATGGCGAATGCCGGATTAAAAGAAAATAAACTGAATGTATTTGCGTCCGTTAATCATGATCGTACAGATGGGCATCGTGATAATTCGAAATTCTATATAACTAACGGATTTGTTAAGGCCGGCTATGAAATCTCTCATAACTGGAATGTATCAGGTGATGCCATGGTAGCTAAATTTAAATCGAATAATCCGGGAAGTATTGAACAGTTAATGACAGATAATTGGGTGGATGCTCTTCGCTCATCTTATTCATTATCAGTAGAGAATAACTATTCAAAGACAAGTGGGGCATTTAAGGCTTTCTATAATTATGGAGATCATGAAGTAAATGACGGATGGAAAAATGGAAAGCCTAGAGATTATTTATTTGAATCGAGAGATCATAATGCAGGGTTTATGCTTTATCAATCGGCTCATTTTTTCAAGGGTAATCTTTTAACTGCCGGACTCGATTATAAAAACTGGGGAGGTCATGCCTGGAATCAATTTCCAGACAAAGAAGTGGATATTATAGATAAAACTGTAAATGAAACAGGAGTTTATGTATTGATGCAACAGACATTATTTCACAATTTGACATTAAATACAGGTATTCGCCTCGAAATAAATCAGGTATATGGTCGTGAATGGGTGCCGCAAGTTGGAGCAGCTTATCAACTGAATAAAAATACAACTCTTAAGGCTTCATTGTCAAAAGGCTTTAGAAGTCCCAATCTTAGAGATTTGTATATGTATGTTGCAGCAAATCCCGATTTAAGACCTGAATCGATGATAAATTATGATTTTTCGATTCTCCAAAAATGTTTGCAAAGTAAGTTAAATTTCGAATTAACAGCTTTCTATATCGATGGGAAGGATATGATACAAACTGTTCCTGTAGATGGAAAAATGCTAAATGAGAACACCGGTTCTTTTATAAATAAAGGATTTGAGTTTGCTGTCAATTACTATATTTTACCCTCTTTAAAAGTGACAGGGAATTATAGTTTTCTCCGGACCAATAAACCTATTATTGCTGCACCCAAACACATGGCATTTATTGAAACCACTTGGAAGATAAATAAATTGACATTGAGTGCAAATACTCAATATATCGATAAGTTATATACTCGGGTGGGAGACGATTCTAAAACCGAAAATTATACTTTGCTTAATGCGCGGGCTCTTTATAAATTATCGAAAACATTCTCTCTGTTTATGAATGGAGATAATCTTACAGGGCGTAAATATACTATCAACGAAGGGTTCCCTATGCCCGGTACTACTGTAATGGGAGGCATTGATATTATATTTTGACAGTTTCTACAAGAATCTGACTGATTCTTGCAAATCCGAAAGATAATTTATGCTGAGATTTGAATATTCCTTAAAACTATTTATTATGAAAGATAAAATAAGGAGGATAACATTATCCTTTATTCTAATCGTTACTAGCAGTTTATTATTCGGTCAATCTCAAAGTGAGTTAGTTTATTTCGGACAAAATGGAAAACTCGAATACAAACCCTATTCAGATAAAGGCGATATAATTCCCGATTTTTCCAATTGTGGATATATGGGCGGTGGTGTAGCTATACCCGATTTGCCGATTGTAGCTGTGGTTGAATCTCCAAGTAGAGGAGATGATACTCCTGTAATTCAGTCGGTAATCAATTCGGTGTCAAAATTGAGCCCTGATAAAAATGGGTTCAGAGGAGCTATATTAATAAAAAGAGGTGTATATAATATATCCTCTCCTTTAAAGATAACAGTTAGCGGCATAGTGCTGAGAGGGGAAGGAAATAATAAAGAGAATGGAACCGTATTATTGGCTACTTCCACAAATAAATACAATGTGATTGAGTTAGGAGTTAATGCCAAACTTACACCTATAGCTTCTTCAGAACAATATATTACAGATAAATATGTTCCATCGGGAAGTAAAATAATACATGTGAAAGATGCAGAGAAAGCATTTAAAGCAGGGGATAATGTGGTAGTGCATCGTCCAAGCACTGCCGAATGGATTCATGCGATCGGTATGGATTCAATAGCGCCTCGTCCGCTAAAGGGTGAGACTACGAAGGAGTCATTTCTGCGATTTCGTAAATACGGAAACAACACAAATACAAATGGAACAAAACAGTGGGAGGCAGGATCTAAGGATTTGTTATTTGAGCGAACTATAGTTTCTGTTAACGGTGATAAGATTACTTTGGACATTCCTCTTGTAAATGCTCTGCAACAAGAATTTGGCGGAGCAAGAATTTATAAATATACTTTCCCCGAAAGGATTGCTCAGTGTGGAATCGAGAATATTTATGGAATGTCGGTATATAATCCAAGGGTGAAAGAAAAAGATAAATATATAGGAGAGTATAATGCTGACGAAAAGCATGCAAACAATTTTGTTTTTTGCAATGCGATCGAAAATGCATGGGTAAGAAATGTAAGTGTAGAACAGTTCGATTGTTGTGTTTGGACTTCTCCTTCTGCCAAGTTTATTACCGGGCAAGATTTATCAGCAACAAATCCCGTATCGGTTATTACAGGAGGTCGTCGTTATGCCTATTCGGTTTGGGGACAGATGTGTTTGTTTCAGCGTTGTTATTCGAGTCACCATCGACACGAATTTGTATTGGGGGCAAGCGTCGCAGGACCTAATGCTTTTGTAGATGGTTCGGGAGATATGACCTTTGCCTCAAGCGAGCCCCATCAACGGTGGGCAGCGGGTTGTCTCTATGATAATATTACAATCAAAGGACCCGATGGCTCGTTACTATCCGTAAATAGGGGATGGTATGGTTCGGGGCATGGTTGGTCTGGTGCGCAGATTGTTTTCTGGAATTGCAGTGCTCCCGTTATTATGGTGATGCAGCCTCCTACAGCTCAAAATTTTGCAATAGGAAGCAATGGAACTATACATGATAAGTGGGTTAAGAATGGCAGGAAAAGTACAATAACAGCAATAAACGGAGTTTCCCGAAGCAATTTTCAGGACAAGGGATTGGTATCAATTGGTGATGGCTGGATCGAACTGGCGGATCAGACAGTTAATCCCAAAAGTCTTTATTATCAACAATTAAAAGATCGTTTAGGTCTGGATGCTTTACAAAATATAATGAGTAGAAGCCAACAGCAGACCTTAATCGAAAAGAAATAAACCGATAGATTAAAAAAATGATTCGATTTTATAAATAATTGAATAAGTATTACAAATCCAATGGATTATCAGTCGCTACATTTGAGAACCTGAATATATTACCGAACCTTTATTTTTTAATACCATGAAAAAGACAATACTCTCAATCTTATTTTTCACAATGGGCATTTTCTGTATTTCAGAATTGTATGCCCGGGAAAATACAGATTTGAAAAACTGGCCAAAAGGAAAAGATCCTGAAACTATTGGGTTGCTGGTTGCAAATCGCTTTGTAGAAAGTCCGCATAATAGTTTCAGACCACCTGCACCTCCCAAATCAATTACTTACCCAGAAGTATGTGCATGGTATGGAGCCATTAAATTTGCAGAAGTAACTAATAATAAAGTATTGCTCAAAAAATTGGAGCAGCGTTTTTTACCTTTCTTCGATGATGAAAAGCATTTAGTACCCAGACCGTTTCATGTAGACTATTCGGTTTTTGGTACAGTTCCTTTAGAGCTTTATAAACACAACAAAGATCAGCGATTTTACGATATGGGTATGCGCTTTGCCGATGCACAATGGACACTACCTGTAGATTCTCCTGAAGTGAAGAAAAATGAATATCAGAAGTTTTTAGATCAGAATCTTACATGGCAGACTCGCTATTGGATTGATGACATGTATATGATAACAATGGTACAATCTAAGGCATATCATATTACAGGAGATAAAAAGTATATAGAGCGTGCTGCTCATGAGATGGTTATTTATCTGGATACCATTCAGCGACCTAACGGACTGTTTTTCCACGCACCCGACGCTCCTTTCTTTTGGGGGCGGGGCAATGGTTGGATGGCGGCCGGTATGAGCGAGTTGCTGACTTCTTTAGATAAGAATAATAAAGACCGCTCGACTATTATGGCATCTTACCTAAAAATGATGGAAAGTCTAAAAAAGTACCAGAGACCCGATGGATTGTGGGGGCAGCTTATAGACAAACCCGAATCGTGGGTAGAAACATCAGGTTCGGCCATGTTTGCATATGCTATGATAATGGGTGTAAAAAACGGATGGCTCGATAAGAATGAATATGCTCCTTCGGTTCGTAAGGCATGGCTCGCTTTGATTGATTATATCAATGAAGACGGAGATATATCGAACGTCTGTGAGGGTACTAATCGCAAGAATGATTATCAGTATTACCTTGACCGTAAGCAAAAAACAGGAGATATGCATGGGCAGGCTCCTATGCTATGGTGTGCGTGGGCATTATTAAAATAAAACAACCTTTGAAAATAATAGTTTATGAAGAAAATCACTATTTCGACCATCTTGAGTCTGGTTGTATTCTTATTACAAGCCCAGTCGATTCAATGGACTGAAGAGTTTCCCGGGGTCTGGAA
Organism: Indolivaga alginatilytica; assembly: GCF_003201355.1. Classification (GTDB taxonomy): domain Bacteria; phylum Bacteroidota; class Bacteroidia; order Bacteroidales; family Dysgonomonadaceae; genus Dysgonomonas_A; species Dysgonomonas_A alginatilytica. The sequence goes on from NZ_QICL01000005.1 coordinate 85,229, forward strand.
AGGTTCGTTTGGTAAGCCCGATTCCTATACCTTGCTGAGTGCTGCCGGCAGTAAACCAAAATCGGATGTATTGAGTAAATTGCAAGAAACAGCATTCCCGTTGAATAAAACAGAGATTCATGCTGAGATAATAGATGGAAAAACGTATTTGAGATTTCCTCTTATGAAAGACGAGCAGATATATGGCTTGGGACTTAATTTTCAGACAGTACATCAACGAGGTAAGATACTCAATTTGCATGTAGACCATTATGGAGGAAAAGACAATGGACGGACACATGCTCCCGTGCCATTTTATGTTTCTTCGGAAGGATATGGTATACTAATCAATTCGGCTCAATACCTCACATTTTACGTTGGAACAGGTGTCAGAAAGGATTCGAAGAATCCACCTGTGGCAAAAGATCGTAATACGGATAAAACATGGAGTTCGCGTCCTTATTCGGATGCCGTTGAGGTGTATATTCCTGCCGAAGGGATAGAGTTTTATGTATTTGCAGGAGAGTCGTCTTTAGATGCCATCAAAAAATACAATCTGTATTGCGGGGGCGGCACACTTCCTCCTCGTTGGGGGCTGGGTTTTACGCAACGTGTACAAAAATTATATACTGCGGATGATGTAATGAAAGAGGCTGCCGAATTCGAAGAAAAAGGATACCCCCTCGATTTTATCGGCTTGGAACCGGGCTGGCAAACCAAAGCTTACCCATGTTCTTTCGAGTGGGATAAAAGTCGTTTTCCTGATCCTGCGGGATTTACAAAGAAGATGCTGGACAAAGGTATTCGCCTCAATTTATGGACTAATCCGTATGTTTCTCCCGAAGCTTCAATAAGTAAAGAGATAGAACCATACACAGGTTCTCATACTGTATGGTGTGGTACTGTACCCGATTTGAACCATCCCGAAGCGAAAAGAATATTTGCCAATCAATTGGATAAAGATCAGGTGAAAATCGGAATCAGTGGTTATAAAATTGATGAAGTAGATGGTTACGACTTCTATTTATGGCCCGACATGGCAACTTTTCCATCGGGAATTAGTGGTATACAAATGCGTCAGACTTATGGTGTATTGGCTCAAAAATTAACAGATGGGCTGTATCGGAAAGAAAATACCAGAACATTCGGTCTTGTAAGAGCTTCCAATGCAGGAGCTAATAATCTGCCTTATGTGATCTATAATGATTATTACAGTCATCAAGATTTTATAACAGCTTTGGTAAATAGTGGATTCTGCGGAGTGTTATGGACCCCTGAAGTGAGAGGTTCAAAAACGGGTGAAGAGTGGTTGCGTAGATTTCAGTCTGTAACTTTCTCACCCATGGCTATGATTAATGCATGGTCGAGCGGAACCAAGCCTTGGTCGTTTCCCGAAGTTGCCGATCAGGTAAAATATTATGCAGAATTGCGTATGCAGTTGATGCCTTACTTCTATTCTGAATTTGCAAAATATCATTTTCAAGGTACTCCACCTTTTAGGGCAATGGCTTTGGAAGAAGGTTTCAGAAATGAATCAAAAACTGTTGCAGGTAGCCAGAGTTTAGAGGATAATCCTTACTTGGAAGCTGTTAATAAAGAAGTGAAAGATCAGTATATGTCAGGAGAATATTTATTGGTTGCACCCTTGTTTACAGGACAAAGTACACGCAAGGTTTTACTGCCTCAAGGCAATTGGTATGACTTCTACACAGGAGAATTAGCAGGCAATGGACAAGAAATAACAGTAACTCCCGGATTAGACAGGATTCCGGTATATGTGAAAGACGGTGGTATTATTCCATTGATGGAAACCCGTTTACATGCTCCGGCTGCGGGTGAAAAAGTGAATATGGAGATTCGCCATTATGGCACTAAAGAAAGTTCATACAACCTGTATGATGATGACGGTGTGAGTTTCGATTATGAAAAAGGAGCATATTCTTGGAGAAAGATCGAAATTAAGAAAGACAAAAAAGGACAGTTACAGGGAAGTATATCTAATGCTGTAAAAGGAAAACCTGATAATATAGCAAAAGTTGGTTTTCGCTTTATGAGTAAGTAACCTCTAGGCTCTCTTTTGGGTAAATGAAAATATAAAGTTATACGATTGAGTCAAAAAAGATGATAATTACTATGCTTGCTTAAATACTAAATAGGTCTGAGACCTTTATATTCCTAAATACTATATACTATGAAAAATATAATTGTTGGGATAATTTTTATTCTAATGTTCACCTCTTGTTTGGGTAAGAAATCGGAATGGGTACTTTCTTCCCCCGATGGAAATGTAACGATTACCGTTCTTAACAAGCAATCGTCAGAAGGAAATGATGCTTCACTCGTGTATCATGTGACTTATAATGGAAAAAAAGCAATCATGGAGTCTCCTCTGGGAATTGATAGGGAGGACGAACAATTTTCCACTAATCTTAAACTCGATTCGGAAAGTAAACCGATTCTGATTGATGAAAAATATACCCTCAAGTCAGGAAAAAAACTCAATGTCCATAACTATGGAAATGAGCAGACTCTGACTTTTAAGAATTCAAACGGGAAAAGTGTACAATTGATAATGAGAGCATATAATGACGGAGTTGCATTTCGTTATAAATTCCCCGAAAGTGACACTAATAGTTTTAAAGTAATGTCAGAAAAGACGGGTTTTGCTCTTTCTACAGAGGGTAAAGCTTGGATACATCCTTATGACTGGAATAGCCGATTCAAGCCGAGTTATGAACAGTACTGTGAAAATGAAATAGCTATTGGTACCGATTCTCCTAATCCTAAAGGATGGGCATTCCCTATGCTGTTTAATACAAATGGGCTGTGGGTAATGGTTACCGAAGCTGTTTTGGATGGTTCTTATTGTGCAACACATATAAGTAGCACAAAAGACGGTTTGTATAAGATACGGTTTGCAGAGAAAGAAGAAGTTATCATTCCTGATGATCCTGAACCGGTATCAAACCTACCATGGGCTACACCTTGGAGGGTAATTGCCATCAGCAATAATCTGGCAGGTATAGTAGAGACTAATATCGTTCAAAACTTGAATTTACCATCGGTTATTTCGGATGAATCATGGATAAAACCCGGCCGTTCGAGTTGGAGCTGGTGGTCGAACGGTGCCTCTGCGAGAGACTATAAGACACAGATTGAATATGTCGATTTTACAGCAGATATGGGATGGGAATATATGTTGATAGATGCAGGCTGGCCTGATATGGAAGGCGGCACTATGGAAGATGTAGTTAAATACGCAAATAGTAAAAATGTTGGTGTGTGGTTATGGTATCATTCGGGAGCAGGTCGTTCGCAAGATACGATAAATAGTTTTAATCTGATGGCTGTGAAAGACGCACGTAAAGCCGAATTAACACGTATTCAGGAGCTGGGGGTAAAGGGTATAAAGGTAGATTTCTTTGATACTGATAAGCAAAATATTGTAAAACAGTACTATGCAATATTATCGGATGCTGCCGATCATCATATTATGGTCAATTTTCACGGGTCTTCACTTCCTCGAGGTCTGGAAAGAACTTATCCTAATCTGATGACAACCGAGGCCATAAAAGGTGCTGAGTCTTTTGGTCGTCAAGTGGCTTGTGATAAAGCGCCCCGTCATAATACAACAGTGCCTTTTACACGTAATATGGTAGGATCGATGGATTATACTCCGGTGACTTTCTCGAATAAGATTCGTCAGGGAGTAGAAGCTTTTAATGTTACTTCATATGCCCATCAATTAGCTCTTTCAGTGATTTTTGAATCGGGTGTCCAGAATTTCGCAGACAATTACAAATCGTATGAATCTCTTCCCTCTGCTCCTCTAAATTTTTTAAAGGGGATACCTGCAGCTTGGGACGAAACCAAACTACTGGATGGCTACCCGGGTGATTATGTGGTTATGGCTAGACGAAAAGGCGATACTTGGTATATAGGTGCAATCAATGGTAAGAATGAAAGCCGAGAAATAGAACTTGATTTGTCATTTCTTTCTCCTGCCAAGAATATAGAAATAATCTCAGATGGTACAGAGAGAACACAATTTACAGAACACGCAGAAATAGTAAAAGAGACCTTAAGCATTCATGTTTTACCCTATGGAGGGTTTGTTGCAACAGCCAAACCTTAATTGAAAACCAAAATCTAACTTATTACAATCTAATGCATGTGTTATGAATAAACAGGAACGAATGAGATTGAAAAAAAAATGTACACTATTTATTGTATGCTTTTTTTGTACTGCTTGTTTGATGGCTCAATCCTTCAAAATAAGTGGAAGTGTTATTGATGAAAAATCAGATCCCGTTATCGGTGCGACTATCTCTATAAAAGGAACAACCACCGGAACGGTAGCAGATTTGAACGGAAAGTTTTCATTGGATGTACCAAATGAAAATTCTATACTGGTTGTTAGCTATGTGAGTTATACAAAACAAGAAATAAAAATCGGATCAAAACGAGTTTTTAATATTGTATTGAAAGAAGATCAGCAACTATTAGATGAAGTAGTCGTTGTAGGATATGGTGTTCAAAAGAAGGCTAACTTAACAGGGGCAGTAGGAGCGGTTAATAGTAATGAATTGAATTCTCGTATTGCACCCAGTACTTCCTCTCTGCTTCAAGGTCGAATGGCCGGATTGCAGGTTACGCAGAACTCAGCCATGCCCGGTAGTGAGAACGTAGAGATGCGTATTCGTGGTATGGGAACGTTCAGTTCAGCAGGAAATAATCCCCTTGTGCTGATCGACGGAGTGGAAGGTGATATGAATAAACTGAATCCCAATATGATTGAAAGCATTTCGGTTCTAAAGGATGCTTCATCCGCCGCCATTTATGGATCGCGAGCTGCTAATGGTGTAATACTTGTGACCACAAAGGCGGGAACTGAGGGACGCCTTAATATAGAATATAGTTTTAACTATTCGATGCAAAAGCCGACGAAACCTATGGATCGTATTACGAATTCTGTAGAGTATATGGAAACAATCAATAAGGCAATCGATTTCTCAAAGAATATAAATGCGGCATGGAGATATACGGACGAAGAGATTGATCGTTATAGAAGAGGTCAAGATCCGAATGATCCGACTTATAATCCGGCACAATATCCTAATTGCGATTGGATGGATTATTTGATTCGAGACGCAGCACTTAGTCAGCACTTCCTCAGTATTAATGGAGGTAGAGGAGGAACAACATTTAATGTGGGGCTAGGTTATTTAAATCAAAAAGGTCTTCTGTTGGGTACAGATTATGAGCGATACGATGTACAGGTAAACTTCAAATCGTCTTTAACTAACCGGGTGACTTTTGGTACTAATATATCAATGAACTATGGTGTTCGTCATGATACTTCATTTAATGATACCGATTTAGGTAATATGAATGCTTCACGCGATCAGATGCGAAGTGCATATGCTGCTTCGCCACTGATGACACCGCAATTACCTGACGGTAGTGGACGTTGGTCTTCGTATGCCTATGAGAATAAGGGCGGAAATAAGAACCCGATCGCTAATGCTATTGCAGGTGGAGGACAGCTGATAGATAGCAACTATATACTGGCAAGTACATTTATGAATGTGAAGATTGTTGACGGACTTAGTGCAGAGGTCAAAGGTGCGGTTAAATTTGCAGAAAACCAGTATAAGATTATGAATGCAACATGGGATGGAGCGGTATTTTTACCGGATGCAAATGGTGTTTTTGAAAACCGTCCTTCTACTTCAATGCAAAGTTTTCGCCAGCGAAATAACCGTTCGAAACAATATACACTTTTTAGTACTCTTAATTACTTGAAGACTTTCGATAAAGTACATAATATTACTGCAATGGCGGGATATAGTCAGGAAAGTTATAATTATGAGCAAATCGAAGGTTATCGTACCGGCTATACTTCAACCGATATGTGGTATTTGAAACCGGGTCCGACTCCGGCTCAGACCAACGATAGTGATGTGAATGAGTGGGCTTTAATGTCATTCTTCGGACGAGCCAATTACGATTACGATGGTAAGTATTTAGTGGAAGCAAATGTTCGTCGTGATGGAACTTCACGTTTGCCCAGAAATGGTCGTTGGGGAACATTTCCTTCCGTATCAGCAGGATGGAGAATCTCTGAAGAAGATTTCATGAAAGGTCTTTCCTATATGGATAACCTTAAGGTGAGGGCTTCATGGGGACAATTAGGTAATCAGAATATAGGTAATTATCCTTATCAGGATATGCTTGAGAATGACAATTACAATTTCGGAGGAACAATGACAAGTGGCTATACCAGTAAATCGATAGTAAATACGAATATCAAGTGGGAAACTACTACGTCTACTAACGTTGGGTTAGATTTTGGCTTTCTGGGGAATAAACTGTATGGTTCGGTAGATTGGTATCGCAAATATACTACTGACATTCTTCGCACATTACAAGTGCCTAATTTTGTCGGGATCGCAGGGCCTACGGTAAATCAAGGTGAAATGGAAAATATCGGCTGGGACTTTAGTTTGGGACACGATAATAAAATTGGAGACGTTCGCTATAGCATCAGAGCTAATTTGGATACCTATAAAAATACCTTGCTAAACTATGGTGCCGATGAGATAAACGGAGTGAATATACGCAGAGAAGGTTTGCCTTGGAATACTTATTATGTAATGGTTCAGAATGGGGTTTATCAGAATCAGGCAGAGATAGACAACGAAGGAGTTGTGAGAACTTATGCAGGTGCAGTAACTATCAAGCCCGGTGATATCAGATATACAGATATAAGTGGTCCTGACGGAGTACCCGATGGAGTTATTGATGCCACTTACGACCGTGCTACGGTATCGGGAGCCTTCCCTAAATTTAATTACGGTTTCAATATTAATGTTAGTTATAAGATGTTTGATCTTAGTTGTTTCTTCCAAGGAGTTCAGGGACGAAAACTCTATGTCTCATCTTGGGGTATTTCTCCTTTCAATCAAGCTTCTGCTCCTCCCGTATTTTGGAGGGACGCATGGGATGGCGAAGGCACATCAAACTATATACCGCACATCTACATGGATGGCTATGGACCGATGCAAGCCGGTTACTCCTCTTTCTTCCTTAGAGATGCATCTTATCTGCGTATGAAGAGCATTCAAGTTGGTTATAATGTACCTGCTATATGGGCGAAGAAACTATTTGTTCAAAATGCTCGAGTATATTTCTCAGGTGATAACCTATTGACATTTACTAATTTCTTCGATGGACAGATAGATCCTGAACGTACAGGACAGGGATCGAGCGATGCAATGTATCCTCAGGCGAAGATATTTACATTTGGTTTAAAAGTAACATTTTAAGATGCTACACCTCTTATTGTCTGTCTAAATATAAATATAAATATAAGTTATGGTTTTAATACATGACATTAAATTATAGCTTTTACTTAATACCCGTATAAAAATGAAAAAATATACTATAATAACCTGCTTTTTATTTGCTCTGATTCTAGCCGGCTGCCAGGATTTTCTGGATAAAGACCCTCTTGATCAGTTGAGTAAAGATAAGTTTTACAAAAATGAGACGGAGATACAGCAAGGTCTGGTGTCGACCTATCTTCGCTACCGTTCACAATTGATTGGAGGAATGGGAGCCGGCAACGGTTCAGCAATAGACATGGAAGCACTAAGTGACAATGCTTATTCATCCTCAGGATTCCAAAGTTTGCAAAATATAGCTCAGGGAGGTATGACATCCACAACGGGAGGAGCCGTTACGGGTTTATGGAATGATGCCTGGCAAGGAATCGCCTATTGTAATTACTTTTTGGATAATCTGGAAAGACCCGAAGTAAAGAGTTTAGTAACTGACGAAAGATATAAACAATACAGAGGGGAAGCCCTTTTTAATCGTTGTTATTTTTATTTTTTATTGATCCAGAACTATGGTGATGTTCCTTTTTTGACTCATGCTGTTGAACTTGATACTCCATATATGAATATGAAGAGAGAGTCGGTAAGTACTGTTGTTCCCCAATTACTATCGGATATGGATTTGGCTATTGAAGGACTTCCCTTAAAGGCTTATACAGATGGCCATGCAGTAAAAGGATCGGCGGTTTTGCTTAAAACACGTATCTTGATGTATAACAAACAGTATGCAGAGGCTGCTACCACTGCATATTCTTTGATTGGGAATACTAAAAATCCACATAAAATAGTTGACGATTATTCAGGTATATTCTTTGGAGACCAAGCAAATAATCAGGAAATAATGTTTTCTGTTTGGTATGCCTCGCCGGATGATATGCACCAGTTTGATCAGTTTACAGGAAGTCGTATGTCTTGTTACCCATTGTTCGATTTGGTGAAAGCATATGAAGAAAAGTCTTCGGGTGTGAGAGATCCTCGCCTATCAATGACTATTTTTATGGTAGGCGATCCTTGGATAATGTATAACGGAACTACAACTAAAACATTCCAGTACAAAACTAAAAACCCCGTTGCCGGAGGTCCTGATATAATACTTGACCCTACCATATATTCGTACTCCGGTCAGCAATTTCCTCCTAGAGACGGTACTCCCCGGACATCGGAAGGCAATATCCCGGTAAGCTCTTTAGCTTGGAAAAAAGGAGTGAATCCGGCTCTCGTTCAGGCTAGGGACAGGATAAGTTCTCAACATTGTGTATTAATGCGTTATGCCGATTTACTTCTATTGTATGCCGAAGCTATGTTTGAATCGGGAAAAGCTTCTGATCCAACAGCATTGAAGGCTCTTAATGAGGTTCGTGCCCGTAAAGGAGTAGAGATGCCCCCTAAAACCGAATTAACCCGCGATAATATACGTAACGAGCGTCGTGTAGAATTGGCATATGAAGGGATACGTTACTATGATATCAAACGTTGGGACATTGCAAAAGATGTAATTCCCAGAAAGGTCCCTAATCCGACTCTTGCTGCTGCACAGCAAATCAGATGCTTATGGGATGGTAACCTATGGCCTATACCTCAGAATATTATGAATATAATGACTCCTGCCGGATGGGTGAATAATGCACCTTATTAAGCATAAGGAGATAAATAGAGTATATGATTGATCGAATTAAGTAATTCTAACTATTTAATGCAATGATTTATCAGCATAACTATCTCTGGTTGTTATGCCCAGCCAAAGCAATAAAAAGGTCTGCGACCTTAATTATCCGAATCGGCTGAATAAAAGGCTGGTTCGGGTATTTATCAAAGAAATTAAAAGGAATAAGACCATAACATGAATCTAATGAAGAACCTACAAAAAATATCAAGTCTATTCTCCTTACTTGTTGTCTGTTTTCAAGTAAATGCTCAGGCTGGTCGAACGGCAAATGCCGATGGCAAAACAGATACCTATAAATTGATAGAATCCTTTGGTTATGGAGTTGAGGTGCCAGATTGTAAACATCCCATCAAGCATATTACACAACAATATGATAGTGAACTGCAAAAGCAAGTATTTGTTTTTACACTTCATGCTCAATTAGATGATGATCGTTGTGGAGCACAGGATAGGCAACGCACAGAAATAAAGACCTTCGGGCCATCGCCCGAATCGATGAAAGGGCATAGAGGAAAAAAACAGCAATATAAATGGAAGTTTAAGCTGGATAAAGATTTTCAACCGTCGCCTAACTTTTGCCATATTCATCAGATAAAAGCCGATGCCGGACCTAATGCAGGAGCACCGATCGTAACGCTTACACCTCGTTTCAAAGGTGGTAAAGAGGTGTTGGAATTTAACGTTGTTTCTCCCTCAAATGTATCTACAATTCTGGCAGAAGAAGACTTGTCGTTGTTTAAAGGAATCTGGGTAGAGGTAACAGAAACAATATTGCATGATAACCCCGGTAGGATAGAACTGGAAATTAAAAGAGTATCGGATGGTAAAAGACTTCTTTATGGTAAAAGCAATAAGGTCGATATGTGGCGTGACGGAGCACGATTCAACCGTCCGAAGTATGGGCTTTATCGTAGTCTTAAAGAGCCATCCTATTTAAGAGATGAGTCTGTTTTGTTTGCAGATATAGAATTTATAGAGATATCAGATAAGAACCATACTCGAAGAACAAATACGGGATGGGAGCTGGCTACTGATATTGAAAGAGAGTTGCTTGCCGTTTTACCACAGCAAACATTTAATGTGGTAGACTTTGGTGCAGTGGGTAACAATACAAACGACTGCTCAGAAGCTTTTGCCCATGCCATAGAGAAATGTAACAAAATGGGAGGTGGTACTGTTTTGGTTCCAAAAGGGATGTACAAATTAAATACACCTCTCTATTTGTTGTCAAATATTCAGCTTCTACTATCAGAAGGATCAATATTATCTTTTGATCCTCAAATGATGTCTGAATTTCTGATTAGTTCCGATAATCAAGAGAATATCAGATTAACGGGACCCGGAAAAATTAGAGGTAATGGCAAAGGAGCAATATGTTTATCGGATAGTCGAAATATACTTATCAGTAACTGTGATTTTGAGTCTTCGGGCGATAATATTACGATTCGGGCTAATACCAAAAGTGAGAATATTATTCTAAAGAACAATTATTTCAGAAAAAGTGGAGAAAGTGCAATTACTCTTGGTGGCAGTACACCAGGAGTAATTCGGAATATATTTGCCAATCAAAATACTTTTGGGGTCATTCCTAAATATATTGTACATATGTACGGCACAGATAGGGGTGGACTTATCGAAGATATTTGGATGAGAGATAATTACTCGGAAGGTTATCCTTGTGAAACAGCTTTTCAATTAGAGCAGTTAGTAAGTGATTCATCTAAAAGTGCGAATATTCCTATATTATGGTATAGCTATTTTGAGAATTTCTCGAACTTGAATGCTACTAGTAAAGGAATATCCTTTACCTCTGTATCAAAAACGACACAGCCTATCGAAAGTATGTGGTTTAAGAACATACAAATAATAAATGCTACAGAAATTATTAACAGACATACAACGAGAGATATTTATGTGGAAAATGTGAGTGCAAAACCTATTGATTTGTCTGATATTACAGAAACAGGTGTAGCGAATGCCTATTTACCTTATGCACCAGTACCCCAATTTTGGTCGGTGACTGCTGCACAAAGTACTATGGCACGTTATCCTGATTTTACGAAAGCATATTGGAATGCATGGACATATGTTAATAGTTACATGGCTTGTGTTTTCGAACGTTTGTATAAAGCTACGGGAGACGACACGTATCTTAAATATATAAAAAGTTATATAGATAATTTTATAGATGAAGACGGTAATTTTATTGCTGTCACCAATTATAAAGGCTTATCGAGAATACCTAATGTATTTGATAATCTGGATAATATGATGCCCGGAAATACGCTTGTCATGTTATACGAATATTATAAAGAACCTCGTTATAAAAAAGCAGCCGATTATATATTTGCATGTCTGAAAAACTATCCCCGAAATAATGATGGCGGTTTTTGGCATGGTAAAGGTCTTCATGGGCAGATGTGGATTGATGGTGTTTTTATGGGGCAAATGTTTTTACTTCGATATGGTCGTTCCATTGGTGATGCAGAATATGCTTATGATGAGGCAGTCAAACAAATAGTGGCTTATGCTAAAAGGGGGGAGCAAGGTAATTCGGGACTCTATGTACATGGTATTTATGAGTCGGGGCATGGTGACCGCCTTTGTCAATGGGCAGATCCCTCTGGCGGTAAATCGTCCGAAGTATGGGGAGAAGGACTGGGATGGTATGCTTTGATATTGGTTGAGGCATTAGAGACTCTCCCAAAGAATCACAAGGGATACAATGATGTTAAAGATATATTCGTTCGTTTGGCAGAAGCCTTGAAGCGTACCCAAGACCCTAAAACCGGAGGCTGGTTTCAGGTTGTGGATAAAGGAAACAGACCCGATAACTGGATAGAAACTTCGGGAAGTGCTATGTTTACATATGCATTGCAGCAAGGTGAAAATCTGGGAGTTCTGAACAAAAAGGACTACGAATTGGTTGTTAAAGATGGATACACTTCCATTGTTAACCACGCCAAAATAAACGAAAGAGGATTGGTTGATATCCATGAAGCATGTGATGGTGTGGGGGTGCAAGAAAACTATGAAAAATATATTAACTACAAAAAATCTCTGAATGCTAAAGAAGCCTATGTTGGTTTTGTTTGGGCTACCGAAATAGTAGAAAGAGATGCAATAAAAAAGAATCTAAAATGAAAAAAACACAACTTGTAAAATCAGGTTTAGTTGCACTTTCTATCTTCTTTACAATGGGGAGCTGCAAGACCGAAGAAGTTAAAAGTAACGACCTTAAGCTTTGGTATGATCGTCCGGCACAGGTTTGGGAAGAAGCACTGCCTTTGGGTAACGGACGTATTGGTGCAATGGTATTCGGAGAGCCTCAGAAAGAGCTTTTCCAGTTGAACGAAAATTCGCTGTGGTCGGGATATCCCAAAGATGCTAATAATCCTAAAGCGGCAGGTGCTTTGCCTGCGGTTAGGGAAGCTATCAACAATGGCGATTATGTAAAAGCATCTTCTATCTGGAAAAATAATGCACAAGGACCTTATACGGCTCGTTATTTACCGATGGCAGATTTACACCTTACAACATTGTCGGGTAATGATATTACAAATCTGTATCGTGATTTGAATATCTCTGATGGAACATCTACGGTAAGTTTCGAATCAAACGGAGTCAAATACAAACGGACGGCTTTTATATCTTATCCTGACCAAGTGATGGTAATCCGTCTCGAAGCAGATAAGAAGCAATCACTGTCATTTGATGTTGCTTTAGACAGTAAACTCAGATATATATCTAAAGCTAAAGAAGATACTTACTTAGTATTAAAAGGAAAAGCTCCTAAACATGTAGCGCACAGATCGGATGAACCAGAACAAATAGTATATGATGAAGAAAAAGGTGAGGGCATGAATTTCGAAGTTCATGTAAAAGTCTTAGCTGAAGGTGGAAAATCTACGGCTAAAGATAGTATTCTGAGCATTAATAATTCGGATGCTGTAACTCTGATTCTTTCAGCAGCTACAAGTTTTAACGGATTCGATAAATCTCCCGGTCTCGAAGGTAAAGATCCTTCTTTACAAGCTACGGCTAATATGGAAGCAGCCTCAAAGAAATCATATGCTGAGCTATTAAGCAATCATACAAAAGATTACAAATCGTTATTCGATAATGTAGTTTTAAATCTTGGAGAAGTAAAACCGGAAAAAGAAGCTTTACCGACTGATAAAAGACTGGAACAGTTTTCGACCGATGATAGTGACAATGGGATGGTTATCTTATATTACCAATATGGTCGTTATCTGACTATTGCTTCTTCTCGTTCAGGCTCAATACCTTCTAATCTTCAAGGATTGTGGAATCGCCATGTACAACCTCCTTGGGGTTCTAATTATACGACAAATATAAATACGGAAATGAACTACTGGCCTACTGAATTAACCGGCTTGCAGGCTTGTCATGAGCCGCTTCTTAATTTTGTGAAGTCTCTATCTATTAATGGACGAAAAACTGCACAGATAAATTACGGCATGGATACAGGCTGGCTGGCTCATCACAATACAGATGTGTGGGCACAGACAGCTCCCACCGGTAATTATAATATAGACCCAAGGGGTTCGCCACGCTGGTCGTGTTGGCCAATGACTGGCGTTTGGTTTTCTCAGCACTTGTGGGAGCATTACGCTTTTGGTGGCGATAAACAATATTTAAAAGAAAGTGCATACCCTCTCATGAAAGGAGCAACCGAATTTGTTTTGCAATGGTTGCAGAATGATGAATCGGGTTATCTGGTAACAAATCCGTCTTCTACTCCCGAAAATTTATTTAAATACAAAGACAAAAACGGCAAGGAGCAGACGGGAGAGATAAGCAAAGCCACTACTATGGATATGGCTATGATTTGGGATTTGTTGACCAACTGTATTGAGGCTTCAAGAGTACTGAATATAGACAGTGACTTCCGTAAGACTTTAGAAGAAACAAAGGAAAAACTATATCCGCCACATTTGGGTTCGAAAGGACAGTTACAGGAATGGTATAAAGATTTTGAGGAAGTAGATCCACAACATCGTCATGTATCGCATTTGTTCGGATTACATCCGGGTAAAGAAATATTACCTCGTGTAACACCCGAAACAGCTGCGGCAGCTAAACAAACTTTATTATTGAGGGGCGATGGCGGCACAGGTTGGGCTATGGCTTGGAAAATAAATTTTTGGGCACGTCTCGAAGATGGAAATCATGCTTACTTGATGTTGAAAAACGGTTTAAGGCATGTGGATGCAACCGATGTTTCGATGAAAGGTGGAGGTACATACTCTAATTTGTTTGATGCTCATCCTCCTTTCCAAATTGATGGGAATTTTGGAGGAACGGCAGGTGTTACCGAAATGTTGCTGCAAAGCCATGCAGGAGAGATTTTCCTTTTACCGGCGTTGCCCGATAATTGGAAAGACGGTTCAGTAAAAGGACTTAGGGCGAGAGGCGGTTTCACTATAGATATGGAATGGAGAAACGGTAAAATAACGAAGGCTGTTATTTATTCTGCTTTGGGAGGAAATTGTAGGGTTAGAACTTTGGCTAAAGTATCGGCAAAAAGTTTTGATCTGAAATTGGCGGAAGGCAAGAATCCGAATGAATTTTATTTTATAGGAAAAGCTCCCGAATTAGTCAAGGGTGACAATGCCTCGCCATTACAGAACTTAAACCTGAAAGAAACATCATTAGTAGATTTTTCGACAGAAAAAGGAAAGAGCTACGAACTGCTAAATACATCAGACAAATGAAAACTAAATTATTGGGAATATTTCTTGTTGCAGTTCTTCATGTAGGAACTCTGACTGCTCAACACGGGCATCCTGATCAGTTGACTACAAAACCTGCCACTAAATACGATTGGAAGCCGGATGCTTCTAATAAACCGATAGGCGATGCAAAAGGAATCTATAGGGGTAGGGTTTCGTGGGCTCATATGCCGGGTGTTGCACATTGGGCTGGAGATTGGAAATCGATGGAGAACTCATGGTGGTCTGATCGAAGTACTGATCAGGATGGAGTTAACAGAATGTTAGGTACTATTATATGTTCGCTTTCGGGGCACAATAAATATGAAGATGCATGGCAAGCAATTTTTAAGTATCATAACCGTACTTTAGGTCGTAATAATTCGGGTTATAAAAAAGGAGAGATAGTTGCTATCAAATTAAATATGAATGGTACCTATCGTATAACCAGACATACCAATGCCACGGATACTTCTCCGCAAATGGTGTATGCTATGATAGAGCAACTGGTTAAATACGGGGGAGTGGATGCAAAAGATATTGTAGTTTACGATGCCAAAAGGGATATATATCCTGAAATATTAATGAAAGTATGGTCTGATTACAAAGATGTACGTTTTCTACAATCAAAAGAACCGGGCGAAGAGCAAAAGCATCCTTATTACGGAGAGTTTCGCAATATCGAAACTCCTCAATGGGTACAGGCTATAGAGTATTCTAATGGGCAATACGACAGGGCACGTAATATTCCCAAGCAGATAAAAGATGCAACTTATCTGATCAATCTGGCTTTATTGAAGGCACACTCTTATCCGTATTCTAATCAGGAAAAAGGAGATGAAGGGCAAACTGCAGTTACTATGATTGGTAAGAGTCATTATGGAACTATACAGCAACCCGATGAACTTCATGCCATTATAAATACCAATAAAGAAGGTGTTGCAAATGCCTTTTCTCCGATGATCGATATGGCTGCTTCACCCGAATTAGGAGCGAAATCGATATTATATATTCTCGAAGGTCTGTATTGTGCCCGCAAGCATAATTCGAATCCTGTACACTTTCCGAATGCACCATTTAACAATCAGGTTTATCCGTATGCTAATCCGGAGTGGCCTTCCTCGATATTGGGTTCTCTGGATATGGTAGCATTAGATTCTGTGGGCCTGGATATTTTATATTCTCAAAGCCAGAATAATAAAGACCCTGAAAATGATAACAGACCATCTATAATGATTCGAGAAAATGCAGATGATTATCTGCATGAAATGGCTTTGGCCGGCGATAATCCTCCATCGGGAACAGTCTATATGCAAGGGGGGAAGAAGGTTGAAAGTCTGGGAGTTCACGAACACTGGAATAATGACCAAGATCGTCGGTATTCGCGTAATCTTGATCCTAAAAATGGGCGGGGTATTGAGTTAGTCTATATTAAACTATGAAAAAGAAGAAATATAATGAGAAAATTATCCTTATTCCTATTAACTTCTGTTACGTGTCTGAGCCTTTGGGGGCAAGGTGCTACGGACGGTCAGATATTAAAAATTAATACCAATAATTCGAGCTTGACTTTGTTGGCAGGTAACGACAGCTTGCTCTATCAGTTAGGGTATGGCAGTTTACAAGCTCCCGAATATACTATTCCTCCCAAAGGAATAGCCCGAGAGAAAGAATTTTATCCGCCATCGGGGAATGGATTTATAGCTGAGCCGGCCATTGAAGTGAATCATGCTGACGGTAATACATCTACGGATTTGTTTTATCAAAATCATAAAATTACAAAAATTGATTCTAATATTGATTTGACGGTTATTCATTTGAAAGATCCTCAATATCCGTTTTTTGTAGATATATACATCAAGTCTTACCAAAAAGAAGATATTCTGGAGATGTGGACAGAGGTATATCACGAAGAAAACGGTGCTGTTACTCTGTATAAATATGCTTCGGCATCTCCCATATTTTCAGCGAAAAATTATTGGTTGACTCAATTTTGTGGGAATTATAAAAGAGAGGCTACTTTGGTTGAAGAAAAACTATCTTCAGGAATCAAAGTTCTCGATTCAAAGATTGGGGTAAGAGCACACCAGATGAGGATACCTTCATTTATGCTTTCATTGAATCAACCTGCAAACGAGGATAGTGGAGAAGTATATACCGGTTCTTTGTCATGGCCGGGAAGTTTTCAACTGGCTTTTGATCTTGATTGGAATAATAACCTGCGTGCGTTATCCGGCATTAATCCTTATGCTTCAAAATACGTTTTGGAGAAAGGGCTAAAATTTAAAACTCCTGTTTCAATCTGGACATATAGTGATTCTGGGAAAGGGCAAGCCAGTCGTAATTTGCATACATGGGCAATAAACTATACTGTTCGTGATGGAAAGAAAGACCGCCCGATTTTATTGAATAATTGGGAAGCTACACATTGTGATTTTGATGAAAAGAAGATAGTATCTCTTTTTGATGGAGCCAAAGAAGTGGGTATCGAATTATTCCTGCTCGATGATGGTTGGTTTGGTAACGGAAAATATGCCCGCGACGATGACAAGCATGGTTTAGGAGATTGGGATATAGACATGAAAAAACTGCCTAGCGGATTATCTTATCTGTGTAACGAAGCATCAAAACGAAAAATAGGTTTTGGCATCTGGTTAGAACCAGAAATGGTTAATCCAAAGAGCCTTTTGAATGAAAGGCATCCCGATTGGGTAATCACTCAGGCAAAACGCACACCATTGTATGGTCGTAATCAAATGATTTTGGATTTAACTCGCCCCGAAGTTCAGAAGTTCGAATGGGATGAGGTTATAGACAAGACTTTGAAACCGAATCCGGGTATATCTTATGTAAAATGGGATGCTAACCGTTATGTAACTCAGCCCGGCTCATCATATTTGCCAGCGAATAAACAATCTCATTTATTGATCGACTATAATAATGCTTTGCTTGCTTTGATGAAAAAGACCAAAGACAATTACCCCAATGTAATGATGATGCTTTGTGCAGGTGGTAGCGGACGCACCGATTATGGAAGTATGCAATATTTTCATTCCTTCTGGTCTAGTGACAATACCGACCCGTTGAAGAGAGTATTTATTCAGTGGGGATTCTCTCATATATTTCCCGCTAATACGATCTCGGCACATGTTACACGGATGGGTGGTCGTCCGATGAAATTTGCAATAGATGTTGCTCTAAGTGGTGCGTATGGTATCGATTTAGATTTAGCCAAGTTGACTCCACAGGAGAAAAAACAAATAGAGAGCAGTGTCGAATTGTACAAAAAGAGTCTTCGTCCGATAGTGCAACAAGGAAACTTGTATCGTTTAAGTTCGCCCTATGAGAATGCGAATGCTTCTCTAAGTTATATTTCTCAGGACAAGGCTAAAGCTGTTGTTTTTGTCTATCAGGTTGAAGATGGTCAGAATAATAAAATTAAATTGAAAGGACTTGATCCTACTAAAAACTATACGCTGAAAGAACTGAATCTCGAAGCGGGTAAAGCATCTTCTTTTGATTTGAACGGTAAAACTGTTTCAGGAGCAGAACTTATGAGTAATGGATTCACTCCTGTTTGTGTGAAACAATTGGAGAGTATGGTTATAGGGTTAAATGTTGAATAAAGTCTCGGATCTCTAATTAATTTGTAGGAGGTGGAGTAAAAATACATAATATGAAAAAATATATCTTATTAGGTCTTATATTAATATGGGGCATCTGGAATACCGAGGCACAGAATAACCGTTGGCAGTTAGCTGATACGGGAGGCATAGAATGGAATATCAAAAGTAATCTGCCTCACGATGACCATATCGAGATGAGTGGCAGAAAACTGTCGGTAGTACTTCGTTACGGGGTGGATGCCGATAAGAATTTTTCGGTGAATAGAAGTATCATATGGCCAATGCTTCGTTTTCAACCCAATAAGACCCGTTCGCATCTCAATAAGCAGTTTGCGTTAGATGTACGGGATTTATTGTTGATTAATAGCCAGTCATTAGGTCAGGAAACTGTCGATAAAATATCGTTGGAGGGGCTTATGGTAGTAGATAGTCGTTTCGAGAAGAATAGCCTTCGGATGACCCGTGTCCTTTATCCTTCAACAACGGAAGCTGCTTATTTCGAAAAATATACCATTCAGAATATTGGCGAAAAAGCAATTTCGGTTGATTTACCCGATTTAGATATGACCTATATTTCAGATCCGGCTCTTGGCATTTATGGTGGATATACTTATGGTGTAAAATCGAGCCATAAAGGATATTATACTCTTGAATCGGGTAAAGACCTGACCTTCTATATTACTTTTTCGGCACGAAAGATAAAGGAGCCGCAACCTGCTTTCAATCCTGAGCAAGAGCTTGTAGCACGAAAAGAGTTTGTAGAAAGTATCTGGTCTAATTTGGTTTTAGAAACACCCGATAAGGTTTTGAACAGAATGTTTGCCTTTGCTAAAATCAGAGGTTCTGAAAGTATTTATGAAACAAAAGGAGGCTTGATGCATGGTCCGGGTGGTGAGGCATATTATGCCGCTATTTGGGCAAACGATCAGGCAGAATATATTAATCCGTTTTTTCCTTACTTGGGTTATGAAACAGGTAATGAATCGGCTTTGAATTCGTTTCGTCATTTTGCACGCTTTATGAACGATGAATATAAACCTATTCCAAGTTCTATTATTGCCGAGGGTGACGGTATTTGGCATGGAGCTAAAGATCGGGGCGATGGAGCTATGATTGCTTATGGTGCTGCCCGTTATGCTCTGGCTAAAGGAAGTAAAACTGAAGCAGAAGAATTGTGGCCGTTAATTGAATGGACATTAGAATATTGTAAACGAAAAATAAACGAGAATGGCGTAGTAGCTTCTGATTCGGACGAATTGGAAAATCGCTTTCCTGCGGGAAAAGCCAATCTGTGTACCTCAGGTTTGTATTACGATGCTCTTATATCGGCAGTTTATCTGGGAAAGGATTTAGGTAAGCCCAATAAGCAACTGGACGAATATAAGAAAGAAGCGGAAACTTTGAGAAAAAACATAGAAAAGCACTTCGGTTATAAAGTAGAGGGTTTTGATACGTATCGCTATTATGAAGGCAATGATATTCTTCGTTCATGGATATGTATTCCTTTGACTGTTGGTATCTTTGATAGATCGCAAGGAACTATTGATGCGCTGTTTTCTCCTCGCTTGTGGACTGATGACGGACTGTTAACTCAGGCAGGTACTGAAACTTTTTGGGATCGTTCGACCCTTTATGCTTTAAGAGGTGTATTTGCAGCGGGAGCTACTGAAAAAGGGCTGGAATATCTTGAGAAATATTCACAAAGAAGATTATTAGGTGAGCATGTTCCCTATGCAATCGAGGCTTGGCCCGAAGGTTCGCAACGTCATTTATCGGCAGAAAGCGGATTGTATTGCAGAATATTTACTGAAGGAATTTTTGGTATCCGTCCTACAGGATTGAAATCGTTCGAAATGACACCTCATATGCCTTCGGAATGGAATTATATGAATCTGAAATCGATCAAAGCTTTTGGCGAGACCTTCGATGTAAATATCACCGGAAAGGATGGTGGATTAGAGGTTGTAATTAAGAGTAAATCGGGTAAAACTCTTACCAAAAAGATTAAGCAAGGAGAAACTATCAGAGTTAACTTCAAATAAGGTCGCAGACCTTATTATTGCTTTGGCAAGCATAACAAAAAGAGATAGTTTGCTGATAAATCATCGCATTAAATAGTTAGAATTACTTAATATGAAAAAGCTTTCTTATGTATTATATATTTTGGTATTGTCTGTCACTACAGCATTTGCAAAGAATTACAATGTGAAAGATTTCGGTGCTGTAGGTGATGGGCGGTATCTGGATTCTCCTGCAATACAAAAGGCGATAGATGCTTGTACGGCAGATGGGGGAGGAATGGTTATCATACCCAGAGGAACTTATCTTGGGGCAACAATAGTTTTGAAAGATAATACTACTCTGCATCTCGAAGAGGGTGCCTTATTGTTGGGTACTACTGATCTGAATGCTTATGATCTGATCGATCCTTTTACCGATGGTTTGGGGGTGGATGTGGGACGTACTTTTATTGCGGCTGTAGATGCAAAGAATATTACTATTGAGGGTAAAGGAATTATTGACGGACAAGGTTCTGCCCTTAAGGCTAAACAAATAGAAACAGACAACCGTCCGGAAGGACAACGTTGGGGAGCAAGACCTTTTTTGTTACGTATTGTTAGATGTCAGGGGGTAAAAGTACAGGATGTAACGCTGAAATACTCGGCTTCGTGGACATCTCACTACGCTCAAAGTTCGGATATTGTGATAAGTAACGTAAAAATAACAAGCATTGGAGTTGCTCATAATGATGGGATTGATATCGATGGTTGCGAACGGGTCAGAATAACCAACTGTGATGTGGAAAGTGGGGATGATGCTCTTTGCTTCAAAACTACATACAGTAAAAATCCATGTCGAGATATTGTGGTTGATGGTATGAAATTAAAAAGCAATCAGGCGGGAATCAAGATGGGAACTGAGTCGATGGCTCCTTTTGAGAATATCAAGATTTCTAACTGTCACATCTATAATACGAATAACGGAGGAATTAAACTTCTAACGGTTGACGGTGCCCATTTAAGAAATATACTGATTGAGGATATTACCATGGATAATGTCAGAACACCGATGTTATTCCGTCTGGGTTCGAGATTAAATGTGTTCAGAAAAGAACGGGATCAGCAACAACCTACCGGAACATTCGAAAATGTAGTTATCCGTAATGTTAAAGCAAAGAGTGCTGAAAAAACTCAGCTTACTTCTGCTTCGGGAATATTAATAACAGGTGTTCCCGGACATCTTATTACGAATCTCACATTGGAGAATATCGAAATAGCATTGCCCGGTGGTGGTACAGTTGAGGAGGGTAGGCATGAGGTTCCTGAGGCAGTCAATGAATATCCCGAGATAAAAACATTTGGACCGACCATTCCTGCCTATGGTGTTTGGGCGAGACATGCAGATGGTTTAAAGCTCAATAATATCACTTTCAAAGTTGAAAATCCCGATTTAAGACCTGTTTTCGTTTTTGAAGATGTGAAAAATGTATCGATTAAAAAGCTGAATGCGGAGGCATTCGAAGGTTCAGAGTCTGCTATTCGGATAGAAAATTCTGAAAACGTTCAAATCGCTATTTCGGGTTTGAGAGGGAAATCTCAAAAACTATTGGAAGTGGAAGGGGCGGATAACACTATCAGTTTGCATGGTAAGCAAATACTGAAAACGATTGAAGGTGCGAAATAGAATAACTAATAAATAAGATAAAATGAAACAGCCTTTATCTAAAATGACTGATTATAGGATAATCAAATTATTGTTTGTATTTATCATAATCCTTTCTTTTTCATCTATAGGAAATGGATCTATAGCTGTGGGGCAGGAATCGAAACCAAAGCCTATAACTAAATATGACTGGAAGCCCGAAGCCACTAATCAACCGATAGGTGTGGCTAAAGGAATATTTCCGGGTCGGGTATCTTGGGCACATGCTCCCGGAGCAGCCCATTGGTCGGGTAAGTGGCAGTCGATGGAAAGCCCTTGGTGGCTGGATGAAAATACCGATCAGAAAAAAACAGGAGAAATGCTGGGGAATATTCTGGTAACGTTGACCGGACAAAAGGATTATAATAAAGCCTGGAATGCTTTATTTGAGTATCATAATTTGAACACTAAAAATAAGAAAGCAGGCTATAATAAGAATGAGGTTGTGGCTATCAAGATAAATATGAATTCAACTAATCGTCCCGAGAGAATCAATAATTATACAGATGTAGCACCTCAAACAGTATATGTGTTGGTCGAACAGCTTGTCAAATATGGAGGTGTTCCCGAAGACAAGATCGTGATTTATGATGCTAAACGTTATATTTTGCCTGAGGTTCTGGAGAAGGTATGGAGAGACTTTAAAGATGTGCGTTTCATTCAGGAAAAAGATTTTACGGAACAACAAAAGCATCCTATATACGGCGATTATAGCCGTTTCGAAATGCCCGATTGGATAAAAGCAATCGAATATTCAAATGGAGTAGATTATCCAAAGGCTACTAATATTCCTAAGCAGGTAAAGGATGCTTCGTATCTTATTAATCTGGCTATGCTCAAATGTCATTCTTACCCGTATTCCAATATGGAGGGAGGGGATGAAGGACAGACAGGGGTGACAATGATCGGTAAGAATAACTTCGGTTCCATTCAGGGGCCATCCGATTTGCATGGCTTGATTAATACCAATAGAGAGGGAAAAAAAGATTCTTATTCGCCGATAGTTGATCTGGAAGCATCGCCTAATCTGGGAACTAAAACTATACTTTATTTGCTCGATGGACTTTATACTGCACGAAAACATTCGTCGTATGCAATGCATTTTCCGAATGCACCTTTTTATAATAAAAACTACCCTTATGAAAACCCTGAATGGCCATCGTGCTTATTAGGTTCGTTAGATGGTGTTGCTTTAGATTCGGTGGGATTGGATATTCTGTATTCACAAACTAAAAACAATAACGACCCGGATAATGACTATCGTCCCTGGATGCTGATACGTGAAAACGCAGATGGCTATCTGCATGAAATGGCACAAGCAGACAATTCTCCGTCGGGTATGGTTTATAAACAAAACGGAAAAAGAGTTTCGAACTTGGGTGTTCACGAGCATTGGGATAGTGACGAGACCCGCCGTTACTCTAGGAATCTCGATCCTCAAAATGGTAAAGGAATAGAGCTTATATACTCCAGAATAGATAAATAGAACGGAAAGTATAAATAATTGAACCAAATTTACAAACCCAATCGGCCTTTATACCTGACTTTTGTATCTAAATTGGAAAATTTATATACTATGAGAAAAATATTATTTTGTGTTGCAGTTTTACTTGTCACACTAGCTTCTTGTAAAACTGAAAAGAAGGATATTGTGAAAGATGATTTTGATTTTGCATCGAAGCAATTAATCTTTGCAATGACAGAGGTAAGTAAAGCGATTGAGGAAGAATCTCCGGAAAGCAGGGAAAAAAGGAAAAAAAAGAATTTGGGTCCTTTGGTAAATCCACGTACTATAAATCCCGATGGAAAACTTTCATTAGTAGCATCACGTGACTGGACAAGCGGTTTCTTTCCCGGCGAACTTTGGTATATGTACGAATATATTAAAGATAAGAAATGGGAGGCAGCAGCCCGTAAGTATACTGATCCTCTGGAACGCGAAAAAACGAATGGAGGAACTCACGATATGGGTTTCAAAGTCTATTGCAGTTTTGGAAACGGTTATCGTTTGACGAAAGACGAAAATTACAAGAAAATTTTACTTGAATCGGCATATACCCTAACAACCCGTTATCAACCCAATGCAAAGATTATCCGTTCGTGGGATCATAGTGGTGATAAATGGAAATGTCCTGTGATCATAGACAATATGATGAATCTGGAATTGTTATTCTGGGCATTCAGCGAAAGTAAAGATTCTTTGTTCTATGATATAGCTGTAAATCATGCTCAAACTACTATAAAGAATCATTTTCGGGAAGATTACAGCTCGTATCATGTGATTGATTATGATACGATAACCGGTGCAGTAATTAATAAACATACTCATCAGGGATATTCTCACTCATCGGCATGGGCACGGGGTCAGGCATGGGCGGTATATGGTTATACGATGTGTTACAGGGAAACTAAACTGCCTGAGTTTTTAGAACAGGCTAAAAATATAGCAAATTATATTTTTACTCATCCTAATCTGCCTGAGGATTTGATTCCTTATTGGGACTTCAATGCTCCCGAAATTCCTAATGAGCCGAGAGATGTATCGGCAGCTACTGTTACCGCTTCTGCTCTTTATGAATTGAGTACTTATGATAAAGAAAACAGCCCGAAATATTTAAACTGGGCTAATACTATGATGGATAATTTATCTAAAAATTATTTAGCTAAAGTAGAAGAGGACAGAGGTTTTTTATTATTACACAGTACGGGATCTAAACCGAGCAATCTGGAGGTAGATGTGCCTTTGGTATATGCCGATTATTATTTCCTTGAAGCTTTATTAAGAAAACAACAACTGGAACAAACCGGAAAATTGTTTTAAGGTCTCAGACCTTTTTATTGCTTTGGTAAGCAAAATCACAAAAGAGGCTAAAAATGAATGAAGAAATAAAGAAAATAGCCCTTAAGCAAATATTAGGGCAAATTTTAAACAGGCTCTAAGTAATTCCAACGATTTAATGCTATATTTAAAAGCTGTAATTCACTATATTTGTTGTATTTGGTAAAAAAATAAAAAGGTCTTAGACCTTAATAGTTATATTGTTAAATTTTATTTTGGTCGGGATACAAGTCATTGTATTTCGACCAAAACAACTAGAGAATCAAAAAGTTTAAGACCTTAAATAATGAATAACACAAGGCGTATGAATATGTTTAAGAAAATTATCTTATTATGTTTATTTCTGGGGATTTCATTGTATTCTTCAGCACAAATTAATTACGAACCAAGAACACGGTTAAATGATGGTTGGGAATTCCTGAAACAAGACTTGGGAAGTATCTGGGAGGCTGTGAGGCCTGTAAAAGCCGGCGATCCCGAGAGTGTTCCCTTATGGACTAAAGTGAATCTGCCCCATTGCTTTAACGAAGAAGATGCGGTTGACCCCGATGTAAACTATTACGAAGGTCCGGGTTGGTATAAGAAAATGCTGGAAGTAAATAATCCTTATCCTGATGGACGTATTTTATTGCAATTTGAAGGAGCAGGACAGAAAACCGAGGTGTATATTTTTACTCAAAAAGTAGGCTCTCATGTGGGAGGATACGATGAATGGATTGTAGATATCACGGATGCGGTTAAGAAATTTCAACAGTCGGATGAAGCCAAGCGTTTTGGAGGAAAAATACCCTTAAGCATTCGATGTGATAATACCAGAGATACCGAGATGATTCCCTCTGATTTATCGGACTTCAATATCTATGGTGGAATATACAGATACTTGAATTTGGTATATGCTCCGGCTCTGTCTTTCAAAGATATTTATACAAATCCTTCGGTAGACGAAAAAGGAAAAGAAGGTAAGCTCTCTATAAATGTTGATTTTCTCAACTTTTCTAATATTGCAAATGCAAAATTGGATATAAAAATATACGATCCGAATGGCAAGATCGTGAAGCAAGAAAGTCAGACACTAAATGATTTTCAAAGTAAGAATGTTTTGTCAGTGAACA
This sequence comes from Indolivaga alginatilytica, assembly GCF_003201355.1. GTDB lineage: Bacteria > Bacteroidota > Bacteroidia > Bacteroidales > Dysgonomonadaceae > Dysgonomonas_A > Dysgonomonas_A alginatilytica. Next base: position 111,288 of record NZ_QICL01000005.1, read on the forward strand.
TCCCAAAACCAACGCTTTGGTCTCCAAAGAATCCTAATCTTTACTCCTGCGAATTGACGCTGTCATCGTCTTCGGGAACGATCACGAACAAAAATAAATTCGGATTCAGACATTTTGAGTTTAAAGAGAAAGGTCCTTTCTTTTTGAATGGCGAACGCTTTTTATTAAAGGGAACACATCGCCATGAAGATCATGCAGGATTAGCGGCTGCCATGCCCGAAGACTTGATTATAAAAGAAATGGAGATGATGAAAGAGATGGGTGTAAACTTTATCCGTCTGGGACATTATCAACAATCTCGTATTGTTTTGGAGCAATGCGACCGTTTAGGGTTTTTGGTTTGGGAAGAAATTCCTTGGTGTCGTGGAGGCTTAGGAGGTGATGTATATAAAGATCAAGCCAGAAGGATGCTTACTAATATGATTACTCAGCACCGTAACCATCCGTCTATTATTTTGTGGGGAATGGGTAACGAAAATGACTGGCCTAACGATTTTCCTGAATTTGATAAAGAAAAGATTCGTGCTTTTATGACAGAGTTGCACAATCTCTCTCATAGTCTTGATGATAGCCGATTGACTTGTATTCGTCGTTGCGATTTCTGTAAAGATATTGTAGACGTATATTCTCCTTCTATTTGGGCAGGTTGGTATAGAGGCATATATACAGAATATAAAAAGTTTTCGGAAGAAGCCAGAGATCAGGTTAACCACTTTCTACATGTAGAGTGGGGTGGGGATAGTCATGCCGGACGCTATGCCGAGATTGATTATAGTGATCTGAATAAAGTTAAAGCCGGAGATATGTCAATTTTTGAGTCTATAGCAAAAGCTTCAAAAGACAATACATGGAACGAGACATATGTTTGTGATATTATCGACTGGCATCTGAAAGAGCAGGAAACTATGCCTTGGCTGACCGGTGCAGCTTATTGGCCTTTCAAAGATTTTTCGACACCTGTACGCCCCGATAATCCGGTTCCTTATGTAAATCAGAAAGGTGTAGTTGAACGTGATTTAACAAAAAAAGAAGCCTTTTATGTATTTCAATCCTATTGGACAGATGAGCCTATGATTCGTATTTTCGGTCATAGTTGGGAAACACGTTGGGGTAAAGCTGATGAGAAGAAATTGATAAAAGTATATTCAAATTGTGAGCAGGTTGAGTTATTCTTAAATGGTAAAAGTTTAGGAATGAAGAAACGTAATTCTCCCGATTTTCCTGCCGCAGGTTTAAGATGGGAATCATTGCTTCAACAAGGTAAAAACACATTGAAAGCAGTCGGTATGAAAGGAAAGGTAAAGATCGAAGATGAAATCAGCTTCGATTATGAAACACGTCCTTTTGGAAAGGAAGCCGAATTGAAAGTTTCGGTAACAGAGGCCGATCAGGATCATGTTTGGGTAGAAGCCGAATTAATAGATAGTAATGGTGTTCTATGTTTAGATTCACGTCAATTTATCTGCTTTGAATCGGTAGGTGACGGGCAATTGATTAAAAATCAGGGAACATCTACGGGATCGAGTAAAGTACAAGCTTGTAATGGACGTGCTAAAATAAAACTGGCAAAGAATAAAGGAGAGTCGGTAATTGCCGTTAAATCAGAAGGATTAAAAACTGTTTTTGTGACGGTTAAATAGTTTTTATCTATTAGTTAACGGTTAACAATCAGTAGTTATCAGTCAATGGGGTGCAGTAGAGACTGACCTGTATGTCTGCCCGAATCGGGAAGTAATAAACATTGAATAGTAAACAGTAACAAGGGAAAATAAAACTCATAGAAAAAGTGTTACTTTTGTCACTTTTGTCACTTTTGTCACTTTTGTTACTTTTTTATTTGTTTTGTCCTGATCTTTAGTGGTTTGTGAAAATTACAAAAGTGACATTATTAGTCATTTACCGGTTACTTTTGTTACCTGAATTGTTTACTTTTTGTAACTATTGATTCGCATTAATGATATATTTTATTTAAAAAATGCTTTCATCTACTTAAAAATTTAACTATGAAAGGAAAACGATCTATAATATTATTATTTGTATGTTTCTTATTCTCTGCTTTGGTATCTTGTTCCGGTAATATTGATTGGGCAAATAAAACAGAGGTTACACTGCATAGTATAATCATAAAGAATGCGCAGTGGGCAATGTCCGAAAGTCCTCAGACAGTTACGGACTTTCGATGTGAGAGGAGTGCAGGAGGGATTCATGATTTTTATTCGGAGGGTGATTACTGGTGGCCTAATCCGGAGGATCCCGATGGACCTTATATACGAAAAGACGGGCAGACTAATCCAGATAATTTTGTAGCTCACCGATTGGCTATGATTCGCTTTAATAAAATAGTAGGGGCTTTAGCGTCTGCTTATTTAGTGACGGGAGATGAGAAATATGTAAAATATGCTTTTGTACATATAAATGCTTGGTTAACTGACCCGGCAACAATGATGAATCCCAATTTACTATATGCTCAGGCTATTAAAGGCATCACTACGGGAAGAGGAATCGGTATTATAGATACTATTCATTTGATGGAAGTGGCACAGGGAATAGCCCGTATGCAAGATGCTGCTTGTGTGGATAAGGAAAATCTGAAGGCTGTTAAGAATTGGTTCTCTGAATATGCAGGGTGGATGACTACGCATCAGAATGGTATTGACGAGATGAATGCACAAAACAATCATGGAGGTTGTTGGGTAATGCAACTGGCTGCTTTTGCCAAATTAACAGGTGATAAAGATAAACTCGATTTTTGCAAAACCCGCTATAAGAATGTATTATTACCTGAACAAATGGCTGAGGATGGAAGTTTCCCACGGGAGATATCCAGAACAAAGCCTTATGGGTATTCTTTGTTTAATCTGGATGTGATGGCAACAATATGCCAGATACTATCTACACCAGATGATAATCTGTGGGAATATACTACATCGAAAGGCTTGAATATGAGAAAGGGCATTGATTTTATGTATCCATTTATCAAAGACAAATCAACATGGACTTATCCTAAGGATGTAATGTATTGGGATAATTGGCCTGTAGCTCAGCCGTCCTTGTTATTTGCTGCAAAAGCATATAATGATGAGAGGTACTTTGACTTGTGGAAGTCTCTTGATCATACGCCTACTGTTGAAGAGGTGGAAAGAAATCTACCAGTGAGGAATCCTTTGATTTGGGTGAACTAACAAAATAAAAAAATAGACTGTCTCATAAAAAAGGCAGTCTATTTTTCCGAATAATGAAAAGGTATTTATTCTATATTGGAAGAAGGTATAAATCTTTTTACCAATACATCTCTTATTATTAGAGTTAGCCAAGTACCCATTACGAATGGGAAGGTAAGAACCGGAAGATCGCACCTAATCATGATCTCTTCGGTTATACCTGATAATATAACTGCAATGATTACGTATAAACCATCAATTTTTCTTGTTCCGGCAAATGCTATTGCACATAATACAGGATTGAAGCTAAACATTCCCAGTTTAACATCTTCGATACGGTCTTTTAGTAAGATAGCAATTAAAACGCCGAATAATGCACCGAAAAGTCCATATAGGGCAGATGTAGGAGAGCTAACATAAACCGCAATAAAGAAGATTATACCGGATATAAGACTTCCTTGAAAAATAACATCACCAAATCCCAAACCATAATTCATTAATGAAAATGGAGTATAATTATCAACTAAATCAACCAGATAATCGGGAGAAGCGTCAGGAACAGGTGCAACACTGTGAAAAACGTACAATGATATCCATACCAAAACAATAAACGGGAAGGTGAATACCGGTACTTTTTTCTCCAGACAGAAGTTCATAATTAATGTACTCACAGCCGATAATACAACAATGGCGATCCAGATAGTTACAGTTGGTTCGAAAAAGGCAATGAGTGCCACTCCGACTAATGTAGCATTAAATCCATAAAGTCCCGAATTGATATTCTCTTCTTTAAATTTCAGAATTTTTGCAGTCAATGTTCCTACTATAACAGCAAGAATAGCAGCGACACCCATCAACGGCGCATTTATAAGAATGCCAATAAGGAAAAGCAAGCCTGTAAGTGCATTGTTTTGCAACATAATTTGCCCCACACCTTTAAGGTAGGGATCCCAAAAATATACTTTATCAGTTTCCATTATGATTTTTATTTAAAAAATTAAGTTATATTAGTCTATCTGCTAGAACAATACTAATGGGCTAACAATTCCGATAAGGAGTTGTCCTGTATTGTTGTTTGATAAGTTAAGAGTGTTTCGGGCATAATCGGAGAAGTTGTTATATCGTCCGACATAAGCTGCGAAAAGTTTTACATTGTAAGGCTTGTATATATGATATTCAAGAGCTGCTGTAAAACCCCATTGAGTTCTGATATGGTCGTCTGCATTAGCATCCGGATTTCCATCCCAATAATTGGAATTTGTCATACCCATAATTGTAGTACTCCATCTGGGTGCAAAGAAATATTCGGCTCTTACCCAATGTTCCATATATTTTACATCTTGAGCTCTGTGGGCAAAATTATATCCTAGTATATCACTTATGACTCCTGTATTATCTAAATCTTCGGTACTGTATTTGAAGTCATATTGTAATGTAAGATTAGGCAGCTTGAGCTGATTACCTAGTGCTAATAAATTCCAGTGTTGATTTTTAGCTAAATTATATATACTATAACTCCACATCGTACTGAATTTTTCGTCAGCAAAGTCTCCTTTCCAGTTTACAGTTCCCCCTAGAGGAGCTCTGGCGGCTTCTATACCCGGAGTTTCGCCATAGCGCATTTCAAACGATCGAGTATTGGAGTTTACTATCTGGAGTGTAAAGTTCTGGTGAGGTACGGCAGTCCAGCTGGCTTTAATACCCGACAAGAAGAAATCTCCATACTGTACCATATCATTATAGGTATACATGTATACCGGATTTATAAATAACTCATAACTACCCCATTCCGATAACATCTTACCGGCAGTAAGAGAAAAGTCAGGAGTTATAGCAAAGGTTGCATGAGCCAAATCTATAGAATGGTTTAGCCTGTCGGTAGTGTTTGCGTCCGTAGAGTTATTGGCATATCTGTCTCGAAAAGTAAAACTAATTTTATCGGTAATTTTTCCTGAAATTTCTAATCGAAATTCATTCATCTGGAATTTAGAATTGTCAAAATTACTATTCGTAAAATTAGTGTTTGATGCAAATCGCATATTTGCAATCATATTTACATCTTTAAAATACTTTCCTTTGTTCAGTGAAATAAGTGGCTGAGGCGAGTCTTCAGACTCAAGTCCCAAGCTTGTATCCTGTGCGAATGTGTAGTTGCACAAAAGGACACTGATAATTATTAAAATAATCTTTTTCATAAAATCATGTATTAATGTTTGTAATCAATCCGAAAAATATATTAGTTGTGAGACGTTAAGATTGTTGGTCACCAATTCCAGAAGAGCATCCCTGCTCCACAGATTGTAACTACCCCTCCTCCTATAGCATACGAGTAACGTTCGAGAACATTTGTTTTTATTAGGGAAAAACCATAGTACCCAAGCAAAACTATACTAAGCATAGTTGCTACTGTGGTTAAGGTGAAAGTCCCTATTATTAATGATATTTCGGTTACAGAGCGTGTAACGCCCGAATAAAAAAGAAGAGGAATAATCGGCTCACTAGGTCCCATGACAAAAATGGCAAGCAAGATCCAGGGAGTCACTTTTACTCTGTTCTGGGGATATACAGTTTCTCCGTGTTTATGTGTGTATACGTAGATATCATCACCATTATATACATCAAAATGCTTGTGAGGTTTGTTGGTATATGCTTTATATAATCCCCATACAAGGTATATACCTCCTAAAATAAAAACGCCCCATGCCGCTATATTTCCTCTGATATCCTGAAACCAGTCGAGTTTAGATAATTGCCAGCCGAGAACTAAAGCTATCAGCCCTATCAGAACCGAACTTAATACGTGTCCAATGCCGCACGCAATTGTCCACATAGCCGTAGTAAACAGAGACCACTTCTTTGCACGTGAAAATACGATGAACGGTAAATAATGATCGGGACCGGCGGCTGTATGAACAAAGCTGATAGCTACTGTTGTTAAGAGGAGAGTCAATAATTCGGGATTCATGATTTTTCAATTTAAAGACGAAACTTTCTTTTGAACTGTAATCAAGTCTTTCTCTACAGTTTGTAGATCTGGAGTATTTAGCCTCCATAGATATTTTTCTATTTCTCTGAATGAGTCGAATAGCTGTTCTCCTCCACTTCCAAGAATTCTCACTATTATAGAATTTGGTGCAGGTTGGGATACGCCATAAATGATACCTTCTTCGAGTGATAATAAATCGTGTATGTGTTCTGCCTGGCTGTTGATATCCCCATTCCGTGTGTTTACATGAAGGAGGGTAGCCTGATGAGTATAGCCTTCGAGTTGCCCTATCGAGTCTATATTCATTAAGGCAGGTTCAATCAGAATATTATCTTTTATTATCATTTTGTTGTTGTAATAAATCTCGGTAAGATTTTGAAACTGTTTAAAGAGGAACACTTCACCCGAAAGTTTTCGGCCACAAGTTACTATCTCACCATAAGTGAATATCGTCTCACTATCCATATATACACTGTTATGTGCTTTGAATATAGACTGTTCGTGAGGTACTATAGGGTGCTGTATATAGCTTATTTCACTTTTTTCATGCAGTTTAATAATCATCTTCTGACTGGCTCCATCCTTCATCTTGAAAAGTCGTTGATACGATTGAGTTTGAAGTTGAAGCCTTGCATTCTTTTCTGTTGTTATCTCGATATCATAATTATCATTATCGAGAATGCCCGGCGACGAACTCATTATCATAAGATAGAGAGCCGGATCGGGACGGTTTTCACCAACGTTTGCCAATCTGAAAGGACGGGTGAAATAAGTATCTTTGAGATACGTCCGTCCGTCTTTATGTCCTATTTTTAAGTCAAGTTTATTGATCATGGTATAAACGTTGTAAGAGATTTCTTTTTATTTACTTCTGTATGTAAACCGGGCAATGTCACTGAGGATAATTGCCCGATTTCTTCTATCTTGATTGCTTATCTGATTAAGCCTTCCGGCTCCGGTGTATTTTCAAGCAATGCGTATTTTTTGATCCATGCAATCACTGTATCCAAACCTTGTAAAGTCATCAGGTTTGTGAAAACAAAAGGAGCTCCTTTTCTCATCTTTTTAGAATCGCGTTCCATTACACCAAGGTCGGCAAGAACATAAGGTGCCAAGTCGATCTTGTTAATAACGAGAAGGTCTGATCTGGTGATACCCGGACCACCTTTTCTTGGAATCTTATCACCTTCGGCCACGTCGATAACAAAAATGGTGACATCAGCTAAATCAGGACTGAAAGTTGCCGAAAGGTTATCGCCACCACTTTCTATAAAGATGATTTGTATATCATCAAACCTGCGTGCCATTTCGTCAACCGCTTCGAGGTTCATACTGGCATCTTCACGTATGGCAGTATGAGGACATCCTCCTGTTTCTACTCCTATAATCCGGTCTTGTGGTAGTTGACTGTTTCTTGTTAAAAACTCGGCATCTTCTTTAGTGTATATGTCGTTTGTGATTACGCCTATGCTGTATTCATTCATTAATCTGCGTGAAAGGCGTTCCAATAGTGCTGTTTTTCCTGATCCTACAGGACCTGCTACACCAACTTTTACGTATTTTCTCTTGTTCATTTTTTTTATCTTTTAAAAGTGTCACTAAATCTTTAATATCTCAATTCTGTATATATTCTGATAATCTTATTTTCACATTACGACATGTATAATCTGGAGTATAGTCTTTCGTGTTCCATACAACGGATATCGAACCCAATATTGCAAAGTCCTACAAGGCTTCTGTCAAGTATTAATACCTGTGATACTGTTGATTGGATTACTTCTTGCATTTTGTATAAAATATCTTGTCCCGAAAGCTGACTCAGTGGAACGAGTTTTACCGCATTAGTAACCATTCCTACTGTTGCATTATAAAGGAAAGCGTATATAACTTCGTGAAGCGGAATTTCAAATAGGGCAGCATATAAACCGAAGGTAATTGAATAATGTCCTTCTGCATCTTGTGAGGCAATTGCTGCCTGATATTCCTTAATAATAGGAGACGTTATTTGTCTGTCGAATATCTTTTGAAGTCTTATCCCTAGTTTACGGCTGGCTTGTTTTATTTCGGAAGGAGCTTTCAATGCTGCGCATTCTTGGTCGAGAGCAATGAGTCCTTCTATATTATTGCTTAATGCAATCTCATACGCCAATTTTACAAAGGAAGCATCATTATAGAGTAGATTATTTGTAATCATGTTGTGGACAAACGTCTCTGTAGAGGCGTCGTCTTTTACAATTTTATGCTGCACATATGTTTCCAGACCATTAGAATGAGAGTATCCCCCAATCGGTAGCGTCGGATCACTTAAGTGCAGTAACTTCCCTAGATAAGCGTTCATAATTGCATCGTTTTAAGTAAATGAAAGTTTTTAATAATATACTTTCGAATTGTAACAGGCTATTGCTGCTTTGCCTACCAAAGCAATAAAAGGTTTTCTACCTTGTTATTTTCCTAATCCCATTATTTTTGAGAAAATAGAATTTCCTTCTCCGTGTGAATGTCCATGGCTGTGTGGCTGTACACTCGCATTTACTATATTCAGTAGTTTTTTATGTACTTTCTCTGTATGATATCCACTTGCGTTCAGCCATTTGAAAATAGGCTCTTCGTAAGGGATAAGTATTAAATCGTCCTGAATAAATACGGGTAAATGTTTATTGCCGATTTCGTAAGCTACACTTCCCATTTCTACCATATTGTGTGGTGTTACCTGTATGGCATCACAAGGAAGAATGTCAATGGCTATTATTTTATCTTCGTCCATATAAATTACATCGTCCTGACGAAGGCGTTGTCCTTCTTTCATAAAACGTATGGCGACTTCTGTTCCTTGATTGGTTTTGCGTCGTTGTATGCGTTTGTTGGCTTCGAACCATTCAACTTGGATCAATTCTACTCTGCGATTAGCTATCTCTATGTCTTTTAGGCTACCTAATATCTGTTCTATTACCATAATCGTTTTAGTCTTTAATACAGCTAATTGTTTATTGGTCGTATAATTTCTTCTTATGTACTCTGATCACGACATTCCAAAGTCATAAATGGAATTGAGATTTTTTAGTAACCGGAATGTTTAACTGCATTCCGGTTATTAATATCTACTTTATTCTGTTTTAGAATAAAAAATAGCGTTGTCCCAATGGAACCGTAGTTGCAGGTTCGCAAGTGATTTTAACACCATCTACTTTTACTTCGTAGTTTTCGGGATTAACTGTAATCTCAGGTGTCTTGTCATTGTGAATCAAGTCTTTCTTGGATACATTTCTACAACCTGAAACAGGAAGAAGTGTTTTTTCCAAACCATATCCTTGTACTGTTCCATTATCGTAAGATACTTTAGAAACGAAAGTGATGCACGATTTATTAATAGCTTTACCATACGCTCCAAACATATTGCGATACATAACAGGTTGAGGAGTTGGTATAGATGCACTTGGATCGCCCATACGTGCAGCAATCATCATACCGCCTTTGATAATTATTTCGGGTTTTGCACCGAAGAAAGCAGGTTTCCACAATACAATGTCAGCAAATTTGCCGGGTTCGATCGAACCTACATATTGAGAGATTCCTTGTGCTATAGCCGGATTGATGGTATATTTGGCAACATATCTTTTAGCTCTGAAGTTATCATTTCCATGACCTTCGTCTTCAGTCAATGCTCCCCTTTGTTTTTTCATCTTATCGGCTGTTTGCCAAGTACGGATAGTAACTTCACTGATACGTCCCATTGCTTGTGAGTCGGAACTCATGATGCTGAATACTCCCATGTCGTGAAGGATATCTTCGGCAGCAATAGTTTCGGGTCTGATACGTGAATCGGCAAATGATACATCTTCCGGAATAGTACGTTTCAAGTGGTGACAAACCATCAACATATCAAGATGCTCGTCTATTGTATTTACCGTGTAAGGACGTGTTGGATTAGTCGATGCCGGTAATACATTAGGGTACATTGCAATCTTGATAATATCAGGAGCATGTCCTCCACCTGCACCTTCGGTGTGGAAAGTATGTATTACACGACCATTGATAGCATTTATAGTATCTTCCAAAAATCCTGCTTCATTCAACGTATCTGTGTGGATAGCTATTTGAACGTCGTATTTGTCCGCTACTGTTAATGCTGTATCAATTGTTGCAGGAGAAGTACCCCAGTCTTCGTGAAGTTTCAAACCCAAAGCTCCGGCTTCTATTTGTTCGATTAATGGTCCTTCAGTAGATGAATTACCTTTTCCAAATAAACCAAAGTTCATAGGAAGTCCTTCCAAGGCTTGTAGCATACGTTCGATATGCCATGCTCCGGGAGTTACGGTTGTTGCATTTGTTCCGTCAGCCGGACCTGTACCACCACCGATCATAGTTGTTGTTCCGCTATATAAAGCGTGTTCAACTTGTTGAGGGCAAATAAAGTGAATGTGTGTATCAATAGCTCCTGCTGTAGCAATTAGGCCTTGTCCGCCATGAACTTCGGTTGAAGCACCAATAATCATATTAGGAGCAACTCCATCCATTGTATCAGGGTTTCCTGCTTTACCTATGCCTACAATTTTACCGTCTTTGATACCCAAGTCAGCTTTTACAATACCTGAGTGGTCTATGATGATGACATTGGTTATTACCATATCTAAAACTCCCTGGTCGCGTGTGGCTACACTCGATTGGGCCATGCCGTCACGGATAGTTTTACCTCCTCCGAATTTATTCTCTTCACCGTATACGGTATAGTCTTTTTCTATTTCGACAATTATCTCAGTATCGCCCAAGCGCACTTTGTCTCCTTTGGTTGGACCATACATTCCAACATATTTGGCTCTATCTATTTTTAGACTCATGGCTTATTTGTTTTTAAAGTTTTTACTTTTTAATAATTCAACACCGCGTTGCTTATTGTACTCAAGTGAAGTATCGCCATCTACTAAATTATTATTTCCAAATGCGCGACGTAGGCCTCCATAGACAACCAATTCTACTTCTTTCTCTTCTCCCGGCTCAAAACGTACAGCCGTTCCGGCAGCGATATTCAGACGCATACCAAAAGCTTTGGCGCGATCGAAACTCATAGCACGGTTTACTTCGAAGAAATGGAAATGTGATCCTATTTGTACAGGACGGTCTCCTGTATTCGTTACTTTTACTTTTGCAGTTCTACGGCCAACATTACATTCAATGTCCCCTTTTGCGATAAAATATTCTCCAGGTATCATAATTTTGAATTTAATTTGTTCAACGTATAGGGCTATGTACTGTAACTAGTTTCACCCCATCAGGGAATGTCGCCTCAATCTGTACATCGGGTATCATTTCTGCTATCCCTTCCATAACATCATTCTTAGTGAGCAGAGTTGCTCCATATTGCATCAGTTCTGCAACTGATTTTCCATCACGCGCTGCTTCGAGCAAGTGGCTCGAAATGTAAGCCACAGACTCGGGGTGGTTTAATTTCAACCCGCGTTGCTTACGCTTAGCTGCTACTTCTCCTGCTAGATGTAGCAACAGTTTTTCAGACTCTCTTGGTGTTAAATGCATAATAGGGTATTTTTTATTAATGTTACAATCAGAGTAAAGTTTTTTGCTAACTTAGAACTCTTTCTTGGCTGTTTATTATAACATTTTTTGAAAGATATTGTTTTCTTATATATTACTTTAATTCTTACATTTTGATTTATTTGTAGTCTTAATGATGTTTTTTTGTATTCTTATACTATTCTGGAATAGGATGCTTGATTTAAAAGGTTTGTTTTTTATATAGATGATAAATAATTAGTTAGGGTGTTTATTGCTTTTGTTTTTCTGTTCCAGTTGAGCTGAGTGTGCTGTTTTTATGTTTTGCAACATATTAGAAAGTAAAAGGAGTTGCTATCTTTTTGTTATTTCGTAACACTTATTGCTTAGCTAATTGTTTAACGTTTTAACTTTAAATAAAGTTAATAATTTTAAAAATGGTGTTTGTTGTAATAATTAACATTTATTTGCATATTTGTGGGTAAATTTGTATTTGTTGCTATGGCTAAAATTCAATTATTCACTTTATGTTCTAAATCTGAATTGTTCTTACTGTAGATACTCTCAATTAGTATCCATAATTCAATTAGTGCGATTAGAAATTATAGGCTACACGTGTTCTGAAAAAGAAAGGAGTACCTGGTGTGAAATGTATTTCCTCTACACTTGTGGCTTCATTTTGTAATCTGGATTCTGTCGCGAATTGGGTTTCTTTCCATTTTGTATCGAATAAGTTCTCTATGCTCATTCCAACGAGTAATCCTTTATATTGATAATTGAGATTAACATCAAATATGGCAAAGCCGTCTGCCATTATTGATTTGTCTTCGTTTGCAGGACGATTATTCATAAAGCGAAACCTTAAACTTCCCGAAAAACCATTCCAGTTATTTAAACCCAGTCCTGCTGTGCTTGTAAAATCAGGAGCCAGAGGTATATAATTTTCTCCTTTGGGCTCGTCGATACTGCGGGCAAAAGCATAATTGGCATCTACATCAAAGAATAACCAGTTGTTGAGTTGATAACGTATTCCGAGATCAGCACCCATTCTGCGGCTTTTTCCGCTGGGTTCTATAATTCCGGCATCGCCTACATATACAAACTCCTGTTCGGAATATAAATACCACAATGCACTGTTAACGATAAGACGAGGGATTGGTTTCCAGATACTACCAAGATCCGAACCGAAAGCCCGGGGAACCGTCTTCCGTTCTTTATCAGTAACAACTACACGAGTATCGTTAGAATGAAATCCGAGTCCTGATTTAAGATAGAATTGCAGATTATTATTTTCACTGTATATAAAGTTTAATTTAGGAGATACCAATGTTTTTTGAACACCTTTATTTTTATAAACAGTATCTAATCTGTCCTGATAATTAAATTGAAACTGATCTATTCTTAAAGCAGGTGCTATAGTTAATTTACCTAGCTCAAATTGGGCATTTGCATAGGCGAATATATTCGATTGGTCTATATCTCCAAGCATCACATGAGAAAGTGTAATGTAGCGTTCTTTAGTTCTCGATAACTCTGAGCCTTTGATTGCATCGGCACGAAATCCAACGCCTCCTTGTATAGAGGTTCTTACATCTCCCAGATCAAGAGTTTTTCCCCATTCGGTATTCAATCCAAAGATGTCTCTGCTTTCCTTTTGCCTGATCTGGTCTCCATTTATAGGATCTTCCAGAAAGAATGTAAAATTCGAATATAATTCAAATTTGTATTTGCTATAGAATGTGTTTGCTTTGAAGTAGGTATTGTCATCAATGGCTTTAAAATAAGCAGCATTGACATTCGTGCGTGAAGTATTTCCTCCTTCAGTGTCATCTACTGCACCGAACCAAGAGATAGTACCGTCATTTACAAGACGCAAAGGTATTTGTCCTGACGCATCCCACTTACTGGTGAAGTGAGAAACTGTTAAAGAGAATTTGCTGTTATCGTTGAATCTGGAAGTGTATTTCCCGAAAAGATTTATTCTTTTGAAGTGCTGAGGGGCGTCGAAAGGACCATCGGTAAGGAGATATTCGGTTGCTATATAAGCGTCTTGGTTGGCTTTGTCTTGATCCAGAATATTAAACATTCCGATGATGCGTTTAGTATTGAACTGTCCTAGCTCTACTCCTACAGTACTTTTATCAAGTTTTTCTTTTGTTTTGAATGCAACATAACCGGCTGTAGCAAAATCTCCTTTATCTGCATAATAAGGGCCTTTTCCGAAGTCTATTTTATCTACTGTTTCCGGTATTAGAAAGTGTAAGTCTGCATAGCCTTGTCCATGAGCATGAGATACCATATTAACAGGCATTCCATCTACCGATATGGCTATATCGGTTCCGTGATCAAGGTCGAATCCACGTAGGAACAACTGTTCGGCTTTACCACCTCCTGCATGTTGTCCAATAAATAATCCCGGTACTTTTCGTAGTATTTCCTGTGACGAGTTTACGGGAGTAACTTTGAGGTCGATGGCTGTAATGAAATTTAAGCCTGCAAGTTTGGGGTGTATGACAACTTCTTCGAGGCGAAGAACATCTTCATCCAGAATAACAGTTTCAGTTTCTGATATATTTGCTTTTATTTCGAGGGTTTTATATCCTAACCCTCCGATTGATAAGATGTCGTTTTGTGCAGTCTTGTCTAATGTAAATACTCCGAATTCATTGCTATGAGTGTGCTGATTTGTTCTGGCATTAAATATCTGGACTCCTTCAATTGGTTTGCCATTTTGATTTGTGATCTTGCCTTTAGCAATTTGCCCTGATGCTGTCACAGCAATTATCAAGAGTATAAATGTCAGAATTGCAGATTTCATAATGTTACCTTTTAAATATTCGTGTTATTCATAACAGATAAACATTATTTATTGTTCAATAAGTGAAATAAGTCTTAAAATTTCAGACTCAATAGCATTGGATTAAATTTAAAGTTTACAGAATGTTTGTTATTGATTGATCCTTCTCTGGAGCAGTAAAAGCAGGTTTTAGAGTATTGAAAGGAGCTAAAGACTAAACTGTTTATATTTTAATCAAAAAATACTAAAGTGTATTTAAGTTATTTATTTATAGTGTTTTGTGTTTTTTTAAAGATATAAGCCAAGCCTATTGAGATAATTAATTATGTTTTATAACATACTCATGCTGTGAACTAAAATAACCTTGTTGATTTAACTGTAGTCCAATTTTCAGATGACTTTTATAGAAGATTATATACAAAGCTTTTAGAAAATAGAATATACAAATATTAACAATCTGGAAGGTGTGATTACTACTTATGCTTAGGCTAAGAGAAGATAAGTTAATTCAGCTTTCTTTATCAAGTTCTTTGAGAAATAGTATCCGGAGATTATCTATATTCTATATAAAACTTATCTAGGTTTAGATCTTGCTTCTATTTTTTGTACTTTTATGTTATTCTTCGACAGAAATATATTTTAAAAAATGAAAAATAAAATACTATCTATACAAAGTAAGGTTGTATATGGTTATGTGGGAAATAATATTGCTGAGTTAGCAATACAATTACATGGATTAGACGTGATTTCGTTTCCAACAGTTTTTTTATCAGCACATACGGGGCATAGACCTATTCATGGTAAAGCTATATCCAAGGAATTCTTTGAAGACTTAATTCAAGGAATAGAGGAGATTGATGTACTGGACAGTATATTTTGTGCTGTTACAGGATATATAGGCTCTGAGGAAATTCTGCTTTCGTCCTCTGAGTTTATACAGAGAATTAAAAAAGCATATCCTGAAAAATTATATATTTGCGATCCTGTGATGGGCGACATAAATACAGGGTTGTATGTTCCCGAAAGTGTTGCCGCAAAGCTGATGGCTACTCTTATTCCTTTTTGCGATATATTGACCCCTAATTTTTTCGAACTTGAATATATTCTACAGCGTAAAATAACTACAATTGATGAGATTGCAGAGTCTATAAAAATAAATTCGCTTTTGAATAAAAAGATTATTATTGCAACGGGTTGTAGATTGGAAGATACACCGAAAGGACAGATTGAAACTATTGTTATAGACGGAGATAAGATAGAGAGGATTTATTCACACAATATAGATATTGATACTGTGGGAACGGGCGATCTTTTCACTGCTATCTTTGCATCCCAGTTGGCTAAAGGTAGAGATATTGTTGCCGCAACTATAATAGCTTCCGAGACAATATGCAGTGTACTTGGCTATATAGTAGAAAAAGGCATGGATGAAATGAATGCCGAATGTTTATTGAAATATATTAGAGAGTAAGCAAAAAATAATTAGAGTAAGGGTAAATATTTATTGTTGCATTTTATAATTATAACTGTCTCTTGTTATTATACATGCCAGAGTGATAAATAGGTCTGAGACCCTAGTATATGTAGGATAACATTTTTCCACTAAGCTGAATTAATGATATTTCGCAAAGCTTAGTATTATATTGTGCTTCTATAAGCCGATCTTCGGCTTCTAATAGACTATTCTGTGCTTCACGTAATTCAATACCTGATAGATCTCCTAATTTATAGCGTTCAAGAGCAATAGTATAATTATCCTGAGCGGTTTGAAGATTTTCTTTCTCAAGATTGGTAAGTTCCATGTTATTTTGGTATGCCATCCACATTTTAGAAAGGTCAGTTCTTAAAGAAAGTTCTACTTGTTGGTATTCCAGTTCTTTGTTTTGAACTTCTATTCTAGCATTTTTACGTTTACGCTCTCTATTAAATCCATCAAAAATATTGAATCCTACCGTCACTCCATAGTTGAACCCTAAATTTTTCTGACGGTCAAAAGAACCTACTTCATACATGTTTTGAGTAAACCCGTATCCTGCATTTACTTTTACATAGGGGAAATATTGGCTTTGTATTGCCTTAAGATCAAGAACACTTATATTCTTATCTTTTTTGTATAATTGGAGGAAAACATTTGAAGCCTGTAAGTTTTGCCAGATGTCATCTTTGTTGAGAAATGGATTAAAATCAATGATAGAATCTGTAATCAATAAGGGATGCTCCACATCGTCCATCGCCATCAGTTGATTAATCTGCACACGTGAAGTAAATATAACTTCATTCTGTTTAATCAGCATCGAGCTATCGGCATTGAAGTCGACTTTTGCCTGTTGCAATTCGAGACGTGATCCTGCTCCTATACTATAGCGGGCTTCAACTATTCTAAGACGTTCTCTCGAAAGTTTCACTGCATACCTTAGGTTGTTCAGCCTTGTCTTTTGCTGTATATAGTTGTAATATTCATTGGAAATATTTGTAACGAAATTCTCAATGGCTAGTCTTGTATTAAGGTCTCCTATTTGTTGAAGCTCTTTCAAACGCCCGTAATTAGCTTGAATATTAAATCCGTCGAAGACAGTCCAATCTAAATTAATACCGGCATTCAGAGCTTGATTATGTACGCCGTTATTTTTAGTAATGTCTCCCGAGGTTAAGCGTTGTTCCGTATTATTTACTGTACCCGAATAGCCACTATTCAAGTTTAGATAAGGCAAGTATCCGGCATTACCTATCGTTAAATTATTGTCAGCTATTTTTTCATCATTACGTATAATTCTGATTTGGTAATTCCGGTCTAAACCTATTTCAATGCAGCGTTTGAGATCGAAAACATCTTGAGCAAACAGACAATAAGGTAGTGCGAACAGTAGTATAATAATGTAATGTCTTTTCATAATTCCAAGAATTCAATTTAATCAAAGCTTTAGGCTTTCTCTTCATTTTTTTTAGGCTTCTTTGTTCTGTCAGTAGATATATATAAATACATTACAGGTACAATAAATACGGTGAGGAACGTGGAGATAGTCATACCTCCAATTACGGCAACACCCATTGCTATACGTCCGTTCGAACCTTCTGCAGTAGCTAAAACCAGAGGTAATAAACCCAGTATGGTTGCGAAACTGGTCATAAGGATAGGACGCAGACGTTGTACTGATGCCCCTTGAATGGCTTCGAGCCTACTCATACCTGTCTCTTGACGTTGGTTGGCAAATTCGACGATAAGTATACCGTTCTTGGCAACCAATCCAATCAGCATGATAATACCTATCTGACTGAATATATTCATGGTGATACCCCAGATGTACATAAAAAGTAATGCTCCGGCTATGGCTAGCGGTACGGTAAGCATTATAACCAGAGGGTCTTTGAAACTCTCGAACTGTGCGGCTAGTATAAGGAATATAAGTACTATAGCTAACAGGAATGCAAACATAAGACTTGATGAGCTTTCTCTAAAATCTTTAGAGTCGCCGGCTAATGCCGTACGGAAATTTTCATCAAGAGTCTCTTTTGCTATACGATCCATCTCGTTCAGTCCGGCACCGATCGTTACTCCCGGCGAGAGACCGGCGGATACGGTTGCAGAGTTGAAACGATTGTAACGATATAGTTGCGGAGGTGCCACACTTTCCTCCAGTTCTACTAAATTGTCTAGCTGAATCATACTGCCATTTAGATTTTTCAGATATATAGACTTCAGATCTAAAGGTGTATTTCGTTGTTGACGGTTGATTTCCGCTAATATCTGGTATTGCTTTCCATTCATGTAAAAGTAACCCATCCGTTGTCCGCTCAATGCATATTGAAGTGTTTGTCCAATATCACGTGTGCTGACTCCTAGTAAGGCAGCCTTATCTCTATCTATTTTAATTCGGGTTTCGGGTTTTGTAAATTTCAGATTTACATCAGCCATCTGAAATAAGGGACTTTCATTTACCTTTTGCATGAACAAGGGAATGAATTCTTCCAATTTCTTAATGTTAGGGGCTTGCAGAACATACTGAATAGGCATACTTGTGCGTCGTCCGCCAAAAGTAGATTGTTGTTGTACAAAAGCACGGGCTTCGGTTTCTTTCCTCAGAGGAGCCGAAAGTTCATCTGCTATCTCCATCTGACTTTTTTTCCGGTCTTGAATATCGGGCAATACAACAGTTATATTTCCGCCTCCACTTCGGGCACGCATAATATTCGAAACTCTTTCGGGTACAACAGAATCCACTATTTGAGATATTTTTTCTACATAATCTCTATAGAATTCGTAAGTTGCACCTTCGGGAGCGCTCACCCTTATGGATACTTGGGATCTATCTTCCAAAGGAGCCATCTCGGATGGTATATTTTTTCCAAGGAAAATGATTCCAATAAATGTTATTATTATAATAGGCCACACCAGAAATTTATGTGCAAGAAAATAGTTTAAACCTTTACTATATGCCGAGTTCATTCCTTTGAAGAAAGGATCGGTAACGCGGTAAAACCATCCGGGCTTGTCGTTCCTTTTTAGCAATTTGGTAGCTAACATGGGGGTGAATGTCAGAGCAACAAAGGATGAAATAAGTACTGATCCCGCAATAACCATACTGAACTCACGGAACAAACGACCCGTCATTCCTTCGAGAAAGACAATAGGGAAAAATACAGCTACCAATGTTATTGTTGTTGAGATAACGGCAAACAGAATTTCTTTTGAACCCTCAATACCTGCTTCCAAAGGAGCCATACCCTCTTCAATCTTGATATAAATATTTTCGGTGACGACAATAGCATCATCAACTACTAACCCCACCGCCAAAACGACGGCTAACATAGACAAGACATTAATAGAATATCCTGCAACATACATCACAAAGAAAGCTCCGATCAACGATATAGGAATCACCACACAAGGTACTAATGTAACGCGCCAGTCACGTAAAAAGAGAAATATAATGATTACTACCAGAAGGAAAGCTATATAGATTGTTTCTTCTACTTCGTGGATAGAGGTTCTGATAAATTTAGTGTTATCGAAGGCTATACCAAGCTGAACATCGTCCGGTAAGTCTTTTTTCATCTGCTCCAATCGGATCATTGTCTCATCTGAGATTTCTATCTGATTGGCTCCCGGTTGAGGGATGATGACGACACTTACCATCGGGATACCGTTTTTACGCATAATATTTCTTGGATTCTCGGTACCCAGTTCGGCTGTTCCTATATTCCCGAATCGAACAACATTATAGTTATCCTCTTTAATAACCAGATTATTAAACTCCTCGGGAGTTTCCATCAACCCCAAAGTTCGGATGGATAGTTCTATTTTGTCGCCTTCTATACTTCCTGAGGGTAATTCAACATTTTCCCTGTCGATAGCACTTTTTACATCCATCGGAGTTATTCCGTAGGCTGCCATTTTTACAGGGTCGAGCCATAGGCGCATAGAATATCTATGTTGCCCCCATATTTCAACCGCACTAACATTCGGAATGGTTTGTAGGCGCTCTTTAATGGTGAGCTCTGCAATCTCACTCAATTCAAGCAACGATCGCTTTCCGCTTTGAACGGTCATCTGTATGATAGGGTTTGCATCGGCATCGGCTTTCGATACAGTCGGAGGGTCGCAATCGTTAGGTAAATATCTTTGAGCACGTGAAACCTTGTCTCGTACATCATTGGCGGCTGTTTCGAGATCGACATTCAGCTCAAATTCTACCGTAATATTACTTGAACCCTGACTACTGCTACTAACAAGTGAACGAATACCGGGAATGCCATTGATATTTTGCTCCAAAGGTTCGGTTATCTGACTCTCTATGATTTCAGCATTTGCTCCCGGATAAGATACGCTTACTGTAATAATAGGATTATCTATATTGGGATATTCACGAACCCCCAAATATGTGTAACCGATCATCCCTAAGATAAAGATGATCAGCATAAATACCGTTGATAGAACGGGGCGTCGTATACTTAATTCCGAAATGGTCATATGGCTGTAAACTTTTGATCGTAATTTGAAAATAACAATTCAGCTATTTTTTCTGTAGATAAGAAACTACAACAAGATAATTGGTGATGCACTTCAATTTATATTATCAAGGGTAACAGGCATTCCATCCCGTAATTGCATAACTCCACTTACAAGAAGGGTATCTCCCAATTTTAGCCCGTCTAAGACCTGAATTGAAGAAGCTGTTCTCATTCCTTTTTTTAATTCTACCTGATGAGCCTTTCCTTCTTTATAGATATAGGCAATATCTCGTCCCATTTCGGCAACCGTTGATAAACTGGGAATAACCAACGTGTTTTTGATTTCCTGTAATTGTATTTCAATATTAGCAGAGTGCCCCGGCTTTAATTTTCCTCCTTCATTTTGGTAAATGGCACGGGCTTTTAAAGTAAGTGTCTGCTTGTCAAGATTGGACTCAATAGCATATACCGAAGCTTTATATTTGTTGAGGTCGTTATCCAAGGTGAAAATAAGGGGAGTTCCTGCCTTTATATCATTAGCTTGTCTTTCGTTGACTGAAAATTCAATTTTAAGAGGTGAGATTTTTGTTAGCTTAGAGATAATTGTTGAGGAGGTAGCGTAAGCACCTTCACTCACAAGGCGTAGTCCGATAACACCTGTAAAAGGGGCTCTTAATTCTGTCTGAGCTATTTTTGATCTTACCAGCTCTATATCGGCGTTTAATTTACCTAATTCGGTGTTTACCGATTCGTATGCTTCCAGACTTACTGCGTCTTTTGCCAGAAGTGATTTTTGCCGAAAAACACGATCTTCAGCCAGAGGTTTTTGGGCTTCTAGTTTTTTTAGTTCAGCTTGTAATGGACTGTCATTTACTTTGGCTAACAAATCTCCCTTTTTGACAGAGGATCCTTCTTTAAAATAAATTTCAGTGATTTTCCCTGAGGTTTCGAATGCTAAATCAACTTCTTCATCGGGAATCAATATTCCCTTTGTTCGAAAAACGTCATTAAGATTCTCAAATTTTAATATTACTGCATTTACATTCAGCGATCTTTGTTCTCTACTTCCTCCTTTATTGCTTCCTGCGATTAGAGAATCTCCTTCTTTTGAAAGTAACATGTTTTTTATATTGGGATAAAATGCCATTCCGGCAATTATCAATACAATAGCAATTATCAGTGCAATTTTAGCCTTTTTATTCATAAATATAATCAGTAAGGGACAAATATGTAACTAACGTAAGTTGTTTGACAAATATAAAAACAAAAGGTTTAATTGGGTATTCGATTTTATTACTTTATTTTATTATTCAGAGTTTATGTTCAAAAAGAAAAGGTATTACGAATATACTTTGTGCCTACATTTTGTGTTCTTTGTGATTTTTATGTTGAAAAAATACATAAAACAAAAACCGCCTGTTATCGGTATTGACAAACAGGCGGTATCATTTATTATATAAGTATATTACACTCCGCTAAAAGCCGAAAAACCACCATCTACAGGAAGAACCACCCCTGTAATAAAACTGGCGGCAGGGCTACATAGAAACTGTACAGCTCCGTTTAATTCGGTAATGTCTCCGAAACGATTCATAGGTGTTTTAGCTAAAACCTTTTGGCTTCGTTCAGTTAAAGACCCATCGGGATTGATAAGTACAGCCCTGTTTTGATCACCGATAAAAAATCCGGGAGCAAGTGCGTTTACGCGAATACCGTCTCCATATTTCAAAGCCATTTCAGTAGCTAGCCATTGAGTGAAATTGCTGATTCCTGTTTTTGCTACCGAATAACCGGGTACACGTGTAATTGCCGAATATGCAGCCATAGAAGAGATATTTATAATGCTTCCGCTTTTTTGTTCGGACATCACTTTTCCGAATACCATCGACGGATACACCGTTCCATTGAGGTTGAGGCTGGTGACTTTTTCCCAGTCTGAAATTTTCATATCGTGAAATGCTTGATCGGGTGCTAGTGTCGCTCCGGGCATATTTCCACCTGCTATATTCAACAGTATATCGATACGTCCCCATTTGGCAAGAATCTCCTGTGCCACTTTTTCTAGGCTTTCTATATCGAGCACATTACCTATAATTCCGATTGCTTCGCCTCCAATATCGGTCAATTCTTTGATTCTTACATCGAGTTGTTCCTGACGTATATCAATGGCTACTACTTTGGCTCCTGCCTCTACAAAACTTTTGGCTATGCTGCCTCCAAGAACACCTCCTGCTCCTGTAATAACAGCTACTTTTCCTGCAATACTAAATATTTCGTTCATCTTATTTTTATTTATTAGAGTTTATATTCATTAGAAACACAAGGAACATCATATTTTAAACGCAAAGACACAAAGACGCAAAGTCTTTTTGCTCCCTCTCAGTAGGAGAGGGTTGGGGTGAGGTGCTCTTTGCATTTAAGCTACATTATTTAATTTTCAAATCATCATTTACAACAGCCATTACACCATCCAGTTGTGCAAGGGCATACATACGCCCATAAAAAGAGTAACCGGGATTATACCCTTTTTCACCATCGTCCAACATCAAACGACCGTGATCTACACGCATGGGTAACGCCGGGTTTTCTTTCTCGAATACTCTGACTACATCTATCAAATGTCCTCTGCCTTCCAAGTGGGGAGCTTCTATAAAATTGCCATCTTTCAGAACGTCCGTACTGCGAAGGTGCACAAAGTGGGTGCGTGAAGCAAATTTTGCAGCCAGTTCGGGTACGCTGTTATGTATCCCTGAACTTAGAGATCCTGCACAGAATGTCAATCCGTTATGAGGATTATCAACAGCTTTCAATATCCAGCTTATATCATCTCCACCGGTCACGATACGAGGGAGCCCCAACATCTGATAGGGTGGATCGTCGGGATGCACACACATATTTACACCGTACTCTTCACAAACAGGCATTATCTGCTCTAGGAAATATTTCATGTTTTGGCGTAATGTATCACGGTCTATGCCATCATAGAGCGAAAGCAGGCGTTTAAAAATAGCTACGGGGTTTTTGTCTCCTTCTTTGATATTACCGTTTATAAAACCTTGTGTCTTTACGATAATGGTATCTATCAAAGCCTCTTTTTCGACTTCGGTTATCGTTTTGCCCAGTTCTTTTACCCGTGCTAATTCTTCGGGTGTGTAATCTTTCTCAGCACCTTCGCGTTGAAGAATATAGCAGTCGAAATAAGCAAATCGGGTTTTGTCGAAATAAAGGGACGAAGTACCGTCTTCCCAAGGATATTCGAGATCGGTACGAATCCAGTCTATTACGGGCATAAAGTTATAGCACACCGTTTTAAGACCTGCTTTGCCCAGATTTGCGAGACTTATCTTGTAGTTTGCGATCAATCTGTCTCTGTCTTCTCCTGCATATTTGATAGCTTCGCTAACAGGTAGGCTTTCTACTACCGACCATCGAAGCCCTGCATCTTCAATATATTTTTTCAGATCGAGAATAGCTTCTAAAGTCCAGACTTCGCCATTGGGTACATCGTGCAGTGCCGTGACTATGCCTTCTACTCCTATTTGCCTGAGCACCGGTAAGGTTATTTTATCTTTCTTACCAAACCATCTCCAAGTTTTTTCCATGATTTTAATAGTAATTATATAATGCTATATTTTTATTAGTCGTGCCAACCCTTAATTGTGATGCTTCATATCCAGTTTTATCTTTTTTAAATCTTCCAGTTTATGTACAGGTGGTTCTATATCGGAAGGGATAGGACGTTTAGAAAATGTTTGAAAATAAAGCAAACATGCATCTTTCCACCAAACGGCATCTTGTGATTGTATTTCTAATTTAGATTTTACATCATTGAAACGTTGTTCGTCGATATAAGGTTGCATTTGCCTCCATGTTTGCTGAAAGCTTCGGGTTTGTTGGACCCCCGAGTTGTATTTATAACACAACTCATCCCACATAATACGTCCGTTTTTCATTTTATAGCTCCAAGGTATATAATGGAACCAAAGTAGTAAATTTTCGGGACAACGGGAAGCATCATTATAAATTTCTTTCAGAGGTGAGAAATATTGAGAAACAGCGTTGCTTCCTGTAATAGAACGATCAAACCCAAGTCCGACAGAGTCGGCATTGTGATAGTACCAAGGCATCCAATCGGGTCGTCCACCCGGCACATCTCCCCAAGGTTCTGGTCCATAGTGATGCCCGAATGCGAAAATATGGTGTAAGCCCATCGGCATCATGTAATCGACAACAGCTTCACGAGATGCCAGCATGATATCTTTTACAGGATTAACGAAACCATTGTCTTTCGAAAAAGTCATCTTTATCCATTCATCCGCAATTTGTTTCGAGGTAAGTTGATGATCCCAAGCCAAACGACCGAATGCGTACCAATTGGATTGTGCGAAATGATGTCCGCACCAGTTGGTATCTTCGCCGATATTGGCAACGGCTGCAATAGCCGTCAGTTTATGAGGACGCAAAGTACCATCCGTTATTTTAGCAATAGTTGAGCCTTTTCCGTTGGCATATGTATCGCTATCGAGCGTTTCTTTGAATAGGGGTGCTAAATAAGCCAGATGATTCGAGAATCCGAGATACTCTTGTGTAATCTGAAATTCTACCATTTCGGGTGTTTTCTGCATAGCTCCAAACAATGGGCTGAACGGTTCACGAGGCTGAAAATCAATAGGTCCGTTTTTGATCTGAATGATTACATTATCGCGGAATTGTCCGTCCAAAGGCATAAACTCCAGATAGGCTTGTTTTGCCCTGTCTTCGTTGCTTGGGTTATAAACAAATGCACGCCACATAACAATTCCGTTATATGGTTTTAGGGCATCAGCCAACATATTAGCTCCATCGGCATGAGTACGCCCGTAATCTTGTGGACCGGGCAATCCTTCGGAGTTGGCTTTTACCAAAAATCCTCCGAAGTCGGGAATGATACTGTATATTTCTTTCGCTTTATCGTTCCACCATTTAATAACCTCTTTATTTAAGGGGTCTGAATTGGGTAATCCTCCCAATTCTTTAGGTGATGAAAAGTTGACAGCCAAGTATACTTTCAAACCATAGGGACGGAATATATCAGCCAAAGCTTTTACCTTATGAAGATATTCTTTACTCAGAATTTGAGGGCTTGCATTGACATTATTCAAGACCGTTGCATTTATTCCTATTGAAGCATTTGCACGTGCATAAGCTTCGTATCGGGGTGATAAAGTATTGGGTAATTCATCCCATTTCCAGAGCGAATATCCGGCGTAGCCACGTTCGACAGTTCTATCCAAATTGTCCCAATGATTGAGTATCCGAATATCATATTTTGGTTTCTCTACGATATTTATAGATGCTGATAATTGATTTGTTTGGATCAACCGCAGAAAATGGAATACTCCGTAAAGTACTCCTATATCTGTATTTGAAGCAATGGTAATACTTTGTTTGCCTCCTTTGTTTATATTTCGGATAATATAGCCGTCATTACCTAAATCGTCGAAATCTTTAGAGGATATAACAGAAGTAATGTTTTTACTTTTTGAAGTACCGATAACCAAAGAACCAGCGTCGGTTGTTTTACTTGTTTGTATGTCCTTTCCTTCAAAAGATTGCCATGCAATATTTAGCTCCTTAAGAGCTTTTTCTAAAGTTGGACTGGTTTCGTCCATCGTTACTGTCGAAAAATCATAAATAGCTTCAGGTGGAGTATACCTTAACCACAATTTGCTACCGTCTTCCGCAAAAAGCGAAGAAGAAAGTATAGCAAGAATAAAGGTGTTTATTATATATTTCATAAGCATTAAGGTTTTAGACCTGTTAAATTGAGAATAGTGGGCAGAGATTTGCCTGCCCATGCTATTAAGAAATTCTAGTTGTAGGGGCAGACCTGTGTGTCTGCCCGCTGTGGGTGAACACATAGGTTCACCCCTACTGAGAACTAGTCTTTAATATAAAAGGTATTTCCTGTAACCTGAACTTCTTTCTGAACCACTTGTTTTGAACTGATAGCTTTGCTGTCGGGCTGTTTTCCACCTACCGAAAGTAATACTTTTCCGTTTGAAACCTGAGCCAGATTTTCTTTGTCACGTCCTGCCATTTGCTTTGGCGTAACGGTAAACTCAACGGTTTTAGTTTCGCCGGCTTTTAAGTGAATACGTTTGAATCCTTGTAAAGCTCTGATTGGCGTTTTCAGTTTACTGTCCGGTAGAGAAACGTATAGCTGAACCACTTCGTCGCCGTCCATTTTGCCTGTGTTTTTCACATCTACCGAAATGGTGATATTGTCTCCAGACTTAATTGTTTCGGGTGCATTTTTGACTGTATATTCGAAAGTGGAATAGCTTAATCCATATCCGAATTCATACAAAGGAGCACCTTTGAAGTAGCGGTACGTTTTACCCGTCATATCATAATCGCTGAAAGCAGGTATTTGCTTGATGTCTTTGTAGAATGTCAACGGCAGACGTCCGGCAGGATTATAATCGCCGAAAATAATATCGGCTAAGGCTGTTCCTCCCTCTTGTCCGGGATACCATGCTTCGATGATGGCAGGCATATTCTCGGCTTCCCAATTAAATGCTAATGCACTACCGTTCAAAAATACCAATACGGTTGGTTTTCCTAATTTATGAATCTCACGAATCAGATCGGTTTGTGTACTTGGCAATTTTATATCCAAGCGGTCGCCACCTGAAAAGCCTTCTACTTTTACAGGCATTTCCTCACCTTCTAATAATGGGCTTAGTCCCATACAAAGCACTATCAGATCCGATGATTTAGCCAAATCGATAGCTTCCTGTTTTAAGTTCGGTTTTGGTGTACCCCAAAGCAGACGCATAATAGCATACTCAGTATTATCCTGAACGTATTCTAAGCGGACATTATAGGCTTTGCCACCTTCGAGTTTCATCAATTCGTATACTTTGCGAGGATGATGTACATCTTTCCATTTGGTTACTAAAGAGTCATTCAAATATAAATTAAATCCAGAAAAACCTTCACCACCTAAAGCATATTCACCCGATGTGGGAGGTACAAGTACCCCTGTCCATCGTACCGAGAATTGATCGTATTTCATATCTTTGAAAGGAGCAGTTGTCCACCAGATAAAATCTATATTCGGATCGACTTGTGTATGTGCAGCTTTTCCCTCCCATTTGATATTGGAGAAATATTCAGCTTTAAGACCCTTTTGCGATTTACTTGCATCCGTAAACAAGTATTCGGAAGGGATAGCTTCAAAGTAGGGGAGTTTTTCAGCTAAAGCACAACCTTGTGCGTATATCACTTCGGCATTCGGCAGTTTTTCACGTAATCCCGTTAATGGTGTTTTAGGTTTAGTAGGGTAGCCGTTGTAGTTTCCTAGCAGTACCTCCAAGTCATCTGCATTTGGTCCTATAACAGCTACCTTTTTCACATCTTTGCTGAAAGGCAAAAGATTATTTTCATTTTTCAACAATACCATTGATTTTCTCGCGGCATCTAACGATAAAGCCTGATGTTCTTTGCTTTCCACCACATCATAAGGTATTTGGGCATATTTTACATCTTTATCGTTATCCATCATACCTAGTTTAAATAAGGCTAGAAGTACACGGTGAACCGAAACATCTATTTCAGCTTCGGTAATTAAGCCTTGTTCAACCGCAGATACCAAGTGTACATAAGTATCACCGCAATTGAGGTCTGTGCCTGCTTTAACTGCCATTGCCGCTGCTTCTTCGGGGGTAGCTACTACATGATGAGCTTTTTCCTCATAAAAATCGCGAATTGCCCAGCAATCTGAAACTATATATCCTTTGAATCCCCATTTTTCGCGCAGCATACTTTCCAGAAATTTATTGCCGCAACACGGTGCTCCCCTGAAACTTTGATAAGCACACATCACCGAATATACATGAGCATCCTGTACGGTTCTTTTAAAATGAGGCAGGTATGTTTCTTCCAAATCGTAATCGTTAGGCCATACATCAAACGAGTGGCGCGTCGATTCGGGTCCGCTGTGTACAGCAAAGTGTTTGGCGGTAGCCACTAATTTAAGGTATTTAGCGTCATCACCCTGCAATCCTTTGATGAAAGGAACAGCCAGTTCAGCCGTTAAATAGGGATCTTCGCCGTATGTTTCCATTCCCCGTCCCCAACGCGGATCACGGAAAATGTTAATATTCGGAGTCCAGTAAGTTAATCCTTGATAAATGCCCCGTTTACCTCTCGAAGCGTATTCGTGATGTTTGGCACGTGCTTCGTCCGAAATGGCATCCGCAATACCGAACATTTCTTCACTATCCCACATGGCAGCCATACCGATTGCCTGCGGAAAAACGGTTGCTTTACCCGAACGGGCGACACCATGCAGGCACTCGTTCCAGAAATTATGGGCAGGAACACCCAGACGTTCTACGCCGGGACAATCGTACCGCAACATATTTACTTTCTCCTGTAACGTCATACGCGATACAAGATCGGTTGCTCTTTCTTCAAAAGAAAGAGAAGTGTCCTGATAAGGTTCAATCTTTTTGCTGTTGCATCCCGTTAATGTAAGGATGCTTAGTGCAAGCAAAAAAGGTTTTAAGTTTTTAAATACTTTCATAATTATCATTATTAAGGTGTGATACCTATTGTTATTTACTGTTTATATCTATATGAATAATAAAAAGGTCTGTGACCTTACCAATTATCTGTTCTGAATGGGCTGGAGGGAAGACTTTCTTTATTCCGTAAGTTAGCTCCTTCGGGATTATCTGCCCAAGCATATCTTACGGCAACGGGATTTTTCACTTTGTCGCTCGATACAATAATTTTATTTCCTTCAATTTTAGCATCTGCCCAAACAAATTGTTTGTCTTTTCCTGCAATAGCAAAGCCTTTGAGTTTTTCGTTAGCGGCAAAACCATTTCCGATTTCTTTAAATGAAAGAATTATTTTATCGCCTTCTATAACCATGTTATTATATACAGGTGCTGAACTTATAATCTTTTTATCTCCGTAAGCGATTTTCATGGCGGGAAGAGCCAGACGGTATCCAACCTCTTTTTTCTTTAAAGGATGAACATCGTTCCATTCCCCTAAATCTATGGTGACTGCCATTCCTGTATTTGGAATTTCTAGTACTTTAGATTGTGCCTCTCTTAACATAGCCCAATTGCTTTCGGAGGGTTGTTTCTCAACTTTCATAAAGTTGGGAAGCTGCGTTATAATGAATGGTAAATCAGGTTTGTTCCATTTTGTCCGCCAATCATTGATTAACGCCGAAAGCATGGTACTATATTCAGCGGGTCTGGATGTATTTGCTTCGCCTTGGTACCAGATAACGCCTTTTATAGGGTAATTAATCAATGGAGCTATCATGCCATTGTATAGCCCCATAGGGTTATACTGGAAAAATGTCTGGGGTTTTAAAGGACTCATTTCCGCCCCTAATTTATATTTCCATTCTCCTGTGAGGTTTATAAGTTCATCTCCTACAATAATTTGATACGGTTTATCTTCTACGAAACCTCCTTTTCCTATGGAATTAATAACACGTAGGGTTACGGAGTTTGTACCTTCGTGAAGAAGCCCCAAAGGGATAGTGTAAATACGGGGAGGGTATTGATAAGAAATTGTTCCTACAAATTCTCCATTGATGTATGTCGAATCGCTATCCACAATACATCCTAAACGAAGTACGGCAGGTTTACCGACCATCGAAGCGGGAACTTCAAAGTCTTTACGAAACCAAAATGATCCGTTTATATTTCCGACTCCTTTATCTGCCCAATATCCGGGTAAACTGATTGTTCCCCAATCGGACGTATTCAGATCACTTTTAAACCAATTGGATACGCCTTTATCATTTTTATTTAAAGTAGAATACCAATTGCTTTCCATCTTTTTTTCTCTGGTTCGAATGCTGTCTATATAGCCGGCTACCGCAAATTGATCGGCTATTTGTAAATAGGACGGGAATTGTTTTAGGGCATCTCTGCTAAGCCATGCTTCAACGGGCGATCCCCCTACACTCGAATTCAATAAGCCGATAGGTACTTTGTATTTATCATATAATTCTTTGGCAAAGAAGTAAGCGACTGCCGAAAAATCGAGTATATTTTCAGGGGTTGCCGATTTCCACGAACCGCCATTTATGTCGTCACTTACTCCTGTGAAGTTGTACTTTAAAGGAGTTTTCAAATGACGGATATACGGGTTGTTTATCAGACTGACTTCATCCTTATACAAATCTAATACCCTGCGGATAGGAGTTTCCATATTCGATTGTCCCGAACACAGCCATACATCGCCAATCAGAATATCATTGATCGAAATATTATTTATTTGCATCTGATATGGACCTCCTGCTTTTTGTGGAGGGAGCGTAACTTCCCATTTTCCGTTTGCATCGGCAGTCGTTTTGTATGACTTGTTCAAGAAGCTAATTTCAATACTTTCTCCTACCGAAGCCCATCCCCAGAGTTTTAGCTCCGTATCTCGTTGTAAAACCATACCGTCGCTAATCAGTGCCGGAAGTTTTACAGATGCTCTGCCGTTAACAACGCAAAATAAGGTGAGCAGCATTAAAAATGCTACCCGCCTCGTTGGTATATATTTATTTATGGTTTTCATTTTATTTTATTTTGATGTCTTACTTTCGGGTGCTCCCAGATAACTAGGTTTTAACCCACCTAGATCGAGCATTATTTTTTGTAAAACAATTCCGGGATCTAATACTCTGAATCGTATGGTATGCAACCCTGTTTTGTTAATTTTATGATTCGTCGTGGATTCAATAATGCTATTGGCAACCCAAACTTCTCTTTCCTTTTCAGTATACGTGTGATTGAAGTTTACTATTTGCTCTTCACTACCATCAATAGATACTGCATATCGCAAGCCTTTATTTGAATTGAAGTTGAGGGTAGGAGAGAGTAAAACAATCAAACGAGCATTACCTGTACTTGTCAGGTTAACATCATATTCCAGATATACGTTATCGCCTTCTTTAGGGATAGCAGTTACAGGAAAAGTAGTTATAGCCGAAAGTGTTTTTCCCAAATCAGGGATTACTTTCCACGATATATTATTTCCGTTTTTTTGACGTGTAAAATGTTCCGCTTGGATAGAGACATATCCATCCGCTTCGGTGAATATTTTCTCTTTGACCTCCATTGTGGTCGCAACATATTTAACACTAGGCATCACACTTTTTTGTGGTTGTTGCCAGTAGGTATATCCAATGCGTATCTGATCCATCATGTGAGCCCATTTACCACCCGAAATATTTTCGTTGTAATGTATTGTCAATAAAGAATCTCTTTCGAAGCATTCTTTAGCTTTATCCGCCCAATAATTTGCCTGAACATCTTGCTTTTCGGCATAATAACGGTTCTTAGCTACAGCAAAGTACATTTCATACAGGTTAGAACACGCATTGATGGGGAATAATACCAATTGATCGAAAGCGTCTTTGTAATTATTGGGAATCAGATTATATAAACGCATGGCATCTATAACCAAATTTCTATAATCGTTGACAACGGTTTCAAATTCATTGTAGTTTTCGAGGCTGTATGTTTTTTCGTTCAGCAATTCGGGTGTAACTCTGCGGTTGTATTTGGTATAAAGATTTATCAAACGAGCCGATTCTTTAGCGTATTTTTCACCGAATTGTTGTGCAGTCCATTGCTCTGTATGTTGTACCAGATTATCGGCATTGAATCGGTTGGGATTCCAAGCCATATTCAAGAAGAAACTGATAGGGTACTCCATTGGTTTAAGATCACCTACATTTACAACCCATATTTTATCGACACCATATTGATAAGTCAGGTTCATTTGTTCCCAGATACGTTGCACTTGGCTAACATTGAGCCATTTATAATTGCGAGGCCCGCCTACGTAATCGAAATGATAATACATCCCGTATCCGCCTTTGCGTTTAGGAGCATCGAGGTCGGGAAGTTTGCGAACGTTTCCCCAATTATCATCACATAACAAGAGCGTAATATCATCGGGAACACGCATACCCTTGTCGTAATAGTCCTGCACTTCTTTGTATAACGCCCATACTTGTGGAACTGTTTCCGCTTTTTTGCCTGTTACTTTTGATATAATATCTCGCTGATCTTTTACTATTTTTTGAAGCAGGTCGATATTGCTTTCTTCACTCATGGGTTCGTCACCATCGCCACGCATACCTATTGTAATGAGAGATTCCCAGTTCTTAGCCCGTTCTATACCAGATGTCCAGAATTTGCGGAGAACATCGCCATTTTTTGTATAATCCCAAGGACCTTCTCCACGTCTTTTCCAATCTTGTTGAGCTAATGCCATTGGTTCATGGTGCGAAGTACCCATCACGATTCCGTATTCATCTGCTAAAGGTCCGTTAAGTGGATCGTCATCATAAAAGGCACTTCCCCACATGGCAGGCCATAGGAAATTTCCTTTTAAGCGCAGGATCAGTTCAAATACCTTTTCATAGAATTGATGATTGTAACCTCCGAAAGTAACTTTGCTCCATCCGGTTAGAGCTGGGGCTTCATCGTTGAGGAAGATACCGCGATACTGAACGGCTGGCTCTTCTTCGGTATATGTTCCGGGTTTTACGTACAAGTCTTTTTTAGTTGACACAGGCACATCTGCCCAGTAGTACCAAGGCGAAACTCCTATTTGTGACGATAATTCATAGATACCGTATATTGTTCCCCGTTTGTCGCTGCCTGCAATTACTAAAGCGGCATCTACTCCGTCGATGGGATTCATTACGGTTTTTATGATATACTTTTCGTTTTTTCCTGTTAAGTCTTTTGCCTCTATTTTCCCTGTTTGTATCAGTTTGTCTATTATTGCCGATTTACCGACAGTACCGATAATTAAGGTAAATTTTGCAGCCCCTTGTTGGGGTGTGTTTCCTGTTACTTTCTGAAAATCTTCTTTCAGATCGTTTACCGCACGTAGTACACCTTTATAGTCCGAATCATCGGTCAGTATAGACATAGGCTTTCCATCAACAGCTAACGGAAAGTAAGAAGCATTTTTCTGTGTGAACACAAATTGTTCTTTATCTAAAGCTGATATTGTATTCGAAAAAACAAAAAACAGCAAAAATATAGTCAGATATAAATTTTTCTTAGTCATAATTTTTATTTATAATCATACAGTTTTACATATTGAATATTCCATTCACCTGTCGGAATACGCAAATGTCTACCCTGGTGGTTTTGATCTCCATTCATGCGGCGGAGCGGTATCATTTTTCCATCTTTGAATTCTACTTCGTCAATAAAACCGATTCCCGTTTCTGTACCGTCTTTTTTTGTGTTACCAAATGTAACGACTATGCCCGTTCCTGCCACAAGATATTCATTTTTTGAGAGTTCTATTATCAATGCCCCTGTTTCGGGCCATTTACTTCCATCTTTTGCCAATGGATTCCATCCTAATGTATAATCGTGTTTGAAAGTGAAGGTATAACCATTCCTTTCAACAGTACGTTCTTTTACTTCACTATCAAACCAAAATCCGTTTGTTTTGTTCTCTCCTTGCTTTTCTGCTAAGAGAGGTAATATTTGACGCAGAACTTTATAGCTCTTTGTCAGAGGATATTCTTCGGGATTTGCAGGGCTTTCTATAAAAAACGGACTGAATCCCATCGCATCGTGTTCACC
This sequence comes from Indolivaga alginatilytica, assembly GCF_003201355.1. Classification (GTDB taxonomy): domain Bacteria; phylum Bacteroidota; class Bacteroidia; order Bacteroidales; family Dysgonomonadaceae; genus Dysgonomonas_A; species Dysgonomonas_A alginatilytica. Next base: position 145,314 of record NZ_QICL01000005.1, read on the forward strand.
GAAAGCATAGAAAACTCTTGCTGCATTCCCATCTTCCAGTCTAATTTCTGGTATGAATAAGGGATTGCCGTTTACTTGGTATTGTTTGCACCAATCGGTAAATCCGGGGTCATAAATATCGGGGGCGAGAAAGTCTATCGCAGGTGCCGATGCTCGCCAGATATCGAGTAGATGAGCCAAAGGCCCTGCACTCGGATAAGCTCCGGGTTTGCGTTCTCGACTATTCAATGCTGCGTTGAGATACATGGGTAAATTATAAGCATTTTTACCTGTTTGTGCTACTTCCTGAATAAACAAGCCGTAATTCCAAGCCATAAATAGTTCATCGGTTTCTAATCCTTCCCCAAAAAGTTCGGTCCATATCCCTTTTGTTTTAAAGCCGTTCTTTTCCCATCTCTCTAGAAGCTGAGGGCGAAGGCTTTGTTTATTTTTCACTAAATAATCGGTCAGTTGTTTGGGAACATCCGATGTAAATAGTTTATTGGCTTCCTTGCTGTAATCTCTTGCATCTTCGATCATGCCTATCTCATTTTCGACCTGTACCATAATAATAGTTTGCTGAGATTTATCGACTTCTGCCAAATGGTTCATAAAATGTTTGAATGCACGTTTGTCAATTTCCAGATTATTCTGATTAAAAGCACTTAATATTTCTAATGATTTTCCTGATTTAGTAACGGCTCTAGGGTATTTTAAATAATTTTCTTTTACCCACATCGGAGCATAGCAAGACATACTGTTTTTCCAGACTCCAAACCAGAGGAATACAATTTTGAGGTTGTGCTTCCGAGCCAATTCGATAGCACCGTCAACCAAAGTATAATCGTATTTGCCTTCTTCTGCTTCTATGAGTTCCCAATAGGCAGGTACAAGCATTGTATTCAACTGCATCTTTTGTAGTTTTTCCGATACCCGTTTCATATCCTCTAAGGAGGAAGCTGTTGAATTGCCTAATTCTCCACCAAGTATTAAGAAGGGGTTATCTTCGACTATTAATTGTGTGGCTGTACCTTTTTTTTGTAGATGTGGTATCTTCCGAGCTTCTGCAACAATAGTAAGAAGAAAGAATAAAGCAAAAGCTATACACTTTATCTTCATAGTATTATATTCTTTATGTAACGAGAAATAAGCCGGACGAAACGAATCGTCGGGCTTATTTATATGGTTTATTTATATCCCGGATTTTGATAAGTAGTCTTTTCTGCAGCAGTCATCTCCATTCCATTAAGCTGACCTGTGGGAATAGGACGCAGATAAAGGTATGGTTGAATGTCTCTGGTTACCTTCTCTAACTTATGATTTCCAACACCGGAACCACATATTTCATTACTGGAAGCATACTCTTTCCAGGTTTGAGTGCGTACCAGATCCCACCAACGATAACCTTCACCGAAGAATTCGCGTGAACGTTCAGCTAAAATGTAATCTATAGTGATAGTCGCAGGAGTTGCAGCAATCATAGCAGCACTATTGTCTTGTAATTTAGCCATATTACCATTGTTACTCCAACGCCACTTACCGGCACGTGCACGAAGTACATTCACCAACTCTCTGGCACTTTTACTACCTGTGGCTCCTTTTACTGCCGCTTCGGCTGCTACCAGATACAGTTCGGAGAATTTGGCTATAGGGAAAGGACGGGTGATACTACCGTTCGGTTGTCCGAGTCCGGTGCCATTGTCTGTTCGATAAGTGCCAAGCTTCCAAAGACTCGGATAAGAATAACGGCTTATGGCGCTTGGTGCTACTACAAAATCGGCTCTTCCCGGTAACACGCCGGCACCTACATTGCTTTTGTATTTAGAGTTAGAGTAGTCGATAGGCGTCGCAGGTTCTTCGTCAAGGAAAGTCAGGATTGCATCACCCGGATATACAGGCATACCATTTGCATTATAAAGAACCTCATTTTTTACACCAGCCTTGTTCCAGTTAGCACGGAAGGTTGTCACAAATGTTCCGTCGTAACGTGAATCATTGGCTTTATCGGCAAAAGTCTTGGTTATTGCACCTATGGTGGGGGCTATACGTGTCCATGGACGTCCGTAGGCTTGTGCTGCTTCACGCTGAACAGTTCTTATTTTAGCTCCGCTCCAATCAGCAGTAGTAGCACTTTCCATACCAGTATAATCCCATGTAACCATCCAAACTGCAAAATTTCCCGGAGATGATCCAGTACTGTATCCATGGTCTTGCTCACCATCGTAATATTGGCTTGCTTCAGTATGGTCGGCATATAGTAGCATTTCTTTATTCCGATCATTTTGTGCCAGATTAACATCATAATATGTGTCTTGCAAGCCATAAGGGCCGGGATTGGCAATAGCTGCGGTTGCTATGTCATAAGCTTGCTGATAATACCACTGGGGGTTATGATTGTCAGGATCAGTTCTGGCAGTCTCCGGATAAGTAGGTATGTTTTTTGGGTTTTCAAGCCACCAGCCATAGGTAAGATAAGCTTTGGCTAAAATCAAGCGGGCTAAAGTCTTGCTGACACCGCCGGTAACACGTCCTTTATCCGGTAAATCGTTTATTGCAATAAGCAAGTCCGGAAATACTGCCTTGGTGTATACTTCAGGAACAGTATTGCGGGCAGAAGTCCTGGTAGTAGAAGTGTTGAATTTCAACTCACCTGCTCCTAAATCCAAAGGTACTCCACCAAAAGTTTGTACCAGTGTAAAATAATCAAATGCCCTGAAAAATCTGGCTTCAGCAATTAGTGCTGCTGAAATAGTTTCTATTTGGGTACCATTTTCAATAATACCGCTGGCAGTGTTGATGTCATAGAATGCTCTTCCCCATAATACATCGGAACGGCTGCTGGATGGAGTAAGTGATCCCGTCCCCGAAAGATCCATATCATTGGCATTGTTATCAGCCAGACTCCCGTATGTATACTCATCAGTTGCGGCTTCACACGCGATAAGCCAATATCCGTTTCCATAAACGTAGCGTAGATTAGCATAAAGCGAGGTTACTCCACCAATAACACCATTTTCGGTTTTGAAAAATTCGGGTGTATAAATACCACGTGGAGTTTCATTCAGAATATCGGAACACCCTGTAAAGAGAGATGCTAAAAGAACTGTTGCGATATATTTTTTTATATGTATTCGTTTCATATCGGTCTTTTTTAGAATGTTAGATTTAAACCTATCAGGAAGTTACGTGTTGAAGGGGTATTTGTTCCTATAACCAAAAGACGTTTCTGGTATACGGTGGTAACTGCTTGATTTTCGTTACCAAGAGAGTTTGTTTCAGGATCCATTCCCGACTCATCATGATAGGGCGAAAATAGTACAAACGGATTTTGTATCGTAGAATAAATATATAATTTATTAATACCTAAATTTTTAGATAATTGAGGACTGAAAGTATACCCTAGTGTAATATTGCGTATTTTCAGATATGTTGCATCAAAATAGCCGAGGGTACTGCCATATTTGGGGTTGTCGTTATTTGTTATACCTCCGGGTTTAGGATATTTGGCATTGGTATTTTCGGGAGTCCAATAATCCACTTTCACATTTCCTCTTCGTCCGTTCAACATATTGAGATATCCTGTTGAAGAATAGAGGGAACTAATGAGGATTCCACCTCTCTGGAAAGCTCCGATGACGTTAAAGTCGAAGCCTTTGTAAGCGACACGGGTGTTGAAACCTCCTTGAAAATCAGGATTTACATCTATGACTTGTTTATCGGCATCTCCAATCGCTCTCTTGGGTGAACCGTCCTCGTTAAACTCGCCGGTATATTTCACTTTAATCATACCTGCATTTCCTCCGGGTTCCAGAATATCACGATATTTGTCTCCTTCTTGCCAAAGACCTATCTTCTCATAATCATATATTACATTAATAGGATGTCCCACAAACCACCAGTTATCTCTATCTTCTTCTTGTCTGGAGGTAAGTCCAACCAACTTGTTTCGATTAGTATAGAAATTGACGCCAACATCCCATGACCATCCATTGTGATTGTCTAATATAGTTCCATTAAGTGTAAGTTCAAATCCTTTATTTTGAGATTTTCCGATATTTGCCATATAACTGCCTACGCCTGTTGTTGCAGGTAGATTCACTCTAAACAAAATATCTTTAGTGTTCTGCACATAATATTCTGCACTACCTGAGATTCTGCCGTTTAGAAATGAAAAGTCTGCACCATAATTCCATGTTTCAGAATATTCCCAGCCTAAATTTTGATTTGGCAGCTCGGAAACATAGTACCCCACTGTATACTCATTCCCAAAATTGTAAGGTCTGGTACTTAGAAGTCCAAAGGTTTTGTAGGGATCTATAGATTCATTGGAAGTTTGTCCGTATCCAACTCTTAACTTCAAATTATCCATCCATGTGATACCGTCCATAAATGCTTCTTTCCTGATATTCCAGCCTGCAGATACTGCAGGATAAGTATGCCATTTATTCCCCTGGGCCAATCTGGAGGAAGCATCAGACCTAAATGCCACACTTACCATATAACGATCGTCGTAAGAGTACATGGCACGTCCCATCCAAGACATCAAACCACTCTGGTAATATCCCTGATTAGCGGGACTTACTGTAATTTCACCTGTCGCTTGTCCCAAATTGTAGAATTGAAAGGCGTCATCAGGAATACCCTTTGCCGACATCTGAGATTTGTTATATTGAGTTTCCTCTGCCGAGTATAATGCTACAACGTTTAGTGAATGTTTTTCTGAAAAAGTGCGGTCGTAAGTCACCAGATTTTCGACTGCCCAGTTAGTTGTATGTGAATTAGAGACAGTTGCTGTTGAGGGATTATTCGGATCGTAGCTGAATACACCTTCTCCCGTATAACTACCTGTATTGTTCTGGCGATAGTTTAAACCTAAGTTAAGCCTGTATTTCAATCCTTCCACACCCGGAATTTTTACTTCACCATATACCGTATTGTATGAACCAAATGCTCTGCCTTGATCTATCCATTTATCACCTAGGGCATTTATTGCATCTCTTGAATATGCCCATTGTTCGTCACCTGCCATTTTTACGGTTCTTTTCCATGTACCGTCTGCATTATAAGGGTTAGAGATTGGCGTAAGACTTAAGGTACCGTATGTACCCAAATTACCTCCATTGGAAACAGAATAGTTATTATTTGTGATGAACCCAAATTTCAAACTCTTGCCTATTGCCTGATCAAGTGTACCCCGCATTGAATAACGGGTAAAGTTTTGTTGAGGTATCAAGGCTTCATCACGTAAATAGCCAAGGCTGAAATTATAACTTCCCTGTTCGGTACCACCTAAAATGCTTAAATCGTGATTGGTTACCATACTGTTTTGATACAATAGGTCTTGCCAGTTGGTATTTACGTCATTCGATTCGTCTGGTCCATTTTGATATTTCCCTGCAAATTCACGTAGTTTGGCATACTCTTCTCCATTCATCATCGGATATTTGGAAAAAAGGGTTTTCAGTCCGACAAATCCATTGTAAGATACCGATGCTTTGGCTCCGGTTTGTCCCTTATTAGTGGTAATCATTAAAACTCCATTTGCTCCACGAGAACCATAAATGGCTGTTGCTGATGCGTCCTTTAGAATATCGATACTCTTAATATCACTGGGATTAATGTCGCTTATAGATCCTGGAAACGGAATTCCGTCCAATACAATTAGCGGATCATTACTAGCATTCAAAGAACGTGTACCACGAATACGGATTTGCATGGGTGACCCCGGTTTAGACGAGGTTTGAGACATGTCTACTCCGGCAAGGCGACCATATAGAGCCGACGAAACATCGGTGGCTGCCATTTCCTTAATGGCATCTCCTTTTATGGAAGCGACAGAACCTGTTACAGCCTCTTTACGCTGAGTTCCATAGCCGATAACTACCACCTGATCCAATACTCTTACATCTTCTTGTAGTACGACGTCAACTTTGGTTCTTCCTGAGACATCAATTGTTTGAGTAATGTACCCTAAATAAGAAAAGTCAAGTCTCGCTTTAGAGGAAACATTCAGTGTGTATTGTCCTTCCAAGTCGGTGACGATACCATTAGTTGTACCTTTTTCCACCACACTCACTCCTATAATAGGATCACCTTGGGCATCTTTCACAATTCCTTTTACAGATATATTTTGTGCAGACAACCACAGCGGAATAAAGAGGAATAATAACAAAACCCGTATGGGTTTCTTGATAATAATGTCTTTCATGATGTTGGTAATAAAATTAGTAATTAAGAGGTTACTCTTTTTTAGTTTTAAATAAGTATAGATTCTTAAAATGTGTCTATGGCATTTCTATTCATTCAGGTTTTTATTTAAATTATTTAACATTTTTCTTAACGTTTCGAAATTAGGAATAAATAAGTTATTGACTGCTCTAAAATGTATCTTGTTATTTTGATGCTGTAACATGTTTTGTATGCTTGTTACATTTTGTTTTGTATGTGTTACATCTTATTGTTTGTGATACAATAAGCTCTGTTTTATGAGACTTTATACACTATTTTTTATTTAATAATTAGATTATTCTTTATATTTGGTGCTATAGTAATTATGTATCCTTACGAAATCTAGTATCCCGCAATCCTTATCTTTTGACTTTATCATGAAGTAGAAAGGTTTGTTGTGGAAATATTGAATGAATCAATATATAACCAATGAAAAAATCTGCAATCTTAATACTAATTTTAATAAGTATTTTATTTAATAAGGGAATTACTGCCCAAAACCGTGAATATTATTCTACCGACAATGGATTATCTAACAGCCTTATCAATCAGATTTATCAGGATAAGAAAGGTTTTATCTGGGTTGCTACCGAATACGGTTTAAATAGGTTTGATGGTAGTAATTTTACGATTTATAAGCATATTGACGGAGATTCTACTTCACTTAAACATAACTATGTACGTACTTTGTTTGAAGATAGTTCAGGGAATCTTTATGTGGGAACTATATTAGGACTTATGAAATACGATTGGGCTACAGACTCTTTTGATGATATAAAGATGTATCGTGAAGGAAAGCTTGTACGCCCTCATGTAATTTCGATAATTGAAACTCATAATGGAGATATTTGGCTGACAACTTCGGGGCAAAGTGTTTTTATCCTGAAAAAGGGAACAGATAAGGTTTTGTCTGATCCTGCGTTAACAAAATCTCTCAGTAGTAGTTTTCTAAATTGTATTTTTCAGGATTCAAAGTTTAATATTTGGATAGGTTCCGAAAATGACGGACTCAACCGTTATGACCCCCGAACAAAGACAACCACTATATTTAAAGCTCCGCACGATATTAGCAGCAACAATATATCGGCTATCAAAGAGGATATGGAAGGCAATATCTATGTAGGCACGCTTACGCAGGGTTTGAATAAATACAATCCGCATACACAAACTTTTGAGACCATTTTATACAAGGGAAGCACGCAGTTTCTTGTAAACTCATTAATGATAAATAAAGAAGATCAGTTGTATATTGGAACTGACGGGCAGGGATTGATGCTATATAATCGAGAAAAAAATATAATAGAAGATTATGAAGTCAACTCTCCTCCTTTTGATTTCTCTAAAGGAAAGATACATTCTATTTTGCAAGACAAGGATCAGAATCTGTGGTTAGGAATTTTTCAGAAAGGAATAATTTTCATACCGGTTTTAGAGAATAAGTTTAATTATTACGGATATAAATCATTTAAGAATAACCCTATCGGTTCTAGTTGTGTTACTGCAATTTATAAAGATCGGGAAGGTATCACATGGGTCGGTACCGACAACGATGGTATCTATGGTATAAACAATAATGGTGTGCGGGTTGCTCATTTCTATCGGACGGCTTCTCCCCATTCGGTGCCTAATATTATACATTCTATTTTCGAAGATTCATCGGGCGATATTTGGTTGGGTTCCTATGCAAATGGGTTGGCTAAATTTAACTCGAAGACTGGATACTGTGAATACATTAATCGTTTTAGCAATGAAAGAGTGTACTGCATAACCGAAGAAAAAAATAAGAATCTTCTCATTGGTACATATGGTTCGGGCTTTTTTATGCTGGATAAACAAGGGAAAGAATTGAGCCAGTATGAAACTTCTAAGCAAGAGAATGACAGTCTTTCGATGGACGAATTATCAAATGACTGGGTTAATTATATGATTTGCGACAGTGATGGTTTAATCTGGATAGGGCATTATAAGGGGATTAGTTGTTTTGATCCATCCAGAAAGACATTCCTGCCTTACTTCGGCAGGAATAATTTACTTCCCGGTACTGTTGTTTTGTCTATACTCGAAGATAAAGCCGGAATGATATGGATAGGAACTTCCTCCGGCTTATATTGCTTTGATAAGCAGACTCAGCAGATGAAATCGTATACTACCAAAAATGGCTTATCGAACGATGTTATATGTGGTATTTTAGAGGACGATCAAAATAATATATGGGTAAGTACCTATAACGGGATCAGCAAATTTAATAGTAAGGATAATCGTTTTATCAATTATTATGCAAGCGATGGATTACAGGGGAACGAATTCACCCGGGCGGCAGTATTTAAGGATAGTAACGGAAAACTATTTTTTGGAGGTATCAATGGTGTGACAAGTTTTAACCCGAAAGAAATAGTGGAAGAAAAACGGGAGCTAAATATCTTATTAACGAACTTCTATTTATTTAACCAACCTATAAAGAAAGGGGATAAATCGGGAAATAATGAGATAGTCTCAACATCTGTTTTAGATGCCGACTTGTTTACATTATCATATTCGGATAATACATTCAGCTTTGAATTTTCGACTCTCGATTTTATTAATCCCGAACGGATATCTTACCAGTATATGATTGAGGGTTTAAACACAGAATGGATGAGTACTTCTCCCGGAATCAGTAGGGTAACATATAATAACCTGCCTTCGGGCACCTATACATTTAAGGTAAGGGCTTACGATAATGACAATTATTCACCAGTCAAAACTATTCGTATTGTTATTACTCCTCCCTGGTACAAAACGGTATGGGCATACGGTGCGTATGCACTTTTGTTTATTTTCCTTGTATATGGAATAGTCGGATATCTTTTTTCGAGGATTCGCTACAAACAGGAAATGATGGAAAAAGATCATGCTGAAAAAATAAGTGAAGCGAAATTGCAGTTTTTCATTAATATTTCGCATGAAATAAGAACTCCAATGACACTAATTATTAATCCGTTGGAAAAGTTGATCTCCGAAAATAAGGATGTTGATAAGCAAAAAGTGTATATGATGATTTATCGAAATTCGCAGCGTATACTTAGGTTAATCAATCAATTAATGGATATTCGTAAACTTGATAAAGGGCAGATGCAGCTTAAATGCCGTGAAACGGATATAGTCGGATTTATTGAAGATTTAATGCTGACCTTCGAATATCAGGCGAAACGGAGCAATATAGATTTTACATTTGAACATAAGGATAAGTTGTTGAAAGTTTGGATCGACCTGAATAATTTTGATAAAGTGTTGCTGAATATTTTCTCGAATGCTTTTAAGTATACACCCGAGCACGGAAAGATTACCGTAAAACTGACAACAGGTATAAACACTTCAACAAGAGGGCCGTTAAAAGAATACTTTGAAATTAGTGTGTCCGATACAGGTATTGGTGTTGATAAAGATAAAATAGAAAAGATATTCGAACGATTCTATCAGATAAATAACGATCAGACTAATTCTAATTTCGGTACGGGTATCGGCTTGCATCTTTCGCGTCTGTTGGTCGAATTACATCATGGAATTATCTATGCTGAAAACAGAACCGATAAGCGGGGAAGTCATTTTGTTATTCGTCTGCCTTTAGGTAATGCTCATTTCAATCAAGAAGAACTTCAGATTTTTAATGAAAGTGAAACGTTGCTTGAAAATCGTACGGCAATCAGAACTGAAACAAGTAATAAGTTTGAAGAAGAATTTGAAGAAGATTCCGGAAAACGTATTAAATCAAGGACAAGATATCGTATTCTGATAGTTGAAGACGAAGATGAGATAAGGCAATATATGAGAGATGAACTATCGTCTGAATACCGCATTAAGGAATGTAAGAATGGTAAAGAAGCTCTCGAATACATATTGAAAGAGAAACCCGATTTAATTATCAGCGATGTGATGATGCCCGAAATGGATGGTATTGCCCTTAGTCGCCGAATAAAGCAAAACATCAATATAAACCATATTCCTGTTATACTGCTGACCGCTAAATCGAAAACCGAGGATAAGCTCGAAGGGCTCGAAATTGGTGCAGACGCCTATCTGGTAAAACCGTTTAATACCGATATCTTAAAACAAACGATAAGTAACCTGATTGCAAATAGAGAACGGTTGAAAAGTAAATTTACAGGTAGCCAGCACCAAGAAGATAAGATTGATAAGATAGCGATGAAGTCTGCCGATGAAATTTTAATAGAAAGGGTAATGAAGGTTATCAATGCAGACCTTTCCAATCCCGATCTGAATGTAGAGATGCTTGCAAGCAGCGTTGGAATCAGCCGTGTACACATGCACCGAAAACTAAAGGAGCTTACCAATCAGTCGGCTCGTGATTTGATTAGGGGAATAAGGCTTAAGCAGGCAGCAGCCTTATTGATAAGTAAAAAACTGTCTGTTTCGGAAGTGGCTTATGCTACGGGATTTTCCAATTTATCCCATTTTTCTAATTCATTCAAAGAATTCTATGGAATGTCGCCTTCGGAGTATATTAATTCGAATTTTACGCAGGAATCTGATTAAGGTCGCAGACCTTCTTATTGCTTTGGCTGGGCATAACAATTAGAGACTGTTATGTTGATAAAATATCGCATTAAATATTTAACGCTACTTAATATAATAGGCTTCAAACCCTATTTGTAACAAATAGCAAAATAAATGTTACAAATGAAATAGCTGTGGTTTCGTATTGAAAAGGATGTGTAACAAATATTCTTTGGAAGTTATTGTACTCATTTTACATTTGCATAACATCATATTTGAATCATGTTATGCAGAAAATCTTAAAGCTAATACTTATCACCGCTATCGGTTTTCAATTTAATCCTTTAGTAAATACACCTGTTTCGGCACAAACCAATCAGGCTAAATTTGATTATTTTGAATATAAAGGCAATGACAGCCGATTCAACCGAAAAATCGATTCGAAGAATGAGTATTTTAATCCCATAGTCAGCGGATTCTATCCCGACCCCAGTATCTGCCGCAAAGGAAACGACTACTATATGGTACATTCTACATTCTCGTATTATCCGGGAGTACCCATACTGCACAGTACCGATTTAGTCAACTGGACACAGATTGGTTTTATATTGAACCGTCCTTCACAATTAAAGCTGGATGGCATCCGATTGTCGGGAGGAATATATGCACCCGATATACAATATAATAAGCACAACGATACTTTCTACATGATAACTACGAGTGTAGACGGTATTGGCAACTTTATAGTAAAAACAAAAGATCCGAAGCAGAATAATTGGTCTGAACCTATACCTCTTACCAATGTTGGAGGGATAGACCCGTCTTTGTTTTTTGATGATGATGGTAAAGCATATATTATACATAATGATGCACCCGAAGGAACTCCCGAATGGAACGGGCACAGAGCAATCTGGATACATGACTATGATACGCAGACCGATAAAACATTCGGAGAACGTAAATTGTTGCTTGACGGAGGGGTAGACCGCAGTACAAAGCCTGTCTGGATAGAAGGTCCTCATATTTATAAAGTAAACGGAAAGTATTATCTGATGGCTGCCGAAGGAGGAACAAGTGTAAATCATTCGGAAGTAATACTTCGTTCCGACAATGTAAAAGGTACGTATGTTCCTTATGAAAATAATCCGATCTTGACACAACGCGGTATGTCTGAACCACGCCCCGATATAGTAACCAGTGTTGGTCATGCCGATTTAATAGAAACTCCCACCGGAGAATGGTATGCCGTATTTTTAGGATGCCGCCCTTATGAGGGGAATCACTACAATACAGGACGTGAAACGTTCCTTCTGCCTGTAAAGTGGAAAGATGGCTTTCCAATAATTTTAGATAAAGCAATTCCTGTTCCCACTGTTGTGAAGAAAAAAGGACTTACCCCGAATAGTACAAACTACTTTACAGGTAATTTCACATGGCGAGACGATTTCGAGCTAAATACTTTAGCTAAAGAATGGTTACTTATTCGTCCCCCCCGTGGTGAATGGTGGAATCTGAAAGATGGTAATCTTATACTGAATGCTATTCCACGAAGTATTTACGATGTCGATAATCCTGCTTTTATCGGTCGCCGTCAGCAACATCTTATTTTTGAGGCAGAAACAGAAGTACAATTTACTCCTAAGAATTCTCTCGATTTGGCGGGATTGGTCTGTTATCAGAACGAGGTATTTAATTTTGTCTTCGGGAAAACAATAGAAAACAATAAAGAGGTATTAGTATTAGATCGTTCGGAAAAAGAAAGGAAACGTATAGTTCAAATTCCCATATCTGACGAATATCTACAAAGTCCTGTAAAACTAAAAGTTACAGGTGTAAATGATAAATATAGCTTTTTTGCCTCTTTCGATGCAGGAAACACATGGCAAACGGTTGCCGAAAATGTAGATGCGAAAAACCTGAGTACACAATCAGCAGGTGGATTTACAGGAGTAATGATCGGGATGTATGCCTCTTCGGCAAATGTAATCCCTGCATTGAAAGAGGTATATAAGGATGATTTTCAAATGGGAGTTGCTGTATCGATGAATCATCTTGTGGGTCAGGAGGCTGCCATGATAAAGAAACATTTCAACAGTTTAACGGCTGAAAACGATATGAAACCGGTAAACCTTTTGGTAAAGGGTGGGGGATACAATTATAAGAAAGCCGATCGTATTGCCAGTTTCGCTCGTGACAATAATATGAAACTGCGTGGACATACGTTAGTTTGGCACAATCAGACTCCCGAATGGTTTTTCTTAGATGATAATGGTAATCCGCTTGATTCAATTGCATTATACAATCGTATGGAGAAGTACATGACAGATGTAATGACTCATTTTAAAGATGATGTATATTGTTGGGATGTAGTGAATGAGGCATTATCCGATAAACCCGATGAGTTTTACCGAATCGACAGCCCTTGGTATAAGGCGTGCAAAGAAGCATTTATAGAGCGTGCTTTCAGAACAGCTCATCGTATTAATCCCAATATAAAATTGTTTTATAACGATTATAACCTTGTACAACCTCAGAAAAGAGAGAAAGCCTATCAATTGCTTAAACGTTTGAAAGAGGCAGGTGTACCCATTCATGGAGTAGGTATGCAGGGACATTGGAGTATGGATATCACCCGCGAAGATATTCAGAAGTCGATAGATATGTATTCATCCCTTGGTCTCGAAATTCAGATAACAGAACTAGACCTTACGGTTTATACTACTTATCATGGGGAAGGAGTGAAAAATCAAGTAAAGGAAACCCGTGCATGGACTCCCGAACTGGCTAAACAACAATCTGATATGTATAAAATGATATTTGAAGTGTTCCGTGCCAATAGAGGGAAAATCAGCAGTGTTACTTTCTGGGGATTGGCAGATAACTATACATGGTTGCATAATTTTCCTGTTCTGAATAGACGTGACTATCCTTTTGTGTTTGACACTGACTTAAATACGAAACAAAGTTTTTGGAATATAGTGGAATTTTAATTGTTAATTTCAGGTTTATGTTTTTGGTAGTAGGGGGTGTCCAATCTGGATACTCCCTATTTTATAAGATTATTTCGATAAAGCTTATTTTATTATATTTCGATCTTTAATCCTGCTCCCACTTCATGAATCGGAATGTGCTTATTTATGCGAATCAGTAGTTGAAAAGTTCTACAAAAAAGTGACACTGGCTACAAAAAGTAAACAATTAAGGTGACAAAGGTGACTGCTGAGTGTTACTTTTTACGTTTTTATAATCATATGTATATCAGTTATTAATGTTTTAAAAGGTTACAAAAGTAACAAAAGTAACAGTTTTTTCACGAGTTATTTTTTCCTTGTTTACTGTTCACTGATCTTTACATAGATAGATAAAATAATTTAACTACTGAATTAAAAACTGTAATTTTGAGGATTCAGCTCTAAATTAGATGAAGATGATTATAAGGAAACATACCGACACGGATCGGAAAAGGATAATGGAGTTATTGAGGTTAAATATACCCGAATATTTTTCGCCTAAGGAAGAAGAGGACTTGATGGATTATTTAGATAATCATGCCGATAATTATTATGTTGTTGAGGCAGATAATGTAATAGTGGGTTGCGGTGGCTTTAATTTATCGGAAGATGGCGAAACGGGAAAAATTTCATGGGATATTTTCGATCCCCAAATTCAGGGCAAAGGCTATGGAAGTGCATTGACGAAATTCAGAATTCAAAGAATTAAGGAAATCGAAGGAATCAAGATTATTTCAGTGAGAACATCACAATTAGTCTATCCTTTTTATGAGAAATTTGGCTTAGAGGTTAGAGAAATAGTAAAGGACTATTGGGCAGAAGGATTTGACTTGTATAGACTCGATTCAAATATAAATCTTATTTGATAATTGATAATCAGTAAAAAAACAGAATAAAGAGTTTCTCTTTTGGTGCAAACTTCTACCTTTGCTTTTATATGAAAAATTAACTGTTACATTATTATGATTACTGGAAAAAGGATAATGTTATTTTTACTATCTGTGGCATGCTCTTTACCGCAGATTTTTGCACAAGAAGCACGTTTGTTACGTTTCCCATCTACAAATGGGCAGGAAATTGTGTTCTCTTATGCGGGTGATTTATACAAGACACCGATTAATGGCGGAGAAGCTCAGCGTTTGACTTCGCATGTTGGTTATGAAATGTTTCCAAAGTTTTCGCCCGATGGTAAAACTATTGCTTTTACAGGGCAGTACGATGGTAATACAGAAGTGTTTAGTATTCCATCATCGGGAGGAGAACCACTTCGTTTAACCTACACTGCAACAAATAGGAGAGATGATATTGGTGACCGCATGGGACCTAACAATATTGTAATGACATGGACTCCTGATGGCAAAAATATAGTTTATCGTAATCGTATCAGTGACGGCTTTGTCGGAAACTTGAAGCTGGTTAGTAACCAAGGTGGATTATCGGAGGCTATTCCATTGCCTGAGGGGGGCTTTTGCAGTTATTCACCTGATGGAAAAAAGTTAGCATATAACCGTGTAATGCGAGAATTTCGCACATGGAAATACTATAAAGGAGGTATGGCAGATGATATCTGGATATACGATTCTGCGAATAAATCGGTTGAAAATATAACAAATAACGATGCACAGGATATTATGCCCATGTGGATTGGCGATGATATATATTTTATCTCCGATCGGGATCGTACGATGAATATTTTCGTTTATAATACCAAGACGAAGCAAACTTCTAAAGTTACTAACTTTACTGAGTATGACGTAAAATTTCCTAGTCATCATGGCAATACAATCGTATTTGAAAATGGAGGATATATCTATAAACTGGATGCAGGAAACAAGCAACCGGTTAAAGTAAACATCTCTTTATCTTCTGATAATATTTATGCCCGTAGTGAAATTAAGAACGGTGAAAAATATTTGAATGCAGCAAGTCTTTCTCCTGATGGAGAGCGCTTAGTAATTACTGCACGTGGAGAAGTCTTTAACCTTCCTGCAGATAAAGGTGTAACCAAAAATATAACACGCTCGGCGGGAGCACATGACCGTAATGCACAATGGTCGCCCGATGGCAAATCAGTAGTTTATATTTCAGATAAAACAGGTGAAACCGAATTATTTATACAGGATGCAACAGGATCGGAACCTGTACAACTGACAAAAAATAATGATACCTATATTCGTGATTTCAGTTGGAGTCCCGATTCTAAATCGATAGTTTATACAGACCGAAAGAACCGAATCAATCTGGTTGACATATCTACAAAACAAAAAGCTGTATTACTGACCGATCCTGTTAGTGAACCAAGTGGTGTAACTTTTTCTCCTGACAGTAAATGGCTTACTTATAGCCGTATGGAGTCTAACGAGTTCAATGCAGTATATGTGTTCAATATTGCAGAGAAAAAAGAAACAGCTATTACAGATAAATGGTACGAATCATATAGTCCGGCTTTCAGTAAAGACGGTAAATATTTAATATTCGCTTCTGCCCGTGATTTTAATCCGATTTATGGATCTAAAGAGTGGAATCATGTATACCCAAATACAAATGGTATTTATATAGCTCTTTTATCAAAAACAACACCTTCTCCTTTTATTGAAAAAGATGCACAAGTAAAAGTTGAAAGTAGTACTCCTAAAGCGGATGAGTCAAAAAAAGCACCATCCGAGAAGAAGGATTCTGCGACTGTTGTAAAAATAGATTTTAATGGAATAGCCGATCGGATTGTGAAATTGCCTCTTGAGCCTTTTTATTATTGGGGCTTTTATTCGGATGGAGCAAAAGTATATTATAATAAAGGAGGATCATCTTTTGTTTTTGATTTAAAAACTCAAAAAGAAGAAACAATAGCAGAAGGTGCTACTATACATATTGAGAATTACGATAAGAAAGCTCTGTTCTTAAAGAGTAAACAAGTATTTGTTACTAATATTCCGTCAGGGAAAGTAGACTTGAAAGATCCTGTTAATCTTTCTAATATGAAGATTACTACCGATTATCCTCAGGAATGGGCACAGATATTTAATGAAGCATGGCGTGTTTATCGCGATGGATTTTATGTGGAAAATATGCATGGCGTAGATTGGCCGGCTATCAAAAAGAAATATGCAGTGCTTTTACCCTATGTGAAAAATCGTCTAGACCTCAATTATGTTATAGGAGAAATGATTGGTGAGCTGAACTGTGGTCATGCGTATGTAAATCCGGGAGAAGTAGATCGTGCCGAGCGTATCAACACAGGATTGTTGGGTGCAGAGATTTCGAGAGATAACAGCGGATTTTTCCGTATCGAAAAAATTCTTCAAGGAGCATCTTGGAATAGTAATTTACGTTCCCCTTTGACTGACGCCGGAATAGAAGCAAAAGTGGGAGATTTCATTGTAGCAATTGATGGGATTCCGACTAACAGTGTGAATGATATGTATTCTCTATTAGTTGGCAAAGCAGGTGTTCCTACAGAGATTTCATTGAATAACAAAGCTCAACTGACAGGAGCCCGTAAAATAGTAATCAGTCCTTTGGCAGAAGAATATTCATTGTATCATAACGAATGGGTACAAAATAACCTTAAGAAAGTAGAGAAAGCCTCGAATGGAAAAATAGGTTATATCTATATTCCCGATATGGGAGTTGAAGGGTTAAATGAATTTGCTCGTTATTTTTATCCTCAATTAGATAAAGAAGGTTTGATTATAGACGATAGAGCTAATGGTGGTGGTAACGTTTCTCCAATGATATTGGAGCGTCTTGCACGTGAGCCTTACCGTTTAACAATGCGTCGTGGTTCAACCCGTATAGGTACTGTGCCTGATGCTGTTCAGGTAGGACCTAAAGTTTGCCTGATCAATAAATATTCGGCTTCCGATGGCGACCTTTTCCCTTGGGGATTCCGTGCTTTAGGTTTGGGTAAACTTATCGGTACACGTACTTGGGGCGGTATTGTCGGTATATCGGGTTCTTTACCTTTTATTGATGGAACGGATATACGAGTGCCTTTCTTTACCAGTTATGATGCTAAAACAGGACAGTGGATTATCGAAAATCATGGAGTGGATCCGGATATTCTGATAGATAATGATCCCGTTAAAGAATGGAATGGAGAAGATCAACAGCTAAATAAAGCTATTGAAGAGGTGATGAAAGATCTTAAAACCAGAGAACCTTTAAAACCGGTTCCATCTCCAAGAGTATGGAATAAATAAAGGGAATAGGAGTAAATATAAAATAGGCTTGCATGAAAATGTGAGCCTATTCTTTTATATATATTTCTCAAGACTTTTATAGAGTATATTTTCTATAAAACCGGATGTTTTAAAGGAATAAACAATATCGAACAAAATAATGTTTATCATTGTTTTAAATACAATAGAATTTTTTTTACAAAGCTATTTCCCTATATATTCATCAAAATTATGCGATTATGAAAAATAGAAATTTATTGATTGGTTGCTCAGCATTAGCTATAGGTGCAACTTTGGCTTTCGCTCTTAGTTCTTGTAAAACAATACCTAAGGGTGCTGTAGCTGTAAAACCATTCGATAAGGAGAAATATTTAGGAAAATGGTATGAGATTGCCCGTCTCGATTTTCGTTACGAGAAGAATATGAATAACACATCTGCTGAATATTCATTGAATGAAGACGGTAGTGTTAAAGTTGTTAATAGAGGATATAATTATGTAAAGAACAAAGAAGAAGAGGCTATTGGTAAAGCTAAATTTGTGGGTTCACCGGATGAGGCAAAACTCAAAGTATCTTTTTTCGGTCCGTTTTATGCAGGTTATAATGTAATTGCCATAGACTCCGATTATAAGTATGCTTTAGTTGCAGGCAAGAATCTTAAGTATTTGTGGTTACTTTCACGAAAGAAAACAATGCCCGAAAAGGTAAAACAAGCTTATCTAAAAAAAGCAGAAAGTCTGGGGTATGATGTATCTAAGCTCGTATGGGTAGAACACCGTAAATAAGTTTATTTATATTAAGTAGAGTGTGTTAAGTTTTATCTATTGATAATTGTTGCTGATAGACTGCAAAACTAAATAATATATGGACTATCTTTATATGCTAAAGATTGCATAACAAGATATTGTTGATACTGAAAAAATAGAAGTATGCTAATTATACTTCATCACGATAGTGTTAGATACGTCAATGTCTAGCACTGTTTTATTGTATTGACGAGTATTGTTTATGAGTAGTATAACTAATAAATAAACTAATAAATGTTGAATATAGGATGTCATTTGTCTATATCGAAAGGCTATGAAGCCATGGGTAAAGACGCTTTAAGTATTGGAGCAAATACTTTTCAGTTTTTCACACGTAATCCTCGCGGTGGCAGTGCTAAAGAGATAGACCCGAAAGATGCTGAGGCTTTGGCTCTATTAATGGAGGAAAATAACTTTGCCCCGATATTGGCACATGCTCCATATACATTAAATTTGTGTTCTGCCGAACCCAAAACACGACAGTTTGGTAGAGAAATGATGACTGATGATTTACGAAGGATGGAACAACTGCCCTGTAAACTCTATAATTTTCATCCGGGCAGCCATACTTCTCAAACAGTGGATGTTGCAATCGGTCAGATTATAGAAGCACTCAATAGTATTATAACACCCGAGCAAACTACAATTGTATTACTTGAAACAATGGCAGGTAAGGGTAGCGAAGTTGGCAGAACATTTGAGGAACTAAAGCAAATACTGGATGGCGTAACTTTACAAGATAAAATGGGCGTTTGCCTCGATACTTGTCATGTATACGATGCCGGTTATGATATTGTAAATGATCTGGAGGGGGTTCTTGCCCATTTTGATGCTATAATAGGATTGGAAAGATTATACGCTATACACTTAAATGACAGTATGA
This sequence comes from Indolivaga alginatilytica, assembly GCF_003201355.1. Classification (GTDB taxonomy): domain Bacteria; phylum Bacteroidota; class Bacteroidia; order Bacteroidales; family Dysgonomonadaceae; genus Dysgonomonas_A; species Dysgonomonas_A alginatilytica. Next base: position 164,893 of record NZ_QICL01000005.1, read on the forward strand.
ATCCCAAAGGAAGCGGAAAAGACAGGCATGCCACTATTGGAGAAGGTACCATAGGCTCAGAAACGATGAAGCGTATAATTAATCATCCAAAGCTGACTCATTTACCTTTCTATCTGGAGACTCCTAACGAGTTGGATGGTCATGCAAAAGAAATTAAATTATTGAAAGAGTTATATCAGACAACAGACTGCGCCACTGTAAAAGTTATCTGATAGATATATAAGTGACCAGTCAAAGTCAGTAAGGATATATTTTCAGTTTACATTAACTCTTTACGAAAAAGATATTGAAACCTTTTAGAACAAATCAAAGGACTTTGTTCTAATTGAGGCGTGAGTTGATTGTTAGTCAATAGTTCTATTAGGTAATATTAAAAGTGATATACCATCTCACCTTTAGCATCTATAAAACCATATTTTACATAAACGGATCTGCCTGCATCTGTAGCATTTAATAAGACTTTCTTATAACCTAGACTTTTAGCTTCATTCATTATTAATGAGAAAAGATGGGAAGCTATTCCTTGCCCCCGAAAGTTTGGTAATGTATACATATTGCTAATATAGCCCACTTTACCATCGGGGTAATCTCTATTGGGAGGCAACAGATAAAGAGTTAATCCGCTTGTTGCAGCAATCTCATTGTTGTCTAAAGCTATCCATGCCACAAAACTATTGTTATTAAGAGCATTTTCGAAGTATACTTTATTATTTATAAATAATTCTTCGCTATCTGTATTTGTACTGATGTTGTTTACTTCATTCAGAAAGTCAACTCTTGTTCTGGTCAGTAAAGAAATGTCATCTGTGGTAGCCCTGCGATATTCTATCATATTCTATTCAATATTTTATAATTATAAGATATAAGGAAGACTAAATATAGGAAGTTTTTGATAATTATTTTAAAAATTGCGACATAGGGTTGTCATAAACTCCATCTATTTTTGTTGTCGATAAGATAATAACTGAAATAAAAACAGACAGTCATGAAATTGAAATTACATTTCATGGTTTTCTCCTTAGAACGTTTTGTACGGTGGTATCTTTCTTTTTTAGATATAGCTAAAGTTTCGTATCCTAAGGAATTAAAAGAAATTATTAAGGCAAAAGTAGCTAGAGTGAAATTATAAATAGATTCTATAGTTTCACTTTAGCTACTTTTATATTTTAAGGTGTCACCCCTAATGCTGTATTTGTAACCCATGCCCATAGATTGGCAATCAACCTCGAAGCATCGCTATTGATAATACCCGTCGTATTCTGAATATAATTATTTGTATTTGCATTATTTCCTGCTAATGCACTAAAAAGGTCAATATCACCGACATAAACTATTCTTCTAGTATAATCAACACCTAACAGAGAGTTTCCGTGAGGTCCTCGTAAGATAGGTGTAATATTCGGATACGAAGTAGTATTAATTTCGCCATAATATACATCATAATTACGGAAACTAAACGGGTTGGTTATCGCCTTGTTCGGATAAGCGGTAAAAGGTCCCGTATTACTAAAATATTGTGTATCACTATTAAACTGCATCGGATAAGTTCCCTGTGTATCTACATAATAAGTTACATTGGTTATCCCTAAAGCATTCAACATATTTGCATTTGTATTTAGGTCATATCCTACAATCAATACCCTTTGAGGATTGCCGTTCAGCCAGTTGAGTGCTGCTGTTGCCCCAGCTGCATTCACATCAGTTACTGCCCCGGGTAAATTCATATAGAGAATATTAATATTAGCCAGAGTAGTAGCATTTAGAGTATGTGGTAAAACTGTACTTTCCGAAAAATTAAAGCCATTCATATTCACGCTGCCGGCCAATCCGAAATTAGCCGCCCTTGTAAGAATGCCTTTTAATCCTTGTGCTCTGGCATCAGCCGTTCCTATGGTCGGTCCGGCCCCCAGAAATGCAAAACCACTGCGTAAAGAGTATACATTCAGAACTGTATTATTAGGAATATTTTGTTGGAAAGGCACAGATATCTGTTCCCCATCCAGATTTTTGACTAAAAGGTTCCCTGTCCGTAATGAAGATGTTGTATTTTGAGTGGCAGTCCATTTAAGAGTGTCCCCTACGCCTGTAGTAGCACTAAACCAGCTTTGATTGCTGATACCTCCCCAAAGGCTACTGCTGGTCACCAGTGCATAACCTGCTCCTCCACTTGCTGATATGATAATAGGGTTTGGAGTAACTTTAAATCTGGGTTGGCTGATAGACAGTAATATACGCATTCCGTATGCTGAAATCAACACATGGTCGTTAAAAGGAAAGGGCAGTGTGTTCTCTGTTAATGCTGTAAATCGGATAGTTGCTCCTCCATTTAATTGTTCTACCCTGAATACGCCATTATCTAAAATCGTGGATGATGGTGATCCATCACCTGTTCCATCCGATTTAGACCATTCCATTGTATACTCGGATACATTTGTATTTACAGTTAAATCACTGAAAGATCCCGGAAGAGATCCGAGTATAACCGAACGGGAAGAAACTTCAAAATAGTAATTACCTTGGAAATTGAGGCTCATACTGTTTATATCCCAATCGAGTACTTGTGCTGTAATTCCCGTAGGCTTATTATTAGCTGCCTCGACAGCTGTTTCTGCTCCGGGCAGACTTATATCATTAACCCTAAATAAGTATTGATAATTGCGAAGTATCTGACCAAAAGGATTTGCAGATGATCCGGGATTAAAATCCATACGATAGTAGGTTATTATGGTACTACCATTAAAATAGCCTCCGATAACTACACAGGTTGCTTCGCTTAACTGATTCGCCACCGTTGGCGCTGCCGATTCGGGAAGATATAATTGAGATGTAGAGGATATATCAGTAGTAGTGGGGGTTATGACCGTTGTATGTATGTTAGCTAAGCTTCCTGACGGAATACTTGGGGCGGTAACCATTACATTTGACATGCTATCGGGTATAAGCTGTACAGAATTATTAACTCGGAAAGCTTGGATACTGACTAATTGAAAGTTCCCCGAGACATTACTCGCATCTACATCTATACGTGCTATAGTACGTAGAAGGCTAATACTGGTTATACTTCCAATGCTTCCGTTTAAACCGTTTGCAGACGAGTATACTCCAAACATCGGAAAATTACTGTTTATCCCACTAGATGCAAATGCAGAAGTTAGCTTTTCTCTTACAGCGGCTTTGCTATCTCCTATTGTCAGCGGATTGTTCACTATAATGTCATCTGCATTAGCCAGAAAATAAATATCTACAGGAGATGAGGTCGTTTGAAAATAGGTATTCAAAGTTGTAACTCCACCTGAACTATTGATGTTTTGAGGAATTGCGGTATATCTATATTCATTATTTTCGAATACCAGGATTGCTAATTCCTGAACATTACTTTCTGCATCGGTCTGGGCACGGGTTTGTAAAGAATTAGATATCGGAGAAGGAGACAGAAGTCGCAGAGTCACTTTAATTTTAGCTCCTTCTTCTATTCTGCTATCCATAGGATCAATATCCTGACAGGAACTGAAAAAAAGAGAGAATATAAATAATAAGCCATAAAAAAGATGTTTTATGGGATTCCTGAAAGCATACTTAACCCTTTCATCCAAACTATCGGATAAAAGATTGCCTTTCTTTGAAGTTGTATGGTAAGAAAGCATATTCTTCTTTTTTTGTATACTGTTCATTGTTTTTTTTAAGTCTTCTTTTTTCATTATTTAAGGTGTCACCCCTAATGCTGTGTTTGTAGCCCATCCCCATACATTACCGATTAATCTGGAAGCATCGCTGTTGATAAGACCTGTTATATTTTGTATATAGTTGTTTGGAGTGGCATTGTATCCTGATCCTGAGCTAAATATGTCAATGTCTCCAACGTATATAACTCTTCTGGAATAGTCTACCCCAAGTAAACAATTTCCATGAGGACCTTTTAGAATAGGAGTAATGGAAGGGTATGCGGCTATCGAAAGTTCTGCATAATTGGCATCATAATTGCGGAAACTGAATGGGTTTTTGATAGGGCTACCCGGATAGGATGTAAATGGTCCCGTATTACTGAAATACGTTGTATTACTATTAAACTGCATTGGATAAGTTCCTGCTACATCTCCATAATAAGTAATATTAGTTACTCCCAGAGCATTCATTATATTTGTATTTGCACTTAGGTCAAAAGCAACAATCATTACCCGCTTTGGATCTTCTTCGAGCCAAGTCACAGAGGCAGCAGCTCCCGCCGTACTGATCTCTGATATGCCACCTACCAGATTTATGTAAAGAATATTAATATTGGCAAGAACCGTTGCATTAAGAGCATGCGGTAGAACTGTACTTTGAGTAAAATTAAAACCGCCACAATTGACTTTACCCGACAAACTGAAATTTGCTGCGTTAGTGAGTATTCCTTTAAGACCTTGTGCTCTGGACTCGGCAGTATTTACTGCAGATCCCAGACCTAAATAGGCAAGTCCACTTCTTAAGGAATACACATTAAGAACAGTATTATTCGGTATATTTTGTTGGAAAGGTATGGATGCCTGTTCACCGTTCAAATTATTAACCACAAGATTTCCTGTACGTAGAGTCGATCCTGTGTTTTGCGTAGCAGTCCATTTAAGAGTATCTCCCACGGAGGCATTTGCAGTAAACCAACTTTGATTGCTGATACTTCCCCAAGGACTGCTGCTGGTGACCAATGCATAACCTTCACCTCCACTGGCTGATATGGTAATTGAACTTGGGATGACCCCAAAGGCTGTCTGTCTAATAGTTATAAATAACGATAAGCTATTATTGTCGTTGCTTCTCAGTAGTATATATTGTACAATATCTGTAGTAAGGCTGTTTGCTGTTAATGCAGTAACCTGAATACTTGTACCACCGTTTATTTGTTCTACACTGAATATACCATTATTTAAAGAGGTGGATGGTGTTCCCGTACCTATTCCCTCTGAGCTGGCCCATTGCATTGTATAAGTAGTGTTTGCATCAATAAGTGAGGTGTTTGTTGAACCTATGCCGGAAGCTAGAAATATCGGATTTTTAGAAATACCAAGATAATATTGCCCGTCGGTAACCATATTGGTGGTATTGCTATCCCAAACTATTATTGAAGAGGAAATTCCTGATGAAGAAGGATTCGTTGCTGCAGCTTCTGCTGTCGGATATCCAACAAGAGATACACTTTCTATATTAAATGTATACTGATAATTACGTAGGATTTGCCCAAAAGGATGCCCTGAAATTCCTGAATCAAAATCCATGCGATAGTAGCTTATTGTAGAACTGCCATTATAGTAACCTCCAATCACTACGCAAGTTGCCTGACTTACTTGATCAGCCTCCGAAGGAGCAGCCGATTCGGGTAAGTAGAGCTGAGATAAAGACGATGCCTCGGTAGTAGTAGGAGTGATTACCGTTGTATTTATATTGGCAGTACTACCCGATGGAATACTTGGTACAGTAGCAGAATTCGACTCTCTGCTTTGTGGTATAATCTGAAGCGAGTTGTTGGCTCGAAAAGCCTGAACACTGGCTAGTCGAAAGTTACTTGTAACAGCATTTGCATTAACATCAATGCGTGCAATACTGCGTAGGAAGTTAATGCCTGTAATGTTATTAGCAATTAATGCATCCAAACCCGAAGGTAAAGAATAGGATGCAAACATTGGAAAATTACCATTGATACCAGCCGCTGAAAATGTATTTTTGAGTTTTACAGCAACCTCACTCTCTGTATCTCCAACTTCCAGAGGTGGATTATTAGCGAGAATATCAGTTCCGTTTGCGAGAATAAAAAGGGTTACAGGAGAAGCTGTAGAATATAATAGTGCATTAAATTCAACATTTCCCGATGAAGTGGTAAGATTTTTTCCTGTAACAGTATATTGATAAGCTCCACTTACAAATACTACTATTTCAATATCATTAATCTCTTTTTCTCCAGATGTTTGTGATCTTAATTTGGGAATACTGAAATTAGAATATTGAATGGTGAAGCTGGCTTTTATTTCTTTTCCTTCTACTATTTTTCCGGTATTCAATGTTTCTTCTTGTTGGCAGGATGCTAACATGAAAATGAAAAATAAGGTATATGGAATAACTTTCATTTTATTAATTGATAAATGATTTATTACCTTAAATTTTCCACATAATATTTTGATTCGGTCAGAATAATACAATAATTGTTCGCAGGGAACAGATGCTCCCTTTGAATGTCGATTATATGTCAACATCTTGTATACGACAATTAATGCATGTGTAATATTCATCTGAATGATTTTTATAATATTTGTTATCACATTTAAGAAAACTCTGAGCTGCAAAGATTTTTTTCTTTCCTATTCAAAAGGTTACAAACAAAATAATAGTGTCTTGGCGACTTTGTGTTTAATATAAGATTTGTCGCTCATTGTTTTCAGTTTAGAGTTCTTGGTCTATATTTACTACACCCCATTGGCTTATTGTAAAGGAAACATTAATTCCTGCTCCTGTTCCCTTCAATATGATAAGAACTTGTAGTAGTTTTCCAGCCTCTAATTTGAAAGGATTTCCATCTGAATCTGTTCTGGCATTATATACCAGTGTTGTCCCCTTGTATATTTCTATTGTTATATATTCATCTGCCGAATGAAAGGTATTAAAAATAGGAGCTATAAAGTTTCCATTAGCCTCGAATAATGTATTAGGTTGGTAATTCACTTTTGTACCTGTCAATTCGGCCTTAAAGTCCATAGAATCATAAGTACTCTTAACTACGTAACTAAAATCGGTATCGTTGGTTCCAACCCATTCTTGCAAGCCTTTTGTAACGATATAGGCACTGGATATTTTACGGGTCAAATTTATTACATGTGTAATAGTTTGTCTGTTTTTTCCAGTCAGATCAATCTCTAAATAACCTTGAAAGAGATCAGCCGGAGAGCGAGCATAACGCATCGAGTTTATTCCTGTGCTTGTTTTAAGAGCTACTCTTGCATCATTTAATGATGAGCCTACATGAGGGAGCGGTATGTTTTGTTCTTCACCAAGGCTGTTTCCCCATCCAACCACGGTTATTTTACTATGATTTGGATAATTCAGTTTTACGATGGCGTTCATTTCAATATCAGCTCTGGTCGATAGGGCCGGTGCATGAACTACTATTGTATCCAGAAACAATTGATTTTCATCAAAGACATATAAGACGGCATCCGAAACACCGACAGCTTTAACCTGTAACAGATGTGTGTCGAGACAATCCTCCGGATCTCCATCTTTGATACAGGATGGCAGAAATAATATTAGAAATATGTATAATAATACATTAATTCTTAAAATACGATTTCTTTGCATATCTTTTTTTATTTCCAGATTGAGAATTATCCCTATACATTATCAGGTGTATAGGGATATGTTTCTTTATAGGGGTTAATTAAATTCCTGATCAATTGATACGATAGGATTCCATGTTGCAGTTGTAATAGTTACATCAATAGCTGCAGGGCTTAAAGGTGCATAAGGATCGGTTGCTCCAAAACCTTTGATGATAGCTCTTACATTATAGATGTTTCCTCTTGTAACGGTAGATGATTTATTTCCACCGTTGGTGCTTCCACCGGGGCCTGTTCCGTTTAAGTCTCCATTAATTACTATCGGATAATAGTATGTATTTCCACTTAATGATCCTTCAATAACAACTATAGTCGGGAAAGTACTCGAATTTTCCCATACATAGAAATAGTTATTTGCAAATCCTTTTCCGGTAGTGACATCTGTCATGTTAAGGATCGAGTTGAAAGAGTTGGTTGCAGGAGGAACCGGTAAATAACTACCCGAAAAAGTGAAGGTGTCTCCCAGCCCATTAAAAAATGAATTTACATGTTGCGTCAAAGAGACATTGGATGCAGATGAAAACCAGTCAGATTCGCTTTTCACATTCAGCAAATAAGCTCTTGTTACCTCAAAACCTGCCATTATCGGTGGCAGTTGGCTTAAATCCCAGTCCATACTAACTCGTGAAGCCACAAAATTAAGATTTACGCTGGCCGTAGCAGGTGACGATACTGTAGCATTACTGGCATTGACACCTAGAGTGAAACCACTCATTGCCAGATTACTTCCATTTTGACTGGTAAGATCAGCTTTACTGGTTAAGTTATACAAATCGGATACTTGTGTTATACTGTGGAAATCAGATAATGTATTATTAGCTACAACATAGATATCACGTGGACCTGCAGTAATGGGTACAAGTACTGTAGTAGTACCTCCTGTAAAATCGAAGGTGGCGTATCCGTCAAGGATATTATTTCCCGCTCCGGCTTTAAATACCATGATGGTTCCCAATCCTATATGCGATTCGTTTATTCTGGTAGGAGTGCCGCTAGCCCGGGTTGAATTCTCAATCAGACTCTTGAGCTCGATTCTTAACATTGCAGGAGTTCCAACTTCAGGGATTCCTGAATCAGAATTAGTCTCTGAGTTACTGCATGAACTCAAGAGTGCCGCAGCTATTAGAGGTAAAAAGAGTAGTTTTAACTTCTTCATGACTTTTACTTTTTTTAATGTGTAAGGGTTAAGGATATTTAGTTTTATAATATGAATTTATATTTCTAAATAAATTATGACGGCTTATAGTAACCATTAGTGATTAATAATGAATATCTCTAGTTTAGTTGTGTGAAAAGTGTTATAAATATGTATTGTAATATTCTTTATTGTTAAATATTACGACAATCTTGATCTTTCTGATAACTTAGTCTATAAATTTAAGTTAAAGTGAATGTTTTTTTATTCTATTTCTTGTATTAAAACATTCCGAACACATTAAAGTTCATTAGATATTAATGTTTTTTTTCTAAACTTTAAGAATAATAATATTACGTATATACAAGAATGAAAAAATGAAATAAAACTTATAATTTCTGAATATAAAATAATTTATTTTGCGATTAGATGAAAATAGGACATTTAAAGAAAAAGACTAAATTCACAACTTGAAATTTGACTCACCAATAATATTAGCAATAAAATATTGACAGATGGAACAGAGAATATACCAAATAGATGCCTTTACAGATAAAGTTTTTTCGGGAAATCCCGCAGCAGTTTGTCCACTTAACAAATGGTTGAGTGATAGTGTGATGCAAAAGATAGCCATGGAGAACAATCTAGCCGAAACCGTTTTTTATGTAAAGCAGGACAATCACTATGAAATAAGATGGTTTACACCTTCAGTAGAAGTTGACCTTTGTGGGCATGCAACTCTTGCTGCTGCTTTTGTTTTGTTTAATTATGAAAGCTATAAAGAGAATATCATTCACTTTTATTCTCCGAGAAGTGGTAATCTTACGGTAGCTAAGCAGGGTGAGTTATTAACTTTAAACTTTCCTACTGATGTATTTGAATCTATACCATTGACAAATGAATTAACTGACGTATTTAATATTACCCCTGAATTTGCCTTTAGAGGTAAGACCGATTATTTGCTAGTATTTACTAATGAAGAGCAAATAAAGCAACTAATTCCGAGATTTGATCGAATTTCAAAACTAGATGGACGGGGAGTCATAGTTACAGCCAAAGGAGATGAGGTGGACTTTGTTTCGCGTTTTTTTGCTCCGCAATCAGGAATTGCCGAAGATCCCGTAACGGGTTCGGCGCATACAACATTGACTCCCTACTGGTCAGATATACTAGGTAAGGATGAATTGACAGCCATTCAATTATCGGAGCGTAGAGGGTATTTGAAATGCAAATATTTGAATGATAGAGTTGAAATAAGTGGACAGGCAAGAATGTATTTAAAAGGCGAAATTTATCTGTGAAAAAGAGTTTGAAAGAAGGATGATTCTATGTTGTTTTTCCCGGATAATATATATTCGAATATATAAGATATCGAACAAAACTTTCTTTCTTCTTGTTTTATAGTAATATTGACAGACTTCTACAATTGGAGTTTACACAATTATTAATTAAAATATTTAGATTATGGAAGGTTATGGAATTATATGGTCGATAATTATTGGTGTTGCCGCAGGAGCCATTGCCGGTTGGATAATGAAAGGGAATGGTTTCGGCTTTATTGTTAATTTGATAGTGGGACTGGTTGGTAGTGTCCTGGGAGGATGGATTTATGGTTTACTCGGTATTACTACAGGAGGAATCTTAGGAGTATTGATAATGTCTGTAGTAGGAGCTGTTGTCTTGCTTTGGATTATATCTCTGTTTCGAAAGAAAAATGTCTGATCATAATAAAGACAAGTAAGTTATATTGATTATAATTTTGAAATATTATACAGAATAGAAAAAGGCAGATTTATCTGCCTTTTTCTATTCTGTATTCTTATTATATTATAAGTACCTAAACGATCTGGAGAATAATGTATATAAGTTTAGTTATCTTCTTTTAATGCGGATATCATTGGATTGAAAGGGGAATACTCATATATTATTTTTATGTTTTTCTAAAAAGGTAAATGATTCAACTTATTTCTTTCGGATTTAGTTAAAGCTTAGAAGCTACTGTCAGAATTAGTATATTTTTTGATTCTTTGTCTTTTTTTTCTATTATACGTGATAATCAATCATATGTATATTAGTTTCATTTAAATATATGTACTCTATGGATTGTTTTGTTAACATATGGATGAGTTTTATTCACATTTCTATCACTAAAGCACAAAACAAAATCATAGGATATTTGTTCTTAAATGAGGGTAGCAAAAAAAGAATATTCGTGTTACTATTGAGAAGTCGGTGTTGAGTTTAAGAAAATAAGTTTAATGTAAATACATGCCGTATCCATGAGGAAAATATTGTTAACTACATTTCTAGCCTTTGTATTATCTTTGTCTTATGTGCATTCTCAAGAAGCACCGTTAGAATCTGATAGCGTTAAAAGTGTTACTCTACTAGAGGTTACTGTAAAGGCTCAGCCCTATAAGAAATACAATTTGGATAATATCTCCAGTAGTTTGAGAATACAAGGAGAATTGCTTAAGGCTCCCCAAAATATTCAGATAATCAATGCTTCCGTATTAAAAGATCAGCTGTCGTTAAATTTAACAGAAAGTGTTACAAGGAACGTAAGTGGAACGTTTCGGGAAGAGTTGCATAACGGAGTTTCTCCTGATATATATACACGTGGAGGGTATATCAGCGCCCAACGTAATGGAGTTGATCTTCGGCCTTTATTGAAAGGTCCGATTGGCGATGATGTTGCAATAATTGAGAGTGTAGAGTTTATAAAAGGTCCGTCGGGTTTTATGAATTCAATAGGCGACCCTGCCGGATCATACAATATTATCACTAAAAAGCCAACAGGCACGAATCGAAAAACTTTCAGAATGATTCAGGGAAGTTTTGGATTGATAAGAGCTGAAGCCGACTTGGATGGTGCGGTAGATGAGGATGGAAAGTTATTATACCGTTTCAATATAATGGGAATGAATAAAAAAAGCTTTCTACAATTCGATAATAATGACCGTATATTGATTGCTCCCTCTCTTAAGTATATAATCGATAATAAAACCTCATTGTCAGTCGATTATATCTACCAACGATTGAATTATATGTTTCTGAGTGAAGCACAAATTTCACCTAATGGCTTTGGTTCATTACCGGGAGATTTTAGTATAAGCGACCCAAGTTTGAGACCATATAGAGCTAACGATCATAATATTTTTGTGAATTTTCAAAGGAAATTCAATGAAAATTGGGCTTTTACTACACAGGTATCAAATATAAATAGTCAATCGGAAGGAACTATTTTTTGGGTATATGGGAAAAATGAAACAGACCCCGATATTCTCGACCGCTATTATGTTTATGATGGTATGAAGTATAACATCTTTTCTACACAGGCTTTTACGCAAGGTAAATTTTCGACCGGACAAGTAAAGCATGCATTTCTTGCTGGCGTAGATTTTAACCACAAACGAAACAAAACACAAGATACCTGGAATACGGCAACTACTATCTATCCATTAAGCATGTCTAATCCGATATATTCCAATGTCATTAATAATAATGGGATAGGGGGCGATTTTGATTCGGAAAATGGAATTGATGCTCCTGAAAATTTGACTGACAGCAGATTGTATTATACTTCTGCATATGTGATGGATGAAATATCTCTGTTACGTGATAAGTTGAAAATTACGGCAGGATTAAGAATGACTCAATCGGATGCCGATTTCAATCAGTATGGAGAAGAGACTGACGCTTCAGATTGGGTGCTTACACCAAGATTAGGAGCCAATTTCCTTTTAACGGAATCTTTCAGTGTTTATGGATTATACGATAATACTTTTATTCCTCAGGCAGGGATCGCTTATGACAAAACTGCATTGAAACCTCTCCGGGGAGTGAGTTATGAGGCGGGATTGAAAAAGGATTGGTATAATAAAGCGTTGAGTACAACTCTGTCTTTTTATCATATTACGCGTAGTAATAATATTGTTAAAGACCCTGTGAATAATGATTTCTATCAATCGGGCGAAAACGAATCAAAAGGAATAGAATTTGATATTCGTGGGCGTATTGCAAGAGGTCTGAATGTAATTATCAATTACGCTTATACCGATTCGAAGATTACTAAAGATGATAAGAATCCTGCTATGGTGGGAATGGCTACACCTAACCGCATCAAGCATATACAGAATACTTGGGTTAACTACGAATTACCATTTAAGGCACTTAATAGTTTTAGCCTGTCTTTAGGGTATCAATATATGGCAGGAAGAGCTGAAAGGTTTACGTCTATTGATCCTCAGGAATTAAAAGACTTTTTCAGAATGGATGGCGGAATTGCTTTTACCAAAAAGAAATTCAGTGTAAACCTGATGGTGAATAATATCTTGGATACACATCAATATTCGACAGGTTGGAAGAAAAATGATATGTATTATTGGGTACAATTACCTCCAATCAATTACCGTTGCTCAGTAACTCTAAACCTTTAAACTATTTATCATGCGTATTATTTTTCTATTCTTAAGCTTAATACTTCTGGCAGGTTGTAATAATCAAAACTCGAATGACAAAAAATCGGATAGTTCTTCTGCTATTTCGGTGACAGATATTCAAGGAAATGAGATTAATTTGGCTAAGCCGGCAGAAAAAATTGTATGCTTGTTCGATCCATCGGTAGATGTGATTTATATGTTACAAGCCCAAGACAAACTGATCGGAATACCTGCTGAAACTTATTTTGACAGTGAATTATATGATTATTACAAGCATATTGATTCCCGTATTTTAAATAAAGAACTGGCCACACCGGGAAGTAATGAGTTGGCGAGCTTAGAAAGTATTATTCAATTGAATCCCGATTTAGTTATTGCTCAGCAATTGCCCGAAAGCGTGATTAAAACCCTTCAGGGAATGAATATTCCGGTCTATATTGCTGCTGCCGCAAGATATGAAGATTTGGTGAAAGAAATGAAAGACATTTCTATTCTGACAGGTAAAGCAGAAAGAGGAGAGGAGTTAATTACTTATGCAAAAAATAAAATAAAAGATTTAGAGGAGCGTACAGCTTTACAAGGAGCATCACCTCACAAATCAGTATATTTTACTTGGGCAAATGGAAGAATCTTTTCTACTGCCGGTCGTAATAGCATGATGAATGATTGCCTCGATTTAGCGGGAGTAGAAAATGCTTGCCCATTCGAAATGGATAAGCCGAACATTAATCCGGAAACATTGATTGATTGGAATCCTGATATGATCGTTATGTGGAACGATAGTCCCGACTTGTTTTACAATAAAAAAGAGTTAGGAGGTATTACCGCAATTAAAGAAAAACAAATTCACAATCTCATGCCTATGTTCTATTACAATCCCCATACATTTAAGTCGCTATGTGCAGCAGTTGCTATTCATAATTGGGCTTATGATTCCAAAGATGGAACAAATGAGATAAAAGAAATACTTGCAGAGCTTTACGGAACAGAAACCAGTGAAAAACTTATAAAATATTTATAATGATAACAGAAATAGCTAAATATTGGGACAAACAGAGTGCCATCTGGAGTGAAGAAAAGAAAGAAGCATGGACTTTGCCCGAAACCACATATTGGTTAGAATATTTTAAATCGCTTTTACCTAATTTACCCGGTAACAAGGTTTTGGAAGTGGGAACAGCTTCGGGTTATTTTGCAAATATTCTCCACCTTGCCGGATACGAAGTCACAGCAGTTGATTTATCTCCTAATATGGTTGAAGAGGCACAGAAAGTTTCTGCAGATCTGGGTCTTTCAATTAACTATCATGTTATGGATGCACAAGAACTGGAGTTTTCGGAGAATCAATTTGATTTGGTATTTACACGCTTAATGACTTGGACAACTCCCGATGTAGAGAAGTTTTATGCTGCAAGTTTCAAGGTTTTACAACCAAAAGGCTTGTTCTTAAACTTTGATGGGGATTTTGGTAACATGCGTTTTTCGCAAGAAGGTCATGAAAAATATCCTGCCGGAATAATGGAAGAAGCTAACGTTATTAAAAGCAAGTTGGATATAAGTAAGTACAGCCGTCCCAAAAGAGATCTTGAATTATTAGAGAAGGTCGGATTTAGTAAAGTGGAGGTGGACGAGGAAGCACAAAACCGACTTTTACACAAGCCGGAAGATAATTCGTCCCTGTTTCAGTTAACGGCTATTAAACCTCAATCTTAACACCCTAAATATATCTGCTTTGAATAGGAAAATTGCTAATATAATCTGTTTTGGACTGCCTTTGCCTATGTTGGTAATTTCCTTGTTCATTGGCTCATCAGCCCAAGTTAATGTTTTTGACTATTTACCTTTATTATACAAAAAATTGGCTGATGGCATCATGAATGTAGATGAAGCTGCACAATATGAAATGATTTCAAATATCCTTTTCAATGTGCGAATGCCGCGAATTTTGCTTACCTTTTTAGTAGGTGCGGCTTTGTCTACATCCGGTGGTGTATTGCAGGGAATATTCCGCAATCCTTTAGTAGATTCCTATATTCTGGGTATTTCATCGGGTGCAGCTTTTGGAGCATCATTAGCAATTGTTTATTCATTAAGTTTCGTAAATGTTTATGCGTTTGTGGGTGGCTCTATAGCAGTTGTTCTAACTTATATGATTGCCGGTTCCCATAAGCAAATATCTACGGTCTCCATTATTCTTTCGGGGATGATAATTTCCGGAGTCTTTATGGCTCTGCTTACTATGGTTCAGTATATAAGTAATCCTTATAAATTACAGGCGATTGTGCAATGGGCAATGGGCAATTTACATGCGGCTTCCTGGATAGAGCTAAAGCAAGCTTTTTTGCCGATACTGATTTGTTTGATTATTGTTTTTGTATATCGTTGGCGAATAAATTTATTAGCATTAGGAGATGATGCCGCTAAATCGGTAGGTGTAAATCCTGCTTTTGATAAACTTATTTTGATTATCTGTGCTACCTTAATGACTACTACAACCGTTGCCGTTGCAGGTATTATTAGCTTTTACGGGTTGTTCTTACCGCATATAGTAAGAATGTTATTGGGTTCGGATAATAGTAAATCTATTCCGGGAAATATTTTCTTAGGAGGAAGTTTTCTTTTATTAATTGACAACTTATCGAGGGCTTTATTTGTTTTTGAAGTACCAATAGGAATTTTTACAACTATACTGGGTGGTGCTTTCTTTGTTTTTTTAATGAGAAAAAATAAACTTAATTGGAATTGATTACAGAAGCTATACATATTGAAGACCTGCACTATGCATATGGCGACAAACCAGTGCTTAATGGTGTGAATGCTATATTCCCCGAAAATAAATTTTCGGTTTTGCTTGGTATTAATGGGGGAGGGAAGTCTACCCTGTTTAAAATCATTGCCGGTTTACTGAAAGGTGATCAAGGTAGTATTCGTATCTGCGGTCAGGAGATTGATAAACTGCGTTTCAAAGATCGGGCTTCATTAATAGGCTTTCTTCCTCAATTTACACAATCGGTTTTTTCGTTTACAGTCGAAGAGATTCTATTAACAGGACGTACTGCTTTTTCCGGTTTTGCTCCTAAAAAGGAAGATCGCTTGTTAGTTGATAAAATATTAAAGGATTTATCCATTACACGATTAAAGGACAAACCCTTTACTCAGCTCTCGGGAGGTGAACAGCAAATTGTTATGATTGGGCGTTTATTGATGCAAAAGCCAAAAATCTTACTTTTGGATGAACCAACTAATCATTTAGATGTTTATTATCAACATTACTTAATGGAAAAACTGAAAGACTACTCAGAGAACGATTTTACGGTAATTGCTATTATGCATAATCCGACTCTTGCTTTTCAGTATGCAGACCATTTTTGTTATTTGCATCATGGAAACATATATACTCCAAGCAATCCGAAAGAACCTAATGTTGAATTGCTTGAAAAGGTATATAGTATGAGCTTTGTGGAGTTTATGAGAGAGGGTAAAAAATTTATGTTGCCCTTTGGTGAGATTCACTGAGTTAAGTAATTGTAAATGTTTATTATTACATTTTACAGCTATAACTATCTCTCGTTATCATACTTACCAAAGAAATAAATAGGTCTGAGACCTTATCTCAAGGTTAGAAAAAATATTTAGAAAAAAATAAAGCAATGAAAGTAGTTCGATTTGGAGTATCCGTAGAGAAAGATGTATTGGATTTATTAGATAATTATATTATCAGCAATAAATTTCCTAACCGCTCACAAGCTATTCGCCACCTGATAAAAAAAGTAGAAGTTGAAAGTCAGTTGGATTCCGATAAAATTGTCGGTGGTTCTATCACTTTGTCATTTGACCACCATAAAAGGGAGTTATTGGATAGAATAACGGAGATACAACACCATTTTTATCATGTCATCCTTTGCTCTCAACACATTCATCTTGATCATGATATTTGTATGGAAATTATTGCACTGAAAGGAAATGCTTCGGTACTGAAAGATTTAGCGAATCAGTTGACTGCTGTAAAAGGTATTATTCATGGAGACTTATCAATAACAATGGTATAATAAGAAAGGTTAGCTGAGCGGATGATTGATATTTAAACCTAGCCTTCAATCTCACTATCAAAGCACTTGCAGATTCCATTTATCTGTGATGAGTAAAACCGTTATCCTCAGAGAATTTATTTTAACTACTGATTCGTATTATTAATTATTTGCTTGATATATTCAGACGGAGGCATCCCGAATTCTTCTTTGAAACATAGCCTGAAATAAGTCATACTATTTATGCCGACCATATAGGCAATTTCGGTGATGGTATATTTTCCGGTCAGTAATAGTTGCTCTGCATTGCTTATTCTGATTTTTCTTATAAATTCATTTACTGATATACCTGAAAGAGCCTTGACTTTCCGATATAGTGTCGAATGGCTCATATTCATTTTGTCAGCTATGAATGCGACATCAATTTTATCGGAATCCAAATTCTCTTCTATTATGGAAGTTATCTTTGCGATAAATTCGTTATCAATCTTATTTAAAGAGTCTACTATAATTGCATTTTTATTTGTTGTGTTCTTATTTATCATTTCGGCTTGTTTTCTTCTGGCTTCAAGTAGGTTGAATATGCGGCTTTGTAATAAATTTGCACTAAATGGCTTAGTTATATACGATTCTACTCCAATGGTATAGCCTTCTGTCCGATCTTGAATAGAGTCTTTTGCTGTTAGAATAATAATGGGGATATGGCTTGTTCTGACATCCTCTTTTAATATTCTACTTAATTGAAAACCATCCATTTCAGGCATCATAATATCACTTATAATAATATCAGGTATATAAGCGTATGCTTTTTCCAAACCATCTCTCCCATTAATAGCTGTGTATATTATATACTGTTCGGATAACGAATTATTAATATAATCCAGAATATCTCTGTTGTCTTCAATAACCAGAATAATTTGTTTGCTATTTGTACCAGACGCAGTATCTTTCTCAAGGTTTCTTTCTAAGATATCCCGGGGTTTAGTATCCATGTGTAAGGCATTGGGGTAAACATTGTCCGACTTGATTCTGAAACGGAAACAGGTTCCTTTTCCGAGTTCACTATCCACGAATATTTCTCCCTCGTGTATAGATACTAAATTGTAAACCAGAGCCAATCCGATACCTGTTCCCGATACTTGCCGGTCTCCGGCGGCTTGATAATAACGGTCAAATATTTTTGATATAGAATCAGCAGAAATACCTCTGCCTGTATCTCGAACTTCAATTTCGGTATACTTAATATCTTTTTCTTTAGTATCTCTCAAGGTCAGTATAATATTACCCTCTTGTGTATATTTGAATGCGTTTGATAAAAGATTTTCCAATATCGTTGTTATTATATCAGAGTCAAAACATAGTTTTTTATCAGGGGTATCTATAATAATCTTAAATGTGATTTTTGCATTGGAATTCAGCTCTTTATATTTTAATCCGACTTCTTGTATCAATTGCGAAAGATTACTTTTAGATACGGAAAGTTTTTTATTCTGAGTTTCGGTTTTCCGAAATTCAAGAATCTGATTTATAAGAATTAATAAGCGGGTAGCACTCCGATAAATCAGCGATATTTTAGCAGAATGTTTATCTGAAAGACCGGTATCTATATGTAAATCCTCCAGAGGCCCCAAAATCAAAGTCAAAGGTGTTCGCAGTTCGTGGGTGATATTAGTGAAAAAGCGGAGTCTTTCATCGTTTAATTTTTGCTCTTGCATGTGATTTCTTTTCTCTAGGGTAAGAGAATTTTCAAGGTCAAGCTTGCGTTTATAAAAGCGTATAATAAGAAAAATTATTGCCAGAATTATAATTGAGTAGCATGTTTTAGCCCACCATGTTAACCATAGTGGTGGCTTTATTATGATTTTTAAAGAGGTAATATCTCCCGTCCATTCCTGATTCTTGATTCGGGATTTTATTAATAGTTCATATGTCCCGGACGGGATATTACGAAATGTAATGGAATTCTCTCCCTGAGTGTTGTACCATAAATTTTCCAATCCTTTAAGCATATACGTATAATCGACTAATTGATTGAGGGCGTAATCTAAAACGTTGAAAGAGATACTGAATGTATTCTGATTATAATCTAATTTAATAGTGGATGTTATTGGCATATCAATTTCGTTCTCGGACAACTTTAATTGATTGTTGTAAACTTTAAAATTAGTGATAATAATTGGAGGTAAATCTATGTGGGTTGGAATCGATTTGGGATCAAAATAACACACCCCATTTTGTGATCCGAAAAATATTTTGCCTTTTGAATCCTTGGTAACCGATCCACTCATAAATTCACCCAAAGGAACTCCATGATAGCGATTGTAGTTATAGAACTTGCTACCCTCGGCTATAAAACGACTAATACCTCCGTTAGTGCTGAGCCATATATTACCATCCGAATCTTCGGTTAAAGCTCTTATATGTGCATTGTTAAGTCCGTCTTTTTCGTTAAATACAATATATTCACGGGGATTGAGTGGTGTTTTAAAACAAACTAAACCTTCGCCGGTTGCAATCCACATTTGCCCCTTTTTATCTTTATATATATGATTTACCGTATTGGATGGTAATCCTTCCTCAATTTTCAGACGTCTAACGGTTTTCATATTCTTATCAAGAATAACTAAGCCTTCTCCGAAAAAGCCAATCCATATTTGCCCATCATTATCTCTCGAAACCGCACGAACGAGGTTATTAGGTAGTTCCGAATTTTTCTTAGAAAATAGCTGTCCTTTATTTGTTTCTATATTATAACGATATAAGCCGTTGGAATATCCTATCCACATGTTTTTTTCGTTGTCTTCGTAAAAACATCTGATATCTATGCTTTCTCCATCGATCAAAAATTGTGATATAGCTTTATTTTTAGGATTAAAGATATTTATACCTCCCCTGAATGTTCCAAACCATAAATTATTATTTGAATCTCTGATTGCTGCTAAAATAGCATCATCAGTTAGCTTATTGTTTTTATTATCAATAATCTGTATTCTTTCACCATTTTCGAAGACATTGATTCCTCCCCCGTCTGTGCCAACCCATATGCGATCATTTTCATCTGTGCACATGCCCCATGCTATGGGGTATGTTAAGATGTTATCCAATGTCGGAACAGGAGAATAAGCCCATGTATTAAAATAAGGAGGATGGTGGCTTATAAAGTTAACTCCACCTCCATATGTGGCCACCCATATATTCTTGAACGAATCCTGATAGATACTTCTTATCGTACGATTTGAGACTCCTCTGTTGTCATCGCTGTAAGTAATATTATTAAATGAGACATTTTGGGGAATCAAAAACATACTCTGATTGATATCTAAAATGCTTATTCCTCCTTTCTCAGTTCCTATCCATAGTTTGCCATCATGAAGCTGATTTATAGTGAAGATGTAATTGGAGAGAAGAGATTTATTGTTTTGGGCATTATGTCTGAAAACAATAAAAGACTCCTTCTCTCTATTGAAAAGAGCCAGTCCGTTATTCGTGCCCACCCATATATTATCGTTTTTGTCAATATAAATTGTTCTGACCTCGTCTCCGGGTAGACTATTATTATCAAGAGGATTATGTCTGAAATTTTTTATCCTTTTGTCTTTTAATGAAAGAACACTTAGTCCCGAAGTTACATGGCCAATGTATAGAAAACCTCTATTGTCCTCATTTACCGACCATACATTATCACTGACCATATTGCGGATAGTGACCTTATTGTAATGTTCAAATGCTTTGTTTTTTTTATTAAAGTATTCAATACCCCTGTAAAATGTTGATATCCATAAATTGCCGTCTTTAGAATTTATAATATCGGTAATATCATCGGTTACGATTCCTGATGGATTATTAGCATCATGCCTGTAATGGGTAAAAGTTTCCGTGTTGCAATCAAACATATTTAAACCTTCACGCTGTGTTGCTATCCATACCAGATTGTCATATGCATCAGCATATACTTTGTTCAGTTCATTCCCACTTATGCAATTTGTAGCCAGTGGATTGTTTTTTTTATAAACTTTAAATTTATTGCCATCAAATCGGTTAAGACCCGATTCTGTTGCAAACCATAAGAATCCCTTCTTATCTTGGGTTATACTTACTACATAATTATTAGAAATTTCATGTTCGATTCCAAGCTTTTTGATATCGAAGTTTTGAGCTTGTATAAAAAAAGGAAAAATAAAAATAAGCCAGAAAAGTGGTTTCATAGATTAAATACATTACTAATAATTCAATCAAAAGTAGCGGTTATCCCGCATGTATAAACAGCCAAACTGGCGATTGACCGATTCCGTGTTTATTAATGACTAATTTGAGCCTGTCTATAATCTCTCCCCCTATATACATTTGTGAAATAATTACAAAAAGCTTTAAATTATTACATAAACCTTAAAATCTGATTTCATGAAGACAAAAAAAAGTTTTGGCTAACTGCTCATCTTTCCGTGTATATCTATTCCTATTACTATAATGTAGGGGCGATTAAATGTTGATGGATACCTTCCGGTACACTTTAAATTATTAATCATGGCAATTAATCACGGGTGTGAGTTTTATAATAAGATTAGACGATAAAGACAAACCCTGTTCGATCACTCTCGTATCAGCTACTAATGCTAAGAATGGACATAATTTTACAAATTGAATCTACCAAAAAATGAAAAAACCGTTTCTCCAATATAAGATATAATCTCCCGTGGAGAACACAAAAAAGAAACCTTAAGGAATAAATACGAACTACAAAAAGGATAAACCCTATTCGTTAATTTTAAAATTAATATTTATGAAGCATCTTAAAATTATTTTTATGTGCACCCTTTTGTTGTTGATCCCAACAATGGTATATGCACAAAGTAAAATCACGGGCAAGGTCGTGGATATAAAGAATGATCCACTAATTGGGGTCAGTGTTCTTATTAAAGGGACATCTAACGGTACTGTTACCGATGTAGATGGAAATTTCTCATTGAATGCCGATAGTGGCATACTGACTATCAGCTATATCGGTTATAGATCACAAGAGATACCGATAACCGGTAAAACTAAATTTAATATTGTTCTGGAAGAAGATTCTAAAATGTTAGAAGACATTGTAGTTGTAGGGTATGGTACTCAATCGAAAAGAAATCTGACAGGTGCTGTCAGCGACATTAAATCGGATGAGTTGACCCGTACTGCTTCCACAACTACAGCAGGAGCGTTAGCCGGGAGAATACAGGGAATATCTGTAAGGGCAAAAGATGCCAGACCCGGAAGAGGAGCTGTACTTGAAGTTCGTAATATGGGTAATCCTCTGTTTGTAATCGATGGTATTCCATATGGAGGGCAGACAGGAGGAGACTGGGTACAATCGTCGAATGTTTCGGGTACTGATATTTTCAATTCACTCAATCTGGAAGATATAGAGAGCATATCTATATTGAAAGATGCCTCGGCTGCTATCTATGGGTTGCGTGCTGCGAGTGGAGTTGTGCTTGTAACAACAAAGAAAGGGAAGAATGACGAAAAAGTCAGAATTAATATAAACGGGCAGTATGGCTGGCAAAACTTAACCCGGTTTCCCAAAATGGCAAGTGCGGCACAATATACCAGAGGATGGGTAGAAGCTGAACAAAATGCAGGAGTAGATCCCAGTAAATATACATATAGCCCCGAAGAATTGGCAAAATGGCAGGCAGGTACTGAACCCGGATATAAAGGCTATGATTATTATGATCTAACGATGAGGAAAAACATACCTCAGTATCAGATTAATGCAAATGTGACCGGAGGCTCCAAGAACTCCAATTATTTCCTATCGGTTTCGAACACCGGTCAGGATGCTCTTATGGAGGATTTTTCTTATGAAAGAACTAATGTACAGGCAAATCTTGAGGCTAAACTACTTAAGGGGTTGACAATTGGTACACAGATCAGTGGAAAACAGGAGAATAGCAAGGATGTCGGTCTTCCGGGTGGAGATGGTTATTTTGCGGCTATACTTGGCATGTTTTCAAACCGTCCTACGGTAGGGCCTTATGCAAATGATAATCCGAATTATATTAATCATACGAACGATTTTTCCCGCAATCCTGCATTATTCCATCGGGATATTGCCGGATATAAAGACAACCTTTATCGAAATGCCAATATAAATTTATATGCTCAATATAAATTCGACTTCGGGCTTTCTGCTAAAGGAACTGTTTCGTACAATTATACCAACAATAAATTTGACGGATTCCAATATACTTACGATGTATATACTTATAATAAAGGAAATGACAGCTACGATCGTACTGGAGGCTCCGATGCCGGTTGGAGATATCAAACCGAAAGGGAGGTTGTTTCCAGATACGGACAATTCCAACTGGATTATGCTAAACAGATTAATAATCATTATTTTTCGGCAACCCTTGCCTATGAAAGATCGGATTATGACAAAAACTACCTGTCGATGGGTACTAACCCATCCAATAATTACCTGCCTGCATTAGAATTCGATAAAATGAATTCGTTTGGAGATGATTGGTCTTACGAGGCTAGAGCAGGTTATATAGGCAGGCTTAATTACAACTATCAGGGCAAATATCTGGTTGAGTTGCTTGGGCGTTACGATGGTTCTTATTTATATGCAGCCGGTAAAAGATGGGGATTCTTTCCGGGAGCTTCATTGGGTTGGCGTATTTCGGACGAACCATTCTTCAAAGGACTAAAAGGTGCTGTAAACGACTTGAAGATCAGAGCCTCTATTGGTCAAACCGGATTGGAACAAGGTGTAGGTATGTTCGGCTATCTGGGTGGATATACATGGAACCAGGGAAATGCTGTTTTAGATGGCAATTTCGTAACCGGAGTGAGCCCCAGAGGATTACCTATTACTAATTTGACATGGGTGAAAAACACCAATTCGAATCTTGGTATCGATATAGCCATGCTTAATAATAAGCTTACTATTACCGCGGATATCTTCAAAATAAAGAGAACCGGAGTACCGGCTGCAAGATATGATATTCTTTTGCCAAGCGAAATAGGCTATACGTTGCCGAATGAGAATCTGAATGAAAACGGATATTACGGTGCTGAGGGTATAATCACATACACCGATAAAATAGGAAACGTAAACTACACGGTAAGTGGTAATGCTACTATGTCACGCTATAAAGAAATAAAATCGTACAAGCCTCGTTTCGGTAATTCATGGGACGAATATCGCTCGTCTACAGAAGATCGTTGGGGTGGTATCTGGTGGGGATATCAGGTAGTTGGTCGTTTCCAATCCGAAGACGAGATCAAAAATTATACTGTTGATATAGATGGTCAAAATAACCGTACGCTTCTACCCGGTGATTTCATATATAAAGACGTGAATGGAGATGGCATTATTAACTCGATGGATGAACGTCCTATCGGATATCCGACAGGCTGGGCTCCTATGGTTACATTTGGCGGACATATTGGTTTGGAATGGAAGGGTATAGATATAAACCTCGACTTTGCCGGAGGAACCATGCAGTCGTGGAATCAAAACTATGAGCTCAGAAACCCATTTCATGGAGGAGGAAATTCACCCGAATACTTGTTGGAAGACAGGTGGCACCGTGCCGACCTTTATGATCCCAACAGTGAATGGATTCCGGGCTATTATCCGGCTATCAGAAATGGTAATACAGGCCCTAATGCCCGAAACAGTGATTTTTGGCTTACTAATATTCGATATTTAAGATTTAGAAATATGGAATTAGGTTATAGCCTGCCTAAAAATCTGCTGACTAAGATAAGGGCTGAGAAAATACGCTTGTTTGTTAACGGTGCTAACCTGATTTCAGCGGATAATGTAGGAAAATATCAGATAGATCCGGAAATCGAAGCAAGTGCCGCTGTAACCTATCCTCAGCAACGTACTGTATTGATTGGTTTTAATGTCACATTTTAAAAGAGAATATAGTTATGAAATATCTATTTATAAAAATATCAATATTTGTCTCCCTGTTTTTTGTTAGCTGTAACCATGATAGCTGGCTGGAAAGAGATCCTCAAAATATCATCACAGACGAACAGCTCTGGAATGATCCGAAGCTTATTAAATCTATACTGGCAAATTACTATGACAGGCTGCCTAGTCTTCATGGAGTTTTTAATACAGGAGGCATGAGCGAGTTAGACGATGCGATGTGGTCGGGTCATCATGATCAGAACGGACGAAACGATTTTCAGTACGGCGATGATTATGGCAGATATTGGGATTATGGTTTCATAAGAGACCTCAATCTGGCATTGGAAAATATAGATAAATACAGTGTCAGTATTGACGAGGGGCAAAAGAACCTTTTTAAATCGGAATTGAGATATATACGTGCTTCTGTTTATTTTGAGTTGGTAAAACGTATGGGAGGTGTTCCGTTGGTAACCAAGCAACTGATTTACGATTTTAGCGGAGATCCTACCCCCTTACAAGTTGCCCGTTCTAAAGAATATGAGGTATATGATTTTATCTACACTGAGTTGGAAGAGATAAAGAGTCTTTTAGCTGATAATAATGACAGTCAAACCAGAGCAAATACGTATACTGCACTGGCATTGGAAAGTAGAGCTATGCTTTATGCCGCCTCTATAGCCAAATACAACAATCTGATGGCTTCACCCATTACTACACCCGGGGGCGAAATAGGTATTCCCGCAGATAAAGCAAATGATTATTATACTAAATCTCTAAATGCATCAAAGGCTATTATTAGCGATTCACGTTACAAGCTTTATAACGAAAATGCAGATAAAGGAGCCAATTTCTATGATATGCTGAATAAAAAGGGTAGCAGTGAGGTGATTTTTGCTAAAGACTTTAAAGTAAGCCTCAAGATACATTTCTTCGCTTATGACAATATTGTCAAAAGTATTACCGAAGATAATGAAGGTTCATCCACTTTATCTCCGTCGTTAAGTTTGGTCGAAAGTTTTGATTATCTGGATGGCAGTAAAGGTACTATACACAACAAGGATGCTAAAGGTAATTACACTATTTATGATAATATATCTGATGTTTTCAAAAATAAAGATGCACGTTTATATGGCACAGTTGTGTATGCAGGAACTTCCTTTAAGGGTACTCCCGTGAATATTCAGGCAGGTGTAGCAGTTTGGGAAAACGGAAGTTACAGACTTAGTGTTTCTCCTAATTTGGGAGCAAAGTACACTGATAATGGTCTTTGGACAGGGTTTGATGGTCCTGTAGATAATGAACAGTTTGTGAGTAATACGGGCTTTTATCTGCGTAAATTGGTAAGTGATGCGTCTGCTGCGAGTACCAGAGGAACAGCTGCCGAGAACTGGTGGCCTTGGTTCAGATTGGGAGAGATATATTTGAATGCGGCTGAAGCAGCATTCGAACTGCAACAGGCAGATGCAAAGAATTATATAAATACGCTTCGTGTACGTGCAGGCTTCCCCGAAAATAGTATAACCACCTTAACAACGGATATTATTCGTAATGAGCGCCGTGTTGAATTAGCCTTTGAGGATCACAGGTATTTCGATCTGAAACGCTGGAGAATTGCCCATGAAGTATGGAACGGAAGTGATACCAGTGAAGATGCCGTAGTACATGGCTTATACCCTTACAGGATAGTAAATCCGGGTCATGAGGATAATAATAAATATGTGTTCGAGAAAATAAGACCTAATCGCTTTAAAAGAGCCAGATTTTTCCGAATGGCAAATTACTATTCTTCAATCGATCAGAACGTACTTAATAACAACCCGAAATTAGTTAAGAATCCTTTCCATTAATATTATAGTTATGAAAAAGAGTATATTATTCATTATATGTATTTGCAGCCTTGTATTTACCGGATGTGGCTATGATAATTACGATGAACCCGAATCGACGCTGTCCGGTAAAATCGTATATGAAGGTAATCCCGTTGGCGTCCGTACAAATGCTGTGCGATTAGACATATGGCAGGATGGTTATGCTGTGAAAAAGAGTTTTACTGCATACATTGCTCACGATGGCACTTATTCGGTGACTTTGTTTGACGGTCAGTATAAAGTAGTGCGTAGAGGAGGGGCTCCGTGGGAAGATCAGCCAAACGATACCATTATTGTGAATGTTAAAAATAAGGCTGTAGTAGATATACCGGTAAAACCCTATTTTATTATTAAAAACGAAAGTTTCCAAAAGGGAAGCGGTACTATTACAGCAAAATTTACCATTGATAAAATACTTGCATCAGCCAATGTCGCAGAGGTCAGGTTATATTTGGGTAAATCGATACTCACAGATCAAAATAAAAATGAAAAAGCTGTGAGTGCGACTCTATCGACTATAACAATTGGTCAGGAAGCTACTCTTGCTGCCGAAATACCCGCAAATCTGGTTGGTCAGGATTATTTGTTTGCCCGTGTTGGTGTCCGGTCGACAGTTTCAAGTGAATTTTATTATACGCAAATTCAGAAAATTAGTTTAAAATAACTTGATGATACGCACAGCCTTTCTCGAATACAAAGAGTCAGGCTGTGCTTGTATTTTTGAATTAAGGTCTCAGACCTTTTTATAGTTAACTTAATTATGCGAATCAGTAGTTGAATAGGCGGTAATAAACGCTCATTTTACTGACGCACCTCTGCCGAGGTTTGTCTTTCATTTTGCCTTGATGCAAAACGAAACAAAAGATCAAGACTGTGTCTCCTTGCACGACCCGATACGTGATCCGAAAGCGAAAACAAAAAAATACGTTTAACACTGATTCTTTTTTGTTTTTTACGCTTTCCTCCCACATCGGGTACCCCGTGCAACCGCCAAGGTCGGAAGCCTGACGGGCGTAAGCAAAGCCGACGTTTACTTCGGGGGTGAGGCATCCGTTCAACGAAGCAGTCGATAAGAATAAAATGTAAAGAGTCCGACAGGACGGCTTATTTTATTCCGACGGCAAGTTGTTAACGGATCACCACCGTAGTGGTCGGCAAAGACTTTTTGGTTCCTTTTGCGGCTTTGGGCAAAAGGAACACAAACAATCTTTGATTGTGCGTAGGAAATTAATAAATTAAATGAGCGTTTTTTTAGAGACCAGTCAACTACTGATTCGTATTAGTTATAAGTTACGAGCAGATAAGTATTGTAATCTGATAACTAAAATATAAATGGAAACACGATTATCAATTTATTTTCTAAAAAGGATATTATCTTTATCAAGGGAGATTTTACGATAGTAAATGACAAATTTCATTTGAACCTTAAATATTTAATGACGATGCAAAGATCAATTTTCTTAATCATTATTATGCAGTTTCTCTTTCATTCTGCATATTCAAATAGCTATGAAATAAAGAACGAGCCCGATTCGGCTTATATTTTTGCATATGCAACAGTTCGGAATAACAATCACAACGGTCTTCATTTTGCATGGAGCCTCGATCAGAGAAGCTGGCATCCGATTGGCTCGGAACATAGTTTCCTTAAATCTGATTATGGCCCTTGGGGAGCAGAAAAAAAAATGTTCAGCCCTTATCTTTTTCTCGATAAGCAAGGTTTATGGCATTGCATCTGGAGTTTAAACGAAAGGGATGGAGCATTTGCCCATACACAGTCGAAAGACCTTATCTATTGGGAATCCCAGTCGTATCCTGTAATAACCGAAAAGAATTGCCTTTCTCCTGTCATATCATATGACAAGAGTATCGGAAAATATATAGTAATATGGACAAGCGAAGATAATTCGCTCAAAGAAAAATACTTTGTAACGAGTGACAATTTTAAAGCCTATACACAATCTGAAAAATTGTCGGAAGCGAAACACTCATCTATCCCCGATTTAAGGCAAACGATTATCGTCTCGGGCAATGAGGAAATCGGGACTATTCATAAAGTATCTTGGAATATTGTCGACGGATTGATAAAAGCTCAGCAATTGTCGGCTTATAAGAATAAAATATATGCTGAAAATTCGGGCGATGATCTTCTCAGATTCTCATCACTGGAGCCTGTGGAAGCTAAAATTACACTGAGTGCCTCAGATGGTAAAAGAATAAGTGACTTGATGATGGGTATTTTTTTCGAAGATATTAATTATGCTGCCGATGGTGGTTTGTATGCGGAATTAATACAGAACAGAGGTTTTGAATATAATATGGGGGAAAGAAGAGGCGATAAAAGCTGGAATAATACTAAAGCATGGATTGTGAATGGAGATCAGGGAACATTAACCGTTGATACTCTTGCACCTATACATCCGAATAATAAACATTATGCAGTTCTGAATATAACAGGCACAGGTGCCGGAATTATTAATGAGGGATTTGATGGCATTCCTGTCAAAGCAGGAGAAAAATATGATTTCTCGGTCTTTGCACGTTCTCCCGAATCAAAAAGAGGAAAACTACTAGTTCGGTTGATCGGTAAGAATGGCGAAGTATGTGGAGAGACATCTACAAAGTCAATATCCGGCGATTGGCAAAAGTATACGGTTGTATTAACCGCAAATAAAACAATCAATGATGCCCGAATAGAGATTATTCCTCAACAAACGGGAAGGGTCGATCTGGATATGGTTTCGTTGTTTCCTCAAAAAACATTCAAAGGACATCAAAATGGTTTGAGAGCTGATTTGGCTCAAGTCATAGCTGACATGAAACCTCGTTTTGTACGATTTCCGGGAGGATGTGTTGCTCATGGAGATGGATTAGATAATATGTACCGTTGGAAAAATACGATAGGTCTGTTAGAAACCCGTAAGCCACAACGAAATCTTTGGGGATATCACCAAAGTATGGGACTTGGTTATTTCGAATATTTTCAGTTTTGTGAAGATATAGGAGCCGAACCCGTTCCTGTACTGGCGGCAGGCGTACCTTGCCAAAATTCAGGACACAATGAGTGTAGGATAGCAGGGCAGCAGGGAGGAATACCAATGTCACAAATGGATGAATACATACAGGAAATACTTGATCTTATAGAGTATGCCAATGGAGATGTAAAAACAGAGTGGGGTAGTAAACGAGCCAAAGCAGGACACCCTGCCCCGTTTAACCTGAAATATATTGGCATTGGAAATGAAGACCTGATTACAGACATATTTGAAGAACGATTCACTATGATCTATAATGCAATCAAAAAGAAATACCCTGAAATGGTTGTGATCGGTACAGCAGGACCATTCTATGAGGGTACCGATTATGTAGAAGGCTGGAAAATTGCTGCAAAATTAGGGGTGGAAATGATAGACGAGCACTATTACAATCCTCCGGGCTGGTATATCCATAATCAGGATTTTTATGATAAATACGATCGTTCGAAGGCAAAAGTATATTTGGGAGAATATGCTGCACATCTGCCGGGAAGACCCAATAATGTAGAAACAGCACTTGCCGAGGCATTTCATCTGGCTAATATAGAGCGTAACGGAGATATAGTAGCTATGACCTCTTACGCTCCTTTACTGGCTAAGGAAAACCATACTCAATGGAATCCCGATCTGATTTATTTTAATAATACAGAGGTAAAGCCAACTGTAGGTTATTATGTTCAGAAATTATATGGGGAAAATTCCGGAAACGAGTATTTACCAAGTAAAATTGAATTTTCGACCGATTGGGATGCTGTAACAAAAAGAATAGCAAAATCGATTGTCCGTGATGATAAAACAGGAGATATTATTGTTAAACTAATAAACCTCCTGCCCAAAGAGGTAAATATAACATTGGATTTAAATGGTATCGATAATCTAAAACCGTTGGCTGTAAAGACCGTGCTAAGTGGTAAACCCGATGATAAGCAAGCTAAGCCTGTTCAGGAAACAATAGATATAAGTACTGTTTCGACCTGTAAATTGCCTGCTTATTCATTTACTGTAATACGAATACAAACAAAATAATTTAATAATGAAAAAGATTAGACTTATTTTATGGATTAACCTGTTTTTATCCTTCTCAGCATCTATTTTTGCTCAGGAGTATATATCCCGCCCTGCGGAAAAAGATTATGCAGGATATTTGTTTGCCTACTTTAAAGGCAATAATGTCGAAGATGAAGTTGTATGTTATGCCATTAGCAAAGATGGATATAATTACAGGACTCTAAACAATAATAACCCCGTACTCGACTCCAAAAAGATAAGTTCGACGGGTGGAGTGCGTGACCCTCATATCCTTCGGGGTGAGGATGGCAGGACTTTTTATATGGTACTTACCGATATGACTTCTTCCAAAGGTTGGGATTCGAATCGTGCCATGGTATTGCTCAAATCCAATGATTTAATAAACTGGACATCCAATGTGGTTAATATCCAGAAAAAGTATTCGGGGCAAGAAAATCTTAAGCGTGTTTGGGCTCCGCAGACGATATTTGATAAAGAAGCGGGTAAGTATATGATTTATTGGTCTATGCAACATGAAAATGGTCCTGACATTATCTACTATGCTTATGCCAATAAAGATTTTACCGATTTAGAAGGAGAACCTAAAGTACTTTTTTTACCTAAAAGCAGAAAATCGAGTATTGATGGAGATATAATAAATAAGAACGGAATTTACCATCTATTCTATAAAACCGAAGGACACGGTAATGGAATTAAGCTGGCATTGACCGATTCCTTGGCATCGGGTAAATGGATCGAACAACCGGGTTATAAACAACAAACCCGTGATGCCGTGGAAGGTTCCGGTGTTTTCAAATTGATCAATAATGATACATATATAATGATGTATGATGTATATATGAAGGGTAAATATCAATTCTGTGAAAGCAAAGATCTCGATGTATTTAAGGTGATAGATCAGGGTATTTCTATGGATTTCCATCCACGTCATGGCTCGGTAATTCCGATTACCCGACGGGAAATGAAAGCTTTAACGGATAAATGGGGTATTCCTCAAGGTTTTGAAATGCCTGTAGCAAACAACCCTGTACTCGAAGGTTATTATGCCGATCCTGACATTTTGTATTCAAATAAGACGAATAAATATTATCTCTATCCCACAAGTGACGGTTTTGATGGTTGGAGCGGATATTATTTCAAAACATTTTCATCGGAGAATCTAAAAGACTGGAAAGATGAAGGTGTTATTATTGACTTGAAAAAAGATGTATCGTGGGCAGATCGTAATGCCTGGGCTCCATGTATAGTTGAAAAGAAAAT
This sequence comes from Indolivaga alginatilytica, assembly GCF_003201355.1. Taxonomy (GTDB): domain Bacteria; phylum Bacteroidota; class Bacteroidia; order Bacteroidales; family Dysgonomonadaceae; genus Dysgonomonas_A; species Dysgonomonas_A alginatilytica. The sequence goes on from NZ_QICL01000005.1 coordinate 196,963, forward strand.
AAAGGATACATACAAATACTATTATTATTTTACAGCAGCACAAAAAATAGGGGTAGCTGTAGCTGACGATCCTGCGGGTCCTTTTGTCGATTCGGGAAAAGCTCTTATCGATTTTAAACCCGAAGGTGTGAAAGGTGGACAGGAAATAGACCCCGATGTATTTACCGATCCGAAAACAGGTAAAAGCTATCTTTATTGGGGAAATGGATATATGGCTGTAGCCGAACTGAATAAAGACATGATATCTATCAAAAAGAATACTGTAAAGGTGATGACTCCTGATAAAACTTTTCGTGAAGCTATTTATGTTTTTTACCGTAACGGGCTTTACTATTTCCTCTGGTCGGAGGACGATACCCGCAGTGAAAATTACAGGGTACGCTATGCAACTTCCTTATCGCCTACAGGACCATTAACTATTCCTGAAAACAACCTGATTCTGGCAAAAGACCCTTCAAAGGGTATTTACGGAACAGGGCATAACTCAGTTCTACAGATTCCCGAGAAAGATGAGTGGTATATTGTATACCACCGTTTTAACCGTCCTAATGGAATTAAGATGGGCGATGCCGCCGGTTTTCATCGGGAGGTTTGTATAGACAAGATGGAGTTTAACGAGGATGGTAGTATCAAGCCTGTTATTCCGACATTATAATTGTTATTCAAGTTGTTTCATGAATATAACTTAAAAAGGATAGTCGGAAGATTTCTCTTCTATGACTATCCTTTTTAATGTATTTTATCTGTAGGGGTATATTAACTCTCTGCAATTTCAGAACTGGTTATCTTGTGCTTGTCGGCATACGAACTGAGAAAAAGAGTAAGTGCACCATCACTCTATGTTTTTTACCGTAACGGGCTTTACTATTTCCTCTGGTCGGAGGACGATACCCGCAGTGAAAATTACAGGGTACGCTATGCAACTTCCTTATCGCCTACAGGACCATTAACTATTCCTGAAAACAACCTGATTCTGGCAAAAGACCCTTCAAAGGGTATTTACGGAACAGGGCATAACTCAGTTCTACAGATTCCCGAGAAAGATGAGTGGTATATTGTATACCACCGTTTTAACCGTCCTAATGGAATTAAGATGGGCGATGCCGCCGGTTTTCATCGGGAGGTTTGTATAGACAAGATGGAGTTTAACGAGGATGGTAGTATCAAGCCTGTTATTCCGACATTATAATTGTTATTCAAGTTGTTTCATGAATATAACTTAAAAAGGATAGTCGGAAGATTTCTCTTCTATGACTATCCTTTTTAATGTATTTTATCTGTAGGGGTATATTAACTCTCTGCAATTTCAGAACTGGTTATCTTGTGCTTGTCGGCATACGAACTGAGAAAAAGAGTAAGTGCACCATCACTCGTGATATTATGGGTAGTACCAAAACTATCTAATAGAGCAAAAATAGATATCATTAATGCTGTTCCTGCATCGTCAATTCCTAATACGACATGAATCAATCCTAATGAAGTGATGAGAGTTCCACCGGGCAATCCGGGTGCCGCAATCGCAAAAATACCAAGCAAGGGTATGAAAATTAGCATCTTATCGAGCCCCGGCATAGTGCCGTATAATAACTGAGACACAGCAAGTGAAAGAAAGACAACATCTAAAATAGAGCCGACAAAATGTATATTTCCAAACAGAGGAATGGAAAAGTCTCTCACATCGTTTCTCAGTACGGGGCTCTTTTTAGTTTGTTCTATGGCAATACTCAGACTAGCGGCTGAAGATTGAGTACCTAGAGCAGTAAGTACTACCGGACCATAATATTTAAGAACCTGCCACGGGTTCTTTCCTGAATATATTCCGGCCGAGCTGTAAAGAATCACCATCCATGTAATATGGCATAAGATAGTAATAATCAGTATTGCAAAAAAGATCGGAAGCCTCGAAGCCAATGCTCCCTCATAAGCCAATACGCTAAAATTTGTAGCTATAAACAGCGGTAATATGGGGATTAAGAATTTTTTCACCATCGTGAATACGAGACTCTGAAATTCGTATAATGCACTCTCTATTTTATCGGCTTTGGTCCAGATAATAGATAATCCCAGCATAAATGCTAAAACCAATGCACTTAATACCGACATCAAAGGAGGAATATCCAATCTGAATATCATTTCGGGAAGCTCTTTTAATGTCTCCGTAGTGGGAGCAATATTTAAGAGGGGGATTGTTTTGTAGCCTACTACAGCGGCTAAGGATGCACTGCCGATACACGATACATAAGCCAGGATTAATGACACGCTTAATAATTTCGATGCATTCTTCTTTAAACGTGTAATTGATGGAGTAATAAATCCAAATATGAGGAGAGGGATCAGGAAAAATATAATTTGCCCCAATACATGCTTTAAAGGTAGAATAATACTGATTACCTCTTTACTGGCTACTTGCCCGATCAGTAATCCTATAAGTACAGCTAAGAATAATCTGAAAGTAGTATTTGAAAGTATATTTCGCATCACAAGTTTAACTTTATTATCGGCTATTAATTTTCATGTAATTTTACAATACAAATTTATTACTTGTTAACCAAATACAAAATACCTTACTTGTGGTATATTTTATTCTATCCTGTTTTCAACTTTATTTAAGGTCGCAGACCTTTTTATGGCTTTGGCTAGCTATAAATAATTAATAGAGCAAATCAGTAATCATTTTATCTATTAATGCGAGGATCAGTCATCAGTCGATAAGGAGAAAATAAGTGAGTAAAAAAGTGTTACTTTTGCTCAGTACATGACAAAAATTTACACGGGTCTATATTCTGCTTGTAATAAGCCTTGTAAAGGTATTCAAAAATATAATCGAGTCCATATTTGAA
>NZ_QICL01000006.1 GCF_003201355.1 Indolivaga alginatilytica
TTTATCAGTTTAAGCTCTTTCTTCTTGGGAATCATAACTGAAAAATAATGGGGATTATTCTTTTAAGTTAATGATTTTCAAGAGATTGAGCAAATAATCAATCGCTTATTTTATTGATTATAAACATTTTAACTAAACAAATCAGCGGAAAAGTTCAACTACTGATTCGCATTACTAACTGGAAATCGACTTTACTGGGCGGATTTGCGGCAAAAAATCAGATGACCGACATGAACGATCGTTTCAGAGCCGGAGACCTCACTTTCACTACCGCAGGAGGCGAAACAATAACTTTGCCTGCCAATACCAACACTTCTGTGCCACGTGCCGTACTTAACGATCCGAATAACAACCATCAAAATGCATCGGACTATTTCATCGAAAACGGTTCTTACCTGCGTTGCAATCGTATCACTTTAGGTTACACTTTCCCTAAAAACAAATTGAAAAACTTGTCGGTAGAACAATTGCGTCTTTTTACAGGAGTGAAAAATCCGTTTACAATTACAAAGTATTCGATGTTCGACCCTCAAGTGCCCAACGGTGGTACTACCCTCGATCGGGGTGTCGATGGTACAGTATACTATTCGTCAAACACTTACTGGAGTCAACGTGAGTTTTTCGCAGGTATACAGTTAACATTCTAATGTAAATCTTAAAATCAACATAACATGAAACGAATAAGATTATATATCGCAGTTATTATAATAGTAACTGCATGGGTATTCCCCGGATGCCAACCCAATATGGATTATACAAATCCAATGGCGGAGAGCGATGCTAATTTTTATAATACGAAAAAAAATCTGATAGGGGCTGTCAACGGAGCATACAATATTATGCAACGTGGCGGAGGATGGACACGCTGTATGCCGTTCATGCTCAATGCCCGCAGCGATGAATATACATATACGAGCGGAGCGGTTGCCGGAGAGACTGCTTCTGCCAACATATCTCAATTTGTGGTGCAGGGCGATAATGAATTTATGTCGCTGTCTTATCAGGATATGTTTGTACTCCAATATGCTGCCAATCTTGCGATAGAAAGATTAAAGATCAATCAGGACGGAGCGTTCGACCTGAACAATGCCGAAGACAAAGCGTTATACGACCGCTTGATGGGAGAAAGCATATTTTTACGAGGACTAAGTCGTTTTTATCTCGTTTACTTCTGGGGAGATGCCATTCCCGATCGTAATTACACTACCACCGGCGGAGCCGACTTTAAGCTCGGTCCTTCCAGTCCCGGAGTTATTTATCAAAATATGATAAGCGATTTCAAAGAAGCAGCCAATCTCTTACCTGTACGTTCGATTGTATACACAGACCCCGAAAATCTTGGACGAGCCACCAAAGGCTCAGCCTTTGCCTATTTGGCAAAAGCATACATGGCTCGCCCTATTCTTGATGCAACGGCTAAAGCCGGTGATGCGGAGTGGGCTTTGGCGAAAGAAGCCTTAAAAAAGATTATAGACTCTAACGAATACGAATTAATAAACAACTATCGAGATAACGGTTCGGAAGCTAACGAAAACAATAAAGAATCGATATTTGAAGTACAGTTTTCGAGAAGCACCGATACCGACGGATTTAATCCGGTAGCAAACGGTGACATAGGCACTTGGACTATAAGCGGTCAGAATACATGGCGACAAATAGAGTTGACCGCTCCCAACTCAAGCGAATCGGGTCGCTGGTGGAACGGGCAACCATCTTTGGCGTTATACAATGAGTTTGAACAAGATGCAAACGGAAAAATAATCGATCCTCGTGCATATCAAGGTCTATGGATACCCGACGGTGCAAAGTATAAAGGAAAATCGGGTGCATGGATCGGTCATAATATCTTGTTCAGTGGAGGAACTTTCGATGAATGGAAAGGCAAGTGGTTTGGAGTACGTAAATATGGTGAAGATGAATATGTAAACGATGCCGGAAAGAGTGGTATAAACGACCGTCTGATTCGTTATGCCGATGTACTGTTGATGTATGCCGAATGTTCTATCGAAACAGGAGACGAAGCCACAGCACTTACCTATATAAACAAAGTACGTGAAAGAGCCAATAAAAAAATGCTTAACGCTACGGAAGCCGATCAAGGTATGTTTTATGCCACAGGAACAGGAAATCTGCCTACGGCAGAACAACTGATTTCGAAGGCTCCTACATTGGGACGAGTGGTGTCTGCCAATGGACAAGTAGTGTGTGAAGGCATAAAAATAAATACCGTTCGCCGCCTGTTGAAGCACGAATATTCGGCTGAATTGTATTGGGAAGGCTGGTGTTTTTTCAATCTCATGCGTTGGTATAACAACCCCAACGACCCCGATGCATCGTCGATACTGGATAATTTGAAGAACAAAAATGCTCTGCAAGTGGAGCAAACGGGACTGACAGGAACTATTCCATTCACTTATCAAAGACATCTGAGAATGCCTATACCTTCGTCCGAGCTCTCTACAAATAGCAATATGAAAGGTAATTCTGCAAATTAAAACCTGTGTAATATGTTTTGCCGGCTGTATAATCTTCTAATGACAGTCGGCAAAATGCTTACATATAATTGCAATCAGTAGTTGGATTGTCTCTAAAAAATGCTCTTTAAAGTTATTAATACTACGCACAATCAAAGATTGTTTGTGTCCCTTTTGCCACCTCCCCTCTATCCCCTCCACAAGAGGGGAAGCCAATTGACTCCTCCCTTGTGGGGAGGACGGGTGGGGTTAAAAGGAATCAAAAAGTCTTTTGCCGACCACTTACGGGTGTGATCCGTTAGCAACTTGCCATCGGAATAAAATAAGCCGTCCTGTCGGACTTTTTGTATTTTATTCTTATCGACTGCTTCGTTGAACGGATACCTCACCCCCGAAGTAAATGTCGGCTTTGCTTACGCCCGTCAGGTTCTCCGACATTTGCCGGTTGCACGGGGTACCCGATGTGAGAAGAAAGCGTAAAAAACAAAAAGAAATCAATCAAGAAAGTATTTTTTTGTTTTCGCTTTCAAGCACCTATCGGGTCGGGCAAGGAGGCTCAGTCTTGATCTTTTGTTTCGTTTTGCATCAAGGCAAAATGAAAGACAAACCTCGATAGAGGTGCGTCAGTAAAAAAAGAAAATAGAGCGTTTTTTAGAGACAATCCAACTACTGATTCGCATAAAAACTCTAATATTATTCACAACCATTAAAAAATAAAAATACGATGAAGAAGTTACTTCTGTTATGCCTCTTTGTTGCAGGTACATATATTAATATGTATAGCCAGAATTTCAAAAATGCACCCGACGGTTACGATATGCTGCGAAGCGGTATTCAAGAAGGGAAGATAGATACCATCGAGTACTCTTCGGCAACCGTAGGAACAAACCGAAGGGCCCTTGTTTATACACCTCCCGGATATTCGAAAGACAAAAAATATCCTGTACTCTATCTTTTGCACGGAATAGGTGGAGACGAAAAGGAATGGTTCACAAACGGGCAGCCTCAAGTGATTCTCGACAACCTGTATGCCGATAAAAAAATAATTCCCATGATAGTTGTGCTTCCCAACGGACGTGCAATGAAAGACGACAGGGCTACGGGCAATATCTTCGACAAGGATAAGGTAGAAGCATTTTCCGTTTTCGAAAAAGATTTAATCAACGATCTCATACCCTTTATCGAGAAAAATTACTCAGCCATCAGCAACCGTGAAGACCGGGCCATTGCCGGATTATCGATGGGGGGAGGGCAGTCCTTAAATTTCGGGTTGGGTAATCTCGATAAATTTGCATGGGTAGGAGGCTTTTCTTCCGCTCCTAATACCAAAGAACCCCAATTGTTGATGCCTGATCCGACAGAAGCCAAAGAGAAATTGAAACTGTTGTGGATCTCGTGCGGAGATCAGGATAACTTAATAAATTTCAGTAAACGCACACACGATTATCTTACAGCCAATCAAGTACCTCATGTATATCAGGTAATACCCGGAGGATACCACGACTTTAAGGTCTGGAAGCAAAACTTATATATGTTTTCGCAACTGCTTTTTAAGCCTGTAACACTTCGGTTGATAGAAGAATACAGTAATATTCCGATAGATGAAAACGTTGAAAATTGATGACAGCATAAATCTAATAACGATGAATCAGAATATAAAAATCGCTTTTTTTCTACTGACGTTTTGTTGTGTAAACATCAGTATCATAGGACAGACTAACAAAGGTGCTTATCATACAGGTACATACCGGAATGTTTTTCAGGAAGCCGGATATGCCCAATCCGATATAGACGCTAAAGTAGAGAAAGCTTATAAAGATCTTTTTGAAGGAGATAACCCCATTTACTTCGAGGTGGGCGACTCTATGGCGTATGTCTCAGACATTAAAAACCACGATGCACGCACCGAAGGTCTCTCTTACGGTATGATGGTTGCCGTTCAGCTTAACAAGAAAAATGTTTTTGATCGTATCTGGCGATGGTCTAAAACCTATCATCAGCATCAGGATGGAGCTAGGGAAGGATATTTTGCCTGGAGTTTCGATCCTGCAAAGATGAAACGAAACTCCGAAGGATCGGCTTCGGATGGCGAATTGTATTATGTTACTGCCCTTTTATTTGCATCTAACAGATGGGGAAACAACACCGGCATTGATTATTATGGCGAAGCACGCAGAATATTGGACAATATGTGGAAAAAAGACGGAACAGGAAATATCCGTAACCTTATCAATACCGAACACAAGCAAATAACATTTGTTCCCGAAGGCGATGCCTATAACTGGACAGATCCATCGTATCATTTGCCTGCTTTTTTAGAAATATGGGCAGAATACGCTAAAGACGGGCATGAACAGTTTTACCGGGATTGTGCCGATACGGCTCGTGTTTTCCTCCACAGGGCGTGCCATCCGATCACCGGGTTGAATGCCGATTATACCGAATTTAGCGGAAAACCGCATTCCACATCGTGGATGCCTGCCGCATTTCGCTATGATTCGTGGAGAGTGCCTATGAATATTGCGATGGATTACAATTGGTACGGAAAAGATAAAGAGTGGCAGGAAGATTATGCAGCATGCATTCAGAAATTTTTCAGATCGAAGGGCATAGATACCTACGAGGATCAGTTTAACCTCGATGGCTCGCGACCCGACTTTATTCTTAAGGCTGGCGATACCGAAGGGTTGAGGCATTCAATCGGGCTGGTGGCTACTCTTGCCACTACCGATACAATGAATGCGGACGATAAAAATATGGATTTTGTCCATGCTCTATGGAATGCCAAGCTCGAACCTTACGACGATGGTTATTTCGACCCATACTACGATGGGCTGTTGTATTTGTTCAGCCTGATGCACCTGAGCGGAAAATACAGGATAATAACCCCTGACTATGTATCCAAATAATTCGGAAACTATCTAACTTTTGAAGAATAATATTCAATAATCAGATGAGCCAGCATAGGGGCGTATAGCCTTTCGTCCTTATGCTGGCTTTTTATTAATCTTGAAGTAATAAACTGTATTGTATAAATACTTAAGTGAATCCAGAGGTATAAAGCTCTGAAGAATACGATGAATGTTACACATTAATAATAGTATGTAACGCACTGCAAAACATCTGAAACAATATAGTTTCTTCAATTATATCTTTCGCTATACTTTAGTTTATCCAAAATTTTCACACAAATCGTTCCTCATAGAATAACAACTTTAAATTATAAAATCAAACAATATAAATTTATGAAAAGAAAATGTACTCACCTTTCGCGTTTCATGTTCACGAGGTTGTTTCTCTGCCTAGCCCTATTCGGAGGTTTTTTTACTGCCAGAGCAGAGGGAATAAAAGAACCCGCACTAAAAGATGCACTCAAAGACAAGTTTAATATAGGAGTTGCTTTGAACCTTCAACAGATATGGGAGAGAGATGTCACTGCCACAAAGATTATAAAGAAGAACTTCAATTCTATTGTCGCCGAAAATTGCATGAAAAGTGCGATGCTACAACCCGAGGAAGGGAAGTTTATGTTTAAAGATGCCGATAAGTTTGTAGAGTTTGGAGAACAAAACCAAATGAAGATAATCGGGCACACACTCATCTGGCACTCACAAGCCCCCCGTTGGTTTTTTACCGATAAAGACGGAAAAGAGGTATCGAGAGAAGTCCTGATAGAACGCGTGAAGAATCACATAACCACCGTAGTATCCCGTTACAAAGGACGTGTAAAAGGATGGGATGTTGTCAATGAAGCCATTTTAGACGACGGTACTTTCAGAAAGAGTAAATTTTATAATATCATAGGAGAAGACTTTATAAGTCTCGCCTTTCAGTTTGCACGTGCCGCCGACCCCGATGCAGAATTATATTACAATGATTTTTCGATGGCTGCCCCTGGTAAACGCAATTCAGTAGTTGCACTGGTGAAAAAATTACAATCACAAGGTATAAAAGTGGATGGTATAGGAATGCAAGGACACCTAGGATTAGAACACCCTTCGATGCAAGAGTTTGAAAAAAGCATACTTGCTTTTGCTTCAACAGGAGCCAAAGTAATGATAACAGAACTTGATATATCGGTACTTCCTTTTCGTGAAAATGTAGGAGCTGAGGTTTCGGCAAATTTCGATTATAAAAAAGAGCTTGATCCCTACACTAAAGGATTACCTAATGATGTGTCCGAGAAATGGAATCAGCGTATGGGTGATTTTTTCGCACTCTTTCTGAAACACTCTAACGTCATCAATCGAGTAACGTTGTGGGGATTGTCGGATGGCGATTCATGGAAGAACAACTGGCCCATACACGGGCGTACCGATTATCCGTTACTCTTCGACCGACAACACAAAGCTAAACCTGTTATTGATGAGATTATAAAGATGGCAGACGCCGATCTGAAAAAAGGTAATAATCGAGCAAACACAACGAGAAGCCCCAGATACCTTGTTCCCAACGATTATATGGCAGACCCCGCAGCTCACGTGTTCGAAGGTAAATTGTATATATATCCTTCTCACGATTGGGAAAGTGGAGTAGAGGAGAATGATAATGGCGATCACTTCAATATGAAAGATTACCATGTATTCTCGATGCAAGATATAAACGGAGAGGTTACCGATCATGGTGTCGTGCTTACCGTTAAAGATATTCCTTGGGCAGGTAGGCAATTATGGGACTCGGATGTAGCTTTTAAAAATGGTAAATATTATATGTATTTTCCGTTGAAAGATCGTAATGATATCTTCCGAATCGGAGTAGCTATTAGTGACAAACCTTATGGATCTTTTATTTCGGAGAAGCATCCTATGTTGGGCAGTTACAGTATAGACCCGTGCGTGTTCGAAGATAATGGTAAACATTATATGTATTTTGGTGGAATCTGGGGTGGTCAGTTGCAACGTTATCGTAACAATAAGGCATTAGAATCTGCTGCTACTCCTGCCGATGATGAACCTTCGATATGTTCTAAAATTGCACAATTGAGTGATGACATGATGGAGTTTGGCGAACAACCACGTGATATTGTTATCAAGGATAAAGATGGCAAACCCTTGTTACAAGGTGATACTCAACGTCGATTTTTCGAAGCATCGTGGGTGCATAAATACAATGGGAAATATTATTTTTCGTATTCAACAGGTGATACGCACAACCTTTGTTATGCAACAGGCGACAATCCGTATGGTCCGTTTGTTTATCAAGGCGTGATAATGACTCCCGTTGTAGGTTGGACAACACACCACTCTATAGTAGAATATAATGGCAAGTGGTATTTATTCTATCATGATAGTGTTCCTTCGGGAGGAAAAACATGGCTCCGCAGTATGAAAGTTGTAGAACTAGAATACAACCCCGATGGAACTATAAAGACATTGGATGGAATGAATCAGTCGGAAGGATAAAAATAGTATATTGCATTTTATTAGCACTATTTTCTAAAATAGCCTTAAATAAAAAAACATGAAGAAACAGGTCTTATTTATCCTAGCACTTCTTTATCTGTCGTCTGCTATGGCACAAACACAACGAGAAGTAGAGTATTTTAAATTACAGGATATTCGACTTTTAGAAAGTCCCTTTAAACATGCCCAGGAGTTAGATAAAGAGTATTTATTGGCTTTAGATGCCGATAGATTACTTGCTCCTTTTTTACGCGAGGCAGGTCTTATACCTAAAGCCGAAAGTTATACAAATTGGGAAAACACAGGGTTAGATGGGCATATTGGTGGACATTATATTTCGGCTCTTTCTATGATGTATGCATCAACAGGAGATTTGTTGATAAAACAACGGCTCGATTATATGATTGATGAGTTGAAACACTGTCAGGACAAGAATGGTGATGGGTACATAGGCGGAGTTCCGGGAGGGAAAGCGATATGGGAAGAGGTAGCTGCCGGAAATATAAGAGCTGCAAGTTTCAGTCTCAATGACAAATGGGTTCCTCTATATAATATACATAAAACTTATGCCGGATTGCGTGATGCTTATCTTTATGCTGATAACAATATGGCGAAAGATATGCTCATAAAGATGACAGACTGGGCTGTTGATCTCGTATCCGGATTATCGGAAGAGCAAATTCAGGATATGCTTCGAAGCGAACATGGAGGCCTTAACGAAACATTTGCTGATGCGGCAGCCATTACAGGTAATGGTGATTATCTGAAATTGGCACATCAATTCTCACATCGACAGATTCTCGATTTTCTGCTTCAGCATGAAGATAAGTTGACAGGTATGCATGCCAATACACAAATACCTAAAGTGTTAGGATTTAAACGTATTGCCGATCTCGAAAATAATGAATCGTGGTCGGAAGCCGCTCGTTTTTTCTGGCAAACAGTCGTTGAAAAGCGTTCTGTATCAATAGGAGGAAATAGTGTGAGCGAGCATTTTAATTCGACAAGCGATTTTTCGAAGATGGTAAAAAGCATAGAAGGCCCTGAGACCTGTAATACGTACAATATGTTACGTTTGACCAAAATGCTTTATGGAACATCGAAGGATGAAAAATATGTGGACTACTACGAGCGTGCGTTATACAATCATATTCTTTCTACACAAAATCCCGTTCAGGGAGGGTTTGTATATTTTACACAGATGCGTCCGGCACATTACCGCGTATATTCACAGCCACAAACTAGTTTCTGGTGTTGCGTGGGTTCAGGTCTCGAGAATCATGCGAAGTATGGCGAAATGATTTACGCACATACTGAAAACGAATTGTTTGTAAACCTGTTCATCCCTTCCCGATTAGATTGGAAGGCTATGAATACGGAAATAATACAGCAGAATAAGTTTCCAGATGAGGATGAAACACATTTGACAGTGAATCCCGATAAGGATAAGATCTTTACCTTACAATTAAGATATCCTGAATGGGTAGAAAAAGGGGCTTTGAAAATTTCGATAAACGGCAAAGATTACCCTCTTTCGCAAGAGCCTGCAACTTATATAGCAATTAAACGGAAATGGAAGAAAGGCGATAAGGTAACAATGAAAATGCCTATGCACATAAAATTAGAGCAATTACCTGATAAGTCAAACTACTATTCTATTCTTTACGGTCCTATTGTATTAGCAGCCAAAGCAGGCACAGAGGATATGGAAGGCTTATTTGCCGATGATAGCCGTGGCGGACATATAGCACATGGAAAGCAAATTCCCATAAAAGATATGCCTATTATAGTGAGTGAACCCAATAAGATAGAATCATTGATAAAACCTGTGGAGGGGAAGTCTCTTACGTTCCATCTATCTGGGCTTTATCCCGATAAGTATGGTGATGGAATGGAGTTAATCCCGTTTTTCCGCTTACACGAATCACGCTATATACTTTATTGGGCACAAGCAACCACAGACGAAGTAAAGAATATGCAGAAAAGAATAGAGCAGGAGGAAGAAGTACGTATAAAGCTGGATGCTATTACCGTAGATAAGGTGGTATGTGGAGAGCAACAACCCGAGTCGGATCATTTTATACAATCGGATCATTCCAATAATGGTTTTGTTGATGACATTCATTGGCGTGAAGCCAAAGGATGGTTTAGTTATCGGCTACAAAATACAAACAGAAACAGTAAGGAGTTGTATATAAGCTATTTTAACTCTGACCCGAATCGCAGCTGTACCATTTATATAAACGGAATTAAACTAACTACATTGGACTTGGACGGCAAAGGCGGTGACAGTTTGTTCAGTACTGTTTACCCTATACCCGAAAGTGAACAAGGGAAAGATATTTTAGAGGTTAAGTTTGTAGCTTCTCCTGATAAAATGACAATGAAATTGGCGGAAACGAGACTCTTAAAGAACGATTAACTAATATCTGCTTATTGAAAAATACCCCCAAAAGTTATGCTTAACTTTTGGGGGTATTTTAGTCGTAATGCAATCAGTAGTTGAGTTGTTAGTCACAAACTCTCTTTTACTTTCGTTATACTACGCGCAATCAAAGATTGCTTGTATTCCTTTTGCCCAAATCCGCAAAAGGAACCAAAAAGTCTTTTGCCGACCACTTACGGGTGTGATCCGTTAGCAACTTGCCGTCGGAATAAAATAAGCCGTCCTGTCGGACTTTTTGTATTTTATTCTTATCGACAGCTTCGTTGAACGGATACCTCACCCCCGAAGTAAACGTCGGCTTTGCTTACGCCCGTCAGGCTCTCCGACCTTTGCCGGTTGCACGGGGTACCCGATGTGGGAGGAAAGCGTAAAAAACAAAAAGAAATCAAAGTCGAAAGTATTTTTTTGTTTTCGCTTTCGGAGCACGTATCGGGTCGGGAAAAGAGGCTCAGTCTTGATCTTTTGTTTCGTTTTGCATCAAGGCAAAATGAAAGACAAGCCCGATAGGGTGCGTCAGTAAAATGAGTGTTTATTTCCGACATCCAACTACTGATTCGCATTAGTAACTGACTCTAAGAAATTTCTCTTATTGTATTTCCAGTACAACGATAGATTTCGCTGGTAGCTTCAAATTGAGCTTACCATTTTCTATTTTAGCACCCGAAAATACCTGAGGTTTTACCAACTCGGGATTATCGAATGTATTGTGATCTTCGATGTTTTTCGAAGTCAATATTTTACCGCTTACTTTCCCTACTTTTGTATTGAAAACGTCTATGCTTACATTTTGGTCGTTATCCAAATCTATATTTGCTAAGGTTATATGCGTTAACCCATTCTTTTGCGATGCCGATGCACTCACCAACGGTACGTTACGACCTCTTATCTGTTTTGTTTCAGCAATAATATCCATGGGCAGATAAGTAGCATCTTGATGTACCCGATACATATCGAAGACATGGTAAGTGGGGGTAAGAGCCATTTTGTCTCCTTTGGTCAATATCATAGATTGAAGCACGTTAACTACTTGTGCGATATTAGCCATCTGAATACGGTCTGTATATTTATTGAATACATTCAGTGTAAGAGCGGCAACAAAAGCATCCCGCATGGTATTTTGCTGAAAAAGAAATCCCGGATTTGTACCCGGCTCCACATCCCACCATGTACCCCATTCGTCCACCATAAGCCCTACACGCTTGTCTTTATCATAGGTGTCCATAATAGCCATATGCTTTTGAAGCACATCTTCTATTTCGAGGCATTTACCCATCGTCCAGTAATGATCGTCGGCACTAAATTGTGTGGCAGAACCTTTGCTGCCGTTCCACCCTCTAACGGTATAGTAGTGAAGCGAAAGACCGTCCATCTTGCTTCCTGCTTTCTTCATCAATACATCTGTCCAATTGTAGTCGTAATCGCTTGCCCCGCTTGCTATTTTAAATAATTTGTTACCGCTGAAATTACGGCAATAGACAGCATAACGGCGAAACAGATCGGCGTAATATTCTGCTTGCATATCGCCTCCGCAACCCCAGCTTTCGTTACCAACACCCAGATATTTCACTTTCCAGGGTTTCTCTCTACCGTTTTTGCGTCGTAAGTTTGCCATCGGGCTTTCGCCGTCGGAGGTCATATATTCCACCCATTTGGCTAACTCTTCTACCGTTCCACTGCCTACGTTTCCACTGATGTAGGGTTCGCATTCCAGCAATTCGCACAGGTTAAGAAATTCGTGTGTACCGAAGCTATTGTCTTCTACAACGCCTCCCCAATTGTTATTTACCATTTTGGGGCGGTTTTCTTTAGGGCCTATTCCATCCATCCAGTGATATTCGTCGGCAAAGCATCCTCCGGGCCAACGCAGGTTGGGTATTTGTAGTTTCTTCAGAGCTTCGAGCACATCGGTGCGGTAACCTTTGGTGTTGGGTATCGGAGAATCTTCGCCAACCCACAGTCCGCCATAGATGCACGTTCCGAGATGTTCGGCAAAATGACCATATATGTGCTTACTGATAGTTTGTTTTCCCCTGTCGGGATAAACACGTATTTGTACGTCTTTTTGAGGATAGACGCATACACAAATGAAAGTAACGATAAACGAGAGTACGCATTTTTTCATGTTTTTTGTAATTAAGATTATTTGATATTCAGTTGTTTTTCAGGTTTCAATTTACTTAATATTCCTGTATTAAAAAAATACCCTCCCTTTTTATTACGAAGGGAGGATATTTTTTTCATTTTCAGAATCCTGTGCTTACATCTTTACCTGCAAGACCATCACAAAAACCTTTGTATGAAAGCTTACGGCGAAGGTTAAGATCCCAAAGAGCCTGTTGTTCACCCGGCAACCACTTAGAATCTTCGGGGCTATCGCTAACTCCCCACACCGTAATGCCATAACGCTGATTAGCGGGTGTATGTTTGAAATACATTTCGACTACATACCTGTACATTTCCGCTTGTGCTGCCAAATCGGCTTCGGTAGGGGTTTTACCCAATCGTATATCCAGTTCCGAAACACGTATAAGTTTACCGGTAGCAGCAAGTAACTGAAACATTTGCACTATCTTTTCCTTATCCGATGTCAACGAAAGGTGCATCTGAGTGCCTATACCGTCCACTTTTGCTCCTTTGCTTTCGATATATTGCACATACTGAATAATACCCCGGCATTTGTCGAGATTATATTCGAGATTATAATCGTTGATGAATAGCTTATCGCCTGCATTACCATACTGACGTGCAAGATTGAAGGCTTTTACCGCATAATCTTTACCTAAGTAGTCTTGCCAATAAAATTCGTCAGCCGCCTTATTTGTTTTGCCGATGCCTGTTTTCAGCTCGTAAGGCTTGCCGTCGTCCATCGGTTCGTTTACCACATCCCATGCTTTGACGTACTGTTTGCAGTGCGAAACCATTTCGGAAATCCATTTTTCCATCACCGAGCCGATGATTGTTTGCTCATCTTCCGAAGTGGTTTTTAATACATTAAGCGAAGAGCCGGCTATCTGGCTACGGGGGGTAGCATCTACTTTGCTGAGTACGATGTTGTCTATATAAATTGTAGCCGCAGATTCAGCCAGACTCATTATAACCCTGTTTCTGTCGTCTGCTGTTATGGTAGTATTGAGGCCAACACGTTGCCAATCCGTACTGGCATTGACTGTTCCAAAAGAGTCTGATGAATAGTTGCTACTTTGCATCTCTGGTCTTATAACAGCGGCTTTATCGGCTTTCACATCGAAGCTGAGATTGTAGGTCGATCCATTCAATAGAGGCAAGGGTAGGGAGTAGAGTATTTGTGCGTCCCAATAATTGGCTGAGGCGGAAGGATTGGTTACCCACATAGCATACCCTGCATTTCCATAGCCTTTGCCGTTGTCGGTAACACCCATTGTCGAACCATTTCCCCAGCCTGCCCAGCCTGCAATTGTTCCCAATTCAAAATCGCTGTTCGACATAAGATTAGCCGGTGCAATAAGACTATTGAGATAGCTTGCATTCTGGTTGGTGTGCCATACAAGGGTATGCCCGAAAACGCCTACTTTAGCTTCGCTTGTTGCTGCAAAAAGACGGTCTACATTCGTAAAGTTTAACTCGCCGTCGCTTTGTACTATTGCCCCATGCTTCATTTCGTAGCCGATGGTGATTTCGTCGAAATTGCTGTTAACGATCGAATTGGCTTTAACATTGTTCACATATTCGTCTATTCCGACTCCTGCTCCAACCCTGAAAACAGGGTTGTTTGCATAATCGACATAAGATTTCACAACATCGTATTTGCCAACGATTGCTTTAATGGAATTGCTCATATCCGGCTCCTGATAAGTTATAGCATCATGTCGGGCATCTTCGCAGGACGCAAACACGAATATCGCTGTCAGGAACAAAAATATATAATTAGTATATTTCATATTCAGATTTGTTAAGTGTTACTTTATTTAATGACAAAAGGAGTGAATGTTTCCATTGCCACACCACGGTCACGCACGACCAAAGTGTCGGTAAAAGAGTGAGTGGCATTGCCAAAATCGACATTGTATTTGATGTGTAAAACATTGCGTTTCTCTTCGCCCCACATATCGCCTTTTAGAACAAAGTTTCCGCTACCGGATATGTTATAAGCAACCGACTCGGGATTGGTGATAACACATTTTCCGTCTTTATCGAACTTCAATACCAACTCGTAAGGGAGATTTTCATTCTCTTTGGTTTTTGCGTTCAGCGAAATGGTAACTTCATCCATCGATTTTGTGACAACCTTGCATACTTCGTCTTTTTCCACATACTGATTGTGGTAGACAATTTTATTTTCCAAGGTCGTGTTGCCACTGTTGCCTTTCACTACATCTATGCCCCGGCGAAGATATGAGCCATGCCATGGATTGATATATTTAACGGCATAGAGGATATAATCTTTGGGAACGGTAGCCCAATCATCGGTTATCCGGCTATCGGGCTTCGGAAGGTTGCTCTTACCTCTCAGAATAGAATCGGCATTCTGAACCGAGGCTATACGCAATGGAATGACAAAGGTGTTTTTGACCGAGCGTGAGTCGGCAAAAAAAGCATCTGTCAATTTTACTTCTATTCCTCCCATAAATTTACCTTTCGGAATCATGATCTTCATATCGCTTGAAAGGGTGTAATACTCGGCAGGCATAGCTATTACCTGATCTCCATTGCTGTTGCCGAATCTAAGGCTTTCGCAAAGCGAATTGTCGACTACCACACCGAGCGAAATATCTTTCTTATTTTTATATACTCCGCCCATAGCTGCCATAATCAGGCATTTATGGTCATTGTCGAGCGAATTGTCGTATATATCCTCCCCCAAGGTTATTGTTCTGACGGGCGATTGATAAGCAAAATATACGGTCGAGTAATCGAAATCGGGAAATTCGTTCTCTTGATTTTCACACGAAGCGAATATTAATCCCAATATGATTGATGCAAAAAATAATTTTTTCATTTTCACTGTCTTTTATATATTAAAATTATAAGGCATTACCATCCTGCGTTTTGTACAAGGTCTAACTTCAATGCCTCTTGATAAGGAATCGGGGCATAATACATAAAATTGCTGTAAGTTCTGTTTTCTACAGCAGACACAGTATAGCTGTTATTCTCAATTTTTACACCGTTAGCCGATTCACTGATACTTTCTTTCCAGCGACGTAAATCCCAGAATCGGAATCCTTCGAAACATAGCTCTAACCGCCTTTCGTTGTGAATGAGTTTTCTCATATCGTCTTTTCCGGTAATAGAAGCTAAATAGGCATCGGGCTGACTTATTCCTGCTCTTTTACGGATAGCGGCTATAATTTCGCGTGCCGAATAGCTGTTTGTGCCTTTACCATCGGGACCCCATGCCTCGTTAGCTGCTTCGGCGTAGGCCAGAAATAATTCGGTGTAACGGATATGTACCGAATAGTGATTCTGGTCTGTCAACAAAGACGGGTTGAGATTTACATCCGAACGTAAGAGTTTACGCATATAATAGCCTGTGCGTGTAGAGGTACTTATTTTATCTACTGCATCGTTGCCGCCTTCGTTTTCGGTATAAATAACTTTATTTGAAAAGCTGCTCCGGTTATAAATTATGTAATTGGCTAAACGCGGGTCGCGTCCGTCATAAGGTTTCGTTGGATCATATCCACTCTTCGAGGCATCGGAAATAGGATATCCGTTTGCCATCGGAAAAGCATCCACCAGATTTTGTGTAGGATTGATCCTTCCGTTTCCGTAAAGCGTAGGCGGAAAATTGTTTTGCTCCAAACTACGGCTTTTGCTTATAGAGCCTCTCCATAGTATTTCCCCCTGATCCTTACCTGCTAGAATATCAAGTTTATCTACGTTCGAACCTAGAAAAAACAAGCCTCCTTGAGGATCGAGCCCGCTGATTCCTCCTACCAGCTTGAGCGATTCGCCTGCGTATTTTGCAGCATTTTCCCACGACTCTTGTCCATAAGCAGGACTCGCTGCCATTAGTGCTACTTTTGCACGGATGCCTTTAGCAATACGGGCTGTCATACGTTGTTTATTGTAATCACCCAAAACACGGTTGTAAGAATCTACGTCGACTCCCAGACTTGCATACATAGGTAACATTTGCGAAGCATCCGATATGTTGGAATAATCGGTAGGTAAATATTTTTCGGCTTCCGACAGGTCGGCGTAAATTTGCGTCAAACAGTCTTTGTAAGTATCGCGTGGTTTCTTAAAGTCCGATATGTTTTCAAGAAAGGCGGTGATGACAGGTACACCCAGCAATGTACCCTGAGCGTCATAGCCTCCATGAGCCTGCAACAGGCAGTACATAAAGTATGCCCTAAGACCGTATGCCTCACCTTTGTGGCGGGAATTATACAATTGACTCACTTTTTCGCCCGATATTGGAGCCCAGTTGATTTTGTCGGACTCCACTAATAACTTATTCAAATACATGATCGCAGTATACGACCTGTCCCATTGGTTCATAGGATTGAACTGAGCCGACCATTGCCCTGTTGCCATACGGCGGTAGTCGTTCGATTTGTCGTTCGATACGGCGTCGTCGGTGGCAACATCATTGAAGCTGAAACCGTAAATATTGGGTAAGGCGGTATACGCATTCAAAAGGAGCCCTTCGGCAAATGTAGGGTCTTTGTACACGTTTTCGAACGTAAAATGACTATCATCGGCCGGGGCAAACTGATCTTGGCAGCCCGATAGTATGGTTATAGCCAGCAGTAGAAGTATTATATGTTTTTTCATATCGTCACTTTTTTGTATATCTTAATTAAAATTTGGCAACAAGTCCCATTTCATAATATCTGTAATAGGGTGCATTACCTACATTGAGATCGAGTATGTCTTTGTTTTTTGACACAGTGAGCAGGTTAGATCCGTTAGCATATACTGTTAATCCCTTTACGAATTTGTCTTTCAGGATACTTTGCGAAAAGTTATACGTAAGTTGTACCTTGCTCAGGTTAAACCTATTGGTGCTGTACATCCAAAAATCAGAGTAACGGTTGTTGTTGGTATTACTTTGCGAACTGAGGCGGGGATAAGTAGCCGTGTTTTTGGTTGCCTCCGTCCAACGGTTCAGCACTTCTGTCGAGTACTTCTTATCGCCGTCTATCCAATAGTAGTTGCCCGATTTGATACCGTCGCCTCCTCTGTTTCCCGTACCTTGGACAAACAAGGTGAAGTTTTTGTACGAAGCGGATAGATTGAGTGCATACGACCATCAACGCTCGGTAACATCCGACAAGCGTGTGTTTATTCTTACCCGCTCTGCTTTTGCAGGGCAGCAACGGTATGCAGCTAACACGTGGTCGGGCGATATTGTTGCATCGTGGGAAACATTGAGAAACCAAATTTCGGCAGGTCTCAATTTCTCATTATGCGGGATTCCTTATTGGAACAGCGATATTGGCGGTTTTTTCCTTTGGGACTATAAGAAACCGCTCGAAAATGCAGATTATCGGGAGCTATATGCCCGTTGGGTACAGTTCGGAACGTTTTGCCCGATGATGCGTTCGCACGGAGCGGATGCTCCCCGTGAAATTCGCATTTATCCGGGTGCAAACGGCGAATTTACGTTATATGAAGATGAAAACGACAATTACAACTATGAGAAAGGGATGTATTCAACTATAAATTTTATATGGAACGATGCAAAAAATACATTGACTATTAACGACCGTAATGGTTCTTTCTCCGGAATAATTACCGAACGTAAATTCAATATTATACGTGTCGCTCCTGCCAATGGAACAGGTATAGTCTCTTTGGTGAAATCAGATAAAGAGGTAAATTATATTGGTAAGAAGGTTGTGATTAAATTATAGAATATCGGTTCGATTTGTTTTATCAGAATAACCAATTAAGGTCGCAGACCTTTTTATTGCTTTGGCAAGGCTCCCCTCTTAATCTCCCCAAAAGGGAGAAATAGCTCTCTCCTTTGGAGGGGTGGAGAGGCTTTATGTCGATGAATTATCGCATTAAATATTTAACGCTACTTAAGCATATGCTAATGAGTATAAAAAAAATATCTGCACTATTTATTGTTTTGCCTCTTTTTGCCTAAGGACAGGTTGTGAAACACCACCCGTAAGTAAAAGATGGAGTAATTATTGCATTACAAGAAGGGAGTCTTGATATAACTTATGTTGACGGAGGAGAAATTGCTATAACAGTAGATAAACAAACAGGAAAATTACTGCTTACTGAGCGATCAGGGAAAATAATGCTGAGCGAAATACCCGGTTCACGAAAATTAATACCCGACTCAATCATGGGTGAGCCTTGCTTTGTTTCCGAACAAAGTTTTGAATCACCTACCGATGAGTTTATTTTTGGTTTAGGTCAATTTCAGGATGGGCACTACAATCTGAAAGGGGTTAGCCATCGTTTGATTCAAGTTAATTCGCAAATCGCCATACCCTTCATTTTTTCAAGCAAAGGGTACGGTTTATTATGGCATCAGTATGGGCTTACCGATTTTAACCCAGCCGATAATTTTATTTCCCTCGATAAACAAGATAAATCAACCGAAAGCGAAAGAGTCTTATCAAAAACAGATACAAACCCATCTACATTAAACAATATGGCAGTTATTTTCTTAGAAGAAGGCGACTTGGATAATGCGAAAAAGCTATTCACAGAAGCAGTGAACGGAGGTTCTACGGAAGCACATCATAATTTACGTTAGTTACAACTGAAACGTGAAGATAAAGAGTCTTTCGAAAAAAATATCGGGAAATATCCATGGGTAGATAAACTTTGTGATTACCAGTCGTTCAGTGGAGAAAATTTCAAACGTTTTGGTATAGCAGCTACACCAATGTTATTTTTAATAGATAAAAATGGAATAGTAGTGGATCAGTTCACTAATTTAAAAGAAACAAAATTAATAGAATAAGTTGTTGATATTTAATTACTCTTTGATTACAAATAGAAGTCATTAACTAATGACTAGCTACATTAGTCCATGTTGACTGTGAAGTTCGCATGGATTTTCTAATCAATTATATTATGTGTAATGTAACTATATATAGATGATAAATGAATAAAATAATAAAAATAGCTTTAACTGCTTTTCTCGGGATATTTCTTTTATCCTGTGAAAAAGATGATGATAATTATACTGACTCAACTGCAACCAACCATGTAATTCTGGTATATCTGGGTGGAGATAATAATTTATCATCCGAAACTTATCAAAAAATAGAGGCCATCAGAGAAGGCTGGCAAGGAGGTTCAGGCAAAAAGCTATTGATATATACTGATCCGGCTGATACAAATCCTTCTTTAATTGAAATTGTCAAGGAGAATGGGCAGAATATTAAAAAAATAATACGCAACTATGACGAAGAAAATTCGGCAAGTAAAGAGGTTTTGTCGCGTGTAATAGGAGAGGTTACAAGTCTTTATCCATCACCTTCGTACGGATTTGTTGTATTTTCTCATGCTTCCGGTTGGCTACCTCAAAGTACATTGACAAGTCCCCGATCCATTATTATGGATAAGAAACAAGAAATGGAACTGTCGGATTTTGCTCAGGCTATCCCCGATAACACTTTCGATTATATCATATTCGAAGCTTGTTTTATGACAGGGATCGAGGTTGCTTACGAATTAAAAGACAAAGCCGATTATATTCTGGCATCTTCGGCAGAGATACTTTCTCCCGGTTTTACTTATATATATCCTAAGAGTATAAACCATCTGTCGGGATCTTTATCCGGTTTGCAGGCTTTTGGAGAAGACGCTTTTATCTGGTTTGATAACAAAGCCGGATATATGCGATCAGCAACATTCTCCATTATTAGAACATCTCAACTCGATCCTTTGGCAAATTGGATAAAGAATAACTGTGATCAAGCTAAACAAGTTAATATATCTGAGATACAACATTTCGACCGATATTCTTATCGCTTGTTCTTTGACTTCGAAGACTATTATGCATCACTTCTGAAAACAGATAATCAAAAGAGTGAGTTATCAACTTTAATTTCGAATTGCGTTGTCTGGAAAAATGCAACACCTGCTTTCATGAAAGACTACAATGGTTTTGATATAAAGAAACATTCAGGTCTAACCACTTATATTCCTCAGAAAAAGTATTCATTTTTGAACGAAGAGTATAAAAAGTTGAAATGGTATAAGTCATCTGCCTTCGAAAGTGACTTCGAATGGATAGTAGAGTGAAACATAAACTTGATAAGAAGACTATACAACTACAAAAATATCTTTCAAAAATATGCCTTGGAAATATCAATATGCCTTAGTGCTGAGATTAATGATTCTTTATTATAGAAAATAAGTAAATTAGACCGGAGAATTATAAAAGTAATAAATTACTATAGAGAGACTGCCAAACGGTGCAGAAGAGGATATGCGTAATGTCTTGAATTCTGGATAATTAAACTGGATTTTCAAGTTAACACAGATAAATATATTAATCAAGCCATTGATTTCTTAAGAGTTGAATTTACCGGATACACAAGTGATAAGATAAAATTAAGAAGAGTTATAAACCAGTTTGTTGACAAAGGAAATCTCAAAGCCATAGAATAAGGGATACTATATTTATGTGAATAAAATACCGCAAATATGGTATTTCGAGGTTCGTTAACAAATAATAAATTTGCATTATAAATTAACTGGTGATAATAAAAAGACTGGAATGAAAATATTATCTGGAATGAAAAACAAATTATGGGCACCTTTGAATAGTAGGAATTTTATTTCGATTATCTCAAAATATCCTTTTGCATTTATCTACACAAACTTAACCCTTTCCCTTTCTTTTGCACGAATGCGAATGTACTGCTGCTAATTTCTACTAGTAAGCAGAAGCTCTAACTGTAGCTTTGAAAATAATTTAGATACTCCATATACATGTCTTTACAATAGATATTCAAACTATTGGTATGGTTAACTGTATGGTATGGCTAATTAAAATAATATGAAGTTTCAATAAAAAACGAACACTTCCTCCTCCGACGGCAATTGGTATTGGAAGTGCTCTTGATAAAAATTATCATGACAAAAGTAATCTTTTTTTTCAGGGTAAAGAGCCCCTTTGCAAGTGTTAATAAACATATTTATGTTTTTTTAGGGTTATTATTTTGCTCAATTACCCTTTATTCGCAAACATCTCTGACAGGATATATCTTTGATGAGAAAACAAAAGAACCTATAATTGGTGCAGTTGTTGCGGAAAAATTTACAACAAATGGAGTAACCTCGGATGGTGAAGGAGCTTTTATACTCCGATCACCCGATAAACTACCGGTAACATTGGTTGTAAGCTTTCTCGGCTATAAATCCCAAGAGATAAATATCTCTGAGGAAAAAGAATCAATAAAGATTGCTCTGATTGAAGATGTAAATAGTTTAAATGAAGTTGTTATTGTCGGTTATGGTACCCAGAGAAGACAAGAGCTGACGGGAGCAGTATCCACGGTGCCTAAATTGCTGTTGGAGAATAATGTATCGCCAACAATCGATGGAATGTTAGCCGGATCCGTAGCTGGTCTAAACGTAAAGCAGGGTTCAGGACAACCGGGTGAAGCAGCTTCTATCCGTATTCGGGGAGGCAATTCTATTAATGCTAATAATGATCCGCTATATGTAATTGACGGCTTTATTTTTTATAGAGATGCCAGTTCTACCAAGACCGGACTGGGAAGTATCGAAAGCAGTATAAATCCTCTGGCATCCATTAATCCTTCTGATATTGAATCGATCGAAGTTCTTAAAGACGTTTCTGCAACTGCCATTTACGGTTCACGTGGAGCCAATGGGGTAATTATTATTACCACAAAAAAAGGTAAGCGAGGCGAAACCTCTGTCAATTACAGGCATTTTACAGGATGGAGTAAGCCTGCTAAAAAGCTCGACTTAATGAATGCCGGCCAATGGGCAAGAATTCAAAAAGACTATTTCAACAACAAAGGAAATTTCACTGACGAGGAGATATCAAAGTTGGGTAAAGGGTATGACTGGCAGGATGCTGTATTAAGAACAGGAACGACTCAAAATCACGAATTATCTATCAGTGGAGGCGATGATAAAACACGCTATCTTATATCAGGTAATTACATTAATCAGGATGGAATCATTATCAATTCAGGTTTTAAACGTTACAATGCCCGCGTAAATCTGGATAGAAATTTATATAAAAACCTAACAGCAAGTGTTTTTGTAACTTTTGGAAAAAGTACTCAAAACAGCCTCACCACTACCGAACCTGTGAACTATAATTCTTCACCTTTCTCGGCAGGAATTACCAATTCCCTCACTTATGCTTTGTTTATGCCTCCGGTAGTCCCTATTTATAATAGCGATGGAAGTTATAACTACAAGAACCCGTACGAGTATGCCTATTTTGCTATAGGTAGCAAAGCGGTAAACCCGGTATCGGATTTGGAAAATAGCGTAGCAGAAACCATCAACAACTCATTACTCGGTAATTTCCTTCTCCGTTATACAATTCTTGAAGGATTGGTTGCAAAAGTAAGTTTGGGTACGGATGTCAGTAATATTACACAAAATTTCTTCGCTCCATCTTACACTGCTATCGGGCTTGCGGAACAAGGCATTGGCGGTATCGGAACAAAGAGATATGAAACATTTCAGACCGAAAATACACTGGGATATACCAAGCAGCTAAATGATGCAAATTATATAGATTTATTGGGCGGCTATACCTATCAGAAGTCAGATATAAACTATGTTACATCTATTGCAACCCATTTTACAAACGAATCTTTAAAACACAATAATCTGGCGGATGGTTCTGTGGCTTACCCTCCTGTATCGGGAACATCAACAGCTTCATTGCATTCGGTTATAGGCAGGGTAAATTATACATTAGAACAAAGATATAATCTTACTGCAACTATTCGTGCCGACAATTCTTCCCGCTTTGCAAAAGAGCATCGCTGGGGTTACTTTCCCTCCATCGGTTTATCGTGGAATTTGGAGCAGGAGAATTTTCTGAAAAACCAAAGTACTCTTAATAATCTTAAGTTAAGAATGTCTGCCGGAACAGTTGGTAATCAGGAGATCGGAGACTATGAATATGCCCAAAGTTACAAAGCCAATCATTATAATGGTGGTGCGGCATACAAAAAAGACAATTTAGGAAATTCTAATTTGAAATGGGAAACTACGACTCAATACAATATTGGAGCCGATGCCGGGTTTTTTAAAAACCGTCTGAATCTGGTTG
Organism: Indolivaga alginatilytica; assembly: GCF_003201355.1. Lineage (GTDB taxonomy): Bacteria > Bacteroidota > Bacteroidia > Bacteroidales > Dysgonomonadaceae > Dysgonomonas_A > Dysgonomonas_A alginatilytica. The sequence goes on from NZ_QICL01000006.1 coordinate 23,557, forward strand.
CGGACATCTATTACAAAAAGACATCCGATTTATTATTGAATGTGCCGGTAGATGCCTCACAAGGGGTTATCGAACAATTGGAGAATATAGGAAATGTAACCAATAAAGGAATTGAATTTGCTGTAAATGCAACATTGATCGATAATAAAAATCTGACATGGGTTGTAAATGCAAATATTGCCCACAATGTAAATGAAATAACAGATATGGGAAGCACCAAGAGGCTGCTTCAAGGCAATAATTCGGAGCAGATATTGCAAGTAGGCGAATCTCTGGGTTCATTCTATGGCCTTATTTTCGATGGAATTGTACAGACCGGTGAAGATGTCTCCAAACTCCCAACTACAACCAATGGAGTTCCTAAAGCCGGAGATCTTAAATTTGTAGATGTAAGTGGTCCTAATGGTATACCCGATGGTAAGATAGACCAATATGACCGTACAGTATTAGGCAGTATACAACCCACGCTTATCTACGGATTCTCTTCTTCATTGACTTACCGGAATTTCGATTTTTTTATTCTCCTTCAAGGTTCTAAGGGTAATAAAGTTTACAATTCGCTGCGTCGCACATTGGAACATCCGACCGATAGCTATAATATGTCTACGGCACTACTCGACAGCTGGACATCGTCAAACCCATCCAACAGGCTACCCTATATTACGGGTACCCGCCCTTATTCTTATATAGACAGCCGTTATGTGGAAGATGCTTCCTACCTCAAAATAAATAACTTGACAGTAGGCTACAGTATTAAATTTAAGAAATATCCTGTAAAGCTTCGATTATTTGCTGCTGCTCAAAATCTGGTAACTATATCCGACTATAAAGGATATGATCCCGAGATCTCAAGCGGTTTGGACATAGGTGCATATCCTACTGCACGCACATTTATGGCCGGTATGGAACTTTCATTCTAGGTTATTTAAAGAATCCACACTTTTATTTGAATTCAATACATATATCTTAATAATTTAACATTTTACAAGTATGAAAAAGTTAGTGTTATCCAAGGCTTTATTAGCCTTAGTATTGCTCGTTGCATTCTCTTCCTGTAACGATAAAGACGACGAAGGGTCTATTGTTGGCGGTTCGAGTGTTGTTAAAAGTGACGAAGAGGCTGTTGCTCTTGTCAATGGTGTGTATGGACCCCTTCAAACGGTTAGTTCTTCTTTCTCGTTTCTTATAGAATCGGCTACTGAGGGTACTATCAGTTTCGAAGGTGAAGAAAATGAAGCTGGACCTGAGGTGAGTCGCTTCGAAACAAAACCTACAACATGGTACCCTGTTAAAGTTTACAGCCGGCTGTATCAAGCTGTAGGTACTTCTAACGATGCGATAGAAAAAATAGGTGCTTCGACTGCTGTATCCGAAGCAACCAAAAAAGTCTCCATCGCCAGAGCTAAGTTTCTAAGAGGACTTTCCTATTCGTATCTGGTTCAGCTATTTGGGGAAGTTCCATTAGTACTACAAACCGGAACTTCAGTAAAAACGCGTTCGTCGATTAATGATGTATATACTCAAATCGTAAAAGACCTGACTGAAGCAGAGGCTGACTTACCCGAGTATGACAGTAGCCCTATTATTCCATCCAAGGGAGCTGCGAATGCCATTCTAGCAAGAGTATATCTTGCATGGGGACACAATCCGTTGACACAAGACCAACTGGCGGAGATAGCCAACAGCTCTTCCGACCCCGTACATGTTCATGTTGATAATGCAAAACTTACGAAGGCTGTAGAGTATGCCGATAAAGTGATCAAGAGCGGGAAATACAGTTTGTTGAGCGATTATACCAAATTATTTGGCAGATCGAATGAAAGCAAGGCGCCTGAGCATATCTTCACAATACGTCACGATGGTGATGCTGTAGATGCACAAGGCAATCACCAGACTCATTGTGCATTTACATTTGCTTTCGACCTTACTAAGGATAACCACATAGGACCTTCGAATGTTAAGCAACACGATGATTGGGATGCAGCCGATACACGCAGAGAGTTTTCATATACAACGTACTTGGAAAATCCACAGGAAAACAATAAAGGATATTATTTCTTACCACCTGTTACCCTGCCACGCTTTGGCAAAGGCATCGATCGCAGTTATGAGAACAGCGTAAACCATGCAATCACAACAAATGAAGTAGATCGTATAGAGATACGTTATGCCGAAGTGTTACTTATCAAAGCCGAAGCATTAGCTGAGTCCGGAAAAACCGGCGAGGCTCTACCTATTATCAATCAGGTTCGAGAAAGAGCTTACGGTAATACATTGCATAACCTGAAATCACTTACTGTTGACGATGTTCGTAAAGAATGGGGATATGAGTTTGTTTATGAACAAAAGAACTGGTTTAATCTGGTACGTTGGAAAACATTGATAGCAACTGTCAAAACAGTGAAAGACTTCGAACACTTCGATGATTCATATAAAACAGCCGGAGGAACAGGAAAAGATGGTAGTACTGTTAATGCATTTTTTGCAAAGGTATACAAACATTTGCATGCGAAATATGACAATGTGAGAGGTAAGCATTACCGCTTTCCGATACCTACAGGAGAGAAAGGTGAAGATTTAGGCATAACACCTCAGAATCCCGGATATTAAAAATATATTATAGGAAATCAAGGGACCCTACATTTTGTGTGGGATTCCTTGTTTATTATTGCATTAAACTGTAAATAGCTAAGACTTAACTGACATTCTTGAAAAGTAATCCCATTTTGTTGTGGTATCAATATATTATTCTGATTATTTTCTAATATTGATAATAAGATAGGGTATAAAAAAGGGTTACAATGATTGTAACCCTTTTTATATATGATAAATCGATTCTATTTTTTTTCGTATTTCCTTTCAAGTTCTTCTATCTCTTTTTTTAGTCTTTTTCTATGAAAGTAGAATATGACTATATACATAATTATGCTGGAAGCCAATACTCCCAGGCAAAAAAGAAAGTCTATGCTATTTACTCCCACATAGAAAAAAGTAGCATAAGATAATGATAAGATTGTAATACTTGCTACAATACAATTCAATATTTGGATTAATTTATAATCATTCATATTAGATTGCATAACTATGGTACTCATTGCTAAAAAAAGAATCAAAAGACACCCTGTTTTGTCATCTCCTTTAATAAACATTTTGAGAGGGCTAATAGGCGTCGGAATAACACAAAATGCTATAAAAATAGCTACTATTACTATTAGAATTAAAATATTTTTGTTCTTTTTGCTCATAATAAGGTTGTTTAGAACTGCAAATATAATATTAAATTCTTATTTAGGTTGCATTTACTCTTCAGATGGAAACAGGCAGATTTATATTAATTCCTGAAACAAGTTTGAAATAATCTTACCATCTAGTAGTAAATGTGCAGGAGAGTGAGTTTCTTTAGTAGAATATTTCTCATTGGTGTAGCATTCCTTCCATTTATATAAAGCAATCAATATGTCATTAATACAACAGTCTCATAAATTTCGCTCATTTTGTGTGTTAAATAGCACGCTTGAAAGGTGAAGCTATTACTAATTTAGATGAAAGACCGATTAGAAAAACAGGAGCAGGGGAATGTATTAACTAATTAATGATATTCCAAACTACTATGAGATCCATCGATATCAATTAAATACGAATTCACCCCTATATTCAGTTGAGGATACATCTAAAGTTATAGTTTTAAAAATATAGATAACTAATAAAATCAGAGAATATTTGTTGATCAAATACTTTCAGCTTTAGATTTTGCTTCATTAATGAATCGAGTATAGGTTTACTGATTTGTTTATTTAAGTTCTTGTTGCGACTCATAAACTGCGAAAAAACAGCCTCTTCATTTTTAGGTAGACGAAAGCCACAGGTTCTTAGATACTTTATTCTGATTAAATCAGCATAATGACATTGTCGGAAGTAATCTTTTGATGAAATTTGTTTTTCATGTATACGGTAATGCATCAAAATATCAGGGGTATTTATAACTTTCCCGATCAAAGATATTTTGCACATCAAATCATAGTCTGAAGAATAATAAAACTCTTCATTGTAATAATTTACTTGTGCTAAGACCTCATTTCTTATGATAAGAGAGGGATGTAGAAACATATTGTTTTGTAACAGAAATATTTTTAAAAGAGAATAACTTTTCGGCTTTTTCTGAATATAACCGGTATTTATAAATTGAAAGTCTGTTCCCATTGCTAATATTTCAGTATCCTCTTCCATTATTTGGACTTGCCTTTCTAATCTGTTGGACATGGCAATATCATCCCCATCCATAACACAGATATATTTACCTTTTGCCATTCTGCAACCCTCATTTCTTGCATTATAATTACCTTTGTTAATTGCTCTGTCGATGTATATAATTCTAGAATCTTTCTCTTCTCTTATCATAGAGGAGGTATTATCTGTAGAGCCATCGTTTATAATGATAAACTCAAAGTTGTGATAACTTTGATTAAGAATACTATGAATGGCTTCTTTAATGAAGCCCTCAATATTATATACAGGCATTATTACCGAGACCAAAGGTGTTTTCATCTTTTGTGTTTGAAGATATACGAATATACAAAAATATTCTTAACTTTAAGCATTGACCTTTATCTCAACGTTTATGCTATGACTTGGTTAGTTTCTGTAATTATACCCACATATAATGTTGAGCTATATCTTGAGGAATGTGTTTTATCTCTTCTGAATCAAACCTATATAAATCTCGAGCTGATTTTTGTCAATGATAATTCCACAGATAGGAGTTTAGCTATTTTAAGACAATATCAATTAATTGATAATCGCATAAATATTATTAACTTAGATACCAATAACGGTCCCGGATATGCCCGTAATATTGGAATTGAAAAAGCTTGTGGTAAATACATCTTTTTTGTTGATGCAGACGATTATATAAATGATGATCTGATTAACAACTTAATAGAACATCTAAAGTTTAAGTCGGCTGATATCTTAATATACAATGGTACCTCTTTTGATGAAGATTCTGGAAAGCAGACTAGTATCAAGTATTTTAACTTAGATGAAAGCTTTTTTAGTTATGGCAAAATAAAATCGAGGTATCAAATGTTTTTGGCTGACTGTCACTCCCCCTGTCTGAAAGTATATCACTGCTCTCTATTTAAAGAATCATGCATCAGATTTCCATCTCATGCATATGGTGAGGATGTCGAATTTTGGATAAGATGTTTACTACATACAAAAAAAATCTCCTATATTGATTTTGTTGGATATCATAGAAGATATAGAACTGGATCTATTATGACTAGTGGGTCACTTAAGAATATAAAAGACAGAATTGATAGTTTCGACACGCTACTGGGAATTTGCCAACAAAATATTGCTCTTTATAACTATATTGTTGGAATTTATATTCCTTCTGTTGCACGAAAAGCTCTAGCATCAGATAATAAAGCCTTGATTGATTATCTGAGCGTAGCGATGAAAGAACTTGAAATTAAATACGATTAAAATACTATATTATGAAAGCTCCCTCAATAAGTATTGTAATGCCTGTCTATAACTCCTCACGCTATCTATCGGAATCTATTGACAGTATTTTGTCACAGACTTTTAGCGATTTTGAACTGATTATAATAGATGACGGATCTACAGATGGTAGTCGTGAAATTATAACAACTAATTATAAAGATTCGAGAATTAGGCTGATAAAAAATGAGCATAACTTTATACAGTCTTTAAATATTGGGATGACTCAATCAAAAGGGAAATATATAGCCCGTATGGATGCCGACGATATAATGTTACCTGAAAGATTACAAATGCAGTATCATTTTATGGAAGAAAATCCGGATATAGATATTAGTGGTACCTGGATGCAGGTTTTCGGAGATATGGATGGCATATGGAAAAATACAACGGCGAGTGACGAGATAGAGGTGCAAGCAATACTTCATAGTCCTCTGTATCACCCTACCGTTATACTAAAAAGAAGTATTATTACTCAATTTCCATTGGTAAATGATACCAATCAAGTATACAATGAAGAATATATATATGCCGAAGATTATCAACTGTGGACCGAGTTAATGAAAAGAGGATATAGATTAACAAATCTGCCTCACGTATTATTGCGATACAGAAAGAGTGAAGGACAAATAAGTCGACAAAAGCAAACAGAGATGCAAAATACAACTCTCAGGATACAGACAGAATATCTTGAATATATAATGGACAAGATAGCAAAACTAGATGAAGATTATTATAATATGCTAGATCATTCTATAACCTTATGCAATAAAGGTAAAGTTCATTTTATCGATTTACAAAAAATCGTCTATATTATTGCATCTAGAGTTATTCCCGGTAGTTCTGTTCATCAATAAAATAGTTTGTATCTTTTCTGTTGTTGGCACGATATTGCTAATATAAAAAGAGATAAGGGAAGAACCATTATCGATTAGTATACTTATTATTTTTTATAATCAGATTAATATAATTCGTGAATGTATTTATCCGGTTATTAACTAGTTGGATATTTGAGTCTTGCATAATCCTGCCGACTGCTCTGAAAAACCGAGATAATTAGATGAATATACACTGATTCCTACCCCGTTACCGCAATATCCTACATAATAATTAAGACCTCCTCCACAATCAAAACCACCTTTAAGGGTTTTCATCTCTTTCTCACTCCTAATAAACTGAGAAATGTAACAAATATATTCTGAGTTTTTTTGTAGTGCTGGTATCTTCATAAACATAGTTCTATTAGTTTTATATACGATTGTCTATCTCTTCTTTCGAGCTGTTCTTCATTAGTAAATGTTGGCTATCTGATATCTGTTGGGATACAAATGACCGGAATTGGCTATTATTCCCTCTTGGATGCCAGAGGTGAAACAAAACTTTATTTGTACGATAGACTTTATAGTTAAGGGCTACAAACCTGAAATGCCTATCAAAGTCATCATTTCCCCAGCCATAATGTTTTTCATTTTCCATTCCTGCTTGTATATATTTTTCTCGATCTACGATAACTGCTCCGCCAACCAGTAAGTGTGGATATAATCTATCCATCTTATTTTGATGCCTATGCAATATTTTCAGATCATTTTTCTTTATAAATAAGGTTCTGATTATTTCTGGTATTTCCAGACATATTCCATTATAGGGTAAAGTAATATCTGCTTCTTTATTTCTTAATTTTGTAACTGCCTCTAATATGGCATTTTTGTCAATTACAATATCCGAATCCCAAAGTGCAATATAAGGAGACGAAATATCCTTTACCATTTGGTTAAAATATTTTGTTCGATGGAAAATAGGATCCCTATCTTCAATAAAAAGATATCTTACTTTTTTATTTAGCAGATATTTTAGAATTCCATTGTTATAATTGTCAGCTTCGAGAATAACAATATTGGTGTCAAAGTATCTGCACAAACAATTTATCACTACAATTATATTCTCTAATCGTTGAATAGAATCCAACTTTATCGCAATAATAAAAGTTACATCACTTAAATTTGTTTTCATAGTTGACATTCTTTATTATCAGAAAAATATAATGTAGGTATGATACAAAAAATATTTGGTAAATTACCATATTTACTGAGGTATTGAGGGGCTTGTAACAAATTCCATATTCCGGAGGATTCTATTTTAGAAAATGTCAGATCCGATATAGTGTTTAACTCCTGATCTGTAAATAATTCTTTCAAGTCTTTAATTATAAGATATATACTTGAAATGCCATCCTGAAAAAATATATTCTTATCCCTTAGTTCATCATTAAAAATAGAGAAGATATTCAGGCTATTTTTTAGTAGTGTGATATGCCTTGCCCAGTTCTCTAGTTCAATCTCTTTGTTTACTAAGTTTATAGCCCAAAGCAGTAGCAACTTATTGGCGTTGAGTATTGGAATAGTAGATAGGGCATGATATGATAATTCCTCCAGTATTTTAGTTACTCGATTATTATAAAATTGAAGTTTATGTAACTTGCTTAATACTGCTAAGAATAATGGAAGTCTGCATTCTTCTATATTATAAGATAATGATTCGTTGAAGAAATCAGAGTTAATCTGTTGATATATATAATTAACTGTTTGAATAATGATTTCTTGGTATATATAATTATTTTCACTAGAGACTTTCTGATCTTCGAGCCTCAAACATAAATAATATAAAATAGGTATTAAAGAAGAGCTTGTTAACTGAGTGTAATATCTAGGATAGCTGAGTTGTTTTATAATCTCGTTATCTATATCTTCTAACACATGATTAATATTCCCTTCCACATACTTATTTTTGATGAGATAATGAACACCTAAGCCAATGCCGCTTAAACCATCTTTTATATCTATCTTTTTCAGTGTTTTGATATTCTCAAAAATATCATCCAGAAGTTTCTCTGCAGCTAATAGATATTCTTTATTATCACTCTTTCTTCCTATATAGAAAAAATAGAGGGATAGTCTCATCTTTCCGTGATCAAGTCCAAGAGAATTATTATTCTTTGAAGAGAGTAGGAGTGTCCTGTTCAAAGTCTGCAAATTAAGCATAGCAGGTTTAATTTAAGGTTATATTGATATCGTAAAGTCTTTGATTTTCAAATATAGAATAATATTTCTATGTGCAAAAAGAAATGAAGTAATCTTTGCTAAGTAAATGTGAATAGAGGGCTTAGTGTAGCTACCTGTTTTTTGTTGTTGGGACAGTTATACTGCCGCTATGATAAGAGACCATTGTATTTTGGTATTCAATAATTGATGGGTATTGGTGGTCTTGGAATATGAAATATCACCACAAAAGACCCATCGAAGCATAATTTGGCTATGACAGAAAAAGCAGGCTCTAAAAGCCTGCTGAGATTATATTTTGTCATACGGGATGTCCCGATAATAGGAGAGGAGTTAATGTGCCTGAACGATATATAACATCAGACGTCCCCGATCGTAACGGGTGAGATAAACTATGCCGACCCGGTCGACTCCCGTATTATTTGCTGTGGCAAATAAATAGTATGGCCCCGGATTGGGACCGGCAATCATAGTTGCACCGCCTGTTGATGAGTCATTGATTGATGAGAGGGATAACCAGCTTACACTCGCATCATTTACCTGCCCTCCTACATAAATAGGCGTTGCGGAGGAGATCAAGCCTCCGATCGCTCCTACCGCTGCCGTGGCTCTGGTTACTGCGATCGTCTTTACAATATTACCAATTTTTAATGTGATTGTTCCGGAGGTAAAAGCAGCTGTTACACTCATCGTTACATTCCATGAGGTTATATTACCAATTATCGTCGGAGCAGGAACAACAGCTGTTATTCCTCCACTGCCAATAGCACTCAACGTATTTGGAGAGGAGGCATTGGTCGTTACCGTAACCGCAGGGATTCCGTTGTATGCAAGTTGGTTGGCAAGCATATTTAAACTGGAGTTCGACACGCCCAGATAATATTGTCCGTTGTCCAAAATATCGAATGAGTTCAGGTCTGTCACACTGAGAGTCACTTTAATAGCATTTGATGCCGGATTGGCTATTGCCTCTGCTACCGTAGGATATCCGCTATCTGTAACCGAAGTAATGGTAAAAAGATAATATTTGTTGCGGTACACATTAACCAACTGAGTTGGACCCATAAATACAAGGCGATAGTAGCCTACAATACCATTGTAGGTTCCTTTGATGATCACTGACGTTGCACGCTCTTGTGACTCATAGAGATATATGGGATTGGCTACAGTTGTGTTATTGGTTGCCGGAGCTATACCCGTAACGCCGTCACCCGTTGTCGATGTAAGATAGTCGGTCAGATTACCCGCATTACTCTTTATGGCTATCCCAAGATCAGCTAATGCGCCGTTTCTCGGTGCTCCGACTACTGTTGCTCCGGAAAGTGTGAAAGTGTTGATGACTTCCGAGGCATCGACAGTTACTTTAGCAACAATTCTATTGATTGGCAGTGCACTTCCTCCGGCTACTCCGGTACTGTTGATAACGGTATTTTCATTGATTGCAGCGACTACCGGCATTAATGCCGACATCGGGATAGCCAAATCCGGAGTATAGGGCACCGTAGTTTGGGGTGAAGCTAGCTGCGGCGAAGTAAGGAGATTAGCGACTGCTGCCGTTAAGGTTTTGCCCGTAAGTTGCGCTGTCAGATTATTTTGATCAAAAGAAAATGACGTTCCCGAAGCATCTTGAAAATTAGCAGGAGCATTAGCAATAACCAGAATACGGCATGCCGTTGTGGTTTTGGTTAAGATAACAAATGTTTTTCCATCCAGAACTATAGACTGTTGCACTTCTGAAAATATGGCATTGTTATCGCTACCACTAAAAACAAATACCCACGGCGTTGCATCTACTGAATTTTCCAATGCCGATCCTATGCGGGTCTCGGGTCTCTCGTAGTTTCCTGCATTTGTAATCAGTTGTATACGCACCTTTCCACCAATATCAGGAGTCTCGTCAATAGCAGCGCTTTCCTTAGTGCATGAGCCTAAAGTCAAAAGTACCATTCCCAATATTATGTATTTCAATCTATTAATCATAATAATTATTGTTGCTTTTAAACTGAAAAATACTATCTGCCTGCCATAATATATAAGTCGATATCAATTATTGCTGTATGCAGCGTACCGAAAAAGCACGCGCTTTAGCATATGTTCCATTGTTTGGTGTAACTGTCGATGAATTAAACAGCAGTATATTGGCATTAGAACCTACTATGTCACTTGTGACATAATTACCGCTAGACGTAGTTTGCAACCCACCTCCGCTGATACGGTTACCTGCCACCGGTAAAAACACCGAGGCATTGGTGGCAGCATTAAAAAATACTCGTCCGTAAGTTCCAAACTCATAATTGTTGACGCCTGTAACGTTAGCCGAGCTTTTTACGAGTCTCCTGTCAAAAAAACCGTCGGAATAAAATCCCCACAAGCTATTTCCTGTATCGGGTGCAAAGGTGGTAAATTCGGCACCTGTGGGATGACGGTAGCCTGCAGGACATGGATCGTTGTTCGTATTCCAGCTTGCAGCAATGCCGGTCGGATATCCTGTAATAGCTCCGGCAGGATTCAACGGATGGAAAACCCGGTTGGCGTTTGCCGTAGAACCATTATAAAGGTTCCATTGGAACATATATCCTACCTGTGTAGGGAAATCGGCAAAAGTTGTTGAAGATACGGCTGCTCGCGGAGTAAAGAGGTTATGATTGGAAATATCCGCACCTCCCAATCCGCGCAAAGGATCGGACAGATTGAACGCAGACCATTTGACGGTGCTGTTGATGACACCGGGAGCTTCGCCCTGACGCACATAAAGATAAGAGGTGCCACTAGTCGTAGTAACTCTTATAAGACCGTAACGGGGTGCAGTGGTTGCCGAAGCAAGTGTACCGGTCAACCCCACGCGGAAATAGATTCTATTGATGCCACTCACAGTGGTTGTGCCGTCCGTGACCGGATAGTTTTCAGCATTGTTGGGAATATTCGGGCTGTCCAGTCCCAATTTGGGATCAAAACTTCGTCCGGAGCTCAATAGGATGAAGTCTCCCTGCATTACGGTCGCAGTCCAATCTCCGACGTTATTGGAGTAAACAATGCGTTCTCCGGTTTGATTCCAACGGTGGAATGTTCCTACATACGGAGCGGTAGACCAAGCGGGCGGTATTGCCGGCAGTACTGTGGTGACAGTTATCTCGCGTCGTAAGCCTCCTGCATTCAGGTATATACGATGAATGTACGTAGTGTTAGCTACCAATGTTCCGTAAAAAGAGGTATAAATATCTATGTATCCCAAACCTGTAGCCGGATTGTAGTTTAAGTTACCCGCTGTCGGACCTAACAAATCATAGAATACATTGTTTACGTTGAACTGTGTAGTGCCGGTAGCTCCCACGTACCCTATAGCATCAACGCTGACGCTGGGCTGATTGGAAGTAAAGTAAATCCTTGCCCTGTTTCTATCGGTAATGGATGCTGTCAGTGAAGCTACATTCAGTGTGCGATTGGTTATATTGCCATTTACATTTTCCGGACCCCATTCGGCAATGCTGATATTTACTTCCATCGGGTAATTCACGATGGCATTTACAATGAAATTGGTATTGGGTGTCATTGTATAATCATTATTATCCTCATCCATTCCGAAAGTACAGCTTGGGTTGAGATTATCACCTGTAAGAACTGAAAAACCGACAAGCCGGTCTTCCTGATCAGCCGGTGTAAATTTATTTGGCGGTAGAATTACTCTTTTTACTATTTTAGCCCATGGATATCCTGCGATAACAGTATCTGCAAAATATTCGGGATTTGCGGTTGTCGTAAATATACGTTGTGCTGTATGAGTCCCTGAATAATTTCCTGTAATAGGTACATTATCAGGTAAATTATGAAATTCAACACCTGTAAAAGTTGTGGATAAGTCTCTTTTAGACTTTAAGACCAAATCGAACCTTACAGCCAAATGTTCTAATGCTACATGCCAATTACTATAATATACGCCTTCCACCACTACGCCTTCCTGATCGGGTAATACTGTAACATTAGGCACATAGAGGGTCATAGGTATATTGTTATCAGAATTTATACCTGACGAAGGAATTTGTATATTATTCAATCCTGCTTGATTTCTTATGGCTTCCAGTGAATTAAAAGATTCGTCGGGTGCATTTGCTATAAAGAAAAAATTATATTCACCTGCATGCATATTAAGAGTGACCGTGGTTATATCTCCTGAATAATAAAAATTATTCTTTATATTTTGGTCTGTTACATTAAATGCCATTATTCTCAAATTAGAAATTTTACTGTCAGCCCCTATACTTAAAGAAACAGGAGCAGCTATAGGCGGATTATCATCAGAGCAAGATAATAAAGAAAAAATAGCTATTGTTAGCAAAATTAATTTATGGATATATTTTGGTTTCATATATATTCTCCTTCATTTTCACATTGTAAATAGTACAAAATATTTAATACTATATTTTAAATAATTAACTATTGCTTAGTTAATTATTTTATCCCATTGATGGGTCTGATTCCATTCTGTATTTTTTATTGTTACTGATATATCTGCTGAACCATTATATTCAATCAGAAGGTTAAGCGTTTTGTTCTGAATAGTTTGTAGAGGAGAACCATCATTGTCGGTTGATACCTCATCGATCAATGTACCATCATGGAAAATCTTAACTGAGAAATTTTCCTCTCTTGAAGGAAAAAGACGGAATGTTTTAGCTATAAACTCGTTTTGTGTATTGAATGATGATTCGGGTATATATGAAGCACCATTGCCATAGTATTGTCCTGTAAAGTCCATATATGTTTTTGTTGTACCAACCACGAAAGAATAATTATCGTCGTTGAAACCTGCAAATTTCTTCAGGTTTCTGACTGTAATGTTCATTGAAGCCACAACTCGTGCTACGTATAGTGTGACATATTCATTAGCCGACTGATTATTAATAACCGGTGCAGAACCAAACAGGATATCGTCCGGAATCTGATAAATATTAGGAGATGATATTCTTCTCAATCTGGCGTAACCGTCTCTTAAAAAAAGGTCGGGACTCAAGGATGTTATATCTATCGATCCATTCAATGTATTGCACCAGGCCACTACTGTCAATTTCCCGGCATTGGGGTAGGATAGAATTTCTGTCTTGCCAAGTTGGGTTTCTTTTGTATCAAGAAATTTTTTGTTTTCATCAAATATATATAGAACAATGTCGTTTACAATCGATTTATCATCTGCAGAACCACTGCCCTCGGCAATCTGTACAGTTACTGCTATCTCACACGGTGGCACATCCTCTTTAATGCAAGCATTTGCAATAAGAATCAATGTTGGAAAAGCGAATAATATGTATAGTGCTTTCTTCATATTCGACAGTTTATATATTCTTTGATTGTTTATTGGCAAGGGATACTTTGGTTTCCCTTGCCAATGGGGGATATTATTGAATTACTTTATCTACTATAAAAGGAGTCCATAGTGCGCTATTTACAGTAATATCAACATATGCGTTGTCATATATTTCTGTAGGGTCGGGGCTACCTCCTCCTCCGGTATTTGCATTTCCGGTAAGTGTAATATTAATAACATATTTTTCACCGGAAGCAATTGCATTCGCCAAACCGTCGCTACCACCGAAAGCAAATGACCAGAAGTAATTTGGCTCTGTTAAATTGCTTGCATTTCTGGTTTGATTTGGATCATAACGTCCGAAAATTGTTACATATGTTTTATTGGTTGTTATGGATGGGAATACATAGAAACCTTCGGTTGCAGTTTGAGCAGCGACAGCCGGTATTGTAACAGCAGATGTCATCGGAAAGTATGTTACCGGAGCCCATTTATAAATAGGATTTACAACAAAATTTCCGGCTGCGGGTTGGTCTATATAAAGAGCAGGATTTATAAAAATACCATTATAGAAGAATGCTTCTCCTGCAGGTATTTGTGCTTGTGTTGGTTTAAAATCACCATTATTCATGGTAAAACGAGTCCATGCTCCTCCATTTATTATGGATACACCGTCTAAAATGACATTCCCTGAGTCGAAGTTAGTCATTTGATTATTAACTCGCACGTAAATTTTAGCCGGTATATATCCTAGATTTACTGTTGCAGTTCTCAATGCATTACCGTTGCCATCTACTCCATTTGCCACCAGATTTGCATTACCTGACATCCATACATTTTGGCTGATACATTGACTGCCTACATTAGGATTTCTATCAAGAGCTGAAACTACAGCATTCAAACTAGCTACATTGGTAACCGCATCAAATGCTCCGGTGGAGAACTGACCGGTATTGGTAATAATGATAACCGAAGTAGCTTTGGTTGTTCCATTAATTGTAGGAACTGTATTTCCTCCAATTATATCTGCTGCCGGAAAATAGAAAGGACCGGTATCGAAAGTATTATCAGCTCTCACCAAAAATACAATCAGGTCATTAATCACATTGTCCTCATCTACAGGATTATTATCTACTGATCTGACTGCGGTTTGAGCTCCTTTCAAAATAAGGTTGATTTTCATTGGCTCTGGTTTGCTGTCATCTCCATTTTCACCATCTTTATCATTCGAACAGGAAAACAGCATTGTAGTCACTGCGAAGATCGCTAATAAGAATTTAGTTTTTTTCATTTTCTTAAAAAATTAGTTTGGTAATTAAAGTCTGTTTTTATTATTTTCTTTCAAATAGTCACAATATGTCTTGTACTACGTAATTCAGGACAGAAATTATCAGATATATGGATAAAATTTCCCTTAATTAATTGCACTGGACGTCCTGTTGTAAAATTTGAGCTTCGTATCCGAATATTGAATAATTTTGTATTTATTCTTTAATTCAGCTATTTTAGCTTCTTTTTTTGTTTTTATTATATTGTTTTATAACAATTTAAATAATGAATTGTTTAAAGCGTAACTTAATGTCTAATTTATCTCATAATAACTTGGAGATAAACGAAAGACACATTTTTCTTATTCGAGTGATTTAGATGTTTTAACATCTGTGACTGTTTAGAGGAAGGAAGATTAGATTTTTCTATATTCTGATATCGTGTTTTATTATCTAAGAAGTCGCTTTCCATCCAACACTTTTGTTTATCGACCTACTTGGGTATTTGAACATAAAACGCCAGATGGTTTAAAGATTTATACCAATGTTCTTTTAAAAGTAATTGAAGACTGCTGTGTATTTATAAGAGTTTGTAAAGCTAAAGATAGGACTGAATTTATCTTAATGGCATGAAAAACTACCTTGATAATCTTTCATGCCATTATTTGTTTATTGAATTTTATACGCCAAAACCTTTCTCTTTTCTGGCTTCAATATAAAGCATGGGAATTGTCAACCGTAATTCGCCTTGCCGATTGGCATAAGCATTCAGTTTTTGTTCGAAATTGTCGAAAAACAATTCTTTATCAGCTTCTTCAAACATATTTCTCCATGAATCGATAAAACCAATAATTATAAATGAATGATTAAGGAATGCTGATCCATTGTAAAATCGCATGCTATGTTCAGACTTTATTGTATTTATTATTTTGAATCCGCTATTTTCAAATAGTTTTATGGAGCTTTCTTCCGTTCCCCGATGATTTATATGATTATCTAATTGTGCCAGATATTTTTCAAATCCTAATTCAAGTAAGCTTTCTCTAAATAGCTTATAGAATTCATCGAAAGTACCTGTGAGGTTTGTTGTTGCACAGAATGTTCCTCCCTGTTTCAAAGTTCTGTAGCTTTCATTCATAACCTGAAGAGGATCTTCAAAGTTGTTTATACCAAGGTTGGAGGTTATCAAGTCAAAATGATTATCCGGAAAATTAATACTTTCGGCACTGCCTTCAATTATTGAGATATGATCGAGTTGAAGTGTATCTATTTTAGCTTGGGCCCTTTTTACGGCTTCCTCCCATGGATCAATTCCTGTTGATTTACAATTGTTTCCGAGTCGGTTTGCTATCTCGATTAATGGAAATCCCGTGCCACAACCAATATCTAAATAATTTTGATATTTGCGAATCGGAAAGTTATCTAAAAGTAAAATACCGAACGGTGCTGCCCATATGCCTAATTCATCGCAGGCATTTGTAACATCGCTTTGTAAATAATTCAGGTTCTTATTTAAATAATTTTTCATAATTACCTCCTACTGTTTATTTATGGCTATTGCCTAAAATTTGTTTTACTTCGTCGAGATTGAAACAGGCTTTTACCTGGAAGAATTTTTTCAGCTCTATAGATTGTCCTTCAAGCTCTTCTTTTAAGTTGTTATCAGGGCTAATGATAAAGAAAATAAATTTGCAACCGGTGGCTGCGGCAAGGGGGATGAATTCGTTAAATACCCACAGTGTATCTGCTTCTTCATTCTCAAAACCATTGCGGGTATCTGCCATATAATGACAGTTTTCGTTTGCTTTCATTATTTCAATAGCGTGAAGAAGTGGTTTACGGTAATCATTACCTTGGCAGAACTTCTTCCATTCCACATAAACTACATTGGTATCGGGTAAGTAGGTAACATCACAAAATTCTGATCGATACATATTTTCATAGATTATTTTTATTCATTGTCTATTGTCTTATGCAACTATAAGAGGATATAGATACAAATATACGATTTGGTCTGAAAAGTTAATTCCGGTTTTTCTTTTTTCTATATCTTTAGGGTCACAGACCCTTTTATTATTTTTATAGCTAAATTTGCAGTAAACGAATATATCTGTATGAGAAAGTCAATATCATATTTACCATCAACCAACCAGAGAGATTTACATTTTATTGTTGAGTCTGTTTTACAAAGACTAAAACAAACCGAAATGATAATCCTCTTTGGCAGTTATGCCCGAAATGACTATGTGGTGTATGATGAAAAATATGAGTTTGGCAAACTACAGTTTTATGTAAGCGATTACGATATATTAGTTATCACAAGCGGAGTATCGGATGGAGGAGCAATCAGGTCACTCAGTAATATAGAAGATTTGTATTATGACAGGGCAAAAGACCCTGACAGACAGCCTCCTGTTCAGTTTATCAGCGAAGATATGAAGAAGCTGAATAAATATCTGAATGAAGGGCGATACTTTTATACGCAAATAAAGCAAGAGGGCGTTGTTCTATATGATAGTGGTAAACATAAGTTAGCTAGAAGACGTAAATTGAATTTCGAAGAAATAAAGCAACAGGCACAGGAATATTTCAATGATAAGTTTGTTTATGCAAATAGTTTCTTAAGAAGTGCAAATCATGACTATAACGATAAAGAATATAAAATGTGTTCTTTTCATCTTCATCAAACTTGTGAAAACTATATTTATGCAATCCGTTTAGTTTTTACATTAGAAAATCTGAAACAACATAATCTCACGAAATTATTAAACTCAGTAAAGAAATATTCAACAGACTTTGTAAAAGTATTTCCACAAGACACTCCAGAGGAAAAGCGGCTTTTTGAACTTATCAAAGCAGCTTATGTAAATGGACGTTATGACCCTGATTTTGTAGTAACAAAAGAGGATGTCGATGCACTTATCCCGAAAGTCGAGTTACTGCGGGATATTACAGAGTCAATTTGTGAAGCGAAGATTAAGGAGTATGAAGAAAAAAAAGACTAGCTAATCTAGTGAAAAAGGAGCTGCAAATCATTTGCAGCTCCTTTTTTGTTTCCTATCTATATTAGCTTCTTTTTGATTGAATAATAGAGGACTGTCATTTGCTGAGGGAGATTAACATTTAAAAACATATGTGTGTTTTTTGAGAGTCTGAAAACCGTACTGGAAGTAATTTCAGAAATTAACAAGCTAATTTTCTATATTTGTAGATAATAAAGTATTTTTATTATGAAATTATTTGTGTATTTCGTTTTATTACTCTTCTTTCCTCTAAATATCTTTTCTCAGGGACTACGATTTCATGGAAATGAAAGTGTAATTAATGAGAGAACTTCATATTCCGTATTTGAGAATGGATCTCCGTCTTTTTCCGAAAAACTGGCTATTAATTTCGAATTATCGTTGCTGCCACCCTCTAATGTCGGTTATATTTTCAGATTAAAGGATACTAATCTGAATACGACTTATAATTTGATGTATGATAATGAAGGGCGCGAAAATACAGTCTTTAAATTTAATGAAGAAGGGCGAAACAATTTAATTACTGTCGTTTTTAAGAAAGAAGAGCTTTCTAACCGCCAGTGGGTGAGTATCGGTTTGTCATTTGATCTCCGGCAAGATTCGATGATTTTGAGAATTAATGATGAAGAAACCAAAATCGGAGGTTTGAACCTTCTAGAAAAATGGAATCCTGTTATTTATTTCGGTAAGAGCGAGCATGTGGTCGATATCCCTTCGTTTGCAATTAAGAACCTTATAGTTAAAGATAAGCAGCAGGAATATTTTTTTCATTTAAATGAAAATGAGGGTGAATTGGTACACGATTCGAGAGGTAAAGTCAGAGGTCAGGTTTCGAATCCTGTCTGGCTGATTAATAATGCTTATTACTGGGCGCCAAGGGCTTCTTTTAAGTCGAATAATGTAGCAGGCTTAAATTTCAATACCCAAACACAGAATATATACTTTTTCGACAGGGATTCTATCGTATTCTTCAATGTTCGTTCGAATACTGTATCATCTAAAAAATATGGTAACGAATTACCTGTAAAACTCAGGCTAGGTATGAGTTTTGTGGATAAGGCAGACGATCGTTTGTATGCCTACGAGGTATATTCAGAAGAACCTGCGGGGTCTGCTACTTCTGCTTATCTTGACCTCAATACTTTAATGTGGACACCGGAGTCTATCGACAGGTTACCGACTCAACTACACCATCATAATGGCTATTACGATTCAGCCAATCACCGATACCTTGTATTCGGAGGTTTCGGAAGCCAGCATTATAGTAAAGAATTTTATTCGTATGACCTGATCGAAAAAAGATGGAGTTTACTTTCATTCGAAGGAGATAAGATAACACCCCGATACTTCTCGTCGATGTGCTATGAGAAGGAAGCGAATGCCTTATATGTTTTTGGAGGTATGGGGAATGATTCGGGAGACCAGACTATCGGGCGTCGCTATTATTATGATTTATACAAGGTCGATCTTAATGAAAAGAAGATAACTAAGCTATGGGAAATACCTTGGCAGGGAGATAATGTGGTTCCTGTACGTAGTATGATAATGCTCGATGATTCGTGTTTCTATACGTTATGTTATCCCGAACATTTTTCGAACACATCTTTGAAACTGTATCGTTTTTCGATTAAAGATGGAAGTTTTGATATTCTGGGTGATTCGATTCCGATTCGCTCCGATAAAATTACTACCAACGCCAACTTGTATTACAATGAGAAGCTGAATGAATTGTATTGCACCGTTCAGGAGTTTGATGAGAATGATATATCATCTGTTGCCCGTGTATATTCTTTATCTTTTCCCCCGATAAGCTTCGATGAACTTGTAGGGAAAGGTAAAGATGAGTCAATGGCGTATATCTGGATTGTAATGATCTCATTATCTATTTTAGCGGCAGGTATATACTTTTTCTTCTATAGAAAGAAGAAAAAAACTGAGGATGATATTGAAGATGAGGATAATCAGGTTTTGATTTTAGAATCAAAGGATGGAAAAATACGTGAATCTTTTTTGCGAAAAGACCAATCAAATTCAATTTATCTCTTTGGCGAATTTACGGTAAAGGATCGGAACAATAAGGATATTAGTTATATGTTCAGTACAAAGTTGAAGCAAACTTTCCTACTGATTCTTCAATACAGTATCGAAGATGGTATATCCTCCCAACAATTAAGCGACATTCTATGGCCTGACAAAACTGAAAATAAAGCCAAGAATCTGAAAGGTGTAACTCTCAATCATATACGAAAAGCTTTGGCGGAACTCGATCATATAGAACTCATTCATGATAAAGGTTTCTTTAAAATCGTATTAGATGAGGGATGTTACTGTGATTGCCTGAGATTTTTTGAAATAACCAAGGGGGCAAATATTATTAATAACAAAGAGCTGATCGAAATTTTAACAAGGGGTAAGTTCCTGAAAAATACAGAAGACGAAATGTTCGATTCGTTTAAACAGGAAATTGAAAATAAAGCGGAATCTATTCTACAAATGGAAATAGAAAGCAGGTATATTCAACAAGATTATCAGACAGCCTTGTTACTTATCGATACTCTTTTTACGATCGATTCCCTCAATGAAGAGGCTTTATATTATCAAATTCATTCTCTGGTAAAATTGAAAATGCCCGATCAGGCAAAAAATAAATATCTGTTATTCTCTGCAGAATACAAAAAGGTAATGAACGAGAATTATTCTATCGGTTTTACCTCCCTATTGAATGATAACAAAGCATAATTAGACTTATTAGAGGGACAAAATTGGGTCTGCACAAGTATTTGCAGGCTGGTTTGTCTTGTGTGTATAGGTATTGTATAATATTCTTCTTTTTTCACACATATTGATTAAATATATGCAGATTAATAAAATAAGTAAAGCTTCTAACCCTTTTTTAACCACGAATTAACCCAATAGTTAACCATGCCCGCATACATTTGACCCTGTTAGCTGATAGGAAATACCATTGACCTGTAATGAAGATTAAATTCTTCAAATTCTATTTGAATATACCATGTAAGCAATTTTTGAAAAGCAAAGGCTCTTTATTTCTGTGCAAATGTTCCTACTTCAATTTACGATGTTAACTTATATATAAACCTTATGCGAAATTTTACTGTATTTTTATTAATCATTTCTTTCTTTTCTATTAAAGTGAATGCCCGGACTACTCCTGTCGATTATGTGAGTACGTTGGTTGGCACACAATCTAAACATTCCTTATCTACAGGTAATACCTATCCGGCAATAGCTATGCCCTGGGGGATGAATTTCTGGATGCCCCAAACCGGTAAAATGGGTGACGGATGGGCATATACTTATGATGCCGACAAAATCAGGGGCTTTAAGCAAACCCATCAACCCAGTCCGTGGATAAACGATTATGGTCAATTTGCAATTATGCCTGTTACCGGAAAAGTTGTATTCGATCAGGATGAGCGGGCAAGTTGGTTTTCTCACAAAGCGGAAGTTGCCAAACCTTACTATTACCGTGTTTATCTGGCAGATCATGATGTGGTTACAGAGATTGCACCTACCGAGCGTGCAGCCATGTTTCGTTTTACCTTTCCGGAAAATGAGAATTCGTCGGTAATCGTAGATGCTTTCGATGACGGTTCGTATGTGAAGATCATTCCCGAACAAAATAAGATTATTGGCTATACTACAAAAAACAATGGTGGAGTGCCCGATAATTTCAAAAATTACTTTGTAATACTATTTGATAAACCATTTACCTATACAGCTTCCTCAATCAATAATAAAATACAAGAGGGAGTATTGGAAGCAAAAGAAAATCATGCCGGAGCAATCATTGGTTTCTCTACTAAAAAAGGAGAATTGGTACATGCTAAAGTAGCTTCTTCGTTTATCAGCTACGATCAGGCAGAACTTAACCTGAAAGAACTGGGTAATGATACTTTTGAGGAGATAAAGACAAAGGGTAGGAGCGAGTGGAATAAAGTCTTAGGACGTATCGAAGTAGAAGACGATAATATTGATAATCTTCGCACATTCTATTCGTGCCTGTACCGTTCGGTACTGTTTCCACGCAGCTTCTATGAAATGAATGCCGAAGGAAAACCCGTTCATTACAGCCCGTATAACGGAGAAGTTCTTCCCGGATATATGTTTACCGATACCGGATTCTGGGATACATTCCGTTCTTTGTTTCCATTTCTGAATCTGATGTATCCGTCTATGAATGTGAAGATGCAGGAAGGGTTAGCCAATACTTATAAAGAAAGTGGATTTCTGCCCGAGTGGGCAAGCCCCGGACACAGAGGATGTATGGTTGGCAACAATTCTGCATCTGTAGTAGCCGATGCTTATCTTAAAGGATTGAGAGGATATGATATCGAAACTCTTTGGGAGGCCGTTGTGAGTGGAACTACCAGTGTACACCCTACAGTGAGTTCTACCGGGCGTTTAGGATATCAGTATTACAATAAGCTGGGATATGTACCCTATAATGTAGGTATCAAGGAAAGTGCTGCCCGTACCTTAGAATATGCGTACGACGATTGGACTATCTATAAACTGGGCAAAGCATTGAATAAACCGGAGAAAGAGATCGCGATATACGCCAAAAGAGCCATGAATTATAAGAACCTATTCGATCCCGAGCACAAACTGATGAGAGGAAAGAACGAAGACGGAACATTTCAATCACCATTCAATCCTCTGAAATGGGGTGATGCTTTCACCGAAGGCAACAGCTGGCATTATACATGGTCGGTATTTCACGATCCTCAGGGATTAATAAACCTGATGGGAGGAAAGGACGGTTTCAACCAAATGCTCGATTCGGTATTCAATGTACCCCCTCTATTTGACGATAGCTATTATGGGTTTACCATTCATGAAATACGGGAAATGCAAGTGATGAATATGGGTAATTATGCACATGGAAATCAGCCTGTACAACATATGATTTACCTGTACAATTATTCGGGTGAACCTTGGAAAGCTCAGTATTGGGTGAGAGAAGTGATGGATAAGTTATATACACCTAATCCTGACGGATATTGCGGTGATGAGGATAACGGACAAACTTCGGCTTGGTATGTGTTTTCGTCTTTAGGTTTCTACCCTGTATGTCCCGGAACAGACCAATATGTAATAGGTTCTCCTCTATTTAAAAGTGTGACACTTAATCTGGAAAATGGAAAACAGGTTCATATCAAAGCTGATAACAATACTAAGGGCAATCGTTATATTTCGTCACTATCGGTAAACGGGCAATCTTATGCCAAAAACTATCTGACTTATGATGAATTGTTGAAAGGAGCAACAATTGACTTCAACATGTCTTCGACCCCTAACAAACAAAAAGGTATAAATGATGCCGATTTTCCCTACTCATTTTCAAATGAATTGAAAAAAGCAACTATAGCCGGAAAGAAGAAATAAGTACAAACCTTAAAATAAGTAAATCCATGAGAAAAAAAGGACTAGAGAATCTTTATTGTGATTCTTCTGTTTGAAATCGTATCCTTTATTCTGATCAATTAATTTGCCTTTTATTTTCAATATATGATTTAAGGTCGCAGACCTTTTTATTGCTTTGGTTGGGCATAACAACCAGAGATAGTTATGCTGATAAAACATCGCATTAAATAGTTAGCATTACTTAAATCTATTAAAGAATATCAGAGGAAAATGCAAAACTGTTAAACAGTGGGTTGATTTTTAATAACGAGTATCCAATATACCTGATTTGAATTCAACCCTTAACTTTTTATTTAATTATTAACATGAAATTATTGAAGATTTTACGAACTTTTATGTTCATGGTCTTGCTGGGTACTATAGTATGTGTAGTAAGTTCCTGTAATAATGATGATGATCCGGTCAATAAAGGTATAGGTACAATTACCGGTGTTGTTCTTGATGAAGCAGGAACACCCATCGACGGAGTAGCTGTTACTATCGGCGGAATGGGCGGAACCGAGGGAACGGTAAATACCGGAAACGACGGAAAATACACTTTCGAAAATGTTTCTATTGAGTCACATTCCGTGACATTCTCTAAAACGGGATATCAGACAATCAGCCTGACGGTTACAGCAAATAAATTTGATGCCAACAAAGTAGCCAACACAACGGTAGCTATGGTAAGTGCATCGGCTAAGATTAGCGGTGTTATTACCGATGGGAAAAATGGCGGAGCAGCACTTTCCGGAGTGACTGTCAGTATAACTCCTGCTATATCGGTTACCACTGCGGGCGATGGCAAGTATAGCCTCGAAAACCTGATTGCCGATGATTATATCGTAACATTTATCAAAGCAAACTATGTGACCGTGACCAGAACAGTAAGCAAAGCCGATTTTGTTAACGGTGTTGCAACACTGGATGTAGTGATGGGAGGTACGGAGCTGCTTCGAGGTTTGACTCAGGCTGATTTATTAACTGCTGACAAATGGTATTACAACGAATACCGTGGTGGAGGTAACGCCGATGCTTACCCTCATTGGGATTGGGCTTGTAACTATTTCAGCTCTATGACTTTCCATGGTAAATGGGAAGAGCAATGGGAAGGTACGACATTACAGATTCGCAATGATCCGGCTGACCGCACTAATCCTTCCGATTTGGAAGTGTTCGACTCGTATACATATGGCAGCAAAAAGATTACGGCAGATAATAAAATTCTTTCCGTGAGATTACGTACACATAATGCAGACGATGCATCACCCGCTTATTTTGGAGTACAGGTAGTCGACCTTTCGGCAGCCGAACCTCAAGCAGTGCAAATAGGAGAAACCAAACAATACGGTTCGGGTAATTATACCGACTTTACTTTCGATCTGAGTGCATATGTTGGTAAAGAAGTGATTGTTGCTATCGGTATCTATCGCAAAGAAACAGGAGACTACTGGAAACAACTTGTTCTTCGTGCAATTCGTTTTGCTGACCGAAAAGTTGAAGGTTGGGATTGGTTACCGGGTAACGAAGTAATAGACGGATGGAAGCTGACCGAAGAGACAGTACGTTCTACTATGCCTCAGACCAAAAAGCATTTTACAGGTATCAGCCCTATCAGTGCAGGAAGAGATGTGGATATGAAAACCGGATATCCGGCAGCTTATCAGGCATGGCGTGCAGTTTCGCATATTGGTCACGAATGGTCGTTTGTTCCTTTGAAAAAAGACCCCGAAGTATTCCCATCGGAAGGTTATCTGATTAAAACCCGTAATACATCCGAAGTAAGTACCGAGGTTCCCGAATCATATTACTATGCGAAGTTTACTATTGCTTCAGGTAGCAATCAACTGACACTGAAGACCCGAAACTTCGGCAGTAATCCTACATTTTTTAAACTGACTGCAATTAAAGAAGATGGTACAGTGACTCATATTGCTCCTAAATCCAATACAGCTCAGGAGGCTTCTGCTGCAGATAACGGCTGTTGGAAGTTTAAACATGGAGATGGTGGAGCCGGTAATCCCGAAGGTTATGCTTCGTTTGTATATGATCTGTCGCAGTTTAATGGCAATAACGTAGTACTTGCTTTTGGAGTATACAACGGGGTTGCCGAGTCAGGTGAAAATAAACTGGTTTTCTATTCGATTGATCTAAAATAAGGTCTCAGACCTATTATTGCTTTGGTGTAGGGGTGTATCCAGATGTGCACTCACATAGGTCTGCCCCTGCAACTAAAGTATATCATTAATACTTTGATTTACTTAAAAGCTGATATGATGAAAAAAATTCTTACTATAATTATTAGTTTCCTATTGGTAGCAGTTGCCTGTAGTGAAAGTTCGTCCTCCGATAATCCCGATAACCCTTCGGCGGGAGGACCCCTTAAAGAACAGAATCTTGTACGTGCCATGCAAATAGCCGATCAGACTATCTCTCTTTATTTTACAGGAGATGGCATGGCAATGGCCAGGTATTATAATCCTTATACGGAAATCCGTTCCGAGGAAAAAGGCAGTGTGTGGATGTATACCAGTTCCATTGAAGCGGTGAATGCTATTCTTCACGGTCTTAAAGCTCAGAAAGAATACGGTAATGCCACCCTTTATGACCAACACTTCAATCGTTATGTAGAGCTATTGAGTAAGTTGTATGACAATGCAGACTATTATCTGGGAACCTTTGAACTGGTCTCTTATACCCAGACTAAGGAATGGTCGGTGTATGGTGTTAATAGAGGAGGTTCTAAAGGAGCGGCCAAAGTAGAGGGCATCGAGAATGTATATGACGATCAAATGTGGCTTGTACGTGAATTCTTAGAAGCGTATAAACTCACCAATGATAAAAAGTATCTGGATAAAGCGGAATATCTGACCGAATATGTACTCGATGGTTGGGATTGTACACGTGATGCCAATGGCGAAGAGATTGGCGGTATACCATGGGGACCGGGTTATGTAACTAAGCATTCGTGTAGTAACGGACCTATGGTTAGCCCATTGGTGTGGTTACACGAACTATATAAGAGCAAAGCCGATATGATTGAACACCGATATATAGACGCTTCGGATAAAAAGACGCGAAAAACCCAAATGGAGAAGAAAAGCGACTATTACCTGGCTTTTGCAAAGAAAATATACGACTGGCAAAAGAAAAATCTACTGCGTGCTGATGGTGTATACGATGATATGATGGGCGGTTGTACTCCCGGAAGTCCTGAAACCGAGAAGATTGATGGCGTGCCTTATCGTAAAGGAGGTACTTGTGTGGATCGAGTAGGTCCTGCTATCACTTACAATAGTGGTACAATGCTTTCGGGTGCTGCCGATCTGTTTCGTGCAACCGGCAATAATGCCTATCTGGAAGACGGTCAAAAGCTGGCGACTGCAAGTTTCGGATATTTTGCTAAGCTTGGCGTTACAACTCCCGAATATTATACCTATGATATCAGCGGTTTCAGAGATTGGTTCAATGGAGTGCTGATGCGCGGATATGTAGATATGTATCCATCCTATAAAACTGTTGATATCTGTATTAATAGTTTTCAGCGGAACCTTGATTACGGGTATGATAAGTTCCTTTACAAAGATATGCTTCCTACTAATTTATTGGTGGGCTGGAATCTCGATAGAGGTAAGAACAATACCGAAGGCATGTTTATGTTTGCCTTTGCTGCGGAATATGCTGTCTTGGCACGCTATGAACTGGAAAAAGAAAAATAACTTAATTTTTAATATTGTTATGATAAAAACACGATATGCTAAAGCCATGCAACTCTTGCATCTGATGATGCTTCTTGTTGTTTTTGCACCTTTATCGATGCAGGCACAAAATAGTACCGTATCAGGTATAGTTACCGATAATAACAATGAACCGGTTATTGGAGCGACTGTAGTAGTTAAGAATACTACAGTCGGTGTAGTTACCGGTCTCGATGGCGGATACACCATCAATGCTCCTGCAAATTCTACGCTGGTATTCAAATATTTAGGATACGCTCCCAAAGAAGAGAGAGTGAATGGGCGTACCACGATTAATACTGCGCTGCAAGTGGATGACAATGTTCTTGATGCTGTAGTCGTTGTGGGATACGGTACACAGAGAAAAGCGACTCTTACCGGAGCGGTAGCAGGCGTTAAAGGAGCTGAAATGCTGCGAACCCAAAACGAAAACCCTCAGAACATGCTTGCAGGACGGATTGCCGGTGTGCGTGTGTGGCAAAAAAGTGCCGAACCCGGCGCATTCAACAGTAACTTCGATATTCGGGGTTTAGGTGCTCCCTTGGTGATTATCGATGGTATTCCACGCTCGACAGAAGAGTTTCAACGTCTTAATCCGAACGATATTGAAGATGTGTCTGTGCTTAAAGACGCTTCAGCAGCTATCTATGGAGTTCGTTCTGCCAACGGGGTACTTCTTGTAACTACTAAAAGCGGAACAAAAGACGGGAAAACAAAAGTGAGTTACAACGGCTCGTTTACTTTCCAGAAGGTATCTAAAATGCCTGCACTAGCCAATGCATTTCAAACCATGACATTGTATAACGAAAAATCGATGAACAATGTAAACGGAGGCAATATCATATATAAGGAAGCGGATTTTGAGGCTTTCCAGAACGGTACACGCAGAACTACCGATTGGAACGGACTGGTGTTCTCCGATGTTTCGCCACAAACCCAACACGATATAAGTATTACGGGTGGAACCGAAAAAACTCAGTTCTTTGTGAGTATGGGGTATTTTTATCAGGAAGGTTTCTTTAAATCAGGCGATTTAAACTACAATAAATACAATATACGTTCCAATATCAATACCGAGATTGTGAAAGGGTTAACTTTCGGAATCAACCTCAGCGCTATTGCCGATCAACGTAACAATCCGTATACGGATGCAAAGGAGATTATCCGTAATTATTGGCGGCAAGGTGTATTGTTTCCTGCATATGCAGATACTGAAAACACGATGCTCAATTATGAAGGATTGGATTTGGAAGAAAATACGATCGCAGAGATGACCTCCGATATATCGGGTTATCGCAAATATGAACAGAAATATTTCCAATCCTCGGCAACACTTAATTACGATTTCGGGACTGTAGCACCGGCATTGAAAGGATTGTCGGCAAAAATTCTGGCTAGTTTGGACTATAGACAAGATAATAATACCATATACCGTAAAGAATATTATCAATATGCGTATGATCCTATAAGCGAGTTGTATCTGTCTAAATTATATGACTTAAGTTCGCCAAACCAACTCCGACGCGAAATATATGATAAGCAACAACGACTTGGTCAGTTTATCATTAATTATGACCGTACTTTCAATTCTGTACATAAAGTGAGCGGACTGTTGGGCTGGGAAACTCAAAAACGTATAGGTGATAATTTCTATGCACAACGCGACCTTGCATTTTCGATGGACTACCTTTTTGCCGGTATAGATGCTAACCAGCTGGGAGGTATGAATAAAGGTAATAATGATCTCTATGAATCAGCTAATGCTGCATTAATCGGTAGGGTAAACTATGCATTTGCCGATCGTTATCTGCTGGAGGCACAGTTTCGATACGATGGTTCGTCTAAATTTGCTCCCGGTCATCAGTGGGGTTTCTTCCCATCGGCTTCCGCAGGTTGGCGTATATCGGAAGAGCCTTTCTTTAAGTCGGTTGCAGCAATGTCATTTGTAAATCAGTTGAAACTACGTGCCAGCTATGGTATATTAGGGGATGACTTAGCTAATGATTGGAATTACGAATGGTCGGGAGGCTATAACTATCCCTCCTCAGGCGAGAATCCCGAGGGCGGATATTTTAATAAGTATGCTCCCGGTTACATGTTTGGCGATAAATTTATTTATGGAGTAGACACTAAGCCCGTTCCTAACGAATTTATTTCATGGTATGAATCGCATATGTTCAATGTGGGTGTAGACTTTGAAGGATGGAATGGTTTGTTCGGATTCTCGTTTGATTACTTCGATCGCCGTCGTGAAGGACTTTTCGCCCGGCAAACAGGAGACTTCCCTACGGTAATAGGCTCCACAGCTCCTTTGGAAAATCTCAATAGCGACCGTAATTTTGGTATCGATCTTGAACTTACACACAAAAACCGGATCAATGATTTCACCTATAAAGTGAAAGCTATCGGTACGATTGCACGTCAACAGCATATGATTGCCGTAGAAAAAGGACCATATGGCAACTCCTATGATAAGTGGAGAAACGACAATCTGACTAACCGTTATCAGGGTGTGCAGTTTGGCTATGAATCTGCCGGGCGTTTCCAAAATTGGAATGATATACACTCGTATCCGCTTTATCACGAACGTGATGTATTGCCGGGCGACTATAAGTATGTGGATTGGAATGGTGATGGACAAATTGACGGATTGGACGAGCATCCTTTTGCTTACGATCAAACACCGTGGTTCAATTACAGTTTGGCTTTTGACGGGTCGTACAAGAATTTTGATGCAAGTTTCCTTTTTCAAGGATCGGCACTCGGTTCTATGGAATATAAAGAACCGCTGTATAGTATATGGGGAACTAATGGCGGGGGCACTCTAACACAATATCTGGATCGCTGGCATCCTGTCGATCCGAGTGCAGATCCATATAATACTTCTACGGAATGGGTGAGCGGCTACTATGGCTACACGGGGCATTATCCGATTACAAATTCGGAGTTCAACCGTGTGAGTACAGCTTATTTGCGTCTCAAAAGTATAGAACTGGGCTATACATTGCCTCACATAAAAGCCTTATCATCTATGAACCTGCGTGTATTTGCCAATGCCTTTAACTTGTTTACCTTAACAAAGGTAAAATTTGTTGATCCCGAACATCCTGATGATGAAAAGGGACGGATGTATCCGCTCAATAGAACTTATACATTAGGTATGACGCTTTCGTTTTAGAAATTTGTGTTAAAAAGTTACGAATTATAATTTTGATATATATATGAAAAAGATATTTATATTATCTCTGCTCAGTTTATTATTCTTTTCCGCTTGCGTGGATTTGGATGTTCCGCCGAAAAATATCGTTACAGATGATGATCTTTTGACGAATGAGTCCGGTATGGATATTTATATGGCGAGAATGTATAGCAATATGCCCTTTGAAGATTTTAAATACCTGGCTCAATGGGGTATTAGATTCAACGGGTGGTTAAATGCGACGGGTATAGACGGCACCGGCGAAGCGTTGAACCGCGACGGTATATGTACCGCATTTACCGGAGAAGACGATCCCTACTGGAACAAGGACAACGCCAAGCCGTTTTCTTTGCTGCGTGATGCCAATTATTTGCTCGAAACATTGCCAAAATACCAAAAGGCTTATCCGGAAGCAACTTATAATCATTATTTAGGGGAAGCCTATTTTGTGCGTGCTACTGTATTCGCTGCTATGGCTCGACGTTTTGGCGGTGTACCTTTGGTGACAAAAGTAATAGCTTATCCTGCTGATCAAAGTGCATTGGAAGTACCGCGTTCTACCGAAGAGGAAACTTGGGATCAGGTACTTGCCGATTTCGACAAGGCGATCGAGCTATTGAAGCCAATCAGTCCAAAGGTTGGATATTCCAACAAATATGTAGCCTTAGCGTTCAAATCAGAAGCTATGCTGTATGCCGGATCTGTAGCCAAGTACAATGAAACGGTACCGGGTCGTCTGACCGGTTTCGGACAAAAAACCGGTATACGGGTAATGGGTTTTGCTGAGGATAAATGGCAGGTGGCTTCCAGGAAATACTTCAGGGAAGCCTATAAAGCTGCCCGCGAAGTGATGCTTGACGGCGGATACTCGCTCTATAAGAAAAAATGGGCTGCATCCGACCGCGATGCACAATACCAGAATATGGTAGACATGTTCAGCGATTTGAGCAGTCCCGAAAATATTTATGTGAAGCAATATACATATCCTACTTTGACGCATGGCTACGATGCTTACAATTCGCCGTTTATTTTCCGTGCTCCCCTGTCAGCGGGTACATGTCCTACACTCGATTTTCTGGAGTTATTTGATGGGTTCGACAGGTATCCCGACGGTACGGTAAAACTTACCACAGGAAATTCGAATACTCAGGGAAATTACCTGTTATATGATAAACCGATGGATTTTTTCAAGAATGCAGAACCACGTCTGCGTGCTTATGTGATTTTTCCGGGCGATATGTTTAAAGGTAAGGATATTGAGATACGTGCCGGTGTATATACGGGATCTACACCGATTAAACCTCTATTTAGCGACTATTCTTATGCTTCTGCCGATAATAAATACCAGAGCCTGAGTATTTACACTCAAAAACCCAAAACGTTATACCTTAGTCCGATGGAAGGGCAAAGTCAGGAGTTGGTTTCATACGATGGAGGTACCATAACTGCTGCCGGGGCTAACGGACCTTTTTATAATAATGGTGAAAGTACATTAACCGGATTTTACGGACGCAAATGGCTTAATCCCGATCCGTCGGCTGTAATTGGTCAAGGGAAATCGGCACAACCGTTTATCCTGATGCGTTATGCAGAGGTTTTGCTTAATGCAGCAGAAGCAGGGGTTGAACTGACCCTTGCCGGAGAACAATCTCCTGACGGGTCCAATATGATGCAGGTAGCCACGGAAGCCGTAAATGCTATTCGTGAACGGGCGGGTGCAACGTTACTTACCGGTGGTATTCCATCGAACGAAGCTGGACGCAACACTGTGCGTAAAGAGCGACGCAAAGAGCTTGCCTTTGAACATAAAACAAAGTGGGATTTGAGACGCTGGCGTGTACAGCACTATGATAGCAGAGATGGTTTTTGGGGCGAAACCAAAGATAAAAATATATTCAGTAACAATTCGCGTTACCGTTTCAGAGGTTTGTACCCGTTCCTCTCTACCGAAAGCGGAAAGTATTTCTTCGATGCACATTTTCAGTGGGTGAGTATGAAAACATTCGAGTATAACCCGATTGACTATTATTTTGCAATCCCCGGTAACGAAGTCACAAAGAGTCCGTTAATCGACCAGCAACCCAACAGATAATGAATTACTTAAATAATATAAGAATATATAGAATATGAAAAAAATAGCATTTTATACTTTATTATGTGTGTTGTTTTCGTTCAGTTCCTGCGATTTGTTCAAGATGGACAATTATGAGGAGCCTGCCGAAACGTTACAGGGTGAAGTGGTGGATGTTGTTACCGGCGAACCTGTATTAACTGACCAGGGAAGTGAAGGTATCCGTGTGCGTCTGACCGAACTCAGTTGGGGTCCGAATGCCACCCATAACCCTGATTTTTACTGTATGTCTGACGGATCTTTCCAAAATACAAAACTGTTTAAAGGTAACTACAATGTTCGTATCGATGGTCCGTTTATCCCTTTGGTTCGTGAAGACCCGAGTGGAGTTCCCTTAGCTGATGAAAGTCAGACACTGGATATTAAAGGTGTGACTAAAATTAAGTTTAAAGTACAACCTTTCCTGAAAGTGGAGTGGGTAGGCGAACCTACATTAAGTAATGGGAAAATTACTGCAAAAGTGCGTGTTACACGTGGTGTATCGGAAGAGGACTTTCGTTCTAAAATAGAACCGATGGGAAGTTACAGCAATAGTTTTCTCAATATAACCGACATCCAATTGTTTGTCAGCTATTCATCAAGTGTAGGTTATCGTGCACAAGATTCGCGCTGGTCAAACAAGATAGAATACTCGGGTTCGGCGTTTAGCTCCTTGTTGGGAGAAACAATTACAATTCAATCCAAGGATGCTATTCCCGGAGGACGTTCGGTATTTATCCGTGCCGCAGCACGTATAAATTATGATACCCCTCAAGGTAGCGGAACACGCCGTTGGAATTATAATGAAGCAAGAGAAGTAATGGTTCCATAAAGTTTTAGATTTAATTGTTCAGGTTTAAAGCTAAGCGTTTATTTGTTTAGCTTTAAACCTTAAACTATCACGGAGAACATACTTTTATAAACTACTTAACAATTTAATATGAAAAAGAACATACTGGTTTTAGGTCTTTTATGTTTGGCAATTCAGGTTGGAGCCCAAACTAAAGACGATGTTAAGACCGTTTTCCAAACTTCCCATCCTTGGAAGCCATCTATTGATAATAGAGCGGATGCTGCCATTGTATATGGTATTGGGGGAAATCCTTCGGATAATTCTAAGAGAGTATCGTTTGAAGAACGTGTAAAATCGTGGCAGGACCGGGGTTATAAAACCCATTTCATGACGGGGATAGCCTGGGGGGAATATCAGGACTATTTTACAGGTAAATGGGATGGTAAATGGCATCTCGATGAAGGTCAGGTAACCCAAAACGGAGACACTATATGGCATGGTCATTTAATACCCTATATCGTACCTACCGAAAACTTCATTAAATACATGAAGGAGGCACAAATCAAACGGGTAATAGATGCCGGTATTGATGCTATATATCTGGAAGAACCCGAATTTTGGGCACGTGCAGGTTATAGTGATGCTTTTAAAAGAGAATGGAAAAAGTATTACGGGTTCGATTGGAGACCGCAACACGAATCGCCCGAAAACACCTATTTAGCCAATAAATTAAAATATCAGTTATACTACAACGCCCTCAATGAAGTATTTACGTATGCTAAAGAATATGGAAAAAGCAAGGGGATGAATGTTCGTTGTTATGTGCCTACTCACTCGCTGGTGAATTATTCGCAATGGCAAATTATTAGTCCCGAAGCAAGTTTAGCTTCGCTTCCTTGTGTGGATGGATATATTGCACAGGTATGGACGGGGACATCCCGCGAGCCAAACTATTTTAACGGTAAAGTAAAAGAGCGTGTTTTCGAAACCGCTTTTCTGGAGTATGGTTCTATGGAGTCTATGACAGCTCCGACAGGGCGTAAAATGTTTTTCCTGACCGATCCTATTGAAGATTTACCTCGCGATTGGGTAGATTACAAGAAGAATTACGAGGCTACATTTACAGCTCAATTATTGTATCCTAAGATAGCCGATTATGAGGTGATGCCTTGGCCGGAACGTATTTACGAAGGACTGTACCGAAAAAGCGCCAACAGCGAGGAGAGGGCAACTATTCCCCGCCATTACTCAACACAAATGCAGGTGATGATAAACGCTTTGAATTCGATGCCATTGTCGGATAATAAGGTGACAGGTTCAACAGGTATCAGTGTTCTGATGGCTAATTCGTTGATGTTTCAGCGTTACCCTACCCATGCAGGATATGAAGACCCTCAATTGTCGAACTTTTATGGTCAGGCACTTCCTTTCCTGAAACGTGGAGTACCTGTTAAGACCGTTCATATCGAAAATTTATCGTATGCCGAAACTCTGAAGGATACTAAAGTTTTGTTGATGTCTTATTCGAATATGAAACCACAGACAGCCGAAGCTCATAAACTTCTTGCCGAGTGGGTGAAAAAAGGAGGTATTATTGTATATAGCGGACAGGATAACGATCCGTTCCAATCCGTTCAGGAATGGTGGAACCAAGGAGATATGAAATACAATGTGGCTTCGGATCACTTGTTCGAAATAATGAATATTGGTATCAATCCTAAGGAGGGGGAATATGCTTATGGTAAAGGTATAGTGTATGTTTTGCGTAACGATCCTAAAGAGTTTGCAATGGAAACAGGGCAAGATACTAAATTGGTGGATGTTGTAAAACGAATGTATGAGCAAAAAGCGAAAGCAGGTATATTAGAATTCAAAAACAGCTTTTATCTGGCAAGAGGTCAATACGATTTAGTGGCAGTATTAGACGAAAACAGCAATACAAACCCTTATACTGTTAAAGGTATATTGATCGATTTATTCGATCCGCAGCTGCCTGTATTAAAAGAAAAGGTGGTATTACCCGGCGAACAGGCCTTTTTATATAATGTAGGACGTGTGAAAGATAAATCGAAACCTCAGGTATTGGCTTCCGCATCTCGTGTGTATGACGAAAAGATAAGTAAATCAACCTATTCTTTCATAGCTAAAAGTCCTGTAAATACAACAAATTCGATGCGAGTTTTACTGCCTGCCAAACCGAGTAAATATGTGATAACAGCACCTGACGGATCTGAATTAAAAGATGCTCAATGGTTGTGGGATGAATATAGTAAAACCGCTTTCCTTACTTTCGAAAATAATCCGGATGGTGTAAAAGTCTCTCTTACGTGGTAATAAGTAGCTATTGAAACCACTTAAGTAGTTGGGGTATTTTATCTATAATCAGACATAAAGTAACAAGAATCAATAAGAGAAAATAAAACCCATGAGAGAAGTGTTACTTTTGTTACCTTTTGTGTTCTTTGTTTTTGAAATACAGATGTTTAGTTGATTCTCGAAAATGACACTTTTTAGTTGTTGATCGGTTACTTTTGTTACTTAATTTGTTACCTTTTTGTAACTAATGCGAAGCAGTAGTCGGATTATAATAAACGCTCTTTTAAGTTATTAATTACCTACGCGCAATCAGAGATTGCTTGTGTTCCTTTTGCCCAAAGCCGCAAAAGGAACCAAAAAGTCTTTTGCCGACCACTTACGGTGGTGATCCGTTAACAACTTGCCGTCGGAATAAAATAAGTCGTCCTGTCGGACTCTTTGTATTTTATTCTTATCGACTGCTTCGTTGAACGGATGCCTCACCTCCGAAGTAAATGTCGGCTTTGCTTGCGCCCGTCAGGCTCTCCGACCTTGGCGGTTGCACGGGGTACCCGATGTGAGAGGAAAGCGTAAAAAACAAAAAGAAATCAAAGTCGAAAGTAATTTTTTGTTTTCGCTTTCAAACACTTATCGGGTCGGGCAAGGAGACACAGTCTTGATCTTTTGTTTCGTTTTGCATCAAGGCAAAATGAAAGACAAACCCGATAGGGTGCGTCAGTAAAAAAAAGAACGTTTATTACAGACAATTCAACTACTGATTGGTATAACTAATGAATATTTAAATAATAAAAAGGTCTGTGACCTTAAAATATAATTTATATGAAAAAAAATCTTTTACTAGCCTTTTTGGTAACTGCAACTATGTTGGGTTGTTCGCAAAGCAACAGTCCTGCTTTTAATGTTATAAAGAATGATATACGCCCACCGGCTTATCCTCTTATAACTATCGATCCGTATACAAGCGGATGGTCGTTCACCGACAATCTTTATGATAGTTCCGTAAAACACTGGACAGGCAAAGACTTTCCGTTGATTGGAGCCATAAAGGTCGATAATGAAGTGTATCGCTTTATGGGAACCGAAGATTTAGAATTGAACGCAATCGCTAAAACTTCGGAATATGGTAATTGGACAGGTAAGTATACCACCGATAAGCCCGTTGATACGTGGATGAAAAATGATTTTGACGATTCGAAATGGAAAGAAGGTCCTGCCGCATTTGGCACACAGGAAAATGAGGTTACTGCCAAAACTCACTGGGGTAGTGAATACATCTGGACAAGACGGGTTGTGAATATTGAAGAAGATCTGAAAGGTAAAAACGTTTATCTTGAATATTCACACGACGATGATGCTATCATTTACGTGAATGGTATCGAAGTTGTAAATACGGGAAATGCCGCTAAGAAAAATGTATTGATCAAGCTGCCCGAAAATGTAGTAAATTCTCTGGCAAAAGGCACAAATGTAATAGCCGGATACTGTTATAACAGAGTGGGTAACGGGTTATTGGATTATGGTTTGTTTGTAGAAAAAGAAAATACAACTTTCTTTAATAAAACAGCTATTCAGAAATCGGTTGACGTACAAGCCACCCAAACTCACTATGTATTTAGTTGTGGCAATGTAGATTTGAAACTGACATTTACAGCACCTTTGTTTATGGATGATTTGAAGCTAATGTCTCGTCCGATCAATTACATTTCGTATGAAATTGTATCGGCAGATAATAAATCGCATGATGTACAATTATATCTCGAAGCATCTTCAAATTGGGCATTGGATAGGGCTTATCAGGAGTCGGAAAGTGAAGGTTTCGATAATGGAGATCTGTCATTCTTAAAAACGGGAAGTTCTACACAGAAGATTCTGGCTAAGCAGGGTGATGATGTTCGTATCGATTGGGGATATTTCTACTTGGCTACTGAAAAAGACAAAGGTACTACATCGAGCATTGGTGACGGAAAAGAGCTTAGAGCTAATTTTACCAATAACGGACAAAAAGGATCTGTCGAAAAGAGAATCGGAACGAATGAAAAACTGGCTTTCACCCGTTCTTTGGGTTCAGTAAATAAAGCATCGGGTAAATTCCTTATCGGATACGATGATTTGTATTCCGTTCAATATTTCGGTGAAAACTTAAGAGCTTATTGGAATGCAGACGGAAAGAAAAATATTCTGGATGAGTTTCATAAAGCCAAAGAAGAGTACAGCCAACTGTTGGCTAAGTGCTATAAATTTGACGAAAGCCTGATGACTGATGCAATGGCAGCAGGAGGTAAGAAGTATGCAGAACTATGTGCGATAGCTTATCGTCAGGCAATAAGTGCACATAAATTAGTTCAGGCTCCTAACGGTGATTTGTTATTTTTGTCGAAAGAAAACTTTAGTAATGGTTCTATAGGTACTGTGGATATAACATATCCTTCGTCGCCTTTATTCTTATACTATAATGTGGAATTGGCGAAAGGATTATTAAATCATATCTTCTATTACAGTGAAAGCGGAAAGTGGGCAAAACCATTTGCTGCCCACGACATAGGTACTTACCCGTTGGGTAACGGACAAACTTATGGCGGTGATATGCCGATAGAAGAATCGGGTAATATGATTATTGTGACAGGAGCGATAGCTACTGTAGAGGGTAATGCCGATTATGCGAAAAAACACTGGGATGTATTGACCGTCTGGACTGATTATCTGGTAGAAAACGGACTTGATCCCGAAAACCAATTGTGTACGGATGATTTTGCAGGACACTTTGCTCATAATACCAATCTTTCGATTAAAGCTATAGTAGCTATTGCTTCTTACGGCAGATTAGCTGATATGTTGGGTAAAAAAGATGTTGCCGAAAAGTATTCCAACATTGCAAAAGGAATGGCTGCCGAATGGGTTAAAATGGCTGATGACGGAGATCATTACCGTTTGACATTCGACCAATCGGGAACGTGGAGCCAAAAATACAATATGGTTTGGGATAAATTATTGAAACTGGGTATATTCCCACCTGAAGTAGCTAAAAAAGAATTAGCATATTATTTGACTAAACAAAATAAGTATGGTTTACCTCTTGATAACCGTGAACCTTATACAAAAACCGATTGGATTATATGGACTGCCACATTGGCTGATGATCAAGCTACTTTTGAGAAGTTTATTGCTCCTGTACATTTGTTTATGAACGAAACAACGGACCGTATACCGATGTCCGACTGGGTATTTACAGACAGACCCAATCAACGAGGCTTTCAAGCCCGATCGGTAGTGGGAGGATACTTTATCAAAATGTTGGAAACGAAATTGAATCAGAAAAAATAAATCCGGTTAAAGATTTAGTGTGGTAAGTTTTTGATATTTAGTTTGTTGCCCCTCGGATGCTAAGCGTTGTCCGAGGGGCAATTAATTTTGAGGATGGTAATCTTTTCAGAATACCTCATTTAGTGATATGAATAATCCTTGTGAGCCATTGGTTGCCCATCCGTAATCGAGATTGACATTAGAACGGCTCTTCTTGTTAATCATGACACGTAACCCCAAACCGTAAGCAAGGTTTACATTCTGGAAAAGATCTACATTCTCGGTACGGCTGCTTGCTGTGGTTGTGTTGGCAAAAATAACACCACCCAAAAGGTCGCTGTTTGCTTGTAAGGGAAAACGATATTCAACTTCGGTATATATTAAATCTTCGCCTCTGAAACGTCCCGAAGTATAAGCTCTTCCCGACCTGCTGAACATATCCCAACCAATAGCAGGCAGGTTCATATACGGTAAATTGCCGCTTGTAACAAACCATCCGTATGTCCATATACCGATGAGGTGACGGGGACGTTCTTTTGAGAGATTAAAGTAATCGCGGTATTCCAGCCAAAGTGTACTTGAGTTCTGTGTACTGCCAATCAATTTAGGATTCACCCTCCAACTGGCAAAGGCATAACGTCCCGAATAGGGATTGGCAACGTTATCTCTGCTGTCGTACATCAGATTGAGTGATACACCTGATACTGTATTGCCTTTTGCACTGAAATTTTTGAGTTTATTATATCGGTAGTGTTGAGTTACTTGTTGAGGTATTGTATCCAGATTAAGTAAATTATCGTCTATGTTGTATATTACATCCAGATGGTATCCTAAGCCATAAAAGAAACGGGTATCTTCATGTTTTCTCAGTGTGGTTATGTAAGCTCTTATGAGGTCATATTCCATCATCTGATGTTTTCTCAGATAATGTCTTTCCGAATAGCCATAATCGTTATTTACCAAAGGATGTATTGAGCCGCTTCCTGTACCTAATCCGTAGGTAGGCTGCGAAGTTATCTGATACCTGAGGTCTGCCATGATATTCCATTTATCACCTTCTAAAAAAGTATTTCCTCTGGCACTGAATAAAAATTGCTGATTAGTAGTATAGACCAGTGATGCAACAACAGACGACATACTGGTGTTTTGCAGATCGCCCATGTGCCATGTAAATCCGGGAGAGACACCGAATGCGAAACCTACGGTTGGGTTGGTCGCAAGAACGGGAAATGGAATGATATTTACTTTTTTTTCTTGAGCCTTTATCGAAAATACACCCAAGATAAATACTATTGTCAGTTGAATCGTTATAAACGCTTTTTTCATTAGGTTCATTAGATAAGATACTATCTAATGAACCGTATTATGGAGAAATAGTTCATTATTGTAAAAACTATTTTAGGAGAATAGTCGCCAGATTTGAGCTACCATAAAGCAAACAAAAATACCTAGTAGAAGAGGCAATAGCGAAGCAACAGCAGTCCATTTAATGCTGCGTGTTTCTTTGTAGATAGTGTATATGGTGGTACTGCACGGATTGTGCAGCAAGCTGAATAGCATTAAATTGATACCGGTGAGTAATGTCCACCCTCCGGCATGCAGAATATTAGCCACCTCATTTTCCGAACCATCGAAAAGTACACCTGCACCATTGCCAACTCCCATGCTGCTGAACGTAAGCGTGGTAAGCATAGTATAGTGGGTATAACAATTTCATTGGCAGGAATAGCCAGGATGTATGCCAATAGGATAACACCATTTAAACCGAGGATGATTCCAAAAGGAGACAACCCCTCTATCAACCAAAGGGCAATGCTTTGATCTTCAATGTTAATATTGCTGATTAGCCAGATGATTGCTCCTGCGGGTGCGGCAAATACAATAGCTCGCCCCAGAACTATCAATGTTCTGTCGATTAGGGATGTGTATATTGTTTGCCATATTCTTGGCGGACGATATGGCGGTAATTCTAAGATAAAGAACGAAGCTTCACCTTTTAGCATCGTCTTGGATAAGAACCAAGAGACCAGAAATGTAAAACCAATACCTAATACGGCAATGGCTATAACTGATCCCGTAGATACCAATTGAGATAAACCGGTGGGAACAACTGCTCCGATAAAGATGGTAGCTATTAGAATTTGAGTAGGCCATCGTCCGTTACACAGCGAAAAGTTATTGGTGATAATGGCAATGAGTCTTTCTCTGGGGCTGTCTATGATGCGTGTTGCAACTACTCCTGCTGCGTTACAGCCAAAGCCCATGCTCATGGTTAAGGCTTGCTTACCATGTGCCCCTGCTTTGCGAAATATATTGTCTAAGTTGAAAGCTATACGTGGTAAATATCCAAAATCTTCCATTAATGTAAATAACGGAAAGAATATTGCCATTGGTGGAAGCATTACAGCTACAACCCAAGCAGTAGAAAGATAAACCCCGTCAATAAGTAATCCACTAATCCATGAGGGAATACTTAAACTCTCTGCTCCACTTTTTAACAATGGGTAAATTGTTTCCAAAAACAGAGACGATAATAGTTGAGACGGATAATTTGCACCTATTATAGTCAGCCAAAGTACCACGCCTAATAATAGCAACATAATAGGAAAACCCCATATTTTGCTGGTAACAATATTATCGATAGCTCTATCAACCCTAAATGTACGGTGTTGATCGTCAGATTTAACCGAGTTCTTTACAATTTTAGAAGCATCGGCATAAAAACTCTCGGTTAGATTATCATGGTAGTTATCTCCCACATCTTTCCGTAAATCTTCTGCTAGTTTGAGTAACTTATCTAGTTTGTTTCTATCCTCTGTCATCAATGCAACCTCCCTTCTTTAAGAGCCTTTATTATACTCTCGTCACCTTCCAGTAAACGCATGGCAATCCATCGGCTATTTGCTAATTGAGGGTATAACTTTAGCAATTCATCATTTAATTTTTCAATTGCTTTATTGGTTGTTCTCGGTATATCTTGGAAGTGATACGGTTTTGTAACTATTTCGCCTATTGCTAAATCGTGTACCGCATGCAATAATTCAGTAATACCTTCATTCGATCTTGCGCTTGTCATTACAACGGGTATCCCCAAATCTCGCGCAAGAGTTCTGTCGTCTATTTCGATGTTGTGTCTTTTTGCTTCATCCATTAGGTTGACGCATAAAACAACTTTGTTGGTAATTTCCAGAATCTGTAATGCCAGATTCAAGTTTCGTTCCAATCTGCTGGCATCTACCACGACAATAGTAACGTCAGGTTTTCCGAAAAGAATAAAGTCGCGAGCAACCTCTTCATCCTCTGAGGTAGATAATAGAGAATAAGTTCCCGGAAGATCGACCAATTTAAACTTCTTATCTAAAAAGGAAAAACTCCCTTGAGCTGTGGTGACTGTTTTTCCCGGCCAATTTCCTGTATGCTGTCTAAGCCCCGTAAGGGTATTAAAGACAGTACTCTTTCCTGTATTAGGGTTTCCGGCAAGAGCTATCGTATAGTCAAAAGAAGCGGTTTGCTCTCCCATCTTTTTCAGATCGGAGGCAGTATTATATTTGCATGTACTACAAGCGTTTGTCATTGTCAGAAAGTTTCTTTATTAATATAAGTTCTGCTTGTTCGTTTCGTAAAGCAATCAAAGTATTGCGTAAACTATAAGCAACGGGATTACTTAATGGACTTATGTTCTGAACCGTAATTCGGGTGCCTCTCACAAATCCCAAATCGAGCAAGCGTCTTCTTATTTCGCCTTTGCAATTATCGGAAATACCGAGTATCTCTGCCTCTTCCCCGTAGGTGAGTTCCGATAATTTGGTTTCTATTTGCAGAGCTTCATTTTCCATCGTTTCTGTTTTTGAGGTCGCAGACCTTTTATTACTTTTAGTAACTATGAAACAAAAAAATATTCTTCTTGTTCTCTTATATTGTAATTAGAATTGTAAAATTATAAAGTTAGATTAATAAAACAAATTTATTTGATCCTTATTTTTATTATTCTTTTGTTTTTATATATATTTGTAGTACAATGTCTCCAACCGAAGAAAATTATCTCAAAAATCTGTTTTATCTGGAAAATAAACTGGGTGAAGCTACTGTTAATGAATTAAGCAAGTCATTAGACATAAAGATGTCTACCGTAAACAGCATGATGAAAAAGTTTGCGGAAAAAGGCTTGGTTCATTATGAAAGCTATAAGCCTTTAAAACTGACAGAAAAGGGCAGACAAGAGGCAGCTCTAATTCTTCGTAAACACCGTCTTACTGAAATGTTCCTGTATGAAAAGATGGGTTTGGGTTGGGAAGAAGTTCATTCAATAGCTGAACAGATAGAGCATATCAATTCAGTTGTATTCTTTGATCGAATGGACGAATTATTAAATCATCCGCATATAGACCCTCACGGTTCTCCTATTCCTGATAAAAAAGGAAATATTCCCCAAATAGATTATCATAGATTGAGCGATTGTAAGATTGGCGAAGTAGTTACTTTTTCGGCAGTAATCGATTCATCCGAAGATTTTCTGAATTATTTAAGTAAACGTAGTCTAATACTGGGCACTCAGTTAAATATTAATTCTGTGGAAAATTTTGATGGAAGTATGACTATCAGCTATCAAGATACCAAAGCAGATGTGTTGAGTAAGTTTGTCTGCGACAGGCTACTTGTTGTAAAAGTATAAAACACCCTCTAAATAAAATAAAAGAGTCCGAAATCACTTCGGACTCTTTTGCTATCATGATAAAAGTGCATTCCCTTTTTATCGGGAAAAGATGTGATTAATTATTTTCCTTCTTAAATAAAACTATCGAAACAAAAATAAGATGTTTAATCTGTCGGTGAAATGTAAAATA
This sequence comes from Indolivaga alginatilytica, assembly GCF_003201355.1. Classification (GTDB taxonomy): domain Bacteria; phylum Bacteroidota; class Bacteroidia; order Bacteroidales; family Dysgonomonadaceae; genus Dysgonomonas_A; species Dysgonomonas_A alginatilytica. The sequence continues at coordinate 67,434 of NZ_QICL01000006.1, forward strand.
ATTCAAATAGATGTAATATCATCTTTTAGATTGTATTATGATATACTAATGTGTCTAAACCTTTATTTAAAATGTCAAAATGTATAGGCTTTTGAATGAATTTACATAGTAAGCTCAACGTGTGATTGATATATTTGTATTGTAGTTTTTACCTGAATCTGTAAAATTAAACGATACAATATTATGAGGCACTCGGCTAGTCCCCTTTTTAGAATTTGTTTTACGAGTTTATTCTTTTTGCTAAGCTTATCACTCCTTTCACAGGAGAAGAAAATCGATCTGCAAGGAACTTGGCGATTCGATATAGATGCGCAAGATAATGGTCTCAAAGAACGTTGGTATTCCCGAATGTTGAAAGACGAAATAGTATTGCCCGGCTCTATGACCGAAAATCGAAAAGGAGACGAAGTTACACTTCATACCGATTGGACTGCAAGTATCTATGACAGTTCGTTTTTCTACAATCCAAGATTAGAAAAATTCAGAAAGCAGGATAATTTAAAACTGCCTTTCTGGCTGACTCCTCTCAAGTATTATGTTGGTGCGGCATGGTATCAGCGAGATGTGGTTATTCCAAGTTCGTGGAACGGTGAACGTATTACATTGTTTTTGGAACGTCCGCATACTGAAACTATGCTTTGGATTAATGACAAGGAAGTCGGTATGCAAAACTCATTATCTGTACCACATGTTTTTGATGTAACACCTTATCTTAAAACAGGAAAGAACACTATCAGTTTGCGGATTGATAACCGAACCAAGGAAATAAATGTAGGAAAAGACTCTCATAGTATTACTGATCAAACACAAGGAAACTGGAATGGGGTAGTGGGGCGCTTGGAATTACAAGCAACACCACAAACATATATCGATAATATTCAGATCTTCCCTGATCTGAAAGCTAAAAAGGCGGTTGTTACTATTTCTGTTGAAGGAAATACTTCAGGTGAAATTTTACTTGAAGCTGAAAGTTTTAACGGAGATAAACACCATATTGTAGTACCTGTCAAGCAAAGTTTCAGACCTGAGGGTAAGACTACCTCTCTATCCATTGATTTACCGATGGGTAACGATCTGCAATTGTGGGACGAATTTCATCCTAATCTATACAAACTGACTGCTACTTTACAAACAAAGTCGGGTAAAGATGTACGGCAAGTACAATTCGGAATGCGTGAGTTTACCATTCAAGATAAATATTTCTATATCAACGGTCGTAAAACCATGTTGAGAGGAACAGTCGAAAACTGTGTTTTTCCATTAACAGGTTATGCCCCTATGGATGTCGCATCGTGGGAAAGGGTGTTTCGTATCTGTCGCCAATATGGACTGAATCATATGCGGTTCCATTCATTTTGTCCTCCCGAAGCGGCTATGATTGCTGCCGATTTAGTAGGTTTTTATTTGCAACCCGAAGGACCCACATGGCCTAATCACGGCTCGTCTTTGGGAGACGGTCGCCCCGTTGATGATTACCTGTGGGAAGAAGCCAAACGCATTGTTAAACAATATGGTAACTATCCGTCTTTTGCTATGTTCGCTATTGGTAACGAACCTCGTGGACGTTGGGTAGCATGGGTAAGTAAATTTGTGGACTACTGGAAAGAAACCGATTCGCGACGCGTTTATACAGGTGCCTCTGTAGGTAATGGTTGGGCATGGCAGCCTCGCAATCAGTTTCATGTAAAAGCAGGAGCTAGAGGTTTAACATGGTCAGACGAACGACCCGAATCTAACTCTGATTATAAAGCTCGTATCGATACCGTTAGACAGCCCTATGTGTCACACGAAACAGGTCAATGGTGTGTATTCCCTGATTTTACCGAGATCGACAGATATACAGGTGTGATGCGTGCCCGTAATTTCGAATTGTTCCGTCAGGATTTGAAAGACCGTAATATGGGAGATTTATCGGCCGCATTTCTCAGAGCATCGGGAAAACTACAAGCTTTAGCATATAAATATGAAATAGAAAAAACATTGCGTACCCCTAATTATGCAGGGTTTCAATTACTCAGTCTGAATGATTACTCGGGACAAGGAACTGCTCTGGTGGGGGTTCTCAATGCTTTCTGGGAAGATAAAGGATACATCAATGGTCGAGAATTCCGTGAGTTTTGTGCCCCTACCGTTTTACTTTCCCGAATGGATAAGTTTGTATACGAGAATAACGAAACTATGCAGGCTCATATCGAGGTTTCCCATTTCGGTGAAAAAGCATTAAAACAAACCTCTGTTGATTGGAATATCAAAGATAATTACGGAAAAGTTATTCAAAAAGGACAGTTATCAGCCAAAGATATAGCAATCGGAAACTGTCAAGCTTTAGGCACTGTTTCTTTTCCCTTAAATGCTATTGATAAGGCTACTAAATTAAATCTTGAAGTTAGTATTCCATGTTCAGATATTACTAATAATTGGGATTTCTGGGTATATCCTGCTACTTTACCCGAAGTGAATACTTCGGACGTTTATGTAACTTCGGCAATAGATGGCAAAGCAAAGGATATATTGAGCAATGGTGGAAAAGTATTGCTCTTACTCGCCGGAAAAGTGGAACAGGGCAAAGATGTAATACAATATATGACACCTGCTTTTTGGAATACCTCGTGGTTTAAAATGCGTCCGCCGCATACTGTTGGAACATTGATACGTGATAATCATCCTATATTTAAGAACTTCCCGACTGATTTTTATACAGGTCTGCAATGGTGGGAGCTGATAAATAAAGCTCAGGCAATGGAAATGAATAGTTTTCCTGCCGATTTTCAACCTATCGTACAACCTATTGATACTTGGTTTATCAACCGTAAACTGGGTATGCTATTCGAAGCAAATGTAGGTAAAGGCAAAATAATTGTTTGCAGTGCCGATATTCAAACGGATTTGGATAAACGTGCCGTTGCCCGTCAACTATATTATGCGATAATTAAATACATGACTTCTGGATTTTTCTATCCTGAGTCAGATGTGAAATTATCAGTTATAGAGGACTTGACAAAATTGGAAGGGGAACGTATCAATACACATACACAAGATGCTCCGGATGAGTTGAAAAATATAATACAATAGAACGTAGGGGCGAATAATTATTCGCCTCTGTAAAAATATACCATGACCTTAAAATAAAGAACATGAGAAAAAGACTTCTTGCAGGACTACTATTAACAGCCGTAGCCTTGGGACTTAATGCCCAGAAAGCCGATCGGTTTTTCAATCCGAAAGATTTGACAATTGTCGGTACATATTATTATCCTGAGCATTGGGACGAAAGCCAATGGGAGAGGGACTTAAAACAAATAAAGGCTCTCGGATTCGATTTTGTACATTATGCAGAATTTGCATGGGCGCAACTTGAGCCACAAGAGGGTGTTTATGATTTTGCTTGGTTAGATAGAGCGGTTGATTTAGCCGATAAAAATGGATTGAAAGTAATCATGTGTACTTCAACGGCTACACCGCCTGTATGGTTGGTTCGAAAATATCCCGATGTATTGATTACACGTGAAGATGGTACGAAAATGGATCATGGAGCACGTCAGCACCCATCGCCGTCGAATACATTTTACCGTGAATATTCGTTGAAAATGATCGATAAGCTGGCTCAACATTACGGCAACGATAAGCGTATTATGGGTTGGCAGTTGGATAACGAACCCCGTCCCGTTGCTGATTATGGAGAGGACGCTCATAAAAGATTCCGCGCGTGGCTGAAAAACAGATATTCTACTATCGCTGCTTTGAATAAGGCTTGGGGAACTAACTTCTGGAGTCAGGTATATTCTGATTTTTCGGAGATAAATATTCCTCAGACTTCTCAAATGTTTATGAATACGCATCAGATTTTAGACTATAATAGATTCACAACAGAGGAAATGGCTACATTTTTGGATGATCAGACAAAAACAATCCGAAAATACAGTATTCCTACTCAATGGGTGACAACGAATTATATCCCTTTATATGAAGACGGTCATTTACGCAAAAGTAATGAGTTGGATTTTCATTCTTATACCCGTTATATGGTATTTGGAGAAAACTACGGAATCGGTCGCAAAGGCTATCGTTTAGGGCCTGTGGAGCGTATTGCCAAAGCCAATGATTTTTTCCGCCCGATTGATGGGGTTTATGGTATAATGGAACTTCAACCGGGGCAGGTCAACTGGGGTAAAATAAATTCACAGCCACTTCCGGGAGCTGTTCGTTTGTGGCTATGGCATGTGTTTGCAGGAGGTAGTAAGTTTGCTTGCACCTACCGGTATCGCCAACCCATTTATGGCACAGAGTTGTATCATTACGGTATTGTGGGTTCTGATGGCGTAACACCAACTCCGAGTGGGCTGGAATATTCTGTGTTTATCAAAGAAATAGCAAGCCTTCGGAAAGAATACAGGGCGGATGCTAAGAATCCCGAAGCTTACGAAAAAAGAAGAACAGCAATACTCTATAATCATGAGAATACATGGGAGATGGAACGCAACAAACAAACAACGGAATGGGATACCGAAAAACATATAGATAAGTATTACGATGCTTTGAAAAACTTTGGTGCACCTGTCGATTTTATTGACGAAAGAGCCGATTTGTCTAAATACAATGTGATTGTTGCCCCTGCTTACGAAATGATTGATCCCGAATTAGTACAACGATGGAAAACGTATGCGGAGCAAGGTGGAAACCTTATTCTTACCGCCCGATCGGGACATAAAACTCGCAACGGACAACTTTTTGAAGCTAAGTTTGGAGAACTTATATATCCGTTGATTGGCGGTCAGATAGAATTCTATGATCTTTTACAACCCACTACGCCCGATAATGTAATCTTTGGCGGAAAACCGTATAGCTGGACGAGTTGGGGAGAAATCTTAAAACCTGATGCCGGAACCGAAACATGGGCTACTTATCAGGGCGATTTTTACGAGGGTAGTTCTTCTATCATACACCATCGTTTGGGAAAAGGTACAGTAACCTATGTTGGTGTAGATTCTCAGAAAGGAGAATTGGAAAAGGATGTATTGAAAAAACTATATTTACAATTGAATATTCCGATTCTTGATTTGCCTGCGGGGTTGCATATCGAATATCGCGATGGTTTTGGTATAGCCGTTAACTATGCAGATAAAACATTGAGTTTGCCTCTTGCCGGGAATGTACAATATATTATAGGAGGAAAAGAAATACCAACGGCTGGCGTATCTGTTTGGAAAGAATAAAGATCTCAGACCTTTTTGTGAACCTAGCTCACTCGTAGGGCATAGACAGATAGGGCTGTATCTACAAAAATATAAATATGAAAAATAAATTAGCCTTAGTTGCTCTTTTCATTTTGCTATGCAGTTTCACATCCTCAGAACCTAAAATAAGAATTTTTATTGCAGGAGATTCTACGGCTCAAAGCTATAAAGAGGAAAAAGACGGACTGATAAAAGGATGGGGGCAGATGCTCGAAAAATACTTGACAGATGATGTGCAGGTAATCAATCATGCGATGGGAGGAAGAAGCACAAAGACTTTTATCAGCGAAGGGCGTTGGGATCGACTACTGTCGGAAGTAAAAGCTGGGGATTATGTATTTATCCAATTCGGGCATAATGACGCCTCGACTCGTCCCGAAAGACATGCTTCATATGAAGATTACGAAAATAACCTGTTGAAATTTATTCATGATGTGAGGGTTAAAGATGCCTATCCCGTATTATTAACCTCGGTTGTTATGCGCACTTTTAAAGATGGTAATTTGGTCGATGACCGTCTGAAAGGTTACCCCGCTATTACGCGAAAAGTGGCTGGAGAGCAAGCCGTTCCCCTGATTGATATCAACTTAAAGACTCGTGATTTTATAACTATGCTAGGCGATTCTGCTTCTACTCCTTATTATCGTTGGGTAGAAGCAGGTGTAGATCATGCGAAACCCGATGGGCTGAAAGATGATACCCACATGATGGAGAAAGGTGCGATGCAGGTAGCTTCTTTTGTAGCTGACGGAATCAGAGATATAAATTTATATGGATTGAGTAAATATCTTAAAGCGGATAAAAAGTAAGATTATCTTATTCTTTATAGGGTAAGCTAATAGCTTTATAGTATTTCATTACTTTTTTTATCTTTGAATAATCTATTGCAATTAATGGGTTTATTCTTAGTTGCAAACCACTATCTATCTGTGAAAATATGAAAAACAACTTCTTGATTTTTTCTTTGCTTCTCTTTTTATTGTCCTCTTGTGACGGAAAAGAAGATAGTATACAGTCCGAGTTTATACAACTATCTCAAAAGGAAATCAGTTTCGACCATAAGGAAGGAAAAGACACGATAGGGCTAAGAACAAATACTTCTTGGGAAATTGAGAATGTTCCGGAGTGGTTGACTGTCAGTAAACAAAAAGGAACACAAGAAGATACGGATGTTATTATTGTTACTCAGGCAAATAATCAAAGTGAGACCCGTGAGTTTGAATTAATCTTTCAGACAAAATATGAAAAAATAGCAATACATATCTATCAGGAAGCTAAGCCTAAGCCCGAATACACCTTGCCCTGGTTGGGATTTGCTGATGGAAAACTCGTAAGTGGAACTTATTCTGAGACTGAACCTTTTGATTTGGAATTCGAAACAGATGAACTATTTATTAATGCTTCAAATAAAGAATTGATATTTCCGGGAAGCCTATTTGCCGGCAATCTGACTAATTATCCTAAATTAGATGCAATAAAGGGATATATATATAATCCGATGACGATAACTATAGGAAGTATTACAAACTTTACGATAGAAGAAAATTATATGCCTACCTATGAAACTTATCAAAAAATAGAAAAAGAAGGTATAGATAAATTTTCTTCTAATGCTAATTTATCTATGCCAGATTCATATGGAGAATATTATTATTCTCGTCGCCATTTACATTGCATCGGTCTTTCAAGGCTTGGAATTTCGTTGGAAGAGTTATTAAACGGAAAAACCTATAAAGAAGAATCGATGAAACATGAATATGGATTAATATATCGGATATCCAATATTAAATTCAATACAATTATGGATTTTCCATACCCTTCTCTACTAAAAAACGAATTGAACAAAGACGAATTTACACCTCTAAATCCGAATTATATTTCGGAAATTAATTATACAAACAATACATTACTATTGGTGGAGTCGGATTTTGATAGAGAAACAGTGAACTCTATAAAATTGAAACTAAATAAGAATGAACAATTAAATAATGATGAGATAACAAAAGCAAAACAAATGGATGCTTATTACCTTTATTTGGTTTCAGTTGGAGAATTTAAAGTAATAAAAGGAAATTTGATAGAAGTTGCTAACCAATTAAAAAATCAAGCAGTAAAGGCTGTTATTGTTCCTACGTCTTTCACCTTCACCGATTACTATAATGGAGCAGGAGTTGTAAATTATAAGATACATGTAGAATAGATACTGACAATAGTATCTAGTCTACTGATTTAGGCTCTTCTTTTGGTTGACCGTATTTCGATGGTGAACAATTGTATTGAGCCTTGAAACATTTACTAAAATAAAACGGATCTTCGAATCCTACTTTATACGATATTTCCGACACAGTAAATTCTCCTGTTAGTAACATCTCAGCAGCTCTTTTCAGCCTTTTTATTTTTATCAGTTCATTGGGTGAGAATCCCGTAATACCTTTAACTTTCTTGTAGAAAATAGTTCTCCGAAGTTTAGATAGTTCTGCAAAACGATCCACAGAAAACTCACTATTCGAGATGTTTTGCTCTAAAATACGGTCGATAAGTTCGAAAAATTCTTTGTCCTTATCTGTTGCCGTAATCAGATTACCATCCAGTACATATTCGTTTGAGAATCTTTTCTTTAACTGTTCGCGTTGTTCTATCAGTTTAAAAACTCTGGTTGTGAGGTATTTAATGCTGAACGGTTTCATTATATAGGCATCTGCACCGCTTTCGATACCCTCCAATTGATGCTCGATAGAAGAATGAGCTGTTAATAATATAATAGGGATATGACAAGTCTGAAACTCGTGCTTTAGTAGGCGTGTAACTTCAAAGCCATCCATTTCGGGCATCATAACATCACAAATAATCAAATCGGGATTTGTTTCAATTGCTTTTTGAAGTCCTTGTTTTCCATTCTCAGCCGAATCTACCATGAAATACCTGCTAAACTCATCAATCAGAAAGTCACGTATATCATCATTATCATCAATGATCAGCATTTTGTAATTGGCAAGAGTCGATTCACTTATTTCGGGTAAAATATGGGTTATTTGCTCTATGGGCGAAATTGTGCTGATATTCTCATTAATAATATCGGGTAAGGACATATTTATAAAATTCTCTCCTTCGTATACCTCTTTAGATGCTGATAATTCAACATGAAAGATTGATCCTCCGTTCGTGTTATTCTCGTACCATATTTTTCCTTTATGTGATTCCACAAATTCTTTTACAAGAGATAATCCTATTCCTGTACCGGACGAAGAAAAATTGATTTGCATGAATCTACTGAACAAGAGATGCTGTTTTTCTTTATCAATGCCTATACCATTGTCTTTAACTGAAATAATGCAAGTTTCGTTTTTAGGATTGATGTTTATAGTTATTTCTATTTCTCCATCTTTGGGTGTAAATTTGAAAGCATTGGATAGTAGATTATATATTATTTTATCGACCTTACGGCGATCTATATACATCCTCAAAGAATCCGGTTGGCTAGTAAAAGTATAGGTAATGTTTTTCCGTTCGGCAATCTCTTGGAAGCCCGAATATATTTCCTGAATGAATTCTATCATGTCTATCTCTTCCAGATCGAGAGTTAAAACATTGTTTTGAAGTTTTCTAAACTCAAGTAACTGATCTATAAGTCTACTTAATGTATTTGAGTTTCTACCCAGAATATTAAGTTGTTTCTTTATATTATCGGGAATATTTGATTGTTCGTTCATGTTTTCCATAGCTCCTTGAATAAGAGTGAGCGGAGTTCTGAACTCATGCGATATATTAGTAAAGAAACGCAATTTGTGATTGGTAAGTTGCTTTTCTACTTGAACTGCATTATTCAGTTTCCCGAATTTATAGATTAAGCGGAAAGCAAAATACAAGGCACAGATCAGCAATAAACTGTATAGGATGTATGCGTATGTCGATTTCCAGAAAGGAGGGGTAACCTCTATTTCTATCTGAGTAATTTTATCACTCCATACCCCGTCGCTATTTGCTCCTCTTACCTTGAATATATATTTTCCCGCAGGTAGGTTTTTATAAGTTGCACTATTGTCGTGTTTGGGTGTACTCCATTTTTTGTCGTAGTTTTCGAGCATATAAGAATATAAATTCTTCTCGGGAGAACCTAGCGTGAGTGACGCAAATTGTATTGTAAATGTATTTTGCTTGTAGCTCAAATCTATTTTATCTGAGAATGAAATTGACTTTTGAAGAGGCGAACCAGAGCTTCCGATTTCTGCTTTCTGATCATATAAAAAGAAGTTTGTGAAAGTAACGGGTGGAGTGTTCTGCTCTGCCACAAAGCTTCTCGGATTAAATATAAGTAGCCCGTCGAGGCTTCCCCAAAGCATATTTCCGTCTAAACATTTAAGATTGGCATTTTCGTTGAAATGATTTCCGTATGTGTTTTCTGAAAAATGATAATTGGTAAATGAATTATATTGCTTGTCGAATTTTGAGATTCCGTTTTCGCTGCTGATCCATAATTGATTATTGTTATCCTCCAGAATACCTGAAACTATATCACCCGACAAACCGTTGATGGTTGTAAATGCCTCAAAGCTTCCCCCCTGATCCGTATCTCCCAGATATTTATTGAGTCCACCACCGGCAGTACCTATCCATATCTGTCCGTTTTCATCTTCATATATTGTTTTTACGTCATTACTGCTTAATGTATTTGCCTTTTGCAGATTCAATTTATAGGCTGTAAATTCAAGAGGATTATTTATAATCTTCTCCGGCTCGAATTTAATGATACCATCGCTGGTTCCAACCCATATCAATCCTTTACTATCCTGATATATACAACGTATATAACGTCTGTTTCCTTCCTGATTAAATAATTGGATAAAAGGCGATGCATCTGTGTTTTCTTGAAGCAGATTGATTCCTCCGCCGAATGATCCTACCCAAAGACGATCATCGTTATCGAGTAATAAACTGAATATCGAATTGTTACTCAGACTATTCGGGTTAGCTGCATCGTTCTTGTAATGCGCTATTTGCTTGAATGTTTTAGTATCAAATAGATATAAGCCATTGCCCTTTGTTCCTACCCACATTCTACCCTTTTTGTCTTCCGTCATTGTATACGGATTCAAATCTTCGTAAATCTGCTTGATCGATTTTATGCTGTGATCGTAAACATAAAGACTCCCGTTCTTAGTTCCTACCCAGATATTGTTATTTGAGTCTTCAAAGATCGTTTTTACACTGTTGTTCTTGCCAATGGATATTTTATTCTCGGGTCTTATGTATTGTATATCGTAATTGGGTTTTACGGCTTTTATAATACCTGCATATTCGCTACCTAACCATAGGTTGCCAAATTTGTCTTCGGTGATAGATAGAAGGTAATCGGAGCTTAAACTATTTTCTCCTGATGTATATTTATAATTCTGAAGGTATTTGCTTTTAGGGTCATAAGAGAATAATCCATTGCCGTAGGTGGTGATCCATACTATATCTTTCGAATCAATAAAGATGTTGTATCTCTCTTCGTCTATAATATTTATAATATTCTTAGGGATGAGTTGAAGCTTATTCACCTCACTGTTCTGTATATTATAATGCCACATATATCCCGTGTGGTTAAATATCCATACGTTTTGTTTTTTATCTGTGATAAGTTGTATATTCCCTCTCAAATCGGGATCTTTAGCCCACTCGGGAGTAGTATATTCGCTGTTTCTGATATTAAAGAGCTTAACTCCCGATGCTTTTGTTACTACAAGCAATTGGTCTATTCTGGTTTTTGCCATATCCGTAAGAACAGACGGTATTTGAATGGTTGTAACAGGCTCGAATGCTTTTCTTTTTATATCATAGATCAATATACCTGCTTGCTCTGTCGAAAAATATATTTTACTGTTCAGCTCCACAGCTTGCGATATATGATAGGTAGTATCTCTATTAAAAAAGCTTTCGGTTTTGTCTCCCTCTATTCTGTGTAGACCCGATTCGCCTCCATACCATATTATACCTTTAGAGTCTTCAAAAAGAAATCGTCCATTCCTTTTATTATTAGAAGGAATATCCGCTAAAAAAGCTTTTGATGTGAGACCTTGTTTACCTTTCTTTATACGCAGACATCCGTTGGTGTTCCCCCAAAGCCATATTTCGCCGTTTTTGGTTTCATGATAGTTTGTATAATATCTTGGAGTCTTGTCGGATATGTTTTCTTGGTAATCAATAAACGATTCTGTTTCGGGATTGTAACAACAGAATACATTCTTATAAGTTTTTATCCACAAATATCCGTTTTGGTCTTCAAATAGGTTTTTTATCCGATGATCTATTAACGATTTAGGGTTTCCTATCTGAGGTTTATAGGTCACAATCTGATAACCGTCGTATCTGTTGAGCCCGTCTACCGTTCCAGCCCAGATAAAACCTCTTCTGTCCTGTAAAATATCTCTTACCGTATTTTGAGATAGTCCGTCCTTGGTGGTTATCTGGGAAAAATGGAGTTCTCTGTTCTTGGCATTTGCAAAGTTGCAAATGAAGAAAATAAGCAAAGTTATAGATAGGGTGATTTTGGTATTCATTATGCACGCATTTAGATCAGGGTTTCTTATTCAAAATTAAAATAAAAAATGACATAGATATTAATAGTGTCAAATTATATAGTTGAATGGACAAAATTCCATGTTTTATTCGGCTTTATGGAAATACTTTTGATGGTAACTAAATCTAATTAAAACCGGCTATGAAACAACGCATAAATTTTTTTCGCTGTAAAGCCTGTATTGTGCTGCTCATTTTGTCACTAACGAGTAGCTTTGCTATCCCTTTAACTAAAGGGAATCAGCGGGTAAGGTATAATTTTAATTCTCAGTGGGTTCTTAAAGCGGGAGATGTGGCAGGTGCTGCTAAAGCAGACTTCGACGATGCTTCCTGGACAAAAATAACACTACCCCGAGCTTTTAATGAAGATGATGCCTTTAAAGTGCCGATCGAAGATCATACAACCAATATTGTATGGTATCGGAAGCATTTTAAACTATCGCCCAATGATAAAGGAAAGAAGGTTTTTCTGGAGTTCGAAGGTATTCGCTTTGGAGGTGACTTTTATCTGAATGGAAAGCAGATAGCTATTCACGAAAACGGTGTAATGGCTTTTGGAATAGACATTAGCGATGATGTTGTTTTCGGAAATAAAGAAAATGTTCTGGCTGTACGAATTGATAATTCGTGGAAGTATGCCGAGCGTGCTTCGGGTACTACCTATCAGTGGAATAATATAAATTTCAATGCCAATTACGGAGGTATACCCAAAAATGTATTTCTGCATATTACAGACAAAGTATATCAGACTTTGCCGCTTTACAGTAACCTCAAAACTACAGGTACATACATTTATGCACGTGAAATAAATATCACGAAAAAGAATGCGCTCATATTTGCAGAATCGGAAGTTAAGAATGAACATTCAGTAGCCAAAACGGTTAGTCTGGAGATGCAAATAGAAAACATGGGTGGTGATGTGATAAAAAAGATTAAATCTTTGCCCGTTGATCTAAAAGCAGGAGAAACAAAGACTTTGGCTGTGAATAGTTTTGTTGATGATCTTCAGTTCTGGAGTTGGGGTTATGGCTATCTGTACGATGTATATACCATTCTCTATGTAGATAATATTCCCGTAGATGTGGTAAAAACAAGAACAGGTTTTCGGAAAACAGCCTTTCGTAATGGAATGGTTGAGCTGAACGATCGTATTCTGCAAATGAAAGGTTATGCACAACGTACCAGTAACGAATGGCCTTCGGTAGGTATGTCTGTTCCCGCGTGGCTAAGCGATTTCAGTAATCGGATGATTGTTGAAGGAAACGGTAATCTCGTTCGGTGGATGCATGTAACGCCTTGGAAACAAGATGTAGAATCGTTTGACAGAGTGGGACTTATACAAGCCATGCCTGCTGGAGATGCCGAAAAAGACGTTAATGGCAGACAGTGGGAACAGCGAGTAGAGTTGATGCGTGATGCTATTATTTACAATCGGAATAACCCGAGTATTCTTTTCTATGAATCAGGAAATGAGTCTATCAGCGAAGATCATATGGCAGAAATGAAGGCTGTAAGAGATCTTTACGATCCTTATGGTGGTCGTGCTATCGGTTCGCGTGAGATGTTGGATAGTAAAATTGCCGAGTATGGAGGCGAGATGCTATATATAAATAAAAGCGGACGGATACCGATGTGGGCAACCGAATATTCGAGAGACGAGGCATTGCGTAAATATTGGGACGAATTTTCTCCTCCTTATCATAAAGACGGAGACGGACCTTTGCATAAAGGCAAGGATGCAAGCGATTATAATCGCAATCAGGATTCGTTTGCAAAAGAAGCAGTTATCCGTTGGTTCGATTATTTTAGAGTACGCCCCGGAACGGGTAGGCGAGTAAGCTCGGGTGGAACTAATATTATATTTTCGGACTCTAATACACATTATCGCGGAGCTGAAAATTATAGACGCAGTGGCGAAGTAGATGCTATGCGTATACCCAAAGATGCTTTTTATGCCCATCGGGTTATGTGGGACGGATGGGTTGATATTGAGAATCATCGTACGCATATTGTAGGGCATTGGAATTATACCCCTCAAACCGTAAAAGATGTTTTCGTTGTCTCCTCAGGAGATCAAGTCGAACTATTTATCAACGGACAATCTAAGGGAATGGGAGAAAGAAGTTCTCAGTTTCTGTTTACCTTCAAAGATATAAAATGGCAGGAAGGAAAGATCGAAGCAATCAGTTACAGCAATAACAAAACAGAGCTAAGCCGAAGTGAGATACAAACAGCAGGAGAGCCTTTTGCCTTGAAGATGAAAGTAATGAATGCCCCTGATGGTTTTAAAGCAGATGGCGCAGATCTGGCATTGATTGAGGTTGAAACTGTTGATAAAGAAGGGAATCGCTGCCCTGCATCCGAAGTATTGGCATCGTTTACTCTTTCGGGACCTGCCGAATGGAGAGGTGGTATTGCTCAGGGAAAAGACAACTATATTTTATCAAAGGAACTGCCTCTTGAATCGGGCGTGAATCGCGTATTAATCCGATCTACTAATAACACGGGAAGGGTTACATTGACTGCATCGGCAAAAGGTCTGAAGCCGACTACTGTTTCTTTCGAATCTGTTCCTTTTAAACAAAAAGATGGGCTTGCAGAATATATCAGTGGCGAACACCAGCCATCTTATACGGAAAGAGGACAAACTCCTGTTGGGTCATCATTTATCCCAACCCGCCAGAGTATTGAGATTGTAGCTGCCACCGCAGGAAGCAACGAAGACAAAGCCAACTTAAGCTACGATGATAACGAGCTTTCGGAATGGACTAACGACGGAAACGTACGTACCGGCTGGATAAAATACGAGTTGGAACGTGATGCAACCATCTCGGAAATAGAGCTGAAACTCACCGGTTGGAGAATGCGCAGTTATCCTGTAATTATAACCGTAGATGATGTTGAAGTATATAAAGGTGATACCGAGAAAAGCTTAGGATATATTTCAATTCCAATAAAACCGACAAAAGGACGTTTCGTGAAAATCCAGCTTATAGGACAAAGCACCGATGAAGATGCTTTTGGCGGAATTGTTGAAGTAACAGGTACAAAAGAACTCGATTTGTACAAAGACCCCAATGCTTTAGATGCTAAAGGACAGCTGCGTATTGTAGAAGCAGAGGTTTATGAAGCCCTATAAATAATCATAAAGTCTTATTTTCTATGCTTCTGTATAAAAAAACATTTGCACAGATACCCTTGTAGCCTACTTTCGCTGAAGATTTAATGAATGTAAACATAAGAGCCATGAAAACTTAAAGAAAACTTAATTCCCGATACCTAAATCGGATGAAAAACCTGATCTAAGAATTACTTAAATTAAAAATCCATGAAAAATAAACTGAAAACGAATCAGAAGTTCGTATCGTTAACCCGATACCTGTTTCTGACAATGGCCTTCCTACTTTTGCCCGTGGCATATACTTATGCACAGCAAAAAACAATCAAAGGGACTGTCTTAGATGAACAAAATGCAGCTGTAATAGGTGCTTCGGTAAATGTTAAAGGAACTTCTGTCGGTACAATAACTGATTTAGACGGAGTATTTTCTATTCAAGCAAAGCCCACAGATATTTTAGAGGTTGCTTATGTCGGTTATGTAAGGCAATCTATTCCCATTAGTGGTAAATCGGATATTAAAGTTATACTAAAAGAAGATAATAAACTACTCGATGAAGTTGTAGTTGTGGGATATGGAACAGTAAAAAAAGCGAATGTTGTCGGATCGATCGCCCGAATTGATGAAAGTGCAATTGCCGATCGTCCGATCACAAGGGTTGAGCAAGCCTTACAAGGTCAAATGGCTGGTGTAAGTGTACGAAGTACATCAGGTTCACCGGGCGGTGACATCACCATAAATGTGCGTGGAGCTGCTTCTATTAATGGTGAAAGTTCTCCTTTGTATGTGGTGGACGGTGTTCCTATTGATAATCTTTCGGGAATAAATCCGAATGATATACAATCTATCGAAGTACTAAAAGATGCTGCCTCGGCGGCTATTTACGGTTCGCGGGGTTCGAACGGGGTTGTACTTGTTACTACCAAAAGGGGCAAAAAGGGTAAAGCCATTATCTCCCTTTCTGCTTATACAGGTATTGCGAATGTAGAAAAGACAGTAGATGTTATGAACTCGGGCGAGTGGATTGCTTTTAATAAAAAATGGCTGGACAGGCAATGGACTAATAAGACAGGGCAAAGTGTTTCCGTATCGCAAGCCGAGCGTATTGCATTTGCATCAAAGCAATCGGGTAAAACATATGATAACCGAACAGCTCTCAATGACATCAGAGCTTCTTATGGAATATATGACCCTTATTGGGGAACCGATAATTTGGAAACAATCGATTGGCAGGATGCAATATTCAAGTCAGCTCCTATAAGCGATATTCAATTGAATGCTGCGGGTGCTACAGAGAATGTTGTTTATTCAATATCAACAGGTGTTTTGCAACAAGAAGGAATTGTGGCAGGGTCGGCTTTCGATCGTTATTCGTTGCGTGCCAACTTTGATGTTAAAATGAACGACCGCATGAAATTAACTGTAAATATTGCTCCGTCATATGCTCTGAAGAAAGGTGCTAATGTAGATGGCAAGGATGCGGCAGTTGCACGTGCATTATCCTTTCCGGGTATAGTTCCTGCAGGAGCAGGCAGAATGGCGGGAGCCGATCCTTATAAGTTTTATGACTTGTGGGGTCCCGGTCCTAATAATGTAAGCCCTTATGTACAGGCTGTTTATAATGATAGACGAACCGAAGATGTACGTGTAAATTCTGCGGCGAATATGACTGTCAACATTATAGACGGGCTATCAGTAAACGGGCTTGTTTCATGGAACTTCAGATCAAATATGTGGAGAACATACAGCCCGACATGGATTCAAGGGACATGGGATACAGCCAAGCCCGGTGAAAAATCGAGCTCTCGTAAGGCTAGTTCGTTAACACACAGTCTTATGGGGCAGGCGATGATTAATTATGTTAAAGAATTTGGAAATCATTCTTTAGCAGCCATGTTGGCTCTGTCAGAGGAGAAAAATACAACAGAAAGTTCGGATCAGGGTCTAAGTGGCTTTGCTAATGATAAAACATGGGTATTCGATAAAAATTCGGGGACTACCGTAAACTACAATACGATTGATTATGGTCAGGATGCACTTATTTCTTATTTTGGGCGTATTCAATACGGATACAAAGACAGGTATTTAGTTACGACATCGCTCCGTAAAGATGGTTCTTCTAAATTTGGAAGTAATAGCCGTTGGGGATGGTTTCCATCTGTATCGGGTGCTTGGAAAGTAAACGAAGAAGATTTTATGAAGAAGTTCGAATGGCTTGGTACTGCCAAATTGAGAGCCAGTTGGGGGCTTGCAGGTAACGATCGTATAGGGTCTGCTGCGTTCCTGTCGAATATGGTTAGTGCTAATTATGTTTTTGGTGATGACCAAGCTATCCAGAATGGGTTTGTAGTCGGAAATATCTCTAATTCATTCTTAGGATGGGAGAAAACAGACAGTTATAATTTCGGTTTAGACTTAGGATTCTTTAAAAACAGAATATATATGCAGGCTGATGTGTATTATAAGAAAACGACCGATCTTTTATTGAAGGCTCCCACTTCATTAACCACAGGCTATTCATCGATGATGGATAATGTTGGAAATGTTGAAAACAGAGGATTTGAATTTGAATTAAATACCGTCAATTTAACGGGACAGTTCCAATGGAATTCATCTTTTAATATGTCAATAAATAGAAATAAAATAACAAGTTTAGGTTCTAATGACGGCGATATCAAATTAGGTCAGGGAAATACAATTATCCAAAGAGTTGGGCAAGCTATAAATTCGTACTATCTGCTAAAGGCAACAGGTGTGCTTCGTGCCGCAGATTTCGAATCGGATGGGGTTACACCCAAAAAAGGCATCGCTATATATTCGGGTCAAAAACCCGGTGATACTAAGTATTTTGATGCTACTGATGATGGTAAAATCACATCCGATGACTATATCGTAGCAGGTAAATACGAACCCGATTTTGAATGGGGTTTGATGAACACGTTCAAGTATAAGAATTTCGATATGTCTGTTCTTTTGCAAGGTAGGGTTGGAGGAGATTTATTGTCAATAGGTTCAAGAGGTTGGAATAGAGCAACGAATGATCCTAAATATAATTATATGGATCAGTGGTTGTATGATGCCTATTGGTCGGAAGAAGAACCGGGAAATGGAAAAGTTCCTGCCTTTTTCTCCGCAGTAACCAGTCAGTATGATACTAACTGGATGTACGATGCCGGTTATATAAGAATTAAGAATATAACACTCGGTTATGACATTCCGGTTAAAAAGGTTTTGAATAAAGCCCGTGTCTATTTCTCTTGTGATAATGTATATATGTGGGATAATTATTATCCCGGATTTTCACCCGAAGCCGCAACACAGGATAATGCTTCATCCGATTGGGGATCGTATCCGCTGGCAAGAACGTTTACAGTAGGAGTGAACATAACTTTTTAAGGTCTCAGACCTTTTTATTGCTTTAGCAAGCAAAACAACTATAGCTAGTTATAACTTTAAAGTATTGCATTAAATATTTTGTATTACTTAATACTGACATTATGAAAATAAATAAATTAATAATATTGTTTTTGTCCTTTGCCATGTTTTCGTGTACGAGCGATCTGGATATTATTCCGGTCGAAAATAATGTGTCGAATACTTTCTATTCAAGTGAATTAGAGGTAAATCAAGCCGCAATCGGTATTTATTCGAGATTGGGGAGAAGTGGCAGTAATCAGGACTTTCCAACGTTGTATTACTTATTAGTTTCGGAAGACCGTTCCGATATTCGTTATTTGGTTGGTGAAACCTCAGCACAGAATGACCAACTTGATATTCGCAAGTATTTGTTGACATCTTCAACGACTACAGTATCTACTATCTTTGCCCGGCTTTATTCCATGATTGCCGATGCAAATAATTTGCTGAGCAAAACGCCGGAGAACGAATATGTGCGTTATCGGGCAGAAGCCTGTTTCCTCAGGGCTTATGCTTATAGCGAGCTAGTAAGAGCTTTTGGACCGGTGTCGTTGGTTACAAAACCCATTGAAAATGGGGCCGCAGTACTTCTACCGCGTGAGCCTATTGAAACTATTTATGCACAAATTATAGAGGATTTAAATTATGCGGGAGCAAATCTGGATGAAGTATATACAGGGAAAAGTTCTGGGCGTGTCGGTAGTTTAGCAGCAAAAGCATTACTGGGGCAAGTATACATGACTATGGCGGGTAGCCCTTTAAAAGATGCTTCGGCAATGGTAAAAGCCGAGAGTGTATATGCTCAGATTATAGATAAAGTTTCGGCTCGTTTTGCGACCAATTATGCAGATATATTTACTTTACGCAATGAGAATAAATACGACTTATTCTCTGTGCAATTTGCTTCCGGAGGATTTGGAACCGGTTCAAGTTTACCCGGATATATTACAAGTTCGGGTTCAGGGGCTTCCCCTTTCCCCGAATGGGTGTATTCGTCATACGGACAACAAGGGCAAGATTTGAGGGTAGATACTTTACTTGTAAATGAGATGAAGTTGAATAACGATAAGCGATTGCCTGCAAGTGTTGATATGGGCTTTTGGAACAGTTTGGATGCTCAGAAAAGAGTGTGGGTGGTCAGAAATGTATTGACCAAGTTTTTAGAAAAAGATAATACCAATACAACTATAAAGTCATGGAATGATTTTCCTCGCAATTTCCCTATTATTCGTCCGGCAGAAGTACTTCTCTATTATGCAGAAGCTTTGATTGCTAACTCGAAACCCGGTGATGCAGCAAAATATATTAATAAAATAAGATCTCGTGCCGGTTTAGCAGACCTGACAACTATACCCACTTTGGACGATATTAAGAAAGAACGTAAATATGAGTTTATAGGTGAAGGAAAACGCTATTTTGATTTGGTTCGTTGGGGCGAATCCGAAGCAGTAGCTACTCTTGCGGCATTTGCTAAGTATTATCATTCGGAAACAAATGGCATAATTCCTACCAAAAGGGATTTACTGTTACCTATTCCTGATGATGAGATGAAAACGAGAACTAATTGGGTACAAAATTTCGGTTATTAGTATCATGTGTGATCTGTTTCTTAGATATTTGTAATGTTCTTCGGGTATTTATTGTAAGCAATCTTCCTTTTTTGCTTCAATAAATACCCGAAGTTGTAAATGATGATGCGCTAGATATCGTAAGAACAGATGCTTATAAAGACTTAGAACTAAGCCTTCAAATTTTACAGTCTCTTTTTGTATTTAATGCTAAATACCTGTTGCTCTATTTTGTAATTGTAACATTTATTGGTTGTTATGTTTTCTTAAGCAATAAAACGGTCTGTCTCCTTAATTAATTCAAATAAGTCTTATTTTCTATGTTTCTGTACAAAAATACATTTGTACAGATACCCTTGTAGCCTACTTTCGCTGAAGATTTAATAAATGTAAACATAAGAGCCATGAAAACTTAAAGAAAACTTAATTTCCGATACCTAAATCGGATGAAAAACCTGATCTAAGAATTACTTAAATTAAAAATCCATGAGAAATAAACTGAAAACGAATCTAAGTCTTGTGCCAGGAACAAGATACATGTTTTTGACGATGATCTTTCTTCTTTTGTCGGTAGCATACTCGTATGCACAACAAAGAACGGTTAAAGGATCTGTTTATGATGAAAATAACGAGCCTATTATTGGAGCCTCGGTCAGTGTGAAAGGTACTTCTGTTGGAACAATAACCGATTTGGATGGAGTATTTTCCATTGAAGCAAAAACTTCGGATGTTTTAGAAGTCGGATATATAGGCTATGTAAAGCAATCGGTACCCGTAGCCGGACAATCTCAGATTAAAATAGTATTAAAAGAAGATGCTCAATTGCTTGACGAAGTAGTTGTGGTTGGATATGGTATTATGAAAAAGAGCGACGTTACTGGTGCAATGGTAAACGTAAGCTCCGAAGAAATAAGAAAACTACCTGTAACAAATGCACTGCAAGCTATGCAGGGTAGAGCGGCAGGGGTTGATATAACATCGAATGAACGTCCCGGAGAGATCGGTAAAGTTCTTATTCGTGGTAGCCGTTCTTTAAATGCAAGTAACTCTCCACTGTATGTAGTGGATGGAATTCCCCTTTCGTCGGGAGGTATAGAGGCGCTTAACCCATTGGATATAGAATCTATTGATGTTTTGAAAGATGCTTCGGCAACAGCAGTATTCGGTTCGAAAGGAGCTAATGGTGTTGTGCTGGTTACTACTAAAAGAGGAAAAAGCGGAAAGATGTCTTTAGATTATTCTGGAATAGTAACGATCGAGAATATGTATGATCGTACCGAGATGATGAACTCTCCACAATACATAGAGTTCCGTCGTGATGCATTTCGCCGTGCATCTAAAAATACATATCCGGAAGTTCCTACTCTTGAAGCAGATAAAGCAATCTTCGGTCAAGACCCTATTGCTTGGGCTAATATCGAAAAAGGATGGGCCGGTGGAACCTTTAATGGAAACTTAGTACCTACAACCGATTGGACAGACTTAGTTCTGAGAACGGGTTTAACTCACGAGCATACACTGAGTGTAAGCGGAGGTACGGATAAAATGAGAACACATACTTCTTTTGGTTATCTTAATCAGGAAGGAACTCAAAAAGGTCAGGATTTTGAACGATACAATGTAAAAATAAGTACCGACATCAATCCCACAAAATGGTTCTCGATGGGTGCTTCTATAACCGGTACGTGGAGTGTTCAGAACTACGGGTATGCAACATCTAATGCAACAGGACCGGGCAATCTTTATTTTGCTGCTCGTGCCATGTTACCCTATGCAGTGCCTTTTGATGAAAATGGCAATCGTATAAACATGCCCGGCGGTGATGTTAATATCTTAAACCCCATAGGTGACGATCAGTATGTAATAAACGAACGTACAACCTTACGTACTCTGGGTAGTTTTTATGCAGAGATTAAGTTTATGGAAGGGTTACGCTATCGTGTAAACTTTGGTCCTGATTTCTATAACTACAGAAACGGACGTTTCATGGATGAGAGATCTTCGAACAGAGGAGCAGGTGAACCGGGTTCTACCAATTATGCTCAGTTGAATAAGACTCAACGTCTTTCGTGGACGTTAGATAACTTAATCTACTATGATAAAACATTCAATAAAGAACACAATCTGGGAGTAACCTTACTGCAAAGTTCGTCGAAGTTTCACGAAGAGACTTCTTCTATGACAGCCAGTAACTTGCCTTGGAGTAGTCAACTTTGGAATCAATTAAATTCGGTTAGTGCACTTGATGCTTTTGGATCGGGCTTAGTAGAAACTCAATTGCTGTCGTATATGGCTCGTGCCAATTATAGTTTTAATAGTAAGTATATGTTGACAGCATCGGCTCGTTGGGATGGAGCATCTCAGTTGGCAGAAGGCAATAAATGGGATTTCTTCCCATCGGCAGCTGTCGGCTGGCGTATAGATCAGGAAGACTTTCTTAAGAATCAGATATGGATCAATCAAATGAAAGTACGTTTGGGTGTAGGTTCAACCGGGAACGCAGCCATCGATCCATATCAAACAAAAGGAGGTGTAGAAACTCTGTATTACACATGGGGACCTTTAGTTGCTCCGGGTTATGTTCAATCTGACCCTTCGATGAAAGATCCGATAGTTATGCCCGATAGAAATCTGGGATGGGAGCGTACTACTCAGTGGAATCTTGGACTCGATTTCAGCTTCTTCAATAACAGGCTTAGCGGTAATCTGGATCTCTATACATCAACAACAAGCGATCTTCTGATGCAAAGAGATATTCCTTCCGTAACAGGATATACACGCGTTTGGACTAATATTGGAAAAACATCCAATAAAGGTATAGACTTGACATTGAATACTGTAAATATAGAGACTAGAGATTTTACATGGTCAACCAACCTTAACTTCTCGGCAAGTAAAGATAAGATACTCGAATTGGCAAATGGCAAAGAAGACATTCTGGCAAATAATTGGTTTATAGGTCAACGTCTGGGTGTTTTCTATGACTATCAGAAAGATAGAATCTGGCAAAATACTACTGAAGATTTAGCAGAGATGGCAAAATTCAATGCTAACGGGCATGCTTTTAAACCCGGTGATATTAAGATTGTAGACCAGAACGAAGATTACAAGATTGATGCTAATAATGACCGTAAAATTGTAGGTCAGAAAAATCCGAGTTGGACAGCAGGTTTTGTAAATACTTTTACATATAAAAACTGGGAGTTGTCGGTATTCATCTTCTCGCGATGGAATTTCCTGATGGAAACAGGTGCTGAGGCTTTACAAGGACGATTTGCTCAACGCGTTGTTGATTATTGGACACCTACCAATCCTACTAATGCTTATCCTGCTCCCAATTACGACCGAGCATCGGGCGACGACTTTAAGAGCTCTATGAACTATCAGGATGGATCATTTATCAAACTGCGTAACATTTCTCTAGGATATGTCTTTCCTCAAAAATATTTAGGGAATTTGGGTGTAACTAATCTGAAACTGTTTACTCAATTTAGAAACCCCGGACTATTGTATTCTAAAATTGATTGGATCGATCCCGATTTGGGAGGCTCTACATTCAATAGAGGTTTTATCGTAGGTATAAATATTGGTTTCTAAATATCATAGGATTGTGGTCTTTTAAGTAAGAGAAAGTACTTAATGATACATTTCTCAAAGATAACCAGCTTTAGTTATTGTACTTATCAAAGCAATAAATAGCTCTATGAGCTTAAATAGAAAAAATATGAAAAATATAAAGAAAATAATATACTGTTGTGTAATTTCAACATCCACGGTTTTGCTGATGCCTTCTTGCTCTGATTTTTTGAATGAGGAGTTGACAACATCGCTAAGTCTTGAGTCTTTTAAAACACCCGATGGGTTAGACGGGCTTTCGGTTGGTATGTATCAAGGTCTGCGATTCCATTTTAATTACAATTGGGCATACGCTACAACAAACTATGGTACAGATGAGTTTGCTGTTGGCGGCGACCGTAGCGAGCAGATGTGGAATTCGTATGATGCAAGTTTAAATTCTCAGAATGCCTTTGTTTCCAATGTTTGGGATAATATGTACAGCAACATTGCGAGTGCTAATATTCTTATTCAGAATGTTCCTCTTTATTATGGTGATTTACCAAATAGAGATACACGTTTGGGTGAAGGGCATTTTATGAGAGGTTTCAATTATTTCAAATTAGTAAGACAATTTGGAGGAGTGCCTATCAAGCTCGAACCTTCGGTTACGGTAGAGTTTGAATTTGGTCGAAATACAACTCAGGAAGTATTCGAACAGGTAATTAAAGACCTTACGGAAGCATATAACTTATTGCCGTCGACGCCTGCCGAACAAGGGCGTATCACCAAATGGGCTGCTGCACACTTTTTGGCAAAAGTGTATCTTACTCGTGCGAGCGAATTGTATAGTGACTGGAATTCTGCTACAAAAGCAGAGGATTTAGATAATGCGATTAAATATGCAGATATTGTAATAAACAGTGGGAAACACTCTCTGGCAAAAGATTTTAGAGAATTGTGGAACTATACGACTGTAAATGGTGCGAACGAAAAATTGCCTGAGATTATCTTAGCCGCAGAGTTTTCTAACAATACAGCCACACAGGGTCGTTACGGAAATCAAGTCCATTTATATTACCCTTCTATCTACCAAAACCTGGCAGGTATGCAGCGTGATATTCCCGGAGGTCGTGAGTTTCAACGGATGAGAACTACCGATTATTCTATGGATGTCTTTGATAGAGTAAACGATTCTAGATTCTGGAAATCCTTTAAAACCAGTTATTCATGTAATAAACCGGCTAGTGCTCCTGTTTGGACAGCCAAATATGCACCAAGTACAGCATTAGTAGGTAAGGCTCGCTTTGCAGGAGGCGAACAGTCTATTCTTTACATTGTGAATAATGCAGGAGACAGCAGATACACAGAGGATAATATAAACTACCGTGCTCCCCATTTATTTGTCCGCTATTTCAACGAAGAACCATATAATCTTGAGAGTGATCATGGAAATTATTCTACAAGTCGCTATGTAACAATGAGTAAGTTTTTAGACGGATCGCGTATTTCGGTTGCTTCTCAGTTTGGTTGTAGAGATGGCATTCTGGCTCGTCTTGCCGAAACCTACCTTGTTGCTGCTGAAGCTTATGGACGCAAAGGGCAGTATGCTGCGGCATTGCCTTATATTAATGCAGTTAGAGATAGAGCTGCTTATAAAGCAGGAGAAGACAGAGCTATTTATTCAGACGGTGGAGTTGCCTACAAAAACAATGCTGTGGCCAATACTGCTCAATACACGTCGTATTCAGAAAAGAATTCATACTATGAGTCGAATAATATTGCGATAGCTACTACCGCTTCATCCTCATTGCATCTCAATAGTGTAAATGATATTTTGAATTCAACCAAAGAATTTTATGATGTAGTAGGAGCTTCTTCTGAGGCGCAAAAATTCCTACATTTTATATTGAATGAGAGATCTCGCGAACTGATGGGAGAATTGATCCGTTGGGAAGATTTAGCCAGAACCAAAACTCTTGTAAACAGAGCTAAGGTTTTCAATGACGAGGCTCTACCTAAAGAAGGAGTGCATTACCTTCGTCCTGTTCCTCAATCGTTTTTGGATGCTATTCATAAAAATGGCAGACCATTGTCGGGCGAAGAAAAACAAGCAATGCAAAACCCTGGATATTAATTTTAGGTATTTATTAAATAGAATCAAGACTGAGCCCTTATCTAAACTGAGGGCTTAGTTTTGTATTCACTTATAAAAACTAAAACTATGAAGAAGCATTTTTATAAGGTTACAAAAATTTTATCTCCATTGTTTGGGTGTCTGTTACCTGCATCGGTTTTGGCATTAGATACTTATAAACCCAATATCATATTTATACTTGCCGACGATTTAGGTTATGGAGACTTGGGGTGTTATGGGAACAAAATTATTAAAACTCCACATATCGATAACTTGGCAAATGAAGGTCTGAAATTTACCGATTGTTATGCCGGAGCTAGTGTTTCATCGCCATCACGTTGCAGTTTGATGACGGGTCTGCATACAGGGCATTCACGCATTCGGGGTAATATGTGCCGTGAGGGAGGTATTGAAGGCACACGAGAAGGTATGGCAGGTACAGTACGAAGAACCAATCTTCAACCTCAGGACTCTACAATAGCTAACGTTCTAAGTAATAATGGATATGTAACCTGCTTAGTCAATAAATGGCATTTAGATGGGTTCGATCCCAATGCAGGACCTTTGGATAGAGGCTTTCAGGAGTTTTACGGATGGCTGATCAGAGAACCCCAAAGCCATAATTTTTATCCAACTATTCGTTATAGGAATCGTCAGGAATATGTTATTGAAGATAATCTGAATGATAAAAAGATAGATCATAATACCGATAGGGCTACAATCGAAGCAATTGATTTTATACAAAGGAATCAACAAAAGCCATTTTTTCTTTATCTGGCTTATAATGCACCCCATGTGCCATTGGACGCCAAATCGTGGGGAGATTATAAAAATATGGATTTATCGGATAATGATAAATCGTATGCTGCACTCGTCACGCACATGGACGAATGTATTGGTAAGGTACTAAGTGAATTGAAGAAACTGGATTTAGACAAAAATACAATAGTTGTTTTTGCCTCCGACAATGGAGGAGCAAAAGCAGCAAATACCGAGAAGCTTATTCTGAATGGAGGGCTAAGAGGCTGGAAAGGCGATTTATATGAAGGAGGCATAAGAGTGCCGCTGATTATAAAGATGCCCGATGGCATCAATGTCGGTAAAAGCTCAGAATTTCCGTGTTACTTTCCCGATTTTTTGGCAACTTTTTCGGATATGACAGACTCTTATACCACTCTTAAAACAGATGGAATGAGTCTTCTACCCGAGATAAAGAAGCCAAATAGTTTATCGGATGAGGAACGATTTTTATATTGGGAACAATTTCCCTCAAAAGGTATTTCGCAAGCTGTCAGATGGGGTGATTGGAAACTGATTCGCCAAAATATAGGGAAGGAGTACGAACTTTATAATATAAAAACAGATAGAGCAGAGACGAGAGATGTGGCAACACAATTTCCAGATATCACTAATCGTTTAGCTGAATATATGCGTAGTGCACATGTTGAATCCGAAAACTGGCCGGTAAATTAGGTCACAGACCTTTTTTATCGTTTTGGTTGGTAATAGAACGATAATCAGTTGCAGTTATAAAATATAGCAATAACCAGCTATTCGATAATGAACTGTATCACAAACGTATTTATTATGAAAAACCTATATCTAACTATTCTTTTGTTAATTAGTTGTGTGGCATTTTCTATGTCGGCAACTTTTCCTTTGCTCAATAATAAGAAAGTAACAAACATATATGTATCCGAAAACGAAAACAAAGTAGTTCACACAGCCATCGGAATGTTTTGTTCCGATATGGAAGACGTATCGGGTCTGAGTCCTGCTCTGTCAAACGCGATTGTAGATAATTCCATTGTAATCGGAACAATAGGAAAGAATGAATATATAGATAATCTGATTGGTACAAAACAATTGTCTGCTGATAAAATAAAGAATCAATGGGAAGCCTTTCAGATTCAGATTATAAAAAACGGGGATAAGAAACAGCTAATAGTTTTAGGCAGTGATAGTAGGGGTACAGCTTACGGAGTACTCGAATTATCCCGACTGATTGGTGTTTCCCCTTGGAAGTGGTGGGCGGATGCCATACCCGATAAGAAAGAAGCGATTAACATCCCCGATGAGTATTTCCTATGTCGGCAACCATCTGTTCAATATCGTGGAATATTCTTAAATGATGAGGATTGGGGATTGATGCCTTGGTGCAGTCGGAATTTTGAGCAGTCTTCGGTAAAAGGTCGGATAGGCAGTAAAACTTACGGAAAGATATTCGAACTCCTATTGAGGCTTCGTGCTAATACTCTATGGCCAGCCATGCACGAATCGACAGTGCCTTTCTACTTTGTTGAAGGCAATAAAGAGATGGCAGACAAATATGGTATTGTAATAGGAACATCGCATTGCGAACCGTTGATGAGAAACAGTGCAGGCGAATGGGACGCTAAGAAATACGGGGATTATAATTACCTCACTAATAAAACTACCGTTTGTAACTATTGGTCTGAACGGCTCGAAGAAGCTGGAACATACGAGAACTTCTATACGATAGGTATGCGAGGTGTACACGACGGAAAGATGGAAGGTGTAAAAACGTTGGACGAGCAAACATCTGTTCTTTCACAAGTGATAGAGGATCAGCGGGAGTTGCTGAAAAAGTATGTAAATAAAGATATAACTAAAATACCTCAGTCGTTTGTACCTTACAAAGAAGTATTGAGTATCTACGAAAACGGATTGAAAGTTCCCGAAGATATAACCCTCACTTGGTGCGATGATAACTATGGGTATATAACACGACTAAGCAACGAAGCCGAACAGAAGCGGAGCGGAGGCAGCGGAGTTTATTATCATATCTCTTATTGGGGACGACCTCACGATTATCTCTGGTTATCAAGTACTCAACCTGCCCGTATCTATTGGCAAATGAAAAAAGCATGGGACACGGGAGCCCGTAAATTGTGGATATTAAATGTGGGAGACATAAAACCTGCTGAATATACTACCGAATTTTTCTTGGATATGGCTTGGGATATCAATAAGATAAATCCGCAGAATATTTATAGTAATCAACAAGATTGGCTTGCCCGAGAATTTGGAGAAGATTTAGCAAAAGAAATCAGCCCTTTATTAAATGAATATTACCGTTTGGCAAATATTCGTAAACCCGAATTTATGGGGTGGAGCAGGGTTGAAGAGTATTCTGCTGGGGTGAAAAACGGGCGAACACCCGTTATTGATACCGAATTTAATCCCTATGCTTTTGGAGATGAGATTTACAATCGCTTATCGGAATACTCCACTATATCCGAAGAAGCCCTGCGTTTAGAAAAGAGAGTTCCTCAAAATAAAAAAGCAGCTTATTTTCAATTGGTACAATATCCCGTTTGTGCTTCGGCAGAGATGAACAGGAAATTATTGTATGCTCAGAAAGCCAGATTATATGCCTCCTATAACTTACCCGTAGCCAATGAATATGCGGAGAAAAGTAATAATGCTTACAATGCCCTTACGGGATTAACCTATACATACAATCACGATTTGATGAACGGGAAATGGAACGGTATCATGGATATGAAACCTCGTGATCTTAATGTTTTTCAGAAATTGGAATTGCCTGATAGAATAGGATTTAAAAATACGGAGCAAGCTTTAATCTGGGTTGAAAATGCGGATAAGCCAATAAATAACGGACATGTAATTAAACTCGTTCCCTTTGTGAATCCATCAGGAAGAAAGACTTTTATTTCAGTTTTTCAACAAGGGGTTAAACCTATTGTTTGGAGCATTAAGCAAAAGCCCGAATGGTTGAATGTTTATGAAGAAAGCCTGAATCTCTTTGCTGAAAAGAGAATTGTCTTTAGTGCAGATTGGTCAGAAGTAAAATCGGAGAAAGCAATCGGAGAGTGTGTTTTAGATATAAATGGACAAGCCTATACATTCGAACTGGAAACTAATAACCTCAATAAAGATATGGCAACAGAATATAATAAGATGGTAATACTCAATGCCTCTGACTATGAAAAGGAAACACAAGGTCTATCAGAATTAATAGAGGGATTGGGAAACTCTACGCAAGCCGTAAGTTTGAGTAAAGGGGAAAGAAATGCTTTAACCTATAGGATATTAACAACCTCAAGCGGAGATGCTATTATCAGAACCTGCCTTCTACCCAATCATCCCGTAAATGGAAACGATATACGTTATGCCATATCGGTAGATAATGGAAAGCCTCAGGTAGTATCTTTTAAAACAGAGTTCAGAAGCGAAGATTGGAAAAAAAATGTGCTTAGAAACCAATCGGTAAATGTAACTTATCATAAGCTGGACAAGGCGGGCGAGCATATAATTACTATTTACGCATTAGATGATGGTGTTATTCTGGATCAGATAATGCTTGATTTTGAAGCCGACCGAAAATTTTATACAATACCATTAAGTAAGTAAAAGAAAATATTTAATGATACATTTTAAAGGCATAACAACCTATCGCTGTTTTACTTGCCAAAGCAATAAATAGTTCTGCGAACTTAATAATATTTGAGGATATGAAAAATTACAAATTCAAACAGATTACTGTGTTCTTATTCTTCTTCGTTTTTGCAATGGGTGTTTTTGCGCAACCAAATTATGATTATACAAAACTGAAAAGGGAGAAGCTCAATAGGGGCTTGGTTGTTGTGAAAAAAGACAGTAATACAAACTTTTTGAGTTGGCGTTACTTTTCTTCCGATCCTATGGATATATCCTTTAATATATACCGTAACGGGTCGAAAATAAATGATAAGCCGATACTAAAAGGCACTTTTTTCGAAGATAAAACAGCTTCGAGTAGTGAGCAAACCTATATACTAAAATCTTTAGTGAAGGGCATAGAGAAAGAAGAACAAAAATATACTCTTCCGGCAAACGCTCCTGTCGGGTATGTAAATATTCCTCTCGATAAACCCAAAGACGGTGTTACTCCCGATGGGCAGGCGTACAGCTATTCGCCCAATGATGCCAGTATCGGTGATGTAGATGGTGACGGCGAGTATGAAATCATCTTGAAGTGGGATCCTTCTAATGCCCATGATAATTCGCATAAGGGTTATACAGGCAATGTTTTTATAGATTGCTATAAACTGAACGGTACAAAACTTTGGAGGATAGACCTCGGAAAAAATATCCGTGCAGGGGCACATTATACGCAGTTCATGGTTTTTGATCTCGATGGTGATAATAAAGCCGAAATAGTAATGAAAACGGCTGACGGTTCAATTGATGGACTTGGTACTATAATAGGGGATGATAAATTAGACTTTAGAAATTCGGATGGTTTTATCCTATCAGGAAATGAATACCTGACTATTTTCAATGGAGAGACAGGCAAGGCGATGGAAACCCTTCCCTACGATCCGCCCAGAGGTGACCTTATGGGTTGGGGAGATGACAAGGGAAACCGTATGGATCGTTATCTGGCAGCTATTGCTTACCTCGATGGAGAACATCCAAGTGTAGTAATGTGTAGGGGATATTACTCCCGTACTGTATTGGCAGCTTACGATTGGCGAAATGGAAAGCTAACAAAACGCTGGGTTTTCGACTCGAATACTCCGGGCAACGAATCGTATGCAGGACAGGGAAATCATAACCTGAGAGTAGGAGATGTAGATGGTGACGGTTGCGACGAAATTATATATGGGTCGTGTGCTATAGATCACGATGGAACAGGTTTATACAATACAAAACTAGGGCACGGTGATGCTATACACCTGACGGTTTTCGACCCGAAGCGTAAAGGGCTGCAAGTATGGGATTGCCACGAAAACAGGCGCGACGGCTCTACTTACCGTGATGCACGTACAGGTGAAATACTTTTCCAGATTCCTTCACCTACCGACGTAGGGCGTTGTATGGCAGCCGATATCGACCCTAATCATCCGGGATTGGAAATGTGGTCGTGGGGCTCCAATGGAATCTTCAATGTAAAAGGTGAATGTATCGATACAGCCATGCAAAACATATCTGTAAATATGGCTTGCTGGTGGGACGGTGATTTGCTTCGCGAGTTACTCGATAAAAACAAGATTACAAAATACGATTATAAAAATGGAGGTGGAGTTCAAACGCTGCTTACTGCCGAAGGATGTGTTTCGAATAACGGAACAAAGGCGACTCCCGCCATTCAAGGTGATATTGTGGGAGATTGGCGTGAAGAATTTTTGTTAAGAACAGAGGATAACAGTAATTTGCGATTGTATGTATCTACCCATCCTACCGAATATCGTTTTCATACTTTTTTGGAAGATCCTATTTACAGGATAAGCATGGCGACTCAAAACGTAGCGTATAATCAACCCACTCAACCGGGCTTTTATATAGGGGCTGATTTGGGTAAGATATTCCCCGAAAAAGAGATTGTAACCGGTGCTTCCGAATTGTTGCTGGATGCAGGCATCGATTATGACAGTTATTCGTGGTCGATAGTCGGAGATACCCGCTCCAGATTAGTCACATCCGAAGATATTCCCCTGAGAAAGCGTACACTTATAAAATTAATTGTTACATTTCGAGGCTATGAGTTTTCAGATTCTGTGTATGTGACCTTAGGTGAAAAAGCAGTATCGAAGCCTTAAATTCTATGCTATTGAATAATTTTCCATGTTTCGGAAAGTCTCGAAATCCTTATTTTGCAATAAATATACGAAGACCATGAAATACACTTTAAATATACTCTCGCTTTTAATTTTTCTTTTGATAGGCGAAGTTCTTTTCGCTCAAAAAAAGGAGGAGAAAATAAACGATTCTACTACACCTTTACATCTTTTGGCTCCCGATTATAAAGTGCCTTACGGTATGATCTCAAAAGATGAAGTGAAGAAATCATTGGATAGGGTTTTAACTTATCTCGAAAAATCTACTCCAACGAATGTAATCGATAAGAAAACGAAAAAGGTAATTACCGATTATTCGCAAATGGACAGTAACTCCGAATTAGAAAAGGGGGCTTTTCGATTGGCTAGTTATGAGTGGGGAGTTACCTATTCGGGTATGCTCGAAATGGCAGCTGCAACAGGCGACAAACGTTACTTCGATTATGTGAATGATCGGTTCAAATTTTTATCCGATGTAGCACCCCATTTCAAAAAACTGATGGATGATTATGGTGTGATCGATCCGCAAATGAAACAAATGCTGACACCTCATGCTTTGGACGATGCAGGGGCTATGTGCGCATCTATGATAAAATTGGAGCAAACAGGGTCGGAATATAATCTTCGCCCGCTTATCGACAATTATATAAACTATATAATGTATAGCGAATACCGTCTTTATGACGGAACATTTGCCCGTAAGCGTCCACAGATGAATACGCTGTGGCTGGACGATTTGTATATGAGTGTACCCGCTCTGGCTCAGATGGGAAAATTGACGGGTGAAAGCAAGTATTACAATGAAGCGGTAAGACAAATATTACAATTTTCGAAACGAATGTTTGTCAAAGAAAAAGGTCTTTATATGCATGGTTGGGTAGAATCGTCCGAAGAACATCCTGCATTTCATTGGGGGCGGGCAAACGGATGGGCAATACTCACCATGGTTGAGGTGTTGGATGTATTACCGGTTAATCATCCCGAACGACCAAAGGTATTGGCTCAACTCAAAGAACATGTAAAAGGACTGGCTTCATATCAATCGGGAGATGGTTTCTGGCATCAATTGTTGGATCGGAACGATTCATACCCCGAAACATCGGCAACAGCCATTTATGCCTATTGCTTTGCCAGAGCCGTAAATAAAGGGTGGATCGATGCCATTGCTTATGCTCCTGTAGCTCATTTGGCTTGGCACGCAGTTTCTACTCAAATAAATAAAGAAGGACAGGTGGAAGGTACTTGTGTGGGCACGGGTATGGCTTTCGATCCTGCGTTTTACTACTATCGTCCCGTAAATGTATACGCTGCACACGGTTACGGACCTGTATTGTTGGCAGGGGCTGAAATTATAAATATGCTGAATAAGTTTTATCCGAAGATGAACGACAGTGCCGTACAATATTATTCGGACAAACAAAATACAACCGCTCCGATTTTTAGTGTGAGCGACCCATCCCGTTCACAGGATATAGTATCAGGAAGTTCACGTAAAAATGGCACAGCGCCTGTTCTGTTTCTGATTGGAGATTCTACCGTTAAGAATGGCAAAGGAAACGGAGATAACGATCAATGGGGGTGGGGAAGCTTCTTCGAACAGTTTTTTGATACAACAAAAATATCTGTCGAAAATCATGCATTGGGAGGCCGAAGCAGTCGTTCTTATTTTACCGAAGGATTATGGGATAAGGTATTATCCGGTATT
Source organism: Indolivaga alginatilytica (assembly GCF_003201355.1). GTDB lineage: Bacteria > Bacteroidota > Bacteroidia > Bacteroidales > Dysgonomonadaceae > Dysgonomonas_A > Dysgonomonas_A alginatilytica. Next base: position 101,313 of record NZ_QICL01000006.1, read on the forward strand.
CAATCGGGAGATTATCTGCTGATACAATTCGGACATAACGATGGAGGGCCTTTGAATACAGGTCGAGCCAGAGCGTCACTTAAAGGTATTGGTAATGAATCGGAAACAGTAATAATGGAACGTAACGGAGGACCCGAAACAGTCTATACCTTTGGTCATTATCTGCGTATCTATATCCGTCAGACAAAAGCAAGAGGAGCTTATCCTATTGTATTGTCGCCTACACCCGGTAATCATTGGACAAATGGCAAGATGAATCGTATGGCAGATACATACTCCAAATGGGCAAAAGACGTTGCTGCACAAGAAAATGTTCCTTTCGTTGATCTGAATGACCTGACAGCACAAAAATGTGATGCCTTAGGTCAGGCTAAAGTAAAGGAGTTATATAAAGACAATGTGCATACAACTCGTGAAGGAGCTTTGATGAATGGGCAATCGGTAATTGACGGACTGAAAGCTTTGCCCGATTTCGGGCTTCAAAAGTATATAAAATAAGATATAAAGATATCAATAGAAATGATGAATTTAACAAAATACGTAATCGGACTATTCGTGTTCTTGTCTGCCGCTTCTTTTACTTGTGCTTCGGATAAGTACGAATTAGTAAAGGTCGATGCACCTTTTCCGATGGAGCCGATTAAGGTTTTTATATATCCTCAACAAGATTTCCTTATCACTGCATACGGAGCGAAAGAGGGAGGTGAGGTTGATAATTCTCAGGCAATAGCAAAAGCAATCGATGCTTGCCACAAAGCAGGGGGAGGCAGGGTAGTAGTGCCTGCCGGTGTGTGGCTTACAAGTGCTGTTCATTTTAAAAGCAATGTGAATCTTTATCTGGATGAAAATGCTGTATTGAGTTTTACAGACAATCCCTCCGATTATCTGCCTGCTGTGATGACATCGTGGGAGGGTATGGAATGTTATAACTATTCGCCTCTACTTTATGCTTTTGAGTGCGAGAATGTAGCCATTACAGGAACGGGGACATTGAGTCCTAAAATGGATACGTGGAAAATTTGGTTCAAACGTCCTCAACCCCATCTGGAAGCATTGAAGCAACTGTATACAATGGCATCTACCGATGTTCCTGTAGATCAGCGTCAAATGGCGGTGGGTGAGAATCATTTGCGTCCCCATCTGATACATTTCAATCGATGTAAGAATTTCATGCTTGATGGTTTTAAAATAAGGGAAAGCCCGTTCTGGACAATCCATTTATATATGTGTGATGGAGGTATTGTGCGTAACCTCGATGTAAAAGCACACGGACACAATAACGACGGTGTAGACTTGGAAATGAGCCGTAATTTCCTGATAGAAGATTGTTCTTTCGATCAGGGAGACGATGCGGTAGTTATCAAAGCCGGACGCAACAGGGATGCATGGAGGTTGAATACTCCTTGCGAGAATATTGTGATCCGTAATTGTACTATTCTGAAAGGGCATACATTGTTGGGAATCGGTAGCGAAATGTCGGGTGGAATCCGTAATGTGTATATGCACGATTGTTATGCTCCTAATTCGGTATTCCGTCTCTTTTTCGTAAAGACAAATCATCGGAGGGGCGGCTTTATCGAGAATATTCACATGGAGAATGTAAAAGGTGGTACTATGCAACGTGTTCTTGAAATCGACACGGATGTACTCTATCAGTGGAAAAACCTTGTTCCTACTTATGAGGAACGCATTACCCGCATCGATGGTATTTATATGAATAATGTTACATGCCAGTCGGCTGATGCTATTTATGAGTTGAAAGGGGATGCAAGGCTTCCGATTCAGAATGTAAAGATTACTAATGTTCATGTGGGAGAAGTAACCAAATTTGTGAAGAAGGTCTCTAATGCCGAGAATGTTGTGGATGAGAATGTAACTTATACCGAGAATATAAAATGAGAAGAAACATCATAACCCTGGTTCTGCTTGTCATTTCGAGTATTATGTATGCTCAGATTGCAGACAAACCCTTGTTTCGTGATCCTGTTTATGACGGAGCAGCCGATCCTGTTGTGATTTGGAATAAAGGAGAGCAAAAGTGGTTTATGTTTTATACCAACAGGCGTGCCAATCTCGAAGACGTGAACGGTGTGGATTGGGTACATAAAACCCCTATCGGTATTGCCGAATCTACGGATGGTGGCGCTACATGGAAATATAGAGGTACTGCAAATATAACTTATGGAGGTGACGATTATACATACTGGGCCCCCGATATTATTGAAAATAATGGAACATACCATATGTATCTGACAGTTGTTCCCGGTACGTTTACGGATTGGAAGCATCCGAGAGAAATTGTTCACCTCACAAGTTACAATCTGATAGATTGGGATTATCAATCGAGTCTCTCATTAGCTTCTGATAAGGTGATTGATGCGGGAATTTTTAAAGTGAACGACAATCTGTGGTACTTGTATTATAATAATGAGAAAGACCGAAAATCTATTTATTATGCTCAAAGTTCCGATCTGAGAAACTGGACGGATATGGGAAGGGTAGTAGCCGATCAGTCGGGCGAAGGGCCTAAGGTTTTCTATTGGCACAATAAGTATTTTATGATTGTCGATAACTGGAAAGGGTTGGGTGTTTACTCTTCCGACGATCTCCGTACATGGATAAGGCAGGACGAAAATATATTAGCAAGGGGAGGATCGGGTGTTGATGATGGTACAAACGGACTTCATGCCGATGTGGTAATCAATAATGACAGAGCATATATTTTTTACTTTACACATCCGGGTCGTGCAAATGGCAATTCGGGCGATAGTTACGAAACCAGACGAAGCTCAATCCAAGTTGCCGAACTCGAATACAAAGACGGAATTATTACCTGCGACAGAGACAAACCTGTTCAAATATGCTTAAAATAAACAACTTTATAAATTGACGATATGAAAAGAGAAGCATTCAAAATGTACTTGAAGCCCGGAAAAGAGGCTGAATACGAGAAACGTCATAATGAAATATGGGACGAATTGAAATCTCTTCTAAAAGAGGCAGGCGTTAGCGATTATAGTATTTATTGGGACGAAGAAACCAATGTTTTATATGCCTCTCAAAAAGTAGAGGGTGGCTCTTCTCAATCGTTAGGAGATAATCCGGTCGTCCAAAAATGGTGGGCATATATGGCTGATATAATGGAAACGAATCCAGATAATTCGCCGGTGTCAAAGTCTTTGAAAGAAGTTTTTTATTTAAAATAGGGTGTGAAACGATTTGTGTTTTTGATTGTAGGGGCAAATAATCATTTTTCCGATTAGATACAGGGCGAATATTTATTCGCCTCTACAAAGCAAAATACTGTCAATATAGAATAGGAATAATGAAATCAGCTGTTATAATAGCTCTGTGTTTGTTTGGAATCTTAAGTCATACAATGGCTGTAGATTATAAATTTTATTTGGCAAGCGGGAAAACTCCGAAAGGTTTTCTTTCTGTACCTGCAAACCAGATATATTCCGAAGGGGGCTATGGTTACGATTTGGGAACACTTCCAAAAGATGGAAAACCATTCTTTTTCTCGGTAGATGTTCCCGAAGGAAATTATCAGGTAAAAGTGGTATTAGGGAGTAAAGATGCGGAAAGTAATACAACCGTAAAAGCGGAGTCTCGCAGATTGATGCTCAAAAATATCCGGACAAAAAAGGGACAGTTTCTTACCCATGAGTTCGCTGTCAATATACGTAACACTAGAATATCAGAAACTGAATCAGTCAAAATAAAACCCCGTGAAATGGGTAAACTTATTTGGGATAATAAACTGACTCTTGAATTTAATGGCGATAATCCATCGGTGCAAAGTATCGAAATAAAAGCGGCTGATAATCTGGTAACACTGTTTTTGGCAGGAAATTCAACCGTTGTAGATGAAGCCAACGAACCGTGGTGTGGATGGGGACAGGCATTTCCGCTTTTCTTTACATCGAAGGTTGCTATTGCAAATTATGCCGAATCGGGAGAGGCGGCAAATACATTTGTTTCGTCCAATCGTTTTGCAAAACTATTAACCAAAATAAAAAAAGGAGACTATCTGTTTATAGAATTCGGTCATAACGATCAAAAGCAAAAAGGAGAGGGGAAAGGTCCGTATACAAGCTATAAAAGCGACTTGAAATACTTGGTAGACGAAGCTCGTGCAAAAGGAGCAAACCCCGTACTGGTAACATCTATGCACCGTCGCAACTTCGACGAAAACGGCAAAGTTATTAATACACACGGTGAATATCCCAATGCGGTTCGCTTATTGGCAAAGGAGGAAAATGTGCCTCTTATCGATCTCAATAATATGAGTAAGGAGCTTTATGAGGCTTGGGGAGTAGAAGGTTCCAAGAAAGCATTTGTTCATTATCCGGCCGGAACATTCCCCGATCAGGATAAAGCTTTGGAAGATAATACACACTTCAATCCGTATGGTGGGTATCAGATTGCGCGTTGCATAATAAAGGGGATAATTGAGGCAAATCTGCCTATTCAAGAATATATCAAAAAAGAGTATCGAAATTACGATCCCTCTCATCCGGATGCTTTCGAAACATTTCATATTCCATTGACTCCTTTTTCATCAACAGTTAAACCCGATGGAAATTGAGGTCATAGAGTTTTATGCTGAATTAATAAACAGGTCTGTGACCTTAAACTTATAATATTTATATGAAGAAACGACTATTAACTGTATGTGGGATTCTTTTGTTGACGATTGGAACGGTATTTTCTCAACAACGTACCGATGAAGAATGCATAAGAGCAGTAGCCGATAATATATTGAAAGAGCCTGTTACCCAGTTTGTCGGAGTGAAATCAGGTAAGACATACAACAATACCAGAGAAATACCCAAAGGTGAAGATGTGAGGTTTAAAAGTCCGCTTTCCGAATGGCATTATTCCAATGGCGTACTTGATATGAGTATGATAAATCTGGGAGAGTATCTGAACGATACCAAATATATAAATTATGCGAAGAATCATGTAGCATTCGGATTTGCAAATTACGAGTACTTTAAAAATACATTTCGTAACGATCGTAACCATTGGCACTGGCCTTTCGGTCAACTTTGGAATATAAAAGAGTTGGACGATTGCGGAGCGATGGGGGCAGCCGTTATCGAAGTATATAAGTACGACTCTCAAAAGCAATACAAAGCATATTTTGAAGCGGCAGCGAAACACATTATGCTAGATCAAACACGCTTGGATGATGGTACATTGTGCCGTACATTCCCTCGGGAGATGACTGTTTGGGCTGATGATGTTTATATGAGTGTTTCGTTTTTGGCTCAAATGGGAAAACAAACGGGCGAGAAGAAATACTTTGACGAGGCATCTCGTCAGATTCAGAATATTGCAGGGTATTTGTGGTGTCCCGAAAAACAATTGTTTTATCACTGTTATTATACCGATCTTAAACGCAATGGGGTCGCATTCTGGGGACGTGCAAATGGTTGGATTACTGTTTCTTTGGTTCGGTTATTGGATGTGTTACCAAAGAATTACGAAGGCAGAAAACGGTTAATCGATTTACTCGAAAAGCAAATAGTAGGAGTATCTCGCTATCAGAACGAAAATGGTATGTGGAATCAACTCTTGGATAAGCCCGAATCATACGACGAATCGTCAGTTACAGCCATGTATGTATATGGCATTGCTAAAGCGATTAACGAAGGTTGGTTTCCCGATAATACTTACCAGAGGATAGCTCAATTGGGCTGGAATGCATTGAAGAAAGATCAGATAACCGAAAACGGGCATTTCAAAAACGTATGTGTAGGAACGGGTATCACTGATGATCTGCCTTTTTATTATACTCGTCCCGTAGGCGAAAACGAAAAGCACGGACTTGGTTTGATAATAGATGCAGGTGTCGAAATCTTGAAACTGAATAAGAGAAATAATAAACAATAAATATGAAGAAGATTATTTGCCTCTTATGTATTGTTTATCTGATGATACCTTCTCTAGGGGCATTTACTCCCGAGCCTGATATGTCGTGGACAAAAAAGGTAGGAGCCAGACAATATCCAAAAGGTACGAAGGTTTTCAATGTATCGGACTATGGGGCAATTGCAGATGGTACAACCTTAAATACAAAAGCTATACAAAAAGCGATAGATGCTTGTGCTCTGTCGGGTGGGGGAACTGTGACTTTCGAAAAAGGTAAATACCTCTCCGGTTCCTTGTATCTGAAAGAAGGAGTCAATTTTGAAATACCAAAAGGAACGATTCTTTTAGGAAGTACCAATATTGAAGATTATCCCGAAATTGATACTCGTGTAGCAGGTATAGAAATGCATTGGCCTTCGGCATTGATAAACGTTCTCGATCAGAAGAATGTAATGCTGAGCGGTTCGGGTATTGTACATGCGCAGGGTAAAGTCTTTTGGGATACTTATTGGGAAATGCGAAAGGAGTATGAAGCGAAAGGTTTACGGTGGATAATTGATTATGATTGCAAACGCCCCCGTACTTTATTAATTTCGAATTCGGAAGATATTACAGTTAAAGACCTCACTTTTCAACAAGCAGGTTTTTGGACTATTCAATTGCTCTACTCTTCTTATTGCACTGTCGATGGGGTAGTGGTGCAAAATAATATAGGAGGACACGGACCCAGTACCGATGGGGTGGATGTAGACTCTTCGTCTTATATCCTGATCGAAAATTGTGATATCGATTGCAACGATGATAATTTTTGCCTCAAATCGGGCAGGGATGCAGACGGGTTACGGGTAAATCGTCCGACGGAATATGTGGTAATTCGCAATTGCTTGTCTCGTGCAGGTGGCGGTTTAATTACTTGTGGCAGCGAAACATCGGGAGGAATCCGATATGTTTTAGCCGAAGGTCTGAAAGCAAAAGGAACAAATGTGGCTATCCGTTTGAAATCGGCAATGAACAGAGGCGGAACTACTGAGCATATCTACATAAAAGATGTTGAGTTGGAAGATGTAAATGTGGTTTTCGAAGCCAATGTAAACTGGAATCCTGCTTATAGTTATTCTACTCTGCCTAAAGAATACGAAAACAAACCATTGCCCGATCATTGGGTGAAAATGTTGGAAAAGGTAGATGCAAAGAAAGGTACGCCCTCGTTTAGAGATGTATATGTTTCGGACATTAAAATAAAGAGTTCCCGTAAATTCTTAGAGATCTCGGGTAATAAAGATGCTTATATGCAGAACTTTTATTTTGACAATGTTCAGGGTGATGTAGAAATGTTAGGTAATATTTCTTTTGCGAAGAATATTCATTTTCAGAATATAGATGTTAGAGCCGGAGATAATAAACCTGTTTCTATTGAAAACAGTAATAATATCAATTACCCGAAAGATATAGTCGGTAATGCCCCTTTTGCATATCAACTGAACGGAAAAAACAGCAATACTAAAATAGTACTGGACAAACATCCCGAATTAGCTTTCTACTTTCCCGAAATGGGAGGTAATTTAAAATTCGGAATTACAGGTACACAAGCTAATAAATGGCTGAGTGAATTTAAAGACGTAAGTGTGCAGCAATCGGATAAGAAGTCACTGGTTTATACTCTCTCCGATCCGTTATTGGGAAAAGGTAAGCTTGTAGTAACAGTTATTTCGCTGTCCCAATCGGACGGTGTAATCATAGAAGTGAATCCTGTGGATATTCCTCAAAACTTAAATCTATTTTGGTCTTATGGTGGTGCTTATGCCAAAGTATTGGGTGAAAACGAGCATGGTCGGTTAAAACCGATTTATTGCCGCAACAATATTTTCAGTGTAGAACAGACAGCTTTTACGCTGTATCACGGCGAAAGTATGCGATTGAAAACCGTCAATGCTGTTATGCCTGTAACGTCTGAAATCCGTTTGTCGGATGCTCATATACAAAAATCACCGCAAGCGTTTTTCGAATCGGGTAAGAAAACCGATTCGCCGGCTTTGGCGGCTACCCTGCCTTTGATTAGTAGTCAGAAAGAATATTTCTGTATCTATAAACAAAACGACAAAGCAGATTATAACCATTTTATGTTGCCCGATCTGTTTAAGGAAGAATCTCTAAAGAAATAATGGCTTATGAGGTGGTTGGTTTTAGTATATGCGTTTGTTTGTATGTTTTGTAGGGTTCAAGGCCAGACGGAGCAGACAGTATTTAAGGTATTCTGTTTTCCTTCCGATAAAAGACCTCTGATAGATGGCAATACTCGTGATTGGGATATTGTTCCCGCCAGTTATTTTATCGGAATCGATCAGATGACCGAAGACGAAGGTAAGTATTCAGAACCGAATAAATCGACATTGGATATTCAGGTGAAAGTAGGCTGGTCGGAAGGACAAAACCGCCTCTATTTTCTGTACGAAGCATATGATAATTACTGGTCTTTTTCGAGAGACGATCTGATGGTCGATATTTTTGAAGTCGTGGTTGACGGCGATCGTTCGGGAGGAGCTTTTATTGATAAATTCTATCCCTTCAAAGATATTACAAAAGAAGAGGCATGGAATTTATTTCACGGGCGGCAGGCTCAGAACTACCATATTTATACACCTCCCAAGAAAGGCGATTGGTGTATGTATTGGGGACCTCAACAGTGGCTGAAAGAAAAACCGTACTTCGATTATGCATATAAATACGATTTCAAAGAGGGCGAAAGTGGAAAGCTGGCCCTCGAATTTTATATAACACCATTCGACTATGCTTCACCAAAGGGCAGTAAGTTTTCGATAGAGTCCGACTTGTATGTCAATAAATTAATAGGTCTTTGTTGGGCGGTAATCGATTATGATAATAACGAAGGTAAGGCGAAAGACGGATTCTGGAATCTGTCACGCCACCATACTATGTACGGAAATGCTGATGAATTGAGGACTTTCAGATTGATGCCTTTAGAGACCTCACCCCGACCCTCTCCTAATGAGAGGGAGTAAAGAGAAATATTGCTTTCTCGCGTTGTAGGGGCGTACCCTTGGGGCGCCCGAAAGTATATTAGACACGGGTAGGGCAGAGCCCTACCCCTACAAATAAATCCTTAACTTAATGGTATTAGGAGAGGGCTGGGGTGAGGTCGAGTTGTTTTATTTATCTATAAGATAGTTGATTACCTTGAAAAAAGAAGATAAAGATATATATATTGAAACGGGTGTTACTTTTGTCACTTTTGTTACTTTTTATGTTTTTATTCGTTGATATACAGTTGTTTATAAAAGTGACAAAAAGTGACAAAGAATATACACAGAGTGTAACCTTTTTGTGTAGATTGTGTAGAAAACGTTACCATTGAGAGTATGTGTTACTTTTTTTAAAGAACAGACTTAAGGTCTCAGACCTTTTTATTGCTATGGCAAGCATAAAAACCAGAGATAGTTATGCTGATAAATCATCGCATTAAATATTTATAATTACTTAGATATGAAAAAAAATATATTCATACTTACCGTTCTCTTCTATTTTGTTGGCAGTCTATTTGCATCAACATATAATGTAAAAGAATATGGAGCAAAAGGGGATGGAAGGCAAATAGATTCTCCTGCCATAAACAAAGCTATTGAGGCAGCCGCAGCCAATGGAGGCGGAACGGTGTTCTTTCCTGCCGGAACGTATGCCGGTTATTCCATCCGTCTGCAAAGTAATATTCATCTGTATTTAGATGCAGGTGCGGTTATATTGGCAGCCTATCCCGAAAAAGATAGCGGTTATGATTTGGCAGAGGAGAACGAGCATAATAAATTTCAGGATTTCGGGCATAGTCATTGGAAGAATAGTTTGATATGGGGAATAGGTCTCGAAAACATATCTATTAGCGGACAAGGTTTAATAAACGGACAAGGTTTGACACGTGAAGAGAGCCGCCTTTCGGGAGTCGGAAATAAAGCCGTAAGCCTGAAATTATGTAAGAATATAACTATTAAAGATGTCTCGATGTTGAATTGCGGACACTTTGCATTGCTTGCTACGGGCGTTGATAACCTCACGATAAGTAATGTAAAAGTAGATACCAATCGCGATGGTTTCGATATAGATTGTTGTCGGAATGTACGTATATCGGATTGTTCGGTAAATTCGCCCTGGGACGATGCTATCGTTCTAAAGAGTAGCTATGCATTAGGCTTTTTTCGAGATACCGAGAATGTAACTATAACCAATTGCTTTGTTAGTGGATTCGATAAAGGTTCGATGTTGGATGCCTCTTTTCAGCGGGATGAACCACAAGCCCCCGATCAGGGGTATGTGACGGGACGAATAAAATTCGGAACAGAATCAAGCGGTGGATTTAAGAATATTACCATTTCGAACTGTATATTTGAGAGATGCAGGGGCTTGGCTCTCGAATCGGTAGACGGAGGGAGTCTCGAAGATATTACAATCACCAATATTACTATGCGTGATATAGTGAATGCACCTTTCTTTCTGCGTTTGGGTTCTCGTTTAAGAAGTCCGAAGGGTACACTTGTCGGAAATATATCGCGTGTAATCATCAGTAATGTAAATGTTTATAATGCCGATTCTCGTTATGCAAGCATAATAAGCGGAGTGCCTGATCATCAGATTAATGATGTCTTGTTGAGCAATATCCGAATACTTTATAAAGGTGGAGGAACTAAGGAAGATGCACAATTGCTGCCTCCCGAAAATGAGGCTCTGTATCCTGAACCTTGGATGTTCGGAACGATTCCTGCTTCGGGATTCTTTATCCGCCATGCTAAAAATATCGAGTTGAATAATGTGCAGGTTGATTTTATGAAAGAAGATTATCGCCCGTCATTATGGGTAAAAGATGCTGAAAATATCCGCTTAATTAATTATCGGGCAAAAGTAGCTAAAGGTGTGGAGCCTTATGTTTTACACAAAGTAGAGGGCTTTAAAGCTGAATTGAGCGAAGTGTCAGAGTTTTAAGGTTTCAGACCTTTTTACTACTTTGGTAAGTAAAATAACCAGAGCCTATTATAAATCCAACGTATATCATTAAATATATCCTTTTACTTATACAGAAATGAAAAGAGAAAATATTCCTTTTATTGTTTTTATATTGGCTGTGTTGCTGATTACAAGTACCATAAGCAGTACTGCAAAAGATGTTTATCTGTTTTCTTATTTTACGGGCAAGTCCGAGACTGGTCTGCATTTGGCTTACAGTTACGATGGCTTATCATGGACTCCTCTCCATGAGGGTAAAAGCTATTTATTGCCTGTGGTGGGTAAAGATAAATTGATGCGTGACCCCAGTATTGTACAAGCTCCCGATAAATCCTTTCATATGGTTTGGACTACGGGCTGGCACGATAATATTATAGGGTATGCTTCATCTAAAGACTTGATTAATTGGTCGGAGCAAAAAGCAATACCTGTAATGACTCACGAACCGACTGTTAGAAACTCTTGGGCTCCGGAACTGTTTTATGATGAAGCAAGCAAGCTGTATTATATATTCTGGGCATCTACTATTGATGGTCGTTTCAGCGAAGTAGGACCCTCGGAAGACGGTTTGGATCATCGGCAGTATTATGTAACGACTCCCGATTTTAAAACGTTCTCGGAAACAAAGCTTTTCTTTAACCCCCATTTTAGTGTGATTGATGGTGCTATCTTAAAGAAAGGAAAAGAGTATTTCCTCTTTGTGAAAAATGAGAACAAAACACCGCTCGAAAAGAATATAAGAGTGACTGTATCAAAGGATATAAATAATTTTCCGACAGAAGTATCCGCTCCTATTACGGGCAGTTGGGTAGAAGGACCTGCACCCTTGCAGGTTGGTGAATATATCTATGTTTACTTCGATAAATACCGCGAGGGGAAATACGGAGCAGTACGTTCTAAAGATGGTAAAACGTGGGAAGATGTTTCAGACTTGGTTACTTTTCCAAAAGGAACACGGCATGGAACAGCATTCAAGGTATCGGAAAGTGTATTAAATAACTTGTTGAAAAACAGTAAATAGCTGTTTTATAAAATCAGTTGCCAAAATTCAACATCAATGAGTTTATTGAATTTCAAACCTGATTCTTTAAAGTTACCGACCAATTCGAATTTAAACTTTTCGTGTAGTTTCTGACTAATAGGGTTGGGTAAAGAAATAACTCCAATCAACGAATGGATGTTTATAGTTCTGGCTCTGTTGATCAGTTCGGCATATAAGATGCTGCCTAGTCCTTTTGCCTGAGCCTTTTCGTCAATATATACGCTTGTTTCTAAGGTAATATCGTATGCCGATCGAGATCGCCAGTTGCTTAAATAAGCATAGCCGACTACATCGCCGTTTTCTTCGTAAACGATATAAGGAAAGTCTTTTGCAGTGATATACTTAATTCTATCAGCAATGTCTTCTTCTGTCACCAACTCTTCTTCGAAAGTGATTATGGTATCTTTTATATAAGGATTGTAAATCTCGGCTATCCTCTTAGCATCTGATAATTGCACATTACGTATCATATACGAATATTTAAAATAGGTGAGAAAATTAAGGTCTCAGACCTTTTTATTGCTTTGGCTGGGCATAACAACCAGAGGTGGCTATGCCGATAAATCATCGCATTAAATATTTAGAATTACTCATTTGCTAAAAGTAATAAAAAGAGCTGTTTTTTTATTCGAATTCTTTGATAAATATTTTTTGAAGTATCTCTAGTTCCTTTGCATATATTGTCTTCTTCCGTTGAGCAAAATATAAAGTGTTTTCCAATGGAACTTTCCCTTCCCATACTATTTTCACACTGCTGTTTGCAAACTGTTCTTTAGCTAAGAAATCGGGTACAACCGCAAATCCTTCTCGGTTAGATATAGAGCGTAGAATAGAACTCTTATTGGGTACAATAAAATTCGGCTTAAAATCGGGTCTTTTCTTAAAGTTCTGAATCCAGAAGTTTCTCAGATGTTCCATATCACCCGTCGTTCCAAACCAGACTTGATCGTTGAGCCATTTCTCAGCAGCTTTCAGATCACCTTTCCCTATGATCTTATTAAATTCTGAAATATCACTTTTAGCTCCTGCAACTATTACAATCTTTTCTTTCGAAAAAGAAGTGTATTGTATATTCAACGAATCGTCTTTCTGTGGAGAGATCACAAAGTCTAGCAACCCTTTATCCAGATCACCCAGCATCTGAGTATATCCGCCGAATTTAGATATCAGATCGAAAGGTAATTCGCTGATATATGGTTCCAGTACATGTTGAAATGTTTCGAAGCACATGCCGATACTTATACTTGTCTTGTCCGAATTGGCGTTCCTGTAAAAATGTCTTTCGGCAGCTTCCAATTTATCGACCCCCTCTACAATAGAGTTGTATAGAATATTTCCATGTTCGGTTGCCACCATCTTTCGTGTTCCCCTGTCGAATAATTTATATCCGATGTGGGCTTCCAATGAGGTAAGGTGTAAACTTACTCCCGGTTGAGAAATATATAGTTTATTGGCAGCTGCTGTAAGTGACCCAGTTTCGTATATTGCTTTGAATGTTCTGAACCATTCAAGATTTACCATATTTATATTTATTATAATTATGATGCAAATATATGAATTATATTATTTTGATAATTAATAAAAGGTGCGTATTTTTGTACCTGAATAATAAAAAGAATAAAAATTAGGTTATGAAAAAAATATTTGTGATAAATGCAGGGCAAGAATTTGGTCATTCAGGAGGTTTATTGAATAAAACACTATCAGAATGGACTGCCGGTTATTTTAAGAATAGTGGGGAATATGAAATCAAATTTACGGATATAAACTATGAATATGATTTGAGCGAAGAGGTTGAAAAATTTGTTTGGGCAGACGTAATTATTTATCATACACCTATCTGGTGGTTTCAGATACCTTTTGGTTTTAAAGAATATATTGACCGTGTATTTACAGAAGGTCATCAAAAAATCTATGTGAGTGATGGCAGACGCTCAGCAAATCCTACACGTAACTATGGAACAGGAGGGGCGTTGCATGGTAGAAAATATATGTTGACTACAACATGGAATGCTCCGGTGGAAGCATTTACACTTGAAGGTGAATTTTTTAGACAACACAGTGTAGATGACGGTGTAATGTTTGGCTTTCACCAAATGAATCAGTTTATTGGATTGTCCCGATTAGAAAGCCTTCACTTTTATGATGTGATGAAGAATCCGCAGATAGAACATTCGAAAGAAATATATTTGAAGCATCTATATAAAATAACTCCATCTTTATAAACAAGATTTGCTCTATTAAATAGATGAAAAGATTGTAGATCAGAAAGAGTAAGAAAAGGAGTCGAATGACTCTTTTTTTATTTATATCTTTGCACCCGATTTAATGTCAACGACCTATTTTATTTACACTACTTAATATAGCATTTCTGAATGAAAAATATTGCTGATTTTGAAATCATGGCACCCGTTGGGTCATACGACTCGCTGGCTGCGGCAATACAAGGAGGAGCCGACTCTATTTATTTCGGTATCGAAGGTTTAAATATGCGAGCCAAATCATCCAACAATTTTACACTGGATGATTTGAAAAATATTGTGCAGATATGTCAGGAGAATAATATGAAAAGTTATCTCACCGTCAATACTATTATCTATGATAATGATATCAGTCTGATGCATAAGATTGTGGATGCAGCCAAAACAGCCAATCTGTCGGCGGTTATAGCATCGGATGTATCGGTAATGATGTATGCACGCAGCATCGGAGTTGAGGTTCACCTTTCGACTCAGCTTAATATAACGAATTCGGAAGCATTAAAATTTTACGGTCAATTTGCCGATGTAGTAGTATTGGCACGAGAGTTGACTCTTGATCAGGTTGCCGATATTTATAAAGATATAGTAGAACAAGAAATAAAAGGGCCGAGCGGCGAACTTATCCGAATCGAAATGTTCAGCCACGGAGCTTTATGTATGGCTGTTTCGGGAAAATGCTATCTGAGTCTGCACGAAAAAGATTTATCCGCCAACAGAGGAGCTTGTAATCAGATGTGTCGCCGAGGCTATATCGTTAAAGATAAGGAAAGCGATATGGAATTCGAGATAGACAACGAATATATCATGTCGCCTAAAGATTTGAAAACAATCCATTTCATGAATAAAATGATGGATGCAGGTGTAAGAGTATTCAAAATAGAAGGTCGTGCACGTGGTGCGGAATATGTACGCACAGTTGTCGAATGTTACAAAGAAGCCGTGAAAGCCCATTGTGAAGGTACATTCTCGGAAGAGAAAATCGCCGACTGGGATACACGTTTGGCAACCGTATTCAATCGTGGATTCTGGGACGGTTATTATCTGGGGCAACGTCTGGGCGAATGGTCGATGAACTACGGATCGGAGGCAACTAAAAGAAAAATATATATAGGTAAAGGACTTAAATATTTCTCTAATATCGGGGTTGCTGAATTCCTGATGGAAACTCAATCACTCAGAGTAGGAGACGAAATTCTTATTACAGGTCCTACAACAGGAGCTGTGACTCAAACAGTAGAAGAAATACGTGTAGATTTAGATTCTGTAGAAGAAACCGTAAAGGGAGAAAAATTCTCAATCAAGCTGACAGAGAAAATTCGTCCTTCAGACAAGCTTTTCAAATTAGTTAAAGTTACACCGAAGAAAAAGTTTGTTGAGAAAGAATAGTATCCATTGAACTATTTGATAATTGTTAAAGACAAGCGGGGAAAAGACTTTCCTCGCTTTTTTATTTTTGTCCTATCTCACTATACACAGAAACAATTAGTAAATCAAAAATATCAATTAGAAAAAAAAGAATTTTTAGAAACTAAAACTGCTGATCCTTTGTTTAATATATAGAAAAAGGGCTTAGAGTAGTCAAAGTTAAAGAGGGTAAAAAACTGAGACAAAAAAGAGCGAACGTTATGTACTTAATTTTCTTGACAAAAGAGGTAAGTAGCTCAGAAAATCAGAACAATAAGCTAAAGAGATTAGTTCGCCTCTCGCAGCAAAAAAAAGTGTTCTTTATATAACGGGATTTTTAAATCAAAAGTGAACTCACCTTTTTCTGAATAGTTTATGTTTTCTAGTGTTAGTGTTTTATAAGTGGGAGAGGGAGTGAATTTGCGTTCACCCCCTCTTTTCTTTTTTGTCAGATCAAGCTTATTTCTTTACAGAACAGTTTGTTTAGCCAATAAAAATTCTGCTTTTAATAAAGCAATAGTTTCTTTGACACTTATTATTTTTTTAGCCAAATGGGCATTCACTCCGGCAAAAGCATACCCTTTATCCATATTTCCTTTGGCTGCATTATACAGTGCTAAAATGATGCAATAGGGACTTTTAGAGTAATCGCAGGTTCTTATACAATGATACGGGCAGCTTTTCGGAACTTCCGATCCGCTTTCCACTTTCCTTATAAATACTCCGTCGATTGCTCTTCCGGGCATTCCTACAGGGCTATTAATTATTTTAATATCTTCCACTTTCGAATCTATAAATACATTCTTAAAGGTAAGTGAAGCATCGCATTCGTCGGTGGTCACAAATATAGTACCCATTTGTACTCCTGATGCTCCCATTTCGATAAAACGATACATATCTTGTCCCGAATGAATTCCTCCGGCAGCGATAACAGGGATGTTTTTATGCTCTTTGTATGACATTGCAACTTCTACAACCTCAGGAACAATCTGTTCTAACGAATAGTTTGCATCCTCAAGTTGACTGGTTTTGAATCCTAAATGCCCTCCGGCTTTAGGTCCTTCCACTACAATAGCATCCGGTAAATAGTTGTAGTTAGCAAACCATTTATCGCAAATTATTTTAGCTGCACGTGACGATGATACGATAGGCACCAGTTTTGTGATGCTGTCAGACTTAAGGTAAGATGGTAAATCAAGAGGAAGACCTGCTCCCGCAAAAATAACATCTGCTTTTTCAGCTATAGATGTACGCACCATGTCGGCAAAGTTAGTAAGTGCTACCATTATATTGATACCCACTACTCCTTTTGTTTTTTCTTTCGCCTTTCTGATTTCTTCTTTCAATCCCCAAATGCAATCGCTCAAATAATTTGATGCCGGTTGACGGTACATCAAACCCAGACCGGCACATGATATTACGCCGATACCTCCTTCGTTAGCAACTGCTGATGCTAATCCCGATAGAGATACACCAACGCCCATACCTCCCTGAATAACTGGAAGTTTAATTTCTAAGTTTCCTATATAAAATGATTTCATATATAATGTAAAAACAGACAAATCTAGATGCCCAGAATTTGTCTGTATTGGTTAATCTGAAGCTTCTTTAATCTTTTAAATAGCCGTTAAGGCGAAGCAAATTATACTTTTGGAATAGCTTCTTTCACCACCATTGGGCGACCTAAATGATCTTTTCCATTAAGAGTCTGAATAGCGTTTTTAGCGTCAGCTTCGTTTTCCATTTCAACAAACCCAAATCCTTTTGATCTATTTGAAGTTCTATCGATAATTAATTTAGCAGAAACAACTGGACCGAAATCGGCCATTAATGCTTGTAAATCTGATTCCTTAACTTCGTAGCTAAGATTTCCAACATAAATGTTCATAACAATATTTTTTAATTAAGTGATTTTAAAAACAAGAAGTAGAATAAGGTCTAATTTCAACAATAGGAGACTTAATGGGTTACATTAAGAAAAGTAATGAAGATAAAGAACAAAATAAACTTTTTTTGTTTCTAGTACGAAAGAACGGAATAATTATCTGGATGCATACTATATAGTAGTAGGTTATTTTCTCAAATGAACCTATTTTACATTTTTTATATCTACATAAACATAAATTAACTATAAAGGTGTTTGCAATTTCCTTTTAATTGTTTAATCAACCATTATCAAGACAAGTTAAAAACTTGAGCGCTTTTATTGCTTTAGCAGGTATAATTACAATTGACAATTTAGGTTTTAAAATATCAGATTAGATATATAGTATTACTTATCTATTTCCTTTTACTTTCATTGATCGAATTAACTTATCACTGTTTATTTCAAGTAAGAGATTTTGTTTTAACTTATCGTTTTTCTTCTTCTTTATATCATAAACGATTTCTTTCTCAACTGTTAACTCTACAAAGACAATTCCTTTATTATCTTGCTTAGCTGACAAAGATTCTGGTAGCAGGTTATAAGTTATTTTCTTAATCTTTTTATCAGAATATTCTTTTGCAATTGAAGACACAACCTCAGTACTACTCATTTCACCTGTAAGATAAAAGGTTTTGGGAGCAAATTCTTTGAGTAAATTTTTAGGTTTGTTTTCCGACAGTTTCTTGAAAAAGTCTACCAAATCTATTTTAAGGCTTTCCAACGATGTCCCACTTAATACCACGATCTGAGAGAGATAGTCATATTTTTCTTTTGCTTCATCTTTATGAGCACCTGTTATATTGCCCAGATCGATATTTTCAAGATAAGCTTTGTAAGCATCTGCTGTATTATCTTTGAGAGTGGTACTCCAACTCAGAGAATCCATAATTATACGGATTTGATCTATATGCGGTGTTTTAGGATTTTCGCTCAGATAAGCATAGAATGCATTTATATCCGATGATTTACGAAGCTTTTCCCAAGTCTGAACTTCTGCCTCTCTAGCTGTCCTGATTCGTTTCTCAGCTTCTTCCACAAAATTTCCTTCGGGATATCTTACCAGATATTTAGAATATGATAAGGGTGTATTCTCTTCAACACACTGCATCCAAAACATCTCTTGCCTTTCGTCCGATTCACGAGTGTGGGCAATATTTAAGGCACCTATAATACCTATAACTACCAGAATCGCAGATCCCAAAATGATAAAGAGAATCCCTTTCGATATCTTCGAACGGGCTTTAACCGGTTCTGCCGATGCTGAAACAACTTCTTCAAGAGGCTCATCCTCGACTTGAGATACAGGCTCTGTCGATTCATCATTTTCTACTTGAAGTTCATCCTTCGGCGAATTATCAATATCATCTTCGTCTAAAAAATCTGTGGCATACTGATGATCCATATGATCTTTACACTCTTCGCAAATATTCTCGTTCTCTGTTATGGGTTTGCCGCAAAATGGGCATTGTTTACTATCTGACATATATTATCCGGTTACGGTATTCGTTTTTAATTAAATGAAAGTATGTAAAATATACTTTGAATTATAGCAGGCTGTTGTTGTTCTTACCAAAATTACAAATCGGTCTGAGACCTTACTTTCTATCCTCGTACAGAATATATTTCTTTCTCCTTTGTTTATACTCATTCAAACCCTTCTGCCATGTTTTACGGATAGCTTCTTCTGACTGACCTGCTATAATTTGCCTTTGCAGGCTGTTTGTTCCCGATAACAGATTCATAAAATCGGGAGACGTGAAAAATTTCGCTCCTAACCCCGATTTCTTATAAAAGTCGAGCAGATATGAAAGGCTTAACCCCTTATCAAACTCAATCTTTCTAAGATCGTATCCATAGCAAAGCTTATCTTTCTGCAAGGGGTTCTTTTCAAATCCCGGTAAAGAAACAGGTGTAAAGGTAAATGTCCCGAATTTAGGGTTGGGATACCCGATTACCTGAAACGGAAAATAAGTTCCTCTGCCAACACTTATCCCTGTAGCTTCGAAAAAACAAAGAGAAGCATACAACCTGATCGCCTGATCGTTTGGCAAGTTGGGTGATGGTTTGATAGGTAATGAATAAGGATCGCCATGTTTCCAGCCTTCTATGGTAATAATCTTCAAATCACATGTAAGCTTTCCCTTTAGCCATCCCTCGCCATTTATCATTTGAGCTAATTCTCCTACTGTCAATCCATGCAATACAGGTATCGGATGCATTCCTACAAATGATTTATAAGGCAATTCCAAAACAGGACCATCAATATAATCATGAGGGTTAGGACGATCGAGTATTATACATTCCTTCTTATTCTCGGCACAACCTTCCATTACATAATGCATTGTACTTATATAGGTGTAAAATCGGGCTCCCACATCCTGAATGTCAAAAATTACAACATCAACGCCTTTGAGCATTTCGGCGGATGGTTTCTTATTCTTACCGTATAATGACATCAAAGGTATTCCCGATTTTATATCTTTACCATCGGCAACCTGCTCTCCGGCATCTGCATTTCCTCTGAAACCATGCTCGGGTGCAAAGATTTTGACTACATTCACATTCTCAGATAAAAGTGCGTCAAGCAGATGTGTACCATCTGTCAAACAGCTCGTATGATTAACAACCAGTGCAACACTCTTGTTCTTCACCAGTGGGAGAAGTTTATCCGGTTGATCGGCGCCTACTTTTATTTTATTCGTTCCTGAACTAAAAGTGCAGAATAGAGCAGAAAATAATATCAATAAAAATCCTCTTTTCATAAAATTGGTTATTTCCAAAATGTCAGACTTCTTTTTATTTAACTATAAGGACAAATCTCAATTATAATTAAATAATATTTCATTAAATACTTATAGTTACTTATTTTTGTAAAGATAAGTGTTATTGTCGTCTAAATAAAGCCTTTGATAAATGAATCCTATCGATATAATCAAAAAATACTACGAGGAGAGCTCATCTCTATACAATATATTGGTGAATCATAGTTCGGATGTAACAAAAAAAGCACTTGATATTGCCAAGAAACATCCCGAACTGAATATTGATATGCAGTTTGTCCGTGAAGCAGGAATGTTACATGATATCGGCATTTTTAGGACGAATGCTCCATCTATAGATTGTATTGGCGAATATCCTTATATAGCTCACGGATACTTAGGAAGTGAATTGTTACAAAAAGAAGGATACCCTAAACATGCTTTAGTCTGCGAAAGACACACAGGTGCAGGGCTAACCATTGACGAAATAATTGAACAAAAGCTACCGTTACCGCATCGCGAAATGATGCCTGTAAGTATCGAAGAACAATTGATATGTTTCTCCGATTGCTTTTTCTCGAAAACACATTTGGGAGAAGAACGACCAATAGAAACAATCAAAATCAAATTGGGCAGATTTGGAAACAGATCGGTTAAACAATTTACAGAATGGTGCGAACTCTTCTTGTAAGATTTTGTACCGAAATAAAGTTTTCAAAAATACTTCGCCTATAGGTTATCACAATGAGGCTTTGTCAAAAGTCTGAATAGAACGCAAATTACACTGAAAATAACTGAAAATACAAAATTCTAGATTAAATTCTAAGTCGCTAAGGAACAGGGGATTTTGCGATGTAGGGGCGAACCTATGTGTTCGCCCGATATGATGGCAGACACTTAGGTCTGCCCCTACAACCAAGACTGGGCTGAGGTGAGGTACTAAATCTGTATTATCAGTGTATTCTGTGTGCTGATTTTTTTTTCATAGAATTATAAATTGTGTGAAAATTCAGAAACATCCCACATAAAAGACTTTTTAGCACAAATTAAAAGCACAAATAGTTAATCATAAGAGAACTAAGCTGTGAAAATGTTACTATCTATACGTCATGGGCATGATGTTAAATAGATAGGTTTGGACAATTTGCACCCTTAATTCAGACGGAATACACACATGCCACACCTTAAAGAACACTAATTTTGGTTTGAAACATTAAAAATGTTAACCTTTTAAAGACCATAGAGTTAGAAGCTCTTAGTGATTAACCTTTTTTTAATTTAAAGCTTATGATAAACAAGCGAGTTTACTATTCCCCATTATTCAGACGAATATTGATAGGGGGTACAATGCTCTTCCTTACTACAGGAATTGCTTTTGCGGAGAAAAACATAGTGGTGGAAAACACTACAGTCAATCAAACCGACCAACAGAGACAAGTATCCGGAACTGTAGTAGATCAAACCGGCGAAGCTGTAATTGGAGCTACGATCGTAGTAAAAGGTACTACAGTCGGCACTGTTACCGATTTAGATGGAAAATTTACTATAAATGTTCCTTCCAATGCAGTTATATTAATTAACTATGTGGGATATTTAAGTCAGGAAATCAGAGTTGGAAATCAGACTACCCTTAACATAACCTTGAAAGAGGATACACGAACTCTTGATGAAGTGGTGGTAGTAGGGTATGGTGTACAGAAAAAAGTAAACCTGACAGGTTCTGTTTCTAATATCAAAATGAGCGAATTAGTAGAAAGCCGCCCCATTGCCAACGTATCTCAAGGGCTTGCCGGTATGGCTGCCGGTGTACAAGTAACATCGAATCTTAACCGTCCCGGAGAAAACAATGCCTCTATTATGATTCGCGGACAGGGTACTTTAAACAATTCGGCTCCATTGGTAATCGTCGATGGTGTAGAAAGTAACATCAACAGTGTAAATCCTCAGGATATTGAAGACATATCGGTACTGAAAGATGCAGCTTCTGCGGCAATATACGGATCGAGAGCTGCTAATGGAGTTATACTTATCACAACCCGCAAAGGTGTAGCCGGTAGTGTAAAAGTTGATTACAATGCTTATGTTTCTTGGGAAACCATCAGTAACAAGTTTGATTTGGTAAATAACTATGCCGATTATATGGAGTTGATCAACGAAGGTTTGGCAAACTCCAAGCTGGCTACTAAATTCTCTAAGGACAAGATTAATGAATGGAGAACGGGCACTGATGGTCTAAAATATCCGAATACCGATTTGATGGATGCTTTGTTTAAAACAAATGTCGGAACAAATCATAATTTATCGGTAAGCGGAGGCTCTGAAAAAGTGAAATTTTATACTTCATTCGGCTATCTGGATTCTCCGGGTATTATGGAAAATGTAGCTTACAAACGTTACAACCTGAGAACTAATCTCGAAGCTAATGTAAAACCATGGTTAACAGTAGGTACTAATTTGAGCGGCTATCTGGGACAAACAGAGTCGGGGTCGGGTATTGCCGATAGTGATGACGATTCAAGTATTTTTACTTTCTCGGCGGCAACCACTCCGGGAATGGTATTCAGAGCACCCGATGGAAGATACGGCTCGATGAACAATACGGAAGATGACGCTCAATCGGCAAATAATAACCCATTATACCGTTTAAACTATAGAAAAGGTACTAATGAGAACCGTCACCTTAAATCCCGTTTTTATGGGACATTAAAACCGATCGAAGGATTAAGCGTTACAGGGTCGTTTAACTACATCTTTACTGATAAGCTAAAAGATCAGCAACCTATATTTATTCCCCAATGGAACTTCTTAACAGAAACAATGAGTTCTGATGGTGTTGGAAAAACCTCAATAATGAATAGTGACTACAAGTGGAATAACTATTTAATGGATGCCGTTGCGACATATACAAACAATGTATCTAAATTGAATTATTCAATAATGGGAGGAGCCAGTCAGGAGTTATTCAGATACAAATGGTTTCAGACTACTAAACAAGATTTGCTGGATCCCGACTTAGGAGCAATAAACGGTGCTACCGGTGCTGCCAGTGCTAGTGGAAATACAGTTGAATGGACTATGCGCTCTTTCTTTGGACGTATTAATCTGAACTGGGATGAAAAGTATTTATTTGAGTTCAATATGCGTGGCGACGGATCATCGCGTTTTACCAAAGATAACCGTTGGGGATATTTCCCTTCTGCATCAGCAGCATGGAGAATCGATCAGGAACCATTTATGGTAGAACTGGTTTCAAAAGGTATCAGTAACCTGAAAATCAGAGCTTCTTATGGTGAGCTGGGAAATAATGCACTAAGCAGCTCCGATGCCGATATCAAAGGCAACTATTTAGCTCAATCATTATACGGAGCCAGCAATTATATTACCAATAATCTGTTAGCTATGGGAGTAGCCCAAACGGCAATATCGAATGCTAATCTTACTTGGGAAAGAACCAAAGCTACAGGTGTAGGATTGGATTTCGGGCTATTGAACAATAAATTGACCGGTACATTAGAGTATTTTCATAAGAAAACAGAAGATATATTAATTGACTTACCTATTCCTTTAGTAAATGGTAATGCTACGGCTCCACGTCAGAATGCAGCAACGGTAGTGAATAAAGGCTTTGAGATTTCCCTAGGATGGCAGGATAAAATACAAGAGGTTTCTTATTTTGCAAATACTAACTTCACCTTCCTGAACAATAAAGTCACCAAATATAAAGGGGATGTAATGACGTTAAGCGGAGCAAATATGCTCAAAGAAGGATATGCTATCAATACACAATATGGATATGTTGTAGACAGATTGGTGCAAAATCAGGCGGATATGGATTATGTACAAAAATTTGTAGATAACTCTACTGCGACTAATCCGTTTGTTTCGGCAAAAAGACCTGAATTAGGAGACTTTATGTACAAAGATTTGAACGGCGACGGGGTAATCAATGACGAAGACCGCACAGTAATAGGACATGGGCCTACTCCTACATTTACTTTTGGTATAAACTTAGGGGCTGCATACAAAGGTTTTGATTGCTCGGTACTTATACAGGGTGCGACAGGAATGGAACAATACCTGTTAGATAATTATTATCGTCCGCAAATACGTACCGGATATCAAATAAACAAGCAAATTGCTGATGGCAGATGGTATGAAGGAAGAACAGGAAATGCATCATTTCCCCGTCTGCTGGAATACAGCGATACACGCAACACTATTGTAAGTGACTTCTGGGTACAGGATAAGTCCTACGTTAAAATAAAGAATATACAATTGGGCTATGCGTTACCTAAATCTTTGGTATCACGTTTATCTATCGACAGGATACGAGTTTATGGTAGTTTAGAAAACTTCTTCACATTTACCGGCTATGACGGATTAGATCCTGAGGTGAGCGGTTTTGCTTATCCGACTTCTAAACAAGCAGCAATAGGTATCAATGTAACATTCTAATCTCTTAAACAAAAACGAATATGAATAAGTATAAAATATTTATAACAGCATGTATTGCACTTGTAGCATTCAGCGGATGTTACGATTTAGACAGATTTCCCTATGATCAGGTAAGCGAAGGCACATTCTGGAAAAATGAGACTCAGGTCAATCAGGGTATGATGGGTGTATACGCAGCATTACGGGTAGACGATGCCTTCGGGTTGAAATTTGCCATCGATAATATTTCCGACATGGGTGTGGGGTATGATCCTCAGGGGTATGGGCCGGTTTTATTAGGAACTTATACAGGTCGAACCGATTTAATCAAAAAATCGTGGAAGTCTTTATATGACGGAGTTATGCGCTCCAATCTGGCTATACGGAAAATAGCCGATGCCACAGAACTTACACCTGAGGCTAAGAGTAAATATGTAGCAGAAGCTAAGTTTTTACGTGCAGTATTTTATTTCCAGTTATACAATCTTTATGGAGGAGTTCCTTTATACGATGAAACCATTAATCAATCAACAGATTACAATACTTTGTTAAAAGCCCGCAATACGGACAAAGAAACTGTTGATTTTATAATAAAAGATCTAACTGATATAATAAATGGAGGATCGCTGCCTGTAAAATGGGAGACAGCAAATACAGGGCGAGCCACATTAGGGGCGGCTTATGCACTACGGGGAAAGGTATATTTATATACCAAAGAGTATCAAAAAGCATCTCAGGACTTTGAGGAAGTAATAACTGATTCTAAAGGAAAAGGTTATGGTTACAAACTGTATAATAATTATGCCGATCTGTTTAAACCCGAAGGAGATGAATCCTCTGAAATGATCTTTGCCATACAAAACGCAGGTGGAGTCGGCACAGATTATGGTATGCCAATGACATTCTATATGGGAACACGTAGTTCGTTCGGTAGCTGTTGGAACAATGTTATGCCTTCGGTAAAGCTGGTTAACGAATATGAGTTGAAAGACGGAAAGAAATTTGACTGGGAGGATTATATACCGGGATTTACAGATGTTACCAATGTCGGACAGATAATCAGAGATGAGACATTTGTAAGCACATTAAAATCGGATGGAAAAGCAGTGGATACTTACCCTAAAAATAAAGATATCTTGTTGTCGATGTATGAAAACAGAGATCCTCGTATGGCATCTACCGTTCTTTTACCATACACCATGTATAATGGTTGGGTAAGCAATAAAGCCAGAACATGCGAATTTGTGGTAGCCCGTAATGTGGCACCTAACGAGTCGAATGGTTTTGTGAGGATCAACGGTGCATATACCGAAAGCTATGTATTCAGGAAATTTGTTGCCGAAGGCAATATGAACGGAGGCATTAACAACAGGGCACATACGCCTATTAACTTCCCTCTGATTCGTCTGGCAGATGTTTATTTGATGTATGCAGAATGTCAAAATGAATTGGACAAACAAGGAATTGCCGTAGAATATATAAATAAAGTACGTCAACGCCCGTCGGTTAATATGCCTGCTGTTAACAGTGGACCTGCATGGCTAAAGGCTTCAACCAAGGAAGAGGTATTTGACAGAATTCAACACGAAAGAGCAATAGAACTGGCTGCCGAAGGGCACCGTTGGGACGATCTTCGTCGTTGGAAATTAGCCAAAACTCTTATCCCTGGAAACGTTTATGGCTTTACAGGTAAAAGATTACTGACCAAAGTATTTATAGACAGGGACATGTTATGGCCTATCCCCGGAGAGGAAATGGATATAAATCCTAATTTAGTTAATAACCCCGGATGGCAATAAAAAAATAGAATTTACAAAATATCCGGATACTTGAAAAACACATTCATACTTATTTAATAAATTATATGGGCTGAAATAATGCCCATATAATTTATTAATTTAAGGTCGAAAACCTTTTTATTGCTTTGGCAAACATAAAAAAAACAGATAATTATAGTGATAAAATATCGCATTAAATATCCGGAGCTACTTAATTAATATTGTAACAATTATGAAGGGAAAAAATATTAATATCGTTTTAGGAGGATTAAGTTTTCTCTCTTTAGTAGGTTGTAAGTCAGAGAAGATCAGTACAGAACCTACTTTTCCCAATGTTATCTATATATTTCCCGATCAGATGCGTAATCACGCAATGGAATTCTGGAATCAGGAAGGATACAATGATAAAGTAAATTTTACAGGAGACCCTGTATACACTCCAAACCTAAATAAATTTGCAAACGAATCACTGGTACTGTCATCGGCAATCAGCAATTGTCCTGTCAGTAGTCCTCATCGTGGAATGTTCCTTACAGGAATGTACCCTGAGAATAGTGGAGTAACACTCAATTGCAATTCAAACCGACCAATCAGCAATCTCAAAACAGAGACCAACAACATAAGCGATGTTTTCAGCATGGCAGGATACGACTGTGCATACATCGGCAAGCTTCATGTAGACTATCCCACCGCGAATGATCCTGCCAATCCGGGACATTATGTAGAAGACAAACAACCCGTGTGGGATGCTTATACTCCACCCGAAAGACGACACGGGTTTAATTATTGGTATTCCTACGGAACTTTTGATGTGCACAAGCACCCTCATTACTGGGATACTCAGGGAAAAAGACACGATATAAACAAGTGGTCGCCCATACATGAGGCAGATATGGCTATCGCCTACCTGCAAAACAAAGACGGGGTACGCGACGCTAAGAAGCCTTTCTTCATGGTAATAAGTATGAATCCTCCACACAGTCCCTACGGATCGTTAGAGGATTGTATGGAAGAGGATTATAATCTGTATAAAGATAAATCGACAGATCAATTACTCATTCGTCCGAATGCTGATTTATCAATGGAGAAAACCCGATCGGCACCTTACTATTTTGCATCAGTAACAGGTGTAGATAGAGAATTTGGTCGGATACTGCAAGCTCTCAAAGATCAGGGATTAGATAAGAACACGATCGTTGTATTTACTTCCGATCATGGAGAAACAATGTGCAGCCAAGGACTTGAAGATCCTAAAAACTCGCCTTACAACGAAGCTGTAAACGTTCCTTTTATTGTTCGCTATCCGGAGAAGATAAAACATCGTGTTGATAACCTGCTGTTATCTTCGCCCGATATTATGCCAACCCTATTGGGTTTATGCGGACTCGAAAAGCAAATACCATCAACCGTAGAAGGTCTGAACCATGCCAATATATTCTACGAAAAAGAACAGAATAATTACAGACCCAAAGGTGCATTATACATCAAGAATGCAGACAGAGACAAAAACGAAGAAGGCAAAGTGATTTCATACTTCCCCTCATCACGAGGAATTATTACCGATCGGTACACTTTGACATTTACAATCGATAAAAAGACAAAGGCTCTAAAGGAAACTCTTCTGTTCGATAATATAAATGATCCGTATCAGTTGAAAAATTTACCAATAAAAAGCCATAAAGAAATTGTAGATCAATTGACCTTGGAGATGGTTCGGCTCTTAAAACAAGCCAACGATCCTTGGTACAGAGAGCAAATTTTGAGAGAATTAATACCCTATGAAAATCTGATACTATGAAAAACAAAAAACACATCCTTATTATTCTTTTACTGTTTCTTACAGTAAATACATTTGCTTATACTGAAAAAAATCTGCTCGTGAAAAAAGCAGATATGGAAAGTCTTAAAAGTATGCTGATCATGAACCAGAAATGGGTGCCATATCCTAAGTATAACGATCGCAAAGGCTGGGATAATTTATTGGGAGACTCAAAAGCCGATCTGATTAAAGATGGAGAGAAATACCTCAATTACGAATGGCAAGTGGTAAAAGCCACCGATTATCTGGAATTTGAAAGATCGGGTAATCGTAATATAATGGAGAGTCCGTATAACAACAATAATAAAGCAACGGTAGCTCTGCTAATGGCCGAATTAGCAGAAGGAAAAGGACGCTTTATAGATCAACTGATTAATGGTGTTTACCAATCGTGTGAAATGACATCGTGGGCACTATCGGCTCACCTTACGGCTCAGCACTCCAAAAGAATTTTACCCGATTACACCGAGCAGATTATAGATTTGGGGTCGGGCAATTTGAGTGCAGTATTGGCGTGGACATATTATTATTTCAATAACGAGTTCGATAAAGTAGACCCTGCCATATCGAAACGTCTGTACCGCGAACTAAAAGATCGCACGTTAGACCCATATATGAATGAAGACCGTTTCTGGTGGATGGCATTCAACCTTAAACCGGGGGGGATGGTCAACAACTGGAATCCTTGGTGTAATTTTAATGTACTGCAAACCTGTATGCTTCTCGAAAACGACAAGGACAAACTGGCAAAAGCTGTGTACAGAACCATGCAATCGGTAGATAAGTTTATCAACTATACACACTCCGATGGAGGATGCGAGGAAGGTCCTTCGTATTGGGGACATGCAGCAGGTAAAATGTATGATTACTTGCAATTACTAAGCAATATTACAGATGGTCAGGTTTCAATATTCAATGAACCTATTATCAGAAATATGGGCGAATACATTTCGAGATCATATGTCGGTGACGGATGGGTGGTAAATTTTGCGGATGCTTCAGCCAAAGGTGGAGGTGACCAACAGTTGATATACAGATACGGTAAAGCGGTAAACAGCACCGAAATGATGCAATTCGCAGCTTATCTTGAAAAACAAAAACCTTCTAAGTTTAAAGCTGATATAGATATTTTTCGTGCATTTCAAACCTTACTATACAGACACGAATTGAGCAGCCAAAAGCCGGTACATATTACACCTGATTATACATGGTATCCCGAAACCGAATTCTGTTATATAAAAGATAAAGCGGGTTTGTTTTTGGCTACCAAAGGTGGATATAATAATGAAAGCCACAATCATAACGATATAGGTACATTCTCTCTTTATATCAACAATATGCCTGTTATAATAGATGCAGGTGTAGGTACATATACCCGACAAACATTCAGCAGCGAAAGGTATTCTATCTGGACAATGCAAAGCAACTATCATAACCTGCCTATTATTAACGGAGTACCTCAGGCGTTCGGCTCTCAATACAAGGCAAAAAACATTGCCTTTAATCCAAAGAGCAGTACTTTTTCGGTAGATATATCTAAGGCATATCCCGAAACTGCACAAGTGAAACAATGGATTCGTTCTTACAAACTGAAAAACGGGACTCTAGTTATTGACGATATTTTCGATTTATCTGAAGCAACTCAAAACAATCAGATCAATTTCCTTACATGGGGAGATATCAACATAGATATTTTGGGTGAAGTAACTATAAGCACCAACGGACAAAAGGCTGTTTTGGAATATGACAAAAATAATTTTACTCCCGCTATAGAAACTATCACTTTAGATGATTCCCGACTGTCGAATGTATGGGGAGAGAAAATCTATAGAGTATCTCTTAACGCCAAGAATGCCGTAAAGAAGGGAAAATACTCCTTTGTGATTAAGAAAAAATAAAGCCATTGTAGGGCAGATCTATGTGTCTGCCCTCTGCGGGTGAACTCATAGATTCGCCCTACAGTCAAACAATAAAAAGGTCTCCGACCTCAAACCCTACAAAACCATAGCTTATGAGATATTTATTAACGTGTAGTTTGTTAAGCCTTAGTCTATTTACGATGGCTCAGAAAGACTCGCGTATACCTCCTGCAAAAGATTTAATAATCTATCAATTACCTAAGAACTCTATTTATCATAAAGGGTGGATCGACTTTAACAAGAATGGCAAAATGGATGTATATGAAGATCCGTCTGCCACAATAGATGCCCGAATAGAAGACTTGCTCAGCCAAATGAATGTGGATGAAAAAACCTGTCAGATGGTTACCCTATACGGTTACAAAAGGGTTTTAGCCGATGACCTGCCCACTCCCGAATGGAAAAATAAGCTTTGGAAAGATGGTATGGGAGCTATTGACGAACATCTCAACGGGTTTCAGCAATGGGGGTTGCCTCCTTCCGACAATCCATTCGTGTGGCCTGCGTCGCGTCACGCATGGGCATTGAATGAGGTTCAGCGGTTCTTTATTGAAGAAACACGCTTGGGTATTCCTACTGATTTTACGAACGAAGGTATCAGAGGTGTTGAAAGTTATATGGCTACCAACTTCCCTACTCAGTTGGGACTGGGACATACATGGAACAGAGATTTGATTAACAAAGTCGGATATATAACAGGACGCGAAGGTCGCTTATTGGGTTATACTAATATCTATGCACCTATTCTGGATGTAGGACGCGATCAGCGATGGGGGCGTTACGAGGAAGTGTATGGCGAAAGCCCTTACTTGGTTGCCGAACTAGGTGTTGCCATGACTAAAGGTCTGCAAAAAGATTATCAGGTAGCTTCTACTGCCAAGCATTATATTGCATACAGCAACAACAAAGGCGGACGCGAAGGCATGGCTCGTGTAGACCCACAAATGTCACCTCGAGAAGTTGAAAACATACATGTATATCCTTGGAAACGTGTTATAAAAGAAGCAGGATTATTAGGGGCAATGAGTGCCTATAACGATTACGACGGATTCCCCATACAAAGCAGCTATTATTGGCTCACAACCGTTCTGCGCAAAGAGATGGGATTTAAAGGATATGTAGTTTCGGATAGCGATGCGGTTGAATATCTCCACTCCAAGCATGGTACATCTGCCGACATGAAAGAATCGGTACGTCAATCGGTAGAAGCAGGATTGAATGTACGTTGTACTTTCCGCTCACCAGACTCTTATGTATTACCTCTCAGAGAATTGATTCACGAAGGAGGTATCAGTATGGAAACTATTGATGACCGTGTACGTGATATACTTCGGGTAAAATTCTTAGTAGGATTATTTGATGCTCCTTATCAGATAGATTTAAAAGCTGCTGATAAAGAAGTGAACAGCCTCGAAAATCAACAAATTGCTTTACAAGCATCACGCGAATCTTTGGTCTTACTAAAGAATGAGAATAATACCCTACCCTTGTCGAAAGACAAAGTAAAAACAATCAGTATTTGCGGACCCAATGCCAACGATGCATCGTATGCGTTAACTCACTACGGACCTTTAGCCGTTGAAGTGTCGTCCGTATTGGATGGTATTACTGCTAAGGTGGGCAAAAACACGGAGATTCTCTATACTTTAGGTTGTGATCTGGTAGATGCAAACTGGCCTGAATCGGAGATATTGCCAAGTCCACTAACTACTGACGAACAAGCTGAGATAGACAAAGCTGTTGCTAATGCCCTGAAAAGCGATGTCGCGATAGTGGTATTAGGAGGCAATAACAGAACTTGTGGCGAGAATAAATCACGTTCGAGCCTCGACTTACCGGGACGACAACTCAATCTTTTACAAGCAGTTCAAGCTACGGGTAAGCCTGTTGTTTTGATTATGATAAACGGTCGCCCCAATTCTATCAACTGGGCAGATAAATATGTGCCTGCTATTTTAGAGGCTTGGTATCCGGGATCACAAGGTGGAAAGGCTATTGCCGATGTACTTTTCGGAGATTATAATCCGGGTGGAAAACTGACTGTTACATTCCCTAAAACTGTGGGGCAAATACCTTTCAATTTTCCCGTAAAACCAGCTTCGCAAGTAGATGGTGGCAGAAGCGTAGGAATGCAAGGTAATATGAGCCGGGTTAACGGAGCTTTATACCCATTCGGATATGGATTGAGCTATACTACTTTTAAATATTCAGACCTCATGATATCGCCTTCTGTAATCACGCCCAAGCAAGAGGTTACTGTACGCTGTAAAATAACAAATACGGGTGATAGGGATGGTGATGAGGTTGTACAATTATATACCCGTGATATAATCAGTTCGGTAACCACATACGAAAAGAATCTTCGTGGATTCGAGCGTGTACATCTTAAGGCAGGAGAAACCAAAGAAGTTTCCTTCACATTATATCCGAGAGATTTTGAACTTCTCAACTTGGATAATAATTGGGTGATAGAACCGGGAGATTTCCGCATTATGATCGGAGCTTCATCCGAGGATATTCGCCTGAAAGATATACTTACAGTAGCGCCTTATGGAGAACAAACGGTTCTAAAGAAAATTGCAGGTGTAAACGAATCTGTATCTATGGTACTGGATAATAACAACAATACCGAATGGGACGGTGTAAATGGTGATTATCTGACTTTTGTAATGGAAGAAAATACACAGCCCGATAGAATAGGTATCTACTGGAAAGCCATAGAACATCCTGCTGCTTTCGAGATTCAATTATCGAGCGGTGGCGGTCAGTTTCTCACAGTGTTTAAAGGAGATATTAAAGAGACAGAAAAATTATCAACTTATTCTTTCCCTAAAACAATCGCCAGCGATGTCCGTATTGTGATAACTTCGGGCAAAGCATCTATTTCGGAAGTGAAGTTGGAGAACGTAAAACGCTGATCGTATTTCTTTTCAATAAAAAAGTGAAGCTTGATAGCCTCACTTTTTTATTGAATTATGATTTGGATTGAATTCTCAGACTTATCTGTAACTCCAGATGAATTAAAAAGTAATACGTGGAGACATAAACAAAGCTCCGCTAGCTTTCTTTATTTTCGGTTTTGTCATTCCAATATAATCATTTGTAAAATCACGCATAAAAACAACTCGAACCTCACTGGTTCTTGTCGAATAAGTTAACGCACTTCCTCCATAAGGATCGTAAACATATTCTGTATTATTATAGAAAAATTTGAGAATCATTCTTTCAGTAGCTTCATTACCTTCAAATTTGAATGTCCCTTCTACTTTTTCTGATAGTTTCTGAATATTCGGATAATAAATTAAAGTTCCCTCATATTGTGAAGCATAAATAAGCTTGAAACCTCCACCTATAGGAGCCAATTTACTCTTAATTTCTTCTGTAACTTTATCAATAGCTGGTTGATCTTCGGGAGTTCCGTTCTCAGCCTCAACAGATGCTCCTTGACTTGTAATCATAAGAGAGACTGTTTTAATGATCACATCTACTTTTAGTGTTGCCGACCGGTTTTCACTATCAATCACCGTAATAGAGGTACTTCCTTCTTTAATGCCTTGAATATTAATTCTAAAATCTTTTTTGCCTGTGATTAAATCTTCATACTCATCAATTTTTGCTGTTGCAATTTCTTCATTGTTCGACTTAACGGTATATGTACCCTTAGCATTACGAGTTTCAACCGAGATTTTGTCAACACTAGTTACACTTACCGAACTTACCTTTTCGGAGCCGTAGAGAAATTTGATATCGGTATCTTCATCATCGTCACTACATGATACAAAGCCAATAAGGCATAGAGTAGTAATAAAAAAATAGAACAATTTTTTTTTCATAATTAATAATGTTAGTTATTAAGGTCTGAGACCTATTTATGACTTTGGTTAATAAATTAATAATTATTAGAGTTTATATTCAATAAAAGAATATTCTATTGAAACAAAGAGATTTAAACACAGAGAACACAAAGTTTAGGCACAAAATTTATTTATAATACCTTATTGTTGTGATCTTTATGGAAAACAACTTTGTGTTCTCTGTGTTTAAAATAAATCATTATAAATTAAGCATATAGTAATCTGTTGAATATAAACTCTATTATAACAGACTGTAATATTTAAATAATGCTGCATAAGTTCACTTAAAATAGAATACAAATATAATTATCAAGATTGTGGCGGGTGTATTTCTATTCAATTATCATCCTCTTTTTTGCGGTATTCATTAGGAGACATATTGAACTGAAGTTTAAAACATCTGCTAAAATAACGGGCTGAACTGAAACCAAATTCGTCTGCAACATCATTAATCTGCAAATTGGTATTATTCCTCAACATGAAAGCTGCCCGTTTCAATTTGTAATTGAGTATAAACTCATTGGGTCCAATTCCTGTAAGAATCTTGAATTTGGCAAATAAAGAACTACGCCCCATAGCCATTTCACGAGCCAAAGTATTAATATCAAATTCGGGATTATTTAGATTATCGTCTATTACTTTTTCTATTTTTTTCAAAAAATTCTGATCCAGTGTATTATTAGCTAAAAGTTGAATGTCGGTAGAATCCTGCTTTCTGAATGTTTCTTGAAGACGTAGCCGGTTCTGAATTAAATTATTACAGCGTGTCAAAAGTATTTTCGCATTAAATGGCTTCATTATATAATCGTCCGCCCCTTTTTGCAAGCCCTCAAGATTCTGTTCATCCGAAGTTTTAGCTGTCAGTAAAACTACAGGAATATGGCTTGTGTTGATATTATTCTTGATACGCATGCATAGTTCCGTCCCGTCCATTTCGGGCATCATAATATCGCTCAATATAATATCGGGCATGCTATCTCTATCCATTACTATTCGTAAAGCTTCTTTCCCATTATAAGCAATCAGCACCTTATAAAAGGGGGAAAAAATAGACTCTAATAATTCGGATAATTCTTCGTTATCTTCTACTATCAGAATCGTATAAAGTTTAGCCATCGGAGCATCTTCAACTTCTGAATTATCCTCCGACTCGTTTCCAATAAAATCTATCGCAGGTAATGTATCCTCTTTTACAGCCTCATAACCATCCCGTATTATCTTAACATTGCTATCTTTCTCGAAATGCTCAACACCTTTTTTCAAAGTTACAATGAATATACTTCCATAATCGGGTTTGCTTTCAACCGACATCGTACCATGATGAAACTCTACAATTTCTTTACAGATAGCCAAGCCCATTCCCGTAGTGAGGTAGGGGTCTTCCGCTTTTATGTTATTACTTGCCTGATAGAATTGGTCGAATATATTTTTTATATCGGCTTTGTCAATGCCTACACCATTATCGATAACCTTCACAGTTATTTTATCGGCACTTTCAAGTACAATCAACTCTATAGTACCTTTTGCCGGTGTATAGCTAAAGGCATTCGACAAAAGATTATAAAATACCTTTTGCAATTGTTCGGGATCAAACCAACAAAATAGAGTTTCCGACGAAGATTCGAAATTATATTTAATCTCTTTAGACTGTGCTTTTTCCTTAAATGATGAAAAAATATCATTCAGAATAGGTATAAGATCGGCATGATAGATATGCAGTTGAGTTCTCACATCTTCCATTTTTTGAAAATCGAGAATTTCATTTACCAGATTTCTCATCCGGTACGAATTCTTATATATTTTCTGAATCCTGTCCGACACCGATTTAGACAATGTATTACCTTGCATCAGTAGTTCGATCTGGGTAATTATAAGCGTTAACGGTGTGCGAAATTCATGACTTATTTTTGTGAAGAACGAAAGCTTCGCCTTATTCAATGTTGTTATATATTGTTTTTCTTTTCTCTCATATTGCAGTGAGGCTTCAAGCCTTATCTGTCTTTGCCTAAAATAAATGAATGCATACAACAAGGAGGCAAAAAGTAACATGTATACTATCCATGCAAAGGATGTTGCATAGAAAGGGGCATGCACAATAATCTCCAATTGAATTTCATCCGATAGATTGTCGGTATTATAAGTATTGTGACTCCTCACTCTTAGGGTATACTCTCCGGGTGTTAAATGAGTGTATACAAGAGACGCTTTGTTGGTAGTAATCCAATGATTATCCAGACCTTCTAATTTATACTCATATAAACGAGGATTATAAGCAGTCGCATAATCATTACCGGCAAAAGTAATCATCAGATTATTCTGGTTGTGCTTCAGCGAGATTTTAGAAGTATAAGCAAATATATCATCTAAGATATAGGAGCCATCGTCGGGTAAAACCTCTTTATTATTCACCATTAAATTCGAGAAATAGAGATTATAAGGAGGATCGGGTGAGTATAAATCCTCTTCAAAGAAAGATATAAGCCCTTCGGTAGTACTGACAAATATCTCTCCGTTCTCACACACCAGTATTGCATTACCTCTGTTAAATGACGATATAGGTAATAATCGGCTGATACTAATTGATTTAATCAATCTTTTGTTAGTGTTTAAAATCGAAAGACCTTTATCGCCGATTACAATTAAATGCCCAAGATGAGATTCTGCAACATTATAGCAATAATTACTCAGCAACTGTCCCTTTTCGGAAGTATAGGAAGTGAAAGCCCCGTTCTTTATATCGAGCTTCAATAAGCCAAGCCCTAAAGTTGTGACGTATATATCTCCACTTTTAGATTCGAATAGGGTTAGTGATCTTGCTGTCGAAAATTTTTCTTCAAAATAATACTCCTTGATTTCTTCTTTAGGATCATTCAAATTCAAACGGGCTATATAATTCCTGAATGTGGATATCCATAGATATCCTTTGGAGTCGATAATAAAGCTTATTCCCGAATACTTATCAAATAACCCGGCAGGATACAGAGGAATTATGTTCCCTGTTTTACCATCCATTTTAAATAATCCGTGAGTATCCTGAAAATAAAGATCTCCTTTATAAAAAACAGTCTGTAAAAGAATAGAGTGAAACAAACCGTCCTTGCTTGGTTCATTCAGGAAGTTTCTGAATTTTCCGTCTGAAATATCATAACTGCTTATACCTCCCGTGTGAGTACCCATGTACAATTTATTGGCGAGAGAATCATAGCAAATGCTTTTCAGGTTGTTATGATTGGGTCCGTTGCCTCCGTTATCGGCAGTGTAATATTTGAAACGGTTTCTCTTTCGATCAAGCATATTCAAGCCGCCGCCTTCGGTACATATCCAAACATTATGATCTTTATCCTCAACCATATTACCAACAAACGGATAGTTGAGCGAATTGTCGCGAAGTGGATCTACTCCGTAATATGTAAACACATCTTTTTTAGGATTGAAGAAATTAACTCCTCCATAATACGATCCGATCCAAAAAGAGCCTTGTCGGTCGATAAATAAAGAAAAGATAGAAGAATGAGCAAGGCTACCGGATGTATAGTTATTTATGTAAAGACTAAACCTGCCTGTTTTCCGTTCATATTTATTTAAACCTCCGAAAGTACCGATCCATATATTACCATCGGAATCTTCAACAAATGTCCTTACCTGATTACTGCTAATACCATTCTCAGCTTTTGGATTATGCGTAAAAGCTGTTACTGTACCTTGGGAATCTATTTTATACATACCTTCCATACGTGTCCCTATCCATAGTTCATTGTGAGAACTTTCGAATATCTGCCAGATTTCCTTATCAGGAATTACACATACAGGTGTATTATCAGGTAACAGTTTGTATAAGCCGGATAAGGTTCCTATCCAAAATTGCTGCTGGTGGTCTTTGAATATTTTAGTTATTTTATTACTTATGATAGGAGCGAGTTTGAAACTAAAGCTGTTTGTAAGTTCGTCCCATGTATATATGGTGTCTTTTGATGCGATGTATATGGTTCCGTCAATAGAGGAAAGCGCAGATACTTCTAATCCTTCGAATGTCGAGAACTTGTGTTGCTTGAGGTCATATTTCATCAGCCCCTTATCGTTGGTCATAAAAAAGATATTGCCTTCTTTATTCTCTGTGATATTGGTTATTTTTTCCCCTTCAATTGTTAATCGGGGCAAAGCATTGGCTCCCTTATAACTTACTACTTCCGAGCCATTATAGATACTTAGTCCCTCCATTGTACCAAACCAAATCCGTCCCAATTTATCCTGATGTATACTCAATACCGATAATTGAGACAAACCGTCTTTAACTCCTATATGCTTGAAATATATAGGACAAGCCAACGCACAGTAAAATATAAATAATAGGGAGAATATTACTTTTTTCATGATATGGAACAACGAAATAAAAAGCCTAGACACACAGGTTACAATTCAAAGATAAGAATTACTTAATTGTAATAAAAAAATGAAATAGATTATTTTTTTTCCTATATTGTTTTCCGGAACATATCAAGTTCTTTTTAATGCATGTTTACAAAAATTCATTGCCATATCAGGAAGTTAATATCGGTTATGTTGCCTCTGTTTTTATGCAACCTGCTGACCTTTGCTCAAAATTCCGATGGTTATCCCGAATTGCAATTATATCAAAGAACTTTAGACGCAGAGAATGCAGACAGCGCATACCATAAAGCGTTTACAGTTTATCAAAAAGAAGGAACGAAAAAAACAATTACGACCAATAAGCTGCTGGACAAAAGATACCATGAAATAATAAACTTACCTCAAAACAACGACAATCAATTATTAATCAAAATAAACCGCTTGCAGGAATTATCAATGAATGCCAATGGCGAAGGAGAAATAAATCTTGAACTTGAAGCTCTTACCCGGTCTTTCTCGCTTGCATTCTGGTCTGTTCCATGCAATTATGGTAAAGCTTTCACTATCGCCATAGCATTGGAAAAGAGGCTGTCTACAGTAGAGGAAAG
Source organism: Indolivaga alginatilytica (assembly GCF_003201355.1). Lineage (GTDB taxonomy): Bacteria > Bacteroidota > Bacteroidia > Bacteroidales > Dysgonomonadaceae > Dysgonomonas_A > Dysgonomonas_A alginatilytica. The sequence goes on from NZ_QICL01000006.1 coordinate 140,373, forward strand.
CCATTATCCGGATAAACGAACGTCCTATTTTATGTTAGGAGAGGCATACTATCTTTTCAGGGATTTTGATAAAAGTATAAGCCTACTGCAAAAAGCGATTACAGAAAAGCCTCCGCGATCATTTACCGACTGTGCCAGTTTAAATGCCCGTAAAATTATTGGAATCTGTTATGCGAATAAAGGCAAGATGGATATATCGGACTATTATTTTAAATCTATTCTCAAAAGTAAAGATATAGTATTGAACCGTCCCGTACAGAATGCTGTCGCCCTGTCTAATCTGGGTTGTAATGCAATGTTGAAGGGAGAATACGACAAAGCCATATCTTTGGATTTGGCAGTATTGCCCTTTTTGAAACAGGGAGACGATTATGGGCATATTGCAGGGATGTATGCTTGTCAGTGTCAGTCGTATTTCAGTAAAAATAATTTTGCTCAAATGGGAATGGTAGTTGACAGTATACTCTTTTATGCAAATAAGGATCAGTATAATCGTAACAAGAGGTTAAAACAAGCCTATTCTATATTGGCCAAATACCATGTAACGACAGGCGATATCGAAAAGGTTCAAGAATACAATGACTCTCTTGTGGCTATTTACAAGCGTGAGGAAACTCTATTCAGTTCACAGTATATTCTTCAGGCTCAACAGGAAGCCGGCACTAAGGAACTGCAAATTCGTAATGAGCAGATAAAAGCAGAACATAATCGTTTTGTAGCAGGGCTCATCCTGTCAATAATAAGTATTTTAGCGTTGTCCGTCATTTTTTATCTCTATCGCCGTAAGCAAACCGCTTTTCGTCTGTTAGTCGAAAAAAATCGTCAATGGGCACAACAAGCGACAGATGATGTTATAGGCAAAGAGCAGGAAGAGTATTCCGATAAAACGATGATACATCATAAGCCGACAAAAGAAGAGATGCAAATAATGGAACAGATAAAAACATTTATTCTGGCCGATAAAAATTACAAGAATCCTGATCTGACAATGGAACTATTAGCCTCAAAACTACATATAAACCGTAAATATATTTCATCTGCCATAAATAAAGTAACCGGAAAGAATTTTAATACTTACATAAACGAGTACCGTATACAAGAGGCTATACGTATTTTGTCATCGCCCGAACACAATATTATAACCATTGATGGGGTAGCGGAGATGGTCGGTTTTAATAACCGGAAATCTTTCTATGAGTATTTTAAAAAGATAACTGGTCTTACACCTTCCCATTTCAGAAAAAAATAAATAGTTTTTGTTTATTGGTTATAAATAAAAACTATAATCAGGTGATTGTACATCAGTTTCTTAGGATTTTCTTTGTCACCATTCATGAATAGTGACAAAGAAAATTATTTCGTTTTATAACTTTGTCTTAGTCGGATATACTGCTGTACGTATTGATCATCCCGATCAAAAATATGTATATTCTTTTCTTTAAAAATGATGTGATAAAATCGTCAATAAATATTGAATAGTTACTTAAAATTTACATCAAATGGCAAGCGGCAAAGAAAATCGTTATGGAGGCATAACAAAAGAAAAAATCACACTGATATTGGACAAACTAAAACAAAGTGGAGCAAGTGTTACAGGAACGAATCCCTGGAATGTAGACGTTCACAGCAATGGTGTAAAACTTCAGGGAAGATGGAACGAGAGCATATCGGAACTTCAAATCACAGTTGTTGATAGGAATTTTTATGTGCCTTATTCTAAAGTGTGGGATAAAATCAATCCTTTAATTAGCCAGATTTAAAACTTTCATTTATTAATCATTTAAATAATCAAAACATGAAAAAACTTGGATTTTGTGAAGTTTTCACTATAGAAAGAGAGTATCAAGCCGGAGTCTTAGAGATTACCATCTTGGTGAAACTAGAAAATATTGCTCTGTTGGGAGTCACAAAGTTACCCCCAAAACTAATAGGTGGCAAAGGTATTGAAAGTTATTCGTTTATGCCGGTTCAAAAGAATGCGATAGGCGCTCTTCAGTTTGCTAAGTATAATCCGGTAAGCGGAACGATATTATTCGAAGAAGTTATTCCTTACGATATATGTGAAGCTAACAGTTTGGGCGGATGGTCCGAATTTAACGATTTGACAGAGGAGGATGAAAAAGCATTCGATTTAATATTGGACGGCATTGTCGGCGTAAGTTATAAAGCCAAAAAAGTATCGAAACAAGTTGTAAATGGCATTAATTATCGCTTTCAGGCGGAGGCTAAAGGTGTTTACCCCGGTGCAAAGCCTTACAATGCTGTTGTTAGTGCTCATATTGCCCCTGACGGCACAATAGATACTGTTGCAATATTTTAATATGTTGATATGTTATGATTTACAGTTGTTGAATTTGGAATCGTCTTACAACTCTACATTACTTCCTACAAATTAAAAAACTACGGGATTATAATTCCGTAGTTTTTTATCTGCAATTTTTAGCATCTTGTAATAAAGTGTCACCATCCTTTTATCGCTCCACCTTTAAATTCCCGATTGGCAGTTTCTGCCACCTCATCCGATTGAAAAGCCTTTACAAATCGTTTCACTCTGTCGTCATCCTTATTATCCTCTCTGGAAACTATTACATTAACATAAGGGGAGTCTTTCTCTTCTACAAAGATGCCATCCTGCAAGGTGAGTCCCACACCTGCGGCAAATGTATTATTTATGATAGCAATAGTTACTTTATCATCATCCAGAACACGAGGAAGTTGAGGTGCTTCCAATTCTACTATTTTAAAATTTCGGGGATTCTCTATAATATCTGTTACTTTAGGAATAAAGCCAACATTGTCCCGAAGCTTTATCAAACCTTGCTTTTGCATTAAGAGAAGAGCACGACCTCCATTTGTCAGATCGTTAGGTATTACAATGGTACTGCCATCTTTTAGTTCGTCCAGCGATTTTATTTTCTTTGAATACCCTGCCAAAGGATATACAAAGGCATTGCCTACGACCGCCAGTTTATAGCCTCGTTCCTTCATTTGATTTTCGAGATACGGCACATGCTGAAATACATTGGCATCAATATCCCCCTGATCGAGTAGTGTATTAGGCACAACATAATCGGTAAGCGTAACCAAATCGACATCCAGATTGTATCTTTCTTTGGCTACTTTCTGAGCTGTTTTCGCTACAATATATTCGGGTCCAAGCACTACAGCTACACGGATATAATTAGGGTCGTTTTTTCGTCTGCGTCCGCAAGAGTTAAACAGAATAACGGATGCAAGACATATAACGAATATCTGAAATATTTTTAATCTCATCTTAGAGTCTTATGTTATTTAGGGTCTGAGACTTTACCTGTGATCTACTTTCTTTGAAATAAAATTCCCTAAAGTCTGAATAATAAATACCAATACAACCAAGAGTACCAACACTACATTCATAACCGTAGTATCGTAACCCACATAACCATATTGATAACCAACCTGACCTAAGCCTCCTGCACCTACTGCTCCACCCATTGCCGAATATCCCACAAGAGTAATCAACGTAATGGACGCACAATTGATGAGCGAAGGCATGGCTTCGGGTAACAGCACTTTCCGTATGATCTGAAAAGGGGTAGCTCCCATTGCCCGTGATGCTTCCACCAACCCCGAAGGTACTTCTAATAAACTGTTTTCGACCATACGTGCTATAAATGGGGCTGCACCAATACTCAATGGAACTAATGCCGCCTCTACTCCGATGGATGTTCCTACAATCAGACGTGTAAAGGGAATCATCCAGACAATAAGTATAATAAACGGTATAGCTCTGAATATATTAACAAAGAATGCCAAAGTCTTATTTATCGACTTATTATCTCTTATTTGCCCTTTACTTGTTATAAAAAGTGAGACTCCAATAGGCAATCCCAATACAAACCCGAAGAAACCCGAAACAAAAGTCATTACAATTGTTTCCCAAGTTCCTTTTATTAATATTTCTATCATCGAATCAGACATAGCCTAATACCTCCACTTTAATATTTTTACTTTTCAAAAACTCTATCGCCCGATTCTCATTTTCGGCCGAACTGATAAATTCGACAAGCATAACTCCAAATTTCATGCCTCCCACGTAATCCATACGGGCATTAATTATATTGCTGTCTATATTGAACAGGCGTGCCACTTCCGAAAGTACGGGTGCATCTACCGATTGCCCTGTTATTTCGAGCTGTAACAAAGGATGTTTTCCAGCTTGGGGAGAAGCAACCAGATTTTCCTGATAATCGACAGGTATCTCCATATGCAGTGAAGATGCAATAAACTGCTTTGTCAGAGCCGCTTTAGGATGCGAAAAAATATCGGCAACCGTTCCTTGCTCTATCAATTGCCCGTCGCTGATAACAGCAACCTCATCACAGATTTCTTTTACCACATCCATTTCATGGGTGATAAGAAGAATAGTAATATCCAAACGTTTATTTATCTCTTTCAGTAACGATAGTATAGAACGGGTGGTTGCAGGATCAAGGGCACTTGTAGCCTCATCGCACAACAATACTTTAGGATTACTAGCCAAAGTTCGCGCAATGGCTACCCGCTGTTTCTGACCTCCCGATAGTTTAGAAGGATAATCGTTTGCTTTTTCTTCCAGTCCTACTAATTTAAGCAGTTCCTTTACACGTATAATTATCTCCGATTTAGGGGTCTTATCCAGTTCTAAAGGAAAAGCAATATTATCGAATACGGTTCGTGACGACAATAAATTGAAATGCTGGAATATCATTCCTATATTTCGTCTCGCTTTTGCCAACTGCGATTCCGACATTTGAGTCAGATTTTGCCCGTCCACATATATTTCGCCCGAACTCGGACGTTCCAACAAATTTACACATCGGATAAGTGTACTTTTGCCCGCTCCCGATTCACCGATCACCCCTACAATTTTACCCTTAGGTACATAGAGTGAAACACCCGAAAGTGCTGTCGTAATGCGGTTTTTATGTCTAAATACTTTAGTTATATCTTTTAGCTCTATCATTTGGCTAATCTATTTTCTCATTTTTTCCAGAAACAAAGTAACAAAAAATAATCAAGGTCACAGAGCTATTTATTATTTTTACAGGCAGTATTGACGAAGACGTAATGCGTGACGTTTTTATTACTTCGGGAATCATAGCAACTATAGGCTGTTATGATGATAAAATATCACATTCAATATTTACCGTTACCTAACATCATATTTCACAGAACCTTTAATCACATGGAAAAACATTTAGTATCATTTCTCTTCCTGTTTCTCATTGTTGGAACAAGTGCTTTTGCACAAATAAAAGTAGCTTGTATAGGCAACAGTATTACATTTGGTGCAGGCGTGAAAGACCGCGATCAAAACAGCTATCCGTCCGTATTGGGGCAAATGTTAGGCAACGAGTACGAAGTCCGCAACTTCGGCTTTAGTGCACGAACTATACTCAACAAAGGAGATCATCCGTATATGCAGGAGCAGAAGTTTAAAGATGCCCTCGAATATAATCCTGATATTGTTGTTATAAAATTGGGAACTAACGACTCGAAACCTCAGAACTGGATATATAAGGATGAATACAAACACGATTTAAGAACGATGGTCGAGGCTTTTCAACAATTAGTATCACATCCCCTGATATATCTATGTTACCCTGCCAAGGCATATACTGCTGAACGGGGAATCAATGATAGCATTATTGTAAACGATATAATTCCTTTCATTACCGAAGTTGCCGAAGAATGTAACATTAAAATCATAAATCTGCACACGCCGACAAGTAATATGAAGGAAAATTTCCCCGATCAGATACATCCGAATGAAGCAGGTGCACGGGTTTTAGCCAAAGAGGTGTATTACGCCATAACAAGAAAAGATTAAGCCACTCTCCCCATTGTGTTATTAAGTGTTATCGGTGTATTGAATATGCTGAGGGATTCTTATTTTTGCCGGTAAGGTCGCAGACCTTTTTATTGCTTTTGTAGGGCATAATCGCCAGAGTATGTATAATTACTTGCATAACCAGTTATATGAAACTTCGCATCAAAATAATAGCTTCCATTATCCTGATCTCTTTGATTTCGGTATCTGTCTATCAATTGTATTGGTTGAAAACTTTTTACGACCAACAATATAAAAAAATGGATATATCGATAATGGATGCCATGAATAGTGCCGATTTTACGGAAATCGGTTTAAGGGTGAAATCGGTAACGCTTGAATTAATGATGAAAGAAGGTGCATTAGATATGATACCCTATGATACTTTAGTGGCTTATCAACCCAACTTGAATGTCATGATAGACGGTAAAGATGAACGCAATAATAACAGATGGAATGACAATCTGATGATGTACACTTCTATTCAGAAGGGCATACATTCTGTTATCGATACTATGGAAGCCGCTTCTCTGATAAGATATGATAGTATTTTGCATATCGAGTTAAAAAGAAGAGACGTAAATATTCCCTATTTTACGGAACAGATAAATACTAAAAACGACAGTCTTTTAGCTAGTTCTATAGATAGTTTACAGAACATCAACAAAAGTCTGTACAAGCCTTATATTTTCCCTTATTCTATTAACGATGAATACGCTTACCGCATATATTTGAAGGAACCCCGCTTGTATATTCTGAAGGAGATGTCTACCCTTGTGGTTATTTCCCTTCTGATGATTGTGTTATTAATTATTTCATACATCTATCTGCTTCGGATTATTTTCAGGCAAAAATCCATTGATGAAATAAAAAGCGATTTCGTAAACAATATGACTCATGAGTTAAAGACTCCCATATCTGTGACATATGCAGCTATTGACGCACTTCAGAATTTCGGGATGATGGATGATCTTGAAAAACGGGATAAATACTTAGATGTTTCGAAAGAGCAACTTATGAACCTTAATAATCTGGTAGAACAGATACTTACGATGTCGGTTGAAGAACGAAAAAACCTGAAACTTGCTTTAGGTGATATATCCATATCTGATTTATATGAATCGATGCGTAACCAATTTCTGATCAATACTCCTAAAAAGATTACATTCGAAATAGATGTCACACCTATTGATCTTACTATAAAAGCAGATAAGATACATTTCCCTAACATTATTAATAATCTGATTGAAAACGCGGTTAAATATTCGGGAGAGAAGGTTCATATAGTATTATCGGCTAAACAAAAAGACAATAGAACTATTCTTTCTATAAAGGACAATGGAATAGGAATACCGCAAAGCTCAATCAATAAAGTCTTTGATAAGTTTTATCGGGTATCGACAGGGAATATTCACAATGTAAAAGGCTATGGACTAGGATTGTTTTATGTAAAAACAATTGTCGATAAACACGGCTGGACTATAAACGTTGACAGCACGGAGCGTAAAGGGACTTGTTTTACAATAAAAATTTGAAAAATATGAGCATAGAAACAAAGATACGGGTATTGCTGGTTGAAGATGAGCCGGCTCTATCGATGATAATAAAAGACACTCTCGAAAAAAGAGATTTCTGTGTAGATTGTGCTCCAAATGGTGAACAAGGCTTACAAGTCTTCTTCAAGCTCAAACCTGATATTGTGGTTGCAGACATTATGATGCCAAAAATGGATGGTTTCAGTATGACTCAACTCATCCGTCAAAGCGATAAACATACCCCCATACTTTTTCTTAGTGCAAAGTCTAAGACCGAAGATGTTGTTCAAGGCTTTGAAACGGGGGGCAACGACTATCTGAAAAAGCCTTTCGGAATGGAAGAATTAATTATCAGAATAAAATCGCTTTTAAACAGAGTTCAATCCGAAGAACCCAAACAGACAATCTATCGGATTGGAGAATATACATTCGATTCATTGCAGCAGAAATTGACTTACAGAACACATTCCGAGACTTTATCCCATCGGGAAGCCGGTATATTGGAACGTTTATGCATCAATCAGAATAATATACTCGAAAACAAATCGGTATTACTCGATTTATGGGGTGACGATAGTTTTTTCAATACACGCAGTCTCCATGTATTCATCGTAAAAATAAGAAAGAAGCTTTCGCATGACTCCAATGTCGAAATTATAAATATAAGGGGAATTGGTTATAAGATGATATTAAAATAAATGGTTCCCCTTATATTTCACCGTCAATTCCCCCTATTGAATCGGGAAGTGTCGGGAGTTTCTTCTTTTGACTTTTTATTCTTATAGTTCCCAAAACGATAAATAAACGATAGTCTCAATATACGACTATCCAGTCCCGTTCTCATCGAACTGTATTGGTCTGCGTAATTCACTTTTACTGTAGCTGCATTCCCCTTGAATATATCCTGTACCCTTGCAATCAGTTCCGCATTATCATTCAGGAATAACCATCTAAGCCCCGCAGTCACGTCCGACATATGCCCGATATCGTACACTCCCTGAATAGCTCCGTAGGTATAGGTTCCTGCAACATCCAGTTTAAGATTGGGCTTTGACGAAATATTAAATGTATTGTTCAGTGCTACCTGAAACGAATTTATAAATCGATTGTAAGGAATGCCATGAAAGCTATCATCCTTTTCCTCCAATCTGAAAAGATTTACCGTTGCCTTCGAGTCCCAAATATTTTCAATCTTTAGAGGATGGATATAAACCAAACCATACATTTTTCGATAATCGAGATTTACAACCTGAAATACAGTCTCTAATCTGTCATCCGATTGATAGGGGAGTTGCACCGAATAGTTCGGTTTGTAATTGTAATACCCCATTACAACATACTTCTGATTAATGATAAAAACCGCTTGGGTTTCATAAGTCCTAGTGTATTTTAATTCGGGATTTCCTTTCGATACAGAGTATGCATTTATTTGCCATATATTAGGACTCAATGCCCAATAAGAAGGGTACTCAATATCTGAGGAGAACGACAATTGAAGAATACGATTGGGATTATGAGTATATGTCAGATTAGCATTCAGGAAAGGCTGAAAATCGTTCCATAAGGTTTTAGACTCATCGGGTAAATCGATTGTCGATTTAAATTTATTGGCGGAAAATGAAATCTGAGTCGATAATTTCCCGAATGATTTAGTTACGCCTGTAAACAATGAAGCAGCAGACTCCTTTTGTTTTGTATTACTCAATGAATCAACAATCGCATTTTCGGAGTTCTTAAAATATTCATATTGACTTCTGCTTCTTGACATCGAAAAATTAAGCCCATAATTTATCTCCCATCCTTCACCTGCCGATACTGTCTGATTCGCATAAAAAGTGGCTTTACCTATCTTCTGCGATGTTTCTGTACGATAAGCGTTTTCTAAAACATGAATATCGTAATCTTCATAATACTGGGTAGTAGGGTCTTCGTAATTAGTATAATCGGCACCTGCAATGATGCCCCTGTGCGAATTATATTCGGCGTTGATATTATGCAGGTACGAGTCTGTTGCTATGCGGCTTCGTGAATCTATACTTTTATAGAATTCGCCATTTTCGAGAAAAAGAGCGTTAGTCGTTCGCTTTGCATTGATACTGTTAAAATTTCCATTATAGATTAATCGCAACTGGTCTTTATTACTTAACTTAAAAGTAGCTCCTAAACGGGCGTTCCATGCACTATTGTTATTATAGCCTCCGTTTTGTTGAGTTATTTCATATTCGTTATTCTGAAATTGATGACGGGCAAACATCGGATCATCTTTCAAGGATTTACCTTTATCAAGGCTAATATTCATATCAAATACAAATGATGGCTTGGTATATAAGATATTAGCGTTTGTCATTAGTCCCGCATAATGAGCCTGCCGATATTCCATCGTACCTTGTCCCTGTAAAGAAGGAAGGTCGGTCATATCATCTTTCAGTTCTACATTTATGGCAGCTCCCCTTATATTGTATTGAGGCGGAGCGCTGTACATAATCTCGACTTTAGTAACCCTCGATGCAGGGATCGATTTCAATGTTGCCATTAATTGTTCAAAAGACATACCGGTAATTTGCCCATTGATAAGAATGGTATACTTCGACATTCCTACCAATTCTATTTTATCACCTGTGGCGATAATGCCCGGTACATCTCTCAGCATATCAAAAGCATTGGATATCGCTTTGTCTTTAGAAAGCAGTGAAGCATCATAAATAAGTCTGCCATTTTCACTTTTTACAATCGGACGCTCTCTCTTAATAACAACATCACCTAATTGAGTAGAAGAAGCATCCAGAACAATAGTGCCTAAATCGGCTTGTGCTTCTGTTATGATTACATCCCTATTCTGATGAACGAATGCCATATGTTGCAGATAAAGAATATACTTACCATTCTTTAAATTTTCGAAGGAGAAGCTGCCCGTTTCGTTTGACAAAGCAGTTTCTATATTTGTACTGTCATTTACGGATACCAGAATACATACAGTAGCTTCAACTCCGGAGCTTGACTCATCAACAAGCATCCCTGTAAGGGAACAGTTTTGCGACCAGAGTACTGATGAAATGCTAAGGAATAATATAATAAATAAGTTCTTCATAGTCTACCCGATTTTATAAATACAAATCTAGGGAGCACCGACCATGAAATGTGTTTCGGTTTGGTTACTTAGTGTTATCGAGTGTTACCGCCGCAAATAATACACATTATCACCTTATTATTGAATTACTGTTTCTCTATTTAAAAAAGAAAAGTGTATTTTTGTAATTAAGTTCTAATTATAGCAATAAAAAGAAGACTAAGTTTTAATCTGATGATTGATAAAATAAACAAACTACTATCTGATATAGAGGAAGTAAAAGCTGCCAACCTTCAAGAGTTGGAAGATCTGCGTATCAAATTTTTGAGTAAAAAAGGTGCGATTTCTGTTCTTATGGACGATTTCAGAAATGTAGCAGCAGAAGAGAAAAAAGTACTCGGAATGAGGCTTAATGAGCTAAAGAACAAAGCTCAGGACAAAATCAATGAATTAAAAGAAAATCTGGAGAACTCCAATTTAACAGAGGAAACTATAGATCTTACCCGTACAGCCTATCCTGTACAATTGGGAAGCCGTCATCCGCTTTCGTTGGTAAAAAAAGAAATCTGCGATATATTTAAACGCTTAGGTTTTTCTATTGCCGAAGGACCCGAAATAGAAGATGACTGGCACGTATTCTCGTCTTTGAACTTTGCGGACGATCATCCTGCCCGTGATATGCAGGATACATTCTTCATTGCCCGTAATCCCGAAGTAGTATTGCGTACGCATACCTCGTCGGTACAGACACGTGTGATGGAAAAACAAGAGCCTCCTATCCGCATTATTTGCCCCGGACGTGTATATCGTAACGAGGCAATTTCTTATCGTGCACATTGTTTCTTCCATCAGGTAGAAGCTCTTTATATTGATAAAAACGTATCGTTTGCCGATTTGAAACAAGTATTGCTTTTCTTCGCAAAAGAAATGTTTGGTGCAGATACAAAAATACGTCTGCGTCCTTCCTATTTCCCATTTACCGAGCCTAGTGCCGAAATGGATATTTCTTGTAACATCTGTGGAGGAAAAGGATGTCCTTTCTGTAAACACACAGGATGGGTGGAAATACTAGGTTGCGGAATGGTAGATCCTAACGTTTTAGAAAATTGTGGAATCGACAGTAAAGTATATACCGGCTATGCTCTGGGTATGGGTATTGAACGTATTACCAACCTCAAATACAGAGTGAAAGACTTGCGTATGTTCTCTGAAAACGATGTACGCTTCTTAAAGCAATTCGAGAACGCACAGTAAAATAGAAACATGAGATATATTATCGTTTGTTTATTCTCTTTTTTTCTTTTAAACAGTTGTAGTTCTGGAAAAATAACCACCACCGAAACGACGCCTACGCATGCTATTGTCTTTGGACGATTAAATATATACAAAGATAAGTCGATAAAGACTCAGGACATATGGATTCATTTTAATGAGCGTAATTGGGGTAAAACTGTAGCCAGACTCGATGAGGAAGGATATTTTGCAGTAAAAGTTCCCATAGGGAAAAATCATATAACAATGCTTGACTACGGTAACAAATATCATAACTTACCCAAAGACTGTATTACTATAAATATAGAGAATAGCGAAATCGTTTATTATATAGGAAATATTTATATAAACTGGAGTCCTAATCATGGAAATGAAAGAGTACATTCGGGTATCATAGGTCATTTGGCAGAAAATAGCAGGGATGGTAACTGTATCGCAGCCGATGTAAAAAGCACAGAGTTTACCGTGAAACGTTTCAAACGACTTTTTCCTGAAAACGAGAAAGAGATAGAAGTAAAACTAATAACAATCAAATAGAATATGAAAAAAACACTTATCTTATTAATTGGAGCTTTGGCTTTTATCTCTTGCAAAGAATCGAAAAAAGAAATTGCAACAACTATGCCACAACATAAGAATGAAGTAGTAGAAGCGATTAAAAATCGTAGAAGTATTAGAGCATACAAACCTGAGCAAATAGATCAGGCACAACTGGATACTATTATCGATTGTGGAATTAATGCACCTAGTGCTTTAAACAAACAAACGTGGGAAGTGCGTGTAATTCAAAATGCAGACCTTCTGAAACGAATCAATGACAGCTTTGTTGAAAAAGCAAAAGGAAAAGATTTGAAAGGCAGTGCTTCACGTTCGCAAGAACCGGGTTTTAGTGTATTTCATGGCTCACCTACTCTTATTATTGTAGGTAGAGAGAAAAACAATCCAACCAGCCTTGTTGATTGTGGTTTATTAGCACAAAATATTCTACTTAGTGCCGAATCTATGAATATCGGAACATGTACTATCGGTAATATGGCTAGTATTCTGAACGATCCGGATGCTAAAGAATTCTTGAAGGAAATCAATATGCCTGATACACATGAAGTAGCTTTTGGTATTTCAATCGGCTATAAGAATGAAAGTCCCGAAGCTAAGCCAAGAGACGCAAGCAAAGTACAATATATAAAGTAAAATTGATTATTTACGACAAGAGTCTGTCACAAAAGTAGCATCAGAACACTGAATATAAAATTAATATCTGTGTATCTGATATGTTCTGTGTACCTATTCCACTTTTGAGACAGCCCTTGTATTATCGGAGTACTTATTCGAAATAAAAGATTAATCTTTAAGCGAACGTTTTCATAAGAAATAAGCCATTTAATTCCAAATGGAAAAGCACAGAACCATCACAACAACTCAGTGATTCAGGTTTACCGTAACTCGCAAAAGACCAAGGAGCTCATTCATTTTGGTATGTTTAATAAAGTGGAGGGCGGGTTGTAAATATACCGACGGGAATAATTCAATAACATACGTAAGTTCGGCTGCCAGCTCATCATCGTCTGCCAGATCAGCATATACCAACATTAATCCCAAACGATCTTTCTCGTTATCTTCCAACAGGTTAGATAAGATAACGCCTGACCCTAAATAAGTACGGCAGTAATGATCTTTCTGGGGTGTATATCCAATCTTTGATGCAGCTCTGAGTACAGAACCGCTAAAACGGGCAATGTTTTTTTCCGCCGATATATACGTTGAATACCTGAAATTTCTCTCAGGTGTTTTTTCCATTACCCAGCCTAAATAATAAATACCGGAATTTGCAGAATATTCGACCTGCGAAAAATTGACATAACCATTCTTTACGGGATTAAAACCGAATTGAAAAATATTGTCTTCATTAACACCTTTGAGATTGTTGTAAAAAGAATTCATAAACACAAAATTATCTGAGGAATACTCCATATGTATTCCCATTGCCGCCATAGGATATACGGCCGCTTTATAATTGAGCGAAATAGTAGGGGTTATTCCTGCCGAACTGTTTGTGAAAAAGAGGTCGCAGGGTGTTGTAAAATAGTCTATATTTACATCTCTGATGCCTCCGAAAACCATAAACCGACCGAACCTGTGCTCATAACCCAATGCCGAACATAAAAGAAGGTGACTCTTGGCATCTATATTCGAAAAAATAAGATGATCCTTTGCAATGGGTCTGTCAAAAGAGTTGCGTATGCTCCAGAATGAAGCTTTAAACATTCCGTTCTTCCACCAACGGTCGGTTTTCAATTCAGCATCCAGAGCCAGCAGATTTGCCCACTTTGGCACATCTTGATCTTTATTAGACAGGTTGTATTGCAGCTCCGAAATAAGGCTTGCACCATACGACAACGATTTATCCTGAGCCCCAACACATGTAGTAGCAAGGGTAAATATGAGTAACAGCTGACATTTCATAAAATAGCTAAACAAGGGTAGATTATCTAAAGTTCATACAACAAACTAAATAATGATATGCACCGGTCGCAATCCCGACAAATACAAAATTTTTCTATATTTCCTCTTTAAATCGATCGACTTCAATTCCGTCAACAACCGTTTTCCCGAAAAACATGGATGCAGGTCTTACCCATATACCATATTCTCCATAAAGAGCTTGGTAGACTATCATATCTTCTAAAGTCTCGCTATGCTTAGCCATACTTATAAGCTTGTAACGATTGCCCTTAAAATGCACAAAGAAGCGTTCTTTTGTTGCAGAATCCATATATCTGATAATTTAAGCTGCAAATGTAAGGAGTTTTCGTAATGAATAGAACTTTCAGTCAAATAATTAACTCGGTAACAACAGTAGATCAACCGCAAAGAGGCAACAATAAATAGTTGTATTTACTTAATTACAACCTTGCGCTTAACTCCGATTCCTTTTTTTACTAAATTTGTCAATCTTATCAAGAAGATTTTTAGAACATAATAAGATAAAAATGAATAACATGCTATCTATTAAAAACTTCACTCTTTTCGCATTGGCAATATTTACTTTAATGGTATGCACCAGTGCTAAACCAATAAAGACAAAGCCTAATGAAGCAATCGTATTTGGTCGCTTTATTTTAGATAATGATTCGGATATAGACCATGAAAAGATTGAATTACAATTTCTAAGAAGTCCGAGAGGAACATCCAAAGTGAAGGTCGGCAAAGACGGTTTTTTCTGTCTAAAGATGCAGATTGGAAATAATCTCACCGATTTCATTCAATACAAAGATGGAGGAACCTTCCGTAAGATACTTACAAACAGTTGTCTTACACTATCTTTTAATGAGGCCGACAAAGCTTATTATGTAGGTGATATTTTCATGAAGTGGACACCAACCGACAGAGATAAAATAAAGAAAGGTTTCTCGCTTGGTGTAGGAATGGGCAATAACAGCATGGGTGGTTCTTTTGCAATACCAATTGGAGAGAGCTACACACCGGGTGAAGACTGCCCTGAAATAACGATCAGAGAAACTCAGGAAACTATTGACCAGTTCCACCAAATATATCCCGATGATAATAGAGAGGTGATAATACAATTTATGGATCTCGACTAAGAATCAATCTTTTAGGTAGACAACTTTCGATACAAAAAAGATAAGGATGTATATTCTTATCTTTTTTTATTAAATTTGCCAACCTTATCAGAACCATTAAGTCTTCGGACTTTTTTTATTACTTTGGTAGATGTCATAGCCAAAGTATGTTACCATATAATATGACAATAAACAGTTGAAAGTACTTAATAAAAACAAAATGAAAGCATTTGTATTTCCAGGTCAAGGTGCACAATTCGTAGGAATGGGTAAAGACTTGTACGAAACATCTCCCGTAGCCAAAGATTTATTCGAGAAAGCGAATGAGATTCTTGGATTTCGCATTACCGATTTAATGTTCAGCGGTACAGACGAAGACTTACGTCAAACTAAAGTAACCCAGCCAGCTATATTTTTACATTCAGTAATCCTTGCTAAAACTCTAGGTGAAGAATTTAAACCCGATATGGTAGCAGGTCACTCTTTAGGTGAATTTTCGGCTCTTGTAGCAGCTAACTCTTTATCGTTTGAAGATGGCTTGAAACTTGTCTATAAACGTGCTTTGGCTATGCAAAAAGCGTGTGAGCTAAATCCATCGACAATGGCTGCCGTACTTGGCTTACCTGACGAAAAGGTAGAAGAGGTATGTGCTTCTATTACTGATGAGGTGGTAGTTCCTGCTAATTATAACTGCCCCGGACAGATTGTTATTTCGGGTACAAATGCAGGTATCGATAAAGCTTGCGAACTATTGAAAGAAGCAGGTGCTAAACGTGCTCTTAAACTAAGCGTTGGTGGAGCATTTCACTCACCATTGATGAATCCGGCTAAAGAAGAATTAGAGAAAGCAATCAACGAGACTCAATTCTCTAAACCTATTTGTCCAGTTTATCAAAACGTAACAACAGTTGCTGAAACTGAACCGGAAACAATCAAGAAAAATCTTATCGCACAATTGACTGCTCCTGTAAAATGGACTCAATCGGCAGAACATATGATCGCTGACGGTGCTACTGAATTTGTAGAACTAGGACCGGGTGCAGTTCTTCAAGGTCTTGTTAAAAAGATCAACAAAGAAATCGCAACAAGCGGAAAACAATAAGGTAGGTCTCAGACCTTTTTATTACTTTTCGGAGTAATAATTAGAGTTTGCCAATGTGATAATCACAATGCAAATTGAATAATACAATTCTGCATTTATCAAATATAAAAATAAGGCATCCCCGAAAGAGATGCCTTATTTTTGTTTTATATTATACTATCTTATTTCAATATAGGACTGCCTACAGGCACTATATTTTTTCCGAAAAAGCTATTCAGGTACTTTGCTGCCAAGATATAAAAAGTAAGCAACGATATGGCCAATTCTGCATAAGCTGCTACTGCATGCCATCCATGACCACAACCGAACGAATCTAAAGCTAGTCCTAAAAACAAAACCACGATTAATACTAAAAGAACAAACATCGCTTTCGACATTTTAAGCCCCGATATGGTAAATACAATTGTCAATAGCATGTAACCGACAAATACAAAACCCAATTGTTTTACATCAACAGCCTGAGCCAATGTTTCACCAAAACAACCAAGCTTGATCAACCAACTCATAGCCATACCTACCCAGAATAATCCGTAGGCACTAAAAGCGGTAGCGCCAAATAAATTGTTATGTTTAAAATCAAATAAAGAAGCTATGATTTGTGCAACGCCACCTAAAAAGATAGCCCAAACCATTACAAAGGAAAGACCCGAAGTCAATTCCATTTTTTGAGACGATGCGACAAGTGTAACAATTGCCAAACCAAACAATCCTAGTGTGGTTGGATCAGCAACCTCAATTTTCACATTCTTTGTTTCCATTTATATTTTTTTAATTGAAGCGGCAAAAGTAGTGAATATAAGGTTACGGAAATTGTTTTATTGCAAAATCTATCAAAAATAACCTTTTTATCATTTTTTTCTATATCTATTTCTGAATGATCAACAAATAAATAGCAACCAGTCGAAAATAATACAATATTTACATTTCTATTATTTGAAAAGCTACAATGACTGAAGAATATTTCATAAACCTATAAAAAAGAGTTGCTCTCTCGTTGATAGGTGTGAATAATTGTTTGTATTTCAATGTATTTATCCTGATGATGTGTTTAAATTAAAAAATAGATAATTCGTTTTATATTTTCTTTTTGGAAAACTTTATTTAAAATTGTTGATAACTAATTTTCCTTTTTGAATAACTTTCTCATTTTTTATTCACAACTTTGTCATTAGTTATTGGTGTCACTAATTCTGTTTCCGGGATAGGTGATGAAAAGGGAATCAGGTGTAAATCCTGAACAGACCCGCTGCTGTAAGCTCTACAACAGTCTTGGAACAAATCTCAAACCACTGTTTCGATATTGAAACGGGAAGGATGTTTCTAAAGACGGAGTAAGTCAGAAGACCTGCCGATAAAAGTAAAAGTTTTGTCTTTCGTGGATTAAAGACAATTCAACACGAAGTAAAATTCAGTTTTTAATATTTATTGGTATCAGCCTGAACCATCATTCTCTCAAGGGAATGACTACGGCATCGGCTTCCTTTATCTATCTATAAATCTGTTTTTATACTACCATATAATCCAAAGTAAAAAAGTAAAGCTTTATCAATAAGAAAGCTTCAGTAAATAGATTCAATAACAAACTAAAAATTACAATTATGGAAAAAATATGTCCACGCTGTACCACAGCTTTCAGATGCAGAGAAGACAGAGTTGAATTGTGCAGTTGCTCAAAAATAGCAAAAGTAATAGGTGTATGCGATTATGTAAAAGAAACTTACGAGAGTTGCCTTTGTCCCAAGTGCCTGCAAGAAGCCAATAGCACCTTTTATAATATTGGTGTAAACCCCAAATTCTTGAATAAGAAGAAAGCTGTTTAAGGTTATAAAGCTCAGCTATAACGTATTCTTTATCTATTTTATTATCCTACTTAATAGAAACAATTCTTATGGACTTTTCAGAAATTCTTATCACAAAAAGAGATGGTAAACAAGAAGTATTCTCAATAGAGAAAATAAAA
Source organism: Indolivaga alginatilytica (assembly GCF_003201355.1). Lineage (GTDB taxonomy): Bacteria > Bacteroidota > Bacteroidia > Bacteroidales > Dysgonomonadaceae > Dysgonomonas_A > Dysgonomonas_A alginatilytica. The sequence continues at coordinate 158,741 of NZ_QICL01000006.1, forward strand.
AATGCCGTTACCAAATCGTTCAGAGCAAGCAGTATCTCCGACTCGGAACGCGAAATGTATGAGATTTCGTTTGCTGTTGCCAATGAAATTAAAAAGCCGACTATTACAGTTGAGGAAATACAAGACTTGGTAGAAAAAGAATTGATGAGAAGAAACCCGAAGGCTGCCAAAAAATATATCATATATCGTGAATGGCGCAATGTGGAACGCCATAAGAAAACACACATGAAACATATTATGGACGGGATTGTTTCTATTGAGAAAAACGATGTAAACCTGAGCAATGCAAATATGTCGGCTCATACTCCGGCAGGACAGATGATGACTTTTGCATCAGAGGTCACAAAGGATTATGCCGAGAAATATCTGGTAAATCCCGAATATACCCTTGCCCACAAAAACGGAGATATTCACATTCACGACCTCGATTATTACCCGACTAAAACGACTACTTGTATTCAATATGATCTGGATGATCTTTTTGAGAAAGGATTCAGAACTAAAAATGGAAGTATCCGCACCCCTCAATCCATACAAAGCTATGCTACGTTGGCTACCATTGTTTTTCAAACCAATCAGAACGAACAACATGGAGGACAATCTATTCCGGCTTTCGACTTTTTCATGGCAAAGGGTGTATTAAAGTCTTTTCAGAAACATCTGGCTTCCAATATTACCTTATTATATCAACTTGAAGATCAAAGCATCAATGAGCAGGATATAAAAAAGACCGTTAAAAGCTTAGTATCAAGCATCAATGTACCCAATAATGAGAAAGAAGAACTGCTTAAAGCACTCAATATCCAATCGGAAGTACTTAATATAAAGAATCTAAATGCTCTTATTCATCGTTCTGTTGAAACAACCCGAAAGGATACTCATCAGGCAATGGAAGCATTTATTCACAACCTCAACACCATGCATTCCAGAGGAGGCAATCAGGTAGTATTCAGTTCTATTAATTACGGAACAGACAGCTCTCCTGAAGGCAGAATGGTTATTCAAGAATTACTGGCTGCAACAACCGAAGGATTGGGAACGGGCGAAATCCCTGTATTTCCCATACAAATTTTTAAAGTAAAGAAAGGCGTATCATATAGTGAATCTGATTATGAAACAGCAATCTCCAACTTTGAAGATGCTCTTTCAGGGAAGATAAAATTTGAGTCTCCTAATTTTGATCTTCTAATTGAGGCTTGCCGTACTACTTCGGTAGCTCTTTTCCCTAACTTTATGTTTTTGGATGCACCTTTCAACTTACACGAAAAATGGAGAGCCGACGATCCTAAACGATATATGTACGAAACCGCTACAATGGGATGCCGCACCCGTGTATTTGAAAACTTACATGGCGAAAAATCGTCTTTAGGACGGGGTAATTTGTCTTTTACTTCGCTCAATTTACCTCGTTTGGCTATTGAAGCACATCAGAAAGCTGAGAATTTGTTTCCCGAAAAAGACAAACAAGGAGTACAGGAAGAGGCTAGGAAAATCCTTTTATCCTCTGTAAGATTGATGTCTGAAATGATTGCCGAACAGTTATATGATCGCTATCAGTATCAACGGACAGCTTTGGCCAGACAGTTTCCTTTTATGATGGCTAATAATATATGGAAAGGAGGCGATGCCTTAGATTCGAACGAAGAGGTAGGCAATACCATCCAAAGCGGAACTTTGGGTATTGGGTTTATCGGAGGTCATAATGCAATGGTTGCCATATATGGCGAAGGTCATGCCATTAATAAAAGAGCCTATGATACTCTTTATGATGTTATTCAGGAAATAAATAAAGTTGCAGAAGAATACAAAGCAAAATACAAATTGAATTACTCTGTATTGGCTACTCCTGCCGAAGGCTTATCGGGCAGATTCACTAAGATAGATAGAAAGAAATACGGCGTAATTGATGGCGTTACAGATCGTGATTATTACGTAAACTCATTCCATATAGATGTAAAAGAACATATAAAAGTAGCTGATAAAATTAGATTGGAAGCACCCTTTCATGCAATAACCAAAGGTGGACATATAACATATGTGGAACTGGATGGAGAAGCAAAGAAAAACATATCGGTAATACTCAAAATTGTACACCTGATGCATAAAGAGAATATCGGATATGGCTCGATCAATCATCCCGTAGATACTTGCCGAAAATGTGGCTACAAGGGAATGATTTATGCAGAATGTCCCTTATGTAAAAGCGAAAACATTACACGCATGCGCCGTATAACCGGATATCTTACAGGAGATTTAGATTCGTGGAACTCAGCAAAACAAGCTGAAGAAAAAGACAGAACAAAGCATGTTTAAAGACTCATTACATATATTGAAGATATACGAAGAAACCATATCCGATGGCGAAGGACTTCGATATTCCATCTATCTTTCGGGCTGCAAACATCATTGTAAAGGCTGCCACAATGAAAGTAGCTGGAATCCAAATACAGGAACGCCTCTTTCGAAGGAATGGTTACTCGAAATAATAGAAGACATAAATTCGAACCCCTTACTCGATGGCATTACCATTTCAGGAGGAGATCCGTTCTTCTATCCTCAGTCGCTTGTTACCCTCTTAAAAATATTGAAGGAACAAACAAAGTTAAATATCTGGTGTTACACCGGTTATACTTACGAAGAGATTCTCGCTAAGAAAGAATTACATGCCTGCCTCACCTACATTGACGTATTGGTAGATGGCAGATTTATGAAAGAGAAGTACTCTCCTTCACTTGCCTTTAGAGGAAGTATCAATCAAAGAATTATAAAATCAAATAAATTACATCCCTGCAGGGAGAAATATTCTATTATTGATAAAAAGTGTAGCGAACTTCCTGTGTGAAAAATACCTTTACTTTTAAAACAGCCTCTTTACATTATTAAAGAGGCTGTTTTCTTTTTTTCGAATAAATCCGATACCACTCCAATTTCTATTTCTGATATTGAAATAACCATCAGAATCGACCATCTACCCTCTGAAAACAGCCGTTTTGTTAACAAATAAAATGAAAAATTACGATCTGTATACCCTCTGCAACATCATTTAAATCTTTTTAGTAGAACGAGCTTATTACGCAATAATCTCACTACAAAGAAATAAGTACTTTTATGAAACCTTATAATAATCAACTGAGTAAATAATACTCTCCGCAATAGAATGTTTTTATGAAAAATCAACTAAACGATGAACTCGTTTCGGCTATCAAAAATAGTGTGGCAGATGATCAGAATATCGCAAACCTCCTGATGAATATACTGTCTATGGGTAAAGAAGCTGTTTATAGAAGGCTGAGAGGCGATGTCCCATTCACTTTCGACGAAGTCTCAAAAATATCATCCAAACTATGTATTTCACTCGATAATATTGTAAATATCAAAAATACAAAGCGTGCATTTTTCGATTTAGATTTGAATATACAACAGCTTACCGATCCCTTAGATCATTATTGTGACAAGCTTGAAAGCTGTATTCTTATGTTTCAGAAATTGCATAAATGCGAAAATTCGACTGCCCGACTGGCTATAAACAGCCTTCCTTATATGTTTTATCTGCCTTTTCCACATATTGCAAAATTTCGTTTATACAGATGGCTCTACCAGCTGGAGGTAATCTCTACTATCGGTTCATACGAAGAAATGAGAGTTCCTCAAAAAGTTTCGGATATCGAGAAAAGGTTTGTTGCCGAACAACGCTACATTGCAGATACTACGTTTATAATGGATCAAAACGTATTCAAGTCTTTCATAAGCGATGTAAACTACTTTTACAAGCTGAATTTATTATCGAACAATGATGTTCATCTCATACAAAACGAGTTATTGGAACTGATTTCCAACCTAGAAACGGTAGCAGCTACGGGTACTCAGAAAACCGGCACAAAGATAAACCTCTATGTATCTAATATAGATATAGAATCGTCGTACCTGCATTTCGAATGCGACAACTGCGAAAATAGTTTCTTAAGGGTATTCTCTATTAATATTATGGATTCGCAGAATCCTACTATATGCAGCATCCAAAAAGAATGGATAGACTCTCTAAAGAGATACTCTACACTAATCTCGGTAAGTGGCGAAATACAACGAACTGAATTTTTCAACATGCAAAGAGAACTGACTCTCAAAATGGGATGTTTTTGAAAAGATAAAACCTATTTATTATTTATACATATCAATTTCAGGAAAAGCCCAAGTCAGAATGATTTAGGCTTTTTCCTTATAAAAAATGGAGATATAGAAATGGATTCTCAGCCCTTTCAAAATTCAAAACAAATATTATACATTTTGTGCTTTAACATGCAAATCGAAACATGGCAATTTAGCAACACGATATAAGACAAAAATCAGCTCTATAATGCTTTATCTGTTGCATTTATTTAGGACGTTCTTCTATAACTTTGCCTATGTAATTATTGCACAGAGTTTCATTATTGACATTGATTCCTTAAATCTAATTATCCTTTTACCTATGACAAACATTGGAATTAATAGTACAGAGTCTAGCCAACTCTGGCTTGTGTAGTTTTGTAAAGTTTCTGTTAAGGATAAAGAGTCTTCGAAGTGATTTCGAGGGCTTTTTTCATTTTCTTTATCTTCTTATTACTGGCAGGAAGTAAATATTACTTCATAAGTAGTTCCTTTATTTTATTGTTTATGTACATATATGCTACAGTCAAGGTGTTCGTAAATTTGTTTATCTTATTTAATATTATCTTAAATCCTTCTTCCTATTGATGAATTCTGATCTTGATAAAAGCTGATTTTATCTTTTAAATCACTCCTGTTTCTACCCTTTTGTTATAAAAAAGCTAATTTTTAAGTTAATATCGTTTATTCTTTTTCGAATTGTCAACAAAGATAAAGGAACGTTGTTATATAAGGTATTAAGATTCGTAATACTAATTTAATATTTTTTTGATTATGAAAAAGCTAATTCTATTCGCTATACTTCTGTTAGGTACAGGCATAGCAAACGCGCAAATAGGCAAAGGAAATGTGTTGATGGGGGGTGATCTTGCTAACCTAAACATCAACTTTAGTAACCAAACAAGCTTTCAAATAACACCTAGAGCTGCTTGGTTTATTGAAGATGGATTGGCTGTTGGTGCTTACGGGCAGTTTGGTTTTAATCATATTAACGGTCAAGATGGTAATACTTACACCTATGGAGTTGGACCTTTGGCTCGTTATTTTGTTAACCTTAAAGAGTTGCCTTCACTTGGACAAACAAAATTCTTTGTTGAAGGTAGTGTCGGTTTCGAAGGTGCAAATAACACAGTTAATAATTCACACACCAATGGTATGGGATTTGGATTCGGACCCGGTATCTCTTATTTTATTACACCTTCAGTTGGTGTTGAGGCATTATTAAAATACAATGGTATTGTTGGATTTGGTTCTACAACATACACCAATGGTCTTTCTTTAGGAATTGGATTCCAGATTTATTTGCCTTCTAAGAAAATGATAAAAGAGATTAAATCTCTCTAAAAGCATTTCCTTTTTTTGACGATTATATAAACGAGATAAAATAAAATAAGAGGAGCTTCTTTATTACGGAGGCTTCTCTTTTTTTATATTGTGTCTGAATTTGGCACAAAAAAAGGGTTGATTAGCATTTGCTGGTCAGCCCTTTTTCTGTAATTATGAGTGGATTGTTTTATTATCCTTTCTTGAGGAAACAAGTTTTGAGAACAATACTCGAACCATCGATTTTGCAATCTACCTCTTCGGGATTTTCTGTCAATCTGATGCTTTTTACTTTTGTACCTCTTTTTATAACCATCGATGAGCCTCTTACTTTAAGGTCTTTAATTACCGTTACAGCATCGCCGTCTATAAGTTCTGCTCCGTTACTATCTCGTGGTGTGTCGTCTGCTTCTACATCATTGCCATCGGTAGACCATTCGTTACTGCAATCAGGACAGATGTATACTGTTCCGTCGAAATACGTATTTTCCATGTCACACTGCGGACAATTAGGTGTTTCTGCCATTCTTTTAAAGTTTTATTTATAAGATAATGAATTACAAATATACGGCAAAAGGGAATAGAAGGCAAATCATAGTTGTTTTTCGATTGTTCAATGATATAGATAACATGGATAAATTGTTTTTTTTGTTGTATTTGAAAATGTCTATCCATATTTAATTATAATAAGGTGTTGCTTCTTGTGCGTTTTAATATTTAAAGAGTCTTGTGTGGCTGCACAAGTGAAAAATATAGATGTAGTCTATTGGAGTCAAGAGTGGATTTTTTTGAATGAAAAGAATAATATATATCTTTGTAGTGTTAAATAGCTTTTGTAGAAAGAATGACAACGACATCTTAAAGAAAGTAGCCTAACTGGCAACAATTAAAATAAGATTAATTGTTTGCGTCCTCTTATGTTAAAATATAAAGAGTTTAATTGATTTTGTCTGAATTTATTTGGATAGATTTAGTATTTGGTTCTTTTGTTCGATTGTGCATACAATAGCAGTTAGTCTTCAACGTTTTTTCAGCTATTTATTTTTCACCCTAATTTTAAATAAGGATACTATGAAAAAAATATTTTTATCGCTAGGCTTATTTTTATGTGCAGGTGTAGTTGCCTTTGCCCAAGTTGGAGTAAACACTGTCGATCCGAAAGTTTCGTTGGATGTTCAGGCATTTAATACCGATGCTACTACTGCCGAAGGTTTTATGGCTCCCCGTCTTACATTGGCTCAGCTAGCTTCTAAAGATGGTAAATATCTGGCTGCTCAAACTGGTACTATCGTTTATATAACAGATATAGCGGGTACAACCACTCCCAAAACGGTGAAAGTGACACAGGCCGGTTACTACTATTTTGATGGCACTATATGGCGATCGGTAGGGTCGGGTGCCGGCTTGCAGTTTTTTTATATGCCGCCTTTTAATTTGCCTATAACCACTGTTGCCAATAATGTAACTTTCGACTTGTATGCTGAATATAAGAAACAGTTCACCAAAACCGGTAACTCTACTTATGTAAGTAGTAACACGGCTTTGGCTGCTATACCCAATTTATACACTGCCGATAAGCTCGATTATGTGGTAACCTATTATGACAATACGGTTGTTAAAGTGAATAGTATATCGGCTGCCGGAGTACTTAACTATAATGTTCTTAAAACCGAAATTGATGCCGGATCATTTATTACTATCATATTGGTCGTAAAGGAATGAGGCTATGAATAGAGTGATGAGAAAAATAGGTGTGTTGAGTGTCTTGTTTATAGTCTGTTTAGGTGTAAAAGCACAAAAAGAGATTTATAACTGGCATTTTGGTACCAGTTGCGGTATAACTTGGAATTCAACCCGCGATCTTTTAGCTACAGGTTTGTTTGGTACGGGTGATGTGATATTGAAGGGTTTACCTACTAACTTAGTCGGGTCTAAAATTTCGGCGAGCGAAGGATGTTTTAGTCTCTCAGATACCGACGGTAATTTGTTGTTTTATTCGGATGGTAGAACGGTATGGAACAAAGAAAACGTGCAGATGCCTCAAGGCAGTGGTTTATTGGGAGACGCATCATCAGCCCAAGCCGGTATTGTATTGCCTTATCCGGGCAGTATAACCAAATATATAGTAGCCACAGTAGGACAACAGGGTGCCGGTAATGCAGCATACTCTGTTGTAGATATGACAACAAACCCCTTAGGTGAAGTTATGGCTGCATACAAGAATATCAGGTTTCAAGGAGCAATGGGTACTACCAGTGAGACTATCACATCTATCCGCCATTCCAACAGGCGCGATTATTGGGTGATTGCTCCGGGTGTGGGTAGTCCGGCTTATCTGAATGCCTGGTTGATGACTGATGTCGGTGCAGCTGCTCAACCCGTAATCTCAGAAGTGCCCGGAGCTGTAACTTCTCTGTCAGCAGGAGGTTATCTGAAGATTACTCCCGATGGAAAAACTTTTGTTTGGGGAAGTAATACCAGTGGTAAACTTGTATTTGGCGACTTTAACAATACAACAGGAGAGTGTACCAATATTAGAATGATCTCAATGGGTAATCCCTACGGTGTTGAATTCTCGGTATCAATGAACTATTTGTACATTGGTACAGTTACGGGATTAGCTGTTTTCGATTTCAAAGCGCTGCTTGCGGCTGCCGATCCTACTAAAGTTCTACCAAAAACTTATGTGATTGGAGGATCAAGTGTACGTGCTGTGCAGTTAGGACCCGATGGTCGGATGTATATTCCTGCTCGTAGCAGTAAATCTCTGACTGTAATTGATAATCCCGAAGAGGGGGATAATTTGAGGATATATCAGCTCCCTGCCGATTTTTTAACGGGAACTGCTCAGTTTGGTTTACCCTCTTTTGCTGCTTCGTGGTTTAGAGTGGCAATAGACGGGAATAAAACACCTTGTATTGACGGTGAAGCCGACTATTCAACTGTGATTAACTATTCGATAGCAGATTCAAGGTATGATAACTTAAGATATTTTGAATGGAATTGGGGAGACGGTTCACCTGTCGAAAAAGATTATAATGTTTCGGTAGGTGCAAATCAATATCGTACACATGTTTATAGATCAGGTGGAGTGCAAACACTTACTGTAACTCCTTATGTTGAAAATTCTCCGGGGGTATTCACTCCTTTAATCAATTCGAGTAGTATAGTAATAAATCCCCGATCTTGTTTTTTACCAGTGAATCCGCATCTGCATTCAAATTTTAAGAAATAAATATAGATGAATTAATTTAGAGAAGAGAATGTAAATATCTTCTTTAAATTAATTCGTTTTATAGATTCTGTGATTAGATAATAACTTTTTGTTTTTTCTCTATTCTCTCTTCTTTCTTTTTGGTGTTTTACAATAAGGTCTATTTCTGGAATATTTATGCAGTTTATTAGAGATTATTAGATATAGATGAATATTTATTCCTTTTTATTCGATTCTTTTTGTATTAATATTTACTATTTGTATTTGATTATTAATTAGTTAGTTCTGATTTCTTCTTAATTTATTAAAAATAAAATGTTACTTTTTTAATACGGTATGGAGTATTTTGGGTAATCATAAATAACTTCATATATTTGTCTCATGGAATGGCTTTTATAGCAAATAATGACAACAATAATAACAGTAACATCTAAATAAGAGGGTAAAAGCTCACGAGCAATAGTTAATACACTAACTGCTACATCTGCTTTATTATGTTAATAGCATAATGATTCAACTAATTTTGTCCAACACCTGACAGTATGGTAAAAGGAGAATTGAATTTATGGTATACTCTTGTGTTTTTTTCTTAATGTGTCTTTTTTACTTATTGGAGACATTGTGATGAAAATTGTTTTTTATAGTTACTTCTCTTGAATTAAGAATCTTAAAATATGGATTTACTTAGATGTTCATCTGTCTTTTATCTGCTTAATCAAGTACTGTTCTAATATTCAGAAACTAAAATTACTGGAAATAAACATTTTATACTTCAAATTTATTACTAACTATTTATGAAGAAAATATTATTGCTGCTGTTGGTATTGGTACCTTTATGTACTTATGCGCAGGTAACTATTGGTACGGGCGAAGTTGCAGATAAGAGTGCTTTATTAGAATTAAGAGAAAATGCAGATGGAACATCCAATAAAGGATTACTTTTTCCTCGTGTTAAACTGACATCTCTGACCCTTTCCGCGCCATTAGCTGAACATGTGAATGGGATGACCGTTTATAATATCGACGGAACTAATATACCTCAGGGTTTATATTATAATGATGGTACGCGTTGGATACGCATGGTACCTCAAAATAATGTGTTTTTTTATGCTCCGTCTATTGTATTACCTACTTCAGTCGATGACCCTGCTTACAATAAAGATACTCAGTTTTTTACCGTTTATATGTATAATATCTACAAAAGCCAGTTTGGCATGAGCGATGCAACCAGTTCTTCGAAAAGTCCTTTGGCAGGATCTTTACCTGTCCTTCAAAGTAATGAACTTGATTATTTTGTGACCTATTACGACAATAAGGTTTTCACCAATCTGGCAATATCCAATACGGGTATACTCACTTACAAGATTGCTGCAGGATCTGCAATCACTGCGAATACATTTATAAACATAATTTTCAAAGTCCGATAAACGGCATTTTGTGTTTTTCAATAACACTATAAAAGAAAATTATGAACAAATTTTTGCTGGTTTTTATTTCTTGTGTTCTGACTTGCTTTTCGGGGTTTGCAGCCGATTACTATTGGGTAGGCGGTGGAGGTAATTGGTCCGATATCAATCATTGGCGAACCACTTCTGGAGGAACAGGTATACCGGGGGTAGTACCGGGTCCTACGGATGATGTCTTTTTTGATGTCAATTCAGGATTTACTGTTTCATCCAAAACATTAACAGTAAATGTAGTTGCTAATTGCCGTAATATAACTTTTTCCGGATTAACGATTCTTCCGACTGTAAGTTCAAATTCAGCAAACCATTTAAATAGATATGGCTCATCTTTATGGCAGGCTGGCATGACGATTAATACAGCTCAGATAAACTATCAGAATACCGGAATTCCTAAAACAATAACCAGCAATGGTGTTGCATCGGGACGAATTGTCTACATATACGAAACCAGTTCGGTTTCGCTTATGGATAACTTTAAAATAGCCTCCCACATCTTCTTCAATGCTGGTGTTTTCAATACCAATAATCATAATATGGATATTGGGAATTATTTTTATGGAGATCAAGGTAGTGCTCCCAGAACTTTGAATCTGTTGGGTGGGCGTAACGACGTTAACTTTGTGAATATAAAAGACATTAATGCAACAGGAGGTTTAACCCTGCATTTTGGAGATAAAAGTACTGTTGCCGGTCAGAATAATACCAATGTGACTTATGATGCTTATAATTCAGGAGAGTTTAATGGTTTTCCGTCTGATTGGACTTGTCACTTTATAGATACTGATATCTCTACAAGTTATACTCTAACAGCAGACGGTTTCTTTGGTAATGAGTACACAGAGTATATCTGGACAAAGGTGGGGGATGTTAACTTCCCCGATGTAATAGGTACAGAACACTCTATCGATTTGCGTATATTCGGCTATGGTACTTATAGGGTGCAGGTTAAATATAATGCCACTTGTATAGTATCGGGTTTGGTTACAATAATAAAGAGAACAGACAATGTAGATGGTGGTGTTCAGCCAAGTAAGGTTTGTTTATTACCAATAAATACTTTAGCTAATGTAAGTGTAGTTGGCGAAGACCTAAAGTGCTATGCAACGGCAGTTTCAGCAGATGTTTTACCCTTAACTACTGTGTTGTCAGATGGAACTACTTACTATGTTACTCAAACGATAAATAACTGCGAAAGCGGACGTGTGCCCATTACTATAAGAATTGGTGACTGTACGAGTGTGTACGTGAATCCTAATTTAAGAATGAGAGTACCCATGTAATACTGCATGTAACTAAATTATAAGAAACCGCCGAAAGTAAGTAATTGCTTTCGGCGGTTTTTATGTATTGTAAATGAAGTAAAGATAGGCTTACCCAAATAATTTCATCAAGTCCGATTCCGACCAATAGATATGAGTATATCCCGCTATTGTATTCTTATATCTTATCAGTTTAGTGTCTACTTCCATGCCTTTAGCATTATGTATTTGGGTTACAGAAGAGGTATTGTTTTCGGGGTCTTCTACTTTCGAATAATGGAATTCGTGTCCTTTGATACACTGTCCATTGTAATTAAAAGATCGGTATCCCAATTCCAATTTCATATACTGCATGGTAGCGGTTTGCTTAAGGATGTTTACCATCGGATATTCAATGCCTTCTTTATCAACGATAGAAGAACAGAGATACATCATTCCTCCACATTCGGCTATCAATTTACCATCGTTTTCTATATACGATCTGATACTTTCGAGCATCGACGTATTATTACTCAATTCCGACAAGTATAATTCGGGGTACCCCCCCGGTAAGTATACCAGATCAGAATTTAGGGGTAGCTCTTTATCTTTTATAGGGCTAAAAAACGAAACTTTCCCCAGCCTTTTCAGATACTCAATATTTTCGTGATAGACAAAATTAAACGCTTCGTCATAAGCCACAGCAATATTCAGATTGCTTTTAGCCTTCTCTTCCTCTTTTGAGACATCAGTGATTTTATGGGTCGCAGTAATTTCAAGTAGGCGATCGACGTTTATGTGTTTTTCGATAAGTGTAGCCACCTTGTTAGCAAACTCATCAAATATAAATTCCTTTTCGATATTTAATCCTAAGTGACGTGATGGAATTTCAACATTTGTATCCTTCGGTAAATATCCTAAGGCCTCTAATCCCACATCCTCGCAAGCATCTTTCAGATAACTGTAATGACTTTCGGAAGCTACAAAATTGAAGATGACACCTACTACATTTATATTCTTATAGAAATTTTTGAAACCAAAAAGTAGGGCAGCAGCAGAGTAAGCCATCGACTTGGCATTGATAACAAGCACAATAGGTATATCGAGCAATTCGGCTATCTGGGCACTGCTTCCCTGCATGCGGTTATATCCGTCGTACAGACCCATAACACCCTCAATTATGCAAGCATCTTTATTGGCTGCATACTTCGAATAGACCGATTCTACATGATATGTAGAGGCAAGAAAAACGTCGAGGTTAATAGAATGACTACCAGAAGCCATGTCGTGATACTTGGTATCTATATAATCAGGGCCACATTTAAATGGTTGAGTATTAAGTCCTCTATTCTTCAAAGCCCTAAGAAGACCAAGAGTAACGGTTGTTTTACCTGATCCGGAAGTAGTAGCCGATATAAGGAAGCGAGATGTCTTGTCCATACGTATTATTATTACATTACAAAAATATAAAATCTTATCATAAGCTGTATCTATGATATTATTTGTTTTATTTATTTTTCTGAATACCGTTTATATAAAATATATTAAAAGTATCTTTGCGGTCGTTAAGGTGATGCTGTGAGACACTCGTCTCGCGCATTTAAAAGGGAATTCGGTCAGAATCCGAAACAGTGCCCGCTACTGTGAACTCTTTAAAATTTTGAACAATTCTTTTGCCACTGTTCTACAGCATGAATGGGAAGGCGTTCAAAATAGAGTAAGTCAGGAAACCTGCCTAACAAACCAGTTATTTATATATTCTCGGGGTCAAGAATATTATTATAAACAATTTATTTTCATTTTATAATGAGAAAGAAGCTATTGCTAACAGCACTTGGGTGTTGTATAGTAAGTCTTGCGTTTGCTCAGATGACCTTGAAAGGAAAAGTTCTTGATGAAGAAGGTCAGCCTGTATTGTGTGCAACGGTGCGTTTGGAGAAAACTACAATCGGTGCAGTAACTAACGATCAGGGCGAATTTATGTTTAAAGATGTGCCCAATGGCGAGTATGTGATGCGGACGAGTCGGATGGATTTTGAGACTCAGAAGCAAAACGTAAACCAATCGGATGACAAGATGGTTATCCGGTTAAAAAAGTCTTACTTGAATCTAAATGAGGTAGTTGTTACCGGAACCGGAACTTATCACCGGCTGAAAGACACACCCGTACCCGTTGAAGTGATTACTGCCAAAGAAATCAGTAATACAGGAGCTTTAAACTTCGAAGATGCCCTCTCTGCATTGTCTACATCCATTACTACCAAAGGAGCCTATAACATTGTGATGAACGGACTCAGGAACAAACAAATCTTGATTCTTGTCGACGGAAAGCGCTTGGCTGGAGATGTGGGCGGAGATAACGATTTGGAACGTATCGATATGAGTAACATCAAACGTGTAGAAGTTGTAAAAGGAGGAGCTTCCTCTTTATATGGTTCAGAAGCGATGGGTGGTGTAATCAATATTATAACCAATACTCCTCAAAGTGCGGTGGATGTTGTTAGTGCAACACGTGTTTCGAAATACGGACAATTTAACCAGAATACTGATGTCGGTTTCAAATTGGGAAAATTTATTTCTCAGACAACCTATCAACGCAGACAAACCGAAGGGTGGCAATTAAGCCCCTACGAAATTAAATCGTTGACAAAACCCACACGGGATACTTTGGTAGAAACAGGAAAACAAGCTATGGCAGCTTACAAATCGAACACCGTTTCTCAGAAGTTTATATATAATCCAACCAAGAAATCCTCTATTTATACCAAAGGAGTCTTTTTTGATAAGAAGACAGACCGCCCCTATGCTGACTATGCTTACAATATGTTTTACAGAGATTACAACTTAGCTCTGGGAGGCGATTATCATTTCCGAAAACATATCAATTACATCACATTCGATTCTTATTTCGATAACTACGAGTATTATAAAGATTACTTAAAGAAATCCGGAAAGTTTGTAGCCGGAGACCGTGATCTTACTAAGCGTCAACGTCTCTTTAATACGACTATGAAAGGAGTATTTAGTATTGGAGATAATCATAAACTCAATACAGGGCTTGATTTTATGAATGAGTATATGAAAAACCCCGAAAGTCTGGCAGAGTCTAAATCTGCATATACAATCGCATTTTATGCTCAGGACGAAATCAAAATAATTGAGCGCCTGTCGGTAGTTGCAGGATTTCGTTTACTGCATCACGAAACATTTAAGAACAAGTTCAATCCAAAAGTTTCGGCTATGTATGCTTTAGATCATTTCAATTTCCGCGCATCTTATGCCGCAGGGTTCAGAGCACCTAATATGCAAGAGTTGTATTACGATAAAATATCGGGGAGTATGGTTAGTCAGGGAAATGTTAATTTGAGACCCGAACGATCTAATTATTTCTCTTTGAATACCGAATATGTAAGCGACCTCTTTACATTTTCTGTTACAGGATATATCAATAATATAAAAGATATTATCGATCGGGAAGTACAACCTTTGACACCCGAAGACGAAGCCGGAGGAATCAAAACCCGCTATATGTATAACAATGTATCGAAGGCACGCACTCAGGGGGTAGATGTTTCGATGAATGCATTCATAGGAGGAGGTTTTTCTGTGGGTTTAAATTACAGTTATCTCGATGCACGTAATAGAATCGATAACACACCTTTATTCGGATCGAGCCGTCATACGGGTATCCTTAATGGAAACTGGAATAAAGAATGGAACGATTATCGTTTGAATATCAATCTGAATAGCCGGTTACAAAGTGAAGTATTCTACTCGGATATGGATGCCCGTCCGTTCCAATTATGGAATCTGGCAGTAAAAGATTCTTATTCAGGTCGTAAAGGAATCATTATCGAACATGGTTTAGGGGTGGAAAATATATTCAATTTCAGAGACGAGCTACCATTTGGAAGTAAATATGCAACTACTTCTCCCGGTAGAACCGTATTTGCAAGTTTAACCTTAAAATTTAAGAACTAATGAAGAATTTATTCCCTATACTACTAATGCTGATTATAATGGTAAATGCATCAGCACATGGAGGTAAGAACCACGAACATGCTAATATATTCGAGAATCTGCAAGGAAACAACAAAGCAGCTATACTAATGGTACATTTTGGTACTACTCACGATGATACCCGTGCCTTGACTATCGATGCTTTGAATAAAAAAGCTCAGGCAGAGTTTCCCGGTGTGGAATTGCGTGAGGCATATACTGCACGAATTGTAATCAAGCGTTTAGGCGAACGTGGCATCATAAAGCAAAAACCACAAGATGTGTTGGCTCAGTTGAAAAAGGAGGGTTATACCCATATTCTGATACAACCATCTATTATAATAGACGGAGTAGAAATGGAGTCTTTGCAGAAAGATGTTGTAGAAGTCCAATCGCAATTCAAAGAAATCAGAATTGGTGATCCACTGCTGTACAGTCCCGAAGATTATGAAAAACTGATAGATGTATTAACCAAAAATATTGATTCTGAAACTGCTTATATTTGGGTTGGGCATGGAACCTATGATTCTAATACCGCTCAATATGCTATGCTTGATTACATGCTGAAAGCCAGAGGACATACCAATTGCTTTGTGGGAACTATTGAGGGATATCCGTCTTTTGATGATATGCACCAACAATTGAAAGCTTCGCGATTGAAAAAAGTAGTACTTGTGCCACTTATGTTTGTTGCCGGAGAGCATGCCAAAAATGATATTGCCGAAGACTGGAAAAACGACCTCGAAAAAGAAGGTTATTCTGTGGAGGTGAAAATGGAAGGATTAGGACAAAATCCCGAAGTACAAGATTTGTACATCTCTCATTTGAAATTTAAATCGGCACATCGTAAAATTGGTATCATAGAAAAAAAAGCAATCTATGAAGTAACCGGCGAAAAGATGGAATAAGGTTGATATACCTTTTTATTTAAATACAATAATATACCCATAAACAACAAATAGGTCCGAGACCTTTTTATAAAGGAAATCATGATAAAAGTAATTTTTTCTGCTATCGCATTGATGGTAGCGGGTGTTATGTCAGCTCAGAATAAGAGCATGGTAGATACAGTATATTCTATCAGTGAAATTGAAGTAGTAGATTTCAGTCGAAAGAAAACAGAAATAGGCAAGCTGAATGTTCCTTTGGAATATTTGCCAATGACAATAAATACAGTTTCTTATAAAGACCTCGAAATACGAGGAATCGTAAATATCGAGGATGCAGTAAAATTCCTTCCTGGAGTACGTATGCAAACCTCTTACGGATCGTTTCAAACACTTACAGTACGTGGTTTTAACTACACACCTATTATGGTGGATGGTATAAGAGACGAGCGCACGATGATAAACTCCTATCCTGTGGCAGACCTTACGGATGTTGAATCGATGGAATTATTGAAAGGTCCTGCATCAGTTCTATACGGACAATCGGTTATAGGTGGTGTTTTGAATATTGTTAGAAAATCGCCAACACCCTACAATGTAGTGAATACACGCATGGTTTATGGTAGCTGGGACAACAAACAGGCTTCGATGGACTTTGGCGGAAAGCTATACAAATCGGTTAATTATAGAGCCTTGCTAAATTATGCAAATCAAGATGGATGGAGAGATAACGGCAACAAACGCTTCTCTGGTTATTTTGCATTAGCCTCTAAAATAGATGCTACAAGTAATATTGATGTTCGTGCAGGTTTCAACAGAGACTGGTATGGAACAGAGATTGGTTTACCACCTAATATGACAAACGATGTATTTAATGCCAGCGATGGAGCATTGTTCTTGAGTAAAGGGCAAATGCAATCCGGATTAAATAGAGAGTCTCGATACAACAGCCAATCAGACTTCTTCAAAAACTATGGATGGAATGTGACTGCAAAATATGATAAGAAGTTTAATGACCATTTGAAACTTCAAAATCATGCATCTTACTTTAGCGACGATATCAATTATTTCGGAACCGAATCTCTTAAGTATCTGGAAAGCGATAAGGCTATCTACGATCACTTCTATATGACTAAAAATAAAGCAGGCGAGCAGGTGAAGAAGTACATTTGCCTTGATAGTGTATACTTAGCATCGCCTTTGAGATTCTCTCACATGGCAAAGACATTCAGCGATCAACTTGAGTTATCTGGCGACTTCTATACCGGTAGTCTCAAACACAATTTTATTGCAGGATATACTTTCTCGCTAATGGCTCGTAACTCTTACACAGGTTATAGTCTTGCGCCAATGACCGATCCTCTTAATAGCAAATACGATGTATATGGACCAGGACTTTATTCGCGCCTTGCAGTAAACAATCCTCAGAGTATGGGTTATATGAACTCATCGTTCAGTAAAGCTACCATCACCAAAAGTTATATGCATAGTATCTATTTTCAGGACTTAGTAGAACTTGATGATAAATGGAAAGTAATGTTGGCAGGTCGTTACGACTTCTTTAAATATATGAGAGCAAATGCGCCTACTTACGATGGTGGAAGACAATACCACAGATCGGAACAAACAGCATATAGTATTAATAATACATCCTCTTTTACTTATCGTGCGGGAGTTGTTTACATGCCAACAAAAGATCTTTCGGTATATGGCTCAATGGCTTCATTCTTCAATCCTTATCGCGATTTTTATGCTGAAAATGTAATCTATATAAACTCAAATGGTAACAGATTTCAACCATCAGAAGGCAAGGAAATATTCAAACCTCAGACAGGTTATCAAGGTGAAGTGGGAGTTCGCTATAACTTGGGAAAATATGTGCAGGCAACGGGTAGTGTATTTTACATAATCAAAAACAATGAAAAGAAGGTATTAAAGTCTGAAGAGGTTGATAATGATGGTATCACTAAATCGGTAGTAGGACAAGTAGGTTCATCCGGATCAAAAGGTTTCGATCTTGATATTACAGTCTTCCCTCTACAAGGTCTTAATGTAATGTTAGGTTATGGATATACAAATGCTACTATTCGTGAGATGAAAAAGAATGATTACATGGAAACCGAAGTTATGAAAGGTAAGAAATTGACGGGTGTTCCCCAAAATACATTTTTTGCAGCAGCCAATTATCTTATACAGAAAGGTTCATTCAAGGACTTAGGTTTTGTGACTACCGTTTCGTATATGGATAAGGTATATCGCAATACTGATAATACATCAGAGTATCCATCGTATTGGTTAGTAGATATGGGTGTTTCGTATAAGTTGAAAAATAACGTTCGCCTTTCGGCCAATGTAAATAATGTATTCGATAAAGACTATTTCAATCAGTCTTTAGGTTCTCAGATGGTACCAAGTATGCCTCGAAATTTCTTGCTTACAATGGCTTATACTTTAAGGTAATATGCTAAAAAGAATTCTATATTCTATTCACAGGGTGCTGGGGACTTTCCTCAGTATCCTGTTTCTTGTTTGGTTTCTATCGGGTTTTGTGATGATTTATCACAATTTCCCGAGAGTAACACCACAAGACCGTAATCGAGCAATAGGTGTACTCTCTGCTGATATGCCCGAAATAGAGGAGGTGCTTAACCGTATCTATCCTGATACATTGATCCAACGAATCAGTCTTAAAATTACCAGCTACGGACAGTCTGTTTTCGAAGTCTCAACCAAAGACAGCAGCTATAATCTGGTTGCCGATTCGAGCGAGTTTATACGAAAAGTGAACTATGCTCAAATAGAGAATTATGCTCGAAAATGGAGCATTGCGGATATTGTAAAAGTAGATACACTGAGCGAAGTAGATCAATGGATACCATTCAATAGGCTAGCGAAAGATATGCCAATTTATAAATTTCACTTTGGCGATACCAAAAAGCATCAACTTTATATCTCATCAAGAACGGGCGAAGCACTTCAATTTACCGATAAAGACAGTCGCTTTTGGTCATGGTTGGGAGCAATTCCTCATTGGGTGTATTTTACTTCTCTGCGTCAGGATGGCGAGTTGTGGAATACTACCGTTATCTGGCTTTCGGCTTTAGGGTCGGTTATGTGCTTGATAGGGTTTGGTTTGGGTATTTATATGCTCGTAAAGCAATATCGAAAGAAGAAAAAACTGGGTACACCTTATCGAAAGTTCTCCTATAAATGGCATCATGTCTTAGGTTTCGTCTTCGGAATATTTGTTTTCACTTTTGTGTTTAGTGGAATGATGTCATTGGCTAGTATTCCCGATTGGGTTATCAAGGAAAGTAAACCATCTGGTAAACGAGGAATGTTCAGTATCTCATCTATGCTAAAACCAAAGGAGTATCAGCTTGATTATCGGGCAATCTTATTATACTATCCCAATCAAGTGAAAGCTATTGAGTGGACCGGTTTTGACAAAATTCCGATTTATAAAGTCGTAACAACTGATACTGCTTATGTGTTGGATGCTTCTGCAAATAATATAACTCCACTCTTTCTGACAGAGCAGTTGGTAAACGATAAATACACAAGTCAACATAAAGAACCGATTACTTTATTGGTGATGACCGAGTATGATAACTATTACGTTGATCGTAAAAATAAGCTGCCATTGCCTGTATATAAAGTAGATGTAAGTAATGCCGATAAAACGACTTATTATGTAAACCCTCAAACGGGTGATGTACGTTCGTTTACGACTAAGGGACGCATGCAGAAATGGATGTATCAAGGGTTGCATAGTTTCAACTTTAAGTTTTTGGCAGAACATCCTATTCTTTGGAATATTGTTATGTGGGTAACTATGATCGGGGGAACATTGGTATCGTTAAGCGGTGTCTTACTCAGCTATAAATACCTGCGACGAAAATATAGACGATTAATGAGAAAAAATTGCAAAAAAGAATGATACGAAAATTTATATATTCCATCCACAGGGTATTGGGAGCAGTAGTTAGCCTACTGTTCCTGATGTGGTTTATAACAGGGTTGGTTTTGGTGTACCATCCATTCCCTAATGTAACTCAAGAAGAAAAGAATCAGAGGCTCGAAATTTTGCCCGATTCTTTACCCGATATTATGCCTCTTGTAAATAAATTACCAGAAGGTGAATCTGTTCGAAAGGTACGATTGAGCCAGTTGCAAGGGCAAACGCTACTATCAATATCTACTAAAGAACATGAGTATGTGTTCAATGCAGATACGGTTGAAAAAGTGAAACCCTTGAACTATTCTACAATCGAAAAGATTGCCCAGAGGTGGAGTAATGCTCCCATCGAGAGAGTAGATACACTTAAAGAGTTAGAGCAATGGATTATGTACAGCAAGTACGAAAAGGAGCTGCCGATCTATAAATTTTATTTTTCGGATGATGAGAAACATCAATTGTATATCTCCTCCCACAGTGGCGAGGTGCAACAATTTACCGATAAAGATAGCCGATTTTGGTCGTGGATAGGCTTTATTCCGCATACCTTTTATGTGCCTGCATTACGTAAACATACGCAAACGTGGATACTGACCATTACTGTATTGGCTTCGCTCGGACTCGTAATGTGTCTCGCAGGTATGTATGTGGGAGTAGATGCTTATTATAGAAGATACAAGCGAAAGGCGAAGTTCGAGAGTCCTTATCGAAAGCGTTGGTATTGGTGGCATCATGTAGTGGGTATGATCTTCGGGATATTTCTTCTCACTTGGGCATTTAGTGGGGTGATGTCGTTGCGAAAAGTACCTCAATGGATGGTAAAAACGCACGAGGAATATAAGATCCCCATGAAAATAAAAGGCAAGAGAATATCCCCTGATAAATATCCATTTGACTATAAATTATTAAACCAGACTTATCCTGAATTGAAGCAAATAGAGTGGACTCATTTTCAGGGAATACCCATCTATGAAATAGTAGCAGGTAATCAAACACTGTCCATAGATGCCTCATCAGATGAAGCTAAAGAATTATTCTTGCCTTCTGAAGCAATAGAGAAATCTATCCGTACTATTCATGGTGACAGTACTGCTTTTACCGTGAAACTGATAAGCGAGTATGAAGACTATTATTTACCTTGGAAGCGAGATTTGGGTTTACCAGCCTATAAGGTTGAAGTGTCCGATGCCGATAAAAGCCTATATTATATCAATGCAAAAACAGGCGATTATAAATACCTTAATCAGAATCGTAAAGCACGTAAATGGATGTTTCAGGCACTACATTATTTCCATATCAAATGGCTGATGGATAGACCTGTCCTCTGGACTATCGTTCTATGGATATTGTCGCTCGGTTGCATCATTGTTTCGGGTACAGGAGTTTGGTTGAGTTGGAAGTTTTTTAGACGTAAATGGAAGCAAAATTGTAGAACGAAGGTGTAGGGGCGAACCTATGTGTTCGCCCAAAGAGGAAAGACACATAGGTCTTTCCCTACAACCCTAAATAGATCATTAAATACATTTATTTATTTTAAATATGGCAAAAGGAAAAATTATAGTAGCCGGCATAGGTCCCGGGTCAAGTGAAGATATAACCCCCGCAGTACTCGAAGCCGTTAAAGTTTCGGATGTAATTGTCGGATATAAATATTATTTTCAGTTTATCTCCGATTTTGTAAAACCCGAAGCACAATGTATTGATACGGGTATGAAGAAAGAACGTCAACGAGCCGAAGAAGCATTTCGTTATGCCGAAGAAGGTAATGCCGTTTGTGTTATCAGTTCGGGTGATTCGGGTATTTACGGCATGGCTCCTCTTATCTATGAGATGAAAAAGGAAAAGCAAAGCGATATTGAAGTAGAAGTACTCCCCGGTATCAGTGCTTTTCAGAAAGCGGCAGCTATTTTGGGAGCACCCATTGGTCACGATTTCTGTATTATTTCGATGTCCGATTTAATGACGCCTTGGGACAGAATCGAAAAACGCATAATTGCTGCTTCGTCAGCCGATTTTGTTACAGCCATTTATAATCCCAAAAGTAATGGCAGATACTGGCAGTTGTACCGATTGGTTGAACTGTTTCTCAAAGACCGTTCTCCCAACACACCAGTAGGTTATGTGCGTCAGGCAGGGCGTGATGAGCAGGAGGTGAAAGTAACTACACTCGGCGAATTTAACCCCGAAGATGTAGATATGTTTACCATTGTTATCATAGGTAATTCGCAATCATACCGTTTTCAAGAGGATAAAATAATTACCCCCCGCGGATATTATCGGGAGGATGAAGTCGAAGGTGCAAAAAATCTGGGTCAGGATATAATGATCCGTAGTTTCAGAACCATCGAAAGCGAATTGAAAAACAAGAATATACCACTCGATAAGAAATGGGCATTGCTTCATGCAACACATACTACTGCCGATTTTGATATGGAAGACGTTCTGTATACCGACGAAAATGCAGTAGCCAATCTTTACAAAGAATTTACCGAAGGAACCGTTCGTACCATTATCACCGATGTAACTATGGTAGTTTCTGGCATTCGTAAAGGAGCCTTGGAACGTATGGGGATAGAGGCAAAATGTTATCTGTACGACCCTCGTGTTGCCGAACTGGCACAATCTAAAGGTATTACGCGTACCCAAGCAGGTATTCGTTTGGCAGTTGAGGAATATCCGGATGCTTTGTATGCCTTTGGTAATGCACCAACGGCTTTGATAGAGCTGTGTGAATTGGTACGTAAGGGCAAAGCAAACCCTATTGGCATTATTGCAGCTCCTGTTGGGTTTGTGAATGTGCGTGAATCTAAACACATGACTAAACCGTTTAAAGATATTTCGAAAATAATTATAGAAGGACGAAAAGGTGGTAGTAATTTAGCTGCAACACTAGTAAATTCAATACTTACCTTTGATGATGCTGAGCAATTGAAACCGGGTAGGGATGTGTGAGCAGTTTAATGGAAAGAATATGAAATTTTACGTAATAGGTATAGATGATAATCAGCAACAATATTTCTCACCCGAAATAAAGGAAGTGATAAGTGCTCATACTGTTTTTTCGGGAGGAGCACGTCATCATGAAATTGCAGAACCATTTCTACCCCAAGAATACATTTGGATTGATATAGTTGTCCCTTTGAAAAATGTGTTTCAACAATATCAATCGTATGACGAAATAGTTGTTTTTGCTTCGGGTGATCCTCTTTTCTTTGGATTTGCGAATACCATTCAAAGGGAAATGCCTGAGGCTGAAATTATGTTATACCCTTCGTTCAATTCATTGCAAATGTTGGCTCATCGTTTGGTGTTGCCTTATCAGGATATGCATATTGTATCGTTGACGGGTCGTCCCTGGCTAAAATTCGATCAGGCTTTGATCGAAGGACAATCCAAAATAGGAGTGTTGACCGATAACAAAGAACATATTCCATGGGCTATTGCAGAACGAATGCTGGAATATGGATATGATAACTATATCATGAACATTGGTGAATTGCTTGGTAATAAGGAAAAAGAGAGAGTCTCGACTTTAGAACTGAAAGACGTTGTAGGTAAGACCTTTCAATTTCCCAATAATCTGATCTTGATAAAGACCAAGACACGGAATCGTCCGTTTGGTATTCCCGAAAGTGACTTTCATTTATTGAATGGAAGAGCAAAAATGATAACCAAAATGCCCATTCGATTGTTATCTCTTAGTATGTTGGACTTGAGAGATAAGTCGGTCTTTTGGGATGTTGGTTTTTGTACAGGATCAGTTTCTGTAGAAGCTAAAATGCAGTTTCCGCATCTCGAAGTTTTTGCGTTTGAGCAAAGGAGCGAAGGGACAGAATTAATGCAGAATAATGCACGCCGATTTGGTACACCCGGCATAACTTCATTTATCGGAGATTTTACCCAGTCTGATACATCGGGTTTACCTTCTCCCAATGCTGTATTCATTGGTGGGCATGGTGGTAAAATGAATGAAATAGTAACCAAATTGACCGAAGTGTTGACCCCCAATGGGATAATTGTATTCAATTCGGTATCGGACGAAAGTCGAAATATGTTTTTAGATGCCATAGAAAATAATGGTTTGAAACTAGAACAAAGTATAACAATTAAAGTGGACGATTTCAATGCTATTGATGTAATGAAAGCACGAAAAAGTCTCAATTAAATTATAGCAAAGCAATGACAAAAACAGCAATCATACTAACCTCCGAAAGTAGCTTAGTGTTAGCACAAACTATAAAGAAAGATTTAGCGAATGCACGGATCTATACCAAAGCCGAGATTGAAGGTACTGTGCAGATATCATCAATAAATGACTGTGTAGAAGAACTGTTCAATAAAGTAGAATCACTCATTTTTATTGGTGCGATGGGTATTTGTGTGCGAAGCATTGCACCTTACATTGTAGATAAATATACCGATCCTGCTGTTGTAAATATCGACAGTACGGGTAAATACGTAGTCTCAGTTTTGTCGGGGCACATCGGGGGAGCAAACGACTTATCGAAACAAGTAGCTAATATTATCGGTGGTGAAGCAGTTATTACCACTCAAAGCGATAATACAAATCTCTGGGCATTAGATACTATCGGGAAGAAATTTGGATGGGTGACCGATTCTAATGCGGTTAACTTTAATTATCCGTTGACATCTTTTGTGAATAAAAAACCGACCGCCCTTTTACTCGATATTAACGATGAGGGAACAACATATTTGGAGCGTACAGCACCCGAACATGTTGACTTATACTATAAATACGAAGATATTAACTTGCATAAATATGAATTGCTGATTGCTGTAACGCCATATCTTTATCCTGATGCAGGTATTCAGGTAATTTATTATCATCCCAGAGTGTTGCACTTGGGTGTTGGGTGTCGTAAAGATTGCGACCCTAAAGGAATAACCGATTATCTTTCTGCCGAAATAAAGGGATTGAAGATTGCGATGTCTTCCATAAAGGACATTTCTTCTATTGATTTGAAAAAAGATGAAGCTTTATTAGAAGATATTCAGGTCTCCTTAAAGAATATCCCCGTGAATATTTACTCGGCTGATGAACTGAAAGACATAGAAGTACCTAACCCTTCTCAAAAAGTAAAAGAAGTAACTTCAGTTTCAAGTGTGTCGGAAGCCACAGCTATAAAAAGTGCCAATGGAGGTTCTCTTATTCTGGAGAAACAAAAAGCGGTATTAAGTATTGGTAACGATTTTACGTTTGCTATTGCTATTGACAGGGAAGCTATTCGCCAAGGACATATCGAAATAGTAGGAGCAGGTCCCGGTGATCCCGATTTGATTTCTGTAAAAGGTCGTTATTTTTTGGAAGCAGCCGATTTGATCCTTTATGCAGGAAGCCTTGTACCTGTTGAACTTACCTATTGTGCCAAGCAAGGAGCAGTGGTAAGAAGTTCGGCATCGATGGATCTGGAAGAACAGTTTGCAATCATGAAAGAGTTTTATGACAAAGGAAAATTAGTCGTTCGCCTGCATACCGGAGACCCTTGTATTTATGGAGCTATACAGGAGCAAATGGCATTTTTTGATGAATATAAAATGTCGTATCACATTACTCCCGGCATATCGTCTTTCTTGGCTGCAGCTGCGGCTTTGGAATCGCAATTCACTATTCCCGAGAAAGTACAGACTATTATATTGACTCGTGGAGAGGGGAGAACGCCCATGCCCGAAAAGGAAAAATTACACATGCTGGCTCAATCGCAAAGTACCATGTGTATTTTCCTCAGTGCAACCATAGTAGATCAAGTACAGGAAGAATTATTGGTACATTATCCTCCAACAACACCTGTGGCAGCATGTTATAAACTAACGTGGAAAGACGAGCGTATTTATCGGGGCGAATTGAAAGACTTAACCAAGATTATCAAAGAAAATAATCTGACTTTAACTACAATGATTGTTGTGGGTGATGCAATTGGGAATCGCGAAGGTTTATCGAAATTGTATTCGCATCAGTTTAAACATTTGTTTAGAAAATAAGGTGTTGAATTAGATACTTTAGATTAGAATAAATACTTGATTCTTTTCTATTATTTGTAATTTTGAGAGAATCAACAAAGAGTGAATATAGCCGTTATTAACCACAGTTAATTGAGTGCAAATTATTATAAAAAAAGAAACATAAAATACGATGTTACAATTCAATATTGAAAAACCAAAAGACGAAATTCGTTCTTATTTACAAGAAAAAATAGATAACCTGACCAAACCCAAAGGGGCGTTGGGAGTATTGGAAGATTTAGCCATGCAAATAGGGTGGATTCAGCAGACGTTAGAACCAAAAGTGAGCAATCCTCATCACATTGTGTTTGCAGGAGATCATGGTATTGCATCCGAGGGAGTAAGCCCATCCCCGCAAGAAGTAACTTTCCAGATGGTAGCTAACTTTTGGGCAGGAGGTGCAGGGATCAATTTTCTGGCACGTCAACATAAAATAGAATTGCAAATTGTAGACGCAGGAGTTAACTTCGATTTTAAACCCGAAGATCCGATTATTGATAAAAAGATCCGAAAAAGTACACGTAACTATTTGCACGAAGCAGCTATGACAGAAGAAGAAATGGCTTTGGCGATACAACGTGGTGCCGATTGTGCACAAGCTTGTTTCGATAAAGGATGCAATATCATAGGCTTTGGCGAAATGGGTATAACCAATACTTCGGCATCGGCTTTATGGACAGCTTGTTTGACTGATATTCCGCTGAAAGATTGTGTAGGTGCAGGTTGTGACCATACAGGTGGCATAATGGAGCATAAATACAATGTTTTGAAACAAGCCAAAGAAAACTACAAAGGAGACAACTCGACGGAAGATATCATTCGTTATTTTGGAGGTTACGAAATGGTAATGGCTGTAGGTGCAATGCTAAAAGCTGCTGAACTGAAAATGGTAATTCTGGTAGATGGTTTTATCATGACCAACTGCATGCTTGCTGCATCTAAATTGAATGCGAATGTATTGCATTATGCTATTTTCGGACATCAAGGTGATGAGGCAGGACATAAGCTGGTACTTCAATATCTGAATGCAAAACCTATCCTTCACTTAGGATTCCGTTTAGGGGAAGGTACGGGTGCTTTGTGTGCTTATCCTATAGTAGATTCATCAGTAAGAATGATTAATGAAATGAACTCTTTTAAAAAGATTCAGGTGACGAAATATTTTTAAAAATATCAATATTGTAAAGGACAGAGGTGTAAATATAAAATTTATACCTCTGTTTTGTTTTATTAAAAAGGTATATCTTTGAGCAAAATAGTTATACACACTAATTTAAGGTCTGTAACTTCTTTATTATCTAGGTAAATATATAGCAATAATTAGTTACTAATGCGAATCAGTATTTAAAAAATTAGATAAATAAATGCGATTGCAATTTTACCCATCGTATGTACTAGTAGTCCGGATGTTGATCTGACTTTCTG
>NZ_QICL01000007.1 GCF_003201355.1 Indolivaga alginatilytica
TTTGACAGTAATACTTTAACTCTGAATCGTATAAATCACAGATATACATATAAATCTTTATCAGTTTAAGCTCTTTCTTCTTGGGAATCATAACTGAAAAATAATGGGGATTATTCTTTTAAGTTAATGATTTTCAAGAGATTGAGCAAATGATCAATCGCTTATTTTATTGATTATAAACATTTTAACTAAACAAATCAGCGGAAAAGTTCAACTACTGATTCGCATTAATAATAAATATCTATTATCTTCCTGATAACGAAAGGCTGCTTTATCGACAAAAATACTTGTTTCATCGAAATTATGTTTCTTGTAATATATTATACAGCTACATTTGTTACAAATAAAAATTACAATTATGAAAAATGAATTAAAAATAGACAACCGTAATAATGGGTCGGGATCAAAAATAAGTTTCGCCATTCTGCTCGTATTAACAGGTGTGCTTCTGCTTTCTTTCAATATGGGATTTATACCCGCCGTATACAAACCCATATTAATATCATGGCAAATGCTTCTGGTAGTATTGGGTATTTCCTTTTTATGTAACCGTCAACTTACGAGTGGAATAATATTAATATCCGTTGGGACATTCTTTATATTACCTGTTGTAGGTCAATCTTTCCCCGATTTGTTCAATGGAACACTGCTTAAGGCAGAAGATTGCTGGCCTGTATTATTAATCATTGGAGGGATTTTATTCTTATTCAAAAAAAATGACTTCGGTGTCTGTCAGAAACAAAAATACCGGTGTTCTGAAAAATCGGATTCGGATACGAATAAAGACTTTTCAGGAACAAATCAAACCGTAGACGATTGTATAGACAAATCGGTACTGTTTAATGGCAGCGAGCAAATCGTATTTTCATCTAACTTTCGGGGAGGGGAAGTAAACTGTGCTTTCGGTGAAATTAAACTTGATCTGCGTAAAGTAAGCGGTTTGAATAAGAATAATAATCTGGAAGTAAACGCAATGTTCGGCTCAGTGATTATTTATGTCCCTGGCGAATGGCAAATAAATCTGAAATCGAGTGTCATGTTTGGAGATATTCAGGACAAAAGAGTAATAATAGACATACCAACTAATGAAGATAATATCTTTTTAAACATGAAAGCTTCTTGCCTCTTTGGAAGTATCGAAATAAGAAACTAAATAAGGTCTGAGATTTTATCTTTTTAGATATGAATAATAATCGTTTAAGTTTTTTGATTCTCTTATTAATTATCGCAATTATTACTTTAATCTTGACGGTTGCAGTAATGACTCCCTTAATCTCTTTACCTGCGTCCTATCTCTTTCTGGATGGTATTGTGTGTGGATTGCTGTTAGCTACATTGAGCTTTCTGTTGAAAGAGGTTTTTAGATATGCCAATCATAAATCATTACCCATGACTCAGCAGATAATTAATTATGGAGCATTAGCCGTCCTGTTTGTTCTTTGCTGGGTAGGTATAAGTCTTTTAGTTCTTAATATATTATTACCTGAGGGCACAATAAATTTCTTTTTTCCAACCATACCCATACGTATACTTATAGCTCTACTTGTGTATGGATTGCTTATATCATTATATAGATCCGTTTTTATTAAGGAGCAGGAACAGGGCGAAGATGTAAATATAGAAGTAGAATCAGAAGAGATATTAAATCTTGAATCTCACGAAGAAACAGTCACAGCTGAAAAAGCTCCAGAAGATGAGCTTTTAGAACATGTTGCTGTAAAGAATGGTCAAAAGATCGATCTGATATTTATTAATGAGATTATATCTATTCAGGCAGAAGGTGACTATGTAATGATCTTTACCTCTAAAGGGAAATACCTGAAAGAGCAAACGATGAAATATTTTGCAGATCATCTACCAAAGAATAAATTTGTGAGAGTACACCGTTCCAATATCATAAACATAGACTACATTCAACGGATAGAACTGTACGAAAAACAGAACCAAGTATTAAAACTCCACAATAATTTGCAAGTAAAGATGAGCCTTGCAGGATACAAAGAGTTGAAAAAAGTATTAAACCTATAAGAACTAATTATTAGATATGTATATCTAATAATTAGTTCTTTATAACAAAAAGGTCTGCGACCTTTATTTTGCTTTTAATGCAGCAAAAATCAATTGTTCGAGTTCATCAGCCAATTCAGGATTATCTCTCATCATATCTTTAGCAGCCTCGCGACCTTGTCCCAGTTTGGTTTCATTATAACTGTACCAAGACCCACTTTTTTTGATGATACCCAAATCAGCACCTAAATCAACAATTTCTCCTGCACGTGAAATACCTTCACCATACATGATATCGAATTCAGCCTTGCGGAATGGAGGTGCAACTTTATTCTTTACAACCTTCACACGAGTTTGATTCCCTTTTACATCTTCGCCATCTTTCAATTGACCGATACGACGAATATCAATACGAACCGATGCATAAAACTTCAACGCATTACCACCTGTCGTAGTTTCGGGATTACCAAACATCACGCCGATCTTATCTCGCAACTGATTGATAAATATACAAGTTGTATTTGTTTTATTGATCGCTCCTGTTAACTTACGAAGAGCTTGTGACATTAAACGAGCTTGAAGACCCATTTTAGAATCACCCATATCTCCTTCAAGTTCAGCTTTTGGAGTAAGAGCTGCAACCGAGTCAATCACGACGATATCGATAGCTGATGATCTGATCAATTGCTCGGCAATTTCTAGAGCTTGCTCACCACTATCGGGTTGAGAAATCAATAGATTGCCAATATCGACACCTAATTTCTCAGCATAGAAGCGGTCAAAAGCATGTTCTGCATCCACAAATGCAGCTATACCACCCGCTTTTTGAGCTTCGGCAATAGCATGAATTGCCAGTGTTGTTTTACCTGACGATTCGGGGCCGTATATTTCGATAACACGTCCGCGAGGGAAACCTCCTACGCCCAGTGCAGCATTCAAACCGATAGAACCTGTTGGTATAACAGCGATATCCTCTATTTTCTCATCGCCTAATTTCATGATTGAGCCTTTGCCATAGCTCTTCTCAATCTTATCCATTGCTGCCTGTAAAGCCTTTAGCTTATCGCTGTTAGGTGCAGCAGCATCTTGTTTTTTCGCTTTTTCTTTTTCTTCAGCCATTATTATTTTTTGTTTTTGTTTTTTAGCTCAGTCAACCAATCTAATATTTGTTCGGCGTGCTCTTTAGCCTTGATGTCTTTAGGACTAAAAGTGTGTTCTATGACTCCATTTTCGTCTATAAGAAATGTAGAACGCAAGGTACCCATATATTTCTTTCCGGCTAACGTTTTTTCGGTCCATATTCCAAACTCTTCGACTAATACTTTGTCTTTGTCCGAAACCAAACGGAAGGGAAGCTCATATTTTTCTATAAACTTAGTATGCGATTTCTCATCGTCCACACTCACCCCTACAATTTCGTAGCCTGCCTGACGCAATTCATAGAAGTTATCTCTGAAATTACAGGCTTCGGCTGTACATCCGGGGGTATTGTCTTTTGGGTAGAAATACAAGATAAATTTACGACCTTTAAAGTCACTCGTTTTCACTTCATTTCCTGCCTGATCCGTACCTAAAACCTCAGGTATTTTATCGCCGATTGCTAGAGCCATATTTTCTTGATTTATTTTGAAACCAAAGATAAGATTTAATTCTTTCGACTGAAAATATTTTTCTTATATCACTCTTTTAAAGGAAGCCTCGTATTTTCTTATTGACACCTTTTAGTTGAAAAGGAGTGACAATAAAACATAAAAGCAGTCTCTTTTTAAATATTTTGTATAATTTAGTGTTTTAGTAAAAACAGAGACCAATATTTAAGGACTCTCAAATAAGAGAATTACAATTTCACTTAAGGTATGAAGACAATTATAATTTTAGGAGACGGAATGGCCGATGAGCCTATCGAAGCTTTGGGTAATAAAACTCCGTTACAAGCTGCACATAAACCGTACATCGATTTACTTGCAGCAAAGGGAAAAAGCGGATTATTAGATACGATACCTACGGGATTTAAACCCGGTAGTGAAATTGCCAATCTATCGGTTTTGGGATATAATGTTCCGCTCGTATTCGAAGGACGCGGATCATTGGAGGCTGCAAGTATGGATGTAGACATTGCACCCGGAGAAATGGCTATGAGATGTAATGTTATCTGCATTGAAAATTGTAAAATAAAAAACCATTCTGCCGGACATATTTCAACGGAGGAAGCAGCCGAACTAATCCGGTTTCTGGAGAAAGAATTAGGTGATGATATTGCTAGTTTTTATCCGGGAGTATCTTATCGTCACCTATTGAAGATAAAAGGAGGAAACAAGAATCTCGACTGTACAGCTCCTCATGATGTTATTGGTACACCCTTCGAAGATGTACTTATAAAAGCGACAACTCCGGACGCTCAGGAAACGGCAACATACCTCAACAATCTTATCCTAAAATCTCAGGAATTACTGAAAGATCATCCTGTAAATAAAAAACGTATCGCAGAAGGTAAAGACCCTGCTAACAGCATCTGGCCCTGGTCGCCCGGCTATAGACCTGAAATGCAGACCTTGCAGGAGCTTTACGGCATAAAAAGCGGTTCGGTAATATCGGCTGTCGATCTGATTATGGGTATCGGTAAATATGCAGGGTTGAAGCTTATACATGTAGAAGGTGCAACGGGATTGTATGATACTAATTACGAAGGCAAAGCACAAGCTGCCATCGATGCCCTCAAAAATGATGACTTTGTATATCTTCATATCGAAGCCAGTGACGAAGCAGGTCATGAGGGAGATTTTGAGCTGAAGACAAAAACGATAGAATATCTTGATTCACGAGTAGTAAAAACTATTTATGAGGCTACTAAAGATTGGGATGAACCGATCACTATTGCCATATTACCCGATCATCCTACTCCATGTCATTTGCGTACACATACCAATAAGCCTGTGCCATTCCTTATATACAGATCGGATGGCGATGCAGACAGCGTACAGGTATATGACGAGTTTGAGTCAGCCAAAGGGGATTTTGGTATCTTGGTAGGTCATGAATTTATGGATACATTATTTAGCAAGTAAAGTGACTTGATAATAAGTTATACGAATCAGTAGTTGGATTGTCTCTACTAAACGCTCTTTTTTTTACTGACGCACCCTATCGGGTTTGTCTTTCATTTTGCCTTGATGCAAAACGAAACAAAAGATCAAGACTGTGCCTTTTGCCTGACCCGATACGTGCTCCGAAAGCGAAAACAAAAAAATACGTTTGACACTGATTTCTTTTTGTTTTTTACGCTTTCCTCCCACATCGGGTGCCCCATGCAACCGGCAAGGTCGAAGAGCCTGACGGGCGTAAGCAAAGCCGACGTTTACTTCGGGGGTGAGGCATCCGTTCAACGAAGCAGTCGTTAAGAATAAAATGTAAAGAGTCCGATAGGACGGCTTATTTTATTCCGACGGCAAGTTGATAACGGATCACACCCGTAAGTGGTCGGCAAAGACTTTTTGGTTCCTTTTGCGGCTTTAGGCAAAAGGAACACAAGCAATCTGTGATTGTGCGTAGGAAATAAAGATCTTAAAAGAGCATTTTCACTAACAACTGAACTACTGATTCAGATTCAGCAGTTAAATTGTTTTATCTATAAGGATCAGATACAAGTAAATAAGCGTATGAACTATGTATTTGTCCCTATACGGAAAAAAAGCAACAGTAAATAATGAGAAAAAAAGACAAACAAAAAGTGTTACTTTTGTCACTTTTGTTACTTTTTTAAATGTAAATTTCTCATTGTCTGCTGTTTGGTGAAAAGCCAAAAGTAACACTTAGCTGTCACCTTTGAGTCCTTTTTGTAACTGATGAAACATGATTGTCACTTTTTTGATCATGAATTAATAAATACATTATTTAATAAGTAAATGGTAAAACGGCTCTTCTTCCTTATTCTCTTACTATGCTGGGTAGTAAACATATTCGGACAAGCGGATTTTAAAGGAACTAAGTTTGATCAGGTTTTAATAATCTCCTATGGTGGCTCTGTAGTTGACCATATTAATTTTGATTTTCAAAAATTAGGTGTGGAGGTAGACACTTTGCAATTTAAGCATAAAGCATTTTTGACGATCGAAGAAGGGAGAAGCCTCTATGACTTATTAGTTGATAAATCGTCTTATAAGGGAATTGCTTCTATCTGTTGGATTCCTCATTTATGTATTTATTTTCTGAAAGAGAATAAGACTGTAAATGTAATTGAGGTATGTATGGATTGTAACCGATTGCAATCAGTATTAAGAATTAAAGAGGCAGACCCCGTGAAATATAAAGGAGGGGTAAATATGCCCAAAGGGCTTTCGCCTTCATTAAATGAATATTTACAAAAAATGATGGAGAAATATTCTCTTGATTATAGATTTTTTCAAGAATAAAGTAAATACAATATGAAATATTACAGTACAAATAAACAAGCACAAGAAGCCACATTACAGGAAGCTGTGGTAAAAGGGTTAGCTTCCGACAAAGGTTTGTTTATGCCCGAAAAAATTAAGCAACTGCCTGAGTCGTTTTTTGATAAAATAGATACACTTGGTTTTCAGGAAATAGCCTATGCTGTTGCAGATGCTTTCTTTGGTGACGATATAGAAGCCGATACTTTAAAACAGATTGTATACGATACTTTAAATTTCGATACACCTTTGGTACATGTTAATGATAACATCTATAGCTTAGAGTTGTATCATGGTCCTACATTGGCGTTTAAAGATGTGGGTGCCCGCTTTATGGCTCGTTTGTTAGCTTACTTCATCAAGAAGCAAGGACAGAGTGATGTGAAGGTATTGGTTGCTACTTCGGGAGACACAGGAAGTGCCGTTGCAAATGGCTTTCTGGGTGTAGACGGTATTCATGTATATGTTCTGTATCCTAAAGGGAAAGTCAGTAATATTCAGGAATGTCAGTTTACCACTCTCGGACAAAATATTACAGCTCTCGAAATAGACGGAACATTCGATGATTGTCAGGCATTGGTTAAGACAGCGTTTATGGACGACGATTTAAACAAAAAGCTGAACCTGACTTCTGCTAACTCCATTAACGTCGCTCGTTTTCTTCCTCAGGCTTTTTATTATTTCCACGCATATGCACAGTTGAAGAAAATAAATAAGGCAGATAATGTGGTAGTAAGTGTTCCCAGTGGAAATTTTGGAAATCTCACTGCGGGACTTATCGCTAAACGAATGGGGTTACCTGTCAAACGCTTTATTGCTGCCAACAATAGTAATGATATATTTTACGAATATCTGCAAACGGGGAAATACAATCCCCGCCCATCCGTACAAACCATCGCTAATGCTATGGATGTAGGTGATCCGAGCAACTTTGCCCGTATATTGGATTTGTATAATCATTCTCTATCTGAAATAAAGAAAGATATTTCAGGTGAATGGTATGATGACAATACAATTAAAGACGTAGTAAAGGAAACCTACCAAAAAACAGGTTATTTACTGGATCCGCATGGTGCATGTGCATATCAGGCTTTAGCTGATTATCTCGAGAAAGATGAGGTTGGCGTATTTTTGGAAACAGCCCACCCTGCTAAATTTTTAGAAACCGTAGAATCTATTCTGGATAAAAAGATAGAAGTGCCTTCTGCGTTACAAGCCTTTATGAAGGGAGAAAAGAAAAGCATTCAATTGCAGAATGATTATAACGATTTTAAATACACTATGCTTCAATAACGAGAGTGACCAATAATAATCTGATACACTATCTATGAAAAAAGCAATTATCTCGGTTTTATTTTTCGTTTCCTTTTTGAGTATAAATGCACAAAGCAACTATGCACAAACACTGGAGTGGGTGATCGAAACATTCAGCCAAAACGATGCAGGGTTTCAATACATTGTTGATAAAAAAGGGAAAAAAGATTACGATGACTTCACGCAGGGCATTAAAAGTAGAGTGCCAAATGTAGCTAATGATGACGAATTTGTCAATTTGGTGTGTGAATGGCTGTATTATTTCCGTAAAGGACATGTAGGGTTCGGGGTGAAGGATAAACCGAACCGGAAACCATCCCGGAGTAACTTTGACGATAAAGTATTGCATCTCGATAGATTGAGCGACAAAACACTCTATCTGCGAATTCCTTCATTTGAATATAAGAATAAGGTAGCTATCGACAGTATAATCAAAGTCAATAAAGATATGATTGGTGTTACCCCTAACCTTATCATCGATATTCGTAACGGTTCGGGTGGTAGTGATGCCAGCTTTTGGAAATTATTACCTCTCTTATATACTAACCCGATTAGGCAAGTAGGTCTTGAGTTTAAAGGCAGCGAATTAAATGCTAAAGGCTTTGAGCAATATGCCGAAATGACCAACAACCCCAGCCTTAATAATGTTGCAAAATTATTGAGAGAAAACGATAAAAAGTTTATCGCTGTTGAAACAAGTGACAAAACATCTGTTATAAAGTTCGATAATATACTCCCTTATCCACAACGTGTCGCTATCCTCATAGACGGAGGGAATGTGAGTTCGGATGAGCAGTTTCTTATCTATGCAAAACAAAGTTGGAAAGTGAAACTATTCGGTAAAACCACCAGAGGAGCAATAGATATATCCAATATGACATATACTTTTTCGCCTGACGAGAAATTTTACCTGTCTTATGCAATGAGTAAAAGCAAGCGGATTCCCGATTTCATGGTAGATGATATCGGATTACAACCCGATTTCTATATTGACTCCGAAATTCCCGAAGCGGAATGGATAAATTTTACTAAGGGTATATTGGAGGAGTAAAAAACTATAAAATAAGAACCGGCAGAATAACGATTCTGCCGGTTTTTATTTTATTTCAAGAATTCACATACTAAATCGAATGTCCTTTTAAACTGCTCGGTCACCTCTTTTTTTATTCCTTGTAATGCAGGGAATGGGTCTTCGTGCTTGTATTTATAAGGAAAACCCAATATATCCACTTTGATGGGAATATCACGATTAACTCCCTGCAATGTATTTATAACCTCATATGCAGGAACTACCGTATCTTCCCTTAAAGTAATAGCATAGATACGATCGCTCATTTCTCTGAATTTACTTTCCCTATATTTGGTAAGCGTTTTATAATTAAGCATACTTCTGAAGTTGACCCCTTCGGGGTGAGTTCCTCCTAAGTAGTGTCTCAGTACTTCATCACGTTTCATATGGCTCTCCAGATGCTCTACGACATACGAATAAAGGCTTACGTTGGCTTCACTGTCTAAGATGAATTTGGATACAGGGGACAATCTGTTAAACACTGCTCCTCCGCAAAATGATATAAATCTCGATTTGGAGAAATAATCGTTTTTATTGGTCATCATTAAGATTTCAGATAGGAAACTGCCTATCGAATAAGAGAATACATCAATGGAAGCCTCCGGATCTATATTCGGATGGTTATTGGTTTTGATATCTTCAATTAAATCGATTACATCATAATAGGTTTGTAATCCCGACCATATAAACCTCTGAGGCTTGTTATGCAATCGGGTACTGATTGCCACATTCGATAAACTTGATCCGATAACATCGGGATGCCGATGCTTGCGTTGCTCGCTGATAGAATACATTTCACGCATATCGCTCCATGCAGCCGGAGCTCTGTTCATATGAAATGCAATCGGAAATAAGACTACCGCTTTACCTGTCTTTTCTACAATGTATTTTGCCCAGGGAAGGTATTTAGCCCAATGTTTCTCATTAAACCCATGAAACATAAATAATATTCCCTTCACTCTGGGGGTATTCTTCGGAGCTATTACATGATAACGAAATTTGATATTTTCCAAGATTTCCGCATCCTTTTTGTTCAGCATCTCTTGAATAATATCCGGCTCATATCCGTGCTCAGATCCTAAAGGAATGTATTCATAATCATCGTTATTCCCCGATCCACCGGGTAAAATAAAACGGTATTTAGATTCAAAATTGTAATTTCTCAATACCGTATTTTCATCGATATTAATCTCATTAGCTTCGTAGCATTCTATATTTTTCAAATGCTTATACAAATCACAATATTCCATTTTCTTTCTATTTAGTACAGTAAAACAAATAATTAAGGACTCAGGCCTATTCATTTATTTTTCAGATAAAAGCCGATATCCTATTCTGCAATACAAACATTTCCTTTTTTCACAATATTCTCTTTTCAATTGTATCAATGCCTGAGTATCATAAGCACTTCTCGATCTTACTCCATATAATGCAAATTGCTTGACAATTGAATTGGATTCAGGTTTTATCAAATCTAAGAAATTTAAAGCTCTGTCTACATAAGATTCATCATTAATTCTTCTCCCATATGCAAAAACGATCGGAACTACCGCATTTATAATCATTACATCCAACGATGCATCCCCAATATATTTATTCTTACGAGGAGATTCTTCTCCCAGTTGATAATGGGTCTGCCAATACTCAGAAGCATTTATATGAAGAAGCAAACGTATTTGTCCCAAATCTTTACATTCGAGTACCTTTGAAAATAGTCCTTGTATATTTAATAATAAACCGGCTAACTGTGCCAGTCTAATGTGTGGAGCACTTGTTGGACGTACCCTCAACTTTCTGAATATCTCTTTATCCAAAGGTGTAAGTGAATACTTATTCTTTAGAAAATTATATTCTTGTTGAAGCCTCTGCGTATATTCATCAGAAATAATTAGTTCGTCCAACATTCCTGCTTGTCCTAAGAGCAATGCTTCTATTTGTAACGGATTATCTCCTTGCTTTAAGATATAATGTAATGGCAAGCTCAGAGCCAACCTTTGAAAAGCATCTGAATTAAGCCCAAACCCCATAGACCTTGATAGCAGGACATAAAACACATCTGCCCATGAATTATTAAATGTTCCCAGTAATTTCTGTATATCATTTGATTTTCGCTCCAGACGCTCCATTAATAATGCATTAAGCCATCCTTGTAAATGTATGGCAGGAAATTCTTTCAGGTAGTTACAGCAGGGCAGTGCGACATCCGAATTTAGTAAAAACTCAATATTATCTTTTATATGTTTGGGGTATTGTATCTCACACTGGGGTATAGCAAGCTTAGCCTCATTATATACTTCTTTGGTAGCAAATTCTACAACATGCAATATTACCGAATTATATATTTTATTTTGATCATGCCGATGTTTAAACCATTCGTCCGAAGATCTGTGTATTTCGATATTACCAATCCAAACTCTTTCTCCAACCTTTACCTTTGCATTAAAAAAATCAGGCCCTTCATCTGTGTTATGTAAGCCTACATCTAATATTTCGATCGGAATTCCATCTGTTGTTTTTAGATTTGGTTGAAAAAGCCGATGTTTCCATACATAGTGCAATAGTTGTTCCATTTGTAAATTGGTATCAAGAAAATATTCAGATTAAGTATCAATATGTTTTGCATCCATAAAAATAGGAAATATATATTCTAATTAGGTAGCAGCACATAATATATTCCTTCTTCTTTATATTTTTTATCATTCCGCAAATATTTGTAAGAAGATCATGTCTATCGTGAGTTTAATACAATGAAAATACGCAATAAATGCATAGTGACATATAATGGACACAGGTACTTCAGTAACTTTATAGCAAGTCTTATTTCCGAAATTATAGCATGTTTTTTTAATTTAAAAGCCTGGTCTTCAAAGCTTATTTTGAAAACCAGGCTTAATTATTTTTGTTCTAATGCCTATCTCGAATTCACATTCTAATAAGATTACTTTTCAGCAAGTAATTCATCTACAAGTTTGTTGAAATCGGCTTTAAATTCGTCATAGAATAATCCTGTAGCAGGTCCGTTAAAGCCTGTATGGATTTTTCTTACGACACCTTTTTTATCAATAAATATAGTTGTCGGATAGCTTTTCAAACCTCCATCTAATGCAGCTAACACTTTCTCCGAATCAGCTATCTTTCCTCCAAACAGGACATCATAAGTAATACCGTATTTATTCACTAAATTAGATAAAACTTTTTGTACATATTCAGGATCATCTTTCCGTTCAAAAGCAAGACCTACTATTTCTACACCTCTGTCTTTATTCTCTTTATACCAAGGAGCTAGAAATTCAGCTTCATCCAAACAGTTTGGGCACCAGCTACCTAATACGGAAATGATAACTACTTTGTCTTTAAACCTTGGATCACTTAGAGAAACTTCATTACCTTTCAGGTCTTTTAATTTCAAGTCAATAGAGTTGTATCCCTTTTTCAATTGAGTAAGACCATAAGGATCGGCTAAACGGGCGTTTGCGTTGCGTATTCCTTTGATTTTCTGACTACCTCTTGCTGTAATAAATTCACCCTCGAAGTTGTTTTTATCAATGAATTTACCTTGAATAAGATAAGGGCTTAATCCGGCAAAAGCCGAAAGTCTGAATCCGCTCTTGTCGGATACCCCTTCCAGATAACGGAAATCGCCCGAATTAGTTAAGATAGACCCCGTAAGGATACCGTCTTTCTGGCTGAATATACCAACATTGTTTTTAGTCTCGGTTTCGGTAATGAATTGAATATCCCATTTTCCATCCAACGAATCGGCAGAAGTGCCTTCCGTTGAGAAGCGCGGAGTGTCACCGTATACAGCTTTGAATTCGATGCCTTTATCATTTTCCGAGAACAACCGGCTGAATAATCCGGTAATTGTGTCTCCTTTTATTTGTCCTTTAAGTTCTGTGTCGTATGCTTTAATCGGAATAAATACACTATCGCCTCTGTATGTTATACCATCAAGAGGAACACGTTCCGCTCCGTTTATTAAGGTGACAATGGCTAAGCTGTCCGAACTGCCTTTTTCTACTTCAAATGAAAATGGAATATTGCCATCTTTCGCACTGAATTCAGCATGCCATTTTCCGTCTTTTAATTTTTGAGTTTCTTGCTTGTCATTTTTACAGGATGCTAATCCTATTGCGGCTGATAGCCCTAGTATTAAATATTTCTTCATTGTTATCTATTTTGTACATTTTGTAGAGGGCAAATATAGGATTGAAATTTGTAAAATAAAATCCCACAAGTATGGTATTTACTGAAAAAGCAGTCCTATACTATTTAGAACTGCTTTTCTGTAGATATATTATAAAAAGGTTACTCCTTATTTTAATATCTCGGACCTTGTTAATGTTTTTATTTGCGAAGTAGGGAGTCCGGATTAAGGTTTTCACCTTCTATATCCTTGAAGTACCTGTAGGTTCCCACTTTTAGCTCTTCGGTTGCGGCTTCATCACATACAATGATTGCTTTCTCGTGAAGTTGCAATGCTGTAATAGTCCACATTTGATTGATACATCCCTCCACAGCTTGAGCCAATGCTCTTGCCTTGTTGTGACCATTTACCATGATTAGTACTTCTTTTGCATCTAGTATCGTTCCTACACCTACAGTTACAGAGGTCTTTGGAACTTTATTAATATCGTTGTCAAAGAATCTGGAGTTCGCAATAATGGTATCCTTTGTCAATGTTTTTACACGGGTTCTCGAAGATAGTGACGATCCGGGTTCGTTGAATGCGATATGCCCGTCGGGTCCGATACCTCCCAAGAACAGATCGACTCCTCCCACTGCTTTCATCTTCGCTTCGTATGCTGCACACTCTTCGTCAAGATCGGCTACATTACCATTCAGAATATTTACGTTTTCTTTTTTGATATTCACATAGTTGAAAAAATTATCCCACATAAATGTGTAATAGCTTTGCGGATGGTTTTGTGCTAATCCCACATATTCATCCATATTGAATGTGATTATATTTTCGAACGAAACAATTCCTTTTTTATTTAATTCAATAAGGCTTTTATACATCCCAAGCGGAGACGAGCCGGTAGGTAATCCTAACACAAAAGGTTTGTCTGCCGTTGGTTTTGCTGCATTTATTTTTGCTGCAACATAATTTGCCGCCCATTTTGACAGGTTGCTAAAATCTGACTGAATAATTAATCTCATGTTGTATAGTGTTTATTATGGTTTTTCATATTAAGGTCTCATACCTTTTATTGCTTTGGTAAGTACAAAGGCAACTAATAGTTATGACTCTGAAATACGACATTTAATCTTTTTTACTGACAAAGAAAGATAGGCCTTGTTAAAGCCTATCTTCTTTTCTGATTATTTTTGAGTTAAAGAGGCTTGTATTCCACGAATGCTTCAATAGCTTCGTAAGATGCTAGGCCCAGTCTGCGATATAACTCAGCCGTAGCATGATTTCTGTCCTCGGAACGTTGCCAGAACAGACGCTCGTCATTTCCTAAGAAAGGAGCACTTTCCATCTGAGATTGATGTTTAAGGATAGATAGACGTTTTGAACGTAACTCTTCAGGAGAGATCGGAACTGCCATTTCAATAAAGTCAATTTCCCACTCAGCCCAAGCTCCACGATACATCCAGAAACGGCAGTCGTTCAGCCATGCTGTTTTTTCGTTTTTCAATTCATCAACAGCGGCAAGAATTGCATCAAGACATACTTTGTGC
Organism: Indolivaga alginatilytica; assembly: GCF_003201355.1. GTDB lineage: Bacteria > Bacteroidota > Bacteroidia > Bacteroidales > Dysgonomonadaceae > Dysgonomonas_A > Dysgonomonas_A alginatilytica. The sequence continues at coordinate 14,506 of NZ_QICL01000007.1, forward strand.
GTTCCGTGAGGATCGGCTAAATCTCCGGCAACAAATACTTGGTGTGGTTTGATAAGCTGTAAGTATTCTTTAACAATCTTTATATCAGCTTCCGATATCGGGTTTTTCTTCACCTTACCTGTTTCGTAGAAAGGAAGGTCGAGGAATTTGATTTTCGAATCCTTAATTCCTACAAAGCGGCATCCGGCAGTAGCTTCTTCACGACGGATACGTCCTTTCATGAATAATACATCCGCAGTATCCTCGTCTCCGGCTTTCTTTTCCTTCATTAAGAAGTTAAGAACCTTTGCCAACTCTTCTTTTAAAATAGTATCATCAGGGCTATACTTAGCACGAACATTCTCCATAAGAGACGCATAGCGAATCACTTCTTCGTCACCTACGGCTATATTACCGGAAGTTTGATAAGCCACATGTACATCGTGGTGTTGATTTACCAAACGTTGGAATGTACCTCCCATCGAAATAACATCATCGTCGGGGTGAGGGCTGAAAATAATCACACGTTTTGGATATGGAGTCGCTCTCTCCGGACGATTTGTGTCATCCGCATTCGGTTTTCCTCCGGGCCATCCTGTGATAGTATGTTGAAGGTCGTTGAATACCTTGATGTTCACATTATAGGCAGAACCATATAATGCCAACAGTTCACCAAGACTGTTATTCTGATAATCTTTGTTTGTCAGCTTAAGAATTGGTTTGTCAACCTCGAAACATAGCCAAACGATTGCACGGCGAATTAGTTGATTTGTCCAATCACAACTTGTAACCAACCAGGGTTTGCTTATTCTTGTAAGGTCGTAAGCCGAATTGAGATCTGTAAATATTTTTACATTAGAGTGGCTTTGTAACCACGAAGCCGGTATTGCATCACTCTTCTTGCCTTCCACTACATCTTTTACACTATGAGCCTTATCTTCGCCCCAAGCAATCAAGGTAATTTTCTTCGCCTTTAGCATGGTTGAGATGCCCATTGTTATAGCACTTTCGGGAACCTTATCTAACGATCCGAATGTATTGGTTGCTTCTTTGCGTGATTGATTGTCAAGTAAAATGAGGCGGGTTTGAGAGTTGATGTTCGATCCGGGGATATTCACCCCGATGTTTCCACCTCTACCTAAGCCAAGTAGTAAATGATCTATTCCTCCAAAGCTCTGAATCTTATCTTCATAAGATTTGCAATGTGAGAAAAGTTGGTCTTTTGCAACTTCACCATCAGGTGAGAATACTTTAGTCCAGTCTATATCAACGTGATCTAAAAGAAGATCCTTTAATAATTGTAGGTTGCTGTCCGATCCTTTTTGAAGAGGGTAATATTCATATACACTAAAAATCACAACATTTTGGAAACTTAGTTTTTCCTCCTTGTGCAATCTTACCAGTTCCTGATAAATGGTTTGTGGTGAATGTCCTCCGGGAAGAGCCAGTACATAATACTCTTTCGTTTCTTGCTTTCTTCTAATCTCTTCGCCAATCTTTCGTGCAACATAATTAGATGCTGCTTTTGATGACTCGTAGATTTGGGTGTCAATTTTTTCATAGCGCGTCAAAGCGGTTTGCTCAAATGCATTAGTCGGATGGTAGTATCGCTGAGGTATCCGTTCTAAGGTAATCTGAGAGCTTAAGTCTGTTTTCATATCTTTTTTTATTTCGGTTTTATTTAAGATTGAACCATGATTAACAAAGATAGTCATTTTAATGTTCAAAATATTCGTTCAAATGGTGCTATTTTTCTTTTAACGATTAAATTTTGAGGTAGTTTGTTTTTCAGATATCTTCCTTCTGGTAAAGAAGTTCAGTGTATTTCTTTCTTGAATAAAGGCTCAGAGCGCTTTGTTGTAAATTCTTTTATGATAAATAAAAAGTGCAAAGTTGTTAAACTTTGCACTTTTTCGTGATTGATATGTGTTTTTCTAAAAGTTAATTAACATTAGAGGTGCAATAATTGCTTCTTTTAGAAGCCCACCATAAAGGGGTTGATGTTTTGTCTCCTCCTGCTCCTAAGAGAGCAACTCCTGCCTCATACTTATCCTTGTTTACAAAAACTTCCTGTTGAGGATATGCCATACGGCTAATGAAGTTATTAGGGTTTTGAATATTTTTATCAAGTGGGTATGTTCCCGCAGCAGGGCTCGTGTATCTTGGAGTAACAAATGCAGGAAGATTCAATCTTCTCTTGTCATTCCATGCTTCCAGTGCTACATCGGGGAAATTAGCTATATACTTTTGAGTTATTATCTTCTCCAGCTTGGTATTTCCATTTCCTGCTGCATCACCATATGCCGCAGATGTCCCCCATCCGTTTTTGTCTGCCGATTTAAGGTAGGTTGTAATATCCGCTGCTGCTACACCCCATGCTTCCATTGATGCAGTAACACCTTTATTATACCATTCTTCGGCACTCCCTGATGCTACAAAGCCACGCTCGTTTGCTTCTGCCATCAAAAAGCAAACTTCAGTATACATAAGTAAGTCAATTGGTTTTGTGTTGTTTTTCACAATCCATACCGGGCTCAGATATGCATAATCAACAGCCATACTGTCTAATAGAGGCTTGTCGGTAGCTGTTTCACTAGCATTCAATCCTGGAGGGATTCCCTGCCATAAACCTTTCACTGATGGTGCGAAGTATTTAGTGCCGCGAGGATCTAATTTAGCCGGAGCTTTTTTAGCTTCTTCGTTAAATGCAATTCCTCCAAGGTTGGTAAATATTTTTTCCATAGTTGTGGTCATAACTTCTTTACTTCCCCAGCTTTGTTGGTACATGAAATAGTTATATTGTTGTCCCCATAAGCCATTACTCATAATCGGTCCTTTTGCATTGTCGCTATTGGCTATCATCAACCCACCTTTGGCTTTTGCTGCATTAGTTACTTCTTGAGCACATAGGGTGGGGTCTATCTCCGATAGTTTAATTGCTAATCTTAGGTGTAACGAGTTAGCAAAGCGTTGCCATTTACCCAGGTCTCCCTGAAAGATAATATCTTGAGTCGATTTGGATACAAATCCTTTATCTGTATTTATGGCTGCCGATGCTTCCGATAGTTCTTTAAAGAAGAATGTATATTGATCTTTAAGTTCTATGTAAGCCGAGTTCTCACCTTTGGTCGTAGGCATTGGTGCAGGTCCGAAAAAATCTAGAAACTGTGATTGCATATATGTACGCCATATTCTAGCCACAGAGTTTAGGTTTATTTTCTCAGGACTGTCTTTAGTGCCTTCTATTGAAGAGTTGGCATGCAATAGCCATCTATAATGATCTGACCAATAATCGATATTGTAGCCGTCGTTAGGTGCCCATGTACGGTTTATAGCGCCATTCTCAAAATATTGAGAGAAGCAATCGATATTTATATTTTTGATACGTTGATGCAAGTGTGCTCCTGCATAGGTTGATCCCGATTTCAGTGCGAATACAAGGTCTGATTCAGCCGGATCCAGATCGGGCAGATATTCTTTGTTTATATTTTCAAATCCATCAGTACAGGCTGAGAATAATAATCCCATACCTAGTATTGCTGTATATAATTTATATTTGATCTTCATTTTAGTTGCATTTTAGTGATTAGAACGAAATGTTTACATTGAATCCGAGGCTGCGAAGTGTTGGCATTGAACCGAATTCCAGTCCTTGTGCATTACCTGTCGAGTAACCGGCTTCAGGGTCAAAGCCTTTTGTTTTGCTGTATATCATCCATAGGTTTCTTCCGACAAGACTCAATTTTGCACTTTGCAAAGGCGTTTTTCTAAGTATACTCTTGGGGAATGTATAGCCTATGCTTGCTTCACGAAGTCTCACATTTGTTGCATCATAAATCCAAGGTTCTGAAATGCCTGCTAATGCCGACCAATATTGTTCTGCTAAAACAGGTTTGTTGTTGGGTGTTCCATCAGCAAAAACGCCATTTACAATAAAGCCTTCTTCGCGATTGGCTAATGTTTCTTCCAATGTTCCGGCAGACATACCTTCTCTTATAGAACCCATATATACATCACCTCCGTATCTCATGTCGATTTGAAACATGAAACTTACATTTTTCACTCTTATATTATTTACGATACCACCCATCCAGTCTGGATTGAAGTTACCCATTTTTACAAAATTAGGGTCTGCAATAGGTAGCCCGCTTGAGTTGACCAATATCTGACCGTCTTTTTTCATATATGGCTTTCCATAAAGGTCTCCGTAATTACCTCCTACTTGAGCTACTATTTTTAAAAAGTCGCTGATTGAGCCGTCGCTCAGAATTTGTTGTGTAATTTCGTCATCCAACTCAAGAATCTTGCTTTGGTTCTTAGCGAAGTTTAAATCAACATTCCATTGAATATCTTTCGTTTGCACAGGAACACCGCTTAATAGTAGCTCAATCCCCCTGTTTCTTACATTACCTGCATTGATAATCTTGTATTTGTATCCGGTAGAGGATGGAACATCAGCCTTTAAAATTTGGTTTCTTGCTTCTTTATTGTAAAAAGCAACATCTAAACCAACACGGTTATTGAAAGCTTTGGCTTCAAACCCTACTTCGTATGATCTTACTCTTTCTTCTTTTAAGTCTTGAAAGCGTAAAACATTTTCAAGAGAAGATATGATAATAGGTGTTCCATTTTGTAGTTGTTCTACCCCATAGCCGCGTTTTTCAAGCAACTGATAAGGTGTTCCCGAATTACCAACATCTGCCCATGAAGCACGCAGTTTTGCATAATCTAAGAAAGAGGGTTTTGCATCCCATTTGTTTAGAGACTCTGTTATTAGCCAGCTAGCACTTACAGATGGATAGAAATACGACCAGTTGTTAGGATTTAACATTGATGACCAGTCGTTTCGTGCAGTCAAATCTAAATATAACGTGTTGTCATATGAGAAAGATGCCGTCGCATAAAGAGAATTTATCTGTTGTTTAGAATAACCATCCTCTGCAATTTTTTGTAATCCGTTCTTTAGTGTATACCAATTAGGAATTCCTAGTCCGCCGGTTTCAGCTTTAAGGTAATCGCTTCTTTGATACATGATGTTACCACCGGCTGTTGCAACCAAGCCTATCTTTTCCGTTAAGCTTCTATTCATGGTGATTAAGAAATCCGCATTTGTTTCATAAAAAGTGTCATCTTGCATCAGATAATCCCCTGATTGTTGCCAATAAGGTGTTCCTGTCGCATGTATATTGGCGAATTTCGAATTGTGGTAATCGATACCATAACGTCCCTGAATATTTAACCAATCGGTAAATTCATATTTTAAAGATGCAAATCCGATAAAGCGGTTGCGTTTATCTATATTCGTGTTTTTGTTGGCTGCCCAGTATGGATTTCTTATTTTAGCAGAATACTCAGGAGTCCATGAAACAGGTTTTCCCGAAAGATCTACACGGGCAGTAGTTAGAGTTCCTTCAGGATATGCAAAGTTAGGGTATGTGTTTGCCAGATCGTTAAAATGTACTGAACGAGGCATTAACAGGTAATTATAGAATATATTGTCAGGATCTCCTGCCAGCTTTATTCTATTGTTTGTCTCTTGGTTTATGTATGACACTTTAGCGTCGAAAGATAGTTTTTTCGAAAGGTTTGCTGTGGCTCTTAAAGTTGCAGATGTTCTTCTGAAATCACTATTTGGCACAACATTGTCGTTTTTCATATTTAATACGCCCAAACGAACTGTCGAATTTTCATTGCCCTTGCTCAAGTCTACACTGTTTGTCCATGTATTTCCTGTGCGTAGGAAGTCTGTTATTTTATTATTGCTCGGGGTATATTTTATTTTATTCCCAAACATATCTACAACATCTTGTCCTTGCATTCTCGCACCCCAGCTTGCTGGTTTGTTGTAGTCGTACAGATTACCACTTCCTTGTCCGTAGCTGTTTTGTAGTTTAGGTAATTGCATCGGGTTGTCAATAGTCAAATTCGAATTAATGCTGACCCCAAGACCTTTATTAAAGCTTCCCTTTTTGGTTGTTATCATGATAACACCATTACCGGCTCTTGATCCATATAATGCAGCTGCCGCAGGGCCTTTCAATATTGACATTGACTCTACATCATCGGGAGAAATGTCAGCCATAGCCGAACCTCTGTCCACGTTCTTGTTACCGTAAAAATCATCAGTTCCACCGGTTGAGCTATCGATGGGAACACCGTCAACTACAATAAGCGGTTGATTATTACCGGCTAAAGAGTTGTTTCCCCGCAATACGATTCTACTCGATCCCGAAGGTCCAGTACCTGATTGTGTTATCAGTAGCCCTGCTACTTTCCCGGTAAGTGCGTTGGTTATGTTGGGGTCTCTGGTTTCAGTTAACCTATCGCCTTTAACTTCCTCCAATGAATATCCCAGAGATTTTTTATCTCTTTTGATTCCCAGTGCCGTAACTACAACTTCATCCAGCAGTTTTGTATCTTCCGATACAACGATGTCGAGTTTTGTTCTACCGCCTACCTGTACTTCTTTAGGATTAAACCCTACATAAGTAACAACAAGTGTAGCATTCGATGGTACTGTCAGTTTATAGTCTCCGTCTAATCCTGTCATTGAAGCATTAGTAGTTCCTTTTTGTACTACACTTGCTCCGATTAGAGTTTCTCCGTTGCCATCTGTTACAATACCCGATACTGTTATTTTTTCTCCTGTCTGTGCCTTTACCGTCATGCCCGATAATAGCATGATTAGTACCATGGTAATAGGAGAGAGAAGACCCAGTCTTCTTCTTTTGGGTACTTTTGTTTGTCTAATGTGCTTACTGTTTTCCATAACGCCGCTTTTTAGTGAAAATATATAAATTAGAGATTTTTCCGTTATTTGATTAATTGGTTTATATTTAGTAGTTTAATGTGTTATTTCTGACTGTGTGTTACTGGTTAATTTAACGACTATTTAATTTTATTAGACAAAACTATATAGGTTCTCATCTATTACAAAAAAAGAACTGTTAATTAACATTCTGGTGAATTGGCATTGTTTATTGTTGATGTATTGGGTTTATATATCTGTTTTTGAGACGATTATGTGCGTTTTTGTGACGCTTTTGTTTTGCTTTTGATATGCATGCATGTTTTTAAACATAAAAGACGGAGGTTGCTAATGCTGATAATTGTTTTTATTTTTTTAGATAAAATGATCTCTGTTTTATGTATGTTGATTCTACAATGAAAAAATGTATCTTTGTTTCTTATTTAAGTAACAGCAAGTATTAAGTGAAATGTCGTGTAGTTATCACTACCAGTTGCAATTACGCTTGTTAAAGTAATAAACAGGTCTGAGGCCTTAAGAAATATATATGCCTGCGAAAAAGAGTAAAAAGAAAAAAAAGAGTACGAAAACGGCGTCAAATGTACTTCGTTTTCTGCGTAGCGAAAGAGGACAGTTCCTTATGGGAGTATGTGTGATCTTTATCGCTTTGTTTATGTTTATTGGGATGATTTCTTTTTTCTTTACCGGTGCAGCTGATCAAAGCAAGGTTGCAAATAAATATTTTCTGGATTTAATAATCCATAAGCAAGACATCAGTAACTGGACGGGTGTAGGGGGAGCTTTTATTGCCGAGGCGCTTATCAATAAATATTGTGGTGTATTTTCTCTTGTCATACCTGTATTTATAGGAATGATAGGAGTTCGTTTAATCGGAATCAAAACAATATCTGTTATCCGCGCATTTATTTTGTGTTCTTTCATCCTTATCTGGGGATCGATTTTCAGTTCGTTTATTCTAACTAAAGTATTTCCTGATAGCCATATAATCTGGGGTGGAAGCCACGGGTCGATTTTAGAGCAACTATTGGAAACTGCTTTGGGTGGAATCGGAGTATCTCTCATTATTATACTGCTGCTTGTTGTTTTTGTAATAATAACGAAGCAAACTTCAGTAGGATTCTTTAAAAATCTTTTTCCCGGATCAAACGGTATTCCTAAAAGTGATGCAATTAATGAGGATGATTTTGAAGATGAAGAAGCAGAAGAGGATAACGAGATTATTGAGAAGAACTCTGTGCTAAATAAGATATTTAACTGGTTCAGAAGAAAGAAAAAAGAAGAAGATGTTTCAGAAGATAATTTGGAAGAGGACAATCTTCTACCGATAAATAATGATTTGCAAAGAGAGTTATCTTCTCCTGTGTATACACCTCCTGCACAAAATAAACCGATTCTCAACAGGCAGTCGAGATCGATTGATGTTGAAGATGATTTTGAAGTGGTTATTCCTCAGGAAGAAGCATATCAGGAAAAACGGAATATCATATCTCCTATCAGACCAATTCTACCAAGGGAAGAGCGTGAAGAGCTTACGGCTTCGGATGTTGAAGAAATGGAAGATTACGATCCTACAAAAGACTTATCTAATTTCCATTTTCCTTCGTCTGACTTACTGAAAGTCTATGACAATACAGGAAAAGGGGTAGATATGGCTGAGCAAAAGGCAAATAAAGATAAGATTATTAATACTCTCCGTAATTATGGGATTGAAATAACGTCAATTAAAGCAACAGTAGGACCTACTATTACACTTTATGAAATTGTACCTCAAGCCGGAGTGCGTATTTCTAAGATTCGAAATCTGGAAGATGATATTGCTCTGAGTTTGTCAGCTTTGGGTATTCGTATTATTGCCCCTATGCCCGGTAAGGGCACTATCGGAATTGAGGTTCCGAATAAAGATCCTCAGATCGTATCCATGCAGTCGGTTATTGCCTCAAAGCGTTTTCAGGAATGTAATTACGATTTGCCTGTAGCTTTAGGGAAAACAATTACCAATGAAATATTCATGTTCGACTTATGCAAAATGCCTCACTTACTGGTAGCAGGAGCAACAGGTCAGGGTAAGTCGGTAGGGCTGAATGCTATTATAACTTCGCTGTTATATAAAAAGCATCCGGCAGAAATGAAGATGGTATTGGTGGATCCTAAAATGGTAGAGTTTAATATCTACTCGACTATCGAGAAGCATTATCTAGCTAAGTTGCCTGATGCCGAAAAAGCGATTATTACCGATGTCAGTAAAGTGACTCAAACATTAAACTCTCTGACAAAAGAGATGGACGACAGGTATGAGTTGCTGATGGCAGCCAGTGTGAGAACGATAAAGGAATATAACGAGAAATTCAGAAAGCGTAGATTGAGCCCGTTAAAAGGTCACCGCTTCCTGCCTTATATAGTAGTGATAATAGATGAGTTCGGCGATTTGATAATGACTGCCGGAAAAGAAATAGAAATGCCTATTGCCCGTATTGCTCAAAAGGCGCGTGCTGTGGGTATGCATATGATTATTGCGACTCAACGTCCTACAACTAATATTATAACGGGAACTATCAAGGCGAATTTCCCTGCACGTATGGCTTTTCGTGTGACATCTCAAATTGATTCACGTACTATTTTGGATATGTCGGGAGCAAATCAACTGATCGGTCGGGGGGATATGCTATTCTCGCAAGGGAGTGATTTAGTGCGTATTCAGTGTGCTTTTGTAGATACACCCGAGGTGGAAGAAATCACACAATATATCGGAAAACAACAAGGGTATGCTAATGCTTTCGAATTGCCCGAATTTGTTGGAGATGGAGGAGGTGACGATAAAACCGGCTCGGTTGATTTGAGTGATAAAGATCCTCTTTTCGAAGAGGCTGCCCGTTTGATAGTTGTTCATCAACAGGGTTCAACTTCTCTTATTCAGCGAAAATTCTCAATAGGGTATAATCGTGCCGGACGATTGATGGATCAGCTCGAAGCTGCCGGAATAGTAGGTGGTACTCAGGGTAGCAAGCCTCGAGAGGTGCTTATTATGGATGAGTACAGCTTAGAGCAGAAATTGAGTTCTATTTAACAGATTGTTAATTTCAAGATAGTTTCTATGGAAAATCTTAAAACAGGGTATGTAAGAGAGCCTTACCTTACTCAAACCAAACGTTATTGCCAGTTTCTTAAACTGAAATTAGGCGGAGATAAAGTAGAGCAGTATAAATACTGGCATAATAGCCAAAATATCTGGAAAGAAATACCTCAAGGTATTCGTAAAGCCGGTATATTGGATATGGAGATCTACTTGATTGGAGGTATGGAGGTGATGATTGTAGAAACACCTCTTGATTTTAATTGGGATGAAGCTTTTGGTAAATTGGCTACCTATGAGCGTCAGGCAGAATGGGAAGATTTTATGTTGCAGTTTCAAGATGTTGAAAAAGGTGGAGCTTCTGATGAAAAATGGCAATTGATGGAGCGGATTTTTTCTTTAGAAGATTGCTTGAGACAAAAATGACTTAGAATTTATGGATGTCGAATTAAACGATTTAATGTGAGATCGGTCTAAAGAGTAAGTTTAAGTAATAGTAGGTATTTATTATTACAACTGTCTATTGATATTAGGCTTACCAAACTAACAAATAGGTCTGAGACCTTAAATGAGATTATGAAGAAAAATTTATTGATACTTGCGTTTCTTTTCTGGATTCTGGGCTTGAATGCTCAGGATGCTAAGAGCATTCTGGATAAAGCGAATCTTGCATATAATCAAGCAGGAGGGATTACTGCATCTTTTACGATCAATACTGAGGATGTAAAAGGTAAGACCGTTTACAGTCAGGATGGAAAAGCTTATCTTAAAGGGAATAAATTTAAGATTGACGTGCCCGATGGTATTACTTGGTTTGATGGAAAAACTCAGTGGGTTTATGCTAAAGGTGGCGATGAGGTGAATGTGAGTAACCCAACAGGAGAAGAACTTGCCGGAGTTAGCCCATTTGTTTTATTAAGCCTGTACAAAACCGGCTTTAAACTCAACTACAAAGGAGAGAAAAAAGAAAAAACTAAAACGGTCTATGTTATAGAGATGATTCCTTTAGGGAAGAAATCCGAATTTACAAAGATGGTTGTTCACATTGATAAAGCAACCAATATGTTTACTTCCGTTAATACATTTGGAAAAGACGGAGTGAATAATCATTTGATAATAACCAAGCTTCAAACAGGTGTAAACCTACCGGATAATACATTCGTTTTTAATAAGAAAGATTATCCTCAAATTGAGGTTATAGATTTACGTTAATTAAAAGTGCTTGCCATAGATTCTGTTTATATTCGAATAGAAAATAAGGAATAATAAGATGTTGTTTTCATAAATGTTATCTATATCTTTGATCTTAATATTGAAATAACAAAACAAAAATAATTGCTATGAGTGAAAGAGTACGTTGCCTGATTATAGGCTCAGGACCGGCAGGATATACTGCTGCAATTTATGCATCGAGAGCAAATTTAGCTCCGGTTTTGTATGAAGGAATACAACCCGGTGGTCAGTTAACCACTACTACAGAGGTTGAGAATTTTCCCGGTTACCCTGAGGGTATCAGCGGAACCGAATTGATGGAAGATCTGAAAAAGCAAGCAACTCGCTATGGTGCAGATATACGTACAGGAATAGTAACTGCGGCGGATTTGAAGTCGACCCCTAAAAAAATAACAGTAGATGGTAAAATCGAAATCGAAGCTGATACAGTAATCATATCTACGGGAGCAACAGCTAAATATCTGGGTATACCCGATGAGGCTAAATATGCAGGTATGGGTGTATCCGCTTGTGCTACTTGCGACGGATTCTTTTATCGTAAAAAAGTGGTAGGTGTAGTAGGTGGCGGAGATACTGCCTGTGAAGAAGCTCTTTACTTGGCAGGAATGGCTAGCAAAGTATATCTTATCGTTCGTAAACCTTTCTTAAGAGCATCCAAAGTGATGCAGGATAGAGTGATGAAACATGAAAAAATAGAAGTCTTGTTCAATACCAATACATTAGGCCTTTTTGGAGAGAATGGTGTTGAAGGAGCTCATTTGGTAAGACATTTGGGTGAAGCCAATGAAGAAAAATTTGATATAAATATCGATGGTTTCTTCCTTGCAATTGGTCATAAACCCAACACAGACATCTTTGTAGGTCAACTGGATATGGATGAAACAGGCTATCTGAAAAGAATACCTGATAGTCCGAAAACAAATATACCCGGGGTATTTGCTGCCGGTGATGTTGCAGACCCTGTTTATCGTCAGGCAATCACTGCTGCCGGAACCGGATGTCAGGCTGCTATAGAGGCCGAACGATATCTAGCCGATTGAGATAGAGCTTATATTAAGTAATTCGAAATATGTAATGCGATGATTTATCAACATAACAATCTCTGGTTGTTATGTCCAGCCAAAGCAATAAAAAGGTCTACGACCTTATATAAGGAGCCAACAGTCTTGTGGCTCCTTTTTGTGTTTTATCAATAGGTCCAAACTCACTATTTTAGGTGAAGATATGTTTCCCCTAAAATATTTTTACCTATATTTGTTAGATTGTGGTAATGAGTTTCTGCGAATTAAGGCCTCAGACCTGTTTATCACTTTGGTAAGTATAATTTCGATAGAGAGTTATAGTTATAAAATGTAACAATAAATATTTACTATTACTTACTTAATTTTTCGTTGCATGAAAGATTTTTTTAAAAGCGTATTGGCTTCGATACTCGGAGTACTTATCAGTAGTTTTATTATAGGTGGAGTTCTTGCTCTATTATTTTTCGGGTTTATCGGGGTATTATTAAGTAGTTCTTCTGATACGTTTATTTTAAAAAGTAATTCGGTACTGACAATTCGATTAACCGGAATAATGAAAGATCGGGTTGTGGAGAATCCTATATTGGAGCTTTTCAATTTGGGAGAAGCAAAGGAAATGGCTTTGACGGATATTCTATCTGCCATAAAAAAAGCAAAAGATAATAATGACATTAAAGGAATATATATAAGCTCGGGTTACTTTATGGCTCCGAGTGCTTCGCTGGCCGAAATTCGAAATCAATTATCAGATTTTAAAGAGAGTGGTAAATTTATAGTAGCTTATGCCGATGATTATACGCAAGGAGGCTATTTCTTGTCCACAATTGCCGATAAAGTGATTCTGAATCCTCAGGGTTCACTCAATTTGCAAGGACTATCTGTTAGCCCGACCTTTTACAAGGGACTGCTTGATAAGATAGGTGTAGAAATGCAAATATTTAAGGTGGGTACTTATAAATCGGCTGTAGAACCTTTTATGTTGGATAAAATGAGCGATGCCAACAAAGAACAGGTAGGTTCCTATATAAATGATATTTGGTCGACCCTTCTGGGACGTATTTCTGAATCGCGGGGTATTCCTGTGGAACGCCTGAATCAGATAACTGATACTTTGCCTGCATTTCAGGAAGGAGAGTTTAGCGTTAAGAACCATTTGGTAGATACTTTAATGTACGAATCGGAAGTTCGGCAATATCTGAAAAGTTTAGTCGGTATTAAAGATTCAGAGAAATTGAATATAGCATCAGTCACAGATATGGTTACTGTCGGAGATTCTCAAAAATCTAAATCATCCGATCAGATTGCTATTTTGTATGCTGAGGGATCGATTGTTAGCGGAAGTAAACCAACCGATATTAATGACAGGTATCTGATTAAGGAGATAGAAAAACTACAGGATGACGATAATATAAAAGCAGTTGTCTTTAGAGTTAATTCTCCGGGGGGCAGTGCATATGCCTCAGAACAGATATGGAAAGCTGTGGAAGACCTCAAGGCTAAAAAGCCTGTAGTTGTTTCCATGGGAAATTATGCTGCATCAGGAGGATATTATATATCGAGCAATGCTTCTAAAATATATGCCCAGCCTACAACTATTACCGGATCGATAGGAATATTTGGAATGTTTCCGAATATGGCAGCATTGACAAATAAAGTAGGCTTGACTTTCGATAATGTGAAAACAAATAAGTTCTCAGATTATGGAGATGTGACTCGTCCGATGAGTGAACAGGAAAAAGCGATTCTCCAACAATATGTTGAACGAGGCTATAAATTGTTTTTAAGCCGTTGTGCCGAAGGTCGGAATCTTTCGCTGGATGCTCTTGAGAAAATAGCAGAAGGCAGAGTCTGGACAGGTAAGCAGGCTCTTGAAATAGGTCTTGTAGATGCTATCGGAGGTCTTGACGATGCTCTCAAAGAAGCAGCTAAGCTTGCAGATATTACCGATTATTCAATCGGTGAATACCCTAAACAAGTGAGTCCTTTTGAAGCTCTGTTCAGGACACAAACTGATGATATAGCGACTCGTGCGCTGAAAGAATATTTAGGTTCGGATTTTCATTTATTGAAAACAATCAAGGATATAAAAGACCTGAAAGAGCAAGACTTTATACAGGCACGTATGCCCTACGACTTGCAGCTAAACTAAGGTCTGACCTATTTAGGGTTTTGGTGTAGTAGCAGACCTGTATGTCTGTTCTCTTGAGGTGAACACATAGGTTCGCTCCCACAAAAAAAACGTATCATAAATATTAATATTATTTGAAGTAGCTAGAGTATCGATGCCCCATAATAACTTACATATAAAAAAATGGTTACTGCCTCTATCGTGGTTGTATGGGTTTGTTGTATTTGTACGAAACAAACTGTTTGAATGTAAGATATTAAAGCAAAAAAAATACGATATTCCTGTTATTTGCGTAGGGAATATAACAGTAGGAGGCACAGGTAAAACACCTCATACTGAATATTTAATAGAACTTCTGCAATCCGATTATAAGATAGCTGTCTTGAGCAGAGGGTATAAGCGTAAAAGTAAGGGGTTTGTATTGGCTGAAAGAAACTCGACAGTTGATCAGATAGGAGATGAGCCTTATCAAATAAAAGGTAAATATCCCGATGTGATAGTGGCTGTTGACAGCGAAAGGCAACGGGGAATCGAAAACCTTTTAGCTTTACCAGAAGATAAAAAACCTGATGTTATTTTACTGGATGATGCTTTTCAACATAGGTATGTGAAGCCCTCTTTTACGATATTGCTTACCGACTATAATCGGTTGATGACCCGTGATAAACTGCTGCCTGCAGGACGTTTACGCGAACCTGTGCATTATGCGGAGAAAGCCAATGTGATAATTGTAACTAAATGTCCCGATGGTATTACACCTCTCGATTTAAGGTTGTTGGCAAAAGATATTCATGCATATCCTTATCAGGATTTGTTTTATACCTCTTTCAGATATGGATCATTGATGCCTGTTTTTGCAGAAAATGAAGAAGAACTGTCTTTAAAGAAACTGCAGAATAAAGATGTGCTGCTTGTGGCAGGTATTGCAAATCCCCGTCCTTTCTTCAAGAAAGTGAAGAGGTATATAAAGAAAGCTGAAACAATGCAGTACCCCGACCATTATCAATTCACATCGAAAGATATTTCGGAGATGAGATCATGCCTTGCCGGTATGGGGGATAAAGATAAAGTCATTATTGTTACCGAAAAAGATGCGGCACGTTTTCGCTCAATGGATAATCTGGATGACGATATAAAGTCAATCCTTTATTACTTGCCTATTCGAGTAAGTTTTGTAAATGAAGAAGATAAAAAACTATTTAATAATAAAATCGTAGATCATGTTAGAGAAAATTCGTGAAACGGCCGATTATATAAAAAGCAAAGTCGGACATATACCTCAATCAGCTATTATTCTTGGTACAGGCTTGGGCGAACTGGCCAATGCCATTACAGATAAAAGAGAAATACCTTATACCGAAATACCGAATTTTCCAGTATCTACAGTAGAAGGACATAGTGGAAAACTGATTTTCGGAAAACTGGGAGATAATGAAGTGATTGCCATGCAAGGTCGTTTCCATTATTATGAAGGTTACACAATGAAGGAAGTAACGTTTCCCGTTCGTGTATTTCAGGCTTTAGATGTAAAGTATTTATTCGTTTCCAATGCAGCCGGTGGAATGAACGGAAGTTTTGATATCGCAGATATCATGCTTATCGACGATCATATCAATATGTTTCCGGAGCATCCACTTCATGGCAAGAATTTTAATGAGTTGGGAACCCGCTTCCCTGATATGAGTAATGCTTATGATAAAGACCTTCGCAGATTGGCGATGGAGATTGCAAAAGAAAATAATATAAAACTGCAACACGGTGTATATGTGGGAACACAAGGCCCTACATTCGAGACTCCTGCAGAATACAATTATTTCCGCATTATGGGTGGCGATGCCGTGGGAATGTCTACGGTGCCCGAAGTGATCGTTGCAAATCACGCTAAAATGAAGGTACTTGCATTCTCTATTATCACAGATTTAGGTGTAATAGGAAAAATCGTAGAAGTAACTCACGAAGAAGTGCAGGAAGCAGCTAAAATAGCTCAGCCTAAAATGGCATTTATTATTAAAGAAGTTATCAAAAGATTGAATAAATAATGCAACAACGTACTGAAATTGCTTCACTCGGAGAGTTTGGTCTGATAAAGCATCTGACAGAAAATATTAAGCTAAAGCACTCAAGCTCTGTTTTAGGGGTTGGAGATGATGCAGCTATTCTTTCATATGCCGAAAATACGAATCAAAAAGTATTGGTCACAACAGACCTTTTGCTCGAAGGGATACATTTCGATCTGATATATGTTCCTTTAAAGCATCTGGGTTATAAATCGGCAGTTGTAAATTTCTCGGATATCTATGCAATGAACGGGCAACCTAAGCAGATAACTGTATCTTTGGGTGTGTCGAAACGATTTTCGGTGGAAGACCTGGAAGATTTTTATGCAGGTCTGGAACTGGCTTGTGAGCAATATGGAGTAGATATTGTAGGAGGAGATACTTCGGCATCTTTAACCGGTTTATGCATATCTATTACTTGTATTGGAGAAGGCATAGAAGGTCAGATTGTAACCCGTGCCGGAGCAAAGGAAAATGATATTATTTGTGTTTCGGGGGATTTGGGAGCTGCTTATATGGGGCTTCAGCTTCTCGAAAGAGAAAAGGCTGTTTTTGACGGTAAAAGCGATTTTACTCCTGATTTTTCGGGGAGAGAGTATTTACTCGAAAGACAATTAAAACCCGAAGCACGTAAGGATATAATAGAAACTTTAGCAAATGAAGGTATTGTACCTACTTCAATGATGGATATATCTGATGGTTTGTCGTCAGAACTTATTCATATCTGTAGACAAAGCAAAGTCGGTTGCAGAATCTATGAAGAGAGACTCCCTTTGGATTACCAAACAGCCGTAATGGCAGAAGAGTTTAATCTGAATGTTACGACTGTAGCTCTTAATGGTGGTGAAGATTATGAACTTCTATTTACTGTTCCCTTGCATCTGCATGATAAAGTGTCGAAGATGAAAGGTGTACGTGTAATAGGGCATATTACAAACGAATCTTTAGGGCTGGCTTTGGAGACAAGAGACAGTACCGAAATAGAGCTTAAGGCTCAGGGTTGGAACTCATTGTCGGAAGATAACTGAATCGATTGACTGATAGAATCTTAAAATAAAAAAGAACCAATTTGATAAAATTGGTTCTTTTTTATTTTAAGACTGAGACCTCTAGGTTTTGCCTTTTTAGAGAGTATAACTTTTATTGTTTGTTTCAGTTTATTTTCCGAATTGTGCTGTTTTTATAGCCCATGCCAATGCATTAGCTGTGAAGATTGAATTATAAACAGAATATTTTGTAGCGCCTCTCCCATAATTGGTTTTAGGAATTGGAAATTTGCTTGCATTAATATTAAATGGACAAATAATCATGTCGGAAGGAGCATTGGATGTGGCAGAATTAAAGCCTCCATCCGAAACAAAGATCAGATTTAGAGTGTTGTGCTTAAATGCTGTAATACCACCTGTGCCGGCATTTTGAGTGGAAACGTCCTGATCATTTGAGTAAATGCTTATCTCGCTACTTGGCAGGTTATACATTGCTCTTGTTTGAGAAGCATCTTCTCCCCATTGAAGCCCCCTGATATCACCAAACGGACCATTTAATATTTCATCGTTTGTAAATGGATATCTGTATACAGCTCCTGCTGCATTTACTAAATTTCCCGATATGGAGGTATTTGCAAACAGGCGTTGTAGTATTCTCGTACCTCCATCTTCTTCCATAAAAGCAAGCATAACGCCTCCGTTTGCTAAATAGGTCACCAATAAATCAGCCATCTGAACAGTGGGATTCCACCAAACTCCAAGAATAACAATATCAGGCTTTTGATTCAGCGCTGTTTGTAGCTGAGCCAAACTGGGAGCAAAGTCTCCCGGGCTTATAAAGTCAAAACCCTCTGCTTTTATAAGACTATTTGCTTGAGTTCCAAAGTTGGTCTGGGTCGTTAAGAGTTGATTCGAATAAGCCGTACCACTAAAGTTGTATCCATATGAGTTGGTATATGTTCCTATACTGAGTATTTTTTTCTTAGTATAAGCCATTACTACTGTGGCAGAACATGTCGCGACATCCGATTTACTGTTAGATGTTATCGTCATTCTTTTTGAGTCTATAGAAGTGGGAGTACCTGTTCCGTATAATGTAACAGTTTGATTGGTACCAACTATTAAAATGCCTGAACCGGCGAAACTGATGCCGTCAACGGTGTTTGTGGTAATGATATAACTTGCTCCTGTTGCTGTAGGGTCTACAGCTAAGGTCATGGTTATAGTATTTGTACCATTTAGAGGGGTGTTCACCTTATATACTCCATTTACTCTAGTGGAACCGCAGGTCATTGAATACAGCGGTTTTACTCTGGAATCTTCAATGATAATGCTAACAGAACAACTTGACAGAACATCATTCAATGAGATTTTTACGTCATTCCCTAATTGTCCGTTAGTAGTATAATTAGTTGGGGTACCTGCACCGGGCACAATAATATTATAAGTCCCTGTAGCCAGAAACTCACCGGAGGTGGTAAAGTAATAGCCGTTCGCAGGGTCGGGCATAGCTGTTATTGTATAAGTTCCTACTTTGGTTACTTTAACAGGTACTGTAATGTAGTTCGTAGATGTGAGAGCTGTAGCAGATAAATATTGACCCGATACGGTTACGGCTTTACAGTCTGTGATTTCAAACTCAGCTTTCCCTATCTTACCACAAACGCTTTTCCATTCTTTATCTATTTTGTGCCAATAGTTAAAGCAGTCTTCGTCTGTATTGAATATAAGTAAACTTTGTTGGTTTATTGCAGAAGGTTTGATGAGATCTCTTTCAACTTCAGTCATTCGAGGTACAAGCACCCCTTTATCACTGCTTACAATCTCTAATATGGCTTTTTCATCCGGATTTTCAGTGTTAATACCTACTTGAGCATATCCGGAAATAAAAGATAGCATAGAAAATATAAATAAAAGATATAACTTTATTGTTTTCTTCATAAAAGACACTCCTTGATTTTTATAATTATTAGCATGTGTCAACATGACTCTTGCTCAAAGATAGTCTGCTTAGGTTTTTTCAATAGCTATTTTCTTCTTTTAGGATGATTTTAAATATACTAGATGTTTGCAGTCGTAGTAATTTGCCCATTGTCAAAGAATTAGATCGTAAATTTATGAGTGTTAGATATTTCTTATAAGTATTCTAAATCGTTTGATTGACAGCTCGTTTAGTAATTCTTATTATGTATAAATGTTAAAAAACAGGAACGGGTATCCAAATATTTGGATACCCGTTCCTGTTTTTTCTGTCTTATTTTACAATAAGTTATCCTATTTTACTTCCCGGAGTAATTAATGCAGAAGGCTGGATGAGAGATAAACTTCCATCGCTGTTTTCTGCCGAAAGCAACATTCCGCAAGATTCAATTCCTCTTAATTTTCTAGGTTCAAGATTAGCTATAAAGCATACCTGCTTACCTGCTAAATCTTCGGGTTTATACCATTGGGCGATGCCTGATATAATAGTGCGTTTAGAGATACCGTCGTCTATAAGAAACTGTAATAGCTTATCAGCCTTAGGGACTTTAATACACTCAAGAACGGTTCCCACCCGAATATCTACTTTCTCAAAGTCTGGGAACTGAATGGCCGGTTTTATTGGGGCAGCCTTATATTCAGATGCTTCATTTGCTTTTTTAGTATCCAGAAGCTTTTGTATTTGTTGCTCAACAGTTTCGTCTTCTATTTTAGCAAAGAGTAATTCTGGTTGGTTTAAAGTATGACCTACTGAAAGTATATCAGTGCGTCCCAATTGATTCCACTCTAAATGCTCGATATTCAAGAATTCCTTTATTTTCTTAGTGCTGAAAGGAAGGAATGGCTCAAATGCAATAGCCAGATTGGCTGTTATTTGCAAAGCGATGTTGAGAATAGTCTCGGTACGTGGCATATCTGTTTTAGCCGTTTTCCAAGGTTCGGTGTCTGCCAGATATTTATTGCCGATACGAGCCAAATTCATAGCCTCTTTTAAAGCATCACGGAATCTATAATTGTCTAGATACTTTTCTACGTTTTGCTTAACATCCGCAAATTCCGCCAGAGTTTCTTTGTCGTAGTTGGTCAGCTCGTGAATTGCGGGAACTTTACCGTCAAAATATTTTTGAGTAAGAATTAGTGCTCTGTTGATAAAATTACCAAGTATCGCTACCAGTTCATTATTGTTGCGGGCTTGGAAATCTTTCCACGTGAAATCGTTATCCTTAGTTTCTGGGGCATTGGCTGTTAATACATAGCGTAAAACATCTTGCTGTCCCGGAAATTCTTCCAAATATTCATGAAGCCATACTGCCCAATTGCGTGAAGTGGATATTTTATCACCTTCAAGATTGAGGAATTCGTTGGCAGGAACATTTTCAGGAAGAATGTATGAACCGTCAGCTTTCAACATCGCAGGAAATACAATACAGTGGAATACGATATTGTCTTTACCTATGAAATGCACAAGCTTTGTATCTTCCGATTTCCACCATTTTTCCCAGCTATCCGGTAATAGCTCTTTTGTATTTGAGATGTATCCGATAGGAGCATCGAACCATACATACAGAACTTTTCCTTCTGCTCCTTCTAATGGAATAGGTACTCCCCAATCTAAATCGCGGCTTACTGCACGAGGGTGTAACCCCATGTCTAGCCATGATTTACATTGACCATACACATTTGATTTCCACTCCTTATGATCTTCAAGAATCCATTGCTTCAACCATGCTTCATGTTTATCAAGAGGCAGATACCAATGTTTTGTTTCCTTCATAATCGGAGGATTACCGGTAATGCTTGACTTAGGATTCTTTAAATCGGTAGGACTCAAAGATGTTCCGCAGGATTCGCATTGATCTCCATAGGCATTCGGGTTTCCGCAATACGGACATTCTCCGGTTATATAACGGTCAGCTAAAAACATTTTAGCTTCTTCATCATAATACTGTTCGCTGGTTTGTTCTTCGAATTCTCCCTTATTGTATAATTTCAGGAAAAAGTCTGATGCAGTTTCTTTATGTATCTCAGAGCTGGTGCGAGAATATATGTCGAAAGCAATGCCAAAGTCCTCAAATGATTTTTTGATAATACCATGATATTTATCTACAATATCCTGAGGAGTTACTCCTTCTTTCTTGGCACGTATGGTGATAGGTACACCGTGTTCATCAGATCCTCCGACATGTATTACTTCTTCGCCTTTAAGACGCAAATATCTGACATATATATCAGCAGGAATATATACTCCTGCCAAGTGACCAATATGTACCGGTCCGTTTGCATAGGGTAGGGCAGAAGTAACTAATGTTCGGTTATACTTTTTATTCATAGAATATTAGTAAGGTCTCAGACCTATTTGTTACTTTGGTAAGTATAATAGTGAGAGACAGTTATAGTTGAAAAATGTAACAATAAGTATTTACTGTTACTTAGTTATTATACAATAAAAAAGGTCTGTGACCTTAAATCTCGAAAAAGACTTGCAAATATACTAAGTTCTGTATAAAATAGGCTCTCTTAGAGGAATAAAAAACGGGTGAACTCTAGTTGAATTCACCCATTTATATTATTTGAGTTCTATCTCTTGTTTGAGATCTATTTCCTCTTTGTTCTGATCGAAAAATCGATATTCGAGAAAAGCCAGGCTTTGGTCGGGAATGATTTTCATCCCGAAGCTGTATTTCCACTTCCATCTCGATTTTAACGAGGGGAATCCTTTGTCTATAAACGCTGCGACATAAGGGTGTACATGTAAGGTGAATTTCTTCACATTTAGTTTTTGGACTAAATAACTTATCTTAGATCTTAATGAGTCTGTAAATAATATAGAGGGTTTAATCTCGCCTTTTCCAAAGCATGTAGGGCATATTTCGGTAGTATCTACTACCATTTCGGGACGCACGCGTTGGCGTGTGATTTGCATCAGTCCAAACTTGCTCAGAGGCAATATATTGTGTTTTGCCCTATCATTAGCCATTAATTCCTGCATTCTTGCAATCAGCTTGCTGCGGTGTTCGCCTTCCGACATGTCGATGAAGTCTATGACAATGATTCCTCCCAGATCGCGGAGTCTTAATTGTCGGGCAACTTCCTCGGCTGCTGCTGAGTTAACCTCCCATGCGTTGTTCTCTTGCCCTGCTTCTTTGTTCTTCGACCTGTTACCACTGTTTACATCTATTACGTGTAAAGCTTCGGTATGTTCTATGATCAAATAAGCTCCGTTACGGAAAGTTACGGTTTTACCAAACAAAGCTTTCACTTGTTTGGTAACAGCAAAACTATCGAAAATGGGGAGTTCGTCTGTATAAAGCTTTACAATATCTCTTTTCTCAGGATCTATAATACTGATATAATCCCTGATTTGGTTATGTACTTCCTTGTCATTTACATGAATAGCCTGAAATGATGGGTTGAATACATCCCTAAGGAGACCCACAATACGTCCGGTTTCTTCATATATTAATGTAGGAAGTTTTTCCCTCTGAATTTTAGGAAGATTATCCTCCCAACGCTTCACTAACGTTTTTAGTTCGTTATCTAATTCGATAACTTTTTTTCCTTCAGCTACTGTACGAACTATTACGCCGAAGTTTTTAGGCTTTATACTTTGAATGAGTTGACGAAGTCTGGCTCTCTCTTCTTTGGATTTTATTTTCTGCGAGATCGATACCTTGTCATTGAAAGGGATCAATACCAAAAAACGACCTGCAAACGACAATTCCGATGTTAGTCTTGGACCTTTGGTTGAGATAGGTTCTTTGGCTATCTGAACCAAAATTTCTTGTCCCACTTTCAGTACATCGCTGATGCTGCCATCTTTGTCAATGTCCGTTTCGAGGGGCATCTTAGGTATTAGCGGAAATCGTTTTGTGTCGCTTAAGGCTTGTTTGAAAAATTTATCTACAGATTTAAATTGAGGACCTAAGTCTAAGTAATGAAGAAAAGCATCTTTTTTGTACCCAATGTCAATAAATGCAGCATTTAACCCCGGCATAAGTTTTTTAACCTTCCCGGCATAAATGTTGCCAACTGCAAATGAGATGTCTCTTGCCTCTTTCTGAAGTTCGACAAGTTTCTTGTCTTCCAACACGGCAATAGAAATCTCTTGCGATTGAACATCAACTACAAGTTCGCTATTCATTTTCTATTACTTGTGACTATTAAATTTGTACCGATACAGTTTTCAGGCTGTATATTATAGGATCGTGACACTCTGAAATGCACAAAGAACAAACTTAAAATGTTATGATAGATTTAAGTTTGTTCTTGTTACTTCTTCTAAAATAAGACGTGAAAAAGATTATTTTTTCTTTTTATGTCTGTTTTTTCTAAGTCTTTTTTTGCGTTTGTGCGTAGACATTTTATGTCTTTTTCTTTTTTTACCGCTTGGCATATCTTTTATATTTTAGAAATTAATACTCTACTTATTTTTTGACTTGATTTACAAAAACTTTAGCAGGTTTGAAAGATGGAATGTTGTGCTCAGGGATGATAATTGTTGTATTCTTAGAGATGTTACGAGCAGTTTTTTGAGCACGCTTCTTCACAACAAAGCTGCCAAAACCTCTCAAATATACATTCTCGCTTTTACTTAGAGAGTCTTTCACTACTTCCATAAAAGATTCCACGGCTGTTAGAACGGTTGCCTTATCGATGCCAGTATTTTTAGCAATTTCGTTAACGATATCTGCTTTTGTCATTTTTGTATTTCCTTTTATTGTTAATTACTAATTTTTTGGACTGCAAATATATAGCTTTTTTATTTCCTTTAAAAATAAATGAAAGGCATTTTTCATTAAAAACTAATTATTTTCTCTCTAAACCTTAATTATGAAGTATCTTTGTGCTTATTTAAGAAATTTCAACTATTGAATGCTATATTATAAGGTTATAACTAATTATAGTTGTTTTACTTGCTAAGTATTAAAAAAAGTCTGAGACCTTAATGGTTTTTTAAGTTTAAAATAGTGTCGATTGAAAACAGGTGATTTGATTATAGATAGAGAGGCTTTTTTTATCAGCCATATATTAATAAGGTGGTACGATCAAAATAAAAGGGATTTACCGTGGCGTGAGACTAAGGACCCGTATTTTATTTGGTTATCGGAAGTAATTTTGCAACAAACACGCGTTGCTCAGGGGTACGATTATTATACACGCTTTACAGAAAGCTTTCCTACAGTGGCTTCGTTAGCTGAAGCTCATGAAGATGAAGTGTTGAAATTGTGGCAAGGGTTAGGTTATTATAGTCGGGCTCGAAATTTGCATGCGGCAGCTAAAATGATCGTTTCCGATTTCGATGGTGTATTTCCTTCAATTTATAAAGATATTCTGTCTTTAAAAGGTATCGGCGAATATACGGCAGCGGCTATTGGCTCTTTTGCCTTCGAATTACCTCATGCTGTAGTAGATGGCAATGTTTTTAGAGTTTTGTCCCGTTTGTTTGGAATAGCTACTCCGATAGATACAACTCAGGGTAAAAAGCTTTTTACCGATCTGGCAAACGAATTGTTGGATCAAAAGCATCCCGGAGAACATAATCAGGCAATAATGGAATTCGGGGCATTGCAATGTGTACCTGTATCTCCCAATTGTAGTATTTGCCCTCTTTCGGATATTTGCTTGGCATATAGCCAGAATAAAGTGACGGCTTATCCCGTGAAGCAAGGGAAAACTAAGGTGAAGGAGCGATATTTTAACTATCTCGATATAAGAATTGGTTCTTTCATGTTTTTGAATAAACGTACGGGAAATGATATTTGGAAAAATCTGTATGAATTGCCTCTTATTGAAACAGAAGAGAAATTGACTTTAGATCAATTGCAGGAGACAGAAGCTTTTTTACAAATTTTCGAAAAGGGCGGAAATATATCAATCCATCCCATGGGTATAACACTGAAGCATGTATTATCTCACCGTATAATTTATGCAAATTTTTATACTGTTACAATTACTGAAGATGCAGCTATTCAAGAGCGGTTTTTGAAAATTGATCAAGCTGATTTATTTAATTTTGCTATCTCTCGACTGGTGGATCGTTACTTAGAACGCCGTAGTGAGGGTGATTTATTTGCGTAAGAGTTGTATCTTTGTGTCATTTTGTAACTAAAGTGATTGATAATGGAAAAGAAAAAATATAAAATATTGTTTGTTTGCCTCGGGAATATATGCCGTTCTCCGGCAGGGGAAGGTATAATGAAACATATTATTTCAGAAAAGGGATTAGATGATAAATTAGAGGTAGATTCTGCCGGAACATCAGGTTATCATGATGGAGACTTGCCCGATCATCGTATGCGCCGTCATGGAACACGTAGGGATTATGTGTTCGATTCGCTTTCCCGAAGATTTACGGTAAACGACTTCGATGATTTTGATATCATTCTTGCGATGGATGATAGCAACTATAGTAATATAATGAGGTTAAGTCCCGATCTGGAATCGCAAAAAAAGGTACACCGAATGGTTGAGTTTTCTCAGAAACACGGTTACGATCATATCCCCGATCCATATTATATGGGAGCGGATGGCTTCGAATTGGTTTTAGATTTATTGGAAGACGCCTGTGATGGGTTGATGAAGCATATCGAAGATACAGTTATACTTAAGTAACGGTAAGTATTAAATCCTACAATGCAAGTAGTTGTAACTGTCAGTTGCAATTACTTGCCAAAGTAAATAAATAGGTCTGAGACCTTAAATACTCTGAAGAAGAGTTGAGAAAGAGATAAAAGATGAATAATAAGTCACTAAAAGGTATTTTATTTGTTGCTATTGGAGCTTCAAGTTATGGAATTGTAGCCACATTTATAAAGAAAGGGCTGGCAGATGGCTATACGACTGCTGAGCTGACATTTGCCCAGGCGCTTCTTGGAGCATCAGTTATGATCTTGCTGAATTTAATATTTAACAGGATTTCGCCTTCAAGGGTTGCGGATCGTCCTCATCGTAAAGATATTATTAAATTACTTCTTGGAGGTATTCCGTTGGGGTTAACAAGCACGTTTTACTATCTTTCATTGAGGTATATACCTGTTTCGGTATGTATTGTAATGCTGATGCAATCGGTATGGATAGGTGTGGTTGTTGATCTTGTGGTTAATAAGATTAAACCGGCTCCTATAAAACTGGTCTCTATAGTGGTTGTTTTGATTGGTACCGTTTTAGCGACAAATGTATTAAATGCGGATGCAGATTTAGATTGGAGAGGTGTTTTCTGGGGATTTCTGGCTGCTATTTCTTATAGCCTTACATTTTTGGCGACAAATAATATAGCAACGGGCTATCGTCCGATGGTTCGTAGTATGTTTATGTTAATCGGTTCCTTAATAATGGTTTCGCTCGTTTGGGGATATTCTTTGTTGGAGAAATTCGATCCCAGTGTATTGTGGACTTGGGGGCTTATTATTGCTTTCTTCGGAACGATTCTTCCTCCCTTGCTTTTCACTAAAGGAATGCCCTTGGTTGGTGTCGGTCTGGGGGGTATTATAGCTTCTATAGAATTGCCCGTTTCGGTGTCTATGGCTTATCTTTTTATAAATGAATCGGTCAATGTTTATCAGTGGATAGGGATTGTCTTGATTCTTTTTGCCATAGCGTTAATGAACATTTCCTTTATCAAAATGTTGAAACCTAATTAAATGTTAAGTTTTTAGCGAATTACTCTATCTTTGATAAAGAATTAATTAATTTCGCAACAGATTGAACAGCAGAATACACAAGATATGAAAGTGAAAATTATAAATAAATCGGCTCACCCCCTTCCAGAGTATGCAACAGAATATTCGGCAGGGCTTGATTTGAGAGCTAATATAGATACAAATATAGTGTTGCAACCTCTTGAAAGAAAACTTGTTCCCACTGGTTTATTCATAGAGTTACCTAAGGGATATGAAGCCCAAATACGCCCACGCAGCGGATTGGCTTTTAAGCATGGTCTGACTGTTCTTAATTCGCCGGGAACTATTGATGCGGATTATAGAGGTGAAATACGTGTAATACTTGTAAATTTATCTAACGAACCTTTTACGATCCAGAACGGAGAACGTATTTGTCAGATGGTCATTGCGGCTCATGCTACTGTGGAGTGGGATGCTGTAGATACCATAGAAGAAACGATCCGGGGGGCAGGTGGTTTTGGGCATACCGGAAAATGAAAATCAGCTAAACACTAAGCACATAAATATATATGTCAAACTATAAATTCCCGATCTTATTCCTTATAGTATTTGTTTTAGGCATCAGTAATATATTTGCACAGACAGTTAAAGGTGACGTAAACCGTCCGGTTCTGAGCTTGGATGATCAACGCAAGTTTGATTATTATTTTTATAATGCCATGAATTCTAAATCTATTGAGAAGTATGGAGCAACATACGACTTTCTGCAATATTGTATGAAAATAGATTCTACAAATGCCAGTGTATTATTTGAATTGGGTAATTTCTTTAACTCTATTCAGAATAAAGATCAGGCATATGCGTATTATCAGAGAGCTGTGGGTTATGATAGCGATAATTTCTATTATAATATGGCTTTGGCTTCTGCTTTAGCTGAAAGACAGGATTATAAAGATGCAGCTTCTGTTTATCAAAAGCTCATAAATCAGAATCCTCTAAAAATAGAATTGTATATGTACCTCTCGGAAGTGTATCGCCTTGATGGGGATTTGTTAAATTCTATTCAGGCATTGAACGATTTGGAGCGTACTATGGGTATGAACGAAAAAATCACTATCCAGAAATTTAAATTATATTCGGCTCTGAACGATAAGAAAAAAGCATACGCTGAGGTTCAAAAGTATATTGATAAATATCCCGATGATATCAGGTATTATATCTTGTTGGCAAATCTCTACCTGCAGGAAGGGAAAAATAAAGAGGCTTATGCATCTTTGAGTAAGGCTAAATCGATTGATCCCGAAGATCCTTATTTGATAACTTCCATGGCTAATTATTACCAGACAGTTGGCGATCAACCTAAAGCAGAGGCCGAACTTCGTGCAGCGCTTTTTAGTTCCAAAACAGATATAGATACTAAAATCGGTATATTAAGCCAGTATATCGGCATACTTCAGCAAGGTCAACAGGATTTGGAGCCTGCATATTTGCTCTTGGATTCCCTGATGGTGGAACATCCGCAGGAGGCAAAATTCAATTTGCTGTATGGTAATTTGTTAATGTTGCAGGATAGAAAAAAAGAAGCTAATTTTCAATACCGGGTTTATGCGGAATCCGATCCTACAAATCCTGTAGGCTGGGAGCAATTATTGCAATCGACAGATGTAGACAGTATAGATGCACTTATAGATGTTTGTAAATCGGCAATTGTGTATTTACCCGAAGAGCCTTTGTTCTATTTTTACCTTTCGGTAGGTCAATATCAGAAAAAAGAATTTAAAGAAGCATTGAAAACTCTGGAGGATGGAATTGTTTTTGCACAAGATAACCCCCGTTTATTATCTGAATTTTATGGACAAAAGGGAAGCATATATTATGAACTGAAACAGCAGGATAGTGCTTTTGTTGAGTTCGATCAGTCTTTGAAATATAATCCTCAGAATCTGGGGGTACTGAACAACTACAGCTATTACCTTTCGCTGGCTCATAAAGATCTTGATAGGGCTGAAAATATGAGTAGCATAACTATAAAGGCTGAGCCTACTAATCCTACTTACCTCGATACCTACGGATGGATATTGTTTATGCAAGGAGCATATACTACTGCAAAAATATATTTGGAAAATGCCGTAAAATACAGCGAGGAAAAGGAAAAAGAGATAAGTGCGGAGGTGTTGGAACATTATGGTGATGTTTTGTATATGATGGATGACAAAGAAAATGCCGTCATATATTGGGAAAGAGCCAAAGAAAAAGGCAGCGAATCGAAAACTCTGGATCAAAAGATTAAAACAAAAACATTTATTGCACCTAATTCTTTGAAATGATGAATGTAAGTAAGGTAAGAAATATCTATAAATTCGTTTTATTCTTTAGTTTGCTTGTTGTGATCTCTTCTTGTAAGTCATCGAAAACGATAGTCAGCAACGATGGTTCGGTAGTTTCAAAAACACACGATCAGGTAGTTAAGGATGTATTGGCATCAGAAACCGATTATGAAACAATCAGTGGGAAAATTTCGCTCGAAATGATTTCGGGATCTAAAACATCGGGCATGAAGGTTAACAGCCAGCTTAAAATCGTAAGAGACGAGATTATTCAATTATCGGTACGTGCTCCCTTTATCAATTCTGAAGTTATTCGTGTAACTATTACTCCCGATTCGGTATATGTTATAGACCGCTTGTCGAAGAAATACGCGGTTGAAAATATCAAAGATTTAGAGCAGGAACGTGGTGTCCAATTTAATTATAATAATCTGCAAGCCTTATTTACAGATGCCTTATTTATTCCCGGAAAAAGTCGTGTAGTAGCAAGTGATTACAATGCATACGATATTTCGATGAATGGAGGCAAGTATCATCTGGAAACGAAAGATAAAACAGGATTATCGTATCGTTTCGTTATCGATCCGAACGACAGGGTGTCAGCTACCCATATTACGGCAAGAGATGGAAAATATTCATTGAGATGGATATATAGCGATTTTGTAAAAGAATCCGCATCTTTGTATCCTACTACGATGGAAGCTAATGTTGACATCAATAAGAAGAAAGTAAAACTTATTATGTCAAATTCCGGATTGGACTTTAATAAAGAATTGACCGTAGATAATAGCCTCCCTTCTAAATATACTAAGGTCTCAGTATTAGATATTCTGAAGAACTATATTAAGTAAGGTAACAATTGTAGTAACATTATTTAGTTATAACAAGCTTTTGGTGAGTGCGCTTACCTGAGCAACAAACAGGTCGGCGACCTTTAAGTGATAAAATGAGATCAGTACTTGTTGTATTTATATTATTTCTCTCAACTCTAGTTGTCTTTCCCCAGTCAAACAATATAAAAGATCTGGAGAATAAGAGAAAATTGGCCCTACGCGAAATAGAGAGTACAACTTTGCTGCTGAATGAGACAAAAAAAAATACCTCCACATTATTAAGTAGAATCAATCTTTTGACAGAACAGATCAGTTCACGTCAGCGATTGATTTCTTTGCTTAATCAGGAAGTTGCTGCTATTTCTGAGCAACAGGCAACTACCGAAAAAGAGATAATCATACTTACTGCAAATCTTAAAAATCAGCAGAAATCATATGCCAGAGCAGTTCAGGGTATAGTTCTGAGAAAACAAAGTGGCAATAAATTGTTGTTTGTTTTGTCGGGAAGTTCTCTGGCTGAATCGCTTCGCCGAATGAAGTATCTAAAAGATTATTCGGAATGGCGGGATAATCAGATTATTGATATCAAACAAAAACAAAAGACTTTAGAGGAGAAAAAAGCAGCTCTAGAGAAATCGAAAGCCGAAAAGAATGCTCTGCTAGGCAATAGAGAAAAAGAGCAAACTAACTTACAGCAAGAAGAACAGGTACATAAACAGGAAGTCTCGGATGCAAGTAAAAAGCAGAAAGAATTACAAGGTATATTACAAACCAAGCAAAAGCAAGCAGATAATCTGAATGCTCAAATAGAGAAACTGATTGCTCAGGAAGTTGAACGTCAGGAACGTGAAGCCAGACGTTTGGCAGAAGAACAAGCTCGACGGGAGAAATTGAAGAGAGAACGGGCAGAGCGTGCGGAACGAGCCGAAAGGGCAAGACGCGAAGCTGCAAGGACTTCTACTAAGCCCCCTGCAAAATCAGAAGAGCCCGAAGAAGAGGAGGTTGCTCCAAAGATTGAAAGAGAATCACCAAGAGAGCGAGAAGAAGTTGCGATGGCTACGCCTACGGTAACAGCCGAGAACTTCAAACTTTCATCCAATTTTGCGGCTAATAAAGGACGCTTACCAATGCCCGTAACTGGTAGTTATAGTATTGTAGGACGTTTTGGTACGCAACAGAACAGTAGATGGAGGGTAACTACCAATAGCAATGGTATAGATATACAAGCCCGATCGGGAGCTCAAGCCCGTGCCGTTTTCGGAGGAGAAGTATCACGTGTGGTAGCATTCCCCGGATTTAATAACTGTATTATTGTACGACATGGAGGGTATTATTCGTTCTATGGGAATATTCAGCAGATTTTTGTTAAACAAGGACAAAAAATATCTGCCGGACAAGCTCTAGGTACGGTTTATACCGATTCGGATACTGGAAACTCTCAACTACATTTCCAGTTGTGGCAGGGAACAACTAAATTGAATCCTGAGCCATGGCTTCAAAAATAAAAGTCAAGGAACAAATCTTGGATCTTCCTAAAGTAGAAGATGCAAGAGGTAATCTTTCTTTTATTGAAGAAGGCGGACAAATTCCGTTCAAAATAGCACGCGTTTATTGGATATCCGATGTTCCTGCGGGACAGAAGAGAGGCAGCCATGCCTTTAAAACGCAGGAAGAAATAATAATTGCCCTTTCCGGAAGTTTTGATGTCGTTTTGAATGATGGCAAAGAAACGCGAACTTATCAACTCAATAGAGCTTATAAGGCATTGTATGTTCCAGCAAAAATGTGGCGTACATTAGAGAATTTTGCAACAAATTCGGTTTGCCTTGTAATCTCGTCTGGAGCTTATAATGAGGATGAATATATTCGTAATTTCAAAAAGTTTAAGCAATTTCTAAAAATAGAAGAAGGTCAGACAAAGGTGAATACCTTGGAGTCTGAATCTATTCAAGAATGTAAAACAATAGTTCAGAATAATACCGTTTTTGGATGTTCTCAGATTGAATTACCTACGATAAAAAGCAGAGCAGGAAATCTAACACCAATACATTGTTCCGTGGATATTCCTTTTGATGTGAAGCGTGTTTTCTTTGTATATGATATTCCTTACGGTAAAACCAGAGGGATGCATGCACACAAACAATGTCATCAATTTCTTTTAGCTGCCAGTGGTAGCTTTGATGTTGAACTGGATGATGGAAAGAGTAAAAGATCGATAAGTGTAAACAGGCCTACAGAAGGTATACATGTTTTGCCCGGAATATGGTCTAAAGAATACAATTATTCATCAGGAGCTATTTGTCTGGTTCTTGCTTCTGAGGCATATACCGAAGAAGATTATATCCGTAAGTATAGTGATTTTAAAAAGATATATGGGAATTAAGGTCACAGACCCCAATGGTAACTCTAACGATTGACATTTGATGTTACTTAGAATAGAAAAATATAATGCCGAATATAAGTCCGTTTGGGATGACTTTGTGTCTTCTTCCCGAAACGGGACTTTTTTGTTTTATCGGGATTATATGGAGTATCATTCTGACCGTTTCACAGATCACTCATTGATGTTTTTTGAGAAAGATAAACTTGTGGCACTACTGCCTGCAAATACTAAGGACAGTGTATTTTATTCTCATCAGGGGTTAACCTATGGTGGTTTAATATTGTCATGCGATACAAAAACACCTCAGACAATTGAGGTAATAAATAAAGTTGCCGATTATCTTCGAGAAAGTGGAGTAAGTAAAATTATATATAAATCGATTCCTTATATATACCATCGTCATCCATCACAAGATGATTTGTATGCTCTCTTTCGGAATAATGCGACATTACTATCAAGAACTATCTCTTCAACGATTGATCTCTCTGATAAGCTTGATTATGCCGAATTAAGGAAAAGGCAAATTAAAAAAGCAGATAAGCTGAATCTTACAGTTTGTGAATCTGATTCGTTCGCCGAATTTTGGACTGTTTTGGAGCAGAACCTGAAAGAAAACCATAAGGCAGTAGCTACTCATTCATTATCCGAAATAGAATACCTTAGAGATAAGTTCCGCAATAATATCCGGTTGTTCTGTACATTAAAAGATGATAAGATACTAGCCGGATGTATAATATTTGAAACCGATACTGTAGCTCATACCCAGTATATATCTGCTTCGGAAGAAGGTAAAGAGAATGGAGCGTTAGACCTCCTGTTCGATCACTTGATAAATAACGTTTTCGATAAAAAGAGGTATTTCGACTTTGGTACATCTACCGAGGATAACGGACATTTTCTCAACGAAGGGTTGATATCCCAAAAAGAAGGCTTTGGAGCCAGAGGTGTCGTGTATGATACCTACCAAATAGAACTAACCAAATAAAAAGTGTTTAATGATATGTTTTAGAATCATAACATAGTTGTTGTGTTTCATGAAACGACAAAAAAGGTCTGAGACCTTAACTACATAGAAATGAATTTTAATTCCTTATTTAGAAGAAAAGATATTAGTAACGGAGGGCATGTTGGAGAAATTCAGGATCATGGACTTAAAAGAATACTGGGTGTAAAAGACCTTACACTTTTTGGTGTTGCGGCAATAATTGGTGCAGGTATTTTCAGTACTATTGGTCGTGCAGCCTTTCATGGAGGACCTGCCGTTTCGTTACTGTTTGTGTTCGTAGCCATAGCATGTGTTTTTACAGCTTTATGTTATGCACAATTTGCATCTATGATTTCTACCAGTGGTAGTGCCTATACTTATACATATGCTACATTGGGTGAGATTTTTGCTTGGGCGATAGGTTGGGCTCTTATTCTCGAATACTCGGTATCCAATATGGTTATTGCTATTTCTTGGTCGGGGT
Source organism: Indolivaga alginatilytica (assembly GCF_003201355.1). Lineage (GTDB taxonomy): Bacteria > Bacteroidota > Bacteroidia > Bacteroidales > Dysgonomonadaceae > Dysgonomonas_A > Dysgonomonas_A alginatilytica. Next base: position 48,361 of record NZ_QICL01000007.1, read on the forward strand.
ATTTCACGACAATGCTCGAAGGGTTTGGAATACATTTTCCGCATTACCTGTCCATTGGTTATCTGAATGCTTACGAGTCATACCAGAAGGTGATGGCCGATTTACCCGATCTTCCGACCAATGTGTTGCAATCGGCTGAGATCTATCGCAATGCACCCGAAATTTTCGGATATAAAATATTGATAAATTTACCCGCAGGAGGTATTATTATACTGCTTACCTCATTAGTTTTTGTTGGGATTAAAGAATCAAAAGCAGTGAATAACCTATTGGTTTATCTAAAGGTCGGAATTATTTTATTTGTAATTCTAGCCGGATTCTTTTTTGTAAAACCTGCAAACTGGTCGCCATTTGCACCCAATGGAGTTGGAGGTGTGTTAGGAGGTGTTGCAGCTGTCTTTTTTTCCTTTGTGGGATTCGATTCAGTTTCTACTACTGCTGAAGAATGTAAGAACCCACAACGTGATATGCCTCGTGCTATGCTTTACTGTTTGGCAATATGTACAGTCTTGTACATTGCGATTACGCTAGTCTTGACAGGTATGGTAAGCTATAAAGAATTAGGTGTAGATGATCCTTTGGCCTATGTTTTCCAACTAGTCAATATGGATTTTATTGCAGGTGTAATATCTGTAAGTGCAGTAATAGCTATAACGAGTGCGATATTAGTATTTCAGATTGGTCAACCGCGTATTTGGATGACGATGAGCCGCGATGGTTTGTTGTGGCCTAAGTTTGGTAAAATTCATAAGAAGTTTAAAACACCTGCTTTTGCAACTATTATTGCAGGGATATTAGTAAGTGTGCCTTCGTTCTTTCTTGATATGCAATTTGTGGTAGACCTTACAAGTGTAGGTACATTCTTTGCTTTTATACTTGTTTGTTCAGGGGTTTTATATCTCGACTATAAAGGATACAGCAAGAAGGCTAAGTTTAAAGTGCCTTATGTGAATGGAAAGTATATAGTGTCGATTTTATTCCTTATAGCTTTCGCTCTTTTTATATTTAAATTAGATTATAAGGCTCTTTTGGAAGAAAAACCACTATTGATTGTCTTTTGGATAGCATGGGTCGGTCTATCTGTTGCAGCATATAGATTTAAATTTTCGTTATTGCCTACATTGGGTATCCTTACTAATTTGTATCTTATGACCGAATTGGGATGGTCAAACTGGCTCATGTTTTTAATGTGGTTGGCTATTGGATTGACTATCTATTTCTTATATGGATATAAAAAGAGTAAATTAGCCACTATTATTAAGAAATAAAAAAGGTGTAGTATATGATTCCCTTTCTTGACCTCAAAAAAGTAAATAAAAAATATCAGTCGGAGATTGAGCAAGCCGTTTTACGTGTTGTTCGCTCGGGTTGGTATATACTTGGTGAAGAAGTAAAACAATTTGAGAACTCTTTTGCAGAGCATTGTCAGGTAAAGTGTTGTATAGGAGTTGGCAATGGCTTAGAGGCTATTAAATTAATCCTATGTGCTTATAAAGAACTTGGAGTAATGAGTGAGGGCGATGAGGTTATAGTGCCAGCCAACACATATATTGCTACAATATTGGCTATAACCGAAAGTGGATTGACTCCAGTATTGGTAGAGCCTGATATCAGAACATATAATCTTGATCCGAAAAAGATTGAAGAGAAAATAACATCAAAAACGAAAGCAATTTTACCCGTGCATCTCTATGGATTATGTTGTCCGATGGATGAAATTAATAAAATTGCTCAAAAATATAATCTGAAAGTAATTGATGACGCTGCCCAAGCTCATGGAGCAGTGTATAACGGATTTCCGATAGGAGGGTTGTGTGATGCCACTGCTTTTAGCTTTTATCCGACTAAAAATTTGGGAGCATTAGGCGATGCAGGAGCTATCACCACAAATGATAAACAGTTGGCAGAAGTTATCAGAGCATTGGCTAATTATGGAACAGAAGCTAAGTATATAAATAAATACAAAGGCATCAATTCTCGTTTGGACGAAATGCAAGCAGCGATACTAGCTGTAAGATTAAAATACTTGAAAGACGATACAATATACAGACAAGAGTTAGCCTCAAAATATTTAAATGAAATAGTAAACAATCATATTGTGCTGCCTTTTGTTAGGGTTATCGAAGAGCATACCTTCCATATGTTTGTAATACGTTGCCAAAAGAGAAACGAACTACAAAAATATCTATTAGAGCAGGGTATCCAAACACAGGTTCATTATCCTATACCACCACATAAACAAGAGGCTTATAAAGAGTGGAGTAATCTTTCGTTTCCTATAACAGAAAGAATCCATGATGAGGTATTAAGTCTACCCTTGAACACTGCATTAAATTTTTCTGAGATAACAGAAATAATCGATTGTGTGAATAAATTTTAATTATCAGCAGAAATACTATATGCTATTGTGAGGTTGTAACTCGCAACTATACTCGTATTGGCACAAGGAACCAGAATGTTTGGGAGCTTAATAATGTATAACTACAGATATGTTCTGCTTATTTTATGGTTAAGAAATGTGTTGTGTTCGAAAAAAGCTATACATTTGGCTATTTTTAACGAATAAGGTCGCAGACCTATTTATTGTCGATCGAAAGATAAACGACTGATGATTATAATTGAGAAATGCGGCACTAAATTCTAATTTTTACTTAACTTATGAGTAGCAATAAAAGGCATAAAGTACCTTTCGGACCGATAGGTATAATTATGGCAATCGGAGTAGTGTTTGGCGATATAGGAACGTCCCCACTATATGTGATGAAATCTGTATTGGAGGCACTTCCCGACAATCAACTCTCTCGTCCCGAGTATATTATTGGAGCGGTTTCTTGTGTAATCTGGACTTTAACTATCCAAACTACACTTAAATACGTAATTCTTACTTTAAGAGCCGATAATAAAGGTGAGGGGGGAATCTTAGCTTTATATGCACTCATTCGGCAGAAATATCGTTGGGCTTATGTGGTTGCCGCTTTAGGTGCCGCGACTCTATTAGCTGATGGTGTGATTACTCCTGCAATGACCGTTATAACCTCTATGGAGGGATTGAATAATATAGTTCCCGAAGTTCCTATTGTACCCGCTACCTTGCTTATTGTTATGGGTATATTCCTTATACAACCTATGGGTACAAGTTCGTTGGGTAAGTATTTTGGCACAGCTATGTTAGCTTGGTTTGTTATGATTGGGGTTGTAGGGCTCAGCCAATTCGTTTTGGATTTAAGTGTGATCAAAGCGTTTAATCCTCTTTATGCTATCCGATTTCTGATAGAAGCGCCACATACCATGTTTATTCTGGGTGCGGTATTCCTCTGTACGACAGGAGCCGAGGCCTTATATTCCGATCTGGGACATTGTGGACTTAAGAATATTCGTATCTCGTGGGTTTTTGTTAAAATAACATTGATACTTAATTATTTAGGGCAAGCTGCATGGATTATTGATAATCCATCCCTCGTGCAGCATGGAATTAATCCATTCTTTAGTATGATGCCTTCGTGGTTTAGCTTCATTGGAGTAGCTATGGCTACCGTTGCCTCTATTATTGCCAGTCAGGCTCTTATTAGTGGCTCATTTACCGTGATAAGCGAGGCTATCTCCCTGAATCTTTGGCCTAATGTGAAGATAAAATACCCTACACACATCAAAGGGCAGATGTATATTCCGTCTGTTAACTTTACGATGATGATATTTTGTGCTATCATTATTATGATGTTCCAATCTTCATCGCGACTCGAAGCTGCTTACGGGTTGGCTATTACTCTGAGTATGTTGATGACTACCATGTTGCTCTACTTGTATTTCAAAGAAACGAAGAAGCCTATTTGGTTTAGTGTTCCCGTCTCACTATTCTTTTTCATTATAGAGTTTAGTTTCTTTGTTGCCAACATGCAGAAATTCGCACATGGAGGTTTTGCATCTATCCTTATAGCCGGAATTATTTTCTTTATGATGTATTCGTGGTTCAACGGTCGTCGGATCAAACGTCATTATACAACTTATGATCAGGTTAATGAACCTTATTTGGCTCATATACAAGAAATAAGTGAAGATACTACAATTCCTAAAACAGCAACTAATCTGGTATATATCACCAAAGCAAATAACAAGCATGCTTTGGAGAGTAAAATTACCTATTCGTTATTTAAGAAATTCCCCAAAAGGGCGGATACGTATTGGTTTGTCCGTATTAAAAGAACAGATGCACCGTATGAATTCGATTATGAGGTTAAGACTTTTGTTCCCGGTAAGATATTCAGAATCGATCTAAGAGTTGGATTTAAGGTTGGGGTACATGCCGATAAATATGTTCGTTTGATATGCTACAATATGGAACGGGATAAGAAAGTCGATTTATCGTCTCGTTATCCATCTATGCATAAAGCAAAAGGCGATTTCTCTTTTATTGTAGTAGATCGTATCTTCCGTAATATTGAGCTTGAACCACGCCAACGCATAACACTAGCTTGGTATAACCTGATTAAGAGATTTAGTACATCTGACACTCAAATGCTTGATCTGGACCCTTCGTTTGCAATTGTAGAAACTGTTCCCTTGGTGAATGTATACCACAAAGATGATATTTTGGAAAGATTGATAAGCCAGTCGGATCAAGCTGAACAAGATGCAGAAGCTTAGTTGTTCATACAGTTCAAAGTAATGGAAAGGTCTTAGACTTTAAATGCTTAAACTGTTCAATAATTTGTAGTAATATTCTATTGCTTCCCTTATTTCATCGGGTTTTATGTATTCGTCCGCAGTATGTGAGCGAGCCGAATCCCCGGGACCCATTTTTACAGATGGGAACGACATCAAAGCCTGATCGGATAGCGTAGGCGATCCATATGGTTCTCTGCCCATTACTATTGCCCGTTGCACAAAAGGATTTTCAATTGCAATTTTGGAGGAGTTGAGACGATATGAACGGGGTGTAACTTCACACTCTGTATGCTTGTTGATAATATGGAATAATTCTTCGTTGCTGTAACATTCGTTACTGCGTACATCTACAACGAATGAACACTTGTCGGGTACAACATTATGCTGTGTACCTGCATTAACCATTGTTACAGACATTTTTACCGGACCTAGTAAATCACTAATGTTTGGAAATTCGAAAGTACGGAACCATTCTATATCTTTCATCGCTTTATAGATCGCATTTACACCCTCATTACGTGCTGCGTGTCCCGATTCTCCCGTTGCTACGCAATCTAATACCATGAGGCCTTTTTCTGCAATGGCAGGATGCATTCCGGTTGGTTCGCCTACAATGGCAAAACTAGGGATAGGTAGTTCTTTTAATGCCGATTCTATACCTTCTTTACCTGATACTTCTTCTTCGCAAGAAGCTAGAAATATAAGATTATAGTCTTGAATTTTTTGTGTCAATAGAAAAAATGTATGCATAAGGCTAACCAAACTGGCTCCAGCATCGTTACTACCTAATCCGTATAAACGATCGTTTTCCTCTATGGGGGCGAAAGGGTCTTTATTCCATCCCGAAACAGGTTTTACTGTATCTATGTGTGAATTTAATAATATGATTGGTTTCGCTTCCGAAAAATCGGGAGACTTTATCCATATATTATTCCCTTTTCGTTGAGGTGCGAAGCCCATATTTCGGATATATGATTCGATCATATCGGCTACTTCGTTCTCTTGCCTGCTATATGAGGGGATGCAGATCATATTTTTTAATAGATCTACTGCATCATAAAATAATTCGTCAATATTTTTTTTCATAACAAAAACAAAGATAAAATATTGACTTGAATATGTAAGTTGGAACGAACGAAATTAAGAAATATACGAGAAGTTTATTTATCGAAAAGGCAAAATGAATATCTTTGTGCTTATTCTTAACAAACAAATACAAAACAAAAAAGGTAATCTTATGAAATTTTACTTCTTAACACTAATCACTTTAGTGTCTTTCTCTCTTGTGTCCTGTAATGATGATAGTGGTAATGGGCAGGCGGATATTATTTATCTTCCCGGAAAGATTATAAATAAATCGTTGGAAGAAGGCTATGAAGGGAGTGCTACCCTTTATTTTCGTTATGATAAAGAAAACAGAGTAACTTATATAATTCAGTCAATGAATGAAGCTCCTGCTGAGGAAGGAGATACTCTTAGTTTTGCATACGATACTGAGGGACGTTTATCTTCTGTTGTGACTCTGTTTGATACCACTAAGTTTACCTATAACAGCAATAAAGTATATTGTGTGCAAAATAATGCTGACACTTATTATCGAGATACATTGGAGTTGGGCAGTAGTGGTGAACTCCTTAAGCTATACAGTGCAGAATATCTTTATACTTATGAATATGACTGGAAAGGCAATCTGACGAAATATATTGGAACAAATACAGTTGAAGGTCAGACCTCTATAACAACATTAACGTACGATGATAAGAATGGCTTATTTAAAAATATAAAAACCCCATCTTGGTATTTTATAAAAGGGCAAGGGTTTCCTTTATGTTTTATGAATAATACTCTGCAAGAATTACATGCAGATGGAAGTGCAGACACATTTACTTGCAAATACAATGATGTTGGATATCCGGTAAGTGTAGAAGTGGATGGTGAAAATAAGTTTCTCTTAACTGTTGAATATATTACAGTGAATAAATAGAAGAAGTCTAAGGCTTCTCATTTTTAAAACACAGTTTTTTATTAAGCCGTGCTTTTTGTACTTTTACACTTGGTCTAATCCAGATACAAGAAAAATATGGTTACTATTACAATCGAGGAAAGAGAATTTATAGAAGGTACAATCAAGGAGTGTAAGGAGTGTTTCGCTGGAATGATAGATACAGATGGTTTACCCTATGTTATACCGATGAATTTTGGATACAAAGACGATGTTGTCTATTTGCATTCAGGACCAGAAGGTACTGCTGTTCGTTCACTCGAAAGTAATCCGAGTATTTGCATTACGTTTTGTACACCTTCCGAAATTACACATCAACATGAAGAAGTGGCTTGTAGCTATCGTGTACAAGGAAGCAGTGTCATCTGTCGAGGTAAAGTGACTTTCGTAGAGGACTTTGATGAGAAAGTGGAGATTCTTGATATCTTGATGGCACAATATACAGATCGACCTTTTAAATATTCAGATCCGGCTGTCCGCAATGTAAAGATCTGGAAAATCCCTGTTGATAAGGTTACAGGGAAAATTTTCGGAGTGCCTTATAAAGAGTCGCATCATTTTAAAAAAGATTAGAATATGAAAAAAATAGGCTTACTGTCAGACACGCATAGCTATTGGGATGAAAAATATAGACATCACTTTGCCGACTGTGATGAAGTATGGCATGCAGGAGATATAGGTTCGTTCGATTTGACTTTAAAGTTTGAAGCTTTCAAGCCTTTTAGAGCTGTATACGGAAATATAGATGGTGCTGATATAAGGGCTGCATATCCCGAATTCCTGAGATTTACTTTAGAAGGGGTGGATGTCCTTATGACTCATATAGGCGGATATCCCGGAAGATATGATCCAAGAGTGCGTACTATTTTGCAGACTGATCCACCGAAGTTATTTATCTGCGGACATTCGCATATTCTGAAAGTAATGTACGATAAAAAATACAATTGTTTGGATATAAACCCCGGTGCTGCCGGAAAGTACGGCTTTCATAAAGTACGGACTTTATTGAGGTTTGTGTTAGATGACGGAAATATTAAAGATTTAGAAGTAATAGAGCTCTCGGATTGAGAGCTCTTCTTTTGTAATACTGCTAAATATTATAGCTGTATTTTATAACAATAAAGTGCTTTATCTGTGACAACAATAAAGGTCTGCGACCTTACTTTTTTTGCTTATAGTGTCTTCTGTCATCAAAAATAGATATGAACAGAAATACGCTACATGCCGATGTTATTAATATAAAAGGCATATAAAGTGAGGGAGACATTAGCGCCTTGCTTCCATAAGTGAAATATACACCAACACCAAGTATGGCTATCAAAGAGTACATAACACCAAGTATAGATAGTATATTTCCGAAACCCGAACGTGTCTTTGACGCCTGTTGTTTCGATAAAGCTTTTTCTGTTTCAATCTGTTGCATAATTCTGAACTTCAGATTGTCACTTGCTTCAAGCCTTGTTCCGGATAATAAGTCTCGGAATTGGCTATCTTCTATATTGTTTTTAATATCCTTTTCCATATTATAAATGTAATAATTTATTTATATAAACAGAGAGGTCTGTGACCTTAAACTTTTTCATAATGCATCATTGTTCCTATTATATCAGCAAATCGCTTTCGTGCCCGATGTAGTTTTACTTTAATATTCGATTCACCCAATCCCGTTATCAGAACTATATCCTTAATGGAATTCTCTTCCAGATAATATAGAGTAAGCAATAGGCTTTCGTCTTTAGGCATCTTTTCTAAAGTGTCGTTGATAACGGTTTTTCTTTCTTGCTCGTTTATCCTCTCCAATGTATCCCATTCGGAGAAGGAACTTTCGGTATCCATATGTTGGTAGTCAACAAATTCTGTGTTGAACCCCGAGCTGCTTATGTGGGTCAGGGCGGTATTGTATACTATTCGGTAAAACCATGTAGAGAATTTGCTGTCAGTTCTGAATGTATGCAAGTTATGAAAAGCTTTTACATAAGCATTCTGCACGATATCTTCGGCATCCTGCTTATTTCCGCAGATACGAAAGGCTATGGTTATTGCCATATCCTGATAGGTATCTACAAAATAGGCAAAGGCGGACGTATCCCCCTTTAAAACCTGTTTTATTTGTAGCTTTTCATCCATTGGTGTTATCCTTCTAAGTCTTTATCCTTAGTAACAAAGTAGAATAAGATGTAGGCTAGTCCAAGGAACAGCAGAACGAAAGCGATCATAATATATATATCTTCGAGAGTATGAAATGTTTCTACTGCGATATTTCCGAGTATAAGTCCCAACGCAATACCAACACAGAGAAATCCGTTGCGTAGCGACCTGTATCTGTTAGGGGTAGGCTTCGATTTAGGCGGAGGCACTATACCCTGTTTTATCAACTCCAGATTTTCTTTGCTTTTTGTTCGTAATGCTATAAGTCCGAGATACATTCCAAATCCTATCGGGAGAGCGACTGCCGATAAAATAGCAATGATTGGTATTAACCCTTCTTCTATAAAGTCCATAATTATTGGTTGTTTTAGTTGTTATTAATTTGTTTTCATGAATATGACTAGACGAAGTTTGAAATGGTTACAAGTTTGGATGATTTTTATTTTTTTCTCCCCATTCGCTCATTTGATCCAATATGTTTTTTAAGGATAATCCCCATTCACTTAATTGATATTCAACGTGCGGAGGCTTTATAGAATATACTGTTTTTGTAATAAGTCCATCAGATTCTAGTTCCTTGAGCTGAGCAATAAACATACGCTCTGTTATACCCGGAATCTTTCTTCTCAGTTCTCCATATCTCATGCTGCCATTATCGAGAAGTACAGCAAGTATACTTATCTTCCATCTCCCTCCAATTAAAGATAGAGTGAAAAACATTCCGCAATTTTCATTCAGATAGTTTTTATTAATTGAATTTGTAGAGTTTTCTTTTTTCATTTTACAGTTTGTAGTACCTACAATTTTGTAGGTAATTGATTAGTGCTAAGTAATGCAATACATTTGTAAAAAAAAAAGAATATGGAAAAATTAATTACAGTTTTACATTGGTGTGCTTACGTTTATTATATCTATATATTTGGATATGCCAGTCTTTATAAAGTTTTTCAAAAAAAGACAATGATGGATAGTATGTTATCTCTTGGCTTTAATAAACCTTTTACAATAATAATAGGTGCAGCCGAATTAATTGGAGTTATCCTATTATTAGTGGGCTTTTGGCATCACGGAGTAAAAAATATAGGAGTTTTGTTTTTAACTCCTTTTGCAGTTGGTGCATTGACTGCACATTTTGCTCATCAAGAATATAATCATTATTATAATGCTTTGATCTGTTGTGTTCTATCAGGTTTTTTACTGCTTACTGATAAGCACTTCCATATTACAGTCTGATTCTGAGTATCTGATTGTTGATGTGATATTTATCTAAACATAAATAAATGAGCCGTTCGGAATTGTCCCGAACGGCTCATTTAGGTATTTAAAAGGAATAGACGGTTTACCCCTTAATTACTAAACAGATACTGTCTTCCAATGCTGTAACCGAATGAATAATGCCCGCAGGAATTGGGGTTTCTTCATATTGAGATAGCATTACCATCTTATCACCTTCCTTATATACTACTTTACCTTCTAATACTACCAGTTTGGCAGGGATATCAGTTTTGTGATCATCCAGAATCATATTCTTGGTAAAGCCAATAGCTATTACTTTGAAATTTGTTCCGCTTTGCAACACTTTTGCAACAGGGCGTTTAGCAGACTCAAGGTCTTTTAGAATTTGTTTTATAGTCATGTCTTTATTTTTTTATAAGGTCGAAGACCTTTTTATTACTTTGGCAAGCATAACAACCAGAGATAGTTATACTGATAAATCATCGCCTTAAATATTTAGAACTACTTAATATAAGTTTCTATCTTATTATTCTCTTTCTTGCTCCAACAGACATATCCTTTTGTTTGTAAAATATCAATGATAGGAGTAGGTACAAATGGAGTTATCAATTCCAATATCTGACCTGCTTGTAATGATTGAGCTTTGTCAATAATCTGTTTCATGGGACTTCTCCCTTCATCGAGAATAGAGCAGACATCAAATACCTCAACAATCATATTCTCATCCACCCATTCAGGTTTAGGTGAGAAATTGTCTGATTGGGCAATATCTGTATTTGCCGGACATAGGTTTGCTCCTTTCCTCAAAGTAGAAATCATTTCTCCCGGATTGAGCCCCGCAATCTCAGATATTTGCTTTAATGTTGCTACCCTTGCAATTGTTTTTCTGAGAATTGGGTTCTTCAGCTTAGCAAAGGAGGGCGATAGCTCCAGTAATATCTCTTCTAATTGAGGATAATGATCGAGCATTTCCGCAACCTTTGTTTGAAGATTTATATCCAATGGCTTTTCCATATTACTTCGATGTATAAGAAAGTAACCGTTGTTCTCCTTCCAATTTACGATACTCGGTAAGATCCTGAGTACATTCTATAACTCCCAGATATTCCCCTTCTTCGTTTCTCATTGCAATGTATTCGATGTATATGAAACGACCTTTGAAATTGATCCAGAATGCAGCGTTGGTTTCCTTACCACTTTTGAAATCGCTTAATATCTGCTCAACTATGTGAACACTATGAGGTGGATGGCACAGTTGTACACTTCGTCCTATAATAGCTCTATTTCTGTCGAAAATACGGTGAGGTCCTAATGAAAAGAATTTAACCTTGTCGTCTTTATCTACAAATGTTATATCCATGGGTAGTATATTGAATAAAGCGGTTAGTTCTTCTACCGAAAAACTTCCTGTTGGAAGTTGCATGCTGCCATTACCCGAATAAGTAACCTTGCTTATTTCTATATTCTCGGGATTCCATTTGTCTGTAGGATCATAAAGACAAAAGCCAAATTCGGTAGTTTGCTGATACACCTGATACCATTCTTCATCCGTCAATGTATCCATAGACATGGGTAAAAGTATCTCTTCTTCCTTCATAATCATACCTTCTATGGCAGACAATGCAGGCTCTAAGGTATAGGCTATGGCGGTACATAAATCGTCCACAGACAAACCTTCGGGTATGCTTAATATTTCGTGAGCCGCTTTGAGTAGGGCACGTGTTTCGTCATGTTTCCCCCACATTACTTTGGGAGGACCTGTTATGTCGTGCTTTTCGAGAAAAGGAAATAGCAAGTATTCTTTTCTGAGGTAGTGTTTGTCAACATCCGATAGAGCGTTGAAGCATCCTTTCAATTCAATCAGATAGACTTTAATCTCCTCCTCTTTTAAATTAGGTGCTTTGATAAACAGCTCTCTGGTTTGAGCAATTACTTTTGTCAGCTCTTGATTTTCTTTCTTAAATGTATCAACGGGATGACCTGCAGGAACGGGACGTGCTGCCGATTGGTCGATATGCCCATCGAGTACGGCTGTATGTATATCGCAAAGTTTGAGTACCTCTTCTGTTGGTAATCCTTCATTAATAAGTTCTTGTTCTACCTGTACCACATCGTCGTAAGGAATGCTTCTGAGTAATTCTTCAAGTCTTTTTCGTACTACCTCAGGAGCTTCTCCTTTATGCAGTTGAAGAATCAGGTGTTTTAGAAGTTCTCTCTTTTTTTCTGAATTATTTATAAGTTCGCTCATGGCTCAATTGTATTTGTTATTTGAATGTATACAAAGCTAATACCATTGTAGTTCTGAAATTTGTATCAAATGTTACAGGCATTATATTTTGTATATAGATAAACTCTTTTTAGGAGTTCGTAAAGAATAATAACTGTTTTTAGTGAATAAATACAGATAAGTTTTATAAATTGCATAGTATTACTCAACAGTAAGCATTTAGTCCAACGTTATTTAATTATAACGATCAGTTGTACTTATACTTGCTAAAGCAATAAATAGGTCTAAGACCTTAAGGTCGCAAAACGATTCATTCTAAAATAAGACAAGACCAAACTAAGATCAACTAAAACACGAAATACTATGTTACCCCCCAATTATGAATTGCTGATAGGCGAGTTGTCGAAAAAGATCGACCCCAAACGTCTGATAACAAATCCTCTTCAACTTTTGGCATATGGCACTGATGCAAGTTTTTACAGGCTTATTCCTAAACTTGTAGTGCAGGTACATTCCGAAGAAGAGGCAGTAGAGGTAATCCGTCAAACGGGTAGGCTCAATATTCCGGTAACCTATCGGGCAGCAGGTACAAGCCTATCGGGGCAGGCAATTACCGATTCGGTATTAATGGTAGCAACCCATCATTGGAAGAAGTATTCTATACTGGACGATGGTCTGAAAATAAGACTTCAACCGGGAATCACAGGATCGAGAGCTAATGTTTTTCTCGTTCCGTATGGTCGAAAGATAGGGCCTGATCCCGCTTCCATTAATGCGGCTATGATTGGAGGCATTGCCTCTAACAATGCCAGTGGTATGTGCTGCGGAACATCACAAAATTCATATAAAACAATAGCTGATATCCGTATCGTTCTGTATGATGGAACTATACTCGATACAGCTGATAATGATAGTAAACAGGCTTTCGTTCAGAAACATCCTGAGATCATCAGAGAGATAGAAAAACTGAGAGATGATATAAAGGCTGATAGTGTTTTAGATGAAAGAATAAGACGAAAATTTAAGATTAAAAATACAACAGGCTACAGTATCAATGCTTTGGTCGACTTCGAAGATCCATTTGAGATAATCAAGCATTTGATGATCGGTGCAGAAGGAACGCTTGCCTTTATATCCGATCTTACCTACCATACCGTTGTAGATGAGAAATACAAGGCTTGTACTTTGATGATTTTCGATACTATAGAAAAAGCATGCGAAGCAACTCCTTTATTAAAAGAAAGCCCTGTTTCGGCTGTCGAATTATTAGATAGAGATTCTATTCGCTCGGTAGAAAACGATCCCGACGCACCTGCTTATTTCAAAGAACTACCCGAAACTACTTGTGTATTATTAGTAGAGATTCAAGCAAATACAAAGGAAGAAATGGATCAGAAGGAAGCTGCAATTCGTAAGGCGGTTGCTTCTATTCCTACCTATCAACCCTACGTATTTACATCCGATCCTAAAGAATATAATTTCAACTGGAAAGCACGTAAAGGCTTGCTTTCATCAGTAGGAGGATTAAGAAAAACAGGAACAACCTGTCTTATTGAAGACGTAGCATTCCCCGTTCCCCGTTTGGCAGAAGCTTGTCTCGCTATAAAAGACCTTTTTAAAAGACTTGAATATACGGATGCAGTTTTATTCGGTCATGCCTTAGAAGGTAACCTGCACCTTGTTTTCTCTCAGGATTTTTCGACACCCGTTGAGGTCGAGCGCTATGCTAAGCTGATGGATGACTTGTCGGATATTGTAGTGAATCAGTTCGATGGCTCGCTAAAGGCTGAGCATGGAACGGGTCGCAATATGGCTCCGTTTGTAGAGAAAGAATGGGGCGAAGCGGCTTATAAGATAATGCTCCGCATCAAGAATATATTCGACCCCAAGAAGTTGATCAATCCGGGAGTAATTATAAATGAGAATCCTAAAATTCACTTAGAGAATCTGAAACCACTTCCCGAAGCTCATGAATTGGTTGACAAATGTATGGAGTGTGGTTTCTGTGAGCCGAATTGTGTTTCGGAGGGATTGACCCTTTCACCACGTCAGCGGATTGTAATTGCCCGTGAAATATCCCGTTTGAGAGCAGCCGGAGAAGACCCTGACAGATTGAAGAAGATGTTGCACGATGCACAATACTTTTCTAACGAAACCTGTGCCACCGATGGTCTTTGTGCATTGGCTTGCCCTGTGAAGATAGATACAGGAAAATTTATCAAAGATTTACGCCATAGAGAAGCTAGCGAAACAGCTATAGATTTAGCTGAATATATTGGCGATCATATGCCCGGTATTACAAATATAGGAAGAAGCGGACTTAATATTGTAGGCTTTTTCCAAACAGTACTGGGAGATACTTTGATGGGTGGAATTGCAGACAGTATGCGTTTCCTTACATGTAATTCTGTGCCTAAATGGAATAAGTATATGCCTAAGGGGGCACGAAAAATCAAACATACAATAGCTAATCCCGGACAAGAAAATAAGGTCGTTTATTTCCCATCCTGTATTAACCGTACGATGGGTAAATCGAAGGACTACAAGAAGGAAGATGTTGAATTGACTCGCAAAACGGAAGAACTGCTTCAACGTGCAGGCTTTACGATTATTTACCCCGAAGCACTTAATGCCCTCTGCTGTGGTATGGCATTCATTAGCAAAGGGTTGAAAGAAGAAGGAGCACGCAAGTCTCAGGAATTAGAAGATGCTTTATATAAGGCTTCCGAAGGAGGTAAATATCCCGTCCTGTTTGATATGAGTCCTTGTTTTTATACCTTCCACGAAGCATATACTAATAAAGATATCAAGATATATGACCCTATAGAGTTTATGCTCGATTTTGTGATGCCAAAGCTTCCTGTTAAAAATCCCCGTGAGGTAGTAAGCGTATTCCCTGTCTGTTCGGTTAAGAAAATCGGCATGGAACAGAATCTGTATAAGTTGGCAAAAATGTGCTCTCACAAAGTTGCCATGGTCGAAAGCAATTGTTGCGGCTTTGCCGGAGACAGAGGGTTCACATATCCCGAACTGAATAAGCACGGGCAAAGGCATCTGGCAGAACAAATTCCTGCCGGTTGCAAAGACGGTTTCTCTACCAGCCGCACCTGCGAAATTGGAATGACTGAACATAGTGATGTAAATTTCAAGTCGATATTTTACCTGATCGATGAAGTAACAAGGTAACACCTGTATACATTCTTCTCACATAAGTAACAGCTACTACACAAAAAGGTGACACTTGAGGTAGTAGCTGTTACTTTTTTAATTATCTTATAATCAATGGGTAGTCGCTAAAAAGGTTACAAAAGTAACAAAAGTAACACTTTTTCTGCGGAACTTTTTTTTGTGGTATTTCTATATTTGTCACCTTTTCATGTAAAATAAGCATATCCTCAAATTCTTATTGTTTTGTAACTCTTGCATACTATTTTATAGATAAACTTTCATGTATCCGGAATCTTCAATTATGAAATTTTTTATAAAAAGAGATTGCTATTCCCATTTTTATATAAATCGGGTAAATTGAGTTAAATCTTTAACAATGATTCTTTTTTTGACAGTATTGGATTGTTAAAACTTCTCTTAGATTTGCAGCGTTAAAATCACTAAACCTAAATTTATGAAAACGTTTGCACTATTAGCTATCTCGGGAATCAGTCTGTGCGCAGCTCCCGTAATTAAGGCACAAAAGGCTGAATCACCATGGACATTCGGTGTTAAGGCAGGTATTAACTCCTCAACCTTCAATATTGGTAATGGTTCCACTCCGAATAACACGGATGGAATAATTGGATTTAATGGAGGAGTAACCATGGAGTATGCTCTGCGTAATGGCTTTTTTCTGAGCTCAGGTCTTGAGTTTACAACTAAAGGAGCTGACAATGGAACGTCCTCTTATTTATCGCCAGCTCCGAATAGTCTTACCTATACACTGTCGAAGGATTCCAGAAGGCTTAAGTATCTTCAATTGCCTTTAACCGTGGGATATAGGGTTCCTCTATCGAAGGATGTAAATGTAACTTTTAATGCCGGAGGCTATTTTGCTTATGGAATATCAGGAAAAGGTACGTACGAAACATGGGAGGTAAGTAGGAATGAAGATGGAACAACTAGTGTTACTTCTAATCGGTATGAATCTAAAAAATCAGGCGATACCGATTATGGATTACTTGGGGGAGTTGGTCTGGAATATAAACGGTTTTCGTTCAACTTTAATTACGAATTAGGTTTGCGCACTCTTCATACAGGTAGTGCATCTTCCGGTATGAATACAGGATGGAAGAATAGAAATGCGGCATTCACGGTTGGTTACAAGTTTTAAATAAATTAATTAGTTTTTTCGAAGTTGCATCTATCCGGATGCAACTTTTTTTATAAGATTTAAACAAATTCTAAAGTTTAGCTTTTAGGTCTTCTATTTGCTTATCCTTTTCTTTTAAAAGCCTTTCATATAAGTCTTTGATATCATCGAGGGGGTAATTATAATTAGTCTGTGTCTGTGCACTGCCTTCTTGAAATTTATTATTTTGTTGAAGCGTACCCTTACCACCATCCGCTACAGTTTGTGTGTAATTATTTATAATGTAGCTTACAGTATCTTCGTGATTGTATGCTTTTATCATATCGGTGGTTACACCGTTTCCGAGTCCTTTTGCCAAACGTTCGAGCGATTCATCGTCTATATCGGCTTTCCTCAGTACATTCGATAACTGGCTTTCGGAATAACCTGCATTTTCTGCCAGATCATTCTGTTGTAAATGGAATGCTCGCATCAAATGTTTTACATTCTCACCTAAATGTTTGCTTTCGTTTAAGTTGTCCTCTTTCATATTCTATATTTTCTTATTTTCAAGTATGATAGCGTATTATAAAGATATGTTTTATGAAATTTGAAAATTAAATTTCGTTTTCAATTAAGATTATATACAAATCTAATGAAATTATTAAAGAAATTTTTATGATTTTACCTTATTTCATTTACAGGTGAAAGATTTCTATCCTTACCTATACTCTTTACAGATTTCAAACAGACTTTTAGAGTCATATTTTCTAACACTGACGCTCAAAATCACAAAGGTCTTTTTTGCTCTTCGAAGATTACATACAAAATAATAACGCCTTGTTGACTTTACGTTTAATACAATATGTTATAGTCTTTTTTATTGTAAAATACTGTGAAATTTGCCACTTATTGTTACCTTTAGGAACTAAATAAACCGAATCTATTTTTGAGAAAATGAAAGACATTTCTAAATATCTGCATATTAGAGTAATATCCGTATAAGCTTATTTGAGAATGGACATGTCTGTCTCCATAAATAGATGTGTGTTTGGGCACACATACGTTCGTTTTAGACAAAATAGAATGACTACTTATTTAAAAATAAAATTATAAAAGATGAAAAGAGTAATTTATTTATTATTCGCAGCGGTTCTGCTTGCATCTTGCAACAGTAAACCCAAAGAAATGGCTGTGACAGTCGAAAATCCAAGTGATTTTGATCGAACTACCGATTTGGTAGAATTATCATTAGACGGTGTAAAAGCAAAAGTAACTCTGGCGGAAGGTCAGGCTTATGTTGTAAAGAACGCTAAGGGAGAAATCATTCCTTCACAAGTAACTTATGATGGGAAACTTGTTTTTCAATCAGGAGTAAAAGCTAAAGAAACAGTAACTTTTACAGTTTCGGCAGGAGAGAAACAAGAATTTAAAGCACAAACTTACGGTCGCTTTATTACTGAGCGTAAAGATGACTTTGCCTGGGAAAACGATCGTGTTGCTTTCCGTATTTACGGACCGGCTCTTATCGCTTCCGACGGGCCGAGTAATGGTCTGGATATTTGGTACAAACGTACAAATGATATGATTATTGATAAATGGTATAAAGATGAATTGTCCGGAACAGCCTCTTATCACGAAGATCGTGGCGAAGGCTTGGATGATTATAAAGTAGGTCGCTCGCTGGGAGCAGGTGCTATGGCTCCATTTGTAAATGGAAAACTATGGTTGAACGAAAATTTTGCTTCTCAGGAATTATTGGAAAACGGACCGCTTCGTACCACATTGAAGTTAACATATAAAGATCTTGATGTAGATGGAAAAGCATATAGCGAAACTCGTACTTTCTCCATTGATGCGGGTTCTCAATTTTCGAAAGTAGTACAGGAATACGGTGTAGCGGAAGACATGACTGTTGCCGCAGGAATCGTAAAACGTCCGGCAAACGATACTATAATTGTTTCTCCCGAAAAAGACTATATCATCTACAGAGAGCCAAGCGAAAAAGCAGGTCCTGTTTACTTAGGATTGGTATTCCCTGCCGGAATCGACTCTATGGTGGTAGATACCTACAAAGTAGCCAATGCTAAAACTAAAAAGGACGATGCTTATTCGCACGTGTTGGCTGTTGCAACTTACAAAGCTAACCAACCAATAGTATATTATACAGGATATGGCTGGAGCAAATTCGGTTTTGCTGATGAAGCAGCATTCCAAACATATACAAGTAATTTTTCTAAAGGTTTAAAACAACCTCTTGTTGTAAAATTCTAAGGTCTCAGACCTTTTTATTGCTTTGGTGTAGGGGTGAATCTATGTGTTCACCCATCTGTATCGGGCTGACACATAGGTCTGCCCCTACGACTAAAAATATAGCATTAAATATTTTGTATTACTTAAATGGAAAAATAACGGATAACTTAAAAACAACGATATAACATGAAAAATCAATTTTGTTTAGAAGGAAAAGTAGCCCTTGTTACAGGAGCTTCTTACGGAATAGGCTTCGCTATTGCTTCGGCTCTGGCAGATGCAGGAGCAAAAATAGTTTTCAATGACCTGAAACAAGAATTTGTAGACAAAGGTTTAGCTGCCTACAAAGAAGCAGGAATAGATGCTAAAGGTTATGTAAGCGATGTAACCAACGAAGATCAGATAAATGCAATGGTTGCACAGATCGAAAAAGAAGTAGGTGTAATCGATATTCTGGTAAACAATGCAGGAATCATCAAACGCATACCGATGATCGAAATGTCGGCGGCAGAATTCCGTCAGGTAATCGATATAGATTTAAACGGTCCTTTTATTGTAGCTAAGGCGGTTATTCCAAGCATGATCAAAAAAGGGGCAGGTAAAATTATTAATATCTGTTCGATGATGAGCGAATTGGGACGTGAAACAGTATCGGCTTATGCAGCAGCAAAGGGTGGTTTAAAAATGTTGACACGTAATATTGCCTCAGAATACGGAGAATTCAATATTCAATGTAACGGCTTAGGACCGGGTTATATTGCTACACCTCAAACAGCACCATTAAGAGAAGAAGGACATCCTTTCAACTCTTTCATCATCGCAAAAACGCCTGCTGCCCGTTGGGGAACGCCCGAAGATTTGGCAGGACCGGCTGTATTCCTGGCATCAGATGCGTCTAACTTCGTAAACGGACACGTTCTTTACGTAGATGGTGGTATTCTTGCTTATATCGGAAAACAACCTTGATCCCGTAAAATATTTGCGAATTATAATAGTACTGAAATCCCATTGTAACAATCAGTTATAATGGGATTTTTATATTAATATTACTGACCTTAAAATATATTTTAGAGTTTTTCGTCTTCAATGATAGTATAAGTTTTATTTGTTTAGTAAAACTTATATATTTAATATTCGTTTTATAAAAGATCAATAAGAAAATATTACATGGAGCAACAGAAAACCGAGATGCCTGAATTCTCGTCCTATCAGATTTTTGTAGTTATACTATTAGCTTTCCTTCAATTTACAATTATAATAGATTTTGCCATCATATCGCCATTAGGAGATATGCTGATGAAGACTTTGAATATCGAGCCTTCACAATTTGGTCTTTTGGTTTCTTGCTATGCTTTTTGTGCAGGGATTTCAGGATTATTGGCAACGGGCTTTGCCGATCGGTTTGACCGAAAAAAATTCCTTTTGTTCTTTTATTGTGGATTTGTGATCGGAACATTTCTATGTGGATTAGCCTCTACTTACGAAATGTTATTGGTTGCACGAAGCGTAACAGGGCTGTTCGGAGGTGTTATAGGTTCTATA
The DNA here is from genome assembly GCF_003201355.1 of Indolivaga alginatilytica. Classification (GTDB taxonomy): domain Bacteria; phylum Bacteroidota; class Bacteroidia; order Bacteroidales; family Dysgonomonadaceae; genus Dysgonomonas_A; species Dysgonomonas_A alginatilytica. The sequence goes on from NZ_QICL01000007.1 coordinate 68,713, forward strand.
TCGTTGGCAATTGTATCCGATCTGTTTGCACTCAATCAAAGAGGTCGGGTAATGGGATATATTCAAATGGCTTTTGCCGGTAGTCAGATTCTAGGTATACCCGTTGGTCTATTTCTGGCGAATCATTGGGGATGGAACTCTACTTTCTTGATGATTGCAGTAGTGGCAACCATTGTTAGTCCTATTATACTGTTTAAACTGAAACCAATAACAGAACATCTAAAGTTGCAGACCGCCGAGACTGCTCTTATTCGATTCTGGAACGTCTTGTCGAATAGTAATTATTTAATTGGGTTTGTACTTATTATGCTTATCTCCATTGGAGGTTCTATGCTAATGCCGTTTAGTAGTGCTTTTCTTATCAATAATGTTGGTGTTACTCAGGAACAACTACCCTTGGTTTTTATGTTTACGGGAATGGCTACCATGATTATAATGCCTGTAGTAGGTAAATTAAGCGATAAGATAGATAAGTTTAAGCTGTTTTTTATCGGGTCGGTTATTTCTATTACAATTACAATTTTATATACTAATCTGACACCTATTCCTCTTTATTTATTGATTATTGTAAATATCTGTATGTTTGTTGGTATTTCAAGCCGAATGGTTCCTGCATCCTCACTCAATACGTCAGTTCCCAATATAAAAGACAGGGGAGCGTATATGAGCTTGTGTTCATCTCTTCAGCAAATGTCTAATGGTATAGCAGCCATGTTGGCAGGATTTATAGTGGTACAAGCCACCCCCGAAAGTCCTTTGCATAATTATAATATATTGGGATATATTGTGGCTGCATTAAGTGTAGTGTGCATCTTTCTTATTTATAAAATAAATGAGAGAGCCAAACAAAAAAATAGCAGTCTCTAGAACTGCTATTTCTGTATTGAATTGATACAAGTTTTTTAATAATCTGTGTCTTGGTTTATAAAGATTATAATTGCTTTGCTGTTTCTTTTTTTACGACCCACGACTGTAAAAGTTCTTTGTGTTTATCATAAAAGATGCGAGCACCAATAGTTGGGTCATTATCTTTTAAAACATCACTCATCAGTTCATTGAGCATTTTCTCATCCATGCTGAAATTTGTGAAGAATTTAGCAAGTTCAGGTTTATCCGTTGAGAATCCTTTTCGTGCAATAATCTTTATTTCGTCTTTCGGATAAATATTCTTTGGATCTTTCAGAGGTTTCAAGTCATATTCAGCCCACATAAAGTGAGGCTTCCATCCTGTGATAACTACCCACTCTTTATGAGCAATAGCCTTTTTCAGGGCTGTAATCATAGATGTTTCAGAAGATGAAATCTGCGTCAGTTCCAGATTATATTCCTTGATTGCATCTTCGGTAGTTCTGTAAATACCGGCTCCCGATGCAATTCCGTATATCTTTCCGTTAAATTTGTCTTTGTTGGCGTTTAATTCTTCTATCGAATTAATGTCTACATAAGTAGGAACCACAAGTCCTGTTATACCATCGTCAAACATAGTACCTAAAATCTCAAGCTTATTTCCATATTTTATCCAATAATCTTTATGAGTGTTGGGCAACCATGTGTCCATACATACATCGGCATCACCGCGTGATAGCGAAGCATAGATCGGACCTAACTCCAAACGTTTAATAGTGACTGTATATCCTTTTTCTTCGAGAATAATCTGTGCCAGATTAGTAATGGCTATACCTTCTGCCCAATTGGGATAGAGTAATAGTACGTCTTGTTTTTTTATACGTTGGCAAGACGGCATAACGATGAGGCAAGCCAATAATATAAATAGTATATTCTTTTTCATTATTTTGCTACCTCCTTCTTCTGTCCAATTGATTGCGTTGTTCTATCAAGTATAATAGCCAGAATTACAATACATAACCCTGCTTCGAAACCAAGAGCTACGTCTGCTTGTTGAATACCTGCATATACACTCTCTCCTAATCCTCCGGCTCCTACCATAGACGAAATAACAACCATAGATAACGCTAACATTATCACCTGATTTACTCCTGCCAATATGGTTGCCATCGCTAATGGTATCTGTACTTTAAACAAAGTCTGTCTGCCGGTACATCCGAAGGCTACGGAAGCTTCCACTATTTCCTTAGGTACATCACGTATCCCCAGAGCAGTCATACGAACCGCAGGAGGTAGGGAGAAGATAACTGTAGCCACTACTCCCGGAACGTTTCCTACCGAGAAAAACAAGATTGCCGGAATAAGGTACACAAAAGCAGGCATCGTTTGCATGAGGTCGAGTAGGGGTCTAACAATAGCATTCACCTTCTTATTGCGGGCACACCAGATTCCTAAAGGAATGCCAATGAGTAGGATTATAAATGTGGCAACTATTACCAACACTAAAGTATTGATCGTTTCTTCCCAAAAGCCCATCCAATAGATAAGGAGGAATCCTAAAATACAAAAAATAGGCAGGTCGAATATATCTTTTGCATTTGCTTTTGTTACATTCGATCTACGACAGCTTTTGTTCTTGATAAAGAATGTAAGTAATGCGAATAATGCGATAAGTATATAAAAAGGGATTGATAATAATGCCCCTTGCATAACATCTACGCAGTTTTCGATAATAATGGTTATTTGTCGGAAAACAGGCTCTCCTGCATCAGAAAGCCAATCGACAAAGTGTTCCACATATTTTCCTATATTTAAATTTTCCATATTATATTTTCTTCTTTTTTAGTATTGTAAATATTGATTCTTATTAAGTAGCGTTAAATATTTAATGCTATATTTTTAGTCGTAGGGGCAGACCTATGTGTCAGCTCGATACAGATGGGTGAACACATAGATTCACCCCTACACCAAAGCAATAAAAAGGTCTGCGACCTTAGTTGGCACTTTCTATGATTGATTGTACCTTATCATCGTCATAACCTGTTACCATCGATACAACATCCGAATGTCGGATATAACCGACCGGACGGTCTTTGTGATCGACAACAGCCAGAGGGTATTTCTGATTAATAAATAAAGGTAATAAGTCAGTAATAGAAGTATCCATCGAAACTTTAGGTATATCTGTCACGATAGAATCAATATTGTTTTCTTTATTGGCAATCTTTTTACGTATATCTTTCTCTCCTACATATCCGATAAGACGCCCTAAGTGGTCCACAACAGGGAGAAATTTAAGTAAATGACGTTCCATCAACCTGAGTGCAGAAGCAGGACCATCTTTTCCCTGCCATATTCGAGCTTTGAAAGGTTCGTTTATAGCCGATGCTGTTATTATTTTAGCCATATCCACATTTCCTATAAATGCTTTTACGTAATCATCAGCAGGATTAAGCAATATATCCTCGGGTGTACCTTGCTGTACTATTACCCCGTCTTTCATTATTGCAATTGTATTGCCGACCTTGATTGCCTCATCCAAATCGTGAGTAATAAATATGATAGTCTTTTTTAGAGATTGTTGAATCTCCACCAGTTCATCCTGCATTTGTGCTCGGATAAGTGGATCTAAGGCACTAAACGCCTCGTCCATCAATAATATCTGCGAATCGGTAGCAATAGCACGGGCAATACCCACACGCTGCTGCATACCTCCACTTAATTGATGAGGAAATGAGCTTTCGTAGCCCGAAAGTCCTACCATATTAAGTATTTCCTTTGCTTTGTTATGCCTCTCTTCCTGAGGCAGACCTTGTATTTCTAATCCGAAAGCAACATTATCTAAAATGGTACGGTGAGGAAGTAATCCGAAATGTTGGAAAACCATACCAACCTTTTTTCTGCGTAGATTGAGGAGAGCATCTTTATCCATTTTGGTAATGTCTTCCCCATCTATTACTAATGATCCTGATGTTGGTACATTCAGCATGTTGAAGCATCTTAAGAGCGACGATTTACCACTCCCCGATAATCCCATAATAACAAATATTTCACCTTCGTTTATGGAAAGGTTTGCATTGTTTACTGCAATGGTACATCTTGTTTTTGAATGAATTTCTTTTTTGCTTCTTCCGCTTTTCAACATTTTGATTGCCTGTCTTTTGGCTGAACCAAATACCAGATACAAATCTTTTATTTCTATTTTACTCATATTTTAAGAATGTAATTGAAGGTCTTAACCTCTTAAGCACTTAGATAATTGTTTTGACTATAATTTGCTGTAGTCAATTGATGGGGTAATAATTATTTTATGGTAGCCAAATAACCAATAGGAGTCTCATTCGATAAGGATTTATAAATAATGCGAATCAGTAGTTGAATTATCTACGCACAATCACAGATTGCTTGTGTTCCTTTTGCCCAAATCCGCAAAAGGAACCAAAAAGTCTTTGCCGACCACTTACGGGTGTGATCCGTTATCAACTTGCCGTCGGAATAAAATAAGCCGTCCTGTCGGACTCTTTCTATTTTATTCTTATCGACTGCTTCGTTGAACGGATGCCTCACCCCCGAAGTAAACGTCGGCTTTGCTTACGCCCGTCAGGCTCTCCGACCTTGTCGGTTGCACGGGGCACCCGATGTGAGAGGAAAGCGTAAAAAAACAAAAAGAAATCAGTCTCAAAAGTATTTTTTTGTTTTCGCTTTCAAACACTTATCGGGTCGTGTAAAGAGGCACAGTCTTGATCTTTTGTTTCGTTTTGCATCAAGGCAAAATGAAAGACAAACCTCGTTAGAGGTGCGTCAGTAAAAGAAGAATGTTTATTACAGACAATTCAACTACTGATTGGTATAAATAAGTAGCATGAAATATTAAAAGCCATATTCCATAGAGACAATTAACTCTAATTTTTATACTTACCAAAACAATAAAAAGGTCTGAGACCTTAATTGGTTCGGGTGTTAAATAAAACAATTATTATACATCAGGTGCATAACAACACACGTTAGGACAAATCATCTCGAATGATTATTGGAGTCCAAAGATGTTATGCTAAAAAAATAAATAGAATTCAGATTTTCGAAAGGTTTTTGTCAAACGATTTTTTGACAAAAAATACACGGCTGACCTAATCTGAATAATGAGAGAATAATCTCTCCATTAATGCAAAGATATAAAAAAACAATTAAATATCAGGACTTTAATGTCTCTAATTGAAATTTAGTTAAAAATGTAGGTGCGCTTTTATTTAGTTGAAATGGTGACATAGTGCTGTTCTTTAGTGTGTTATAGTGAGCTCTCAAATGTTGACTTTTTTTCAATAAAAAAAGGTGGTAAAATTCAATTTTACCACCTTTCAACTACTTATTGTATGCTTTATTTCTAGAGAAGGTTTTATTTTAGGTGAGTCTAAATTGTCTTCTACCTGAAGTCACAAAAAGGTCTGTGACCTTATTTTAAATTGTGTAAAAAATCAGAGAGATTGAGATCCTTATCCAGATTCATCTTCTTTCTCAAACGATATCTGCTTACTTCCACTCCACGAATCGAAATATTCAGAAGAGGTGCTATTTCTTTCGATGTAAGATTCATCTTCAAATAGGCACATAGAATCTTGTCGTTTCTTGTCAGATGAGGATATTTGTTGTCTAATAAAGTAAAAAGGTCTTTATGTATAAGGTTAAAGTTCGATTGAAATACCTCAAAGTCTTTATCATGGTCTATATTATTATTGATTTGAGTGATCAATCGCACGACCTTTTGCTTAATGACACTTGTTTGCTTATTCTCATCCAGAGATTTAGAGATACTCATTACATTTTTTCTGACATCCTCCAGCATTTCATTTTTACGCACAATATTCAGTATATAGCCCGATAATTCCTGTGTCTTATAATGAAGCTTTGTCTTGAGGTTCTCATTCTGTAATTCATATATTTTTTTATCTTTAAGCATACGCTCTTCTTCGTATTGCTTGCTTTGGGCGATAAGTAATTCACCCTTTTCGTTGATTATTTTTTTCTGCTTTCCTATTGTCCTCTTATATATATAATAGGATATCAACAATAAAAATAAACCATATACAATCCATGCCCACATCGATCGGTACCACGGCGATAGAATTTCGAATTTGATGCGGGTCGTTTCTCCGGCTGTATGCTCTCCTTTTATAAAAGCTTTAACTTCAAAGGTGTATTCACCTTCTATCAGGTTTGTATATTCTTTAATTGTTTTTGGTGCGGGAGTACTCCATTTCTCATCTATCCCTCTTAATCGGTACGAATAAAGAATATCTTCGTTCTTAGAATATTCAGTGGCTGCAAAATGAATATTGATTGAGTTGAGTGAATAGGGTATTCTAATTGGTTCGGACGAATTACCATAATAAAGGGTACTATCATTACTTGTCGCCACAAGTTTACGGATGGCTATATTCAGACTGGTATTTCTTTTATGGTCTGATGATAGGTCTACTTTCACAAAAGCTTTATCTACGGCTACAATCGCAGATATTGAATCTAGTAAGGTAACATTTTCATAACCACTGATAAGGTCATTTGCCAAACCGATATTAAAGGTATTCTTATTATATCCATCCTTTCCATAGGGTAATAGTTTAAGGCTTTTATCTGATACGTACCATATGTTTTTTAGTTCGTCAACCTTCAAATATTCATAATACTTACTTCCATCAAGTAGCTTTTCAAGTTGTGCATAACGATCGAAATTATCGGATATACGGCTATATTGATAAATACCGTCCAATGCACATATAACAAGGTTGTTATCAATCTTTCTGAAAGTGGTGTTTTCTCCTATTATTATGTCTTTTAGATTATACTCTTTACGGTTGATAAGAGAATCTTGAGTGTTGTTCAATGTAATTCTTTGTATGGAAGTACCCATGTTTACTACCCAGAAAGTATTATTTATCTCATCTTCAATAAATCCTCTGGATGAATTGAAGAAATTCGCAACATTATGGGAGAATTGCCAGATGCCGTTTTTCTTTTCCAAAATCCTGAATCCCGAATAAGCCCCTGCAATCATGCGATTGGGATTAGATGCCAGAGGATGTATTTCCCATATACCTGTCAGATTTATCTTATAGGTTGACTGTGGCGAAATTACAGTAATACCATTATCGCCTCCACAGAATAAAGTATTGTCATAAATTGTCAGTGACCATATTTGTCCTTCCGAATCTTTTATGAGCTGATATTCTCCATTCTTGCCCATCTTATATAATCCTTGATTCGTACCCAAATACAATTCATTATTAAATAAAGCGGAGCAATATCCTGTTCCAATAGGTGAGTTTATCGCAAACATCGGACGTATGGGCGATTGCAGATCAATATAGCTAATGCCTTTATCGAGCCCTAGCCAAAGATTGTGATTTCGATCGAAAGTAGAACTCAGGACAGTGTTATTGCTCAATCCGTTTGTCAGATTAAACACCTCATGATACTCTTTCTTTTTCAAATCAAATAAGAATACACCATTCTGAACTGATCCCAGTGCTACTTGTGACTCTGCAAGTGATGCGCAAAACAATTGATTTTTAGCAATAAAATTATCTGCTATTGATTGTATATTTTCGCACCATGAGTTGTCGAGCAAATACAGCCCATTGCGTGCTGTAATTACTAATATTTTATTGTCATAAGATAGCAGTTCTACAATTTTTTTTCCTTTTAAAACTTCAGATGGTGCAAGAAGTTCGACCTTATTTCTATGGTTGAGAAAAAATATACCTTCGGTTGTTCCTAAGTATATCTTGTTATTAATAAGAGTAGAACAGTCTATTTTGTAATTAGTGGTTATTTTTTCAATTGTATCTTTTGAGGTATTATAGATGAGAATATTTCCGTCATCTAGAAAATAGGTTTGATTATCTATTGTATATATACTCCAAACTTCGCCCCACCAGTTGGAAAGTTTATCCGAAAGAGAATAATAGGTTGGTAATCCGATACTATTTGGCTCAAAATAGCCAAATTCGGAGCTTCCGCCTACATATATTCTCTTTCCCGTGATCTCCACTGATCTCACAATTTTATTTTTTATAGGATATAAGTTCCAGTTTACACCATCAAATTGGAGCAGTCCGTTTGTATTGGCGAAATACATCCACTGATTATTGGCTTGTTCAACCATCCAGTTCTGAAAACCACCTTTGTAGGTGTTTCTTTCGTGGTTGATAATGTTTCGTTGCCAAGACGCAAAAGTTGGTAATGAAAACAACAATAAGCAATAAATTATATATAGTCGATCTCTCATAGTTTCTAATAGTTAAAAGCACACTAAGTTGTAAAACATTTTCAAATGTAAAAAAAAGTTTTTTGAAGTATGTTTTTTATCTGTAAAAATTTAATTTTAAGTAAATTATATTTAGTATGTAGTAGTCTTGTCGTATACAAGATTTTGTTTTTTGAGTTTTTGACGTAGTTAAAATTTTTAAGAAAGATACTTGACACAATATCTTCATCCACCGAAAAGAAGATTTCTGCAGATTATAGATTTCTGCCCAACCTTTAAATAAATCAAACCATGAAGAAAAAAATGTTTGCTATCAATCGGCAATTGTTAGGACTTATTATGTTCCTGATATTTTTCCCGATGATTGCTTTCGCACAAAGCAATCAAATTACAGGAATCGTTACAGATGCCCAAACAGGCGAGGCTCTTGTCGGAGTATCTGTTGTTCAGAAAAACACATCTAACGGATCAGTAACCGATCTCGATGGAGCTTTCCAAATAAACGCTCCTATTAATTCGGATCTCGTATTTAGTTATCTGGGTTATGAAAACCTCGAAGTTAGAGCTTCTTCTCAATCTTTAAATGTAAAGTTAAAGGAAGCTACAAAACTTATTGATGAAGTTGTTATCGTAGGTTACGGCGTTCAGAAGAAAAGCGTAGTTACAGCTGCTATCAGTAGTGTAAAAGGGGACGATTTAGCTCTAAAAGCTCCTACACGTATAGATAATGTGCTGAAAGGAATGGTGTCAGGGGTGAACATTACCCAAGCATCAGGACAACCCGGTGACGGCTCGAAAGTACGTATCCGTGGTATCGGTACCATTAATAACAGTGATCCTCTATACATTGTAGACGGAATGCCTATTTCGGGAGGTATCGATAATGTCAACCCTGCGGATGTGCTTTCTGTAGAAGTGCTTAAGGATGCAGCTTCTGCTGCCATCTATGGAACACGTGGAGCGAATGGGGTAATCCTTGTAACTACCAGACAAGGGAAATCAGGAAAAACCATAGTTAATTACAACTTCAATTACGGATGGCAAAACGCAGCCAAAAAAAGAGCTGTACTTGATGCTACCGAATATGCTATCTTGATGAACGAGCAAAATATGAATTCGGGTAAAGCTCCTATCTATAGCGATCCTCAATCATATGGCAGAGGTACTGACTGGCAGAAAGAAGTATTCAATGCCGATGCACCGATGTACGAACATCAGGTGAGTGTAGCAGGTGGTAGTGACAAAGGAAACTATTATCTGTCATTCGGATATTTCAACCAAGAAGGTATCGTAGGCGGTAACTTCGACAGATCTAATTATGAAAGATATTCTATTCGTTTGAATAATAATTATACTGTATTCGATGAGTCGAAGACCCGAAGTGTTCTTTCTTCTCTTAAGATAGGAAGTAACCTTACATATGGTCGTATTAATTCTACGGGTATTGGTACAAATAGTGAGTTTGGTTCGGTATTAGGTAGTGCTTTGGCTTTGTCACCGATACTTACTGTACTGGCGCAAGACCCGGAGGCTACCTTAGCTGCTCATCCGAATGCTGTTAGAGATAGAAACGGAAATGTATTTACAATAGTAGGTGATCAGTTTAATGAAATAACTAATCCGTTAGCTTATTTATCGTTACCTCCCGAAAAAAATAATTCAGATAAGATTCTTGCAAATTTTTGGGGAGAAATAGAGCTTTATAAAAATCTTAAATTCAAATCCTCTTATGGCGTCGATCTTGCGTTCTGGGGTAAAGACGGATACCTTCAACCTTATTTTCTCGGAAAAAGTAACAATCTGGACGAATCTAAAGTTTGGTCTGAGATGCATAGAGGTTTTACGTGGCAAATTGAAAATACACTGTCTTATGTAAAAGATATCCAGGATCATCATTTTACATTTTTGGTAGGTCAGTCGGCCCTGTCAGCTAGAGCACAGTATCTGAGAGGAGAAAGTTCTTTACTGATGGATAATGACCCTGGTAAAGCAAACATAAGTTTCACTCAACGTCCGGAACAGGCGAGAGGGGCATGGGGTTATCCTGATCCATATTATCGTTTAGCTTCTTATTTTGGTCGTTTGAGCTATAATTATCAGGAAAGATACATGGGCGAATTAACAATGCGCCGTGATGGTTCTTCGAAATTTGGACCTAATAACAAATGGGCTAATTTCTACTCGGTTTCGTTGGGATGGAATATTACGAATGAAAAATTCATGGCCGACAGACCCGACTTCATAACATCATTAAAACTGCGTGGTAGCTGGGGACAAAATGGTAATGACCAGATTGATAATTTTCTATACACAACTATGATTAATGGAGGCAATAACTACATTTTAGGAAAAGAAGGCGCTATTGTGGTTGCTCCCGGTTCTAAACCTAACGGATATCCTAATGAGTCTATCGGATGGGAAGAATCGGAACAAACCAATATCGGCCTTGACTCTCGTTTCTTTAATGGAGCTTTATCATTCACGGTTGATTGGTTTGAGAAAAGAACCAATGGAATGTTGATGAGATTGCCTTTACCGGCGTATATCGGTGATACCCCTCCTATGGGTAATGTGGGTGATATGAAAAATACAGGGGTTGAGTTTGATGCTTCATACCAGTTTAAAGTGGCAGATGTATCGCTACATGTAGGTGGAAATGTTTCTTATATCAAAAATGAATTAATTGAATTGGGTAATAGTAACGGGTGGGCTAATTACGATGCCATACATAGTGTCGGTACAATTACAAGAGCAGAAAATGGCGAACCGTTCCCATTCTTTTACGGACTTAAAACCAATGGTATTTTCCAAAGCCAACAAGAAATCAACGAATATGTAGATAAAGACGGTAAGCTGATACAACCAAATGCTCAACCCGGGGATGTGAGGTTTATTGACCTGAACGGCGACGGAAAGATTAATGATGATGACCGCACAAAATTAGGTAAGGGTATGCCTGACTGGATGTTCGGGTTTAATATTGGTGCACAATGGAGAGGCTTTGATCTTAATATGATATTACAAGGAACATCGGGTAATGATATTTTTGACGGAACACGAAGGATTGACCTTGCAAGCGTTAACTTACCCGGCTATATGTTGGATCGTTGGACTGGACCGGGTTCTTCAAATACCATACCCCGTTTATCATTAACTGATGACAATGGTAACTGGAAATCGTCCGACCTATATGTAAAAGACGGCTCATTCTTGAGGCTTAAAAACATACAACTCGGATATAGTTTACCTGCATCTCTTGTTAAAAAAGCATATCTGGGAGCTGTAAGGGTTTATGTTTCTGCAGAGAACTTATTGACATTCACTTCGTATGAAGGCTTTGAACCTGAAATTTCATCGGGAGGTACCTCATTAGGTGTAGACAGGGGGGTATATCCTCAGGCCAGAACAGTCTCTGTAGGTGCAAACATTACATTTTAATTATTAAAACGAAATCACAATGAAAAAGATATTGATATTTGGTCTGACTTCCCTATTGATGTTAAGCTCTTGTACAGAGTCTTTTCTGGAGTCTACACCAACAACACAGATACCAGCCGAGCAATTCTATAACTCGGAAGAACGGATTACTCAGGGGTTAATCGCTGCGTATGCCCCGCTTCAATGGCCCGATTGGGCATTCGGGCAATACAACCCTCTTCAGTTTGTATCGGATGTAATGTCTGACGATGTACGTGTAGGTGGTGGTAATGCTAAGGATAATGAACATTTGCAACGTATGCGGTTCTTTAATGCAAATTCCCTGCTTGTTTGCGAATCTCTTTGGACTGTCTTTTATTCGGGAATTAACCGCGCGAATATTGTAATACATCGTATCGATGATGTACCTAATCTGGCTCCTGCAAATAAAAACAGAATCTTAGCCGAAGCCTATACTTTAAGAGCGTACTATTACTCTTGGTTATGGAAATTATGGGGTAATGTTCCTCATTATGATGTAAACCCATCGACACCTCCTTTTCTGGTACCTCAGATATCAGCTGACGAATTGTATGCGAAGATCATCGAAGACCTAAACTTTGCTCTGGATGGAGATAAACTTCCTTCGACGGTTGTAAGTGGAGAAACGGGACGATTTACTAAAGCTGCAGCACAGATGTTGAGAGCTAACGTGGTAATGTATCAAAACGATGAGGCTAAATTTCCGCAGGTTTTACAAGATATGCAGTCGATAATAGGGGCAGGTTCGTATGACTTGAACAGTTCGTTTGGCGATATATGGGAAGACAAAGGTGAGTGGAGTAAAGAGTCGATCTTTGAAGTTAACTATTCAGACGATTTAGCTACCCGAAGCTGGGATAATCCTTTATTTGCCGGAGGTAGTGTATATCCTACTCTTATCGGTATTAATGGAATAAGTAATAGTCCTGAATTTGCAGGAGGATGGGGCTTCGAGCCGGTTGAAAAGGCATTGTATGATACCTATGAAGCAGCCGATCAGCGTAAAGACGGAGGTATTTTAAACTTTGCCAAGCATAAAGAAGAGTATCCCGGTGCAAATTACGATCCTCGTTACGATGACACAGGATATTTCAATCGTAAATATTTGCCTCGTCAGGGAGGAAACAGTAAGTCGACAGCTCCCAAGGAATTGAACTACAGAAACAACTATCGTGTATACCGTTTCTCTGAAACATTACTGATTGCTTCAGAGTTGCTTGTTCGCACAGGAGGAAGTCAAACACAAGCTGATGAATATTTAAATAAAGTAAGAGGCAGGGCATATAATAATACAGGGAACTATAAAAAAACAGCTACTCTTGACAATCTGCTGATAGAGAATCGTTTGGAGTTTGCACTGGAGGGACACCGTTTCTGGGACTTGGTACGTTTCGGAAAAGCTGAACAAGTATTGGGATCAAGAGGGTTTACTGCAAATAAAAAACATTTGCCAATACCTCAATCCGAGATTGACAAAGCCCAAGGTACATTGACTCAAAATCCATATTAATAGAAACCTTAATTTTAGAAAATCATGAAAGCAAAAAAATATATATTAGGTCTTCTGGGTATGGCTCTGTTGTTTACAGCATGCGATCCCGATGTAGGAGATAAACCAGGTATCGGTGATGCACCATCGGTTGACGACATCAAATTTACGATGACCCCTAGTGCGGAAGATCCGAATACAATACAATTTGATTTTACAAGCGACCTTATTTCGCCTTATTGGGCTTTAACAAACGCTGACGGTTCGATTATGTCAACAAATAAAAGATCATTTCCATTTAAGTATATTTGGGCAGGAGAGCATGATGGATCTATTCAGGCATATGGGCGTGGAGGTTTAAGTGAAGCTAAAACCTTTAAAGTAAGTGTTGCGTCTAATGACCCTGTCATTTACTTACTGACGGGAAAAGATACTCCCAAAGTCTGGATCTGGGATTCTTCCGTTCAAGGTCACTTAGGATGCGGTGAGCCCACTACATCCACTCCTAACTGGTGGAGTGCAGGGCCTAATGAGTTGGCAGGAAGAGGTATTTATGATGATGAACTGACTTTCATCTTAAATGCGAAGCGTGACTATTCTCTGAAAGCCAACAATGATATTTACGTAAATGAATCTGCTGCCAAAGTAATGGCCCCCGATTTGTTTCCTAACGGATCAACAGTAGCAGTAACGGTTCCTTATATACAACCTGCAGGACAGACATGGTTTATGGATATGGATGCTGACGGTAAGCTTTACCTCACTTTTACGAATAAAGGTTTTCCGAGTTATGTAGCACATCCGGATGTATTAGGAAATGTACGATATGAAATATTGGAACTAACCGAAAATACTTTGCAACTGCAATGGAAAGGTTCTGGTATCAATTGGTATATGAGATTTAAAGTTAAACAGTAAGTTTTGTTTTGATGTAGGTGGGTGAACCTATGTGTTCACCCATATAGGGCAGACACATAGGTCTGCCCCTACAAATAAAAATCCGGCAATAAATAGATAACAATACTTATAAGACAAAATGTCCATGAAAAACAAACATATATTTATAGCCATAGTGTGCTTGTTTTACAGCACTTTACTCTGTAAATCCCAAGCTCCGGCAGGATATGATCTGGTGTGGCAGGAAGAATTTAATGAGGCCCCCAATTCCAATGGCTCTTTGCCTCTTCCGGGAGATAAATGGTGGTTTGAAACCGGAGGCAATGGTTGGGGAAACAACGAGTTACAGTATTATACTGATCGTGTGGCAGGTACTGACACGGTGGCTAAAATTCAAGGAGGTAATTTAATTATTACTGCATTGAAACGCCCGAAACCGTATTATGGAATGGACTATGTATCGGCACGAATGAATACAACCGAATCTTGGAAATATGGATATTTCGAAGCAAGGATAAAAGTTGCAGCAGGCAGAGGTACATGGTCGGCATTCTGGATGATGCCTAAAAATTTTACAGCATGGCCGCTTGATGGAGAAATAGATATAATGGAATATGTAGGCTATCGTCCTAATGTAACACAGACTTCAATTCATACAGATCTGTACAATCATAAAATAGGCACGGAGAAAACAGCTACAAAAGATATTCAAAAAGCAGAAACCGAATTTCATGTTTACGGACTGGAATGGACAGAGGATCAGATTATAGGATATGTTGACGGTGTTGCATATTTTACATTCAAGAACGATCATCTGGGAGACAAAAGAACATGGCCTTTTAATGCACCTTTCTATCTGAAGTTAAATTTGGCGATAGGTGGTGACTGGGGTGGGCTTCAGGGTGTTGCAGAAGATATATTCCCCTCGAGATACGAAATCGATTATGTAAGGGTGTACCAAAACAAAGCGACAGCTTCTGTCGAAAAGGAAGAGATTAATAATATACCTTTTACTTTTAATAAAGAGAGTAAATCTCTTTCACTTAATGTGAAAAATGGGGAGGTAACCAGCCTCCATATAACCGATATACAAGGCCGGCTGTGTAAAACAAAATCAATAGAAGATGATTATACAAGCATAGATTGTTCTGACCTACCTCGAAACAGCGTATATATACTAACCTTGAAGGGTAACAGAACTCAGGAGAATTATAAGTTTATTAATTAAGGTTTATTATTTACATTATTAATATAGAACGGATGAAGATCAAATTATTAAGTATATTATACTTATTAAACCTGTTTATAGGATATTCACAGCAAAAGAATTACGATAAAGAGATCGAGCAATTGTTATCAAAGATGACTCTTGAAGAGAAAATTGGTCAGATGAATCAGTTAAACTTCAATGGAATGAGTGATAATCTTGTTCAGCAAATCAAAAAAGGAGAAGTAGGATCTCTACTCAATATAATTACCCCTAAGGAAGTAAACGAATTACAAAAGGTCGCCTTGGAGAATAGTCGTTTGGGTATTCCTTTGATTATCGGACGTGATGTAATTCATGGTTTCAAGACTGTATTCCCTATACCCTTAGGTCAGGCAGCGTCATTTGATCCTCAAACGGTGGAGAACGGAGCCCATGTGTCGGCAGCCGAGGCTCGCGAATTGGGTGTTAACTGGACATTCGCTCCTATGTTAGATATTTCTCGTGATGCACGTTGGGGACGTATTGCAGAAAGTTTGGGTGAAGATCCATATTTGGCAGGTCAATTGGGTGCAGCTATGGTGAAAGGCTTTCAAGGAAAGAACCTATCTGATCCTACATCAATTGCAGCTTGCGTAAAGCACTTTATAGGTTACGGAGCAGCAGAAGGAGGTCGTGACTATAACAGTACAAATATACCTCCTCATTTGTTACACAATGTATACTTGGTTCCATTTAAGAAAGCTATTGATGCAGGTGCAGCAACATTAATGACCTCTTTTAACGATAATGACGGTATACCGGCTTCAGGAAACGAATATTTACTGAAAGACGTACTTCGTAAAGATTGGAAATTCGATGGGTTTGTAGTTTCGGATTGGGCTTCAATGACTGAAATGCTTGCTCACGGATTTGCAAAAGATGCCAAAGAAGTAGCAAAAATATCGGCAAACGCAGGTCTTGATATGGAGATGGTAAGTGGAGCGTATTCGCAACATTTGAAAGCATTGGTTGAATCGGGCGAAGTTTCTATTGCCGATGTTGATAATTCGGTACGTAATATATTGAGAGTTAAATTCCGCATGGGATTATTCGATAATCCGTATGTAGATACTAACAAAGCGTCTATATTATATTCAACGGAACATCTTCAGGCAGCAAAAGACGCAGCTATTAAATCTGCAATTCTGTTGAAAAATGATAATGTACTGCCATTAAAAGAAAATATAAAGATAGCAGTTATAGGACCATTAGCTGATGCTCCTCACGATCAGATGGGTACTTGGGTATTCGATGGTGACAAAAATCATACAATTACACCCCTTAAAGCATTACAGACTACTTATAGCAATATAAACTATATATACGAACCTGCATTATCATTTAGTCGTGATAAAAATACAGCAAACTTTGAAAAAGCGAGACAAGCAGCAGCTTCGGCTGATGTTGCCATAGTATTTTTAGGTGAAGAAGCTATTCTATCGGGAGAAGCTCACTCTTTATCGAATATTAATTTGATAGGAGTGCAATCAGACCTGTTGAAAGCTGTAAAAAGTGTTGGTAAACCTGTTGTTTTAGTTATCATGGCAGGTCGCCCATTGACTATCGAACGCGATTTGCCTTATGCAGACGCAGTTCTTTATAACTTCCATCCCGGAACAATGGGGGGACCTGCTATCTTGGATTTGTTGTTCGGGAAAGCCAATCCAAGCGGAAAACTTCCGGCTACATTTGTTAGAGAAGTAGGTCAGATACCAATGTATTATAATCATTTCAACACAGGACGTCCAGCCCCCGAAAATGTAATGGCTTTAGATGAGATACCTAGAGAAGCAGGGCAAACATCATTGGGAAATACATCCTTCTATCTTGATTCGGGCAAAGATCCATTGTTTCCATTCGGATACGGTTTATCATATAGCACGTTTGATTACTCTAACCTTGTCTTATCCGCATCATCTATCCCGATGGGGGGAGAACTTACAGCAAAGGTTACAGTTAAGAATACGAGTAATGTAGATGGAACTGAGGTGGTACAACTTTATACAAGAGATTTAGTTGGCTCAATCGTTCGTCCTGTAAAAGAGTTGAAAGGTTTCCAAAGAGTAGACCTGAAAGCAGGAGAATCTAAAACGGTAGAATTTAAATTGACAACAGACGATCTGGCTTTCTATGGTAAAGATCTTGTGAAAAAAGCAGAAGCCGGAGATTTCGATTTATGGATAAGTTCAAGTAGTAAAGAGGGTTTGAAAGCTAAATTCTCGATTCAATAAGAACTGAAAAATATTATTACAGCATTTCGGTGGAGATGTCTTATAATTTATTAAAAGTGAATCATAGATGAGAACTGCGGTACTCACCTTTTTGTGCAAATTTTATAGCTGATATTTTTAATCATGGATTCCGAGTTATTACTGTTAATTTTCAAGAGAGTAATTGAAGTGGTTCTCATCTAATGGTTCACAGACGGAATAAACAGGTAAGGATAAACTAAAGAACGGTCTAAGCTAGAATTAAAGATATGGCTTAGACCGTTCTTATTTAATGACTAACAGGTCTTATGACTTCAAAATAATGTTTTATGAAAAAATTATTGTATTTAATTTTACCTCTGGTATTATTTAGTTGTTCACCAAAAGAAGTCCGGAAAACGGATGCTTCGAAGTTTATTCGTGTAGAAGGTCCTGATCTGATAAAGTCAAATGGCGAAAAAATACTCATACAAGGAACCAATCTCGGTAATTGGCTCAATCCCGAAGGATATATGTTTCATTTTCAAGATGTAAGTTCTTATCGGTTGATAAATGAAGCGTTCTGCGAAATGGTAGGTCCCGACTTTACAGCTTGGTTCTGGCAAGAGTTTAAAAAGAACTACATTACTCAGGAGGATATAAAGTATATCAAACAAACAGGTATGAACTCTCTTCGTATTCCGTTTCATTACAAAATGTTTACGGACGAAGATTATATGGGGCTTACTGCCAATAAGAATGGCTTCGAGATGATAGACCAAGTAGTGGAGTGGTGTCGCCAAGAAAATTTATATGTGATTCTTGATATGCATGATGCTCCAGGTGGACAGACCGGCGATAATATCGACGATAGTTATGGATACCCTTGGTTGATGGATAGCGAACCAAGTAAAGTGCAGTTCTGTGAAATATGGAAAAAAGTGGCTCAACATTATGCTAATGACACAATCATATTAGGTTATGATTTGTTGAATGAGCCGATTGCCCATTATTTCCTGGAGGAATATGCACACTTGAATGATTCGCTTGAACCTCTTTATAAAAGATGCGTGGACTCTATCCGTACCGTAGATCCCAATCATATAGTATTGTTGGGTGGTGCACAATGGAATGGTAATTTTAATGTATTTAAAGACTCTAAATTTGATGATAAACTGATGTATACCTGTCATCGTTATTGGTGTGATACATTGCAAACCAATATTCAGGATTTTGTAAATTTCAGAGACAGTGTCAATCTGCCTATTTATATGGGAGAAACAGGTGAAAATACAAATGAATGGATTGCTGCTTGGACTCGTCTAATGGAACGCAACAATATAGGTTGGCATTACTGGCCTTATAAAAAGATGGATTCCGAAAGAGGTATGGTTTCTATAAAAGCTCCTGAAAACTGGAACCTGATTATAGACTATACCACTAAAGATAGAAGTAATTTTACAAAAATACGTGCCGTAAGACCCGATCAGGCACTTGTGAAAAAAGCAATGATTGACCTTCTCGAAAATATGAAGTTCGCAAATTGTAATATCAATAAAGGATATATTTTAGCACTAGGCATGAAACCTTAAAGGTTCAGTGAAAATATTTTAAGGGGGATTCGTACATGGCGAATCCCCCCTTTTTTGATATAAATTGAACAATAAATAAGCGATCTCAAAAATAAATGAGATTTAACATAGGGTTTTTATTTCCTGACCGATCATATTAGTACAAGCAGGTATTAATGCAATATGGTTAAATATAACTATCAGTTGTAATTATACCAGCTAAAGTAATAAATAGGTCTGCGACCTTAGTACAAGCAGATTATTATATCAACAATTAAATAATACCAATATGAAAACGACAAGTAAACAAATAGCAGGATTTCTGATTATCCTCTTTTTAGCTTTGAGTGTTTCCTCTGTATCGGCACAAAATGAATCTCATTATACATCGGTAAGTGGGGTGGTAAAGGATAAGAAATCGAAGAAGAAACTCGAGTATGTGAATGTCTCTATTCCGGGAACAGGCATAGGAACAATAACAAACGAAGACGGCGAATTTCTGATTAAGATAAATGATTCTATTAATGCTAAGGAATTGGAAATATCGCATCTCGGATATTTTAATTATAAACTTCCGATTGATAAGCAAGCTACTCAAAGAGCAGAAATATTATTGACTGCCAATGTCAATTTATTAGATGAGGTTATAGTAGAATCTATTGATCCTCTCGAATTGGTGAGGAGAGCGATTGATCGGATTGGAAATAATTATTGTCCTGAGACTAATCTGATGACCGGATTTTATCGCGAAACGATTAAAAAAGGACGTAACTATATCAATATTTCGGAGGCTGTGATTGATATCTATAAAACTTCTTACGATAAAGGTATTGCGGATGACGACCGTATACAAATAGAAAAAGGACGTAAGCTGTTGAGTCAAAAATCAGGAGATACACTTGCTGTGAAACTGATAGGTGGTCCTAATCTTTCGGTCTATCTTGATATAGCTAAAAACAAGGACCTTTTACTTGATAAGGAAACATTGGCAAATTACAAATTTAAGATGGAAGAATCGGTTATGATAGACGAACGCCCACATTTTGTAGTAAGCTTTGTTCCTCAGGTCAATCTACCTTATGCACTGTATTATGGTAAATTATATATAGATAAACAAAGTATAGCTTTTACACGTGCAGAGTTCAGTCTGAGTATGGACGACCGCAACAAGGCAACTCAGGCTATTTTGAAAAAGAAACCGTTTAATTTACACTTCAAGCCCGAAGAAGTTTCGTTTATGGTAACTTATAAACTGCGTGACGGTGTCAGCTATCTGAATTATATAAGAAGTGAATTCCGATTTAAATGTGACTGGAAACGGAAGTTGTTCTCTACCAATTACAGCATTGTTTCCGAGATGGTAGTTACTAGCGGAAAAGTAGGTAAGGTAGATAATATTCCATCGAAACTAGCATTCAAACAAAGTCAGTCATTATCTGATAATGTGAGCAGTTTTAGAGATACCAATTTTTGGGAGGACTATAATATTATTGAACCTTCGGAATCTTTAGAATCAGCAGTAACCAAATTGAAAAAACAGCATTGAGAATAAATACAAAGAGATATTTATTACTATATTCACCTTCTCCGATTCTTTCTCTAAAAGAATATCAATGAAAGAAAGATAAGGAAAGCTGAAAAGAAGCAGGTTAGCGGCCTGATGTTTGAAACAATCTGTTACCTACTGCCTTTATGTTAAACGATTTTTTTGTAGTTAGAAAGATAAAAGAGGGAGATATAAAAGTTTTTGAGCAAGTGTTCAGACGCTATTATTCTCCCCTTTGTCTCTATGCTGCCGGAATAACAGGAAGGACAGATATTGCAGAAGAAATTATACAGGATTTGTTTTATGTGTTATGGCGTGATAGGGAAAGCCTTCAGATATTTACATCTCTAAATGGATATTTGTATGGAGCTGTCCGTAATCGCTCACTTCAATATTGCGAACATCGGGGTGTTCGGGACCGTCACAAGGATAAAACATTCTCAGAAAGTGTAGAGATTTCAGATTCTACCCCCGAAGAGCAGTTGGAGTACAAAGAATTGGAAGAGCTAATAAATAAAACTCTTGGAAAAATGCCCGAAAGACGGCTTCGTATATTTAGGATGCAGCGTTTTGAAGGGAAAAAATACGCTGAAATAGCGACCATACTCTCTATATCAATTAAAACAGTGGAGGCTGAAATGACAAAAGCACTCCAATCGTTACGTAAGGAAATAGAGAATTATACTCAGATATTATGACTCAGATAGAAAAAAAGAAAACAAATACTGATCAGGCTTGGAATTTGCTTTACAGCCGTTTGGAGCAAGACGGATTGCTGCCTGAAACAGGAGGAGGCAAAAGAACCTTTATACGTTCTGCAACGTTTAAATGGGTAGCAAGTATAGCAGTACTTTTAGTGAGTATGGCTGTTGCTTCTATTGTTATCAACAACAATTTGAAAGAGCAGCAATTACTTTCATTGCATAATGAAAAGGATGAAGCTACGCTTGTGACAACTTTAGAAGATGGGTCAATAGTATATTTGGCAGATCAGACTTCATTACATTATCCGAAGCATTTCGAAAAGAAGAAACGGGAGGTATTTCTTGAAGGAAATGCATTCTTTGATATAAAGGGAAACAGAGAGCGTCCGTTTGTTATAGAAACAGATCAGATTCAGGTAGAAGTATTAGGGACAGCTTTTAATGTAAAAGGAAAAGATGCAGATAATTTTTCTTTGTCCGTAGATCGTGGAGAAGTAAAAGCAACTTTGAAAAAAACCGGACAAAGTATCTATATAAAAGCAGGAGAAACAGGATTGCTTCAGTCCAGTCAATTACAAACTGTTGTAACAAAAGATCTGGATCAGTTTCAAAGGTATACCCGGCAGATACAGTTTAAAGATGAGCGTTTGGCGGATGTCGTTCGCGTAATCAACAAGCATGCAGAGGGTGTACAACTGGAGGTTGATCCTGATATTGAAGGCAGATTGCTTACTGTAACTTTTTCTAATGATTCTCCATATTCGATGGCTCAGCTTATATGTATGGCTCTAAATCTAGAGTATGTGCAACAACAAAATAAAATACGTATTTCGGAACTAAAATAAACCGTAAGTATGAAAAGGACGGCTCAATACCTTTTTCATTATGTCATTACTTTGTTGTTGCTGTTTTCTATGGTTGCAACAGCTCTTGGTAATGATGGCGATGTTTTGAACCGTAAAATTGAGTTAAGCAAAAATAAGGGAACAGTATATCAGCTATTAAAAGAAGTTTCCGATAAATCGGGCTATCTGTTTATATACGATAGTCAGATTATAAATAATGATAAAACAGTAAAAGTCCCCCAAAAAGAATATACATTGCGGGATGCAATTTATGCTATAACAGGTAATAAAAATCTTAATATACGAATTGTAGGTAATCATATTCTATTAAATCTACAACAAGAAGAAAATATTGTTATCAACCCGGTTATAAAGCTAAAACCAGAAGCGAAAGACAGTATTATACAGTATATCACCTTAGGAGGTACTTTGGTAGATGGTATTAGTAGTGATCCTGTTCCTTATGCTGCCGTGGGGATTCTGAATTCAACGATAGGTACAATAACAAATCAGAATGGAGACTTTAGACTCATATTACCCGATTCGCTGAGGGATTCTAAAATAAAATTTTCACATATCGGCTACCAATCCCAGGAAGTTGAGCTTTCTTTTCTCACCGAGCAACAAATTGTGTTTACTCTCACCCCGAAGGTTGTTCCATTGCAGGAAGTGGTTATACGTATTGTAAATCCGGTAGACGTGTTGCGTAATATGTGGCTTAAACGGAGTGAGAACTATTCTTCGACTCCTGTTCATATCACTGCATTTTATAGAGAAGGTATAGAACACAAGAATAAGAATGTAAGTCTTACCGAGGCTGTTCTTGATATATATAAGACCGGTTACCAGAGCGGAGAGACCGGCGATCAGGTGAAACTCTTAAAGATGAGGCGAATTATAGATAAGCAAAGTCCCGATACTCTGATTACTAAAATGAAGTCGGGTATAAACTCAAGTTTGTTACTCGATTTAATAAAGAGCGATACCCCCGGTTTTCTTAATCCTATAAATAACGGTCAGTACATTTACAGGCATACCGATATAACAGTGCTCGATAATAGACGGGTAAATGTACTTTCATTTGAGCCAAGACCCGGAGCAGAACCCTTATATAAAGGAGAATTATACATAGACGCCGAAACTTATGCTTTGGTTCAGGCCAATTTCGAGATTCTTCCCGATTATGTAAAGAACGCTACGGATATGTTTATCGTTCGTAAAAGTCGTGATATAAATATTACTCCTCAGAATGTTACCTATGTAGTGTCTTACAAATCGTTAGATGGTATTTATTACCTGAGTCATGTGCGTGGCGATTTACATTTCAGAGTAAGAAAGAAGAATCGGATTTTCAGTACACCCCTGCATATGTGGTTCGAATTGGTGAACTGCGAAACCGATACATCGGATAATTCACGTTTTGCTCGAAACGAAAGGTTGGCTACTCAAAATATATTCTCCGATACTTCTTTTGAATACGATCCCAATTTCTGGGGGCATTTCAATGTGATTATGCAAGAAGATAAATTGAAGGAATCGGTTTTGCAGATTCTGAAAAATAACAAATAGGCAATTTCCGAGGTCTTATTCTGCTATAAGTTCAACCCTGTTGTTATCTACATCGAGTACAACGCTTTCGAAATAGCCGTCTCCGCTTGTTCTCGGTTCACCCACTATCTGATAACCGTCGGATCTTAAGCGTTCGGTCAATTCCAATACCTGATCTTTAGTACCTACCGTAAAAGCGAAATGGCATAAACCGAGAGATTCAACTTCCACTTTGTTGGTTATATCTTTACGTCTCATAATTTCGAGAGTTGTATCTCCTTCAAAAGTGATGAAATACGATTCAAACCCTTTTGTCGGGTTTACGTATTTAGTATTCGAAATACCTCCGAAATAGGTAGTATAAAACTCTCTCATCTCTTCCAGATTCTCTGTCCAGACGGCTATGTGTCCAATTCTCATATCAGATTATTTTTTTGATGTTATTTTTTCATTGCTTCGGCTCTCAATTGTTGAGGCATCTTTTCTATGGCATAGCGTAAGGCAGTTCGGGGCATGATGGCTTTCTTTGATAGTACGTAATCGAATACTTCCTTTTGATGTGCTTCGCTTGCTGCTTTAAGCATCCACCCGTAACCTTTCTGTACCAGATCGTCTTTATCAAGAAGCAATATGTCTGCAATTTCGAATATCTCTTTCAGGAATAATCCCTTTCGGGCAGGAATAATCAGTGTTACTGCGGCGGCACGTTTTACCCATCGATTATCCGATTTTGTCCATTCTTTTAGTTTAGCAATATATTGAGGATACATTTCTATAAATGTCCCTATGGAGTGGTTGCATAAGGTATCGCACGAAGCCCAATTGTTGACATAATTATTTACCCATCCCTCAAAGATGTCGAAGTCTTTAGTTTCGTAATTCGAATGAATGAAATACGACCAGTTACAGGCAATGAATGATTCTTCGAGATACCCCGATTTCCACAATTCGCTGCATAATCCAAGAATGTATTCTTTCGGTTTATGTTGAATGGTTGCGAAGGATTCTTTTCCTATTTTATTGACAAGAGGCACTTTTACACCATAAAATTCGATCTTTTCTTTGAAGAAGTTCTGTCCGTTCTTTAGTGTTTTCTCGTCAATACTATCTTGTAGAGCCTGACGAATTTCAGATAATATGTTTTCCATCCCTTTTGCTTTATATCCTAAAGGTAGGACTAAATTATGTAATAGGCAAAACGAAAGAAGGAACTATCTCTATAAGATAATTCCTTTTTGCATTTATTTGTAACTCTTTATATCTTAGTACTCCGCAGGCAATGCCTCTAATTCTACTTTAGAGAATACAGGGCCGTCTTTGCATACATATTGACTGCCGACATTGCAGCGTCCACATTTACCGACTCCGCATTTCATACGGTTCTCCAGAGTGGTGTAGATATTCTCGTCCGTAAAACCTAACTTCTCTAATACGGGAAAAGTAAACTTAATCATAATCGGAGGGCCACAAACAATGGCTACTGTGTTTTTAGGCGAAGGATTCATTTTCTCCAATACCGAAGGCACAAAACCAACTTCGCCTTTCCAGTCGGGAGTTTCACCACCGGGATCGACAGTGGTAACCAAGCGTACATCGGGTCTTTCTTCCCATTCCTTTAGTTCGTGTTTGTAAACCAGATCGGCTACCGATTTAGCACCATAAAGAATACTTACGTCTCCGAAATTTTCACGTGTATCCAGAGCGTTCCATATTACACAACGCATAGGAGGTAAGGCAATACCGCCGGCAATAAACAGAAGATTTTTACCTTTCCATTCATCCATCGGGAATGTATTACCAAAAGGGCCTCTGAATCCCATGGTCTGCCCTTCTTCCAATTTAGCTAAAGCTGATGTCACCTTGCCTGTTTCACGAAAAGTGCATTCTATATATCCTTTTCGGGTAGGAGAGGAGGCTATACAAAAAGTACTCTCTCCTTCACCAAAAGCTGAGTATTCACCAAATTGTCCTGCTTTAAACTCAAAATTATTGCCTGCTTCTTCGTCTTTAAATTTCAAGCGGAAAGTTTTTACTCCGGGAGCTTCCTGAGTAATTTTTTCAACGATCATTAAATGAGGAAGATATATATTTGAATTATCCATAAGATTCTGTGATTTTAGAGTATTTATAGTGCTGCTATCTCGGTCAAATGTTCTGCAATATTCATATCCACAGGACAAGCCCGTGAGCATCTGCCGCAACCCGTGCATCCTCTTACCGAAATACGTTCGGGCATATAGGAGAATTTATGTAACAGGCGTTGTCTCCATCGTTGGCTTTGCATCTCTCTCGGATTGTGTCCCGAAGTGTGCATCGTGAACAGTGAAAAACCGCACGCGTCCCAACAGCGTAATCTGTTACCCGAACTTCCATGAGCATCTTCCTGAATGTCAAAGCACGCACAAGTAGGGCACACATAAGCACACGCTCCACATCCTAAACAACGTTCGGACTGTTGTTTCCAAACAGGGCTTTCGAACATATTGGAAATCTTCTTATTCAACTCCTCTAAACTGAATTGAACGGGTACTTGTGCCAAATACTCTTCCTTATTTACATTCGGGTCAGCTTCGAAAAAGCTGCTGTGTTTATCCACCAGACTTTTGCCTTTTTCTGTAATAATTTCCGCCAGATAACCGTCTTTGATGGGTGTTAGCAGAATATCGCTTCCTGTGGTATTTCCCGGACTGCCGTTAACCGATGTACAGAAACAAAACTCATCGCACTGAGTGCAGCTAACGGCAATCAGAGTAGTACGTTTCATTCTCTCATTGAAAGGCAAATCAGGGGTGTCCCAATTGAAAATTCCCGATAAGGGTTTGAAGCCTGCCGCATCGCAGGGATGAATCCCGAAAACAACAGTTTCGGGAATAGTAGTTGTGTCAAAATTTTGAAGTGTTACATCTCCATTTTTTTTTGTGTATGAAAATAACTTCTCGGTACGGGGAAACGCAACCGCTTTAGCCGATTGCGTGGTTTGTATATGATCCATAGAAATTTCTTCCACAGATGTTATATGTTTATAGTCTGTTTTATTCCCCTTTGCAACAGGAGCATAAATCTGATTTCCTTCATTGTTCAATTGAGTGAGCCAATTCATTAACGAATTGTGGCTTATATATTTTCTCTCCATAGCTTATAGTATAAAAGATTCTTTATCCTCTGGTTTGAATGTAGACAATACATTGCCTTTGTCATTCGGATCACCGAAATTGGCTTTTACCGTTTCCGACATTTTGTGTGTTAGCAGATGGATCGGAATACCGATCGGACACGCTGTACCACACGAACCGCAATCAGAACAACGTCCTGCCATATGCATCACACGATTGATCTGCCATTCCATATTCCCCAAAGTACTAGCCCACGGTTGAATCCATTGAGGGCGATTCACTTCCACTATACACTTGGTGCAATAACACATCGGACAAGCAGCACGGCAAGCATAGCACTTGAAACATTTAGATAATTCATCCGACCAAAACGCCCAACGCTCGGCAGATGACATTGCGTCTATTTGTTTGATCAATTCGTCATCTTCTACTTTGGGAGGTGGAGGAGTATCTTTCAGGTATTGTTTTATTTCTTCTAATGAATTGAGAGTTCGAATTTGTCCATCACTTGATAATCCAAATACTTTCAGGTTTTCTTCTTTCAGTTGATTTTCAACAAAAAGTTGAGCAATACTCTTTAAGGCGTAATAAGATGCGGATATACCTACTTTTTTACCCTTAACCAGATCTTTTCGGGTTAAATAAACCGCCAGATTTCCGGTACATTTATCGTTGAATACGAGTTTTTGAGTTTCATCTGCATTATTGGCAAAAAGAGGTCTAGGGTTTCGAGTGCCTTCTTCGTATCCGATAAAAATATCGATTTCCCCTTTGTCGAACATTTCTTTGGCTTTGTTTCTCAATTCATCCATTGTTTACCTCCATTTCTTTGGCTAATTCGGCTTCGTTATCGGCTAAGAAATCCGCTGCTTTGCGGTATTCGGTGTATGGTCCAAGTTCACGGATAGATGCAACTGTTTCGTTTACAATATCCGCCCATTTTGCACCTTCGGCAGCCGATACCCACGAAAACTGAATCCTGCGAATATCTATTCCCATAAAGTCGAGCAGACTTCTGAAAAGCATCCAACGGCGGCGGGCATGAAAATTACCCGAAGTGTAATGGCAGTCATTCGGATGGCATCCCGATACAATCACCCCATCCGAGCCATTGGCAAAGGCTTTGAGCAGCAGCATAAAGTCTATCCGTCCCGTACATGGAAATCGAACGATTTTTACATTCGAGGCATATTTTATACGGCTTGTACCTGTCAGGTCTGCTCCGGCGTACGTACACCAGTTACAGACAAAGGCTAATATTTTAGGTTCAAATTCGTTATTCATATTGTTTATTTTTTTAAAGCCCCTCTTAGTCTCCCCCAAGGGGAGAAACTCCCTCTTTTGGAGGGGTGGGGAGGCTGTGAGGCTTGTTATTACGCTTCCAATACCGCCATTACTTCGGCATACATTTGTTCGTTAGAGAATCCTTGTATATCAATAGATTTAGACCGACAGAAAGAAACGCAAGTACCACAACCCTGACATAATCCGGGATTTACCTGAGCAACCGTTTTGATAACTTCGCCTGCTCTGTTTTTAATTTCCTCGTGTACTATTGCCTGATACGGGCAAGCCGTTTCGCATAAGAAACAACCTACACAAGTAGACACTTCGTGTGAAGCAATACGATTCACTACGGCTACCACAGGTTCACGAGTCAACTCACTGTTCGAGAATAATCCGATTACTTTTGCTGCTGCTCCCGATGCCATTCCTACTGTTTCGGGAATGTCTTTCGGAGCTTGACAAGCACCGCATAAGAATATTCCTGCTGTGTTGGTTTCTACAGGTTTTAATTTAGGGTGAGCTTCTGCAAAGAACTTATACGGATCATAGGAGATATGCATTTTTTGAGCCAATTCTTCTGCTCCGTGACTAGCTACTCCCGCACTCGCAAGTACTACCATATCCGCTTCTATTTCGACAGGTTTACCGCCTAAAAGAGTATCTACCCCTTTGACTATCAGTTTGCCGTCTTTTTCATATACACGAGCCACACGACCACGTACATAGTTTACACCATCGTCTTCAATTGCTCTGCGAACAAATTCTTCGTAATTCTTACCTGCTGCCCTTATATCCATATAGAATACATAAGATTCACCATCATGTACTTTATGCTGATACAGCATGGCATGTTTAGCAGTGTACATGCAACATATCTTGGAACAATAAGGTAATCCTTTAGCCGGATCTCGTGACCCTGCACAGGCTATAAATACGATCTTCTTAGGTTCGGTTCCATCCGAAGGACGGCGGATTGCTCCCAAGGTAGGACCTGAGGCAGATGCGAGACGCTCGAATTGTAATCCTGTAATTACGTCCTTGTATTTACCGTAACCATATTCGGGGAAGAAATCGGGTTTCAACACATTGAACCCTGTAGCTGTAACGACAGCACCAATATCTTCAGTTATAAATTCATCGGGTCTGTCGAAATCGATTGCCCCTGTAGGACATACTTTCTGGCAAACTTTACATTTTCCTTTTGTATAATAGGTACAGTTTGTTTTATCAATCACCGGTTTATTGGGTACAGCCTGAGGAAAGGGCGTATAAATAGCCGTCCGTAGGCCGAGTCCTTCGTTAAACTCACTGGGTATTTTCTTTGTCGGGCATTTTGAGTAGCAAACTCCACAGCCTGTACAAAGCTTTGGATCAACACTTTTTGCTTTAAGTCGAATAGTTGCTTTGAAGTTACCGATGAAACCTTCCAGTTTTTCTAATTCAGCATAAGTATATAATGTAATATTGGGATGTTGAGCAACCTCTACCATTCGGGGGGTAAGAATACACTGCGAACAGTCGAGGGTAGGAAATGTTTCCGATAGCTGAGACATGTGCCCTCCAATGGAAGGGTCTTTTTCTACCAGAATAACCTGATGTCCTGCATTGGCAATATCCAAACTCGATTGAATACCTGCTATACCTCCACCTATAACAAGTGCTTTCTTGTGAATAGGTACTTTTATGGAGCTCAACGGTTTGTTGAGCTTTGTTTTTTCAACAAGCATTCTTACCAGATCAATAGCCTTTTCGGTAGTCTGATCTCCTTTTTCGTGTACCCAAGAACAATGCTCTCGCAAGTTGGTCATTTCGCACATGTAGGGGTTTAATCCTGCTTCGGAACAAGCTTTACGAAAGGTTGGTTCGTGCATACGAGGAGAACAAGCCGCAACCACAACTCCAGTGAGACCTTTTTCTTTAATAGCCTCTTTTATCATTGTTTGTCCGGGATCCGAACACATATATTTATAGTCGACACTGACTTCTACCCCTGTTATTTTAGAAGCTTCTTCGGCTACTTTCTCACAATCAACGGTGGCACTTATATTCTCTCCGCAGTGGCAAACAAATACTCCTATTTTTGACATAATTTATTCTGTTTAGGTCGTTTATGCAAACGTCGGTGCTACAAATAGTTTCTTAAGTCCAACTTCCTCTTTACTTAATCCAACGGCTAATCCTATAGCCTGAGTGATATACATAACAGGAGTTTGGATATTCATTTGGAGGTAACTATTGATTTGAGGACGGCGCATATCCAGATTAGATTGGCACATGGGGCATGCAACAATTATAGCTTCTGCTCCTCTGTCCGAAGCATCTTTTACAATCTTACCCGAAAGTTTGGCGACAATGTCTGTGCGTGAAACAGAGAATCCTGCACCACAGCATTCGGTTTTATACCCCCAATCCATAGAATTAGCACCTATTCTTTCCATCAATATATCCATTGATTGTGGATCTTCTAAGCGGTCGAATTTCAATATATTTTGAGGACGGACAAGCAGGCAACCATAATAGCATACTACTTTACGATCGAACGGTTTTACTACCTTTTCCTCTATTTTATCAGCAATATATTTGTCAATAAATTGCATCACATTCAGAATTTGTAGATTTCCTGAAAGAGGCATCTTTAAGATTTCGGAAACTTTATTTTTTAATTCTTTGTCTTGATTTAGTTCATGCTGGGTAACCGTCAGTCGGTTATAGCAGGCTGCACAAGGCACAACTATCTCGGTCATGCCGTCTTTTTCAGCCAGAGCAAGTACTCGGGCAGGTAATGCCATTGCCAACTCGTGATTTAGATTGTGTGCAGCGGTTGCCCCACAACAATTCCAGTCGGTAATCTCCTTTAGCTTGATATCGAAAGCCTTAGCGAGAGCCAATGTCGATTGGGCGTACTCTGAAGAAGTCCCTTTCAGAGAGCATCCCGGATAGAATCCTATTTCCATAGTTTATAGTTGATCGTGCCAGACTTCCGAAACACTGAAAGTCGGCGTGTTTTCTTCGTTAATCTTAGGTTTGCTTACTTTTTCGTCCTAGAGAAAATAGTAGCCATCTGTTTTTTGTCTTCGACCATTTCGGGTAGGATCGGAAGTTTTCCTTTCGAAAACATTTTAGGAGCTATGTTCATGTCTTGCAATAGATTCAAGGTGCGAGCTTTATAACCTGCAACCAAGCCTATTTCATATAAGCGTCCGGTAAATTTTACCGAGTCTATAAAAGCTTTGTGAAAAGAAACTATTTGACTTGATTTTTTATTTATGGATTTCTTCTCCAGAGATTTCTCCCTCATATAATCCATCAACTGAGGAATATCTATTTCCATAGGGCAACGTGTCAAGCAATTTTGACAAGAAACACAAAGCCATATAGTCTCCGATTGTAGTAAGCTATTGTAATTAGCAATGTCATTTGTTTGCAACATTCTCATAGCCAGACTAGGGGGATAGTCCATGTCATCAGCTAAAGCACAGCCTGCGGAGCATTTTCCACACTGATAACATTTGTTGACATTTACGCCTACTTTTGATCGTATTTCAGATATATAGCTTTCTTTTTCCATAGAATAGTACAATTTAAGTCTCTTTATAATATCTAAGCTTGTGTTATTTTATAATGTTTAAATATCACAAAATGGGTATTTTGATAATCGGACATTGCAAATTACGCAAAAATAAATTTAACTAAAACTTTTTATACTCTTTTTATTTTATGTTATAGGACATAATTTAAGCTCTAAAGTGATTGCTTCTAGTTTTGTATATTCTAAATATGTAGCTGTGTATTATATTATTAGATCGTGTTTTTTATTTAATAGATTGTTGATTTTAGGTTTAGGAAATTAGCATCAAATTGTTTACACGGTCTTTCGTCTTAGTTTAAATCCTTTTTCGGCTACATATACGCCACAAAGGATAAAAATAGAACCGAGAAGAGCAATGGTCGTGATTTGCTCGTTTATAACAATGGCGGAAGTCAATAAAGTGACTAATGGCACAAAATAAATATAGTTTGAAGTTTGTATAACGCCAAGTTCTTTGACGGCACTATTCCACATAATATAGCATAATAATGAGGCAACTACTCCAAGGAAAAGTAAATTGGCTATAATTATCGGGTCAGTCAATAGATTTGTATGGAATACATTTGTACTGAATAGTATAAATGGAAATAAAGTAACAATGCCATAGAAAAAGACTTTCCGAGTAATAAATAGTGTCGAGTAGTGTCCATTCAAGCGTTTGAGTATTATCCCATAGAAAGCCCATGACAAGGCTGCTAAAATAGTGAGAATATCTCCTAATGGATTGATCTGTAAAATAAAGCTACCGTTGAAAACAACAAGAGCAACACCCAATAAAGCTATTATTGAGCCGAAAATTAGGTGTGATTTTATATGTTCTTTTTTGTAAATGAAATGTGATAGAAATGCCGTGAAGATGGGAGCAGTACAAATAATTAGAGACACATTAGATGCAAGGGTAATCTTTAAAGCTGTGTTTTCGAGAACGAAATACAACGAGCCGGCACATAATCCTGTACCAACAAACAAAAGTTCGTCTTTTATGCTTTTTGCAAATAGCTTGCGTGGACAGACAAACCAAATACAAACGTATGCCAAGAGGAAACGATAGGATAGAATCTCAATAGGAGAAAGTCCATACCCAATAAGTACTTTAGTGGATACAAAAGTAGTACCCCATATAGCTACCGTTAAAATTGTTATTATATGATACCAATATGCTTTGGATTTTTGCATGATGAGTCTTGTGTATTTCTATATGCAAAAATACGATGTATTATTGTAATGTTGATATCTCCCAAGTCCTTTTATTAATATAAAATATCTTATTTGTAAATAATTTATATAATGGGTATTGATGTATTCCAATTCGTTTTGTAGTTTTTTTTCCTATAATAAAAGATGAGGATGGATCCTTGTCAAACTAATTTTTGCATAGTATATCAATTTTATTTATAAGAAATAGTTTATTACTAAATATTAGTATATTTACGGAAATATAAAATAAATACTATGAAACACTTGAAAACTATGCTTGCACTGTGGTGTGTACTATTTTCCTCATTATTGGCGTATCCAGCATCGGATAGTATTAAATGGGATGCATTTGAAGTTGCTCAGAAGGCTTTGGGGGATAATCTTAATTACCTCGGAGCAATTAAAAAATTGAAAGTGATTGAGGGAGAATGCTCCGGCTCTGGAGCAGAAAAAGATATGTACTTGCAGGCAGCAATGACTTATAATGCATTTGTTATTAATAATTCTAATTCAGACAGTTTATGTCAAAAGAAATTTTCGGCATTTACAATAAAAGAACCTTTCTTTAATTTCATCTCCGAAGGCAATGATGCTATTGACGAAATTGCCAAAAGAAGTAAAGACCATCAGGTTATAATGATTAACGAAATCCATTGGTTTTCAAGGGAGCGCTATTTTACAAACTACCTATTGAATTCTTTTTATAATAATGGATTTCGCTATTTGGCAATGGAGGCTATCGGCGAAGATGGTGACTCTTTAACGATGAGGGGATACCCTATAGCGTCCACTGGTATTTACACGGTGGATCCGCGAATGGCTAATACAATAAGAGATGCTATAGAAATGGGGTTTACTTTGGTTAATTATGATTATTATGGTAAAGAAAGGGAATACAAGCAAGCTGAGAATATATACAATAAAACTCTTAAACTAGATACAGAGGCAAAAGTTCTGGTGCATGCAGGAGGAGATCATACCAATAAATGTTCAGGTAGTAAAAAAATGGGGTATTTCTTTCAGGAAATTTCAGGTGTTGAACCTTTTGTTATTAAACAGATTAAACAGGTGCAGTTATCAAAGAGCGACTATAAGGGTATTGCAATTGAGGAGTCAGCAAATGTGTGTGTATATGATATAGGTGTGATAAATGGATTTGATGAAACAGATTTTTTATATAAGCCACACCAATCTCAGAAGTCTATAAAAATAGAAAAACTTATCGCTTCATTCCCGAAAGTAGATATTATACAAGAATCTGTTTTTCTGTCTGTATATATAGAAGAAGAATTTTTAGCAGAAGGTCTAAAAGCCATCCCTGTAGTTAGCTATTTAGTTGATAATAAATTTCTGAATTCGTCGATTAAGCTGCCTCAAGGAGAATATATAGTTACTATAAGGAATGATGAGGGAGAAGTAATTCGTCAAAATAAAATAGATGTGACGGTAGACCCGATTTGACATAACTTTCTTCTCTGGAATTTACACAGATAAAAGAAGACGAAAATTTATCCGCCTTCTTTTATATAAGGAATGTAGTCCTATAACCGATCAGTCAGGTGATGTATTAATGAAAATAAGATAGCTTAATCATTTTCATCGTCATCATATAAATTATTAAGCTCAAAAGATAAACTATCGAATTCTTTTATCCATATTTCGCGTATTTCCTTTGGAGTAGCGGCTGGTGGATTATCAATTTTATCTTGTAGTATCTCAATTTCTTTTTCAAGTTCATTACGCCTATTAGTCATTTTCTCTAGATATTTAAGTTCGTAATATAGATTTAGTATAATGAAATACAGAGTTATAAAGAGTAAAATTTTATCCTCTGCTTTCCATACTTTCTTCGTCCGGATTTATTTTGTTAGTAGCTGCCTTAACCTCTTTCTTGGTAGCAGGTTCAGGAACTTCTCCCGAATTATGAACTATTCTGGCAGTTTCATAAGACTTAAATTCTTTCAGTTTAGTTGGCTTGTTGATTATCTTCATAATAGTCAGGTTTTTTATATAAACGTATAAGCAAACGATAAAGTTTTAAGAAGATATTATTAATCTTTATTGCATAACTAAAAAAAGAGGACGAATAATTTATTCGTCCTCTTTCAATATTATAATGTATGAGTTGATTAAGACTCTACACTGTCAAAGTCTACAACAGTTTTTCTGTTAGCCATTACTCTGTCAAAATCTTCTTTAGTGCCTACAACAAGCTTATCAAAATCTCGTTGACCAGTACCTGCAGGAATCAAGTGACCACAGATAACGTTTTCTTTCAGACCTTCCAATCTATCAACCTTACCATGGATAGCAGCATCGTTAAGAACCTTAGTAGTTTCCTGGAACGAAGCAGCCGACATGAAGCTGGTTGTTTGAAGAGCTGCACGTGTAATACCTTGAAGTATTTGGTTGGCAGTTGCCGGAATAGCGTCACGAACCTCTACGATACGAAGGTCACGACGTTTCAACATCGAGTTCTCGTCTCTAAGTTTGCGTGCAGTAACAATCTGTCCGGGTTCGAATGTAGAAGAGTCTCCTGCATCTACAACGACTTTTTTACCCCAGATACGATCGTTTTCTTCCATTACAACATGCTTGTCAATAACTTGTTGTTCAAGGAAACGAGTGTCTCCCGGATCAACCACTTCTACCTTACGCATCATCTGACGTACGATAACTTCGAAGTGTTTATCATTGATTTTCACACCTTGCAGACGATATACATCCTGTACTTCGTTTACGATATATTCTTGTACTGCGGTTGGTCCCATAATAGCAAGAATATCCGAAGGAGTGGTAGCACCATCCGATAGAGGCATACCTGCACGGATGAAGTCATTCTCCTGTACCAGAATTTGTTTAGAAAGAGGTACCAGATATTTCTTTATCTCACCTGTTTTAGATGTGATAATTACTTCTCTGTTACCACGTTTGATCTTACCAAACGAAGCCTCTCCATCAATTTCAGATACAACAGCAGGGTTAGAAGGGTTACGTGCTTCGAATAACTCGGTAACACGAGGAAGACCCCCCGTAATATCACCGGCTTTACCTACTGCACGAGGTATCTTAACAAGTACATCTCCGGCTTTCATTGTATCGCCATCTTCTTTGATAACGTGAGCGCCAAGAGGTAAACTGTATGTTTTGATTATGTTGCCTTTCTCATCCAGAATATGTGCTTCAGGAGCTTTAGTTTTATCACGCGATTCGATAATGATCTTTTCTTTCAAACCGGTTTGTTCATCCGATTCTACTTTGTAAGTTACATTTTCTATAACGTTTTCAAACTTGATCTTACCTGTTGCCTCTGATACGATAACAGCATTAAATGGATCCCATTCGCAAATTACATCACCCTTCTTAACCGATGCGCCTTCTTTGAAATAAAGTTTAGCACCATAAGGAATATTGTGAGTAAGTAATACGATTTTAGTATTAGGATCTACAACACGTATTTCTACAAGACGGCTTACTACGATTTGTACTTTTTTGCCTGCCTCGTCGATAGTTTCAACAACACGCAAGTCATCAATTTCCAAAATACCATCGTATTTTGTCATGATGCTGTTTTCAGTAGCAATATTCGAAGCAATACCCCCTACGTGGAACGTACGAAGTGTAAGCTGTGTACCCGGTTCACCGATTGACTGAGCAGCGATAACTCCAACGGCTTCTCCTTTTTGAACCATACGACCGGTGGCAAGGTTACGACCGTAACACTTAGCACATACGCCTTTTTTAGATTCACAAGTCAATACCGAACGAATTTCAACACGCTCGATTGGTGAGTTTTGAATAATTGTAGCAGCTTCTTCTCTGATTTGTTCGCCAGACTCTACAAGGATTTCTCCTGTTAGAGGATGTTGAATATCATGAACAGAAACACGACCCAATATACGTTCGTATAATGAAGCTACAACTTCTTCGTTGTTTTTAAGTTCTGTACAAACAAGTCCGCGAAGTGTACCACAGTCTTCTTCATTGATAATCACATCTTGTGATACGTCAACCAGACGACGAGTAAGGTATCCTGCATCGGCTGTTTTCAATGCTGTATCGGCAAGACCTTTACGAGCACCGTGGGTAGAGATAAAGTACTCTAACACCGACAGACCTTCTTTAAAGTTAGAAAGGATAGGATTCTCAATAATTTGAGCACCTTCCGCTCCACTTTTCTGAGGTTTTGCCATCAATCCACGCATACCTGACAACTGACGAATCTGCTCTTTAGAACCACGGGCTCCGGAGTCAAGCATCATATATACAGAGTTGAAACCTTGGTTATCTTCTGAAAGTTGTTTCATCAAAATGTTCGACAACTTAGAGTTGATGTGTGTCCAGGTATCAATAATCTGGTTGTAACGTTCGTTATAGGTGATGAATCCCATATTGTAGTTTCCTAGAATCTGTTCAACTTCATCATATCCTTGTTTAACAAGCGTTTCTTTTTCTGCGGGGATAATTACATCCTCAAGGTTGAACGACAATCCTCCACGGAACGCCATTGTATATCCAAGATCTTTAATATCGTCAAGGAACTGAGCCGTTTTAGCAACTCCAGCCAATTTGATGATATTACCGATAATATCTCTAAGAGATTTTTTAGATAAGATTTCGTTGATAAATCCTACTTCGATCGGAGTGTTTTGGTTTACAAGTACACGTCCTACCGTAGTTTCGCGCATAATTGTAGCTACTTGTCCATTCTCGTCAAGGTCTCTTACATACACTTTGATAAGGGCATGTATATCAACTTTCTTCTCATTGTAAGCAATGATAGCTTCTTCCGGTCCGTAAAAAGTAAGACCTTCACCTTGTGCTCCCGGACGTATTTTTGTAATATAATACAGTCCTAATACCATATCCTGAGAAGGTACTGTAATAGGAGCACCGTTAGCAGGGTTCAAGATATTGTGAGAGGCAAGCATCAACATTTGGGCTTCCAATATAGCGTCATTACCAAGAGGTAAGTGAACAGCCATCTGGTCACCGTCAAAGTCGGCATTGAAGGCAGTACATGAAAGTGGGTGCAACTGAATTGCTTTACCCTCGATCATTTTAGGTTGGAATGCTTGGATACCCAAACGGTGCAGGGTAGGGGCACGGTTGAGCAATACTGGGTGACCTTTCATCACATGCTCAAGAATATCCCATACTACAGGCTCTTTGCGATCAACGATTTTCTTCGCAGATTTTACCGTTTTCACGATACCACGTTCAATCAATTTACGAATCACAAATGGTTTGAATAGTTCAGCAGCCATATCTTTAGGAAGACCACATTCGTGCATCTTCAATTCAGGACCAACGACGATTACCGAACGAGCTGAATAGTCAACACGTTTACCTAAAAGGTTTTGACGGAAACGTCCTTGTTTACCTTTCAAACTATCGGAAAGTGACTTAAGAGGACGGTTTGATTCTGTTTTGATTGCACTCGATTTACGAGAGTTATCGAACAATGAATCTACTGCCTCTTGAAGCATACGTTTTTCGTTACGTAAGATTACATCCGGAGCTTTAATGTCGATCAATCGTTTCAAACGGTTGTTACGGATGATAACACGACGATACAAGTCATTCAAGTCAGATGTTGCAAAACGACCTCCATCCAAAGGAACCAAAGGACGAAGTTCGGGTGGTATTACAGGAACAATCTTAACGATCATCCATTCGGGACGGTTTTTCGCCTTCGAACCACGGAAAGCTTCCACAACCTGAAGTTGTTTCAAAGCTTCGTTTTTACGTTGTTGAGAAGTATCTGTATTAGCTCTGTGACGAAGTGTATTAGCCAATGAATCGAGATTCAAACGAGCTAACAGGTCGTAAACAGCTTCGGCTCCCATTTTGGCAATAAACTTATTGGGGTCCATATCATCCAATAGTTGATTGTCTTTGGGAAGTGTATCTAAATGGTTCAGATATTCTTCTTCTGTCAGTAAATCTTTGTAGGCAACGCCTTCTTCTTCCTTGATACCGGCTTGTATTACAACATAACGTTCGTAATAAATGATCATATCAAGTTTCTTGGTTGGTATACCAAGAAGATAACCCATTTTATTAGGCAAAGAACGGAAATACCAGATGTGAGCAACAGGCACTACCAAATGGATGTGACCTGTACGTTCGCGTCTTACTTTTTTCTCAGTAACCTCTACACCACAACGGTCGCAGACGATACCTTTATATCGGATACGCTTGTATTTACCGCAATGACATTCGTAGTCTTTTACCGGACCAAAAATACGTTCGCAGAACAAGCCGTCACGTTCGGGTTTGTATGTACGATAGTTTATAGTTTCGGGTTTCAAGACTTCACCGCTCGAACTTTCGAGAATTTCTTCAGGAGAGGCAAGACTGACAGTGATTTTTGAAAAGCTACTCTTTACTTTACTATCTTTTCTAAAAGCCATATATCAAATTATATAAAGAGTTAATTTATTTTTTCAATTGAGCAATAAATCAATGTGCCGATGTGCCAATTTCCAATCAATTATGTCATTGGCACATTTGCATATTAATTTATTGATTCATTAATCTTTAATCAAGAGTTACGCTCAAACCAAGACCTCTCATTTCGTGTAATAATACATTCAATGATTCAGGTATACCCGGTTGTGGCATTGGTTCGCCCTTAACAATAGCTTCATAAGCTTTAGAGCGTCCCATAACGTCATCCGATTTGATTGTAAGTATTTCTTGTAAGATGTGAGCAGCACCAAATGCTTCAAGTGCCCAAACCTCCATCTCTCCGAAACGTTGACCCCCGAATTGTGCTTTACCTCCAAGAGGTTGTTGCGTAATAAGCGAGTATGGTCCGATAGAACGGGCGTGCATCTTGTCTTCAACCATGTGACCAAGTTTCAGCATATAGATAATACCTACTGTTGCAGTTTGGTCGAAACGGTCTCCTGTACCACCATCGTGCAGATATGCTTTACCATAGCGAGGTACGCCGGCTTTGTCTGTCCATTCGTTAAGATCGTCAAGACTTGCACCGTCAAAGATAGGAGTTGCAAATTTCACACCTAATTCTTTTCCTGCCCAACCTAATACGGTTTCGAATATCTGTCCAAGGTTCATACGAGAAGGTACACCCAATGGATTCAATACAATATCAACAGCTGTTCCGTCTGCTAAGAATGGCATATCTTCCTGACGAACGATACGAGACACGATACCTTTATTACCGTGACGTCCTGCCATCTTATCACCTACTTGTACTTTACGTTTTTTAGCTACGTATACTTTTGCGATTTGTACAATACCCGATGGAAGTTCATCACCGATTGTAAGATCGAAACGTTTACGTTTCAGTTCAGCGTCAAGTTCTTTATACTTACGTAGATAATTTACAATTACGCTCTTTATAAGCTCGTTTTTATTATCATCAGTAGTCCAGTTACTTACTTGAATCGATTCGAAGTCGATGCTGTCAAGTGCCGATTTTGTGAATTTAGCACCCTTAGCAATAACATCCGTATTCAAATAATCCTTTACTCCTTGAGATGCTTTTCCTTCGGTAAGAACCAATAGCTTGTCAACTAAAATAGTTTTTTGTTTAGCCATTTTTTCTTCGTACTCTTCGTCTAATTTTGGAAGCAACGCTTTACTAGAAAGTTTTGTTTTTCCTTTTTTAGCCGCTTTAGAGAACAAATTGGTTCCAATAACAACACCTTTCAATGATGGAGAAGCTTTCAAAGAAGCATCTTTCACATCGCCGGCTTTGTCACCGAATATTGCACGAAGTAATTTTTCCTCAGGTGAAGGATCAGACTCTCCTTTAGGAGTAATCTTACCAATAAGAATGTCGCCGGGACCTACACGAGCTCCTATACGAACGATTCCTCTTTCATCCAAGTCTTTAGTTGCTTCTTCGCTAACGTTAGGAATATCAGAAGTTAATTCTTCAACACCACGTTTAGTATCACGTACATCCAAAGAAAACTCTTCTACGTGAACAGATGTAAATACGTCTTCACGAACGATACGCTCATTCAATACGATAGCATCCTCAAAGTTATAACCTTTCCAAGGCATGAAAGCAACCTTAAGGTTCTTTCCTATTGCAAGTTCACCATCTTCAGTAGAATAACCTTCGGTAAGAATATCACCTGCTACTACGCGTTGTCCCTTTTGACATGTTGGTCTAAGGTCAATAGTTGTATTCTGGTTAGTCTTTCTGAATTTAGGTACTATATATGTCTTTACAGCACTGTCGAAGCTTATAAATTCTTCGTCATCCGTGCGGTCATATTTAATTTTGATAGTACTCGCATCTACATACACAATTTCACCGGGGCCTTCCGCCACGATTTGTGTACGAGAATCTTTAATAAGCAAACCTTCTATACCTGTACCCACGATAGGAGCTTCGGTACGAAGTAAAGGAACTGCCTGACGCATCATATTAGATCCCATCAGTGCACGGTTGGCATCATCATGCTCCAAGAAAGGAATCAAAGATGCTGCAATAGATGCAATCTGAGTAGGAGATACGTCCATCAATTCGATTTCCTCAGGACCTACTACCGGATAGTCGGCATCCTGACGTGCTTTTACACGAGTGTTGATGAAACTACCGTTATCATCTAAAGGAGCATTTCCTTGAGCGATAATTTTCTCTTCTTCCTCTTCTGCTGCAAGGTATATAATACCGTCTTCAGAAAGATCTACTTTGTTATTAGTAACCTTACGATAAGGAGTCTCGATGAATCCAAGCTCGTTGATTTTTGCATATACACAAAGAGAAGAGATAAGACCGATATTCGGTCCCTCAGGAGTTTCAATAGGACACAAACGACCGTAGTGAGTAAAGTGAACGTCACGCACCTCGAAACCTGCTCTTTCACGAGAAAGACCACCGGGCCCAAGTGCCGACATACGACGTTTGTGAGTAATCTCAGCTAGTGGATTGGTTTGATCCATGAACTGAGACAATGCATTTGTTCCGAAGAATGTATTCACAACAGATGAAATTGTTTTCGCATTGATCAGATCAATAGGAGTAAACACCTCATTGTCGCGGACATTCATTCTTTCACGAATGATACGAGCCATACGGTTAAGACCAACTCCAAACTGGTTGTAAAGTTGTTCTCCTACAGTACGTACACGTCTGTTACTTAAGTGGTCAATATCATCTACAATTGCTTTAGAGTTGATAAGCTCAATTAAGTATTTTATAATTTCAATTATATCTTCTTTAGTCAAAACACGAACGTCTACGCTCGTATTCAAACCAAGTTTTTTGTTTATTCTATATCGACCTACTTCTCCTAAATCGTAACGTTTCTCAGAGAAGAATAAACTGTTGATAACTTCGCGTGCACTGGTATCATCAGCAGGCTCAGCACTACGCAATTGTCGGTAGATATGACGAACTGCATCGATTTCTGAGTTACTAGGGTCTTTTTGTAAAGTGTTATAGATTATTGTATAATCCGAAGCATTCTGATTGCTCTTATGCAATAGTATCGAGCCTACACCAGAGTCAAGAATAGCATCCATATGGTCTTTCTCAACGATGGTTTCACGCTCGATGATAACTTCGTTTCGTTCAATAGAAGTAACCTCACCAGTATCTTCATCTACAAAATCTTCCATCCATGTCTTAAGGATACGAGCAGCAAGCCTGCGTCCCTCTATCTTTTTTAGATTTTGCTTATTAACTTTAACTTCCTCGGCAAGGTCAAATATTTCGAGAATATCTTTATCACTTTCAAAACCGATAGCTCTAAGCAGAGTAGTTACCGGTAATTTCTTTTTTCTGTCGATATATGCATACATGACACTGTTGATGTCTGTAGCAAATTCTATCCAAGAACCCTTGAATGGAATGATACGTGCAGAATACAGTTTACTACCATTGGCATGTACACTTTGTCCGAAGAATACACCCGGCGAACGGTGAAGTTGCGATACAACTACACGCTCAGCTCCATTGATGACAAAAGTACCTTTCTCTGTCATGTATGGAATTAGTCCAAGGTATACGTCTTGAATTACTGTATCGAAATCCTCATGATCGGGGTCTGTACAGTAAAGTTTTAGCTTTGCTTTAAGAGGAACACTATACGTTAAACCTCTCTCGACACACTCATCGATAGTGTAGCGGGGAGGGTCAATATAGTAGTCCAAAAATTCTAGTACAAAGTTGTTGCGAGTATCAGCAATTGGAAAATTCTCAGCAAAAACTTTATATAAGCCTTCTTTCTTTCTTTTTTCAGGAGGTGTATCAAGCTGTAAAAAGTCTCTAAACGACTTTAATTGTACTTCAAGAAAATCAGGGTACTGAAGAGGATTTTTTATTGAAGCAAAGTTGATTCTTTGATTTGTTGTAGTTGAAGACATGGAATACTCTTTTTTTTGAACTAATTACTTTTGACGCAAAAAGGTCAAGAACCTCCTTTCACAGAAGGTTCTCAACCAACATCCTGATTAACAGGATTTTCTTGTTTTATTTAAGTTCAACTTCAGCTCCCGCTTCTTCCAGTTGTTTTTTCAATGCATCAGCTTCGTCTTTGCTAACACCTTTTTTCAATTCTGAAGGAGCAGCATCTACTAGATCCTTAGCTTCTTTTAAACCTAAACCTGTTAGTTCTTTAACAGCTTTTACTATAGCTAGTTTGTTTGCACCAGCAGATTTCAAAACAACATCAAATGCTGTTTTTTCTTCTACAGCTTCTGCTGCAGCAGCAGGAGCAGCAACGGCAACAGCTGCAGCAGCTGGTTCGATACCGTATTCTGTTTTAAGAGTTTCAGCCAATTCGCTAACTTCTTTAACTGTCAAATTTACT
This sequence comes from Indolivaga alginatilytica, assembly GCF_003201355.1. Classification (GTDB taxonomy): domain Bacteria; phylum Bacteroidota; class Bacteroidia; order Bacteroidales; family Dysgonomonadaceae; genus Dysgonomonas_A; species Dysgonomonas_A alginatilytica. Next base: position 112,305 of record NZ_QICL01000007.1, read on the forward strand.
AGTTGTTCAGCAATAGCTTTTACGTCTGCCATTTTTGTATGTATTAAAATTGTTATTACTTCTTTTGTTTAATTTATCTTTTCGATAGAGTCTCAAGTACTCCGTGGATGGTGTTACCACCCGATTGAAGAGCAGATACAACGTTCTTGATTGGTGATTGTAACAATCCGATAACTTCGCCAATAAGTTCTTCCTTGCTCTTAACATTTACTAATGCCTTAAGATTTTCAGCTCCAATATAGAAGCTTTCTTGCACGTATGCAGCCTTAAGACTAGGTATACCTTCTTTGCTATATTTATCAATTAATTTAGCAGGAGCATTTGCAACGTTAGAAAGCATGATAGCTGTATTACCTTTCAGGACAGGAGTCAATTCAGAATAATCAGTATCTAATGAATCTAGTGCTTTTTGCAACAAGGTATTTTTAACTACCATGAGTTTGATATCACTTTTGTAGCATTCAGCTCTTAAAGCGCTGGTTTTAGCTGCATTCAGTGTAGAGATATCAGTCAGATAAAAGTAATCGTATCCTTTTATCGTAGCTGCAATGGTATCTATAATGGTGCTTTTGTCTTCCTTTCTCATAATTCCGTAGTTTTAATTAGTTTTCGTCTACTGATTTAGGGTCGATTTTAATACCCGGACTCATAGTGCTAGAAAGAAATACACTCTTCACATAAGTACCTTTTGCCGAAGTCGGTTTCAATTTGATAAGCGTATTGATAAACTCTTTCGCATTATCTCTGATTTGATCGGCGGTAAATGATACCTTACCTACAGATGCATGGATAATACCTGTTTTATCAACCTTAAAGTCAATCTTACCAGCTTTAACCTCAGTAACGGCTTTCGCTACGTCAACAGTTACAGTACCGCTTTTTGGATTCGGCATAAGACCACGAGGACCTAATACACGACCTAAAGCTCCGATTTTACCCATAATGGCAGGTTGAGTGATGATAACATCAATATCAGTCCAGCCACTTTTTATCTTTTCAATATATTCATCAAGACCAACGTGGTCTGCTCCGGCTTCTTTAGCAGCAGCTTCGGCGTCTGGCGAACATAATACAAGAACTCTAACTTGTTTTCCTGTTCCATGAGGAAGAGATACTACACCTCTTACCATCTGGTTAGCTTTACGTGGATCTACACCCAGACGTACATCTACGTCAACAGATGCATCAAATTTACTTGTAGTAATTTCTTTTACAAGTTCAGATGCTTCCTTAAGTGAATAAGATTTCCCTGCTTCAATTTTGCTAAAAGCTAACTTTTGATTTTTTGTAAGTTTACCCATTTCTCAATTGAAGTTTATTAATTAACATTAGGGAAAGCCCCTTTTACAGTGATCCCCATACTTCTAGCTGTTCCGGCAACCATTTTCATAGCCGATTCGATTGTGAAACAATTCAAATCAGTCATTTTATCTTCAGCTATAACTTGCACTTGTTCCCAAGTTATCTCAGAGATTTTTTTACGGTTAGGTTCAGCAGAACCACTTTTTTGCTTTGTAAGCTCAAGTAGTTGTATAGCTACAGGAGGATTTTTGATTATAAAATCAAAAGACTTATCAGCATAGTAAGTTATTACAACCGGTAATATCTTGCCTGCTTTGTCTTGAGTTCTGGCATTAAATTGCTTGCAGAAATCCATAATGTTAATCCCTTTAGAACCTAAAGCAGGTCCTACGGGAGGAGATGGATTTGCTGCACCGCCTTTAATTTGTAATTTTACTTGTCCAGCAATTTCTTTAGCCATTTTTGTTTTAAATTTTTTTGTTTTTGTTTAAAACTTAGTGGAAAATCAATAAAAAATGCGTAACCAAATTTATTGTTCTTTTTCGACTTGTAAGTAATTCAATTCGAGAGGAGTTTTCCGTCCGAATATTTTCACCATCACTTTAAGTTTCTTTTTCTCTGCGTTCACTTCTTCAATAATACCCGAGAAACCATTGAATGGTCCATTATTGACCTTCACTGTTTCTCCAACGATATACTGAACATCCATTTCTTCGGCTTGCTCGTCTAACTCGTCCATTGTTCCCAAAATGCGGTTTACCTCAGATTGGCTCAACGGTTGCGGATTAGTGGCATTGGGAAGAAAACCGGCAACATAATTTATGTTGCGAAGTTCATGCACAACTTCACCCACCAAAGCAGCCTCTATCAAAATATATCCGGGGAGATAAGCTCTTTCTTTAAGAACCTTTTTCCCGTTACGCATGATATAAGTCTTTTCGGTAGGTATAAGAACTTGAGAAATGTATTTTCCTAACTCGGTTTTCTTTATCTCCGCCTCAAGATACTCTTTGACCTTATTTTCTTTTCCGCTAACAGCACGCAGTACGTACCATTTCTTTTCGATTTCAGTCATTTTAATAAATTAAAGAGGATTATTATACAAGATTGTAAAAATACTTAAGCGCCCATTCGAAAACAGAGTCTATCCCAAATACTACTAGTGCCATAATAAAGGAAGCTATCATAACAACAACAGCACTGCTGGTGAGCTCTGCACGTGTAGGCCAAGAAACCTTGTGTACAAGTTCGTTATAGGAGTCTTTTACGTATTGAATTATTTTTTTCATTACCCATTAAGAGATTTGCACGGGTTGAGAGACTCGAACTCCCGACACCTGGTTTTGGAGACCAGTGCTCTACCAACTGAGCTAAACCCGTAAATAAAGCCGGCTATATGGTTATAGCCGACTTGGCTTTATTTTTTGATTAAATAATTAATCAACGATTTCTGTAATCTGACCAGCACCTACTGTACGACCACCTTCGCGGATTGCGAAACGTAGACCTACGTTACATGCTACCGGATAGATCAATTCTACATTGATTGTTAAGTTATCACCAGGCATTACCATGTCTGTTCCTTCTGGAAGAGTGATTTCACCTGTAACATCTAATGTACGGATGTAGAATTGAGGACGATATTTGTTGTGGAATGGAGTGTGACGTCCACCTTCTTCTTTTTTCAAGATATATACCTCAGCTTTGAATGTAGTGTGAGGAGTTACTTTTCCTGGGTGAGTGATAACCATACCACGTTTGATATCGTCTTTGTCAACACCACGAAGTAATAAACCTACGTTATCACCAGCTTGACCTTCGTCTAGGATCTTACGAAACATTTCAACACCAGTTACTACTGATTTTTTTCCTTCAGCTCCAAGTCCGATGATTTGAACTTCTTCACTTGTTCTGATAATACCTGTTTCGATACGACCTGTTGCAACTGTACCACGACCTGTGATCGAGAATACATCTTCTACTGGCATAAGGAATGGTTTGTCAACATCACGTGGAGGAAGCTCAATCCAAGTATCAACAGCTTTCATAAGCTCCATAACTTGGCTAACCCAAGGTTCAACACCGTTTAATGCTCCAAGAGCAGATCCACGGATAACTGGAGTATTGTCACCGTCGAAGTTGTAGAATGAAAGAAGTTCTCTCATTTCCATTTCAACTAGTTCCAACATTTCTTCGTCTTCAACGATATCGCATTTGTTCATGAATACAACTAGACGAGGTACGTTTACCTGACGTGCTAGAAGGATGTGCTCACGAGTTTGAGGCATAGGACCATCAGTTGCAGCAACTACAATGATAGCACCGTCCATTTGTGCAGCACCAGTAACCATGTTCTTTACGTAGTCAGCGTGACCTGGACAGTCAACGTGAGCGTAGTGACGGTTTTCTGTTTGATATTCTACGTGAGAAGTATTGATAGTTATACCACGTTCTTTTTCTTCAGGAGCGTTGTCAATTTGATCAAATGATCTAGCTTCAGAGAACCCCTTATCTGCTAATACTTTAGTGATAGCAGCAGTAAGAGTAGTTTTACCGTGGTCAACGTGACCGATTGTACCGATATTAACGTGTGGTTTCGACCGGTTAAAATGTTCTTTTGCCATAATAAAGTGTACTTATTATTAATTAATGATTGCTTTTTAAATTCTTTTCTATAAGTGATAATAAATCACTTTTTTATAACATTGCCTGCCGCAATCTCTAGAGCCTATGACGGGACTTGAACCCGTGACCTCTTCCTTACCAAGGAAGTGCTCTACCAACTGAGCTACATTGGCGATGAGAGCGAAAGACGGGGGTCAAACCCGCGACCCTCAGCTTGGAAGGCTGATGCTCTATCAACTGAGCTACTTTCGCGATAAAAAGAGTGGGCAGTGATGGATTCGAACCACCGTAAGCTTACGCTATCTGAGTTACAGTCAGACCCATTTGGCCACTCTGGTAACTGCCCTTTCTTTTGAGCCTCTTGTCGGATTCGAACCAACGACCCCGAGATTACAAATCACGTGCTCTGGCCAACTGAGCTAAAGAGGCATTAGCCTTGATTATTCATAAATAATAATCGCCGTTTCGCAGATGTGCTTTATGCGAAACGGCGACAAAAATAGAAAGAAATTTCTTAAGTCCCAAGAAAATATGAGTAATTTTTACTTAGATTGTACTTTTTCTTTATACTTGATGAGTTGTTTCTCTAAAGCCTCTACACATAAATCGATTGCTTCTTCGAAACTTTCGGCTGTTTTGTTGGCGTAAAGTTCATCGCTCTTGACGTTTAGCTTTATTGATGCATCTTTATTATTGCTGCTTTCTGGTTTTACAACTTTAAGTATAATATCTGCACTCAATATGTCGTCTGAATATTTTTCTAGTTTAGTTACTTTCTTTTGGATAAACTCTCTTAGTTTATCGGCAGCATCGAAATGTAGAGCTTGAATTTTAATGTCCATCATGATTCCTCCTTTTGTTTTAATAGTTATGCTCGAGGATGAGCTTTATTGTATATTTTCTTTAATTCGTCAAAAGATGTATGTGTGTAAATTTCCGTTGATGCCAGGCTTGAATGTCCGAGCAATTCTTTTACGGCATTAATGTCAGCTCCATTGTTAAGCATTCCTGTTGCAAAGGAATGTCTTAGTACGTGTGGGCTTGCTTTCGCTAAAGTAGGGATCCACTTGAGGTGACTGCTTACTATCCGATGGATTAACATGGGGTAGATTGGCTCTCCATCTTTCTTAACAAAGAAGGCGGCGGTTTGGTTCTCGAAACTTTTATTGCGTATTTCTATATAGGCGTCAATCAATGCTATCGTGTTTTTACTAATAGGTATGATGCGCTGTTTGTTACGTTTTCCGGTGACTCTTATGTTGCCTGAATAAAGATCGACATCTTTATCTGTCAATCCGATAAGTTCAGCTCTTCGCATTCCTGTTACATAGAATAGTTCGAGGATCACTTTGTCCCGGAATGATTCGTAATCATCATCCTGAGTGTCGAAATCAAGAACTTTCTCCATATCTGAATAGTTGATAAACGAAGGAATTGGCTTTTTGGCTTTTGGTCCGCTTATCTTCTTGAGAGGGCTTATGGATATTTGTCCCATTTTTTGAAGAAAACGATAAAAAGATTTCAAAGAGCTTAGCTTTCTGTTTACAGATCGAGCAGATGTTTTGCTTTCCATTAAGGAAATGATCCATGCTCTTACAATGTCCCCGTCTACGGTTTCTAGTTCTACTTCCGGATACTGTGTTTCGATAAAGTTTTTGAACTGGATAAGGTCTGTATAATAAGAAATCTCCGTATGAGAAGAATAATTCTTTTCATAACGGAGATAATCTGTATATTTCTCAACTATCGTCATTCTTTATCTTTATGGATAAGTGACGAAGTTATACAATCGTTGTTATAAATACAAATGTTTTAATCTTCTATTTGGTGAAGCTTTTGTACGTATGCAGCGTGTATTCTTAGTTTTCTATTTGTAATAGAAGGCTTTTCGAAAGCTTGACGGCGTCTTAGTTCTTTAACAACACCAGTCTTTTCGAATTTTCTTTTGAATTTTTTAAGTGCTTTTTCGATGTTTTCACCTTCTTTTATAGGAACAACTATCATAATTTTTATTTTTAAATTTCTTTTTGTGAAAAATATTGTTTTGATTTTTTTAAAATAACGAGATACTCATCATTATTAATGAATATCCTGAGAATTGCTATATTTCTATTGCACTTCTATACCTTATATTATATGTTACTCTAAGTATTAATCAAAACCTCCTTTCTTTTTCGGGAGGCAAAGGTAAGAGTTTCAATGATAAAAACAAAAAAAAGATCAATTTATTACATTTCGGAAATAGTTAAGGTGTTTTGAGTTTTATCGCCTGATAATGATTGAACATATCCGGTTGATTGGTAAATTGTTATTACTAAGGTTTCATTCAGTGGTTGATAATGGAGGCTTTTATACGATATGATTAATGTGACTCCGGTTACGCTGCTCGCCTAGCTGTAAATACGCCGAAAGCGACATTGAAGTTGTTGCTCTGATCAGAAAATCTTCGTTCAATTTGCAATTAGGACACCTGTTGCGCCTAAATTAATAAATTGTTAGGATGATTCTATTTAATATAAATTGATTCAAAATTGTTTTTCCTGTTTGTAATAAATGATAGATTTTCTTGAAATGCAATGTATTCATGTAGATATTGTATATGTATAATGTCAGTATAAGTGGTTGTTATCTAGTGGTCTGTGAAATTTTGCAGAAAAAGCAATCTATAATTGCACATTTTTAGTATTTTTGTGCCATTCAACAATCAAAAAGAATATTATTCACTAATAGAAAAATAAAAATGAGTCATAACTTATTAAAGGGCAAAAGAGGTATCGTCTTTGGAGCTCTGAATGAAATGTCAATAGCATGGAAAGTTGCAGAAAAAGCTGTAGAGCAAGGAGCAACAATTACATTATCAAATACTCCTATGGCAATGAGAATGGGAGAAACTAATGCATTGGCTGACAAATTAAAGGCAGAAGTGATTCCTGCGGATGCTACAATTGTAGAAGATCTTGAGCAAGTTTTTGCCAGATCGCAAGAAGTTCTAGGTGGTAAAATTGATTTTGTTCTTCACTCAATAGGTATGTCTCCAAACGTACGTAAAGGACGCGATTACGATGACTTAGATTATAAGTTTTTAGATAAAACACTAGATATTTCGGCTGTTTCGTTCCATAAAATGATGCAGGTTGCGAAAAAAATGGATGCGATCGCCGAAGGTGGTTCGGTTTTAGCTCTTACTCATATTGCTGCACAACGTACCTTTGCAGGATATAACGATATGGCTGATGCGAAATCGTTGCTTGAATCGATTGGTCGTAGCTTTGGTTATGTATATGGGCGTGATAAAGGCGTACGTGTAAATACTATCTCGCAATCCCCTACAATGACTACTGCAGGAGCAGGTATCGGAGGTATGGGTGGATTTCTTGAATTCGCCGAAAAAATGTCGCCTCTGGGCAATGCCAATGCTGAAGAATGTGCAGATTATTGTATCGTTATGTTCTCGGATTTGACTCGAAAGGTAACTATGCAAAATCTGTTTCACGATGGTGGTTTCTCTAATATGGGACTGACTATTGCCGTGATGGATGAGTTTAATGCAAATAAATAAGCCGGAAATTATTTTCTATAAAAATAATAAAAGTGCGTAAGCCTTAAGAGACAGAAAACAAGCGTTTTCTGTCTCTTTTTTTATTATATTTGCGAAGTTGTAAAAAAAAATTAAAATAAGAAGAAAAGGACCCCTTTTCTGTAATAAGAAAAAGTTTAGTAATAATTATGTTAATAAAGATATATCCCGAGAATCCGAATCAAAAGGAAATCGATAAAGTGGTTAAGGTATTGCAGGATGGAGGATTGGTTATTTACCCGACCGATACAGTTTATGCCATCGGTTGTGATGCTCTGAATGTAAGAGCTGTGGAGAAAATTTGTAAGATGAAAGGTATAAATCCGGCAAAGAGTAATCTGTCGATTATCTGCTACGATTTAAGTAATATCAGCGAATATGCAAAAGTGGATACCTCTACATTTAAGCTGATGAAAAAGAATCTTCCCGGAGCTTTTACTTTTCTTCTGAATACGACTTCATCGTTGCCTAAGATATACAAAGACAAAAAAACAGTAGGAATAAGAATACCCGACAATAATATCATTCGGGAGATTGTCAGGATTCTAGGTAATCCGGTTTTGACAACATCTGTTAAAAATGACGATGAAATTATTGAATACTCAACGGACCCTGAACTTATAGAAGAAAGATATGAGAAAATAGTAGATCTTATTGTTGATGGGGGATATGGAGGTTTAGAGGCTTCAACCATAGTCGATTGTACGGATGGAGAGCCCCATGTTACCCGTCAGGGAAAAGGAGAGCTAATTTGGTAGGCATAAATAAAATACGTATTTTTGCACCCAGCATTAATTATAATACGTAAAGAAAATATGAGAAAGAAACTTTTTACAATACTTACTATTGTTTTAGGAACTATGTTTATGGTATCCTGTGGTGGTGACGATCCAAAACCAAATCCGATTAGTCCGGGTGTTAATGAAGACATTTTGGGGATAATGAACAGAAACTACCTTTGGGCTCTACCTGCCGAACCTAATATATATCAAGAAACAGAACCTTTTTTTACATCTTTACTGCATAAAAATGATGTTTATACTGATGGAGGTAAAACTTACAACTATTCAAGGATATCAGCTGTAAGCAATCAGACCGGTACTGTTTATGATCCGGGATTCGAATATGCGATTAACAATTATACCGGCGGTGTAACTTATTATGTTATTCTGTATGTAAAACCGGGTACTTCTGCTGCAGACTATCTTTTACGAGGATTGTATATCACAACAGTTAACGGAACTGCAGTTACTGCAGCTAACGCTTCAACTTTGTTATATGATGCGTATAGTAAGGGAGCAGATGTGAAGCTATCTATAAGAACTCCTCAGATTACAGCAGAAAGAACTATTACTATAAAACCATATGCAAATTATGTGGAAGCACCCTTGCATACTGCAAAAATGTTAACTGCAGGAACTCAAAAAGTGGGTTATGTATTTTATAATCATTTTTCATCGTCTACACCCGGAACGAGTGACTATAAATATGATAATGCTTTAGCGGCTCAGCTGAATAAATTTAAAACTGACGGAGTAACCACTCTGGTGTTTGACCTTCGTTATAATTCAGGAGGGGGTACTGCTGCTATTCAGGCATTAGGAAGTGCTTTGACAAAAAGTCGTGATACTACCAAACCTTTTATAGAGCAATTATTCCGTGCTGATTTGCCAAAGCCAAATATTCCTTTAAATTTTGTAGATAAAACAGGAGGAAATACTGATATTCCTAAACTAGGAGATCAACTGCAAAAAATATATATTATTACAGGACAATCTACTGCAGGTATACCGGAAGCATTTATAAATGCGCTGAAAGCATATCGTTCGGATATTGTATTGGTGGGTGAGGCAACAAAGGGAAGAGCGGTAGCGACTAGTAGTACTCAGGATGCCTCGAAACAATGGAATTTACGACTTGCGCTTTCGTATCTGGCAGATGTAAATAAGAAGTATGACTATAATAATAAAGGATTTACACCCAATACTATAATAAAGGAGGTTCAGGCAAATGCTGATGCTAATAGTACTATCTTAGGCGAAATGGGAACTGATAAAGAGATTATTCTCTCTCAAATATTAGAGATGATCAACGGAAAAGAATTTGGACCTGCTTCCGGTACAAGATCATCCGCATTTGACCGAGAGGTGAAAACTTCATTGTTCAGAAGACCGGGTGCAAATGAGTCAACAATAGACTTGATCAACCTTAATTAATAAAAGAAGACTTATAAATTAAGTAATATAGAAAAGTGGTGGAATCTTTATTGATTTCGCCACTTTTTGTATTCATAAATGTATCGTTTTCTTAATTTTGTAAACAAAGATTAAATCTTTATATTTGCGAGTATCTGAATCCTAATGGAAAAGCAGATTTAAGCAAACCGGAATCATTCTAAAAATTACATTTATGAAGATAGGGTATTCGTTATTATTAGTGGCTTGTATAAGTCTGTCGCTCTTCACTTCCTGTGAAGATAAGAAAGAAAATAAGGATGGAGAAGATCCTTCGTTAACAGATAACGAATATGTTAATAAGTGGATCTATGAGGAGATGGACGAATGGTATCTGTGGCGTGACCGAATGCCGGATGAAAGTAAACTTAATTTCGATTCGGATCCTACAACCTTTTTCAAGAGTCTTTTATATGCTCAAGAGAGTGCAAAAGGGTATACGTTTTCAACGATAGAAAGTACTCATGATAATATGCTGAAATCGACTAGCTTGGATAATAATACAGTATCGTCTAATTTGGGTTTTGAATATGTTCCGGCTACAACAGGTCTGGCTGATAATCCGGTTGCCTTTATAGTGGTTTATATCAATAAAGGCACAAATGTGGCAGCCCAAGGGGAACTGAAAAGAGGAGATATTATTTTGAAAGTGGATGATAAGGCAATCACAATGGATAATTATCAAACAATTTTATATCAGAATAAGCCTGCTTATAAGTTGGGATTCCTTGATAATACCACTTCTAAAACAATAACTGTTACTGCTGATTATGAAGAGAATCCTGTGTTTCTGGATTCTATCTATATTGTGAATAACCGAAAAATAGGCTATTTGGTTTATAATTCCTATGAGATGGGAGACAAGGCCAAACGTGCCTATGATGTGCAGGTAGCCCAGGTATTAACCAAGTTTCAACAGCAGGGTGTTACTGATCTGGTACTGGATTTGCGCTATAATTTAGGTGGGTATCTTGAATCTGCTAAGGTGCTTTGCAGTGCATTGGTTCCTAATAGAAGTACGAAGAATATACTTCAGATAAGCAGTTATAATTCGGTTAAGCAAGCCCAATTCGATGCTTTACCCGATAATAATGCGACGAAAATAGAATATCTATATGATTATTTTGTTGATAATGTTGTAAACTTCACTACCGGAGGTACTTTAACTTCAATACCTAAACTGGGGGATCAACTAAATAGTGTATATATAATAGGAACCGGTAATACGGCATCGGCAAGTGAAATGACTATAAATGCACTTACTCCGTATCTAAAAGAAGCCGGAAAGAATATTGTCAGGGTCGGAGAAACCACTATGGGAAAAAATGTGGGGTCATCACCTATCTCTAAAGATAATGATACCCGGAATACGTATGTATTGCACCCTATTTCATTTAAAACACACAACAAAAATAAAGAGTCTAATTATGCCTCAGGATTTGAACCTGATATACAAGCTGATGACTTTGAATTGCTATTCGCTCAGGGAGGGTTAAAACCTTTGGGAGATAAAAATGAAACTATGTTGAATGTTGCAATCTCCGATATTACGGGTGCTGCCAGAAACCGAAGTGCGGCAATAAGCAATATTACCTATAAGAAATTACGGGGATCATCTCTGGAACGTAAGCCGACCGCTTATCAGTTGATAAGTAGACAAGTAGACAAGTAAACGAGTAAACAAGTTTAGAATCTCGTTTGCCGTTAAGAATAAATTAAAAGATATAAGACCGCATAGAGCTATGAAAGTAATGAAATTTGGCGGAACGTCTTTAGGTTCTGCTCAAAATATATTGAATGTAAAGAAGATAATAGATGCTGAAAAAGGCTCTTTAGTGATTGTTGCATCTGCTTTTGGAGGAATAACGGACAAACTGATGTCTACCTCTTTGCTTGCTGCGGATGGAAACGCCCTTTATGAGACTGGTTTTAGAGAAATAATAGAGAGACATTTTTCGATAATTAAAGATATACACTTCGATGAAAAAACGGAGGGCGATTTGTTATCGAAGATCAATGTATTATTGGATGAACTGAGTAATATATATAAAGGTGTTTATCTGATAAATGATTTGTCGCAACGTACATCTGATAAGATTGCAAGTTATGGCGAAAGGCTGTCTTCTTTGATTATCAGTTATGTGCTGAATGATTTTGAATATCTGGATGCTATTCAGTTGATAAAGACAAATTCGGCTTTCGGAAAGCATACTCCCGATATAGAGCTTTCGAGTTCTTTGATAAAGAATGCCTTTGCGACTTCGTCGGGCAAAGTATTGGTAGCCGGCTTTATTTCTGCTTGTAAATCCCGTAACGAGATTACTAATCTGGGTAGAGGAGGTTCCGATTATACTGCTGCCATATTTGCTTCGGCTCTCGATGCTGATGTACTGGAAATATGGACGGATGTGGATGGTTTTATGTCTGCCGATCCCAAAGTGATCAGCGGTGCTTATGTGATCGAACATCTGACGTTTACCGAAGCTACAGAGTTGTGTAATTTCGGTGCAAAGGTGATATATCCTCCTACGATATTTCCTGTTTATCATAAGAATATACCTATCCGTATTAAGAACACCTTCCATCCCGAATTGCCGGGAACATTTATATCCCATGATGGGGGCGAGAATAAACGCAAAGCATTGATAAAGGGCATCTCCTCCATCGATGATACTTGCCTGCTTACAGTGCAGGGACTAGGTATGGTGGGTATTATAGGTGTCAATTACCGTATCTTCAGGGCTTTGGCGAAAAATGCAATCAGTGTGTTTTTAGTGTCTCAGGCTTCGTCTGAAAATAGTACATCGATCGGGGTTCGCTCTGTGGATGCAGATTTGGCTTCACAGGTATTGGAAGAAGAATTTGCTAACGAGATAGCTTTAGGCAGTATCAACAGGGTGCAGTTGGAGCGCGATCTGGCAACGGTTTCTATTGTTGGCGAAAATATGAAATATACTCCTGGTATTGCAGGGAAGTTATTCGAAACTTTAGGTAAAAGCGGTATCAGTGTAGTTGCTTGTGCCCAAGGTGCTTCGGAGGTAAATATCTCTTTTGTTATTAAGAATAAATATTTGAGAAAAGCGCTGAACTCGATTCACGATTCATTCTTTTTATCTGAATATAAAGTTCTGAATCTGTTTATTGTAGGATGTACCGGTATTGTCGGTGGTCATTTGATCGAGCAGATAAAGAAGCAACAACCCAAACTAAAACAGCAATATTCCCTGAAGCTGAATGTGGCAGGCGTTGCAAACGGACGTAAAGCGTTGTTCTGCCGTGAGGGTATCGATCTGGATAATTACAGGGAGCTTCTCGATAAGGAGGGTATAGCCAGTTCGCCTACTATCTTGCAGGATAAGGTGTTGGATATGAATATTTTCAATGCTGTGTTTGTCGATTGTACAGCAAGTGAAACTGTTGCTTCGCTGTATGATGGTTTGTTGGGAAATAATGTTTCGGTGGTTACTGCCAATAAGATTGCAGCATCATCGGCTTATGATAATTATCTGAAATTAAAGAATACGGCTCGCGAACGTAATGTGAAATTCTTGTTTGAAACGAATGTGGGTGCAGGGCTCCCCATTATCAATACAATGAACTCGCTTACCAATTCGGGCGATAAGATTATAAAAATAGAAGCTGTCTTGTCGGGTACTCTGAATTTTATATTCAATACCATCAGTAAGGATATTCCCTTTAGTAAGGCTGTAAAGATGGCTAAAGAGGCGGGATATGCCGAGCCTGACCCGCGTGTCGATTTATCGGGACAGGATGTAATCCGTAAACTGGTTATTCTTAGTCGTGAAGCAGGATATAGAGTGGAACAAAAAGATGTGAAAGTAAAATTATTTATTCCTCAGAAATATTTTGACGGAACCCTCGATGAGTTCTGGGCCAGTATCAATGAAGTGGATAGGGGTTTCGAAGAAAGACGTCAAAATCTGGAAGTGGAAGGAAAGCGTCTTCGCTTTGTTGCCAGATATGAAGACGGCAAATGCGAAATGGGCTTGCAGGAAGTAGATATGAGCCATCCGTTCTATGATTTGGAGGGAAGTAATAATATAATTCAGATTACAACCGAGCGTTACAATGAATATCCGATGATTATAAAAGGGTATGGTGCAGGAGCAAGTGTAACTGCGGCAGGGGTGTTTTCGGATATTATAAGTATTGCCAATGTGAGATAATATGGTATTTAATTTTAAACCGTTTGAATGAAAAAGTCAATCACATATCTACCATCAGCCAATCAGCGGGATTTGCATTATATTGTTGAATCTGTCCTGACACGGGTTAAGCAAACCGAAATGATAATTCTTTTTGGCAGCTATGCCCGTAACGATTTTGTTGTATATGATGAAAAATATGAATTTGGCAAGATTCAGTTTTATGTAAGTGATTATGATATATTGGTTGTTACAAGCGGTATATCAGATGGTATTGCAGGTAAAGCACTGGATAATATAGAAGTCCAGTACTACAATCGGGCAAAGGATCCTGACAGGCAGCCTCCTGTTCAGTTTATAACTATTGATATGAAGAAATTGAACAAGGAACTGAAAGAGGGCAGGTATTTCTATACGCAGATAAAACAGGAAGGTGTAATTCTATATGATAGTGGAAACCATAAGTTAGCTCGCAGACGCAAACTTAATTTTGAAGAAATAAAACAGCAGGCACAAGAGTATTTTAATGAGAAATTTGAAAAAGGAAATTTCTTTTTTGATGATGCAATAGCAAATAATGAAAAAAAACGTTTTCAAATGGTTTCGTTTTATTTACATCAAGCCTGCGAAAATTATTTTTATACCATACGTTTGGTCTATACTCAGCAGAATAGTAAACAGCATAACTTAACAAAGTTACTAAACTCGGTAAAGAAATATTCTACTGATTTTGTAAAAGTATTCCCACAAGATACTCCGGAAGAAAAACGACTTTTCGAACTTATCAAGGCGGCGTATGTGAATGGTCGCTACGATCCCGACTTTGTAGTTACCAAAGAGGATATTGATGCGTTAGTTCCGAAAGTGGAGTTATTGAGAGATATTACAAAACGAATTTGTGAGGAGAAGATTAAGGAGTATGGGGAAATTGAGTGAAAGCTCTATTATTTGGAGAAAAAACAGAATATAATATTTGCCCCATTGGATAAGTTACATACTTTATTTGTAAGAGAAGATTTCATGTATGAATATTAAATTTAAAAAGGTAAGTGATTTCAAGCGAGGAATACTTTTTGACTTATTGAAAAATGCGTATTCATTCGACTGTAAGTATGAACGAATCTGCATTGCTGATTGGCTATTTTTTGATAACTTCTTCTTTGATAACCTGCAAATTGCAGATAAGTGTGGGTTTGTCACAACATTAAATGATGAAGCTATCGGATTTGTTTCATGGGATCCGAGAAAAATGCCTGAATATACAGAAATTGGACATAACTGTATCGCTTCAAGGTATAAAGGCTGTGGATATGGTAAAATCCAACTTCAAGAAGCGGTTAATAGAATTGTCCAAAATAATCCGCAAAAAATTATTGTAACCACAAATAGTGATCTTATACCTGCTCAACGAATGTATGAGAGCATTGGATTCACAATATCTCAAAAAAGAATAGAGCCGGATACCTCAGAGTTTGAACTCATTAATTATGAATTGCTCATCTGAAATTATAGATTTTATCGAAACTACTTGTATAAAAGGTAGATACGACCATTGTTTTACAGCCACCGGAGAGGATATTGATGCCCTTGTTCCCAAAGTAGAGTAACTTCGGGATATTACTAAAGATATTTGTGAGGAGAAGATCAAGGAATACGGAGAGAAAGATTAGCATAAAACCAGTCTTTAATACTGACTTAGATTCAAATAATAACCGGTCAAAAGTTCTATTGATAAAATAATGCCAATCAGTATTTGAATTATCAGTAATAAATGCTCATTTTTCCTGACGCACCCTGTCGGGTTTGTCTTTCATTTTGCCTTGATGCAAAACGAAACAAAAGATCAAGACTGTGCCTTTTGCTTTGGCCTCGATTCGTGATCTGAAAGCGAAAACAAAAAATTACTTTTGACTTTGATTTCTTTTTGTTTTTTTACGCTTTCCTCCCACATCGGGTACCCCGTGCAATAGACAAGGTCGGGAGCCTGACGGGCGTAAGCCGAGCCGTCATTTACTTCGCAGGCGAGGTATCCGTTCTGTGAAGCAGTCGTTAAGAATAAAATACAAAAAGTCCGACAGGACGGCTTATTTTATTCAGACTGCAAGCAGTTAACGGATCGCCCAGAAGTGGACGGCAAAGACTTTTTGGTTCCTTTTGCGGCTTTGGGCAAAAGGAACACAAGCAATCTTCGATTGCGCGTAGTATAAATAACTTAAATGAGCGTTTTATATAATCTAACTACTGATTCACATAAATTATAAATGAATTGCGTATTTTATAACTTGATTAAAAATGAAAAAAGTATTGTTGTTATTAGCGGATGGATTTGAAACATTTGAAGCAAGTGTATTCATTGATGTTATAGGCTGGAATCTTGTTGAAGGAGATAACTCTACCGAATTATTTACGTGCGGATTAAAAAAAGAAATTAAAAGCTCATTTAACCAACGGTTTATTGTAGATTATCTGGTTGAAGATATTGATATTTCTACATTTGACGCATTAGCAATTCCGGGCGGATTTGATGTTTATGGATTTTATAACGATGCTTATGACGAAAAATTCTTAGATTTAATTCGAGGATTTAAAACAAATAATAAGATTATTGCATCTATTTGTGTCGGAGCCTTGCCACTGGGAAAGAGTGGTATTTTGAAAAATAAAAATGGAACTGTTTATAATAATCCGGTTCGAAGAGAAGCATTAAAAGGATTTGGTGTTAATGTGATAGATCAACCAATTGTAATAGATGACAATATCATTACTTCATGGAATCCGTCAACAGCGATAGATGTCGCTTTGTTATTATTGGAGAATTTAACAACAAAAAGTAATGCTGACAAGATTCGCCAATTAATGGGATTTGATGATAGAAAAAATTAACTGCCCACAACAAGGAGTTGGCATAATGGTAGGTTGTGTAGTATATCAAATACATAGCTTTAATCGAGCATCGAATCATTTTATCTATCCATGTAAGGATGTATGAGACCTTAATGCGATCGCTAAAGTAACAAGAACGAATAAGAAAAATAAAGCCGTGAAAAAGTGTCACTTTTGTTACTTTTGTCACCTTTTTAATTGTTAATGTCTGATATGTAGTAGATTGTGAAAATCAAAAAAGTAACACTCAGTAGTCACCTTTGTCACCTTATTGATTACTTTTGTAACTGATGACACTTTTTATTGCAGAAGTTTTTCAACAACAGACAGGTATAAATAAGAATAATAAAAAATGATAGAAATACATAAAGTACCCTCTCCATGTTTTGTGATGGAAGAAGAGTTATTACGAAAAAATTTATCGCTGATCAAATTGGTAAAAGATCGTACAGGTGTCAATATTATATTGGCATTTAAGGCTTTTGCCATGTGGAAATCATTTCCTATTATCAGAGAATATATCCCATATTCTACAGCCAGTTCGGTATTTGAAGCACAGTTGGCTTACGAGGAAATGAAAAGTCCGGCACATACATTCTCGCCGGCATATACAAATGAAAACTTCCCTACATTTCTAAAATATAGTAATCACATTACATTTAATTCATTAACTCAGTTCGAACGGTTCTATCCTCAGGTTGAATCAGATGGAAATAAGGTGTCGTGTGGAATACGTATCAATCCCGAATATTCGGAAGTTGAAACCGATTTATATAATCCATGTGCTCCCGGATCTCGTTTTGGCGTAACGCCCGAGGTTCTTGGTGATCAATTGCCCGAAGGTGTCGAAGGGTTGCATTTTCATACGCTTTGTGAGTCTTCGTCTTATGATTTGGAGAAAACGTTGAATGTCGTAATTGCTAAATTCGATAAGTGGCTGAAGCAGGCTAAATGGTTGAATATGGGCGGAGGTCATTTAATGACCCGTGATGATTATGATGTAGAGCATCTAGTTAAGTTGTTGTTGGCTTTAAAGGAGAAATACCCGCATCTTGAAATCATAATGGAGCCGGGAAGCGCTTTTGCCTGGCAAACAGGGGTATTGGTGTCAACGGTAATAGATGTGGTGGAAAATCAGGGAATAAAAACTGCAATTCTGGATGTTTCTTTCGCATGTCATATGCCCGATTGTTTGGAAATGCCGTATAAGCCAAAAATCAGAGGAGCATATCATGACCCTGTACATGGTAAGCCTACCTATAGGATGGGAGGGAATAGCTGCCTGAGTGGCGATTTTATGGGCGATTGGTCTTTTGACGAGCCTTTGGCGATAGGCGATAAAATTATATTTGAAGATATGATTCATTACACCATTGTTAAGACAACCATGTTTAATGGAATATCTCACCCTGCTCTTGCGTTGTGGCATCAGGATAACAGACTCGAGATATATAAGGAATTTGACTATACGGATTATAAAAACAGAATGAGCTGATTGGGATGAAAGGAAGAAAGCCTAAAATCCGTATAATTTAATTATATGTATATCTTCTATTTCCTGATTATCTGGAATATCGTTGTTTTCTTTCTGTATGGATTGGATAAACGTAAAGCAAAGACTAATAAATATAGAATTAGTGAAAAAACATTGCTCCTTAGTTCCTTTTTATGGGGAGCTACAGGGGCTTTTTTAGGAATGCATGTCTTTCGTCATAAGACTAAGCATGCGAAGTTTAAGATTCTTATTCCAATATTCTTAGTTCTCAACTGCGTTTGTTTCTATTATCTCCGGGGTTATCTTTTGATAAAGTTATAGAACTAAAGATTCAAAGCCTTGTTTTCTTCTTTAATTCTCCAAGCTAACATCAAACCATTGAGCAGGGTAAAAATAACTGCTGTATAATACAGGTGGAATATAAGGGGGATAATTGCGATTTCGGCAATAACGATAATATAGTTGGGATGTTTTACATACCTATAAGGGCCTCTTCTTATCAAGGGAAAACGGTTGACCCGATAGATTTTCGTATTCCAGAATTTACCCAATGAAAGGATAACCCATGCTTTTAAAGCCATCAGTACAAAGAATAGAATAAGTAGACGTATACTATAGCGCATAGTTGCAGCAATAGAGTAATCAATAATAGAATATTCAACGATTAAGGAGATAATAAAGAGGACGTGAAGCCCTACAATAAAAGGGTAGTGCTTTTGTCCATATTCAATTGCCCCATGTTGTAACAGCCATTGTTCATTCTTTCGGGAGAGAAACAGTTCACCGATCCGTAGCAGGATAAGAAATAAGATAAAAAAGGAAAATATCATATGATGTCAGTTAGCAGTTATCAGTCAGCAGTTACAAGGCTTGTTTATTTATAACTGTTGACTGATAACTGATTATTGTTGACTGTTTAATAAAACCATCTCACACGAGAAGCCGGGTCCCATTGACATCATCAGGCTATGACCGTTTTCAAACCCTTCGGTGAAGAATCTCTCTAATACATACAATACGGTCGAGCTCGACATATTGCCATAGCCTTTCATTATCTCCCGTGTATTTTTAAGGAAGTCGCCTTCCACGGCTAATGCTTCCTGATAGGCTGTAAGTACTTTCTTGCCTCCCGGATGGAAGATGAAATTTTTAATATCAGACAGTTTCAACTGGTTTTTAGCCAAAAACGAAGTCACATCATTATTTACATTCTTAGCAATAATAGAAGGAATACCCGAAGAAAATAGAACCTTAAAGCCGTTATTCCCAAAATCCCATCCCATAATATCGAGAGTGTCAAAGTACAACTTGCTTTGGCTGTCGATAAAGGCAATTTCTTTTTCGGTTTTATTTGTATGATTATCGCCCGTTATCAGGCAGGCTGCGACTCCGTCGGCAAACAGGCTGGCTCCTATAAAGTTGCTCTTACTGAAATCGTCACGCAGAAAAGTCAGAGAACATAACTCGGCAGCGACTAACAGCACTACGGCATCGGCATTCGCTTTAGCCAAAGTACAAGCCTTTGCGTATCCCGCAACACCTCCGCCACAACCCAACCCGAAAACAGCCATATGATTGATGTGCTGATTAAGCCTCATTTTGTTGATTATTAATGCGTCCATACTGGGGGTTGCTAAACCTGTGGTAGATACAAAAATGATATCGGTAATGTCATCCTTATTGATTTGTGCGGAAGAGATACACTTCTCGATCGCCTCCACGGAATATTCGAGGCATAGCCGGATATACTCCAGATTCTGCTCCTGAAAAGTATGTACTTGCGAATAATAATCGAGTGATTTACAGAGATTCCTGGTTGCAATTTCGGTATTATCAAACGCACTCATCATCCTTTCTACTTCGGGAAAAGAAGCTGAAAATAAGTTTTTCGCATACTCCTTTACGTCCTGTTGGCTTGTTTTGAAAGGGAAATCTATTTTGGATATTGCTGCTAATGAAGGCATGGTTTTGTAGTTTTATTATTAAGCGATATAACATAAGTCCTGCATCATCAAAAGAAGCAATAAGACTATGTCGTAACTTTGTTGTATTAAACAAATGGCAGGAGGGAATAGTTCTAGTCAGAATAAAAGGGCTTCAGATAATCGTTCATTATCCGAAGCCCCTTTTACTATTTTAATAATATTGACAGTTTATCTAATTGCCGTGAGATTAAACTCATTCTGCTTTCTTTTTCGTCTTTAAATCCATTATTGGCAAGTACTCGCTTGTAAGCATGTCTTTTATTTTATCATATGGTAAACTCACTTGTACTAAACCATCCGAATAGGGGGCTACTTCGTAACTGTTATACACATATACAATTCCACGATTGTCGAAGTAGAAATTTTCACTGGGGACTATTGCATCCGGTTCAAGGAGTGTAATAGTATCACCTTGGGAATTTAATGTTTTCGCTAATTCTTCTTTGATGTATTCGGTGATCTTATCTTTGGTGCCACTTTTGAAAAGTTTATTTTCTTTTATGACCGAACCGTTTCGAGTGTCGATATTGTAATAAGCAATATATTGAGAGCCGTGTGCACCACCCATATATTCGTTTGTTTCGGTTCGGGCTGTGATGGTAATATCGGTAGTGTCAAATACGGAAGTTATTACATTTTTATAATAATCGGAAAGGTCGCTTCTATCCCTTATTGCTAATTTAGCAATATCCGTACTTTCGTTAATAGACCTTCTTGTAAGCGTATCGAATGCACTTTGTGGTGAGAGGTCTTTATATTCGTCTCCGGCAAAAGCTGTAGCAAATTGAGATTGTATCAGATGAAGAAGAGAATCATTTCCTATCTGTGATGGGTAGTTGAATTCGAAACTTAATTTTATTCCTCCTTTTGTTGAATCATTGTCAAGGAATATTCTTTTCTCAAGACTCAATTTGTCAAATTTCCATTTTTCGCTTGCAGGAGCGTTCGGTTGTGTTTTTTTACAGGAGGTAATTGCAATGATTACCAGTAAAAAAGCTAAACTGATTTTTTTCATAATCGGGCTATTTATATTTTATTAAGAACAAATGTAAAATAAAAACGCAATAAGGACATAATAAGTTCAATTAACTAACGTTTATAAAGAGTAATTAGTAATCAAGGGAATCAAAAGTAATAAAATTGGGGAAAGCCTATGGATGAGAAATCTACACAAGTAACAGGCGATGAAAAATTAGTAGAAATGTTGAGAGAAGAAAATGGGCCATCAGCAGAGACGTTAAAATTTTTAAGAATGTTTGCGCATAGTTATTATGCCGAACCATCGCTGCCCGAAGCACTCAGTACTACATGCTTAAATTGAAATTGTAGTTTTGAACAGAAAACAACAGTCTTTCCTATAAATGTAGGGAAGGCTGTTTTTTTATTATCTTTGTTGTATATAAGTTATAACGCTGCATTATGAGTCATAAAATATCACCCTCGCTTCTTTCTGCGGATTTTCTGAATCTGCAAAAAGATATTGAAATGTTAAATAACAGTGAAGCCGATTGGTTGCATTGTGATGTAATGGATGGAGTATTCGTTCCTAATATATCCTTTGGTTTTCCTGTATTGGAACGAGTTAAGGAAATAGCTAAAAAACCTTTGGATGTGCATTTAATGATTGTACAACCCGAAAAGTTTATTCAACAGGTAAAAGATATAAATGCGTATATGATGACTGTGCACTATGAAGCATGCACGCATCTGCATCGTACGGTAGGAGCGATACACGAGGCCGGAATGAAAGCCGGTGTAACACTTAATCCACATACTCCGGTCGAACTTCTGGAGGATATTCTGGAAGATATTGATATGGTTCTGATTATGTCTGTAAATCCGGGATTTGGCGGGCAAAAATTTATAGAACGTTCGCTATCGAAAGTATCACGTCTTCGCCGCATGATTAATGAACGCAATCTTTCTACTCTGATAGAGGTGGATGGCGGAGTGAATCTGGAAACGGGTAAACGTTTACTTGACGCGGGAGCGGATGTGCTTGTTGCCGGTAATGCCGTGTTTTCTGCACCTGATCCTACACAGATGATTCATCAGTTGAAAAATTTATAAGATTTATATCTGAGATTGGGGTATGGATAAAATGACGAAATCGCCGTTTTTTCGATTGTTATTACCTCTGGTCTCAGGTATCGTAATCCAGTATTATTATCACATAGGGAAGTGGGGTATAATTCCGATAGTTTTAGGACTTGGAATTATGCTCTATTCTTATTTTGTACCCGAAGCCAAAAGGTTAAGCCGACAATTTGTATTTGGTTATGGTGTGTATTTGATGATGTTGGGCATAGGGATTAGTTCTACTATGATCAGGCAGCAAATATCAGCGTTCAATTTTCAGGATGTTAGTGAAGTTTACACTGCTACCGTTATTGATCTGCCTCAGGAAAAACCGAGATCGTATGCTTATAAAGTAAAACTGAAAGATTCCGATAAGCAGATTGTCTGTTATTTTTCGGAAGATAATATACTGAATAAACTGAATGTAGGTGATACCTTTACTTTCTTTTCGCAGATACAATCCTTTAAAAACAGGGGCAATGCCGATGAGTTTGATTATGCCCGTTATATGTATAATAAAGGATATGCAGGAATGACTTTTGTCAGATCAGACAGATGGCAGAAAGAAGGGTACTCAGATAACAATCTGTTTATGAAGGCGACCCGGTGCCGTCAGTATATCCTTAAGGTATATGAATCTCTCGA
This sequence comes from Indolivaga alginatilytica, assembly GCF_003201355.1. Taxonomy (GTDB): domain Bacteria; phylum Bacteroidota; class Bacteroidia; order Bacteroidales; family Dysgonomonadaceae; genus Dysgonomonas_A; species Dysgonomonas_A alginatilytica. Next base: position 135,296 of record NZ_QICL01000007.1, read on the forward strand.
TTTGACTAGAAATGAATATGCTATGCTCTCGGCTCTGACACTGGGATATACGGATGCATTGTCGGATGAGATTGTGGAATCGTTCAGAGCGACAGGTGTCGCACATATTTTAGCTGTGAGTGGGATGCATGTGATGATTATTTTTACAGTCATTACATCCTTGTTGGGGTTTATCTCCCGACATTCGAGATATCATTGGGTGAAGCAGGTAACTGTTATCCTGTTTTTGTGGACGTATGTTTTTGTGATTGGTTTTCCGCCTTCGGCTCTTCGAGCCTGTATTATGCTTACTGCATTTTGTGTTGCCGATATGAAGGGTGTTAGAAGTTACTCCTTCAATACATTGTTTGCGACTGCTTTTCTGATGCTGGTCTGGAATCCCTTCTGGCTTTTTGATATGGGCTTTCAATTGAGTTTTCTCGCCGTTTTATCTATGCTCTTCTTTATGCCTGTATTGTCGAAAATGATACCTGTCAGAAATAAGCAGTTGAGATATTTACGGGATATCTTTAATGTTTCTTTGTCTGTACAATTAGGCGTGTTTCCTCTTTGTTTATACTATTTTGGAACGTTTCCGGTTTATTTTTTTATAACCAATCTCATTATTATTCCTCTTATAACTCTAGCTGTTTATGATGCAATTCTTATTGTGTTTTTAGCAGCGATAGGGACTGTAAATTCTTCACTGGCGGGTTATTTGTATTATCTGCCGATTCAATTATTTAAGCTATTGGTTAAGGGGACTACTTGGGTTTCATCATTTTTTGAACACTTGCCTTATGCTTCTTTGCAGAACCTGAAGCCTTCTTTTATTGGTCTGGTTTTGTTGTGGGTTATTGTTGTATCTACAACCTATTTCTTTGTAAAAAGAAAACCAAAGGCTTTGATTGTATCTTTGGCAAGTGTTTTAGTTCTTATAGGATTCGCGATCAAAAGCACTATTGATAATAAGAATACATTGATTGTTTATAACCGACTGCAATCAACACAAGTCACATACTATATTGGCTACTGTAAAGATGAAATAACAGGGGTAGATAATCATCGGCTTGTAGTCTTGAATGGCTTGAAATATCTGATAGTGGCACAAGATACATGGAAAGGCAGGTTTCCGACTCAAAAAATGAAGGTTGATTACTTGCATTTAATAGAAAATGAATCACTATCCTTATATTCTCTTAATCAAGTGTTTGATGTAGGTAAAGTTGTATTGGACGGTTCTTTGTCAGAGAAAACTTTAAAAAGATTTGTGTTAGAATGTGAAAAATTACGAATTCCGTATTACGATGTATCTGATAATGGAGTTTTACGGATATTTTTTTAGTATTTTTGCACAATTGTGTTTTAACTAAGGCCGTAAGCCTATTTGCTATTCTAATTAATTATAGCAAACACAGTTTGTTGTAATTGAATTTAGTGTAGCAATATATATCATTTTAGGAGTAATGTTTACAAAAATAATAGATCAGGATAAGATAACCAAAGTAGCGGATTTAATTGATAAAGCGGATAAAGCTGTTATTGTAACACATGTTTCGCCGGATGGAGATGCTATCGGTTCTTCTTTGGGATTGTATCATTATCTGATTGATCAGGGATTGGATGCAACTATTATAGTGCCTAACGAGTTTCCCTATTTTTTGAAGTGGCTTAAGGGTTCGAAGGATATTCTTATCTATGAGAAGTATCCTGAGTTTGCCGAAAAGCTGATTAGCGAAACAGATCTTATATTCTGTCTGGACTTTAATGTGCTGAGCCGTATCAAAAATGTAGGGGTTGCTGTAGAAGCATCTAAGGCGAAAAAGGTTTTGATAGATCACCATCCATATCCTTCAGACTTTAGTAATGTTTGTATTTCTCATCCGGAGATATCGTCAACCAGCGAATTGGTGTTCAGATTGATATGTCGTATGGGTGATTTTGAGATGATGAGTAAAGACTCTGCTGAAGCGATCTATATGGGGATGATGACCGATACAGGAGCATTTACATATAATTCGAATGATGCACAGATATATTATATAATTGCTCAGCTTTTAAATAAAGGAATAGATAAAGATTTTATTTACTCGAAAGTATATCATAGTTATACAGCCGACCGATATCGTATGATGGGGCATATGCTGTCTGAACGTATGAAGATCTATGAAGAATACGGAGCAGGGCTGATATGGTTAGATAATGAAGATCAGAAGAGATTCAATTCCCAAAAAGGAGATACCGAGGGGTTTGCTAATCTTCCATTAAATATACAGGGGGTAACTTTTTCCGTATTTTTGCGTGAAGACGATGATATGATAAAGGTATCACTCCGTTCGCAAGGCGATTTCCCATGTAATACATTTGCTTCTCAGTGTTTCAATGGTGGTGGTCACCTGAATGCTTCGGGCGGTGAGTTTTTCGGATCGTTGGTTGAAGCAATCGATCTTTTTGAGCGTACCCTTCCGGAGTATGCTGATTTATTGATAAGTAATAAAAATAATCTAGAGAAAAAATGAAAAAAGTACTAGGTCTGGTTTGCTTTTTTATTGGTTTATGTGTCGCTTTCGGTGCTTGTAGTAATACAGAAACCTATGCTGATAAATTAAAAAATGAACGTAAAAATATTGCCCGTTTTATCAATGAGCATAATATTGTTGTTTTAAGTCAATACCCGGCTAATGGAGTTTTTGAGGAAAATCAGTTTTTTAGAGATCCTGTTACCGGTGTTTATATAAATGTAATAGATTCGGGCAATGGCAATAGGGCAAGTGTGGCTAAGCGCTCATTAGTGACTGTGAGGTTTTCGGGGGCAATGACAGTGCCTGCAAACGAATTGGATACTAATACTAATAATGTGTCGGGACTACAACCTATGACATTTAACTATGGTATTTCCGGTACTTATTCAAGTACTAATCAGTATCTACCTGACTATTTTTTCTTATCCCAAGGTATTATTGCTCCTTTAAGGTTTGTAGGAGAAAACGCCAGAGTTAGCCTTATAGTTCCTTTTGCACAAGGTTCTACTTACCAATTAGCTGCGTTCCAACCTATGTATTATGAGATGTTACACTATACAACAATTATTAACAACTAATCTATATTTCTATTATGGCATTAATTAAATCAATATCAGGTATCAGAGGTACTATCGGCGGGTATGCCGGTGAAGGACTGAACCCTCTTGATGCTGTTAAATTTGTGTCGGCTTATGCCACTTTTATTCGGAAAAACACAACTGCCGGCAGTAATAAGATTGTAGTCGGTCGAGATGCCCGTATCTCGGGAGCTATGATGGAACAAGTCGTAGTGGGTACACTTATGGGAATAGGTTTTGATGTTGTAAATATAGGATTGGCAACAACTCCTACAACAGAATTGGCTACTGCTATGGAGGGTGCATGTGGAGGAATTATCCTTACAGCGAGCCACAATCCGCGTCAGTGGAATGCGCTGAAACTTCTTAATCAAAACGGAGAATTCCTTAATGCTGAAGAAGGTGCAGAAGTATTACGTATTGCCGAAGCCGAAGAATTTATTTTTGCAGATGTTGATCATTTGGGGAAAATTACAAACAAAGATTATACGGATGCACATATCAAAGCAGTACTCGATCTTAAATTAGTAGATGTTGCTGCAATAAAAGCTGCTGATTTTAAAGTAGCCATAGATTGTGTAAACTCGGTAGGAGGAATCGTTGTACCTAAATTGCTTAAAGCTTTAGGTGTAAATAATATAATAGAGCTCAATTGTGAGCCTACAGGTGATTTTGCTCATAACCCTGAGCCTTTGGCTGAAAATTTGACGGAGATTTCAGATCTAATGAAGTCAGGTAAAGCAGATATTGGTATCGTTGTCGATCCCGATGTTGACCGTTTGGCTTTGGTGGATGAGAAAGGTGAGATGTTTGGCGAAGAATATACTTTGGTGGCTGTTGCCGATTATGTGTTGAAGCATACTCCGGGCAATACGGTATCTAATTTAAGTTCGAGCCGTGCCTTACGTGATGTTACTAACCGTTATGGTATGCAGTATAATGCTGCCGCAGTGGGAGAAGTAAATGTAACTACCAAAATGAAAGAAACCAATGCTGTAATTGGTGGTGAAGGTAATGGAGGGGTTATATATCCTGCCAGCCATTACGGACGCGATTCATTGGTGGGTATTGCATTGTTTTTGACACATTTGGCACATGAAAAGAAAACTGTAAGCGAATTACGTGCGACTTATCCTGAATATTATATTGCGAAACAAAAGATCGAGTTAACTCCCGAAATAGATGTCGATGCAATATTGAAAGCAGTAAAAGATAAGTTTTCATCTTATGATGTAACCGATATAGATGGCGTGAAAATTGATTTCCCTGATAAATGGGTGCACTTGCGTAAATCGAATACAGAACCGATTATCCGTATCTATTCGGAAGCTTCAACGATGAAGGATGCTGAAATTGCAGGAGCTGAGATTATTGAAATTATAAAGTCTCTAACAAAATAGAGTTTTCGAAAAAGTAAATAGAATCGGCTTGTGTCATTGCAAAAAATGATGCAGGTCGATTTTTCCGTCTGAAAAGACAGGTGTATTATATTACAAATAGGTAACTACTCTATTCGTTTTTAGAGCTATATTTAGGAAATAAAAGGAGTGTCCAATAAAACTTGCAGAAACATAAATAGTTTAAGTCAGATGAAAGAGAAACTAGTCAGTATAGATGAAATTCGCAACGTACATCCTGTTTTTAGAGGGCGTTTTGGAAATATTCTTATTAAGATAGCGATGAGCCTTACAGGTTTAAATAAGGTTAATCGTATTTATGATACATCTAAACAATACGAAGGTGTTGAGTTTTGTAACCATCTTTTAAAAGATGTCGGAGTGAATATTGTTGTCGAAAATTCAGAAATTCTGAATCAGTTCGAAGGACAGGCATTTATTACTGTATCCAATCATGCATACGGGCATATTGACGGAATTACGGCAATTGACGTTGTAGGTTCTATACGTCCGGACTACAAAATGATGGTTAATTTTATTCTGGGAATGATAGACACTATGTCGATGCACTTTATTGCGGTTAATCCTTATCAAAGTGGAAAATTAGCCAATAAATCGAGTCTCGATGGAGTAAAACAATGTATCAGTCACATAAAAGGAGGCCATCCTCTCGGATTCTTTCCTGCGGGTGCGGTTTCAAAAACGAAGATAAGGAAAGGTAAAATGATTGTTCGGGACAGAGAATGGCAGCCTTCGGTCATAAAATTGATTAAAGGTTCTAAAGTTCCTGTCGTTCCGATGTACTTTAGTGGGAAGAATTCATGGTTTTTCAATTTTCTGGATCTTGTGGATTGGCGATTACGGAGCTTGCGTTTAGGGCATGAGGTATACAATAAAAAAGGAAAGACAATGCGTGTTATTTTCGGAGAACCTATTATGCCTGATGAAATAGCAAAACATACTGATCTGGAAGAGCTGGGAAATTTCTTAAAAGATAAAACTTATGCTCTGGCTAAAGACGGAGAATAAAGGTAAAGGTATAAAAATACCGGTTTTTTATCTATCAGTTAGCTATGAATAAGGAACATTCAACAAGGAAAAATAAAACTCATAAAAAAAGTGTTACTTTTGTTACCTTTGTAACCTTTTGAATGGTTGTTGATTGATTATTAGTGATTTAAGAAAGTCTCAAAAGTGACATTTATTAGTCGTTTACCGGCTGTTTTTGTTACTTAATTGTTTACTTCCTGTAACTAATGATCCCTTTATTGTAGAACTTTTCACCTGCTGATTTTATTTGATGTATATAAACAGAAGTTGTCTTTTTGGGAGATTCGTTTGTTTGAGATCAAATTAAATATGTAAATTTGTCAGTATAGCTGTTATCAGTTATCAGTTAACAGTTAACAGTCTCGGGTTTACTTGTCTACTTGTTAACTCGTAACTATTTTATTTTACTTAAACAGGTCTGAGACCTTAATTATACTACGATATGGCAAAACCCGATATGCAGCAGGTAAAGCAACGATTTGGAATTATTGGAAATAGTCCGGATTTGAACAGGGCTATTGATATAGCCTTGCAGGTTGCTCCAACAGATATGTCAGTATTGGTAACAGGGGAGAGTGGGGTCGGAAAAGAAAATTTCCCTCAGATAATCCATCAGTTTAGTCGCCGTAAACATGGCACCTATATTGCGGTTAACTGTGGCTCAATCCCCGAAGGTACGATCGATTCGGAGTTATTCGGGCATGAAAAAGGTTCTTTTACGGGTGCTACAGGCGAACGTAAAGGATACTTTGAAGTTGCCAATGGAGGAACGTTGTTCTTGGATGAGGTGGGAGAGCTTCCGCTGTCTACCCAAGCTCGCCTGTTACGTGTTTTGGAGAGTGGCGAATACATGAAAGTCGGTTCTTCGAAAGTGGAGAAGACAGATGTGCGAGTTGTTGCTGCTACTAATCTGGATATGGTTACTGCCACAGCAAACGGGCGGTTTCGGGAGGATTTGTATTATCGTTTGAATACTGTTCCTATTCGTGTGCCTGCATTGCGTGAACGTAAGGATGACATTCCTCTATTGTTCCGAAAGTTTGCTAGTGAGTGTGCAGAGAAATACCAGATGCCCGCCATTGCGTTGACTGCTGATGCCCGTGAAGTTCTTAAAAATTACAGGTGGCCGGGAAATGTGCGTCAACTGAAAAATATCACAGAACAGATTTCTATTATCGAACAGGTAAGAGAAATAAGTCCCGATATATTAAAACAATACCTTCCCGCAAATGAAGTCGGTATTGTTCCCATAGGTACTATTAATGCCGGAGGAACGGAGCATAAGTTATTTAATAGCGAACGCGAAATTCTCTATCAGGTACTTTTCGATATGAGAAAAGATATGAATGAATTGAAGAAGGTCGTACATGACCTGATCGCCGGAAAAGATTCGTCTCATCTGGGGAAGGAAGCGGTAATTCCCTCTTCATCAGGATTTACTGTAATCGATAAAGATACAAATACGAATATAACAGTTCCCGTCAAATATAATGAGAACCCGTCGGTCTCTTTACCTATCTCAAAAGATGCGGAGGATATAGACTCTAATGATTATGAAGAGGAAGCTGTTTCGCTTCAGGACGTAGAGAAGGATATGATTAAAAAAGCTTTGGAGCGTCATAGTGGAAAACGTAAATATGCGGCTCAGGATCTGAAAATATCCGAACGTACATTGTATCGAAAGATCAAAGAATACAATTTAGAGAATTTATGAGAAAACTGATTTCTTGCTTATTAATAGTAGTAGTTGCTGTTTCGTGTCGCATTTCGTATCAGTTTAATGGTGCATCGATTGATTACAGTAAGATAAAGACTCTGGAGATTAAAGATTTTCAAAATCAGGCAAGGTTGGTGTACCCTCGGTTATCACAGGAGTTTAGTGAGCATATGAGAGATGTATTTCTTCGGAATACAAAACTTCAATTAGTTACAAACAGACCTGCCGATCTTGAGATAGAAGGAGAGATTATCGGTTATGATCTTATGCCTTTGGCTGTGCAGGATGGTCAGTATGCATCGCAAACACGTTTGATCATGACCGTGAGGATGCGTTTTCATAATAACGTAAATCCACAGGAGGATAAGGAAGAAACTTTCTCTGCTTATCAGAATTTTGATAGTAATAAGATGTTGACAGATATAGAGGCTGAACTGGTAGAAGAGCTGAATAGGGAAATTGTAGATCAGATATTTAACTCTACAATGGCAAATTGGTAATATATAAGGTCTCAGACCTTTTTGTTGCCTTGGTAAGAAAAACAGCAATAAGTAGTTATCATTAGAAAGTATATCATTAAATTTTTTTATCTACTTATTATACCAGAAAAAAGAGAAGGCTATGAATATAAAGGATTTTTATGAATTGGTTGAATTAAAGAAAGAGCCCGATGTTTCGATGCTTCTTAAATTGCAACTTTTGACGAAGAAATATCCATTTTTTCAAGCCGGATTATATACCTATATCAAGTGTCTGCATCTTGGTGAATCGGATAATTTTTCCTCAGAACTGAATAGATTAGCTCCTTTTATAATGGATAGGAAGGCGTTGTTCTACTATGTGATGAGTGCCGAATACAAAGAGTTTCAGAAAAAATCAGGTCATGCTTTACCTGAAAGCCGCACTAATGTATTGATAAGTGCATTCTTTGAAACGCTTGATAATACGGATGAACAGCGTGAACTGGAGCATGCTATTATAAATTCGAGTATGGCTTCGCTGGATTACTTTTCATATCTGGAATCGTCGGTAAATACGGAGTCCGGTGAGAAGGTTAATCTGGATAGTATTCCCTCCTTCTCTATAGAAGATATAGATCTTCATGGTAAGGGTGACGACGAAGTTGTTATATCTGATGTTGAAGCTGAAATTGAAGTATCAGAAGAGATTGAACCTATTGGGGAGGTTGTTCAGATGAAGCATCAGGGCATTATTGATAGTTTTATCACTAAAGCCCAAGATAAAGAAAATCTGCGCATCACGTTTGATCCGTCTATTCAGGATAATTTGTATGATGGGGATGATGTGCCTTTGCAGGATGAAACAGAGGAAGAATTGGACGATGACTTCTTTTTTACGCAAACTCTTGCTAATATTTATATTAAACAGAAGAAATATAACCGGGCATATGAAATTATTAAGCGTTTGAGTTTGAATTATCCCGAAAAAAATATTTACTTTGCAGACCAATTATCATTTTTAGAAAAAGTAATAAAAAATTCGAATAAAAATAAATAAGAGATATGGAAATTGTTCTTTCTATTGTGACCATTATAGTGTCTATTGTTTTGGTCTTGGTTGTTTTAGTTCAAAAGTCAAAAGGTGGAGGTTTATCCTCTAATTTTTCATCGTCTAACCAATTTATGGGAGCTCCTAAAACAGCAGACGTTTTGGAAAAAACAACATGGATTTTGGCTGGAACAGTTATTCTTTTAAGTATGGCGAGTACTAAAGTAATAACTAGTAATGCTCAAGCTAGACAACCACTTCAGATAGCTGCTCCTGTAGATAACACTGAAGCTCCTGATATGCAATCGCCACAACCAACTGCGGTTCCTCAATTGCCACAAGCGCCGGAATCAACTCCTGAGCCAGCTAATTAATTAGCTTCGTCTTATCAGAGTTCTTAAAATATAAAAGAGGAAAGCTTCGTAACTGTCGCTTTCCTCTTCTTTTCGTTTTGGATTATCGAGAATATCAAAAGCCTCGTTGCCGCATGGCTTCGAAGGTTATGACTGCTGTAGAGACCGATACATTCAGCGAATCGATTTTACCTCTCATCGGAATTTTAATCCTCCGATCGGCATTGTTCAGCCAGAAGGGAGTTAGTCCATCAGCTTCTGTTCCCATTACAATTGCAGAGGGTTGTGTGTAATTTTCTTCATGATACCAGTTTGATGCCTGCAATTCGGCTGCAAACGATTTTATGTTGTTTGCTTTTAGCCACATTAGGGCTTCATCCGACGAGCAAACAGCAGTAGGTACGGTAAAGGTACATCCTACACCTGATCTTATCGCATTGGGGTTATAAATGTCTGTCAATGGATCACAAATAATGACTGCGTCTACTTGTGCCGCATCAGCACTTCTTAGTATAGCTCCTAAGTTTCCTGGTTTTTCGACAGCCTCCAGTATAATAATGAAAGGATTGTCCTTCGGCTTAAGATCTGCTAGTGTATGAGATTTTGGTTTAGCCAATGTAATTAGTCCATCCGAACCTTCGCGGTAAGCAATCTTCTCAAAGACTTGTTCTGATACTTCATATTTAATATCCTCTTTAATACTGTTTAGTACCTGAGGGTAATCCGTCTTGTCAAATAGATCGGGACAGATAAATACTGAATCTACAATATATCCGGCAGAAAGCGCAAGGGTTAGTTCTCGTGCACCTTCGAGTATAAAAAGGTTCTGTGCTTTGCGTTCTTTAGCTTTGCCCAGTTTTACGATGTTCTTTATGCGATTATTTTGCAGACTTGTAATTCGTTCCATATCTATTTACAAAGGAATATAAATTTCTTGATGTATCCGAATAAAATATCAAAAACAAAAGAGCTTGCCTTTTCAGGTAAGCTCTTTTGATATGCTAAGAGTTATTTCTTTTATTCGGCTTTTTCTATAGTACCGTACTGAGATTGTCTTTGGATGTATTTCCACTCTTTATTTCCAACACATTGAAGCGTGTACGTCCAGTTTTCATTTGTGTTAGTGCCTATAGGGTTTGAATAAATCAACACTGTCACTTCAGCTAGTTGGTCAATACCGTTTACCTGAGGCTGAGTATCCGGGAATTTGAGGGTCAGGTATACCTTTATTCCTTCAATAGCCCGTTGATCCATGAATGCAGCTTTTTCTGCCGTAGTTCCCGATTTAGGATATGTTGTATCCAACGACCTGTCTGATTCCCGGTATGAGATGTTTCCATAATTTCCACTAAAACCGTAATAGTATTCAGAATCTCCATAACTACTTACTAATGCAGGATTGGCTATTGCCTCATGAGCTTTTACATAGTTTACTATCATCATATAATCGTCAGTATTTTCTTTTCCTTTCTTCATTGTGACATGCAAGGTAGGATCGAATACCCATCCTAGAGTCGAAAGTACAAATTGATCGGTTTTTTCAAGGATGAAAGTATTAACAGACCATTTTCCTTTTGAGAATACATATTCATCAGCGTAGCATGAAGTCGCAGATACTTTATATGTTATTGTTTTAGCGTCTCCTTCTTGTGCAAAAGGGAATTTAAGCCCTAAGAATGCAGGCAAGAAATCGGGTGCTTGTGCTGTAGTCAGGAATTTAAGACCCATTGCATCATAATCGGTTGGCTGAAGAGTTATTACCGAATCCGCAGCAGATTGCCATTTAGCATTTCTATACTTATATGGAGTATATCTTAATTCCTTATTTTTTACATCTATACCGCTTATCTCATCAAATGCTCTTACATTGTCAATTTGATAAGTTGTTGTTTTCTTTGGAGTTGAAGTGTCATCCCCCGAATATTTGAATGAGATATAGATTTTTTTACCTTTATATGCTTTTAAATCTAAGGTGCCTGCACTGGCCCATGTCGTATAGCCGCTAGCCGGCTGAGGTATGGTAAAACTGCTTGTAACATCCTTCCATGTTGCGGTTGTTATATTAGCGTCTTTTCCACTAAAATTTTCAGACACTTCTATAGATAAACAACTGGCAGTAAAATTACCAACAACAATATCGAAGGTAAATTTAGGACTGGTTGTTCCTGTCAAATCAATAATCTTGGTAATTAATCTTACATCATTAACTGCTTTGGTATTATAAGAAGAAACCTGAGCATAATTATTGTTAGAATATGTTCTGTTCTGCCAGCCAATAGCCCCTTTAAGGTCTTTGTTGATCCAACCGTCGATAGCTACTAATACTCCCGATCCTGCAGGATAACTATTGAAATCTTCTTCGAAGATTTCACTTTCTACAATAGTTGTTACTGGTTCCTCTTTGGAATAATAATATTCAACATTCTTGAACATTCCTTCTACGGGAGCAGTTACGTTTTTTGTCAGAATTACAGGAATTGATTTCTCCGGAGATTTTTCCGGAGTAAAAGCTGTTACGGCATTATCTCCCCATATTAACTTATAATCGCTATCTGTAATCGCATAAGGGGCAGTAGACAGATTCCTGACAACTTGATTTCGCCCCTCTTTATACTGATAGGTAACTTTCACTGACGATTTAACGTCTGCTGCGTAGTATTTTGTTTTCAGAAAATAAGGTATAAGTATTCTTGCATCAGCTTGATCCGAGAACATTTTATCAGCGTTTAAAGTCTTTGCTGTTGCAGAGTCTTTTACATTTTTATTCGCATTTAAAGCGGTTACAATGGAGGTAATATCTGTCGTCGCAAATGTATAGCTTACCCCTGCTAATACATTTGTCGGTTTCGAAAGCTCATCGAATCCATCAAAACTATCATTATAATCACAAGCCGAAAATGTTGCTGTGAGTATTGTTGTCAATAATAATATATATATCTTCATTTTCATTTTCTATTTCGGATTAAAAATTCACTTTCAGAGTGGTAGTATATGTTCTGCCAAAGCCATACATCACAGCAACTTGTGTCCAGTCATCGTGTTTCCCCGGATTTCTGGGTTGTAAATCTCTCGAATCTGAAATGTATGTCTGATCTAGCACATTATTTACATTGCCCATCAGATTAGCATCGAAGGGACCCATCTTGAACCGGTAATTTGCTCGTAAATCTAATAGACCTACATCAGGAACTTTAAAAGGTGTATAATATGTATATGTTCCACCAATATCGGGTATTTCGATAGCATAGTCGGCATAGTTATTACACAGAACTGTAAGATCTGCACCAATAGTAAGGCCGTCTAATAAATGATAGCTTGCTCCTGTAGCAAAAGTTGTTTGAGCGGAATTACCGACTTTCACACCTCTCATGTCGATTGTTATCGGTTTCTGATCTTTAGCGTCAATCACGGTTTTACCATTACTAGGCCTTCCATAGGCGTCATAAACTAAGCCCGAAGTTTTGCTATCCCATATCCAGTCACCAAGAGATGCCATACCCGTTATTTCGAGATTGTGTATTGGTTTGATTACGAAATCAAGCTCTATCCCCTGATGGCGGGCATCGAGGCCACTCAGGTTTACAAATGCATCCACATCATCTCCAATAAATGTTCTCACTGATGTTCTATCCATCCATTTTGTATAATATACATTCAGATTAGCTGTGAAAAATTTAGAGCGATATCCGTAACCGACTTCTGCTGAAAATAGTTTTTCATTGACAGCATTTCTATTCACAGTGTTGCTTGTATGTATGGATGTGAAATAACCTCCACTCATAAACGGAGCACGGGATACATATCCTGTATTAAAGAATACATTGTGTTCTTCATTTATATTGTAATTGGCTCCTCCTTTTATATTGAATCCAATGAAGCTTTTTACTTCCGATTTTTGATTTTCTTTGCTATAGTAGAACCTATCGATTTTCCAATAGGTATTGTTCGATGCAGATCCGGAGATAAATACACTTAATGCGTCTTTGTTGTATTCGGCTTGAGTAAATCCTCCCGTTTGAACAACATATCCAGTGTTGTCACGATATACAATGTCTCCTACTATTAGCTTCTCATTTTTATCTACAGTACTGGTGGGATCTTTGATTGTAGCCCGGGCAGGATCAACATAGAAGCTCCCTCCCATCAAATCGATAATCCGTCCATCATGTAAGCCTGCGTAATAGCGAAGGTCTATACCTCCATAAAAGTTAATTTCATCGGTCAACTGACTTGTATAGGTCGAGATTAAACCTGTCCAGATATGGTTGTTACGCGATTCTGTAAGTACTGTTTTGGAGCCGGTAGTGTTAACGTCGCTAGGTGCATTATCACTCTGTAAATTGGTGTAATCCATATAACCGGTTAATGGGTTCCGGTGGCCTGTTTTATTGACTCCTATGCCATTTAATGTACCTGTTGCAGTTACGGTTCCATAAAGGGAGGATGTCGAAGCACCTCTCCACGCATTACCTGCACCATCACCGATAGACAGATAGAGTGCCGATGACAGGCTCGATTTATCGTTAATAGACCAAGAGTGGTTTAACGAAATTTGAGGTTTGTGGTAACGGTTGCGGTTTGCATTAACACGTTGTCCTTGAGCATCGAACCCGTAAGTGGGGTTGAATTGATATTTCTCTTTTTGTTGCTGCCATTCTGTAACCAACATTTTATCATTATTATAACGTTGATTGTGCCATTGAGGTGACCCGAAGGCAGTAAAAGATAATTGGTGATTTGCATTGATTATCTTGGATATGTTGGCGTACCATGTGTATGCTTCAAATTCCGAACCTAATATATAACCATTACCCCAGTTCTTGCCTCCAACGAAACTCATTGCCCATCCGTTTTTGTTAAGCCCTGTTGAAAGGCTGAAAAGAACTTTGTTATATCCGTCATTACCTATACCATATAGTATAGACCCACCTTTTTGGGCATCGGTTGATTTAGTAAGGATATTAATTGTTCCTCCGACTGATGGAGCAGCAATTTTAGATGCCCCAAGACCACGTTGTACTTGTAGTGAACGAGTTACATCAGAGAGACCTGCCCAGTTAGACCAGTAAACACCTCCCCATTCCATGTCATTAACAGGAACACCATTCACCATTACTGCAATGTTGGCCGATTCAAATCCACGTACGTTGATACGTGAGTCTCCGTAACCTCCACCTTGCTTTGTGGCATATACCCCCGGAGTCGATTTTAGAATTTCGGGGAATTCCTGAGAACTTAATTTAGCTTCCAGCATTTCGGGCTCAATTATCGACATTGCTACTGGAGTCTTACGTCTGATGGCAACGGAAGATGTAACTACCACGTCTCTAAGACCTATGGCACTACTTTCCAGTTCGATTGTGCCTAAGTCGGCTCTTGCATCCAGTTTCAAGGAGTTGTATCCTACGTAAGTAAATGTAATTTTACCTTGTAGTGATGGAACATTCAAGCTGAAGGACCCATCAAGATCTGTTGATGTTCCTAGTTTAGCACCTTCGGAGTACACAGATACACCAATAAGTGCTTCTTTAGTGTCTTTGTCAATCACTGTACCTTTTATCACATTTTGCGAAAAGGCTGAGACCGAACTAAATAAAATAGTGAAAAGCAGAAAAAGCAGTTTTCTCCTCATGATAAAAATTGATAGTTTAGGGATTATAAAATGTAATAGATGTTTTTTATGCTGTAGAGTGTATAGTTGAGATGCAGATTCCTCAACTGTAATGTTTTTAGTATGTTTCCACCAGTAACTCATTCAGCAGAGATATAATAATGGGACTTGTGTTTATATAGATTAGTTTGCAGGCGACAAAAATTGTAGACTCGCAGAACTAGAGGTCTAAATAATAAAAAAAAGCATTTTCTGGAGAAATAGCTCCACATAATGAAATAGATAACTTAAATGAGAGACAAAGGTAAGATTTTTTATAGTTAGTTCTGAACAAATAATAAAATAATTACCCATACGCTAAAATAATTAACATTTAAAATTGTGCGTATTCTGTTCTTATTCGTGGTGATAAGGCTCGTTATTTAGTATAGTCATTGCCCTGTAGAGTTGTTCTATGAATATGAGGCGAATCATCTGATGGGAAAAAGTCATTTTAGACAATGAAATTTTCTCCGAAGCTCTATTATAGATTGTTTCAGCAAAACCATAAGGTCCACCTATAATAAATACAAGGCGTTTAGCTACTGTATGTGTCTTCTTCTCTATGTAAGAGGCGAATTGCAGGGATGAGAATTCCTTGCCTCGTTCGTCCAACAGTACAATGTAATCTCCTGTTTGTAAGTTTTTGACTATGAGATCTCCTTCTTTCTCTTTTTGCTGATCTTCCGAGAGGTTTTTTGTGTTTTTTATGTCCGGTATTATTTGCATTTCGAAGGGGATATAGTGCCCCAGACGGTTTTCGTATTCACGGATAGCATCCACAAAATATCCCGCATCAGTTTTTCCTATTACAAGAAGACTTATTTTCATATAAAGACAAATTAAAATGCAAAATTAAGATTATTAAAGTTACAATACTTATTGCAGGGCATATTTCCTGTTTATTTCGGATTGTATCATAATGTCATGCTTTTGTGTTTTCTAATATATCTCATTTTTTTCTAATATATCTCATTTTTTATCACTAAGTGTTTGTTTGCTAATTGTTTGTGTTTAACTTATTGATGTGTTGATATTTGGGCATTTTAAATGAGATTTGTGTTAAAATGTTATTGTTTTATTTGAAATATGCTTTTATTTGCGAATGTTAACTTTATTGGTAGTTTTAATTTTAAACCTAATAAATATAAAATAGCACAAATAATCTCTTAATCTTAATTAAACTCATGGTAAATACTTCTTAAAGCTATTTCTGTTAATCAGGAATGATTTTCGGGTGGCAATTCTGTTGCTTATTATCTAATAACCCCGAAAAATACTTATGAAAAAGGGTGTACAAATTTTCTAACTATTTATTTTATGAAACACAAATCTCAATTAGCCCATATTCTCATGGGAAAATGTTTCCAACGGACTTCTTTTGCAGCCATAGCATTATCTGTCTGTTGTTCCGGTAATTTTTTGTTTGCGTCAGAGAATACTTCTTTGAATTTTAATGAAGGCAGTTTGCTTGTTGAGCAACAGCAAACAAACAGAGTTCAGGGTCAAATAATTGATAAAGCGGGAGAACCTTTATCAGGTGTAACCATTACAGTAAAAGGCTCTACTAATGGAACGATTTCCGATTTGGATGGTAAATACTCTATCAATGTTCCGGATCAGAATGCTACTCTTATATTTAGCTATCTCGGTTTTACTACACAGGAAGTGCCGGTAGGAGGAAAGCCTGCTATTAATGTCACTCTGAGCGAAGATACTCAGGTGTTGGGAGAAGTTGTAGTAACAGCTCTTGGTATCAGGAGGCAAGCCCGATCGATAGGTTATTCAACTACTCAGGTTTCGGGATCTGATTTTACAGAGTCCCGCGATATTAACCTGGGAAATGCTTTAACAGGAAAAGTCGCAGGGGTAAGTGTATCTAATAATGCGACAGGACCGGGTGGTAGTAGCCGTGTCGTTATTCGTGGTAATGCTTCATTGACAGGAAATAATCAACCTTTGTATGTTATAGACGGAATTCCTTATGATAACAGTACTCAGGGAAATTCAGGAACATGGGGAGGCGCTGAAATGGGCGATGGACTTTCTAACATCAGTGCGGATGACATTGCGGATATTCAAGTCTTGAAAGGAGCGGCTGCATCGGCTCTTTATGGTTATCGCGGAGGTAACGGAGCCATACTTATTACTACCAAATCGGGGTCGAAGGGTGTAGAGGGAATAGGTATTGAGGTTAATAATAACTTAACATTCAATACTATTTATGATCACCGTGAATTTCAGAAAGTATATGGGCAAGGTACGCAGGGTAAGAGACCAATGTCTCAGACTGCTGCCATAGAATCATATTCTTCGAGTTGGGGAGAGAAAATGGATGGAGGCAAAGCCATCAACTTTCTGGGTGATGAATATGCCTACAATCCAGTAGATAATTGGAAGAATTTCTATAACACAGGTATAACCAATCAGACTTCGGTAGCTTTAAGTGGAAAAGGTGGAGACAAAGTGGTGTATCGTATTGGCTTTTCCAACATTACAGATGCCTCTGTTATACCTAATTCGGGTTTGAGGCAACAAGGGGTTAATATGAATACAACATATAATATAACACCTAAAGTACACCTTACTGTTACGGCAAATTATATTTTTGAGAAGGTTCGAAACAGAGCCAATCTTTCGGATGGTAATGCCAATGTGAATGCAACATTGCTTTATTTAGCTAATTCATATGATGTGAGATGGTTAAAGCCTGCTGTTGATGCAAACCGTTCTGAATTACTTCCCGGTAATAATGTCTATTTCAATAATCCTTATTTCCTGACACACGAGCGTAGTAATTCTACCCGACGTAACCGTCTGACTACAGGAGCAACTCTTAAATACGATATAACCGATTGGTTGTATGCTCAGGGGCAGGTAACCCGTGACGGTTATATAATGGATTATCAGTTGATAATACCAACAGGGGCGGGCGCTGATCCCGGTGGTAAAATCGAAGAATGGGAAAGAAATTACTATGAGTTGAATGGCAACTATTTACTTGGATTTAATAAGAAAGTAGATGAATCATTTTCTATCAGCGCCACTTTCGGTGGAAATACCCAAAGGACAGTAAATAAGTCTTTTGGTACAGATGGTGGAATAGGTCCGTTCATTATTCCTTTTTTCTATTCGGCTAATAATGTGGCAAACAGACCTTATACACAGACTTATTCGGAGTATCGTGTAAACTCTGTATACGGAACGGCAGATTTCGGATTTAAAGATTATTTATTCTTGAATTTCACGGGTCGTAATGACTGGTTCTCGACCCTTAACCCGGATAATAACCATTATTTCTATCCATCGGTAAGTACCAGTTTTATGTTCAGTGAAGCTTTTAAAATGCCCGATTGGGTTTATTCAGGTAAACTGAGAGCATCTTATGCGGAATCTTCAAATGGAACTATCCCATATCAAAACTACCTGACTTATTCGTTGGAAACATTCAAAATTCAAGGACAATCAGTAGGTAAGGTAACTAACCGTAATATACCTAATGCTAATCTTAAGCCTGTTAAAATACAAGAATGGGAAGCCGGTTTGAATGTTCAGTTCCTAAATAATCGCTTAGGTTTCGATATGGCTGTTTACAAAAAGAAAACAACCGATGATATTACAACAGTATCTACAAGTTATACCTCAGGTTATTACGGTGCTGTAATGAATATCGGAGAGATTCAGAATAAAGGTATTGAAGCGATGGTATATGCTGTGCCAGTGAAAACAAACGATTTTATGTGGAATACTTCGTTTAATATTGCTTACAATAATAGTGAGATTCTATATCTGGGAGGAGTTAACTCTCTTTCTATAGAGGGTGCACAGGCTCGTAACGGAACTGCTGTGATTATGAATATTATAGGTGATCCATACGGTCAGATTGTGGGTTACAAATATAAGACCAACGAGAATGGAGACAGAATATACGATAAAGACGGTTATGCTGTGCGTAGCGATAATCAGGAAGTATTAGGTAATGGTATCTTTAAAGTAACCGGAGGTTTCCGTAATGATTTTACTTATAAGGATTTCTCAATGTCGATGTTATTTGACTATAAATTTGGAGCAAAAATATTCTCGGGAACAAATCTGAATTTATATTCGGCAGGTTTACAGGAAGAAACCCTTGGGGGACGTGTAGGCGGTTATGTCGGTAAAGGCGTAGTGAATACAGGTACTGCCGATAATCCGGTATGGGCACCCAATACTAAGGCTGTAGATGCTCAATTATATTGGAGACGGATTTCTTCGGAAAATCCTATTGATGAAGAATTTGTATATGATGCCAGCTTCATTAAACTGAGAGAATTGTCTATTGCTTATCGTGTGCCTCAATCTATGATACGCGGGTCATTTGTGAAGGCTTTGAGTCTGTCGCTGGTTGGTCGTAATGTGTGGACATTGTTAAAGCATACTCCTAACATTGATCCTGAATCTGCTTATAATAACACCAACGGGCAAGGTCTTGAATTGAACGGTTATCCGCCAACACGCAGTATTGGTTTTAATGTAAATGTAAAATTCTAAGAATCTTTGAATAGCAGTTCTTTAGCAGGTATCATTAGATACTTAATGATCTGTTTCAGATTCATAAAAAAGTAGAGTCTACATATTTCTAAAAACATTAAAAAGGTCTGAGACTTAAATACAATTTTAAATTGAAACAAAATGAAAAATAAAATATTATATATACTGACTGCCATAAGTTTGTTGTTCGGATCATCGAGCTGCAGCGATTTTGGAGATGTAAACACCGACCCTCAACACGTTACGGGAGACAAAATGAAGTTTGAAATGATGTTTACAGGTGCACAGGTATTTGTCGCAGGAAGAGATTGGGCGGCTTGGCGTAACAATCTTATATATTGTAGTACTATGATGCAACATCTGTCTTCTGTCCAAGGTTATTGGGCGGGAGATAAATATACCTATAATTCGGATTACAATGCTGCTTATTTCGACTCGTATGATTCAGGTATAAAAACATTGATGGAGACTTATTTTGCATGGAAAGATGATGCTTCAAAAGTAAATGAATTCCAGATGACCCGTATTGTAAGAGTTCTTTTGATGCATAGAATGACCGATATGTATGGAGATGTACCCTATTCAGAGGCGGGACAAGGGTATATATCGGGAATTAAATATCCTAAATACGACACTCAGCAAAGTATCTATATGGATATGTTGAAAGAATTGGATGAAGCAGCCCAAACATTAGATTCTTCAAAGCCAAATAATATAAAAGCTGCTGATATAATGTATGGCGGAGATGTTGACGGATGGAGAAAAACAGCTTATTCCTTAATGCTTAGATTGGGGATGAGACTATCGAAAGTAGATCCTGCGGAGGCCGAAAAATGGGTAAAAAAAGCAGTCGCAGGGGGGCTTTACACAACCACTTCGGAAAGTGCAACAATATTACATGATCCAACTACGGATGATGCAGCTCAAGCTACGGGTAAAGTGCTTTGTCATCTCGATCCGGATGCTTCACGCGTTAGCCTGACATTTATTGATCACTTGCGAAATACAAAAGACCCACGTCTTATTTATACTGCAACAGTTTGTGAAAATCCTAAATACGGAGTTTTAGATTCCAAATTTGAGCTTGGAGATACCACAGCTGTAGTCCAATTGGGTATGCCTAATGGTTTTGATCAACTGGAAGGTGCTACAGATATATCAAAAGCTCCAAATTGGGCAGGTAATATTAATAAATATTCAGTTGTGAATCGTTATACTTATTCTCGTCTGGATGCACCTACCTTGGTGATTACTCATGCTGAAAACTTGTTGCTGATGGCTGAGGCTGCTTATCGTGGGTGGATTACAGGAAGTGCAAAAAGCTATTATGAAGCTGCAGTTAAATCGGCAATGGAGCAAATATCGGACTATGGAGTAAGAGGAATCAGCTCGGAGCAGATTGCCAAATACTTGCAGGACAATCCCTATAATGAAGCTGATGCGTTGAATCAGATCAATACTCAATACTGGGTTGTAACCTTTATCGATGAATACGAGGCATGGGCTAACTGGAGAAGATCGGGATATCCCGCCTTGAAAGAGATCAATTATTATGGTAATGCAACTAATGGAACTATTCCTCGTCGTTTTACTTATCCAAGATCGGAGGCAACTATTAATGCAAAAAATTATCAGGCTGCTGTAGCTAATCTTGCGGATGGAGATAAAATGACTTCAAGAGTATGGTGGGATAAAAAATAATATTTGTTATATACTAAATACGATAAAGTCCCGAAGGTAATTTCCTTTCGGGACTTTTCTTTATCAGATGAAAGATGTTTGTCTCTAATTCAAAATCTGTATATTTGTATTTAAACGTATAAAAAATAATAGCATGAGTATAATACCGGAATCGGAACTTATTATCAATAGTGATGGAAGTGTATTTCACTTACATCTAAAACCTGAGCAACTGGCGGATAAAATAATAATGATGGGTGATCCTGATCGTGTTACACTTACCGCTTCATTTTTTGATAGTATAGAGAGTGAAGTACAGAGTCGCGAATTTCATACCATTACGGGAACATACAAAGGAAAGCGTATTACAGCTTTATCTCATGGGATAGGCCCGGATAATATAGATATCGTAATTACTGAGCTTGATGCATTGGCAAATGTTGATTTCAAAACCCGTGAGGTGAAAAATGAGTTTAAACAACTCACTATGGTGCGTGTAGGAACTTCGGGAGGATTGCAGCCGCATTGTCCTATCGGGTCTTATGTAGTTTCTGAAAAATCAATAGGGTTTGATGGTGTGTTAAATTACTATGAAGGTCGCAACTCGGTAGCTGAACTCGATTTTGAAGAGGCTTTTAAGAAGCATGTAAACTGGTCTCCTTTGCATTGTGCCCCGTATGTTGTGAAAGCAGATGAAGGATTAGTACAGCAAATAGGTCATGATATGATTAAAGGAGTGACTATCTCGGCGATCGGATTTTATGGACCTCAAGGGCGGACGGTGCGTATACCGTTGGCAAGCCCAGACTTGAATAGTCGTATCGAAAGCTTTAAGTTTGGCTCGGATGTAATTACCAATTACGAGATGGAAAGTGCTCCCCTTGCAGGATTAGGTCGTTTGATGGGACATAAAGCGATGACTGTTTGTACAATAATAGCCAATCGTTTGGCAGGAGAATCAAATTCTAATTACAAAGGGTCGATAGAAGATTTAATAAAAACGGTTCTTGATCGAATTTGATGAATAAACGGAAAATGAAAATAATAAAGAGAGTAGCCGTTTACATAGCGGTTACTCTTTTGTCTATTGCCGTTGTGCTTGTTTTTGCCAATTGGAAAATACCTCACGATACAAAAGACTGGTTGTATAATGATGTTGATAGTATTCCTCCTCAAAAGGTAGCGCTGGTATTGGGTGCATCTAAGCATATACGTGGAGGGTTGCCCAATCCTTACTTTGATAATCGTATTGCTGCTGCTCATGAGTTGTACGTTGCAGATAAGGTGAAAGCTTTTGTAATGAGTGGAGATAATGGACGTGAAGGATATAGCGAACCCGAAGATATGCGTGATGCCCTTGTGGCTTTGGGTGTTCCCGATAGTATAATCTATCTTGATTATGCAGGATTCCGTACATTGGATTCGGTGGTGCGCATGAATGAGATTTTCGGACAGGATTCGTTTATTGTAGTGTCTCAGAAATTTCATAATGAGAGAGCGGTTTTTCTGGCTCAGTATTATGGTCATACGGCGTATGGTTACAACGCTAAAGATGTTGCCTTGGGACGTGTTTCGTATAAAACTATTGTGAGAGAGAAATTTGCGCGGGTAAAAGTTTTTGTAGATATTATACTAAATAAGCAGCCTAAATTTCTGGGTGAGCCTGTAGAGATAAAATGAAAAGTAAATCAGATATGGAAATAGAAAGATTAGTCAGTGTGTCGGATGAAGTTGTAGAGTCTTTAGGAAAGTTGTTGATTCAACTTTCGCCGAATGGTAAATCTCCAACCAGGGAATACCTTCATGAAATGCTGAGTCTGTCCAATATATTTCTTTTTCTCGCTAAGGAAGACGGAAAAATAATAGGGACTTTTACCTTAGTCCTATATAAAATACCAACGGGAATTAAAGCTTCTATTGAAGATGTAGTAGTTGATGTAGATATGAGAGGAAAACAGATTGGAGAAAAGATGATCCGATTTGCAATTGATTATGCCGGTACCCAACTTGGAGTTACTAAGATCGATTTAACATCGAGTCCTTCCCGTATTGCAGCTAATGCATTATATCAGAAACTCGGATTTGTAAAAAGGGAAACTAATGTATACCGTTTCAAATTGAAATAATCCTATTCAAATTATTCACAAACTAAAAATTAGTAAGCTATGCCATTTGTAAATGTAAAATTAGTAAAGCAGCAAGTTGATCAAAGCCAAAAAGATTTATTGATAGGTGGTCTGATGGATATAATTGTAAACATTATGGGGCGTAACCCTGATACTACAGTTATAGCAGTAGATGAAATAGATCAGTCGAATTGGTTCATAGGCGGCAAGTCGATGGATAAATCAGTACATGATAAGGTCGTATCTGTTGAGATAAGAATTTCGAAAGGTACAAGTAACCCTGCGCAGATGGCCGAGGTGATAAAGGCAGGTAAAAATATAATTCATCGGGCACTCGGTTCGTGTGATGAGACAAACTATTTTATAATAACCGAGCTGAACCCTGATAGCTGGGGATTTGATGGCATATCAATGACAATTAGAAACGAAATGGAAAAACAAAAATGATTGTTTATGGACAATTTTACGCATATTACTTCACAAGAAAATTTATCGGCAATTGTACATGTGTTAAACGTATCACATGGTACAGTTGCTAAAGAATTCGGGTTCAATAAAGACACTAATCCCACAAATAACGCCTTCATTGAAGAGCAGACTTTGCGAGATCAATTAAATAATGGAATTGATCTGTATGCTTTGTCTGATAATGATAGGTTGATAGGCTGCATTGCAATTGAAAAATCGTCAAGAGAAACAGATACCTTTTATATTGAGAAAGTTTCTGTTATCCCTGAGTATAGAAATCAAGGGACAGGAGTTAAGTTGATGAACTTTGCTACTTTGAAGATTCAGGATTTAGGGGCGAAGAAAATCTCGATTTCATTGATCGATTCGAATGTGAAGCTAAAAAAGTGGTATTCATCACAAGGCTTTGTAGAAGCAAGTTTTAAAGATTTTGAGCATTTACCTTTCAGGGTGTGTTTTATGAGTAAAGAAATATAATAAATTACGATGAAGATGTTGAAAATTATTTTAGTTGTAGTTACAGTGCTTCTTGCAATCGTTCTAATAGCTTATATCTACTATGGCGGATTAAGTAAAGTAACAGTAAAGGAGAAAATTCAAGGGGGAGAGATATTGGTTTATGAAGAAGTTGTAGGTGATTATGCCCAAACAGGGAAATATACAGATAAAGTATATTATGAGCTGCTTAATAATGAGGGGATTGAAACCACTAAAGGATTCGGAATCTTTTATGATAATCCACAGGAGGTAGAGAAAAGTAAACTTCGCTCAGAAGTAGGATGTATCGTTGAGGGTTTAGATAGTGTACAAATTGCAGACTTGGCAGGCAAATATAAAGTACGTACATATCCGCAGGCGAATTATGTGACAGCAGAGTTTCCTTTTAAGGGGCATATGTCTATTATGATTGGTTTGATGAAAGTTTATTCTCAGATTGATAAATATATAAAAGAGCATGGAATAAATGATAAAGGTGCTATTATGGAAATATATGATGTTCCGAATAAGAAAATAATCTATCGAAAAGAGATTATTCAATAATGATTTTTTATGATATAGGATATTTAAAAGAAGGAAACTCCAGACAACAACATTGCTATAAAGTCCTGAGAGAAACAAATATTCTTGAGATTCTCCATAGTTATAATCCCGTTGTAGTTGGTACTATTCCCATTGCCATAGATATTGAGGGCAGTGATATTGATGTAGCTTGTTGCACCGAAAATTTATTGGAATTTCGAGATATCGTTCGTTTTAACTTTTCATCATTTAAAGATTTTTCTGATCATCTGGAAAATGTCTATATTGCTAATTTTGAATATCGGGGATTAGAGATCGAGATTTATGGAGAGCCTGTGCCTACGTTTATGCAGAATGGGTATCGCCATATGCTTATCGAGGATAGGATTCTCAGATTAGCAGGAGCCAAGTTTAGAGATGATATAATAGCCCTAAAACGACAAGGCTATAAAACTGAGCCCGCATTCGGCATCCTTTTGAAATTGAAGGATCCTTATCAGGAATTGCTTAATCTGGTGCAATTGGATGATGACGAGCTGATGTCTTTTGTCGCACAAGCTTTGCAAAATAAGTAATAGGATCTTTCTTTAGGAGATATTTGAGTTCTTGCAATCGTTTGCAAGAATTTTCTGCGTGAAAAATAAAATTTCACACAAAAGTTTGTCTTTTATTCTCTAGTTTTGTTAACATCAGATACTTCGTGTTTTCTAAACTTCTATTCTGAGAGGTTTAAGTTATACACTGATCAAAGCAATAAATAGGTCTGAGGCCTTTATAATACCAAGAGAGAATGAAGAAATCGTATTTAATTTTACTGTTAACAGTTTTGATTTACGGAACGGCTAATGCTATTGATGTAAAAAAACTAGAACCTGCATTTTGGTGGGCAGGGATGAAAAACACCGAGTTGCAAATACTAATGTATGGTGATAACATTGCCAAATGTGATGCTAAAATAACTTCTCAAACTGCTACAATAAAAGAACTGGTACGTTTTGATAATCCTAATTACTTATTGGTATATGTAGATTTATCTACTGCAAAACCCGAAAAATTTGATATAGTTCTGCAAAGAGGGAAGGAAAAGAAAACTATACCTTATGAATTGAAACAACGAAAAGAAGGGTCAGCCGAAAGAACAGGCTTCAACACTAGCGATGTTTTATATCTTATTATGCCTGATAGATTTGCAAATGGCGATCCGTCAAATGATGTAATAAAAGGAATGATTGATAACAAGGTTGATCGTAATGACCAATATGGTCGTCATGGTGGAGACTTTAAAGGTATTGCCGATAATCTGGATTATATTGCAGACTTAGGTGTTACTGCTATTTGGTTAAATCCTACACAGGAGAATGACATGCCTCATGGCTCGTATCATGGGTATGCAATAACTGATTATTATAAAGCTGATCCTCGTTTTGGAACGAATGACGAGTTTATCTCATTAGTCGATAAAACTCATGCTAAAGGTATGAAGGTAGTAATGGATATGATCTTTAATCATTGTGGCAGCGAGAATTTTTTGTTTAAGGATATGCCTGCAAAAGATTGGTTTAACTTCCCCGATAAATATATACAAACTACATATAGAACCACAACTCAGTATGACCCTTATACTTCAGCTCATGATAAGAAGATGGCTCTTGATGGTTGGTTTGTAGAGCCTATGCCCGATTTTAATCAAAGAAACCCTCATGTTGCCAAATATCTTATTCAAAACAGTATTTGGTGGATAGAGCATTATGGTATAGATGGTATCCGTCAGGATACACATCCATATGCCGATTTTGATATGATGTCGGAGTGGTGTAGGCAAGTTACAGAAGAATACCCTGATTTTAATATCGTTGGAGAGACTTGGTTAAATAGTAATGTAGCTGTTTCGTTCTGGCAAAAAGATAGTAAACTGGCTTATCCTCGTAATTCGCACTTAAGAACTGTGATGGATTTCCCCCTAATGGGTGTTATGAATTCTGCTTTTGATGAAGAATCGGATTGGGATAAAGGCGTAGCTCGTATTCATGATTATTTAGGGCAGGATATTGTATATGCTGATCCATCGAATTTATTGACATTTTTGGATAATCATGATACTTCTCGTTTTTTTAAAACCGATGAAGAAGCAGACGATACAAAAAAATACAAGCAAGCTTTAACCTTTTTGTTGACAACTCGTGGCATACCTCAAATCTATTATGGAACTGAGGTTCTGATGACTGCTGATAAAGCAAATGGAGATGGTACTCTGCGTGAAAATTTCCTCGGCGGATGGGCTGGTGATAAGCAAAATGCTTTTACTCGTGCAGGGAGAACTGATAAACAAAATGCTGCATACGATTTCACTCAAAAGATGCTTCAGTGGCGTAAGGGTAACAATGCAATAGCTAAAGGTTCTTTGAAACATTATGTGCCGATTAATGGTGTTTATGTTTACGAGCGTAAATACAATGATAGATCAGTAGTTGTGTTCTTAAGTGGCTCAGATAGTGAGAAAACATTAGATTTGGAGAATTATAGAGAGGTGTTGCCCAAAACTCAATCGAAAGATATTATCACCGAAAAAACGGTTGATGTAAGTGGGACTTCATTGACTATTGCTCCTCGAGATGTAATAGTGCTCGAATTCTAAAATTCAAGATTGAAAATCATTTTTGATAATACTATTTTAAATAGATTATTGCAAATAGTAAAGATAACTTTTAGGTTCAGGAAAATTTTAGGTAATTAGATTATTGGGTTACGAAGGAAAAGAGGAGCGAAAATATTCGTTCCTCTTTTTTATTTTTAGATGTTCTCTACCTTTGCTTAGAGGTCGTTTGGTATTAAGTCCATTATACTTTCCTTAAATTACCGGAATATTTCTATCTTTGATAAACAGTCTTGATTTGATTAAAGGCATTCAATGTGGGCATGTTTAAGAATATTCATCTTTTCTAAAGTAGAATAAATTATTATTCTATCTGTGTGGTTTTCTTTCGTGTGTTTTCAACTCGCTGTTAATTATTTGTTTATGCCTTTTTTTTGGAAGTTCTCACTGTTCTTTTTTTAATTCGAATATTATTTCAATCTAGAATAGTGTAGTTAGTTGTGGTTGTGGAAATGAATATAATATAGTAACTCTAAAGATTAAACTTATGATGCAACAGTCGGATATTATTGTAGCTATTTCTACCCCTGCAGGAGTAGGAGGCATTGCTGTTATTCGTTTATCAGGTAAAGGGTGTATTGGATTAGTTGATACGGTTTATCGCTCTCCATCAGGAAAGAAATTGATAGATCGGAAAGCTAATACAATTCATTTTGGCACTATCGTAAAAGATGATGCTGCACTTGATGAAGTGTTGGTCAGTGTGTTTCACAATCCAAGCTCTTTTACAGGAGAGGATAGTGTTGAGATTTCATGTCATGGATCTATTTATATACAGCAGGGTATTTTACAATTATTATTGGAAAAAGGAGCACGTTTAGCAACCGCAGGAGAATTTACGCAAAGGGCATTTTTGAATGGTAAGATGGACTTGTCACAAGCTGAATCTGTTGCCGACCTGATTGCTTCGACTTCTGCGGCTACTCACCGATTAGCCTTGAATCAGATGCGGGGAGGGTTTAGTAATAAGTTGGTTGAGTTGCGTACCGATTTGCTCAATTTTGCTTCTCTGATAGAGTTGGAATTAGATTTCTCGGAGGAAGATGTGGAATTTGCAAATCGGGATAATCTTAAGAATTTAGCCAATCATATTCATGAAGTAATAGAAAAATTAGCTGATTCTTTCTCTTTAGGAAATGTAGTGAAAACAGGTATTCCCGTAGCTATTATAGGGGAGACGAATGCGGGAAAATCTACATTGCTCAATCTGTTGTTGAGGGAAGAGAAGGCGATTGTTTCGGATATTCACGGAACAACTCGGGATGTAATTGAGGATACTATAAATATTGACGGTCTTATATTTCGCTTGATTGATACGGCGGGCATTCGTGATACGGATGATGTCGTTGAAAGTCTGGGTATAGAACGAACTTTCAAGAAGCTGGAGCAAGCTAATATAGTTCTTTGGGTTATAGATGCTGAAACGGAAGATGAGCGAACTATTGCTTTGTCGCAAAAAATACTACCACTTACTGAAGGCAAGAAACTAATATTAGTATTTAATAAAGTTGATATAATTCCTGCTGCCCGTAAGGAGCATAAGGAGCAATTATTAAGTGATTTAATTCCCGATCGAATTTTCATTTCAGCAAAGTATCATCAAGGTACAGAAAATCTACAAGATATTTTAGTTGAGGCTGCTAATATTCCCGAATTTGGAGAGCAGGATGTCGTTGTTACCAATATGCGCCATTATGAAGCTCTGAAAAATGCTTTAGCTGCTATAACTCGTGTCTCTGACGGAATGGAATCTGGTTTATCCAGTGACTTTCTTGCTCAAGATATTCGTGAATGTATGCATTATTTGGGTGAAATTACAGGTCAAATTTCTACTGATGATATTTTGGGTAATATATTTAGTAAGTTCTGTATCGGAAAGTAACTATATCAAATATTGGTAAATAAGAACACGCAAATGTGCTGTAATACAATTGATTATTTGTATAATTTAGATTTTACAAGAATCTTGTTTTCTTAATTTATCGTTAGGGTAACCGCACCAAAATTCACATTATTTGTAATTGTCAAATAATTAATATGTTACAAATTACTCATTTTGTGGCTTTGCTAATTTTACTCAAACATCTCAAACAGCAATAACTACATTACTAAGCAGATTCTATCTTGTGCATAATTTGGGTGCGGTTGCCCTAGTTTGCAGGAAATATTTACTACAATATTACAACGAATGATTATATTTGCTGCAAATAAATGTAAAAACATTACAAACGAAAGGTTGAAGGATTAAAGTATATAATCAGATGAAAGAATTTAGCGAACGAAATTATTTATCTGTAAAATAAATGCTTAGTAAAGATTGATTATGAAGTCGTCTAGACTTTTTATTCTCTGAATATTTTGCTAATAAAATGATATTTTAGAGATCCTAAAAGTTCGAATAAGCTCTATTTTTTTGATTGAAATATGAAATTCAATTATCAAAGAATAAAAGAATTCTATCTTTTTTTAAAGTCTAGACGAGTTCTATCTAATATAATAGAATTCATCAACTACTTTTTAAATTAGAATTAGATTTGTATATTTTGTTTTTTGTGTTAAAAAATAAATTAAGTCAATAGATAAATGGATATGAAAAAAGAAATAGTAATATCTTTAAAACAAGTGAAGACATTTATAAAAAGCTTTTTAATAGCTTTTATATCACTTTTTCTCATAGTTACTATTTTTGGAGAGAGTTATTCATATCACACTCCATTCTCTATAGGTAATGATTACTTCAAAGCTCCCAGTTTTATTGGTGATTATGATATTTCTCGTGAAATAGATCTATATGAATTGAAATTAATCTTTGGACAAATGTACTGGCATTTAATAATACTTACTGTAATAATATTTGTTCTATTTAACTTCTTTCAGAAATATAAAGTGTCAATCAAAAATACTAATGAAACAAATAACAAAGAGGATTGAACGTGATATAACCAATTGAAGTACAAAGACCTTCGCATATCACAAAATTCAGCATCAGGATATTTTTCCACATTCAGAGCCTTACTGAAAGTTGCATACAAAGAAAAATTCTTCAGGGAGAACCTCAATGAATATCTGGACTCAATCAATACCACTGATGTCAAGAAAGAATATTTGATATTAGACGAACTGAAAACATTAGCCAATACACCTTGCGACTTCCCGATATTGAAATCTGCATCTATATTTTCGTGTATGACAGGCTTACGGATAAGCGATGTTTTAAAGTTGGATTGGAAAGAGATACTCCCTGCTTCCGAGGGTGGCTATTGTATGCGGTTAAGAACCGAAAAAACAGAAACAGAAACTACCTTACCCATCAGCGATGAAGCTTTGGAGTTATGCGGAAAAAGAGGCAAAGGTAAAGTATTTAAAGGGTTGACAAAGTCCATGACTCAACAACCTCTGAAAGATTGGGTAGCCAATGCAGGGATAACAAAGCACATTACATTTCACTATTTTCGCCATACTTTTGCTACCTTGCAGGTTGCTTTAGGTACTGATATTTACACTGTGAGTAAGATGCTTACGCATAAAAATGTATCTACAACACAGATTTATGCAGATTTGGTAAATGCGAAGAAAAGGGAGTCAGCTAATAAGATAAGTTTAAAATAAGGAATTATGAGAAGAAACATTCTATATCCATATACCCTTGAAAAGAAAGGTAATGGAATTAAGCTTGAGATAATGTCAAACAAAAGATACGGACTATTGTACATAGCTGTAATAATTATGTCTTCAATTTCTATGGCTGGCTGTACTTTCTCTCTTTTCTGGAATAGGGATTTCCCTTTGAAAGATTATTTCATTCTAATTTGTATTATTATAGGCTGCATTCTATTTATCTCGCTTGCCTTTTACTTATTAAAGTGGGAAAGGGAAGGCAAAGAGATATTTATTTTGTATCCCAATAAATTGGAGAATATTGTAGCAATCAAGCCTTTTAGAACAGAAAAACATACGTTTAATTTTGACAAACTAGAAATAGGGTATCAGTCGGGAGAAGATTTCTATAGTGAAGAGGAGGTGAAAGAATTAGGTGTAGAACTAGACTTGGAAAAAGGGGAAGGCAATTATCCCATTCAATTTTACATGGATGAAGGAGTGCAGGTAGTTGATTCAGAACGGGAGATTCCAATAGATATAATCAGGAGAATAAAAAAAGAATATTTATTAAATCAAAATTACGAAAATAAAGAAATATGAAAAAAGGAGAAATTATAATTTACCAAACCTCCGATGGTAAAACCCAACTAGATGTAAAACTAGACAATGAAACAGTTTGGCTTACGCAGGCACAAATAGCTGAATTATTCGGAACTAAACGCCCTGCTATAAGTAAACATCTATCTAATATTTATGCAACAGTTGAGTTAGACGAAAATAGCACATGTTCCATTTTGGAACATATGGGTAATGATGGAAAACAACAATATCAAACAAAATATTACAATTTAGATGCAATTCTATCAATTGGTTATCGTGTTAACTCGAAAAATGCTACCCAATTCCGTATCTGGGCGAATAGTGTACTAAAAGAATATCTAATCAAAGGTTATGCAATAAATCAGAACGCAAAGACGGAACAATTGGAAGACCTAAAGAAAACAGTCAAACTGCTTTCCAACGTAATAGATGCCAAGACTCTGTCTGCTGATGAAGCAACTGGACTATTGCGTGTGATAACAGATTATACATATGCTCTTGATACGTTAGATAGATACGATTTTCAAAAACTCGAAATAGAAAAGACTACTACAGAAGAATCTTTCAAAGCCAATTATGACAATGCTATGGAAGCTATTCATGTGCTTAGAGATAAATTCGGAAGCGGAGGCTTATTCGGAAACGAAAAAGACCAATCATTCAAAAGTTCGATCAGTACCATTTATCAAACTTTTGGAGGAGAAGAACTATATCTCAGTATAGAAGAAAAAGCAGCTATGCTACTATACTTGGTTACCAAAAACCACTCGTTTAGTGATGGCAACAAACGTATTGCCGCATTCCTATTTCTTTGGTTTTTAGAGAATAACGGTATTTTATACAGAAGTGATAGTACCAGGCTTATAGAGAATAATACACTTGTTGCACTTACTTTGATGATTGCCGAAAGCCGAACCGAAGAAAAAGATATGATGGTAAAAGTTGTTGTTAATCTGATAAACAAGAATAACTAAATATGGATTTTAGTAGTAAATTTAGAGATAAAAAGTAGCGTAAAATAAAGGTTTACAAAGATTTGGTAAATTTGAAGTAGGGTTGGTTCGTGAACTAAATTAAAAACAATTACACTATGAACAAATTAAATATCCTTTGGACAACAGATAATAAAGACACTATCTTTAATATGTTATCCATGTATGCTATAAACTCAAAAAGACACAATTGGTGGCAAGATGTAAATGTAATATTATGGGGTGCATCGGTTAAATTAGCAGGAGCAGATACCCAAATACAAACTGAAATCTTAGAGATGCTAAATCTGGGCATCACAGTAGAAGCCTGTAAAGATTGTTGTGATAATTTTGGAGTTGCTGATATTATTGAGAAATTAGGAGTTACAGTTCAATATATGGGTAAACCTATGACTGATTATATAAAAAACGGAGAGGCTCTAATCACAATTTAGCAAGATGGATTTTAGAACCAAGCTTTCTCAACGTATAGGAATGTACGATATCAATGAGATACTTCGTCTGACCCATGATAGCGAAAGCCGAAAGCAAGAACTATATGACTTAGTTATTGGCGAAGATCAAGCCATCGGGTATCATGCAACTTGGATTTTTACTCATTTTTCGTCACAGGATAACGAGTGGTTATACAATAAGCAAGATCAATTGATTGATGAAGTATTAGCCTGTAAGCATGGTGGGAAACGGAGAGTAATGCTCAACTTACTTTACAGACAACCATTCCCGAATCCGCCAAGAGTAGATTTTCTGGATTTCTGTTTAGAACGAATGATGTCTGGCGAAGAATTGCCCGGAGTAAAATCGCTTTGTATGAAGATCGCTTACGAATTATGCCGTCCCATTCCTGAATTAATGCAAGAATTGAAAACAATGCTTGCAATGATGGAAGGCGATTTAGTTCCATCTATACAAGCTGTCCGAAAGAATATTCTAAAGGCAATGCAAAGAGGAAAGAGTTTACAGAAATATTAAAGTTGACAATATGAATTACAAAGACCCTGAAAATATATTACTCATTATATGCGGAAGCACGGGAATAGCAGCACTTGCGTTGATATTTCGCTATCTTTTTATTCTAAAGTGGGGATTTGATGCTTTTGGGGCAAACCTTGTATTCATTATTATATTTATAGTCGGATTAGTCTTTTTTATTTCTTATCTGGAAACCATTCAAAAAGTTATCCCTCCACTTTTCAAAAGGCGAAAACAAATAATAGAAAATCAGGATATAATACCCGAACCCGATAAGGTTGAAGATATTGAACCTACCATTGAGACAGAATC
Source organism: Indolivaga alginatilytica (assembly GCF_003201355.1). Classification (GTDB taxonomy): domain Bacteria; phylum Bacteroidota; class Bacteroidia; order Bacteroidales; family Dysgonomonadaceae; genus Dysgonomonas_A; species Dysgonomonas_A alginatilytica. Next base: position 169,004 of record NZ_QICL01000007.1, read on the forward strand.
AGAAGAATCTATTCGAAATGAAACACCTGTTATTAATGAACTTGATGTAATAAGGGAAAAGCACGAGCAGGACGAAATTACAAGAAAACGAGAAGTGCTTGAAGTTGCTATTAGATATACAAGAACGACCTTTGCACCTTTTGCGGATGATCAGAATATAAACCGCCTATGTGAATATATCATTCAATATTCCACAGGAACAGAATTAAAGGATGTAGAACCAATCAGAGTGAAAGATTTACAGAACGTAGATTTATTCCATTTTGGCTGGAATGTCTGGAATCATTTTCGTATAAATAAGCAGGACGATATAGCTTTATTCTTGAAAATCGTTTTTGCCAAGAACCTTAAAGATGTCGATGCTGATACTATAAGAAAGAAACTAACTTTCAATGAAGGAAAGCGTAAAATTAGATTACAAGAGAAATTATAACTTTAAATAATGTAGGCAAATACATACTCAATAACCCAACGCTTTTTATTGGTCTAACACCTTAATTTTTATATCAGCTAATAACTGACTTGTAATGCTAATCTTTAGGTAACACGCCATTGACAACTTGTTCTTAACCAATAAATAAGGTGTTTCATATTGTTGTCAAATCATGTTTTCGCTTGTGTGCTTGCGATAACAAAACTTTTTCTATATATTGTCACTGGGTTTTCGTTAAATCTGAAAGATATATTTCTCATTAGTTTAGCCACTTTAAAGAAATGACCTGCTGATTAAATACAGAAACTCTTGTATTATTTTTCTTCTACAAAATTTAAACTGACTCTTATTCTATGGAAGCAAATGTTTTTGAACTTAGTACAGCGCAATTGAAAGAAATTGCTTTAGATTTGAAAGATAAGGTAGAAAAAGGATTACAGAGTGATAATACCGAGATTCTTTGTCTGCCTACCTACGTATATCCACCTAAAGAAGGAGTAGAAGGTAAATCTGTCGTTTTAGATTTGGGAGGAACTAATTATCGTACTGCTAAAGTCGAAATACAAGGGGGCGAAACTATCATAACTCCTAAAAGCGGTTGGGAAAAAGACCTTTCGGTGATGAAAACCCCCGGTTATACTAAAGAACAATTGTTTGCCGAGCAAGCAAACCTGATCAACAAGATTGAACTACCTGATAATTCTGCTATCGGATATTGTTTCTCATATCCTGCTAAATGCGAAACGGATGGTGACGCTACGCTATTGCGTTGGACTAAAGGTGTAAATATAGACAAGATGGTAGGCAAACCTATCGGCAAAGATTTGTTAGATTATTTAAACGATCTTAATAAAGTTCAGTTCAAAAGCATAAAGGTAATCAACGATACGGTAGCTAGTCTGTTGGCTGGGCTTTCACGCAAAGATAAGTGTGACGCTTATATAGGACTTATAGTGGGTACGGGTACAAATATGGCATTTCTGACTCGTGAAAATAAAATAGCCAAGCTCAACAAACCCGACAGCCAGAATATGATTCCTGTTAATCTTGAATCGGGTAACTTTTTCCCTTCGTATCTGACCGAGTACGACAGTGCTGTAGACAGAGGCGAAGGTGAAGTTCCCGGCTCACAACGTTTCGAGAAGGCAGTATCTGGTATGTATTTGGGTAAGGTGTTCAGAGCCGTTTATCCGAATGATGGCTATGACGCATCGTTTGACGGAAAGAGCCTGACCGATTTGATTAACAGCTCTACTCCCAAACGTATGGGCCATGTATCAGTTGCACGATGGATATACGAACGTTCGGCCAAATTGGTTGCCGCTTCTTTGGCAGGCTTAATTGCTGTTCAGGTGATGCACGATCCCTCTATCAAAACTATACGGGTAGTTGCTGAAGGAAGCCTTTTTTGGAGCGTGATGGAACGTGTAAACGAGAATGACTTCCATACAATAGTTGCAAAAGTGCTGAGAGATTTATTGGATGAAATGGATTTAGGTTACGTAGAAGTGTATATTGCGGGTATTAAGAATGCAAACTTAATAGGTTCGGTTATTGCGGCATTATCGTAATTTTATATAGTTATTTCGATTTTAGCACTAATCTGATTAGTGCTATTTTTTTTGTCTGTACTAAAAGTGATCAGACCAATTAAACTGGATATATTGTTTTTTATAAATTTCAAACAGACTCTAAAGATTATTCCGGCTCATCTGTATCGAGACAAAACGGATGCCCAGACGGATCAAACATGGTTCTCGAAGTCCTGAAATATTGAGTGTCTGCAACTTTAGCACCACATTCAATAGCATATTGCACTGCCTCTTCCAGATTCTCTACATAAAAATCAAGGTGAAGCATCTGACCTTGTTTACCTTTCTGCCAAGGCCAGATAGGTGGTTCATATCCTTCCACTTCCTGAAAAGCGATGACCGAACCTGTCGGTGATGTAACTGCCGCCCATCCGTTAGCATGAGGGTGAGTCCAATCCCATCCGAGCAGTTTCTGGTAAAAAATTGCCATTACTCCGGCATCGACACAATCGATAACAATATTGATTTTCCTGATATTTGGTTTCATACTTAAACTATTTTATTCATTGGCGAGATGCAAGATTATTCGCTAATCTTATTATACTTTTTATTATTAATCTCAAGTTCAGTATCAGGAAACATCCTACATACACGCTTTATTTCCTTATTTGATATCTCGCCTGATAGAGAAAGTGTTTTTATTTTCATATTAGCCATCTCATCAGGTATATTAATGTCTTTTGTAAAGCTAATAACGAGCCAATCAACTTCTTTTATTTGCAGCAATTCTTTAGGAATTTCACTTGTTGTAAACATAAAAGTTTTAACTGGATCATCGTTTTCAAAATAATGTTTAAGAGTGATATTCTTCGAATCTTTTTTTCGGATCATCCAACCCATTTCAGGTTTCAGGGCAAATGTCTTTTTATCTTGTCGCAAACCGATAAATCCGGCCCATATTTCGAGTGGAATAATTTTGTCCTCCTTGCCATTAGAAAATTTGTATTTCAAATCTACTTTTACAAGTTCGGGGGCTAACTTATCATCTAAGGAGATTGTTTTTAGGTCAGTTCTTTTTCCTTCCATTAAATATGGGAAAAATTTCACAATCCATCCGTCAACGGTACTTGGATCACCACACATTTCAGATTCATGGTGCTTGAATATGTTTTTCCAGAATTCTTTATTGATATTCCCCTTAGATGCGTTAATAAATTCTTTGAGTACAGGTTCAAGTTCATTTATCCACCAGCTTAACTTATATTTTTTTAAATACTGTGCTTTCGTTAAGACCTTTCCCCAATCTTCGGGTGTTCCCTCTAAGGTTATTTCTGGTATGCCGCAAACTGTTACAGATGCCCAATATTCGAAATAAGGTTCAGTTGCAGACATAATCGTTATTTCTGAAACAGTCTTACTTATTGCTGTGGTGGTTGTAAAATCATTCTTTAAATTATCTATTAAGTAGTTTCCTGTGAAATGTGCTATTTGCGTAGAAAAGGTCGAGAACATATCCTCCCAAGTTAAATTCTTATCATTGGAATCGTAATGAACAACAAGTGTTGCCTTATCTTCAAAGTTTACAAATAAGTTTCGCAATTCTTCTGCATTATTATTTACATGATTGGCAAACCCCTGAGAAATAAGTAACCATATAATATCGGGAGATAAAACAAACGGTCGGTGATCGGCATAAGCTTTATACATCCCTCTGAAAAACGAATAATTGCCAAAATTCACAAGTTTCTCAGGACCATTGTAATAGCTTTTTATATTATATTCAATATCGATATCTTTATCTTCCGAGTAGCCTCTCGCTTTGTCAAAATCATCCTTAATTATATTTTCAAATATTGTGTGTAATCCTTCTTCGTCTAAGGTGGTATCTACCCTTTTTAAATCCTCAATCTGAAAGGTTATTTTTGTGTCTGCATACATATCTTTCAAATAAGGGGTACTGACTTGCGGATAAATAACATCACTGTCATTAACCAATACAATCGGATCTCTTTTAATCTCCGCTACTTCTGCTTTCGTTGCGTTTTTACACGAAAAAATACATAGAAAACCAGTTACCAGAATGTACTTAGATATATTTATAGAGATAAGTGTTTGCATGTGGTAGTAGATTATTGTTAAAGTGTTTTTTATAATTGGTCCATTCGCAAATATCCAGAATACTTTTTTTGCGGATGAATTTTGTGAGATTCAGAGATAATTATATTGGGGGAATAAAAAAGTTTCTATACCCTATTTATTTGCCATGAACCAATATCGAATTGCATTCGGCTCCCTCTAAGCGGTACTTAACAATTTTCTGATAATCGTCCGAATAATACCATTTTTCGAAATCTTCTTTATTTTTGAATGTTATAATTATAACCCTTGAGTAATCACATTTCCCTTCGATAACATCATAATTCTGATCGACAGCTAAATATTCGCCATTGTATTTTTCAAATACCTCATCGCATTGTTCCAGATATTTTTGATAAATAGCCTCATCTTTCATTCGGGCTTGAACTATAAAATATGTATTCATAGATTTTCCATTTTGTTTTAATGTTTTATTTACTTTCAGCTATATCGCTTAACTCTCTTTTCAAAAATACGTTTAGTATTATTCATGCGAATCAGTATTTAAAAAATTAGATAAATAAATGCGATTGCAATTTTACCCATCGTATGTACTAGTAGTCCGGATGTTGATCTGACTTTCTG
>NZ_QICL01000008.1:0-17255 GCF_003201355.1 Indolivaga alginatilytica
AAGAAAATTTTATTCCGCATTTTGGCGTCTTCTATAAGTTTTCTGAAACTCATAACTTCAATATAAACATTAAATCCGCTGCTAAAACCAAAATATCCTTCTCCATCGGGGCTAAGAGTCAATGAAAAGCTTTTTGCAAATTCATGAATTTTATCGCATAAGTCACACACAACATAAATATACATAGGGGTCTCTTGCGTAACTTTTATCGTTTCCACTCCATCAGGACCAAGGAAGCAATAGGAGATAACGATTACAAAACCGCCATCATACTGGCTCCCATAGTGGCACGTCTCGAAATCAAAGAGGTCTTTGCATCGGATGTCACTTTTGACCTGTCCGGTATATTTGTTAATAATTACTACACCCGGGCACAAGTCGACGGAGTAATTCCAACAACCGGTATACTTAAAAACAACCTGAATATTCCCGCTAATTATCTGGAAGCTTATCATGCTCCGGCTCTTAAAGACTGGTCGGCTACGTCTCTGGGAACAAAGGCAGGAAATGCTACAATCGGAGTTTCCATAAAACCTGCAAATGTATGGGGCTACAATGTATTCGCAGCTAAGAATGTGGAGGCAGGAGACAAAAATCTACCACGCATAGTACTTCGTCTGAAAAATGTAAAAGATGCCCAAGGAGAAAATGTTACCGACGGCGAAGGCAATATAGTCGATAAGTTCATTACTGTAACAGGTTTTAATAACGGAACAAATCCTATTACTGAATTCAAGCCCGGCTATGTATATACAATTACCAAAATAGCTTTCAACAAATCTAATATAACAGAAGAGCCCGAAATTGCCGACCGTATCTTCGGGTGGTAGATTGCGGTGTAAATTGGTATCAAAAAAACATCCGATCCGATTGTTTTAGTCCCGCAATGCTGTCTACAGAAAACCCTAGCCTGGTAGAAATAACAGCAAACTCTTCGAACGTAAAAACAACATCGCCTCTAAGCCTGCGATAAATAGCTTCTTTTCCTAAAAAAAGTAAATTGCCCAAGAATGGAGCTATCTGCTCGCCATCCGGCATTCGATTTTTTATCGTAGAAATGACAGCTTCATTGAACTTTTTTTTCACAATTTGATGAATTTGAACTGGAGTAGTGTAATGGAAAACGATTACTAAAGTAACTTATTTTTGGAAAAACGATTGATTTGATACTATCAAACTTTTCTCCCAAAAATAGGAAACTGTGTAAATGTAATATTTTATTTACAGTTTAAATGCAAAATAAAAATTGAATGCCTGTTGTTTTTCTGCAAAAAGGCAGTAAAAGACAATAATGGCTTTTAGGTTCTTTTAATATGTGAGGACTGTAGAGTTAAGAGTACAAAAGAGTAAGGCTCTAAAAGTAACCAGCATAAGTTTAATTCCTGAATCTGACAGAAATTACTTGCGAAAAGCAGCTAGAACCAGCTTGAGAGGTTGGAGTATTTCTGAATGTAACAAAGAGATGAATGATACATAAATAAGTTTATCCAACTTATTGAAAAGAAGCCACTATTTTATTATTGACTGAGATTTTATCCTAATTATCTAGTTGTATGCATTTTTTTCTTCCAAATAGTAGTGAACCAACTCTCATTTAGGATAATCATAGTAGTCACAGGGTTTCTCTTAAATCTGTCGGATGTATTTCTTATTAGTCTAGTCTCTTCAAACAAACATCCTTTATATCAATTAAATAAATCCTTTAATTGTTCATTTCTAGTAAATTTAAGCAGGCTCGAAATACAAATGGGCACAATTTTCCATGAAACTTAATAACTAAATTGATTTACCTTTACTATAATATTATATTTTTGTAGAAATCTTTTATCTAAAACTAAATACTCTATGAAAATAGCTAAACATCTAAGTACTCTTATTGTTTTTGTTATTATGCCAGTTGTCTTACTATCACAAGATTTAGCAACCCTGCACAGCAATGCAGAAAAAAATAATAATGCTAAGGGTTGGAACGATCTGGCAGAATTTGTCTATTTTAAAAGAGTCGAGCCAGAGTTGTTAAAAGAATCTACGGATAAGGCTTTAAAATTAGCGACTCAGCAGAATGACAAAAAAGAGCAGGCTAGAGCCTACCTCTATGCTTCGGATTTATTTTTTCAAGAAGGAGATATTATAAACTATTTATTAAGCAATCGCAAAGTATTAAGTATATTAACTGAAACTAAAGAATACTCTTTAAAAGAAGAAGCTTATAACAATATGGCGACAGCTTATGGAGAACAGGATAAAATAGATTCGCTACTCTTTTACACTAAAAAAGCAATCGCACTCAATTTGCAATATCAGGGAAATAAATTGCAATTGGGAAATGAGTATCAGAATATGTCTTATGCATACAGCATAAGAGGAGCTACGGACTCGAGCCTTATTTATACAAAGAAAACAATAGGTGCTTTGAAGGAAGCTAAAGATACCCTAAGAATGCTTGATGCATATAATCAAATGGCTGTTATTTACGTTAAAAACAAAGATTATCCGAATGCATTGAAATATTTTGAGGACGCCCTTCAAATATATGATAAGGTCGAAAATAAACATAACAGGCTATATATTTATACAAACCTGGCGGCGATGTATCAGAAGTGGGGTAAACAGGATAAAGCAATCGAATTTAGCCGAAAAGCTGTGATTGATGCAGCGAATAGCAATGAAAAACTCACGTATGGTAAATTATTATGTAATCTCGGAGGGCATTTGTACAAGAGTAAACTTTATCGATCGTCTATAGATACACTGCAATTGGCTATGCCGCATATTAAAGAGTCTCACTATTATTTAGGAACTGCGTACCAAACTTTGGCTCGTGATTATTTTGCCGTAAAAAACATCGATTCATGTGAATATTTTCTGAATTTAGTTGATAATCTGGCTGAGAAAAATCAATTTAGCAGGGGAGAGCTATTTTATGCCAGTAAAGCCGATATATTGGTTTTACAGTCGAAATATAAGGAAGCAGTTCCTCTTGTTGCCAAGTTTATAGAATTGGATTCGAAAAAAGAATTAAAAGATGCAGATCCAAGTATCTATAATATGGTAGCTGATGTATTGGAAAAAGGTGCAGGAGATTATAAAAGAGCATTAGAATATCGGACATTAGCATATGCCATGCAGGATTCTCTATACAAAAAAGAATCGGATGCAAAGTTGAACGAATTTTACGCTCTATACAAAACTGCTGATAAGGATTTGGAAATAAGCAAATTGAATGAAGAGAAACAATTGATGCGTTTTAATATTGCCTTGATGATCGGTGGATTTATTATTACTGCCATTCTTTTGGTATTATTTTTCTTATACAACAGGCTAAAGCAATTAAGACTAATGGGGGAAAGCCGCAAAAAGCAGATTCAATCGTATCTCGAAGGATTGGAAAGTGAACGGTATAGGCTGGCAAAAGAACTTCATGACAATATTTCGAACGAGATTGTTACATTAAAAATGAAAATGGAAGTTGAGCATAGCAACAGGAAAACGATGATTGATGATTTGCAGACGCTTCATACTAATGTGAGAAATATATCTCACGAATTAATGCCCCCTATCTTTAAGTATACCCCACTAACCGATATTTTGAGAAATTATACAGAGCAACAAAACCAGTTGGATAAAGCAAAAATACTACTTGACATAAAACCGGAGGAGGGTTGGGAGGATATGTCTTCGGAGCTGGCGGTAGAAATATACAGAATTGTACAAGAAGCGGTTGGAAATGCTCAGAAATACTCGAAAGCAACCCATATTTATACTATGTTGACAAAAAATGACAAAGAAATAAGGATACAGATAAAGGATAATGGTATAGGATTCGATCAGAATAAAGTATTTACCGGATTTGGGCTGAAAACAATAAAGGAAAGGACTAATTTTATAAATGGCACGTTATTGATAGAATCCGATCCTCAGCATGGTACTGATATTAAAGTAGTAGCTCCAATCAATTAAGTAATTACAACTATTTAATGCCAAGTTTTACAGTTATAACTACTTATAGTTGTTTTGCTTACCAAAGCAATAAAAAAAGACCTTATATTAATCGTTTCCTTTAGGCTTTATTTTCCGGATGTACTTTTGTAATGCAGCCCTGGCTACCAGGCTTGCAGGGTTTTTTACGTTAAAACCTTTAAGCAGCCTGTTTTTACGGTACGATTTTACAGTCTCTTCAGACCATCCCATTTTTAATGCTATTTCTTTTGTTGTGTAACCTTCTGCTATAAACTGCAAGACTTCTAAATCTTTTTTGCTGAAATTCTCCAGTAACAAATCGGCATCCGGATTATTCAGGTTATATGGATTGTTCAATTCTGTATAATGTCCGCAATAATATTTACCTCCGTTATAGACTTCGATAATTGCATCCTTTAAACACTCTATGGGAGACGATTTAAGGATGATTCCATTAACAGCCATGTGTTTTAATTCGTTAATAAACCACATCTCATTGTGCATTGTAAAAACTATTATTTTCGCATTTTTATATACTTTCCTGATACATTTTATTAATTCGAATCCGAGCATATCCCTGAATTGAATATCAAGGATATAAATATCGTAATGATGCTTATCAATATCCTTAATAACAGACTCTCCATCCTTAAAATCAGATACCTCAACATTAGCAATGCTTTGAGAGATATACTTGGAGACAAAATAGATTATGGCTTCATGATCATCGGCAATAAGGATTTTAATTGGCTGATTCATCGTTTCTATGGTTTATTGACAAGTGCTTTTCGATTTTTAACTAAAACAAAATTATTTAATTAAATCCATACCCTAGAAATAGGGTATGGATTTAATTATAAAAGCATAAAATTTGCAATATAACTATATAATAATCTAATAACATAAACACCTGTAAATATATGGGCTCATTATTCATATTCTGGACTAAAAATCTATCTATGATATGGATGTTTTTTTTATTAACCTTCCAATTGTCGGGTATATTCCATTTCTCTCCAAGAAAGGTATCCCTTCTCCCAACTTTAATGCTTATTAAGAAATCAACATACCCTCCAATTTTCAGTGCAATAAAGATTTTAGCAGTCAATTCAAATGATAGTTGATAGAATCAAAAGTAGTATCCAAGCCTGCTTGTTGATAGGATAATAACTATTAATCCGGAGATAGTGAAACAAGAAGTAATAATAAATATACCGTAATATCTATGAATAGTCCAACAGTCAAGAATCATCTTATCATCGGGTTGGGTGGTACAGGTGGAAAAATTCTTCGTGAAATGCGTAAGCGTATCTACGAAGAGTTCAGAAGCAATGAGCCTTCGGCAAAGGTTAATATTGAGTATTTATATGTAGACTCTTCTCCTGCAGACTTAGGGGACAGATCCGATTGGAAAACAATGGGAGGCTCTGTGCATCTTATGGATGCACAAAAAGTATCCATACATGGAGTGGGAGCAAATGTTCTGGACAACCTGCATCTCTATCCCGGTATTCAGTCTTTTATTAATGACCAAGACCGAAAGCAATTAGATGATATCGGTGCTCTTATTGCCGCAGGTATCGGTGGACAGCGTCGCCGCTTGGGGCGAATATTATTTGCTAATAATCAGAGTGGAGATGAGCAGCAACGTTTTACAACCCGTCTCTTGGCTACAGTACAAAGGCTTGTCGATAAAAGCAAAGAAAATGTTGTAACATTCCACATATGTGCAGGGCTGGCCGGAGGTACAGGCTCAGGTTCAGTAATAGATACCATAGCACAAATCCGAAAATATTATGCTCCACAACATGGTGTAGGCGATCAATATAAAATACACCTCTATCTCTATGTCCCTGAAATCATTGTTGCCAATCCTGTTCACAATGCAGGCTACTATCAGGCTAACGGTTATGCCGCTTTGTCGGAGCTGAATGCTTTGAGTGTTGGGGCTTACAAGCCGTTTGATGTCAGTGGTTTGTCTAAAGATGAATATGGGTCGGTTAAGAGATTGCTGGACGGATGCGATGCTTTTGAAGCCGCTTACCTGTTTTCTAATATAAACGAGGCGGGACGACAGCTTCAGCTAGGTGGCGAAATATCGGCAGCGGTATCCGATTTTCTTTTTCAGAAGATCATATCAGCCAATATGTCGGTTGGTGGGCAGATGGCTCGTTTGGTAGGCTGTGAAAATGATGGTGCCGAACCCGAGCGTGACGGTGCAGGAGCTCCCGTTCATGGAAGACGCTTTTTAGCATTTGGAGTCAAGCGGGTAGAATATCCCGAAACAGAAGTTGAAGAATATGTAACCTACAACTTTGCCCGTCAGGCTACTCGTCAATTACAATATAATATATGGCGTGATGGAATCGGATTTGACGAGTGTTCTATGGCAGAAGTCGGTCTGGGCTTTAAAGCAGATATACAAGAGAAAAAAACACGCGAAGAATTACTCTTAACGGATAATTACCTGACCTTGTCCAAACCACTAGTCGAAAGTGTTGCTACTAAAAAATGGAAAGAGATTGCTTCGGGATGGGAAACATGGACACAATTTTTTGCAGAAGACACGCAAGCCAATAAAGAAAAGAAAGATTGGCTGAGCGATTTTACCAATTCGTGTGAGTTACAATTCAATACCAATTATCGGAGTCAGGGAGTAAAAGAGTTTTACAAAATACAGCGAGGCGAAAAAAATGCCTATGCGGCATATATCCGTCGGCATATCGAGGAGAAACTTTTTCAGGAATGGCGAAGTGGTGCCAAGTCTACTCTCGAAATAGAAAAATATGTAAATCTACTGATAGAAGATTGTGAGTCGAGGATACCTAAATTTAAAGAAAAGATAGCTGAATATGAATCCTGTCTCGAACAGGAAATTCTTCCGGAAATTAAATACTGCAATGATGAATGGAATAATATAGGATGGCTGAGGGATGCCATAACAAATGCATCATCCAAGATATTTGCTTCGTATAAAACAGTTAAATGCGAGTTCTATAGCGTGCAGACCCGTATAGAGGGTTATCGTTATGCCTCCGAATTATTGATGTCGGTTCAAAACGAATTGGTACAGATGCAGAATAATGTAATGGCTTTCCATGCTATGTTGACTGAGATGCTCAATAGAGTCGACATTCAGGTTGAAGCTAAATGTAAACCAAAATCGAAAGAAGCGAATGGGGATGCTAAGATCGTAAAAAAATATGACCCCGAATTGGTACGGGAAACAACTAAACGTTTTGTCACAGACGAGCAGCAACAGAAGCATAATGCTTCGCAAATACGAGGCGAGCTCGTTAAACTGTTGGGCGAAGATGGTAAACGCAGTTTCAGTTCACTCTTTGAGAAACTTGATCTGAATTCGATGGAAGACCTTTTTATCAAAGTATGTCTTACCAATGCCTCGGCAATGATGAACGATCTGGCGACTGCCGATCCTACTCAAAAGATGCTCAATGTAAATATACTTGAAAAGATCAAACAAGAATACAATTCGGACGACCGCCTGGAGGATTTTGTCCGTGATTTGGTTCGTTCGGCACAATGCTATCTGCAATTTAACAACGAAGAAATAGCAAAAGTTTTGCCCTCAGGCAGTACATCGATGATGCGTATGATACAGTTAAGTTTACCCGAATACAATGATCCTACTAATTTCAGGAAAAAATTTGTGGATATGTTTGGTAAAATTTGCCCCGGTTTTAACCTAAATGAAGATTTGTCGACCAACTACAAAGCCAATCAGATTGTAGTAGTTGCAGCCTCCAGCGGATTTCCTCTCCGTTTTGTAGCCAATGTAGCCAACCTCAAGACTAAGTATGAGGATATGCTTATAGGTCCTAAAGCCAGTCTAAATAAAATGGTACTCCATACCGAGAGTTTCAAAAAAGCATTACCATCGTTGTTCGAAAAATCCATAGCCGAAAAGAAGAAAGAATTGATCCCTACATCAATTCTGGCATTTGCCATGGATCTGACTGTGGAAAAAACCGATCCGACAACAGGCGAGACCTTTAGGGCGATTGGTTTTGCTGATGAATTGGGTATGGTGGGCGACTGGGTACACATGGGAAAACATGTTTTACAGGCTGTAGATAAACTATCGGTCAGTGATAGTAATATGTCGAGAGTATCAGCCTTGGTAGAAACCAAATTAAATACAGATTATCTACATAATGAAAAGAAAGTAGAACTCAAAAAGAAAATAGCCGATCTGCTTAATAATGATGTCTTGGTATTGTGTGGAAACAACGATCTGGATGCTCAGTTTGTGACATTTAAAAATGCTGCGATCGCTATTATTCAGACCAAATTAGTGGAAAAATAAAAAACAATAAAACAATGGCAAAAATAAAAGGTGTATGTAAAAATATAGATGACTGTACTAAAGCTGAAAACAGAGAAGTGCAGGAGGTAGAAAAATCGATACCATTCATCTGCGAGGAATGCGAAAAACCACTGGTTAAAGTAGACGGAGGCACTAGCGGTGGTGATAATGATTCCGGCAAAAAAAAGCGAATTATGCTGATTGTAGCTGCTGTAGTAATAATTGGAGGAAGCATAGGTGCTTATTTTGGACTAATAAGCAAGCCGTCTACAGACAATACTATTGAGACTCCGAAAGAATCGGAAGAGGTGGCAAAAAACGTTTCTATTGCATCAATAATCTTAAGCAAAACCAACATCGACTTATCTGTTGGTAAGGCTGATACGCTGACTGTAACTGTTTTGCCAGCCGAAGCTAAGAGCGAAAATATAGGATGGATTTCTACCGACAGTAAAATTGCAAGTGTGGAGAATGGTATTGTAAAAGCTATTGCAGCAGGTGAAACAACCATAGAAGCGAAAGACTCTAAAGGAACGGCTACTGCCTCTGTTTCGGTAAAAGTAAAAAAAGAGACACCGAGTAAAGAACAAGAGACTGATATTAAAACTGGTGCTTCGGGGCAATTATCTTACGGAAAATGGACAGGAGGTTCTAAAAACGGTAAACCTCATGGTACTCAGGTTACATTTACATTTAGCACAACTCATCAGATCGATAGCCGTGACCCTAAAAACAGAATAGCCGGTGCCGGCGATTACATCATCGGAGAATATGATAATGGCAGGCTGATACAAGGAAGATGGTATAAAAAAACAGGTGGGTTCGAATCTGTCATGATTGGTAAATAGCCATGAGCAAAAAGCAAAAAGTATCTGTATGAAAAAGATTTATTATTGTTTGATAATCTGCTTTTTCTCGTTACCTGTTTTTTCGGAAAACAGTAATCTATACAAGACTCATAAACTAGAGGAGATGGCAAACCTTTTTCTGATAAAACTACCGACAGATAAATCTGAGGGTTATCATTCGGTTTCTTTCTGGGAAGGCTATCCGGTAGTAATACATGTGGATCAGAAAAAGGTGATCGATCATATCGGGGTGTATTTGTTTAACCGGGATCAGATAGTGAATAGGAATATGAACATTGTTTTTGATTTTGTTGAAAGGTATTTATTGGAGTTGATTCAGGTAAAGGACAGAACCAGAATAGCCGCCATGACCAGAGATGATAAGGTTGTAATCGAATACGGAGATTTTCCCGACCTGAAAAAAATAACACCTTCCCATATATTGGAAATTTCTCAATCGGAATTGAAAAACTATCGTATAAGTTGGACGGAAAAAGCAAGTAACAAAACTGTTTTTGCAATGTCTTTTCCCCTACAATACGAATTGATGCTTGGAATGAATAAAATAGAGATAGAAGATAATCTGCTTAATGATATTAACTATCAGCAATACGATACTAAAGAGCTTCATCCTTTGAAAAAAGAAAAGTTGTTACCTGTTCCGCAGACCGATTATTATATCAGACAGGGAGCGAAATATATTCTAGAGTCCATGAATTCTAATTTGTATTACAAGAAAGAAGCTAATAGAGGTTTCTCTTTACTGTCGGATACGAATTATCCGGTTGAGTTGGTAGCTAATTTAATGATTTCGGACGAAATAGAAAACAATTTCCTGTTGAACATTACCCAATATAAATATGGTCAGAATACCACTAATTTCACTATCCCCTTAAAGCAATGGGTCAGCTATTGTCTCCATTCGGGATGCACGCCATACTTCGGCGTAGAATCACAAGACGAGTCACAGATAAAAGCCTCGGTAATAATGGAGAATAAAAAGCTTGGCTACAATCATATACTCTACATTGTCTTTGATAAATCGCAGCTAAGTAAATTAGGTGGGACTATCGATGCGAAACTCTATTCATACATCCCAACTCATAATGTAACCGATTTATTTTATGAAACACAGAACAAAAGAGTCAAACAAAAAAAATAACTGCTCTATGAAAAAAATACTCACGGTTGTTATTCTTTTTGCTTTTATACCGATGCTTTTTGCCCAAACGAATACGGATAAGCAAAAAGAGGAAATCAACAAGATTAAGAAAAGCAAAAATTACATCTATGGCGAAGCTACACTGCCCAATCAGGAAGAGGCTTTGAAGCTGGCAAAAGAGATACTCGTAAATAATATAAACGAATGGGTTTCGGGCGAGAAAAAAATAAAGCAATCACAGGCTCTTGTAATACGAGATATTATAGAAAATAGCGAGAATATTAGCCTTGTGCGAGGTAATATGTACAGAGCTTTTGTTTATGTGCAGAAGAAAAATATTTTACCTGTTGAGGATACTGATAATTCGGTCATCATATCCCGTCCCGTATCCACGGATGCAGATCAGGCACTGATAGTTCAAGGTATTCACAAAACAGAGCCGAAAAGAATCGAAACTACAGATCTCCCCCTAACAGCTGATCCTGATGATACACCGCAAGATATTTTGAATAAGATTACGGGCATAACCCAATTTAAAGATGCAGCCCCTTATTTCCAAGAACTGAAGAACGCCCGTAAAATGGTATATGGAAAATTAAAAACAATGACATCTCCAAACGACTGTTATTTATTGATTTACAATCCAGAAGGAGCTGTGGTCGCCATATTGGATAAGGGACATCTTAAAAATCTAAATACCCGAACCGAAGACAGTCTGAGTAATTATAAAGGGTGTGGAGCCTTATGGTTCCAATTATTCTGAAACGGTTTGAGACATTTAAAAACAATTTAAATTATGAATATAGATAAACTACCCCATATATTACTTTTACTCTTCGTTTTTGCTGCACCTTGTTCTCTGAATGCCCAAAATAATGTATCTGTTACTATAAATGATGGGCTAAACAATGGTTTATTGAAAAATAATGCGGAAGAGTCTATCGGTAATTTACTTACCGAGATCAATACGGCTCAGTCGGAAAACCGAGCTTTAAACCTTTCAAAATGTAACCTCTCACAACGTGCGGTCGAATCCCTTGCTATGTTATGGGAAAACGTACCTTTTCGCTGTATTGATATAGAGATAGTAGAGAGGGCTATACAAAACGGATCGGAATATCAGATACGTAATATACCCTTGATCTTGAAACCTATGGATGGTGCTATGAATGATGACGAATATCAGGAAGTTGTCGTCAGTTTCGACGCCAACGGACAGATAACTAGTTTTTATCTGACGTTGGCTTTAAACCTGTATATGAATGTGATGAAGAGTAATCTGGAAGTAACGGATTTACGCCGTCGCCAGTTAATTCTTGATTATGTAGAGCAATTTCGCACTGCGTATAACACAAAAGATATTTCATTCCTGACTCAGATATTCAGTGATGATGCACTTATAATTACAGGCAATGTAATTCAATCATATAAGTTAGACGGACAATACGAAACCAGGGTTACTTATAAAAAACAAAGCAAACAGGAATACCTGAATAACCTGAAAAATATATTTCGTGCAAAAAAATACATCAAGGTTATTTTCAACGACATAAAAGTGGTACAAGCTAAAAATCCTAATTATTACGGAGTTCTGCTCCATCAAGGATGGACATCCGATAATTACCACGACACAGGCTATGTCTTTTTACTTTGGGACTTCAGTAATGAGGATGCCCCTAAGATACATGTACGTACATGGCAACCTGACTATCTCGACAAAGCTCAGACCCAAAAGTTGCCGGAAGATGAAATTTTCAGTTTGAGCGATTTTGATTTATAAGGTCTCAGACTCTTTATTGGATTGGTAATCCCCCCCCTCGGGGTCTCTTCGAAAGGATGGAGACGAAACAGTTAAAATTACTCAATATAAATACATTGAAATGAAGAGCTTGAAAAACGTTTTTATACTCATCGCTATACTTATGCCGACAGTATTATTTGCACAAAAAGAAATGACAATTGAGCAGATAAGCCGTACTACAGATTATTACGAAGATGGAAAAGCTTGCTTTGAAATTATTTCTACCGACAGCGATATTAAACCTCGCTCGGTGATGGAAGATTTTGAGAAAACCCAATTACCGGATGGTACATATTCTTACAAAGCTATTCTGGATATAGAATCGGGTAAAAAACGGAAGTTTTATATTGCTGCACCATTGGTTATAGAACAGGAATATAATGTGACTGGTCTTCAACCTAAGGAATACATAAAAGTACGTGTTACAATTCCTAAGAATGAATTGACCCTCATTGAAAAAGACAACCTGATACCATCGAAAAATTCAAATGCTATTTACCAGTTCTTTGCCAATATAGACGATATGCAGATTATAACGAACGAAGGGCTGAAATTCATCAACCAAGGAAAAAACGAGTCTTCGTTTTATGTATACGAACTGAGCATACCTGTTTCGGGTGCTTCAAAGTTAAATGTGACTATCAAAGCCGCAGGTTATGAAGATTTCTCTTATGAGATGACAGATATAGCTCAACGTGTGTATGGATTTTTTATTTTCCCGAAAAAGGAATGCTTCAATAAAAATTTCGAACTCGGAAATGAGTATTTCAGAGATGGGGCATATACTGATGCCATTCGCTACTATAAAGAAGCCGAAGGTTGTAAGGACAGACCCGAAGGTACATCTCTAAGTTCTAAAGTAGAAGAGGCTAAGCGTTATGAAAAAATAAAGAGTAAGATAGACGAGTACGACCGAAATGTACAGAAGTTGAGTCTGTTTCAGGATGAGGATTTTGATTCGGAAGTAGATAGTATGTATTGGTACAAAAACACGGTAATTGCTCTTATGAGGCATCTTTTAAAGCAGAATCCCTCTGATAAATTTTGTGCCAATGCCCTGATAGAGAAAAGAGAAGAAGATCTGTTGAACAGTTCGCGCACCATAGGAGGTCTGGTTACAGATATTGAATACCAAAATCAATATCTGTCTAATGTAATCATTTACGGTTCGGAAGATCCTGATGCGGATAAGAAAAAGATGATGCGGCTTGGGCAAACCGATACGAAAGGTATCTTCAGAATAAAAGTACCTAATCGTTATAAAGTACTCTATTTCGAACATTCGGATAATAATTACAATAAACCGATACGAATAGATATAACTAATGGTAAAAGGTACAAATACCATGTAAAGCTTCAACGTAAAGTGATGGGAGTAGGTATATAGGTATAAAACTTACGAAACAAATTATTAAACTGAAAATATTACGATTATGAGAACAATTATTTTAGTATTATTTACCCTGTCTCTTACATTTCAACCTGTGATGATATACAGCCAGGATAGTAATGAACAGAAAAAGGAGCAAAGAGAGAGAGAAAAGCAAGAGAAAGCGGCGAAAAAAGCCAAAGAAAAGGAAGAGAAGGAAAGAAAGAAAAAAGAAAATGGAGGCAAGCCTAAATGGGCAGGACTTCCCGAAAAAATGAGTGGTGTAAAAGAGGTTGATGCCTATATATTGACCGTAGACTCGATGTATACTTACGTAAAAAACTATACTGACAGAATAAATTTTTATACGCAAAAAACAGTACCCTTAATCGATGCCAATGGAGAACAGATCCGTTCCGAAGATGGTCAGGGTTATGTGAAAACTGAAATTACAGACCAAGATGGAAACAGAGTAAGTATTACCCAGTTGGTATTACAGGCTCCGGATGTATTGGCCTCTCTTCTTGGTTTAACTGCCGATGCTACAAGTGTTGTAGCTCAAGGCTTATCGGGGGGAATAGCTTTTATTTCGAATCCCATGGCAGCGTTTACGCATGGAAAATACCTGAAAGATGGCCCGGGGGTGTTGGTTTATATTGCACAGGAAGGCGGAAGATTGTATAGCTCAACAAAAACGCAATATGATGTACTTACTAAACTTCGTAAGTCGGAGGTTACTCAAGATTTCGGATTAGATATAAATCGGGATGAAACGATTATAAATACAGAAAATGATTACGCAGAAGCTGCCGGGGTCGAAAATATTCTGGAGGAATTGAGTGTTGAGTAAGCTTCTTATAATTAGAAAAATGAATGGGTAAATCTATGTGTTTGCCTTCTACAGACGAAGACGTAGGTTTACCTTTACACAAAAAACAAAGAGGTCTGAGACCTGAAATCTTACTATAGCCATATGTTTTACCTTATTATTGAGAATATCTTTTCTTGCTTTATAATAGCACTGGTAGTTACAATTTTACTGATTCTTATCGGTGCAGGCTTAGTCAAGTGGATATATCCGAGATTTAAATTTAATCCGCTGTATTATATTTTGCTATTGTTTGTGGCAGTAATGCTTTTTATTCAGGTTTTTCTGCTAGCCGGAGCTACCTATGCAAAGGGCTATATATCCGAGGCAGAAGAAGGAATGCTTTCTGTAAAAGAGTTGTTCGAAGAATATCCTGCAATGAAGGAATATAGCGAAGCGTATATCAATACAGATGAGACGCAAGAACAAATAAAGTATTCTCTGGAACCATTATATCAATATTTCAGATCTTACATATGGAAGCGGATTATATGGATCGCAGGTATAGAAAGCTTGTTAGTTGTATTCTTTATTTATCAGGTAAATAACCAAAATAGAAGAGGTAAGCCATCCGTAGGAAGGACTAAAACAAATAGAAGGTCGATATCCGATTTTTAACTAGTTTCAGAGAATGAATGCCATAATTTTCACTGATTATAATATTTACTAAATTAAACCACTATGAAAAAAATGTATTACTTGATTGTGTTAGCTTTTATCTCGCTAACTTTTTCATGTAACGATGATGATGAGGGTGGAAACGGAAATCAAAATCCGGCCCAGGTAGAAATCGAGTCTGTTACCACTGCTCTGGAAGCTGTTCCCGGAATGAGCACATTTGCCCAATCTCTCAAACTATTGGATTTAAGCAATGTAGATGGAAAGGAGTTTACCTTGTTTGGCGTATCTGATGCGGCATTATCTCTTAGAGCAACCGCACCGAACCTTATTTCATCCGATGAATTGAAAAGACATGTTGTAGTCGGAAAATTTAATGTGGAGAAATTAAAGACACTAAAAAAACTCAAAGCTTTAAGTGGAGATTCGCTTTCTATTACGGTCAATGGAAATGCAATTTCAATAAATGGTATTGCTATCGATTCTGTGAAAATAATTGCTAATAGTCTCGTATTCTTTGTTAATAAGCTGATTCCCCGAGTTGCCGAAAAAACAGTCGTTTTTGAAGTGTGGAACTGGAATGAAAAATGGTCTCCCGAAAACAATACTGAGGCGATGAAAGCAAAAGAGGCTACAATAAAAATTTACAACCAGATAAGCTCATCGCTCGTTGCAACACTTACAACAGACACCGCCGGAAGAGCAGCATTTAATCTGGTTTCTGATCAGACATATTATTATACAGTAGAAAAAGGCGATCAGAAAACCTTATACAAAGGGTTCTCTGTAGGTGGTATAATAACTACTCGGGAACAGGCTGAATCTTTGCCGGCTTATCCTGCCGGATATAATAAAATGCCCGGTGGGTTAGTACTGATGGATCTGAATGCAGACGGAAAAATAGACGACAATGACAAAATGCCCAATGCATATATCTCTATCGCCGGGCAAAATGAAATAGCACATCTTGTTTCGGACAATTTTGTATGGCCTGTGGCAGTATCGACCCCCGATACAATTTCGATGAACAACATGAGTGAGTGCTCTGTATTATATCTAAGGGCAAATGATTTTTTTGGAATTTTTGACAGAAATTTTTCGGATCTGAGTAAAAGGCTGACGATGAAAAGTAACAATAGTCAGCTCGACTCTTTGTGGACAAGTTCATATAAAGCCATCAAACAAATCAATACATACCTCGAAATTGAAGCTTTGGATACCGAAACACAAAATCGGTTTAGAGCTGATTTGAGATTTTGGAGAGGTACGTTACTTCTCAATTTGAGTATAATGTTTGGCGATGTGCCTATATTGTCGTCATCGCAGTTGGATATAAACTCCTTACCAAGAAACAAGGTTGCCGATGTGTATAATTTTGCTTTAGCCGATCTTGCAATAACGCCCCAAGCCAGTCGTATCTACAAAGAAGGTGCTTTGAATAATGCCGCACTCATATATTTAATGAAAAAAGATTATGCACGAGCATTAGATAGAGCAAATGCAATTTTAGAAGCAGGGATTATAAATATCACAAATGATAGAGCCAACTATCTAAAAGCTCTTTATTTCAAGTTAGAGGCTTCGATAGAACTGGGGCGTACTGTGGAAGCTATGCAGGCCTTCAATCAGTTTGAGGCAGTTACTACACAAGGGCAAACTCCGAATGCAACGTTGGAGTATCTCAGAACGAACAGTAGAAGTATATTCGATAAATATTCGGGTGGGATATACAATGTAACATATGCCAATATAATGCGCTGGGGAGAGAATGCTTCGTGGGGGCCACAGATGCTGCTGCCAATACCGGCAAGTGCTATGAATAATAATTCGAAATTAATTCAAAATTCAGGCTGGTAATGGATGTTTTACGGGATCGGTGACATTTCAGAACAATGCCTTAATTTGCTTATCTTCTGAATAAAACATAAAGTTGCTGGACATTTCAATCTGATTGAAAATGTTCAGCAATCTTTTTTACGTAATCGGAGACTATAGATTTTTTCGTTTCGTAAATTGCTGATAAACATATATAATAATACACTTTTGAATATAAAGTCTAATACAATATAGGTGTATTTAGTGTTGGGGTATTTCAACTCCATTTCTGTTTGACAGGTCATCAAAAACGAACTAAAACAGGAAAAATAAAATATTATTGAGAACAGATTTTCATGTTGAAAAATTATATATCTTTGTCTAAAGAGTTATTTGAATCTATGAAAGATAAAGTGGAGCCATGCACCTCAGTTGTTTCTAAATCGTTACCTATTTCATTGGTAATTCAGGCTTTATACCGCATCTC
>NZ_QICL01000008.1:17264-164592 GCF_003201355.1 Indolivaga alginatilytica
ACCCCCCCCCCCCCCCCCCCCCTAAAGTTTTGAAAATCTGATAAATATACATTTACTACTAAGTTTAAATCAAAGGTAACAAAAGTGACACTTTTGTTATCGTTTTATTTTTTCTTATTTACTGTTTACTCCCCTTATATAAATAGATAAAAAATTGTCGATTGTTGTATTCATATAGGTTTAAATCCTCCTTAAATATACCCTCCTTAATTGAAGAATTATATATCATCTCTTAGATCGTGAGATTGTTTTGTGAAACAAATGATTAATGATAATTGTTTATTAGAAATGAATAACTTATACTTTTAAAATCAATGAAAAATACGTTGAGAAATTTCTTTTATCAGAAGACAACTATTTGTGATATTCTGCATATTATCATTATTTTACTTTCTATTTTTCTTGTTATAAGTATCTCTATTGATACCTTCAAGAATATTCCATTTCAGACGCAAGGTTCTTACTTGAAAATACAGTTATGGATATGTATATTCTTTTTATTCGATTTTCTATTCGAATTTATATTATCAGACCGTAAGTGGTATTTTTTGCGTACTCATTTTATCTTTCTACTAATATCTATTCCCTATCTCAATATAATAGATTATTATGATCTTTCATTCTCTCCTGGGGTTAGTTATTTTATTCGCTTTATTCCTTTGATCAGGGGAGGCTATGCTTTGGCTATTGTTGTTAGTTGGTTGACAAAAAATAAGATATCAGGACTATTTGTTTCTTATTTGACTATGTTGTTGGCAACTGTTTATTTCTCGAGTCTTATATTTTTAGTTGTCGAGCATAAAGTAAATCCTTTGGTTACAAATTATCCCGATTCGTTATGGTGGGCATTTATGAACGTAACAACAGTTGGGTCGAATATTTATGCAGTGACTACCGGTGGTCGAATATTAACTGTAGTTTTGGCTGCGTTGGGAATGATGATGTTTCCTATTTTTACAGTTTATATAACCAGTATAATGCAAAGGGTAAACCGAAAGAAAAAAGGACTTTATCATTCTAAAAATCAAAAAGAAACTGAGATAAATGAGATTGTTAAATCCTGACTAGTTGTAGGGTTGTTATGAAAGTAAATAGATTGAAAAATATAAAACCCTGCTTTATTTCTAAAGCAGGGTTTCGAAAATGTCTCTCTAATAACAATTAGTATCCCGGATTATTGGGTAATAAGTTATTATTCTTATCAATTGAGGATTGAGGAATAGGCAGAAAAATATTCCTGTCTGCAAATTTTCTCTTTTCTACAAAGAAATTTTCTTCATTCAAATTCAGATTTCTGTCACCATTCGGTAAAGCCTCATCCAAAATAGTGCCTTGGCGACAACCGAGTGCATCACCATTCATTACTTCATGAGCAAGCCCCCAACGGATAATATCATAACGTCTCAAACCTTCGAATGCAAATTCGGAGCGGCGTTCGCGACGAACCAGTTCCCGTAATTTAGCTTGAGTATTGTATTTGGTTCTATCTACAATCGGCATTCCGGCTCTTGTTCTTACCTTATCCAAAGCATCATACATTTCGGTATCCAGTTGGTTCGATTCTATTTTAGCCTCTGCTAACCCCAAAAGGACTTCGGCATATCTGAAAAGTATAATACTTCGACCTGTATTCCAAAATCCGGAAGGGAATTGCTCTAAATTATTGAAATATTTTTTGAAATTATAACCTGATTTGGTTGAGTTATTTTCTTTAGTCGGATGATCGGCATTTCCTCTAACAATCGAACTGAAAATCTGACCCTCCCAAAGTTGCCCCGGATAAATAAGAGTTTGTCGCAAACGCGGATCTCTGTTTACATAAGGATTAGTTTCATTATATTTACCTATAGCTTTAGCCTCGGCTATTGTTAGCCCGTCCGCCATTTCGTAATTATCTACTAATGATTGTAAAGGCACTACCGACGACCATCCGCCTTTACTATTGGGCAAGAATGGAGTTAAATCCATAGAAAGATTATTTTCAACGTGTTCGTACTGAAGTATAGTCTCTCCATTATTGTCCCTGTTCGACATTAAAAACAGACCTTCGAACGAAGGAAACAAATCGTAGCCTTTAACCGATTTTGCTGCATCAATAGCTTCTTTATACATTCCTTTGAATAAGTACATTCGCATGAGCAGAGCTTGTGCCGCACCTCGGGGGATGCGTCCGGTTTCGCTGGACGAATGTTTTTCGGCAAGACTCGGAGCAATTTCCTTTAGCTCGGATATTACAAAATCTTCTACGGTTGCTCTGGGATCTCTACCCACTCTCGCTTCTTCGGGAGTCGTAAATGTTTTGGTAGCCAGAGGAATATCGCCATACCACTGGGTCATTAAAAAATAACGGTATGCTCTGATAAAACGAACCTCGGCTACATAGTTTGTTTTTAATCCTTCAGTTCTGAAATTGACACGGTCGATATTTTCCAGAAATTCATTGCATTTGCGAATGGTAATAAAAGAAAATATAGCGGTCGAACCTGGATCACCGGGAGACATTGTTCCATCACCTAAAGCCTGATATCCTTCGGCTCGGTGAAAGTTATAAGCATTATCGGAAGCACAATCGCGGTATAAAACACCCCAACTATCTTCGAATCCTCTGTAGCAACCGGTTAAAGCCAGTTTAGCATCATTTTCGGTTTCCCAGAACGTACCGGGAGAAAGAGCATCACCCGGTGCCCGATCTAGAAAATCCGAGCAAGAGGTAAGAGCAAATATTGAAACTAGAAATAAAATATATTTTTTCATGATTTAATCCTCCTTAAAATGTAACGTTAATACCAAATGAATTTACCATTACCTGAGGATAATGGCTACCTCTTCCTACAGGTGATTCAGGATCCCAGCCTTTTACGAAATTTGTAAATGTCAACAGATTTTGGGCACTGTAAAATACTCTGACTTTAGACATTTGCATATTGTGAGTCAGTTTTGCCGGAAGTGTATATCCCAGTTGTAGATTTTTGAGACGCAAATAAGTACCATCCTGTAACCAGTAGGAAGATATTACAGTTGGCATACTCGGTCCGCTTTTGCCTTGGCTGCTCAAACGGGGGATATCTGTATTTTTATTTTCGGGAGTCCATCGGTTACGCCAGAAAGAAGTCGGTTTACCATTATCTCCGTTTAACTCACCAATAGCCTCAGATTCCATGTATCCCTTTCCTCCTGCTGTTCCCTGAAAGAATACCAATATATCGAATCCTTTATAAACAGCTCCTACATTAAATCCGAATACAAATTTGGGATCTGTGCAACCTATTATCACTCGGTCGGCAGCACTCAGTTTTCCATCATCCGTTACATCTACATAGCGTAAATCTCCGGGTACTACAGTTCCCTGAATATTGTTTGTCGCCCAATTGTCAATATCTTCCTGCGATTGATATAAACCATCGGTCTTGTATCCATAAATGCTATTCAGGGCATTTCCAACTCGTTTGATGTCCTTCCCGTCAATAATCTCATTTTGTCCTGCAAGTTTTAATATCTTATTTTTATTATATGCAATATTACCACCGAAAGAAAATACTACATTCTTAAATTGTTTGTTATACTGTGCCGAAAATTCAATACCTTTATTAGATACTTCTCCTACATTATCCCAAAAATCCGACAAGGCATATGTATCCGGCGTGGGTACTTTCATTAGAATGTCCGATGTCAATTTATCGTAATAGTCAACAGTAATATTCAAATCGTTGGTGATACCAACATCAAGACCTATATTCCATGTGCGTGTTTCTTCCCACTTAAGGTTCGGGTTTTTAGCATAAACAGTTGCCCCTCCCGGTACTATCTTTCCTCCGAAAGCATAATCCTGATTACTCAATGATAGGGTAGGGATGGTAGGATAATAATCATCTAAAGCAGCTTGATTCCCTAATTTTCCCCATGAAGCTCTGACTTTTAGATTCGAAATAGAATTTCTTACAGGCTCCATGAAATTTTCTTCCGAAATACGCCAAGCTCCCGAAAATGAAGGGAAAAAGCCCCAACGGTTGGCTTCAGCAAAGCGAGATGATCCATCGTAACGGAAGTTGGCTTCCAGTAAATATTTACCGGCATAATCGTAATTCATACGGCCAAACCAAGATAGCATTGACAGTTCTCTGGTATATCCTTCATTCTTCATTCCTGCGGTACTACCGCCATTTAAGTCTGTCAGGTTGTTGCTGGGAAATTTTTCACGATATGCGTAGGTGTATTTGTAGTGATAATATTCGGAGTGAAATCCACCTAAGAATATCAGGTTATGTTTGCGGTCAAAAGTTTTGCTGTAATTTAAGAAAATATCACTCGCAACCGTTTCATCGGAATAATTTCTTTGGTGCATTCTGTTTGGACCGTGGTATTTATTCGGATTGTATTGAATGTCTTTTATAAATTCGTTTTGGTCCTCATTGAATGTTTTATAAGAAAACACACCTTTTAGCGAAAGGTCTTTTATAAATTCATATTTAATTGTTCCTATTCCTAAGAAGTATGCTCTTTTTTTCAATATTTGTTGCCCCAGATCGATCCATGCAATCGGGTTTCCATCACTAATAGTGCCATAATCTCCGTTCGATTTGCGATAAGGAATCCAAGGTGAAATTAAGTTTACTTGTCTGAAAATCTGATCTGCTCCACCTCCTACATATGAGTTAGTTGCTTCTTCCAGATCCATGCGTGTATACGATAAGTTAACACCCACATCGAGTTTCGAGATAGGGTTGATGTCCAGATTCGTTCTTATATTATATTGTTTCTTACCTGTCAGTTTGATAACTCCGTCTTGTTGCAGATAACTTACCGAAGTCATATAGCGGGCTTTATCTGTTCCCCCGCTGACGTTTATATTATGATTGGTTTGAAATCCCGAACCTTGATAAAGCAAGTCTTGCCAATCGGTATCGGCAAAATTATCAGGATCAGATCCGTCCCTGAACTTTTGAATCTCTGCCTCTGTAAATTTAGGGCTTTTGCCGTCATTTTTTAAGGCTTCATTGTACATCTCTGCATACTCAGCCGATCGAATATAATCGGGTAATGCAGTAGGTGCTTGCCAGCCGAAAGTGCCTAAATAACTGATTTGAGATTTACCTGCTTTTCCTTTTTTAGTAGTTATCAGGATAACACCGTTAGCGGCTTTTGCTCCGAATATCGACGAGCTTGCCGCATCTTTCAACACGGTTAATGTTTCAATATCATTAGGGTCAATATTGTCCATTGTTGCTTCTACTCCATCTACAAGTACCATCGGGTTGGCGTTATTTAAAGTTCCTACTCCACGTACTCTGATAGTACCGCCGTCACCTCCGGGCAGCCCGCTTTTTTGAGTAATGGTAACACCCGGTAATAAACCGGCTAAACCGGCAGAAACGTTACTCAGGGGTCTGTTTTCGAGCATTTTGCTATCTACTGTAGCAACCGATCCTGTCAGGTTCGCTTTTTTCTGAGTGCCAAAACCAACTACTACCACTTCATCGAGTAGTTTGGTATTCTCTTTCAGCCTTACATCTATTACCTTACGTGAGCCTACAGGAATTTCCTGCCTTTCGTAGCCTATATAGGAGTAGACCAATACCGAATTACTATTGGGGACAGTTATTGTATATTTTCCATCCATATCAGTAGCTGTTCCAATTGCCGCATTTTTAACAGCAATTGTAATACCAATCATCGGTTCACTGTTTTCGTCTGATACTGTGCCCGTGATGGTTATTTGTGCATTGGCCGACATTCCGAAGCCAAGCATTGCCATCATTAGAATTAGCACTTTAAAGAAACTTCCTCTTCGTTGTTTCCTTTCCTTTAATTTGTAGTTCATGCTTTTAATTGATTTAGGTTAAACATTGATTTTATTTAAGGGTATTTATTATAGTATGCAACCAGGCACACGTAAAAAAGACCAAGCCGATTATATCGGTATGGTCGAACATAAGTTTAAATAAATAGGTAATATAAGGCTCTTCCCCAAAATAAGCTTTCGGGAAAATTTGTTGCTAAGAAAAGAAAAGGGTATTTTATAGCTCTCTCTCTCTCTCTCTCTCTCTCTCTCTCTCTCTCTCTCTCTCTCTCTCTCTCTCTCTCTCTCTCTCTCTCTCTCTAATATTTCAGCGCACATGACCAAACCTAAATAGTTAAAATTTAGATTAAAGCCTATGTTTTTATATATTAGTGATATTGTCATTTTCTTCTATAGTAAATTAAGGTTTTGCTAATGATAAAATAATATATTTTATCCCTATGGAAAGGTGTGTCGATTGCTAAATCAAAGGTTAATAAATTACTAGTTATTTCAATCCGAAAAAACATAGCCGTTTATGCTCAAAGACAGAAAGAGTCTTTAAGCAAATGTAACAATTTAATTGAAATATTGTTATATTATTCTAAAAAAAACTATTTGAATAAGATATCTAATAATCTATATGCCCTTGAACAAAAGAATCTTTGCTGCTTATTAATTTATAAATTTAGGATTTATTGTTTTTTAGACCATCTGATGTGATTCATCATGGCTTTAATATCCAGATAAGTATATTCTTTGGGTAACTCCTCTTTGATACTGGATAAGGGAGTATTAGGCTGGATATCCTTTAATCGTGGGAGAAGATAGTTTTGTTTTTCTTCGGAGATTAATTTATCGACAGATAATTCACCCGTAAGAATAAATTCCGATAAATGACCTTCGATAGTTGTTGTAGATAAATTACGCTCGGTAGCGATTTCTTTCAACGTTTTACCTTCATTAAACAATAAGAGTGTGATACGCTGGCTATCTCCTTTTTGAGGTTTCGATTTCTTTTCACTTTCTATATGCACTTCGATTTGAGGGGCGGTCAATTGTTTGAAAACCAGATCGGAGGTGAGTTCAATATTTCCATAATGGATACGTTCCAACTTTTCCAGAAGTGATAATAATGTAGCATGAATTTCACGTACACCTTTCAAATACAGTTTTACTTTAGATGCTTTTTTTAGGCTGTTTATATGAGTTTCTATCGGTATAATAATATTCTGTTGCAAATCTTTATGAAAATATCCGACCGCCTTTTTTACACGATCCGTTAATAAGTTAATATCGGGATTAGCCACCGATAATATTGTGTTAAGCTCTTTTCTGAAATTTTCGGCTATCTTCTGTTCTTCTCTTGCTCTTATATACAGTTCAGAAAAGAGAGCCTGCATTTTTTCCTTTTCGGGAATGTTTTTTTCAGCTGCTAATTGGTTCAAAGACTGAATACTCCGAACTACTGGTGACCAATCGAATGCTTTTTTTAATCGGTTAGCAGAATAGAGGGGTTTTTCTTGTTCCAATATTTGTTGGAGATAGTCTTTCTTCAGTTCTTCTTTACTGAAGGCTATAGCGCTTTGATCGGTATGTATACTATCGGCTGTAATGCGTGAAAATAATACAATTCCTTCGAGGGATGTACAACGGCTGAGTGCAACGTACACTTGCCCTGCGGCAAAAGCTTGCCCTGCGTCTATAACTACCCGGTCGAAGGTTAATCCCTGACTTTTATGTATGGTAATAGCCCATGCTAAACGGATAGGGTATTGTGTAAAGGCTCCTAATTCTTCCTCCTGAATATTGCCCGAATCTTCATTTAATGAATAACGCACATTACGCCATGTTTCTTCTTCGAGTTCCATTTCGTTGCCATCTTCGAACCGAACAACTATTTTTTCTTTCGACAGATGGCTGATTACAGCTAGTTTTCCATTATAATAACGGCGTTTTTCTCCTGCGTCATTTTTTACAAACATTACCTGTGCACCCACTTTCAGCAGTAGATCAAAATCTGTAGGCAGTGAGTTATCTGCAAAATCGCCTGTTATCTTTCCCGAAAAAGAAATTCCTTTTGTTTTCAGACCATCCAGTTGTTCACTGTTTATCTTATCGGCTTTATAGTTGTGAGTACATAGAACAATATACCTGTTTTCTACTGTTAATTTAAAAGACGGGTTGTAACGTTGATTGAGTATTTGTAAATCGCTTGTTGTAGTACAGCTATTACGAATACGATTCAGTATATCGATGAAAATCTGATCGCTTTGCCTGTAAATTGTTTTTAACTCTATGTAGAGAGGCATATTGTTTTGTAATGCCTGAGCGTGAAAAAAGAATGGGGAAGGGTAGTATTGTTTCAATTGATCCCATTCGTGCTGTTGTGCTACGGGAGGCAACTGAAACATATCGCCTATGAAAAGAATCTGAACACCTCCAAACAACTGTTGATTATTACGATAGCGTTTCAACATATAATCTATAGCATCAAGCATATCGGCTCTGAGCATACTTACTTCGTCTATGATAAGGAGTTCAAGTTCGCGTAACATCTCAATTTTAGATTTACGCAATTTGAAATGGAAGTCCAGCTTCTTTTTTCCTTCCGAATTGGGAATAAACGGTTCGAATGGCAACTGCAACAACGAATGTAATGTTACTCCTCCTGCATTTATAGATGCTACACCTGTTGGAGCAGCTACAATTACGTTTTTATCCACATTCTTGCGAATATGGTGTAAAAATGTAGTTTTACCTGTTCCTGCTTTACCTGTCAGAAAGACAGACTGTGAGGTGTTGCGTACAATATCGGCAGCTAGAGTGAATATTTCGTTTGGTGTTGAGGCTTCCATTATTTTGTATTTATTCTTACAAATATAATTATATTAAAGTTGCAGACCTAGTTTATAATTAGCAGCAGGTATTTAATGTAATATTATTTGTTTATAACTACCAGTTGTATTAATACTTGCCAAAGTAATAAAAAGTTCTTAGATTGTAAAAGCACAGAAAAAAGACTAATAGGAAACTACTAGTCTTTTAGGCTTAAAATAACAAATAAGGCTTTAATAATCTGATTTGAAAATAATATCCGAAAAACTTTATTTTAAATTATATTGATTGCTGTTTACATTATTTATGCATCACTCTTATATAATAACTACTTTGAGTGTTCTTTTGTTTACATTTTTTTGATATTTATTTGCGAGTAAACCGTTATGCACTGCATATTGCTTATTTGCAACCAAATCGATAGGTTAAAGTATCCGTCTTTATTTGATCGGGTTGAAGTATATTCGAAGGGAAATGAGGCTGGTTAAGAGCATCAGGGTGGTATTGTGCTTCTAGACAAATACCTTCGAAAGGTTGGAATCCGTCGGATAAAAAATCGCCCGTATAAATTAAAACACCGGGCATAGAAGTGTATAAATCGATTGTCCTACCCGAATCCGGATCTAAAAGAGAAGCTAAAGGGGTATTTTCATTATGTTTGCTCTCTTTTATAAAAAAGGCATTGTATCCTTTTAAACTATCATTCTTCAAAGGGAGCATTTTTGCTATTTCTTTATATTCTCCGAAATCGAAAGCGGTATCTTTGACAGGGTATATTTTACCTGTCGGTAAAAACTCGTTATTCGATTCGAGATATTCCTGTGAGTTTACTTTAAGTTGGTTATTCAATATAGTATTTCTTTTTCCGGACAGGTTAAAATAAGAATGATTGGTGAAATTTACAGGAGTTGCTTTGTCTGACCAAGCCGTATATATAATTTGCAATTCGTTGTTATCCGAAAATGAGTATTCGACAGAAAAATTTAAATTTCCGGGAAAGCCTCCTTCTCTGTCATTGCTTTGTGTATATAATAGGATGCTATTTTCTTTTATCCGATAGTCGAATATTTTCTTGTTGAAGCCATTATATCCTCCGTGATTACTGTTTTTACCATCATTTTTATCTAAATGATAACTGTTTCCATTCAACATAAACTCAGCTTTAGATATCCGATTGGCAACACGTCCTATGGTACTTCCCAGATAGAACTTATCTGAGAAATAATCGGTCGGATTATCATAATGCAGGACAATATTATCAAGTCTGCCTTCCTTATCGGGAACAACTACCGATACAATGGTGGCTCCATAATTGAGCATTTCAATATAGGCATTCGATGAGTTTGTTATTCGGAATAACACGATCGGTTTTTCTTTATAAATCGTAATTTCTTGCGTTGTAACCTTTTCCATACTAAATAATTATTAGAATACTCTCCCGAAACTTTCGGGAGAGTATTCTTGTCATAACCTAAAATCAATAATTGCCATATCCCGGATTTTGATCTTCCTCGCTGATATCTTCATTTTGTTTTATTTCAGTCAACGGAATAGGATATCTGCTATGGAATTGTTGTATGGTTCCGCTCGCTTTAGTCCATTTGTTATGTGTTTTTACTAATTCAACAAATTTACCTGTACGAATCAAATCCATGCGCCTCCAGCCTTCGAAACAAAGTTCGCGCATACGCTCATCCATGATATTCTTTCTGAAATCTTCCTGAGACATTCCCGTACTCCATTTTTTATTATCGGGTAACGAACCACCCCATGCACGGCTGCGAATGTTGGCATTCACTATATTAACAGCATCAGATGTTTTTCCTGTCTCATTGAGGCACTCGGCATAACATAAATATATATCAGCCAAACGGAGGTAGTGAACATTCTTTCCCGAATACCAGAAGCTGGTTACTCTATCGGTACGTTTATCCTCGTATTTTTTAATGTGAGGATCCAGCTCATCACCTCCAAATCCACCGGGGAGTGTAGGTTTATAATCATCATATTGGAAATCGTACCTGATGCTCTCACTCTTACGTAGATCTCCGTCTTCCCATATACCACCTTCCGACGCATTATTATAGCAATATATAGTAGGCAGTATAAGGTCGTAACCTCCGAAATAACAATATCCGTTTGCTACATCGGCAAGAGCCCGTGAACCTGTTTGCCATTGAATCTGGTTATTATCAGGGTATACAATACTAAACTGATATTCATAAATAGATTCTGTTGTATTGGGTTTATTAGGATCAAATAAATCGGCATAATTAGCAACCAATCTGTAATTGCCATTATCTATTACTTTTTTGAAATATTCGGCTGCTTTAGCATAATCCCGTATTCCCGATTCGATTAAAGCCGAGAGATACACCTTTCCGAGTAATGCTTGTGCAGCACCTTTAGATACTTTCCGTTTATCGGTTTGCTTTTCAGGCAAATATTGTTCGGCACGTTCCAGATCCTTGATGATTAAATCATATACAAGGGCTAATGGTTGTCTGGTCAGTCCATGCACTGGAGTAATTTTAGCATCTATAAGGGGGATTTCGCCCCAATATTGTGTCAATTCGAAATTTAATACAGCTCTGATAAAACATGCTTCTCCCAGCAAAGGTTTTAGTTCTTCGGGAGTATTTATTTCTAAATTCTTTACAGCTTTAGCTGCGGCACTAACCAAACGCCAACGACTGTCCCATTGCTGAGTAAGTGCATTATTGGAAGGAGAAAGTGAGCCGTCGTATCTGTCCAATGCAGCCTGATCGCGGTCGGTACTAACCTGAAATGCCCCTTGTTGAGATTCGTCCGAACCCAATTGAAACATCAAACCTCCTCTATCTTTCCGTATATCCCGCCATTGATTATACAGACTTCCTATAAGAGCTTCCGTATGATTGAGGTATGCTTCTTCTTCAGTAAGGGCTGTTTTGGGATCATTATCAAAGAAATCCGAACACGATGTTGATAATAATGTGATTATCATCATCAATCCTATTATTTTTTTAGCATTCATAATATTCATTTTTTATTAATGTCTAACTGTTACTTATATAATAAATAGCTTAAAATCCAAATCGTACCCCAACCACATACATTTTGGTTGCAGGATATGAGTCTCCTGTTTCAGGGTCATAACCTTTAAAGTCCGTAACAGTGAGTAGATTATTTCCGGTGAAGTATAGGAGCGCATTATTCAACTTAATATTTTCCAATACCGATTTAGGAAGATTATAAGACAGAGTTATAGCGGCCATCCTCAGGAAAGATGAGTTTTGCACACCCAGATCTACATCTCCATAAGTAAAACGGCCTCCATCGCGATAGGCACGTGGAATATTGGTATTTGTATTTTCAGGAGTCCATCGGTTTTTCAGATCTTCGTGTGAGGCGGTCATTCCGCTTCCCGACATCATGGTTTCATAAAGTCCGCTTAGTTTCTTTCCTCCGGAAGAATAATTGAAAATAGCACTTAATCCTATTCCTTTATAATTGAAGTCTGTCGAAAATCCCCCGAAGAATTTAGGATCTGTTTTACCAACTATGGTGCGGTCGAGATCGTCTATAACATCGTCTCCATTCAAATCTTTAGGTAAAATGTCTCCTACTTGTACAGTACGGCCGCCAACATCTAGTTTTCCGTTATTTATTCGTTCAACATCGGCTTGAGTGGCTAGCCTGTCAAACTTATAGGTATAGATAGAGTTAAGAGATTCTCCTAAGAAAATATTACCTTCTCTTTGGATTTCAACACCGGTATACCCTCCTTTATTCCAAATCACATCTACATCACCATAGAGTTTCTTTATCTTATTCTTATTGAAAGAAATATTACCCGATACATTCCATTTAAAGTCCTTAGTATCAACAATAGCTCCGTTTACCGAAAATTCGAATCCATTGTTTTGCAGTTCTCCTACATTAGCTATAGTGTTAGTATATCCACTCATAGAAGACAAAGATCTTTGCATTAGCAGATCGGTATTTTTAATATTATAATAATCGGCAGTGAAAGATAATCTGTTTTGAAGAATACTCACATCAAGACCAAAGTTCCATTGTTTTTGTTTTTCCCATCTAAGGTCGGTATTGCCCATTTTTCCATCCGATCTGGGAAGAACAGTTCCTCCTGAAACATAAGGAAGCCAAAGCGAATAAATGGCATAAAGAGGTATGTTCTGATTACCGACAATACCATATCCTGCTCTAAGTTTCAACTGATCAAAAATATTTAATTTCTTCACAAAATCTTCGTTAGCAACATTCCACGATAATGCCAGTGAAGGGAAAGTACCCCATCGGTTTTGAGGTGAAATTTTGGATGAGCCTTCTTGTCTTACGGTTAATGTTGCAAAATATTTGTTGTCATATGAATAATTAGCTCTTTGAACAAATGCCATAATGCTGCTATTCGTGAAATCCGAACTGAGGTCAAAGACGTCTTTCTTTGTTGCTCCCTTCAAAGAATAATAGGAAAATTCGTCAGAAGCAAAACCTCTGCCTTTTACCTGATTAAATTGCCATTGGTTTTTAGAGACATTGATTGCCACCATAGCGAATAATTTGTGTTTCTTGGCAAATGTAGTTTCGTAAGAAGCCGATCCGTCCCACTGCCAGTTAAACCATTCGTCTTTACGGTGAGAAGCTTCTCCGTCATAAGCATTACGGATCGATTGTCCTACATTTTTGGGTGTATACCAATATTCCTGCTGATCCATTTTATCGATAGAAAGAGTATTTCTGATGTTTAACCCTTCCATCGGGTTTAGATTTACATAATTGGCTGATATCAATCGGTTTTGCATTCGATCCCCATCTATAGTAAGACTTAAAATCGGATTATAGACACCTGTTTGTACGGCCGATCCCCATTTCATATAAATATCGGTATCGTTAATCGGATACATGGGGTTTGCTGTCATGGCATTCCAAAATACACTGCTTTCCGTTAAGCCATAACTACCCCTTATATAAGAAGTTGTTGTGCCTACTTTTACCCAGGGCTTAAGGCTTCTCTCGATATTTACTTTACCATTGAATCGTTCGAAATCGGAATTCTTAACTAATCCTTCTTGTTTTGAATAACCAAAGCTCAGGTAGTAATTTCCTTTTTCGTCGGCATCCGAAAAACTTACAGTATGGTTTTGTTGAAAACCTTTTCGGGTAACTTCGTCCAGCCAATTGTAGCTTTGCCCGGCTTTGTAGGAAGCATGTTCATAATCAGCAAAAACATCAAAATTCTCAGGCGAGGTTATTTGGCTGATATAATTCTGCCTGTTAGCTGTAGGATTTTTATCCATATATGTATTAGCGGCAGCATCTACGCGCAGATTATAGATATCATTGGTTCCCATAAGTGGCATTTTCTTGGTGTAATCAGAGAATCCAACCCATCCGTCATAGGTGATCTGACCTCCTTTTTTACCTCTTTTGGTTGTAATAACTACCACTCCGTTAGCACCTCTCGATCCGTAGAGAGAGGTTGCAGAGGCATCTTTAAGGATATCGATAGATGCTATATCCTCGGGGTTGACAAGGTTAAAACCTCCGTCTAATACAACCCCGTCTATTACATAGATAGGATCAGTCCCGAATTGAATGGAGTTGTTCCCACGTATTTTTATCTGCGTACTTGCTCCTCCCGGATTGGGGTCTTTCGAAATGTAAACACCCGCAACTCGTCCCTGTAATGCTTCGTTTACACTGAGTACAGGAAGTTCTTCCAGTTTGTCGCTCGAGATCCGACCTACTGCACCCGTCAGATCACTTTTTTTCATCGATACCCCGACAACAACTACTGACTCGAGGTCGATAGAGTTTTCTGTCATTTTAACATCGATAAAGGACCTCCCCTGAACAGGAATATTCTGACTCTGATATCCCAACAGGGTGATTATTAATGTACTGTTTTTATCAACCATAAGGGAAAAGTTACCATCGAGGTCGGTTATTGTACCTTTGGTCTTATCTTTTGTATCAACAATTGTAGTTCCGATGATTGCCTCTCCGGTTGTTGCATCGGTTACCTTTCCATCCACTTTTATTGTTTGCGAATGTACATATCCGCATATTAGCAGAAATATACACATAATTAGCACTCTGCACTTTTTCATGATACTATGTATTAGTTTATTTAATTAAAAAGGTTTCTGTGAATAGCTGTTTTTCTTCGTTTTTCTTTACATACGATTTCGATTTTAGTTATTTAATAAATTTATTAGAGTAGTGGTTGTTTTCTGTTTCTACCCTGAGAAGATGTACTCCTTTGTTTAGTTCTTCAATATTCAGGGTGTATTCTTTTACGTTATTTTCTGCTATTGTCTTTTGAAAAGATAGTCTCCCCGTTATATCATATATCCAAATATTTCGAAGTAGTTCGGGTGCTTGGATATATAATTGAGAATGTTTCGTATAGGAGAGAAAACCATTATCTAGAGTTTCTTTTTCTATGCCTGAGGTTGATGATTCGGTCACTCGTAAAGCAAATCCGCCTTCGGGTGATAATTTGAATTTCACTTTCGATTCACTGGTCACTTTTAGCGTTTCATAAGTGTAAGCTGTTGCATCATTATCCGTATTATCGTTGTCTCTGTATACTTGTATCTCATACGGTTTACCTGCATCAAGAAAGTCGAAGCTCACTTCAAGTTGTCTGCCTTTGCTGTTTGTCATTCCTCCGACAAACCACTCATTTGCGTTCTTCTTTGCTATCACAGCATATTCTCCTACTTCCGCATCAAGTGGCAGGGTTTTATCCCATACGGTGGGTACATGTGAGAAGAATTCCGAGATGTTTTTATATTTTGCATATTCTATCGGTGAGTCACAGAGATAACCCATAGGTTGGTCAAACATCACATACATGGCTAATTCGTGCGCACGGGTTCCTATACTCATAGGCACACCTGTGCCTATTGGAGTGAATTGAGAAAGGTGTTTGTTTCTCATCGATCCCGGAGTATAATCCAGAGGACCTGCCAACATACGTATAAAAGGAAATTGCAGATGGTAATCGGCATTGGGGGTGGTGTCCCATTTATCACATTCTGCACCGCGTACGGCTTCGAAGTTTATAATATTCGGGTAAGCTCTTTGCAATCCTGTGGGTTTAGGGCAACCGTGCAGAACAAGGAGCATTTCTCTGTCGGCACAATCTTTAGCCAGTTTTTCGATCCAGTTCATAGCTATCTGGTCGTCTCTTTCTATCAGGTCGATTTTTACTCCTGCTGCTCCGTAGTTTTTTAGTTGGGTGATTCTGTTCGGATTTGTAACAGGAAGGTTGATAAAATCCCAAAGAATTACTTTTACATTTTTCGATTTGGCATAATTACAAACCTGCACAACAAAACTATCGCTCCATCCCGCATCCATAGTCAGGTATTCAATCTTGTTGGCTGCTGCATAATCGATGTAATATTTGTAGCTTTCGTAGCTTAGAGTTCCCGATGGATTTACTCCTTCCAGTATGCCGTCATGCCACCATTCCCATACCGATTTTCCGGGTTGAATCCAATCCGTGTTTATTATTTCCTGAGTTTTGGCAAGTTTAAATATCAATTCGTTATTTAGTAAGTCTTTGTCTTCTTCGGAGACAATTACTACTCTCCAGGGATATGTACGGGTACCCGATGTACGTGCCAGATAATCGTAACGTTCTGTAACCCGGTGATATTTATATACATCATTGGGATCAGTTACAGTTTTGGGATATTGAGCCCATTTGCCTTTCATGGCATTTGTTCCCGACGGTTGGATATACATTCCCGGATAATCCGATAAATCGGACTCAGCTATTACTACACGAATGCCCGTAGGGTACGAAAACATGGCAGGCGTAATAGAGAAAGAGCCGGAAGGTATTTCTGCAATACTGTTGTGGAAAGTGTATACACGTTCCCACGATTCCATTTTTTGATCGGCTTCGGGATACCATACGGTAGGAGTACCCGAAAAGTTGAATTCTGCCTGTTCGCTGTTTACAACGACATCGCCTCCCAGCCGGGTACGGAAACGATAAGCTACACCTTCGTCGTATGCACGGACGATCAGCGAATAATTCTGATCGAAGTCTATTGTCGTTTCGTTGTAGTTCTCTTCCATAGTTTTATTTTTTCCATAAACCAATGGTATATCTCCTTTGACTTCTTTTGAAGAAGAATTGCTTACAGTTCCGTTTTTGCCTATAGTAATTCCGTTGTTTAAAGCGATGGATATCAGAGAGGGTTTGATAAGTTCAACATTATCACATTCTACAGAATATGTAATGTCTTGTCCTATATCCACTTTAATGGTCAGGGCTTTGTTCGGAGACTGAACAATGTATTGAGTCGCCTGCACAAATTGTGCTGAAAACAATAGTAGCAGGCTATATGCCACGAACCGGATTTTTGTTTTCATAATGCTGTTTTTTTAAGGATTAGGATTATAAATTTGTTTCCTTTTTTGCATATACAGTAAGGTTGAAGCTTGTTGTTACGGTTTGTAAATGACCATAAAAGGCGTTCCCTACTATTAAAACAGGGTGATAAATATTACGTTACTGATTGTAATTATTTAGCGTATATGCGCATTGCTGTCCCCCCTCCGGCGGCTAGTGGAATTGTCATTCTTGTAGTATTATCTACATTTTTTGTTTCGTAGATATATCGATCTGCATACAGATTGGCATCTGTTCCGTCTTTGTAGATTTCTGCCGTATACTGTACTCCTTCTGTGAGGAACGAAAAATCGACTACTACATCCCGTGCAGTCCAATTGGTCATTCCGCCAACGTACCATTCATTGCCCTTTTGTTTAGCTATTAAAGCATACTGTCCAACCTTAGCAGCTAGTACTTTGGTATCATCAAAAGTGGTGGGTACTTTCGATAAGAACTTCATTATATCGGGATATTTGCGGTACTCACTCGGAGAGTCACAAAGCATAGCCAGATATTGATCGTAGATAACGAACATCGACAATTCGTGGCAACGAGTTCCTTGTGCAGAAGGTAATCCCGGATCAATCGGCTTAAACATCTGAGGCGATTTGTTACGCATAGCTCCCGGAGTATAATCCAACGAACCTCCTAACATGCGGATAAAGGGAAATGTTACATGATGTTGTGGGTTAGCTGTCAAATCCCATTTCGAACACTCGGCTCCCCGTACAGCTTCGAAATTGACAATATTAGGATACATACGTTGAAGCCCTGTCGGTTTGCTGCAACCATGAAAATTAACCATCAGTTTATGTTCCGCAGCTTTTTTGGCAATGGTTTCGTACCATTCCATAGCCAGTTGGTCGTCACGGTCGAAGAAGTCAACTTTGATACCTACCGCACCCCAGTTATGCATCATTTCCAGATATTCGTCGGCATGATCGGTCAAAGCCATAGCAACGCACCATAAGAAAACACCTACATTTTTAGATTTTCCATAACTGATAACCTCTTGCACGTCTACTTTAGGATTGGTTTGGGACAGGTCGAAAATGTGTGACCATCCTGCATCGATCATTAAATATTCGAGACCGTTTTCGGCTGCAAAATCAATGTAATGTTTATACAATGCCGTATTTCGGTTATCCATCCCCGAAGGTATATCCGCATTGGGAAGCATAGCATCGTGCCACCATTCCCAGGCTGCTTTTCCGGGTTTTATCCAATCAACATCAGTCAATATTTGAGGTTTCGCCAGTTTATAAATGATTTCATTGGTAAGTAGTTCTTTATCATCATCGGTAACTATGATTACCCGCCAGGGAAATTCGCGTTTACCTTCTGTTTTAGCTATATAATCCCGGGTCTTTTGTACTACAGATACAAATCCCCAACTGCCCAAAGCGGTACTATCGGGATATTGTGCAAAATTAGAGTTGAATCCTTTGTTATTTTTCACCAGATACATTCCCGGATAATCTCTTACATCCGACTCGGTAACCACTACTTTTGTTCCGTCAGGCATGGAATAGAGTACAGGTGTAATTGCTTTCTTGCCATCCAAAATGGCTGAGGCTGAGGCATAATCCATATACATCAATTCCCAAGCGGTGTAATTAGCTGTCTCAGCAAATATTACTGCCGGATCATCGGTGATATTGACATTCATAACCTCGTTGCGAACAATGATGTCGCTATCCATTTCGGTGACAAAACGATAGGCAACCCCATCGTTATAGGCTCTGATTACGAGAGAATAGTTTCCCTCGAAATCAATTCGGGTCTCATTGTATTTATCGGAAAGTTCTTTGAATTTCCCATATAGAGGGGTTATCTTTTCATCTGCCGAGCGGCTTACTACCTTCTTAATCTTAGCATTTACAGCCAGATTTTTATCTTGTAGTTGGAGGCCAATAACAGAAGGTGCGATAATTTCTTTTCCTTTAAATAATACTTTGTATGAGATGGAATCTTCGGTATTGATCTGTATAGTCAATCTTGAATCGGGTGATGAAACCACAAAGTCCTTCTCCTTGCAGCTTGCAAAGAGAAGAACACTCAATAGTAATATAACATGTGCTTTTATCATGAGTAAGTATTTTAGATTAGTTGGCAGTGAGTCGAATAACAACACTTTCGTATTCATTGTACATGGCAAATGTGAGCCCGACTTTCATCAGATATTCACCCGTAAATACTTTCCCATTATATTCTGAGAATCTCGACCAATTAGGCGACTCGCGGTTAACCTCTTGCATGGTATAAACCTTATTCGGGTCTAATCCTTGTAAAAAGAGGGTTTGTGTATTGGTTTTGATTTCCTTTCTTACCAGAAAGTTGAAGACAATAGCTTCATTTTTATCTTCCGAAACATACATAAATGCAGTACGGTTATTTTTGTATGGAGATAACAAACGGTATAAATCGCCCATCAAAACTGTTTTGCGGATTTCTTTATAAGTGGCGATTGCATTTTTCGAGAATTCGTATTCCTTCTCTGTCATTTGCGTTGGTTGCAAGTCCATACCCAATTTTCCAGCCATAGCAATATCGAAACGGTATTTCAGAGGTGTACTGCGTCCACTGATGTGGTTTGGAGAAACCGACACATGGCTTGCCAAGCCGATAGTAGGGAAGAAATGCTGTGCTCCCCATTGAGTAAATATCCGTTGTAGAGGGTCGTTATTATCGCTGATCCAATATTCATCGAAATATTTCAGTGTACCGTAATCTATTCTACCTCCACCGCCTGAGCATGCCATGAAAATAACATCGGGATAGTTTTTATTCACCTTTTCCATTATTTCGAGAAGTGCCCGGCTATAATCGATCCAGATATGAGATTGTTTGTCGGCAGGCAGATAAGACGAGCCGGGATTTCCGACAAAGCGGTTACAGTCCCATTTCACATAATCTATACCCGGATTGTTTTTCAATATCTCATCAATTGTATTATATACAAATTCCTGAACTTTAGGATTACTCAGATCGAGAATCAATTGATTGCGTTGAGTAGTTCTTTCTCTATGAGGTTGAGCGATTATCCAATCTGGATGTTTTTCATAAAGCTCACTTTTAGGGTTTACCATTTCGGGTTCTACCCAAATACCGAATTTGAGATTGCGTTTTTTACACTCTTGTATCAGATATGGAATACCCTGATGTAGTTTCTTTTTATTGGTTTGCCAATCTCCTAATCCTTGGGTATCGCCGTTACGTGGATATTTATTACCGAACCATCCATCATCAAGCAGAAATAATTCAAAACCCATTTTAGAAGCATCATCAATAATCTTAGTTAACTTAGGTTCATCGAAATCAAAATAAGTGGCTTCCCAGTTATTCAGAAGGATATCTCTTTCGCGATCTCCGTTTTTGATACCGTATTTACGTGCCCAACGGTGAAAATTGCGTGTTACTTTCCCTGTTCCCTCTTTGCTGTAAGTATATAACAAGGCAGGTGTTTTGAAGCTTTTATTTTTGTCCAGAGTATAGGTTGATGCATACGGATTAGCACCCGATAGTACTCTAAGTTTTTTATCATTATTCACTTCAAAACAGAACTGAAAGTTTCCCGGCCAAGCCAATGTTCCCCCAATCACTTCGCCTGTCGATTCTTCAGCAGGAGCATTCAGAGATAAGATAAAGCATGGATGTGTGTATTGATTAGTACGTACTCCCAGTTTAGAATCGATGATTTTGATACCTGATGTCAACTCTTGTTCTGCTATATTCATCTCTTCTGACCAGTCTCCGTAAAATTGACTGACATAATATTTGGGTGACACAAATGAAAGATCGGATGAAGCAAAATTTTCCAGTGCAATGCTTTTATCTTCATTGTTTTTAATTTCAGTCCATTGTTCGATAATATCTTCCTTCTGATACGCATTATAATGCAGGTCAACAAACAGGTTATAATATTCGTCTTTCAGGGAGATCACAGTGTGGGTGATATTGTCGCTTACCTTATCGGTTTTCGATGACACGTAAGCCAATTCGGTAGAGGTATTTCCATCGGCATGAGTAATTCTCAATGCAGCTTCAAACACGTGGTTAGTGCCAAAAGTAGAATATGCACTGAAGTTTTTTAGTGAAACTATTTCCAGTTCATTCAATTGCTTGATACGCTCACCAAAGTAGGTTTGTTCTAACCTGTTTTTGTCGTTTACCTTATACAGCAAACAAGTATTGTCGGTAGTTATACGGACAAAGTTGTTTGCAAATAGTGCTGAGGTAAACAACAAGCAGAATACGGTTACTAAATGTTTTACTTTCATGGTATTTATTATTGGTTCCAAAATTGTGGTCTTTGTGCTTTCCTTAGTGTTCTCCGTGTTTATATTTTACCACCAAGAACACTAAGTTTGACACAAAGAATATCAGTATACTTTACTTAATACTACTTAGCAGCAATTGGCTATCTTGGTGATTAATATCCAATTGTTTCACTTTTTCCAGATACTCTTTGGCTTTAACAATATCCCCTAAGCCCAGATGTCCCAATCCCATTACATAGTAGCAATGAATCTGATTACGAATATTCAGGTCATCTTCCCAGATTGCAAGATCGGGTAACGATACTGCGAAGTAATCGATTCGGCAATTGTCGAAGAGATGCTTCTCACCATGATTAATCAGTTTATTATAACGGCTTTTCGCTTTGCCCGTATTACCCAGTGCTTCCCATGCAAGACCTTGATAATAAATCTTGTCGGGCTGCTGATCGTTATAGAAGAAGGCTTGTTGTGGCTCAGACGATCCTACAGTTGCTTTTTGCAGGTAAACAAGGGCTTGTTTTTCATCACGAAGTCCACGATAAGCTATTCCTTTGTAATAATCGATGTCGTTTTCTTCCGCATTGGAAAGTTTACCTTCTCCCAGATTATGCGGATAAGTATCTATTTCGTGAAGTAATATTAAAGCCTCTTTAAACTGTTTATTATCGATAGCTTGCTTAGCCAGCTCCAGCCTACAGATAGTATATTGCTTGGTGATTTTACCTTCGCCGCCTTCCCATGGATGGAATTTACGTGAAGCTATCAGGTCTTTTGCTTTTGTATACTCGCCCAATTGATTGTATAGGGTGATTCGCTCAATGCTAAGGTCATCACGTTGATCTACAAGAGTCGGGTGTTTTTCGAGGAACGTCAAACGCTTACGATGCGATAAGCCTGTTTTTTTATACAATTGATCGAGTTCC
This sequence comes from Indolivaga alginatilytica, assembly GCF_003201355.1. GTDB lineage: Bacteria > Bacteroidota > Bacteroidia > Bacteroidales > Dysgonomonadaceae > Dysgonomonas_A > Dysgonomonas_A alginatilytica. The sequence continues at coordinate 39,501 of NZ_QICL01000008.1, forward strand.
ATTAATAAGCGGTCGTCTGTTTGGTCTAATTTGAACGCTTCTTCCAATAATACTTTTGCCTGTGATTTATTGTTGGTCTTGTTGTAATATGCCAGTGCCAGATTTCGCAATACAGTAGGGAACTTGGCATTCACTTCTTTTGATTTTTCCCAACATACGATTGCTTCATCGTATTGGCGAGCAGCATACCAGAAATTTCCTAAATAATAAGGAGCGAACGAATCCGATGGATTTAGACAAATTGCATCTTTTAAGATATTTACCTCTTCGATACGATTCGGGAAACACTTGTCAGGACACATTTGTGACGCTTTTATATAATATTCTTTTGCTTTAGAGGCATCGCCCGATTTAGACGCAAAATAGCCCAGTGTATAATATACCATTGGATAGACGTTCTCAGGATCGGCAATGCTTAATCGTAAAAACTGGTCGGCTTCGCTGTACATTCCACTGTCTGAAAAATCAAGAGCATACTCTATGTATGGATGAGTAGAACCATGCATCAATGCTTTTAATTCCTGTAAATCTTTAGCATCGTTAGTCAGCAAGTACTTTTCGAATCGGCATCCCATGTTGAATTTATCGATTTTTAAAGACTCCTCAATTAAAGCTACAGCTTCTTCTTTTTTACCTAGTTTTCTTAAAACAGATGCCTTTAACTGACGTCCTTTATGATTGTGCCAATTACGTATCAACGAACGGTCTATTCTGTCTAGAGCATCTTCCCATAATCCTTTGGAGGCATCTATCTGAGCTAAAGCATAAAAGCCCGAATCTTGCCATGCAGCATTCCATGTTGCTTTAAAGAATGCATCATAAGCATCCTCTTGGCATCCTTGCATATTGAGGCTCCATCCCAGATTGAAATAAGGTTCGCCGTCATATGGATTGGGGTTACGTTCGGTTTGCGTTTTTATCGCTTCTTGGAAATAAGCTTCGGCTTTGGCGAATTGCCCTTTACGCATCAACAGAAGTCCCATTGCATTGTTGCATCGGATGTTACTTGGCTCGCGTTTGAGTGCTTCGATGTAATAATCCATCGGATTATAAGTAGCATGACGATACTGCTCCAAGTGTTGACCGGTAAGGAACAGCTGTTCGATAGAAGCTATATCCTGCGGGTCTTTAGCCGCCTTAGCAGGGTCGGGCGTAGGTTTAATCTCAGGCTTGTCTGCCTGATAAGTCAGTAGCTCTTTTCCGTCTTTCGTATATAGTTCAAATATCAAATCTTCGGGAAGGATTTCACCAACCTTTACGCTCTTAAAATAAGATTCAGAAGGACTGGTATTTGCAGTATCATCTACATATACTTTACCATCTTTATTTTTCAAGATGATGTGCAAGTTCTCAAACTCGGAAGTAGTATAAAGTATAATGTTTGCCTGTCCATCTTTGATATTTACATTTACTATGGCATCTTTATTGGCATTTTTCACATAACCTACTTCGGCATAAGGCATGAAATATTGTACCCACGATTTTTCTTCGTTAGGTTGCAGCCAGGTGAAATCGGGTTGATTATCGGTAAATACACCGGTCATCAATTCGATATAAGGTCCGTCTTCGTCTGTCAGGTTTCTGTCCCAAGCCACGCCGAAGTCGCCGCATCCCCATGTCCATTGTTTTTTTCCGGGTGAAACATGGTGATTGGCAATGTGCAGCAATCCGCCTTTTGCATCTTCTTCATAGCCGCCTACAAAGTCGAACTTCGATTGTACAGCCATATAAGAGGTGGGTACAGGTATATTTTTGTATTTGGATATATCTACACCTTCCGAATAATCTTGTTTATAATACACGCCTGTTGCTATCGGAAAATTAGATACATCACGTTTTCCGTGATCGAATACTGCATGTACATCAGGTGGAAAAACTGTATGATATCCGTCATTAACCACTACGGCAGGGTTTGCCCACCATAAGAATGTTTGAGGAAAAGTGGTTCTGTTGTATACTTTTACTTTTATTTCCAGATATGATTTTCCGGGATGAAGTGTAAAGCCTTGCATACCTTTGGTGCGAAACATGCGTTCTACTTCGTTGCACCAAACGGTTATGCTGCCATCCTCGTTTTCTTCGATGCAGTAATCGGTAGGCAAATAAGTACTTGGACGATGATGTTGAGGCCAGTTAAACTCTATACCTCCCGAAATCCAAGGGCCTGTCAATCCGACTAACGCAGGTTTAATTACCTGATTATAATATACAAAGTGGCGTTTTTTTACTTTGTCGTATGCCATTTGTACACGTCCTCCCAATTCGGGAAGAATCATGATTTTCAGATATTCATTTTCGAGGAACAGAGCCTTGTAAAGTTTATCTTTCTTTTCGTCCGAAATTTTTTCGACTACCGGATATGGATATACCACTCCCGAGCTGCCTTGATATACTCTCTTTTCAGAGAAGATAGGGTTCTTTTCTTCGGCGCCTATTTCGTAAGTGGGGAGTAGTATGTCTTCTTCCCATGCCTTAACAATTCCTTTTTGATTAACGGTTGCCTGAATCAGGTGTTTAGTCATTTTCTCCATTTCAATGAATTTAAGGTCTCAGACCTAATTATTATTTTAATTTCCGTTGTAGGGGCGAACCTGTGTGTTCGTCCGTTGAGGGCAGACACATAGGTCTGCCCCTACAAGGTGTCTTATTTTGTCAGTTCTTTTTCTATTTCTTCCAGTGATTTTCCCTTGGTTTCGGGTAAATTTCTTTTTACGAATACAAATCCCAATAAGCAGATAACGCCATATAGCCAGAATGTGCCGTATGCACCTAATGCATTGTTTAATAGAGGGAAAGTGTAGGTAAGGAAGAAACATGCCGTCCATAACGAGAAAGTAGCAACAGCCATAGCCATACCCCTGATCTTGGTTGGGAATATCTCGGAGATAACTACCCATGCTATCGGTGCTAGGGTCATTGCATAGCATCCTATGGCGAGCATTACAAGAATTAATACTGCAATACCGGATATATGGAAATAATAGCATGCTCCCAATATGGCGTATATACATGCCAGTCCTAAAGCTCCGAATAATAATAAAGATCTGCGCCCTAGTTTATCTACCATATACATTCCTACGATGGTGAATGCTACATTGGTTACACCTGTGATCACTATATTGAAAAGTATATCGGATACTCCGTATCCGGCGGCAGCAAATATTTCCTGTGCATAATTGAATATAACGTTGATGCCGCACCATTGCTGAAAAGCTGCTATAACAATACCTATCAGAAGTATCTTGGGCATTTTTCCTTTGAAGAGTAGTCTGTAATCGACCTTTTCTTTAACTGTTGAAGTTGCCGCTTTTAATTCGCCGATTTCGGATTTGGCATATTCTTCCCCCCCGATTTTAGCAAGTATTTTTTCAGATCTGTCAAATTGTAATTGTGCTGCCAGCCATTTAGGGCTTTCGGGTACGATAAAAATCATAATAAAGAAGAATATGGCCGGAACTCCTCCTGCCCAGAACATCCAGCGCCATCCCATCTGACCATTCCACGATTGAAGGATATCCGTGCCGGCGGTTATCGGTTCGGCAATGAGCCAGTTTACCAGTTGAGCGGCTAAAATCCCTATAACAACAGTGAGTTGGTTGAGCGATACAAACCGTCCCCTTACATTTGCCGGAGCAACTTCTGCGATGTACATAGGCGAAAGATTAGATGCGATACCTATGGCTATACCTCCTAAGACACGGTATACAATAAACCACGAAAGGCTATCGACCATTCCTGTGCCGATGGCGGCAAGAATAAAAACCAGTGAAGCGGTAATCATCAACGGCTTCCTTCCGTAACGGTCTGACAAACCTCCCGATAACATCACTCCGAGTAGGCAGCCGAGAATAGCACTCCCCATTACAAATCCTTGTATTGATGGAGAATCTGCAATGTCAAAGAAGACTTCATAGAAAGGTTTTGCCCCTCCGATCACTACCCAGTCGTAGCCGAATAGCAACCCTCCCATGGCTGAAACGAAGGTGATGAGATTTAAATACGATTTATTGTTCTTCATGTGTCTTAGATTAATTAAATGATACTATTTATAAAAGCAAAATTAGATGGTTCGAAAGCAGAAAAAATGTATTATTATTTTGAAAACATGTAAAATATTACTATTATCGCATTTCCAATATATTTAACCTTATTCTTACACCGTTTAACGAAAAATAAAATGGAAACCATTGCTGACGGATTTAAAGGTGAAAAGGCTATTGTAACTCCTTACAACATAAGAGAATTGCAGGCTGAAAATGAAATAACCAGACAATTGTATATTACACATATCGGTTATTACCCAAATGCGAAATACCATTATCGGGAAAGGTTAGCGGGGACTAACGAAAATATTCTTATTTATTGTGAAAAAGGTAAAGGCTGGATCGAATATCAGGATGAGCGGCATACGCTATCCGGCAATCAGGTTTTTATAATACCCCAAAATGAAGCGCATTCGTATGGTTCAGATCCCCATAATCCGTGGAGTATATACTGGCTGCACTTCAAAGGAGAAAATATACACATGTTTAAACCCATTATCGGGAAGGTATTGTCTATCAAAGATACAGCTAACAGCAGACAGCAGGATCGGTTTATGCTTTTCGAAGATATGTTTCAGAATCTGGGAATGGGCTATAATCCGGAGAATCTCGAATATATCAGTTTCTGCTTAATGTATTTTCTTGCTTCTATAAAATACTTACCCCAATACAGAGAAATAAAGAATGTGAAAATAGATGATGTGATTCAGAAAAGTATCCTTTTTATGAAGGGTAACTTAGAAAATAAAATAACTCTGGAAGACATCGCTCATGCCGTCGGTTATTCGGTTTCTCATCTGATTACTCTGTTTACTCAGAAAACATCTTATTCACCCTTTGTATACTACAATCAACTCCGCATACAAAAAGCGTGCTCTTATTTACAATTTACAGAATTGAAAATAAAAGAAATAGCCTTTAGATTAGGTTTTTATGATCCTTTTCATTTTTCAAAAACTTTTCTCAAAGAGATGAGGATTACCCCTAAAGAGTACCGAAAAAGATACCATGAAAAATTAGATTTTGATTAATCCTAAAAATTTCTTTCTTACAATAAAGTGACAAATATAAACGAAAAGTATAAGAGAGAAAGTTAAGCACTCTTAAATTAATTTAAAACTATATCGAAATCTTATGGAGACAGTAATAATGCTGTAGGTCTTGTGTTGGTTACAGTAATAGATTCTGCTGAATTTATGGAAATTATATCTCTGGAATAAATGAATAGTGGTTGATATTCAATGGTATGTGTCGATTTGGTGAGTGTTTTATACAAAAAAGAAATGGTTGTCATCCCGACAACCAATCTTCATTATTAACCTTAAATCTAATACTATGAAAAACACATACTTTAAACATTTGACTCTAAGGAAAAGTTCAATGAATTGTTTCTATATTTAAATAGATGTATTTGATAACTTAATCCAAAGAGAAAAATCTTATATTTTATATCTATTTCCTAAATACTCTTATTCGGATTTATAAACTAAACAGAGCATTTATTGTATTAGCTAAATGCTGCTTTATTATATAGTTAACGTATTGTATAGGAAAAAGTTCTGTCTCTCTTCGTTAAAAAAATATAAGTGTAATTGAGACTGAGTATATGTTGAGATCTGCATACAAGATCAGGTGAAAAAATCCTCTTCCAATACTTCTTTATGATACTTGAAATCCTGAGGTTTTTTTAGCCTTAAAATATGTACTTAAATAGGAAAAGCTATAACCAAAAGTAATGGTGCATAATATTAAAAAAGTATAGTTATTCGATAATATTTAATAGCTTTGAAATGGAAATTAAGGTCGTAGACCTAGTTGTTACTTTGGCAGTAGTGTGACCAGAGATAGTTAGGGTTGCGTAATATAAACTATATAAAATGAAATTTATGAAGACTCTTACAAACGAAAAGTTGACAATTATCGGTGCTGCAGGTATGATCGGTTCTAATATGGCACAAACCGCTATAATGATGGGACTTTCATCTGAAATTTGTTTATACGATCCATACCCTACAGGTCTGGAAGGCGTTGCCGAAGAATTGCTGCAATGTGGTTTCGAAGGTGTAAATCTAACATATACTTCCAATGTGAAAGAGGCATTAACCAATGCTTCCTACATAATATCTTCGGGAGGTGCCGCCCGCAAACAAGGCATGACACGTGAAGATCTATTGAAAGGCAATGCAGAGATTGCAATTGCTTTCGGGAAAGATATTAAAGCCTATTGCCCCGAAGTAAAACATGTGGTTGTAATATTTAATCCTGCTGATATTACGGGATTGCTTACACTATTGTATTCGGGGTTGAAACCAAGTCAGGTAAGTACGCTTGCTGCATTAGACAGTACCCGGTTGAGAAACGAATTAGCTAAACATTTCAAGATAAGCCCCGATAAAATCAAGAATTGCCGTACCTATGGAGGACATGGAGAAGAAATGGCTGTGTTTGCATCGACAACTACAGTAGATGGCAAACCTTTAAATGATTTGATTGGGTGTTCTGAGTTAAGTGCTCAACAATGGGAGGATATAAAACTAAAAGTGATACAAGGTGGAAAGCATATTATAGATTTACGTGGCAGATCATCATTTCAAAGCCCAGCCTATCTATCTGTCGAAATGATTCGTGCAGCTATGGGAGGCGACTCTTTTAAATGGCCTGCCGGGGTATATGTTGCTAATCATAAATTCAATCATATTATGATGGCTATGGAGACGACAATCAATACAAATGGCATCACTTATCAAGAGGTTGAAGGTACTCCTGCTGAATTTGCAGATCTTAATAAGAGTTATCAACATCTTTGCGATTTGAGAAATGAATTAATTAATTCAAATGTCATACCACCGATTAGCGAATGGCAATCCATAAACAGCAATTTATAATAATGTGGGTTTTAGAGATCAATAATATATAGATAAGTTCTATATGTGAACAGAATAAAGGTAGTTGCAAGCATGCAGCTATCTTTTTTTATAAAATAAGGCTGAGTATGAATTACTTTTGGTCTGTTTGTCACATTTGTCTTATTAAGGAATTTTTAGAAAAAAGGCATCTTAATGACAGTATTAAACAAAAATAAACGATTATCTGAAACAAATTTTCTACTTTAGCACCTTCCCTATATGACAAAAAGAGTTTAAGAATTTTTGATACCCTATTTTTTAGACGAAATATATTAATGGAAGTCAAGGATACATATAATGCATTATTTGAGGAAATTCGGAATGACAATACGGAAGCATACCGCAATTTGTATAGCCAATTTTATGCTCCTTTATGTATGTTTGCTTTACGATATATTCAGGATTCGAGAGTTGCAGAAGACTGTGTGCAGGATGTTTTTTTGAAAATATGGAAAGATCGCCAAAAAATTACAATCTCAACCTCAGTTCGTTCTTATCTACTGACTTCAGTTCGCAATATGTGCCTCAATCTGATTGAGAAACAAAAACTAGAGCTTACTTACGAACAATATATCCTTACCAACTACGATGAGTACGATGCCGAAGATTTATATTCGGTTCAGGAACTTACCCTGTTGATTGAAAAAGCAATAGCCAAACTTCCTGAGAAATATCAAACTGTGTTTCGGATGAGCCGTTTTGAAAATCTAAAGAATAAAGAGATTGCCGAACAATTAAATGTGTCAGTAAAAACAGTCGAAGCATATATGACTAAATCGCTGATGATGATTAGTGTAGAGGTTGGTAAGTACTATCCTGTATTATTAATTATTTATTTTCTCGAAAAGATTTCAAATAATCCCTAGGGTATCGCCCGACTTCTTTGTCTATTATATAGAAAGCCCTTTTTAATGATAGCATGGACAAAGAGAAATTAGAAGACTTAATCAATAAATTTTTCCTCAAACAATTGACGCTTGGCGAAAAAGTCCTATTTGAAGATATACTAAAATCTTCGGATGAGGCTCGGAAATTGTTCCGTCAATGGAGCTTTATCCACCGAGGTGTCGAAACTATCCAATTTAATAAGACTTGCACTCCTCCGGAATTTAATATCACACTGAAAGAAAAGACGAATCGTGTACGTCTTTGGAGACAGCGTGTTATAAATATAGCGGCTGTTCTTACTATTCCTTTATTAATAGGCTTTTTGTATTTATTTGTAGGAAAAGAGAGTCTTTCAAAACAAATTTCACATGAATTGAGTTATACGAATACCAATAGTAAGGCAATTCTGATCACGTTGCCCGATAGTTCAAGAGTGTATTTGTATGCGAAATCGACACTCAGGTATCCGAGTGTATTTACCGAAAACGAACGTCATGTGAAATTGACCGGTGAGGCTACTTTCGAAGTTGTGTCCGATCCTGAAAATCCTTTCTATGTAGAAACATTAGACGGAGTGAAAGTAAAAGCCTATGGTACAAAGTTTAATGTATATGGATACGAAGACGATGATATCATGCAGGTATATCTTGAAAGGGGCAAAGTCAATTTCAGTTCTCCCGACTTAAGTGAGCCAACTGTAATGAGAGCCTCGACGAAGCTTGAATTTAACCGTAAAAGTAAAAGTATTCAGATTTTACCTTCCGATGCATTCGAATATGAAGCATACGAAAAAGGGATTTTACTATTCAGAAGTACCTCATTGGAGCGAATTACCAAAAAACTATCCAGAGTTTATGATGTGGATATAGAGATAAGAGATAGTCTGTTGTGCTATTATCCGATAACAGGAGTATTCGAAAATAAAACGATCACCCAGATATTGGATGTACTGCAAATGAGTTCTCCCGATTTAAAGTGGAAAAAAGAGAAAGAGAAAATTATTCTATACAGAAAGCCTTAAAATCAGATATTTACTTTGTTTTTTTAATCAGATTTCTGATCGTCAATTAGTTATTTTTGACATTAAATGAGAATAAACATTAAACAGGACGTAACTGTGTTGTAATATGAGTTGATTTTCTTTGATGTGCATAAAATAATATCAAACAAATTGTATAAGTATGTGTAAAACAGTTATTAAACCAAGAAAAAAACGAACGTTATTTTTAATTGAAATAATTAACCTAGAGCCATGAAAAAGAAAAAAGAATTTTTAGGAAAGAGATATTGGTATCTCTTGTTGGCTGGATTGTGTTTGTCCTCATTCACAGCCCATGCAAAGCAGAATATTTCTATTTCGCTAAATAAGCCTCAAACTACCGTTAGAGACGTATTGAATGAAATAGAGAAAAAAACTGATTATAGTTTTGTGTATAACGACCGTCTGGTGGATGCAAACAAAATTGTATCTGTAAAAGCAACCGATAAACCTGTATCGGATATTCTGGATGAAGTATTCGAAGACTCCAATATTTCTTATACAATAGTGGATAATCAGATTGTATTATCTGCCGGAACAAAGGAGGTTCAGCAGGACCAAAAAAGAATAGTGAAAGGTACGCTGAAGGATTCAGAAGGTGCAGAACTTCCCGGAGTAAGCGTCATTGTAAAGGGTAAAACCACCGGAACGGTATCTGATCTGGATGGTAATTTCAGTATTGAAGTACCCGAAAACGCAACACTCATATTTAGTTATATCGGTTATCTGCCGCAAGAAGTAAAAGTGGGAGGTAAATCGGATATAAATGTTGTGTTGAGAGAAGACAATAAATCTTTAGATGAAGTCATTGTAGTAGGTTATACCACACAAAAGAAAGCAGACCTGACGGGTGCAGTATCTTCCGTAAAGATGTCGAATCTCGAAGATATGGCGAACGTAGACATTAGCAGTGCCCTTCAAGGGCGTATGTCGGGAGTAACCGTACTGCAAGGTAGTGGAGCTCCGGGTTCGGGTACATCTGTCCGTATTCGTGGTATGGGAACCTTCGGCAACAACGATCCGTTGTATGTTATTGACGGTATGCCTGCTGATAATATGAATGATTTGAACCCCAGTGATATAGAGCGTATCGATGTATTAAAAGATGCCGCTTCGGCTGCTATTTACGGTTCGCGTGCAGCCAATGGTGTAGTTATTATCTCAACCAAAAAAGGCAGTAAATCAGATAAGGTAAATGTTACTTTCAATACATTCCAAGGATTTTCGGCACCACAACATAAAATAGATGTATTGAATGCCCAGCAAAGAAATATGATTCATCTCGAAGCATATGCAAATGACTTCAACAGCATAGCAAATCCTACGCAGGATCAGATCAATGCTTATAATAAAAATATAGCCTATTATTCAACTCCTTTTGCACAGGAAACAAGAACAAATTGGCAGGATGAAGTATTTACCAATTCGGCTTATCAGGGTAATTACGACTTGTCGGTAGCAGGAGGTTCCGATAAAATAAAATATAACATTATGGGAGGACACCTTACTCAGGATGGTATATTGAAAGGAACCAGCTTTAAGCGTACGACTTTCCGTGTGAATACAGAGACCGACATTACCAAGAAACTGAAATTTGGAGAGAACCTGATGATCACTCACTCTAAACAAAACATTGTTCCCGATATGTCGGCTTCATCAGGTGCTATCATTTCGGCATTACGTGCAGATCCTTCTGTTCCTGTATATGACGAAAATGCTAACTTAAGTGGAAGTGGTCCATTGGGAGCTGATATCCAAAATCCTGTGGGGATTATTCAAAGAGCTGACCGTGTAAGAACGAGAGACCGTATCTTCGGTAACGTATATGCACAATATAGTATTATTGATAATCTGGTTCTTAAAACCGATTTCGGATATGACTGGTCTAAATGGCAGGACAAATGGTTTACTGCACGTGTACCCGAAGCAGGACGTGCTTCTAACTCAAATGAGCTGACACAGAGAGATTGGCAAAGTACAAGATGGATCAATACAACTACTTTGAAATACGATAAAACCATTGATAAACATAAGTTTATGATTCTAGGCGGGTATGCTTATGAAGAATTTGATGTCAATTATACCAATGCCCGTGGTACCGGTTTTATTTCGGAAGAGCCTTCACAACGTTATTTAAGTGCAGCGACTAATATTGCATGGATGCAGGGAGAGCGTGAGCAGTGGGCGCTTCAATCGTATTTTGCCCGTTTGGATTATTCTTTTGCCGACAGATACCTGTTATCGTTGAATTTCCGTGCTGACGGTTCTTCTAAATTTGCGAAAAACAACCGTTGGGGATATTTCCCTTCTGTATCGGGAGGATGGCGTATTTCGGAAGAACAGTTTTTCGAACCATTGAAAGCTTCGGCGATTCAAAATCTTAAAGTACGTGCAAGCTGGGGTAAATTGGGTAACCAAGATATTAATGATTTTTACCCAACCAAAGTAGCTATACAAAATACGACGGATGACGATGGCTACAATGTAGTATTCGGACAGAACGAAACTGCTACAATCGGACGATATGAGGCATCTATGGCAAATCCCAATATAAAGTGGGAGGTAACTACACAAACCAATCTTGGCTTGGATGTTACATTCTTAAATCACTTTGATTTTACATTTGATTATTATAACAAAAATACAACAGATGTATTGATTCAGGTTCCCGTTCCTTCGCTTGCAGGTGTAACAAGTAATCCTTGGTTAAATGCAGCGGAAGTTCAAAATAAAGGTATCGATCTGAATTTATCGTACAATACGAAAATTAATGATTTACAGATAAACACATACGGAAACTTCAGTACTGTGAAGAATAAAGTACGTTCGATGGGAACAGGTAACAGTGCTTTATTTACAAGTGCTTACAGAGGAACTAATATTTCGAGGACTTTTGCCGGTCAACCGATTGCTCATTTTTACGGTTATAAAACAGCCGGAATATTCAGAAGCGAGGATGAAATTAAGAATTATAAAAATAGTACAGGTGCTCTTTATCAGCCCAATGCGAAACCGGGTGATATTAAATTCGTAGATGTAAATGGTGATGACCAGATTGATGGTAATGACAGGACAAATATCGGTAGCGGATTTCCTAAATTTACATACGGTCTTGGTACCGATCTTGCCTATAAAGGGTTCGACTTAAGTCTTTTCTTTCAGGGAGTAGCCGGATACAGTATCTTTAATGCCTTGAAATACGAAGGTATGTTTGTGAATGCAAGATATAATCAGTATACCGAAATAATGGATCGTTTTCATGAAGTAAACAACCCTAACGGTTCGTTGGCACGTGTAACACTTGAGGATAAAAATTCGAATAAAAGAATGTCTGATTATTATGTAGATAAGGGAGACTATCTGAGACTGAAAGTACTTACCCTCGGTTATACATTAAACAAAGAAACGACTCGGAAAATAGGTATCCAGAACGTGAGGCTGTATGTAACTGTGCAGAATTTATTTACAATAACAGGCTACAAGGGATATGATCCCGATTTAGGAAATGCATACGTTAATGAAATAGAGCCAAACGGACCTTCTGAAGTGGGAGTGGACAGAGGACAATTCCCTCAGACTAAATCTTTCATTATGGGGCTTAATATCAACTTCTAAGGTCGAAGACCTTTTTATTACTTTGGCAATCATAACAGCCATAGACTGTTATAATTACGAAATGTAGTAATAAAATATTTTACATTACTTAATAAATGAGTATCATGAAACTATATAAACTATTATTTATACTTCCTTTATTCATGCTCGCATCTTGTGACTTGGATAGAGAACCTTTCGGAATATCTAATTTCTGGAATACAGAAGCCGATGTATGGCTGGGATTGAATGCGGCTTACGAACCGTTTTATAATGAAGAAGGCTTTGGACGCGGACATTTTTGGGCAGGCGGACCTTCGAGTGACGATATGGTTATTAACAGGGATAAAAACGATGACGATCAGTTGACCAAGTTTATTGCTACTTCAAATGCTTCGGGCGGACAGTTCAGTAACTGGCAATTAATGTATCGTACCATTCGCCGTGCCAATGATGTAATGGCTAATACACCTAATATTACTATGCCGGACAAAAGCCGTGATTTGATTCTCGGTGAAGCTAATTTCTTATGTGCGTACTCCTATTTCTATCTGGCTAAAAGATATGGAGGTCTTCCATTTTATGATTGGAGGAAACCGTTGGAAATAAATAAACCAAGAGAAACTAAAACCGAAACATATGTGCGTATCGAAGCTTATTTGAAAGAAGCAATCAATCATTTTGAGGCTCAGAACGCATGGGTAAGAAGCAATGATGATTTGGGCAGACCGAATTTAGGTGCAGCTTATGGACTATTGGCTAAAGTATATGCTCATTGGGGCAAATATGCAGAAGCTAAAGCCGCTGCCGAAAAGGTAATCAATTCGGGTAAATATTCTTTGGATAAAACAGGCAATAATGGCTTTGCTCATTTGTTTTCTTTGGCAGGAGAGAAAGGTAACGAAGTCCTCTTCAATCTGGTAAATAAACCTGTAAGGAATCAAGGTTCTGTAACTTCTGTTATTCTTCTTTCGGGAACATTATCAGGCGGTACGGGATGGTTTTATTTTGCTCCTACAAAGAGTTTGTACGATGCTTTTGAAGCCGGTGATTTACGTCGTAGGGTAACTATGGCGGGAGCTGGTGACGAAGTTAATTTCTTAGGTAAGACTACGGTTCTGACCTCTGCAATGATAAGTGATATGAGTACCGGATATATGGGTACAAAATACAGTTCGGCGTACAATCAGCTTACATCTTGGAATTGGGAAACAGGAGCCGATGTTCCATTATTGCGCTATTCGGATGTGTTGCTGATACATGCCGAAGCTGAGATATTTTTAGCCGGTGGAGGTTCAGCCAACAGAACTAAGGGAGTGGCTGCCGCAGCAGCTTCGTTTAATGAAGTGCATCTTCGTGCCTTTGGAGGTGATCCGGGTAAAGCGATTGCTGCACCTACATTCAACGATTTGGTTAAAGAGCGCCGTTGCGAGCTGGCTTATGAAGACGAACGCCATTTCGACTTGGTTCGTTGGGGATTGGCAAAGGAAGTGTACGCTGCCGCAACTACTGCAACAGACCCAAGAGGTGCACGTACATTTGACCCTGTAAAGAATGCACATTTCCCGATACCTCAAAGAGAAATCGAAAACACCGATTATCTGTTAGTAAATAATCCAAAGCCGGGATATTCAACTTTTGAGTAAGTAAGTAATTAATATATAAGTTTACGGAGGAAGAAATTCCTCCGAAACTTTTAGCTTTACATCCGATCTTTTATAGCCTTGCTATATAAAATATATATGACCATGAAAAAACTTATCGTTTCTATATTCTCTACGTTACTGTTGGTGGGATGTTCATCGTCACCCAAAAGTCCGATTGAATATGTAGACCCTTTTATCGGAACAGGATTCCATGGGCATACGTACCCAGGAGCAACTGTACCTTATGGAGCAGTTCAGTTAAGCCCCGATACCCGTAATGAGGGTTGGGATGCTTCGTCCGGCTATCATTACAGCGACAGTACTATTTTAGGATTCTCACACACACATCTTAGTGGAACAGGATGCTCCGATTTAGCGGATATTCTATTCCATCCCACTACACAAGAATTAAAGTTGAAACCGGAGGGATATATTTTCGATCCACTTCCGTTTTCGCATAAAGATGAAAAAGCATCACCGGGATATTATTCCGTTGACTTTAAAAACGAAGGTATAAAAGCCGAACTAACAGCTACCACATACACAGGTGTTCATAGATACACCTTTGCTAAAGACAAAAGCATGTCGATAATTGTTGATATGGCACATCTTATTACAGAAGAGGTTATAGACTCTGTAATTATCAAGAAAACTGCTCCGAATGAATTGACTGGAATGCGAAGAACACAAGGATGGGTGCCCAATCAGTATGTATTCTTTGTGGCTCAGTTTTCAAAAGATTTCGAGAGCGTTGATATTGTGAATGATGGTGTAATATTAGCAGCAAATGCTGATCCTAAAACCAACAATGTACAAGCCGTTTTAAGATTCGGAACCTCTAAAGGCGAATCTATTGTTGCTAAAGTCGGTATATCCGTTGTAAGCCTTGAGAATGCAAGGGAAAACTTGATGAACGATGTAAAAGATTTCGATTTTGATAATGTGCATCAACAAGCCAGAACACTTTGGGAAGAAGCACTCTCGGATATTATTGTAGAAGGAGGTTCGGAACATGATTTGAAAAACTTCTATACAGCACAATATCATGCCAAGATTGTCCCCAATATTGTAAGTGATGTAAACGGTCAATACCGCAGACATGATATGACCATCGGACAATTGGACAAAGGTAAAAAGCATTATTCCACTTTTTCTATTTGGGATACATTCCGTGCTTGGAATCCATTAGTTACTCTTACCGATAATAGATTGGTATCCGATATGATTACTTCGTATCTGGATATGTACGATGCTTCGGGCGAATTACCTATCTGGCCACTTTCGGCAGGTGAAACAGGTACGATGATTGGTTATCATTCGGCTTCGGTCATTGCCGATGCATATATGAAAGGTATTCGAGAGTTTGATGTAGAGAAGGTTTTTGAATCCATGAAAGTATCGTCTAATATCAATAAAAAAGGCTCGGATTATTATGTGAAGTATGGTTTCATACCTTCCAATATAAAGAAAGAATCAGTATCGTGTTTACTTGAATATGCTTATGACGATTGGGCAATTTCTCAAATGGCGAAAGATTTAGGACATGAGGACGATTATAAAGAATATTCGGAACGTGCTTTATCATATATCAATGTATTTGACGGGCATACCAAGTTTTTCAGAGGCAAACGTATGGATGGAAATTGGGACGCACCTTTCAATCCTTTCGAACCCGGACGAGCATATACAGAGGCTACGGCTTGGCAGTACCGATTCTTTGTTCCTCACGATGTAAATGGTTTAATTCAATTGTTTGGTGGAGAAGAATCTTTCACTGCACAATTAGATAGTTTGTTTGTAGTAGAATCGAAAGTCGAAGGTACTATGGTCGATATTACTGGCTTGATAGGTCAGTATGCACATGGAAACGAACCTAGTCATCACATGGCATATTTGTATAACTATGTTGGTCAGCCTTGGAAGACTCAGGAGATGACACGCCGCATTCTTACGGAAATGTATCAGCCAACACCCGAGGGAATCAGTGGAAACGAAGATTGTGGTCAAATGTCGGCTTGGTATATATTAAGTAGTTTGGGTATATATTCTGTATGTCCCGGATCGAATGAGCTTGTTTTAACGACACCTTTGTTTGAAAAAGCAACTATTAAGTTAGCTAATGGAAAGACATTGGTTATCAAAGCAAACGATCCGCAAAAGAATATCTATATAGACAAAGTAACTTTAAATGGAAAAGCTATTGATAAAAACTTTGTTACCTATCAGCAATTGCTCGAAGGTGGAGAGTTAGATTTCACATTGACTAATGTTCCGAACAAAGAGCGTGGAATTGGGGGCGATGCCTATCCATATTCGCTAACGAAAGGGCTGGTAGTATCAATACCATTTACTACTAAAGATTTGGATTTATTTTTGGATGAAATTGATGTTGATCTGGCTTCTGCCACCCAAGGTGCTAAAATTTATTATACATTGGATGGAACGGAGCCTACCGAAGTTTCGGCTTTATATACGTCTCCTGTCAAGCTAACAGTTTCTACGTTAATTAAAGCGAAGGCTTTCAAAGAGAATTATACTCCGAGCAGAACATTTACTATCAATGCTACAAAAGCAGTGTTGGCTAATCCTAAGATTGCTCAGGCAAAAATGAACGGGACAAATTTCCGTTATTATGAAGGACTTTATAAAATAGTGGGTGATATAGAGAAGTCTCCTCTAAAAGAATCGGGAATAATGTCTGAGCCATCAATCAAGGGCGCAAAACAAGCCGATCATTTCGCTTACATATTTTCGGGTCTGATTTCTATCCCCGAAGATGGGGTTTATGAATTTATGACCCGATCGGATGATGGTAGCGTATTATATATTAATGATTTGAAAGTAGTGGATAATGATGGCTCACATGGTGCAATTGTAGCAACAGGACGAATTGCCTTGAAAAAAGGTTTCCATCCTTATCGCTTATTATATTTTGAAGACTACGAAGGAGAAGAATTGAGTTGGGGTTGGAGAGTGCCCGGATCGGACAAATTTGTTCCGATACCTGTCTTAAATTTGTTCACAAATTGAGACTGCTGTAGATACGGGCAGATCGTCTTCTGTCCTGTATCTGCAAAAGAATAATATTTACCTGAAATAAAAAAATATGAAAAATTTGATTTATATACTATTGGCAAGTTTGCTGATGTCGTGTGGAAGCAAACCTCTCGAGTTGAATATTATGTCTTATAATATTCGTTACGATAATCCCGAAGATAGTTTGAATAACTGGCAATATAGAAAAGATGTTGCAGCAAAAATAATCAAGACAAAAGATATAGATATAGTAGGTACTCAAGAAGTCCTCCACAATCAATTAGTCGATTTGCAAGAACGTTTATCCGAATATACTGCAATAGGAGTAGGACGTCAAGATGGAAAAGAGCAAGGTGAGTACAGTGCTTTATTTTATAAGAAAGATCGTTTTACCGAAATATCATCGGGTTATTTCTGGTTGAGCGAAACGCCCGAAGTTGCAGGCTCAAAAGGGTGGGATGGTGCTTGTGAGCGTATCGCAACATGGGCAATATTGAAGGATAAAAAGACAGGCAAAGAAGTATTTGCTATAAATACTCATCTAGATCACGTTGGTAAAATGGCACGTCAGGAAGGAGTAACTCTACTCCTAACAAAGGCTGCTGAGTTGAGTAAGGGATTACCTATTATAATGACAGGCGATTTTAATGCAACCCCCGATTCGGAAGTTATCAAACATGTAACTAACACATCACTAAAAGAGCATTTGATAAATGCCAAAGATATAGCTCTAGAATTTTCGGGTACTGAATGGACGTTTCACGATTTTGGCAAAATCCCTGTTGAAAAGAGAGATTACATAGATTATATATTTGTAAGCAATACTATTGAAACTGATAAATTTGAAGTACTTCCCGAAAAACTTGATGGAGTCTTTTTATCAGATCATGTTCCGGTTGTAGCTAAGATAAAAGTGAATTAAGAAACTTCTCTATCTACTTAAAATATATGATTTCAAACAAAAAATAACAAGATGAAAAAAAGATATATAAGTGCGTTTCTTCCATTAGTATTGTTGGGAGTAAGCTTTCCCGCAACTACATTCGCACAAAAGGACATTTTTATACATTCTCACAACGATTACCAACGGAGAGTACCTTTTTATCAGGCATACGCTCAACAAGTATCGTCGGTAGAGGCTGATATTTTTCTGAGTAAAGATAATCAACTTCTCGTTGCTCATGATTTACATGAATTACCTACAGCTTCTAATTTAGATGAACTATATATCAATCCATTGGTACATTTATTCAAACAAAATGGAGGAAAGCCGTGGAAAGATTCTGATAAGAAACTGCAATTGTTGATAGAGCTTAAAACTCCTGCAACACCAACACTCGATATGGTGGTACAAAAATTAAGTGCACATCCAGAGGTATTTAATCGGGCGGTGAATCCTTATGCTGTACAAATAGTTATCACAGGTGAATTTGTTCCTAACCCTTCCGATTTCTCGAAATATCCAGCCTATATTCAGTTTGACGGATTGTTGAGCGAAAAATATACTCCACAACAATTGGCTAGGGTGGCTTATATAAGTGTTCCTTTTTTTGAGTATGCTCAATGGAATGGAAAGGGCACACTAGTAACCGATCAGAAAAAAAAAGTAGAAGCGGTTATCGCCCAGATTCATGCAATGGGTAAGCCAATCCGCTTTTGGGGAACTCCCGATCACGTAACAGCTTGGAATACTTTCCATACAATGGGGGTAGATATTATAAATACGGATGTACCCGAACTTTGCGCTGACTTTTTCCACAACTTCGATGATAAGAATTTTGTGATTTCTCCTGACCTTGCTAATGCACACGAGGGAATCACTAAGACTGACCGCTTGGATAAAACGACAGCAGGTTTTCAGGGTTTTGATAATAAGAAGCTTCAATTGTCGAAAGGCATTGAAATATACCAACCTACTTATCTGAATGATGGGGTTCGCAAACCTGTCAAGAATATTATATTTCTGATTGGTGATGGTATGGGATTAGCTCAAATCAATGCAGCTGCAAGTGTAAATAAAGGCTTGTCACTATTTGGATTTAAGTATTTAGGATTACAACAGAACAGCTCGAAAGATGCTTTTACAACTGACTCAGCAGCAGGTGGAAGTGCTTTAGCAACAGGCGAATCGAATAATAACCGTCACATCTCGATGGCTGACGATGGTACAGTTTACCCATCTATGAGCGATGTGGCTACATCAAAAGGAATGAAAGCCGGAGTAGTTACTTGGGGAAATATTGCAGATGCAACTCCTGCTGCTTTTTACGGACATTCTACCGAGCGTGACAATGCGGATGAAATAACCGAATGGTTGCTAAAAGGTAATCTTACATTGTTGAATGGTAGTGGAATGCACATTCTTACAGATAGAAAAGACAAGAGAAATTTAGCTGAAGAATTGAAATCGAAATACAATATTACCACTTCTATAGATGAAATCAATAGCAAAAGTGGTAAAGTAATTTGTATTGATGAGCGTATGGAACAAGCTGCAACTGCCGAGACTATTGGCTTGTTGGCAGATGCAACAAAGGAATCGATAAAGAAATTAAGCGAGAATAATAAGAACGGATTCTTCCTGATGGTTGAAGGAGCTAAAATAGACTATGCAGGTCATGCTAATTCATTGCCCGGATCTATTGTAGAGATGCTTAGTTTTGATATGGCAATTGCAGAGGCTATGAAATTTGCCGATAGTAACGGCGAAACCTTGATTGTTGTAACTGCCGATCATGAAACTGGAGGTCTTACTTTAGTGGATGGCGATCTCGAAACAGGTAAAATTACGGCTCGTTATATGACTGACGATCATACACCTATTATGTTACCTGTTTTTGCCTATGGTCCCGGTGCTGCTGATTTCATAGGGATATATAAAAATACTCAGGTGTTCCATAAGATGAAAGCTCTTTTGGATGCGAACAAACAAAAGAAATAAGTATATGAAAAAGCATATAATTTTATTCCTGTTACTTTTTTTGAGCTTTGGCTCGATGGTTTCTTTTTCGAAAGAAAATATTCAGTTCCGATTCAATAAAGCAGGACAATTCAAAATTGCCCAGTTTACTGATATTCACTGGAACAATACATCTGATAATTGTGCTAAAACAATAGAAACCATTAAAATGGTATTAGATGCAGAGAAACCTGATTTGGCTGTGCTTACGGGTGATATAGTGAGTGATCCACCCATTAAGGATGGTTGGTTGGCTGTGGCTAAGATATTTGAAGAGGCTAAAATTCCTTGGACTGTTGTATTGGGTAATCATGATTCGGAAAAAGGACGAGGATTCTCTCGTTGCCAAATATTTGATATAATAGAAGGCTTGCCTTATTATACTGGAGAAAAAGGTTTGCCTATGACTGGTTGTGGAAACTATGAAATTCCAGTTCAGGCCTCCCAAGGAGATAAAACGGCTGCCGTTTTGTATCATATCGATTCGAATGATTATCCTGAAAATGATAAATTAGGACATTACGATTGGATACATTTCGATCAGATTAGTTGGTACAGGCATCTGAGTGATACTTATGCTTCTAAAAACAATAATAAAGTGTTGCCTTCATTGGCATTTTTTCATATTCCGTTGATCGAATACAATAATATAGTAGGGAAACCAACAACCGTGGGTACTAAAGGCGAAGGTATTGCTTCGGCTGATGTCAATTCGGGAATGTTTGCATCTTTGGTTGAGAAACAAGATGTAATGGGCGTGTTTGTTGGTCATGATCACAATAACGATTATATCGGCATCGAAAAGAATATAGCTTTAGCCTTTGGTCGTACATCGGGTGCGGATGCTTACGGAAAACTCGAAAGAGGTTCTCGTATTATTCTTATGTACGAAGATCAGTTTAAGTTTGATTCATGGATCAGAACCAAAAAAGGAACAGAGTTGTATTATTACTATCCTTCGGGTATATCGTCTGTGAATGAGAAGACTTTGAATTTTCTGCCAGCAAAGGATATTGAGTTGAACAAACAGGGGGTAGAGTATACTTATTACGAAGGCAAATTTAAATCGGTGGATGATATCATTTCTCAGAAACCTTTGAAAGAAGGGGTATTGAAGAATTTTTCGATAGAATCTGCTGCGGTGGAAGATTATTTTGCATTCGGTTTCAAAACCTATATTAAAATACCTGAGAGAGGAGTTTATCGCTTTTATACCAATTCGGATGATGGCTCGAAACTATACATTGACAGACAATTAGTGGTTGATAACGATGGCTCACACAGTTTAAAGCGAGTAGATGGAAAAGTAGCTCTTGAAGCAGGATTTCACGAAATAGAAGTTCGTTATCTCGAAAACTATATGGGACAAACCCTCGAAGTAGGTATTGCTAGTCGCCATATATTAGAGCAAGCTATACCCGATAATATGTTGTTTATACCGAATAGGTAAATAATAGAAAGGTCTATGACCTTAAAATTAGAAAATTTATGAAAAGAACATCTTTTGTACTTCTTATTCTCGGATTGATTATTATGTTTCCGATGGCTTTGTTTTCTCAGGAAAACGAGGAAACTCCACCAAAATATAATATGCCTTATAAGAATACATATGTAAAAGAAGCCTTGGTGGCAGAAAATGAATATAGGATTGCAAAGCCTAAAATAACGAAACCTAAAAGTTTTGAAGAAGCCAAAAATATATTGCCTAATCCTATATGGCAAGGGCATGACAAAGAAATAGAAATGTATTGGAAGGCATGGCAAATAGCTATCGGGAATATTCGTCAGCCGGATGAAGGTTCGGGTTTCGTTGCCAGTTATTTGGATGTAGCTTACAATGGAAACATTTTCATGTGGGATGCATCGTTTATGATGATGTTTGCCCGATATGGTTATCGATTCTTTCCATTTCAAAATACATTGGATAATTTCTATGCAAAACAGCACCCCGATGGCTTTATCTGTCGCGAAATAAAAGCAGATGGTGCAGATTGTTTCGAGCGTTACGATCCTGTAAGTACAGGTCCTAACCTTATCCCTTGGGCTGAAATGCAATATTATAAACAATATGGAGATATAGATCGTTTAAATAAAATATTTCCCGTACTGTGTGCTTATAATAAATGGTTGAGATTGAACCGTACTTGGCCAAATGGAACATATTGGTCGAGCGGGTGGGGCACAGGTATGGACAATATGCCTCGTGTACAATCTCAATATAGCATGATTTTCAGTCATGGGCATATGGTATGGTTAGATGCTTGTTTGCAACAAATACTGACCGATAATATCCTGCTCGAGATGGGATTTTATTTGGAGCGCTGGCAAGAGATCGAAGATTTGGAGGATGAGATTAAAATGCTTACCAAATATATTCAGGAGAATATGTGGGATGAGAAAACAGGTTTTCTGTATGATCAATATGCAGATGGAAGCCTATCAACAACCAAAGGAATTATGGCTTATTGGGCATTGCAAACCGATGTGTTGAAGAAACCGCAACTAGATCGTTTGGTGAAAGAATTAGATAATCCAAAGACGTTTAATCGTCCGCACAGAGTTCCATCTCTATCTGCTGATAATCCCAAATACAATGCAAAGGGCAGATATTGGCAAGGAGGCGTGTGGCCGGGTACTAATTATATGGTGATAACAGGTCTTGATAAAAAAGATTATCGCAAAGAAGCTCATGAGATAGCAGTGAACCACTATAATAATATTTTTGAAGTATATAAAAAAACAGGAACATTTTGGGAATATTATTCTCCCGAATCGGCAGAGCAAGGCTTCATGGGTCGTAAAGATTTTGTCGGTTGGACAGGTTTACCTCCCATTGCTGTATTTATTGAATATATTTTGGGTATCCGATCCGATTTCTCTACTAATTCCGTAGTTTGGGATGTCAATCAATTAGAGGCTCATGGTATTGAAAGGTATCCTTTCGGACCCGAAGGTGTAGTTTCTTTCAAAGTAAATAAGAGAAGCTCGGCTGATGAAACTCCTGTTATTACTATTGAGTCGAATATTACTTTCGAGATGACTGTATACTGGGGTAAAGACAAGTCGAAAAAGGTTACCATTAAAGAAGGAAAGCAAACAGTCTAATCGGAACAGAAAAATTACAACCATGAAAATAGGTATAGATTTTGGTGGCACCAATATTCGAATAGGAGTTGTTGACAAAGGTATTATTGTTAAGAAAATAGCAGAGTCATGTAAAGCTGATAAATCGGAAAAAGAGATTCTCGATCATCTGATCAGTATGATTCATCAGGTGATAAATTCCGATATAACAAGCATAGGCATAGGAGTTCCTTCGGTAGTAGATGTAAAAAGAGGAATTGTTTATAATGTAAATAATATTCCTTCGTGGAAAGAAGTTCATCTGAAAGAGATTCTTGAGAAAGAATTCAAGATTCCCGTATCAGTGAATAACGATTGTAATTGCTTCGCTCTAGGCGAGCATTCGTGTGGAGAGGGTGCCAATTTCGATGATATCGTATGTGTGGCTCTAGGAACGGGAGTTGGTTCAGGTATTATATTTAATAATAAGTTATGTAACGGAGCTAATACGGGAGCAGGCGAGATAGGTGAGTTGTCTTACCTTCAACACAATTACGAGTATTATTGCAGTAGTCACTTCTTTATAAAAGAACATAATATAACGGGACGAGAGGCTTATGACAGAGCTTGCCAAAAAGATGCAGATGCTTTAAAGGTATGGGATGAGTTTGGTGTCCATGTCGGAAACCTGCTGAAAACTATTCTTTTTGCGTACGACCCTCAAGCAATAATATTGGGAGGAAGTATCTCCAAGTCGTTTGAATTCTTTTCTCCAAAAATGTATGAAACTTTGCATACTTTTCCTTATCCGGAAACTGTTACAAAATTAAAAATAGCATGCTCTAAGAAAGAAGATATTGCAATTGTTGGAGCAGCCGATTTAATTATTTAATACTTTACTAAAAACACATATTCTAAGTGGGTGATTATAGATTTCTATAATCACCCTTTTTTATAGTATACATCTAAAGAAAGTGCGTAATCAAAATTTTGATATACGCACTCCAATATTGAGTAAAATAAAAGAATTGAATTGAATAACTAAATGTAGTCTAAAATATGTATGGCTTTATTTTTCTTGTTGTTTTTGCTCTTCTTGCTCTTCTTGCTCTTCTTGCTCTTGTTTTCTATTTATGATAAATGCCATATATAGAAAAATAGCAGCAACACTTGCTGCAGTGGCATACCCTATAAGAACATTAGAGGTAAGCGATTCATAATCGAGTCTAAATAAATTAAGCACGAAAGATCCGAGTAGAGCACCTATCATACCAATGGCAAAACTTGTAAATAAACCAAGTTTATTCTTTTTGGGAAGCTTATTAGCTATATATCCTATAAGAATACCTATTACTAATGACCCTATAACGTCGAATCCTATGTCCATCTTATCTTTAAATACCTTATGTTGCACTATTGTGTGTGTTATAATGATTATATAACATAGTTCTGATTTATTTTGTTTAATGTGAAATAGTTAAAATTGATAAGTTGCCTGTAATGTATTTAAATAGAGGATTGAAAGAACTAAATACTTAAAAAAAGTGTTATTTTAAAAAGAATTATCAAGGGAAGAGAGGTTGTTTATTCGCCAAAACAATAAAAAAAACGGCGACCTTAATAAAAAGTATTAAATTTGGAATCGTTATAACTTACAGAACAACAATTTTATGGTAAAGAAACTATTATTCCTGTTACTATTCTTTTTGAGTATAGTGACTTATGCACAAAACTCGTATAGCCAGACAGAAGTAGATCTGAAACTGGAGCTCCAGAAAAAAGAAATGGATGAAAAGTTCGCAGAGCTAAAAAATGAGAAGGATAAAGCAGATCTTAAGATGATAGAACAAGATAAGCGCCTTGCCGAAACTCAAAGCCGTTTATCTAAAATCATAGATATATTCGGACTTTTAATTGCCGGATTGACAATCTTGGTAACTATTGCCGGTTTCTTTATGGATAAGAATAATAAAAAGAAAAGTCAGGAGATAGAAGACGAATTCGATCAATTAAAAGCCGAGAGCGAAAAACAAATAGACTATATCAGACAACATGCTCAGTTGGTGGCTGAGAAAGCACAGCTGATGGTCGAAAAAGCAGCACTGGAAATAGACCATATAAGGGATGAAGCTCATATTTCTTTATTAGAAATAAATACGAGGAAAAATGCGAATGAAGAGGCTGATGAAAAAGCTTGATTATGAGTTGAATATAAACAGCAAAGAGCGAAGATTATTCGCTCTTTGCTGTTTAAAATTTCTTTCTGAGGATTCGCACAGCATTCAATATTGCAAGCAATGCCACACCTACATCAGCAAAAACGGCTTCCCACATGGTTGCAACTCCAACCGCACCGAACGATAGTACTAGAAGTTTAACAGTAAAAGCCAGTATTATATTTTGAACTACAATTTGTTTGGTCGATTTGGCGATATGTATGGCTGTTATAATTTTAGACGGATGGTCTGTTTGTATAACGACATCTGCTATTTCAATAGCTGCATCAGAGCCCATACCACCCATTGCAATTCCTACATCGCTGAGTGCTAAAACAGGAGCATCATTGATACCATCCCCTACAAATGCAATTACATTTGTTTTGTCAGTTTTCAATTGTTCAACATACTTTACTTTGTCTTGGGGAAGAAGATCCCCATGTACACTGCCGATCCCTAGTTCTTTAGCTACTTTTTGCGTGATTGACGATTTATCGCCGCTTAACATAATGGTTTGTATACCTAGTTTATGCATTTCGGCTATGGACGAAAGAGCATCCTCTTTTATTTCATCGGCAATAGTTATATATCCTGCATATTTATTGTCAATGGCTGCAACAACCACTGATTCGATAATAGAATCGATATTCTTATCATATTCGATTCCATATTTCCGCATCATCTTAGTATTTCCCACCAATACATTTTTGTCGCCTACATAACCTTTAAGCCCATAGCCCGCAATTTCTTTTACGTCTTTAGTTTTGTAATGATTGGCTTTCTTTATAGTGGTACTGTATTCAACTATGGCTTTTGCTATCGGATGATTGGATAGTTTTTCGATAGCTGCTACAATCTGAATAAATTCTTGTTGATTGTATGAGGGGCAAACTATGTTTTGTACTTTGAATACTCCTTTGGTCAGTGTACCTGTCTTATCCATAACAACAGTATTAACAGAGGTCATCAGATCCATGTAATTGGCTCCTTTGAATAAAATACCATTACGGGAAGCGGCTCCAATTCCTCCAAAATATCCCAAAGGAATAGAGATCACCAATGCACATGGGCAAGAGATTACCAGAAAAATCAGGGCACGGTATAACCATGTATCAAAAACATAGTCGCTGACAACAAAATAAGGAATAACGGTTATAGCTAATGATAAAAAGAATACAATAGGTGTATATATGCGTGCAAATTTGCGGATAAGTAATTCGGTTTTTGCTTTTCGAGAAGTAGCATCCTGCACCATCTCCAATATTTTGGATAGAGAACTGTCTTCGTATTTCTTTTCTACTTTTATTTCGACTACTTTATCGAGGTTGAGCATCCCTGCCAATACTGTTTCACCTTCGCGGATAGTTTTAGGCTTGCTCTCGCCTGTTAAAGCGGATGTATTGAAGCTACTGTTGGCTGATAATAAAACGCCGTCTAAAGGGATTTTTTCGCCTGCCTTAACTTGTATAGTTTCTCCGATAAGAATAGTTTCGGGTGAAACGATTTGATAATTTCCACCTCTTAATACGCTTGCGGTATCGGGGCGAATATCTAATAAGGCTTTAATATTGCTTTTCGCCTTGTTTACAGCCGATTCTTGGAACAATTCGCCTACGGAGTAGAACAACATCACTGCGACACCTTCGGGGTATTCTCCGATGAAGAAAGCGCCTAGTGTGGCGATGACCATTAATGTGAATTCATTGAAGAAATCGTTTTGCCTGATTGCTTCGTATGCTTCTTTAATTACAGGGAATCCTACGGGGATATAGGCTACTATATACCATATTAAACGGGGGTAACCCGAAAAGAAGCCGATTGAACTGATATTATCAAGAAGGACTCCTATAAGGAGGATAATAAGGCTGAATATTGCAGGAATGTATCTTTTCCATGTTGTTGTGCTTTCTCCGCCCTCATGTGAGTGCGATCCACAACAATGCTCGTGAGATTCTGTTTGTTGAATTGTATTTGCCATCTTAATATGTATTAAAGTCATTGTCTGACTTGCTTATTACAATATACTTACTTATCTGATGACAAAATTAGTGCTTAAGGCTTGCAACCAGGTTGCAAATATAGTAGTGGGGTGGGATGATTTAAATATTATAATTTGTTGTTGTAGTTGGCTAAATAATAAAAAGGTTTGTGACCTTAAAACAAAAAAGAGATGCTTTTCAGCACCTCTTTTGTTGTCTCTCTTATTTCTTAGACTCTTCGATAGAGATTTTACGAAACTCTTTCAGAGATTTTTCAATAGCTAAAGAAGCTTTTCTAGCACGAGTTCCCGCAGCTTTGTTTCCGCTTTCAGCTTGTTGTCCGGCGTCTTTAGTAAATTCTGCGATTAGTGCATTCAAGTTGTCTAATAATTCTTTCATAATCTTATTTATTTTTTTAATTCGGGCAAAGGTAATAGAAACAATATAATTTCGAAATTTTTTTAATTCGAATTTTCTTTGTATTTGTCGAGTAATTTATATACGTCAGCTTTTTTGTCTTCGGCCAAAGTGTACCATTTGTTCTTAAATTTGGTTCTTCCGTTTTCTTTCCAAACCATCAGCCAATCACTTTCATCGTTTGATTTTCCTGTATTGTAGATTATAATGGTGTAATCGGGCGCTTGCATTTTTATCATTATGTCGCTGTTATTTAATCGTGTATCGTATTCAGCGGTCGATACTGCATCAGCTAATGTTATATAGTCTGAATTGTTGATAACTGTCTTTAAATCGTTATCAAGAATAAGCATCATCGAATCTATTTTAGAGGCATCAATAAAAATCTTAGTGCTATCATTTATTTTAGTTTCCGATGCATTTATATTTTCTTTTTCATATTCCGCTTGTACCGCTTTCTTGGAATCACATGATATAAATATGGTTCCCAAGGTAAGTATATAGATAAATAGATGTTTCATGTATTTAAAATGTTTATTTTATTCTTCTTTCTTGATAACGTTTCGGGCAACTTCTATCTTATATTTTTTTCCTTTCATTTTTTGATCTTTGATAGTTGCAAGAAGTGCTTTTACCTTGGATGAGCGGACTGCTACAAACGAAATGAAATCTTTTACTTCTATCAATCCTAAATCGTCTTTGCCGAGTTCCCCTTTTTGTAAGAAAAAGCCTACGATATCACTCTTGTTGAGTTTGTTCTTTTTGCCACCGCTTACATAGACTGTCTGGAATTCGGGGCGCTCGGGTAGGGGATTCCCTGCCTGAACACTGAATACCTTATAGTGTGTAGGAACATAATCGGGAGTCTTCTCATCCTTGTGTAGTAATATATAAGCTGTACCTTGAGCATGCATACGGGCTGTACGACCATTACGATGCATAAACTCGGTTTCTTTGGCTGGAAGGTGATAATGAACCACGTGTTTCATTTCGGGAATATCCAATCCACGTGCAGCTAAGTCGGTAGTTACCAGATAACGTAAACTATAATTTCGGAACTGAATAAGTACCCTTTCGCGGTCGTCCTGATCCATTCCTCCATGATAATAACCAGTCTGTATACCTTTGGCTGTAAGCATATCGCTGATGCGTTCGGCTACCTCGCGGTGATTGCAGAAGATAAGAGCAGGCTCGGAGTTGAAGGTACATATCAGTTGAAATAAAGTTTCTATTTTGTCCTTTTCGGGTGATATAACCATTCTTACCGAAAGTCCATCGTTAGACTCTTGTTTAGTATAATCTAGAACTTTAGGTGATATGACTTGCGTAAATTCAGGAATCTCGACATCGGAAGTTGCCGAAGTCAATATTCTTTTTTCTAAGTTAGGCAATTGGTTGATGATATGTTTCATCTCGTCTTGAAAACCCAATTGTAATGATTTATCAAATTCATCCAATACTAGAGTATGAATTGAATCTGTATTGAATGATTCTCTTTCCAAGTGATCTTTTAATCTGCCCGGTGTACCAATAAGTAATGCAGGAGGATTGCTGAGATTGCGTAACTCTGTATCAATAGAGTGACCGCCATAACATACATTTATTTTGTAGCCTGTACTCATCTTTTTCCAAACTTGCTCTATCTGAATAGCAAGTTCACGAGATGGAACAATAACAATAGCTTGAACGGTTTTTACATCCTCCTTCAACAATTCGAGTACAGGTAATAAGAATGCTACTGTCTTACCCGATCCTGTGGGAGACAATAATATTGTATTGCTACTCGAACTTAAGATGGCTGCCTTGGCAGCTATCTGCATCTCATTGAGGTTTTCTATCCCCAAATTGGATAATATGGTGGTTGTTTTATTTTCTGTATTCATACTACAAAGGTAATCTAATGTCTTGTAATTTTTAGATTTAAGAACTTAAATCCCGTTGTTTTTTACTTCCGCTCTTATTTATTTGCAGATTGATTGTACAAGCTGCTCTGCGTAGGGAAAGCAAATAGGGGCGAATATAACCTACTCACCCCTACTCAAATAGAATGTAACAACAAAAAAACTGGACTATCTGATGTGTTTAGTTTCATTTAGTAAACACATAACAAATCCGCCTATGATTCCGCCATATGCACAATTTATCCAACATTCGGCTGATAGTGGATAGGTCCCCCAATAGCAAGCAAAGTAGTACCAATGGATGTATCCTAAAACGATACCTACAATTGTGCCTGTCAATGCTCTATTGTTGTGGCGGATAAAGAGTAATATATCTTTCATTTCGATTAAAAGTTTTATTAAGGACAGTTCCAATAAAAATGACTGGGTTTAGGTTGTTGAATATTCATATCGGCTTCCGTGCTAACATTCAATTGCTTGCGAATAGCTCTTGCAAACATATTATTAATGCGGTGACCGGGAGAATTAGCTACAATTTTACCTTTTATGAAATACCCGACTAAAGCAACATCACCTATTATGTCGAGTAATTTATGACGTGCAGGTTCATTAGCATACAGCAACGGTTTGTTCATCATATAGCCTAATTTACTGGCATCTTTTCTTTTGATATCCATTAGATCTGATATCCGATCAAGCTCTTCCTGAGGCATCAGTTGGTCATAAATGACGATTGCATTGTCCAGATCTCCTCCTTTGATCAGGTTGCTCTTTAATAGGTGTTCAACCTCTTTCACAAAAACAAAAGTACGTGCCGAAGCAAAATCTTTGGTGAAATCCGATAAATCCTCTAAGCGTGCATTCTGACGTTTAAGCAGGATGGAATCAAACGAAATATGGCATTCGATGTTGAAATGGTCATCGGGTAATAAAAGCATCGATGATCCGGAGACTTCATCCATCACTTTTATCTTTTTACGAGGAAAGCTTATGTATACTCTTTCTGTTTGCTGTAAAGTGACTCCCACCTCTTTTATTTTACGAACATACAGGGTAGAGCTTCCATCCAAAATAGGGAATTCGGGAGCATTTATATCGATCAGGCAATTGTCTATTTCACAAGCATACAACGCAGCCAACGCATGTTCCACTGTGCCTACCTGAATCCCATTTTTGGATAGTACTGTTCCTCTGGCAGTAGAAGTTACATTTTCAGCCAAAGCGTTTATAATAGGTTGCCCATCTATATCTGTTCTTCTTATCTTATATCCGTGATTGTCAGGAGCCGGATTAAATGTTATACGTCCGTTAATTCCTGTATGAAGTCCCTTTCCTTCCAAAGAGAAACTTTGTTTTAAAGTTCTTTGTTTAGTCATAACACCATTTTTTCGTTACAAATTATTTATATACTTCGTTTGTAGATCATTATCAAGTTCGAAATAGGTACTATACCCATAATACGGTCGATCTCCTTACCGTCTTTAAATATTAATGTGCTCGGTGTACCCGATATGGCATACTTTCCATATTCACCCGGATATTTGTCTATGTTCAATTTGTAGAATCCGGTATGACCTTCAGAAGCTTTTATAAGCTGATTTAGGTTCTGTTCCATCTTGGTGCATACATCAGATTCATCCGTATAAAAAAGAACAAAACAAGTACCCGAAGCTACATTGTCGGAAAATGATTGATTGTCTAATTCTATTAATGCTGAATTTTCTTCTACCATTGGTGTGTTGTGTAATTCTTTACTCCAGATAATATTTGAAGAAATTACTAATATGGCAAATACCAACAAAAAATGCCACGTCTTAAGACTAACTTTACTCATTCCTTTTCGCTGCTTTAATAACCCTATTGTTGTTAACTCTAATTTCTTTTACAAAGATCACTAGTTTAAATGAATATTGTAAACTCTAAAAAGCTACAATTATGTTCTAAATGTCGCTTTTTGTGTGGTTTCCTTTTTTTATTCTATTATATTTGTCTGTAAATAAGTAAATGCTGTAATTATGAGTGAAGATCAATACGGAAAGATTCCTTGTACCGATATTTCGAAAGGAATTTCACCTTCTATACTGAAAAATTTCATTGTGTCAGATAAGAGTTTTAATGTTCAAGATTACTTTTTGGATCTTCGATATCCACATATCGTAGAAGGGATTAGCTTTGCGATTTGTGTGAAAGGAAATGCACGGATGAAGATTAATCTTCAGGAATATCATGTTACAGAGAATATGCTTATTACGATCATGCCGGGGTATATAGTCGAATTATTATCTGAAAGTGACGATCTGTCCATTGAGTTTCTCTTCTTCACCTTCGATTTTATTGCAGATCTTAAATTGACTATGGATATGGATATTCCCGAAAAGATAGGGCAGATGCCGTGTCTAAAAATAACAGAAGAGGAAACTCAAAATCTGCTCGAATTTCATGCTTTCATTGTAAAGCAATATAAAAAGACAGATAATATATATCGGGAGAAGATTGCAAAAAGCTTATTATATACACTTATATGTGAGGTGATGCAATTGTATCAAGGTTTGAAGCTTATTGATAACGCTCGAACCAAATCAAGACAAGAAGAACTTATAAATCAGTTTGTAGAATTACTGTTCAAATACCACAAACAGGAGAGGAGTATCTCCTTTTATGCCGAAAAAATGTTTTTAACTCCCAAATATTTATCAAAAGTAATAAAAGATGTTACAGGAAAACCTGTTTTGCAGTGGATTGATGAGATGGTTGTAATGGCCGCTAAAGCTCTATTGAAAACCTCAAATATGACTATCTTACAAATATCGGAGGAGTTAAACTTTGCAAATGCCTCTTTCTTTGGTAGTTTTTTCAGAAAGAGGGTAGGAATGACTCCTATGCAATATAGGGAGTGTTGATTTAATAAGGTAATCATATTTCTTTAAGATAACTTGTTATTTCATTGTTGAGAGATTTTCGTATGAAATAACCGAATCTCCAATGACTTTTTCGCAATCAAGCCCTGTGGTTTATTGATAAAAAGCCTAGGCAGATAGATATAATGTAGGTCGGTGATAATTCGCTGTTTTCCATTTAGTTATATTGTTAAATAGATGTAGCGTATATAGATATAGATATAATCATAGCTGTATTTTATAATATTTAACGTATAATATTCTTATTTTAATTGTGCGCAATATAATTTTACAAAACTAAATTGTTAGTAGGTAATGACAGAATATTTAAAACTCGAAAATCAAGTCTGCTTTCCTATATATGCTTTAGCTAGGCAGATGGCAGCTTTATATAGACCTTATCTGGATAAATTGGGTTTAACATACCCTCAATATCTGGTTATGTTGGTACTATGGGAGCATAAATCGGCTACCGTAAAGTGTATAGGTGAGTTGCTTTGGCTTGATAGTGGAACGCTGACTCCTTTATTGAAGCGGATGGAATCTAACGGACTACTTTCTCGAAAACGCTCTTGCATAGATGAAAGGGTTGTAGATATTGTAATTTCAGAAAAAGGAGAGGGACTTAGGCTGCAAGCTGAAAATATTCCAATGTATTTAAAAGAGCAGTTGGAAACGGAGGATGAACAATTGATCGCATTGCGTGAGCAGTTAAAGAGAATATTGTTGACCACCTCTAAGTGTAAACTATGAGTTTTGAGGGATAAATAGATCTGGAATACTATTATAAAACGTCTTACATTATATTTAAAATAAAATGAGTTTATTAGAACAAGCAAAATGGCGATATGCCACAAAGAAGTTTGATGCTTCTAAAAAAGTAGATCAAAAATTAGTAGATCAAATAGTAGAAGCGGCCAGATTGGCTCCAACTTCATCGGGACTACAGCCTTTCAAGGTAATTGTTATAACTAACCAAGAGTTGAAAAATCAACTTGTGCCTATATCTATGGGGCAACAGCAAGTTGCAGATTGTTCGCATTTGTTGGTTTTTGCTGCGTGGGATAATTACACCGAAGAAAGAATAGATCATATATATGGTATCACTACCGGAGCAAGAGAACAACCGGTTGATAGATATAAAGATTATACAGATCGCTTGAAATCGCTTTATTTGGCTCGTCCTCACGAAGAAAACTTTGCACATACAGCACGCCAATCATATATTGCTTTTGCCTATGCCATTGCTATGGCTGCTGAGCTTAAGGTAGATACAACTCCTATGGAGGGTTTTGATAACGAAGCTGTAGATAAATTATTGAACCTTTCCGGGCAAGGGTTGAGAAGTGTTACCCTACTGCCATTAGGTTACAGAGATGAGTCTAATGATTGGTTAGTTAAGATGAAGAAGGCAAGGCATCCTCAATCGGAATTTGTTATTGAAATAAAATAAGGTTTTAAATCCTTAAATAAAATAAGATGCGGATTGTTTCTGCGTTATAATTATATTCACAATTAAAAAATAACTCAAATGTCACAAATTACATTAGGCGGTCAAGCGGTAAATACAATTGGTAATTTACCATCAGTAAAATCAAAAGCACCGGCTTTTACATTGGTAAAACAAGATTTATCAGAATTATCTTTATCAGATCTTAAAGGTAAAAACGTTATTCTTAATATTTTCCCGAGTTTAGACACAAGTACTTGTGCTGCTTCAGTAAGAAAATTCAATAAAGGAGCTGCAAGCTTGTCTAATACTGTAATATTAGCTGTTTCTGCTGACCTTCCATTTGCAGCAGGTAGATTCTGTACAACAGAAGGTATAGAGAATGTTATTCCAGTTTCTGTTTTCAGAGATCAAGCCTTTGCTCGTGATTATGGAGTACTATTAGTAGATGGTCCATTGAAAGGGTTACTTGCTCGATCATTGGTTGTTGTAAATGCAGAGGGAGAAGTTGTTTATACAGAACTTGTCCCCGAAATCAAAGATGAGCCTAATTATGAGGCTGCTTTAGCTATCTTGAAATAAAACATATAAGATAAAACTATATGCCTACTACTATTTATGACTTTATAGTCAAAGGAAATAACGGGCAGGATGTTGATCTTGCTCAATATCGAGGACAGGTGGTCTTGATTGTCAATACAGCTAGTAAGTGTGGTTTTACACCTCAATATAAAGGTCTTGAATACCTCTATCAGAAGTATAAAGATCAAGGGCTGGTGATATTAGGTTTTCCTTGTAATCAATTTGCAAACCAAGAACCGGCCGCTGATGCTGAGATAGCCTCATTCTGTGAACTTAACTACGGAGTTACTTTCCCTTTGATGAAAAAGGTTGATGTAAATGGTAAAGAGGCAGCTCCTATCTTTCAGTTTTTGAAGAAAAAAGCAAGAGGTTTTCTCTTTTCTGGAATAAAGTGGAACTTCACAAAATTTCTCATTGACAGGGACGGACAGACGGTAAAACGATTTAGTCCAACAACTAAGCCGGAGTCACTGGAAGCTGATGTTCTTAAAATGATTTGAGCAGGAAAATAAAAATAGGGTAAGCAATATAAGCTTACCCTATTTTTATATAACTATTTTGAATTTCCGGATGTATTTGTACGTCATTTTTTATTTTACTCATATGTTATTTCACTATTTTCTAAAGCTAATTGAATTTTAATTAATTATTATTCACTTCCTTTATGTCTTAGTAGTGTCATTTATTGTTGGGTTGTTGTGTCTTAAGGAAGCTTTAATTGTTTTTCCTGCATCAAAAAGATTTTTTAATGGCTGATTTTGTTTTTTGTTGTTTATTTTTCTTGAATAGGTAATCTAAAAGATTTTCATGTGTTATATAACATATGTAGGTAGTTAACATTTTTTTCATGGTCGGTCTTATTGTGTTTTTATTGTATTTTAAGTGTGTATAATCAACTCATTTATAGGTTTATAATACCTATTAGTGTGTATATTTATGGTGAAATATTGTGGATGATTGTTTCTTTTAGTTAAAATCAAAAAACTCTTAATATATCCTGAAATCCTTTGTTTATGCTGTTTCTGGGTCGAAAGTTCTATCCGTTTGTTAAAAAAATAATGTCCTGAAAACTTTTTTTTATATTTTTTTTGTAATTATATTTGCTGCACGGAACTAGATTGATTAATAAATCTGAAATTTAATTAAAAACTAATTTTCTATGAAGAAAAAGGCTATTAACCTAGCTCAGACGCCGATTGCGTTTAAGCGGGTTTTGTTTGCATTTCTCTTTTTCTCTGTTTGG
Source organism: Indolivaga alginatilytica (assembly GCF_003201355.1). Classification (GTDB taxonomy): domain Bacteria; phylum Bacteroidota; class Bacteroidia; order Bacteroidales; family Dysgonomonadaceae; genus Dysgonomonas_A; species Dysgonomonas_A alginatilytica. The sequence continues at coordinate 75,360 of NZ_QICL01000008.1, forward strand.
GCAGCACCCAATGTTGGAGCTAATCCTTCATTATCAGGCGAAAAAGTAGTTGAAGCACAAGTGTTGCAAGATGGAAAACAGACTGTGATCAAAGGTACTGTTATCGATTCAAATGGCGAAGCGCTTATAGGCGTAAGTGTCAAAGTTATAGGTACTTCAATAGGAACAGCTACTGATTTTGATGGTCGATATACCATAAATGTACCACGTGTAGGTTCTGTACTGGAATTTACATATGTAGGATATACACCTAAGAGGGTAACGGTAGGATCTGAAGCTACTATTGATGTTCTGTTAGAGGATGATTCTCAAATGCTTTCCACAGTAGTTGTTACAGCGCCAATCGGTGTGCAACGCCCTCCTAAAGAAATCGGATATTCTGTTAGTTCTATTTCAGCAAAACAGCTAACGGAGGCGGGTACAACCAACTTTGGATCTGCATTATATGGAAAAGCAGCGGGTGTGAAAATCACAACAGCCCCTGGTGGGGCAACTAGTGCTGTAAATATCCAGATTCGTGGTATAAATTCATTGAATTATGACCAACAACCATTGTACGTAGTGGATGGTGTGATGATTCGTAATGATGGTCAGGCAGCGGGACAGGGAACCAATAATGGGGGATTTGATGGTGACCAACGTATTAGAGGAAACGGATTGTTAGATATTAACCCTCTGGATATAGAAACAATGACCATACTGAAAGGTGCATCGGCATCGGCTCTTTACGGATCGGACGCTGCTAGTGGTGTAGTGGTTATCACAACTAAAAGAGGATCGAAAGGTCAAGGGTTAGGTGTAGAAGTGAACTGGAACGGTATGGTGGAAAACGTAGCTTTCCTTCCTAAATATCAAACAACATATGGTCCTGGTTATGAGCCGTCTATAAATCTGGCTAATGGTGCTACTGTTGACGGTTGGATGTATGATGAAAATTCGAAACTTAATAATGGATATCGTCCTTATTTTAGAGCTTATGCACAATTTGGACCTAAATTTGAAGGACAGCAAGTTTCGTGGTGGGATGGTTCTGTAGGTACTTATAGTGGCAGTGATAACTTTAAGGATTTATTTCAAACAGGATATACATCTAATCTGAATATCGCTTTGGCGAAACAAACAGATAATTTAAATTATCGTTTGTCATATACAAGGTTAGATAATTCGGGAACTCAAAGAAACAGTGGAGTACAGAAAAATACATTTAATTTGAATTCTGTTATTAATCTGGATAAAAATGTGACGCTGGATGTTGTTGCTAACTATATTAATACAAATATCAAAAATAGACCTTATTCTACTTATAATATATTAGGAAGTAATGACGGGATGTTTAGCCGCGCTGAAAAAGTTTCGACACTTCTTAATAATTATAAGACGTCTGAAGGGTATAAATATGTGACATATGGAGCTTCTAAAGGAAATCCTGACGATGCATTCATTTACACCATACGTGCTACTAATACATTGGATTATTTATGGGAAAGATTAAGAAACAGTTATGATGAAACTGAAAATCGTTTAATAACTAGTGCAACCCTTAATTGGAATGTTTTAGATAAATTAAAATTTAGAGGTCGTATTGGTAATGACTTTACTGCTGCAAATATAGAAGGCAGGGGATATACTGAATACAATCAAATTTATAACTCTGATGGTAGTACCGGTCGATATGAGATTACTAAGAATCAGTATTCGATACTTTATGGTGATGCTATGCTTACTTACTCAGATAAAATTACTCCGGATTTTGGATTTACTCTTGCTGGAGGATTTCAGGGTCGTCAGGAAGAATATAAATCACAGTATTCAAGTACTCGAAATGGACTTAATGTAGAGAATTGGTTCTCATTATCCAACTCATATGGATCAGTTGGAACTAACTCCAATACAAGAGAACTGCTTAAGTATGCTTACATTGGTGTTCTGAATTTATCATATAAAGATATGCTATTTTTAGAATCTACTGCCCGTCAGGAATACTCATCTACCCTTCCTGTTGATAATAATCACTATTTCTACTGGTCTACTAACAGTAGTTGGGTATATAGTGATGCATTTAAATTACCTTCATGGATAACTTATGGAAAGGTTAGAGCATCATATGGTATTGTAGGTAACTCTCCTGTAATGTATGCAGCTAATGTGGCCTATACACAAACATCGTTACAAGCCTCTACAGGTTCTGTTCCTGCTTTTACAATGAAGTCTACTTATGGTAATCTGAATTTAACTGCTGAAATGAAACACGAATGGGAATTTGGTTTGGAAAAACGATTCTTTGATGATCGTGTGAGTTTGGATGTAAGCTATTATACCAACAAGGTGAAGGATCAAATAATGAATATAACTGTACCTTTATCAAGTGGTGCTACAGATCAGACTGTGAATGTTGGAGAAATAGGAAGTAAAGGTTTGGAAATTGCAACCAGTGTAACTCCGTTTATTGGAAAATTCCGATGGACTACTCGTCTTAATTGGGCTTTTAATTCTTCCAAGGTAAACTCTTTAGCACCGGGTATTAATGAACTTCAATTTGCTTCATTTGACCAGGGGAGTATTAAGATCTCTTCTGTTGCCGGTGAAACATTAGGTAATATTTATTCGTTTGTTCCTAAGAAAAACGATAAAGGAGAGTTTCTTATTAGTAATGAAGGATTTTATATAATAGATCAGACTAAGTATGAGAAAGTTGGTAATATTATGCCTAAAGTAGTAGGCGGATGGTCGAATACTTTCAATTATAATAATTTCTCATTAGATTTTACAATTGATTACCGATTTGGCGGACAGATAGTATCTCCTCCTACTAAATATGGTACTGCAGCAGGTTTGTATGAAAGTACAATGAAATACAGAGATCCAGAGAATGGTGGGGCATCTTGGAATTATTTGGCGACTAATGGTAAACAGTATTCCCTTACAGACGGTATGGTTATTAATGGAGTGAATGAAAATACCGGTTTGCCTAACAATGTGACTATTTCAGCTGCTGAATTTTATCGTACAACTTATCAATGGGGTGCTGATGGTTGGAATGATGGTATGGTATACGATAATGATTTTATCAAATTCCGTGAGTTAACATTGGGATATGCAGTTCCTGATCTATATGCAAAAAAAATAGGATTATCAGGTCTTCGCCTTTCAGTATTTGGCAGAAACCTATTCTATGTGTGGAGAAGTTTAGAGAATATAGATCCGGAAGCGTCGATTGGAAGTAGATGGTGGTCGCAGGGGATTGATAGTGGTGCTTCACCAGCTTCAAGGACCTTTGGATTTTCAGTAAATGCAAAATTTTAAAACAAGGAAACAATGAAAAAGATATTAATAATAATTACGGTCTTTGCGTCTGCATTATTACTGACGGTTAGCTGTAATCTGGAAGATAAATTTAATGATCCTGAACAAACTACCCAAGGTAGTATTCCAGCATTATTTACTTCCGCGATTAACAATTCCAGAATGCGTTCGGAATATTGGCATGTAAGAACAATATTGGCTGTTGGACAGGGTGTTTATACACAAACAGTAGCTTTCAATAAAAGTTCATCTGTATATCAGTCGAATGATGGTTATTATGGACAATACTGGCGGGATTATTACAGTGCCCAGTTTGGAGGTGCTATGGCTATGTATCGTCAGATGGAAAATGTGAACTCGACACAAAGTACCCCTGCTGAGCAAGTTGCTAATGAAATCTTTTTTCAAGCAATTAAAGTTATACTTTATGATGTTGGTTCACAATTTGTTGATATGTACGGGGATATCCCATTTTCAGAAGCAGGAAGTCTACATTTGACATCCGTGAGTACACCAGCTAAATTTGACAATCAGCAAGAGCTGTATATGAGCTTCATTGAGGAATTGGATAAGACGGCCACTTATTTTTCTACTGCACAAGGAACTACAATGTTTCAGAGACAAGATATTCTATTGGCAGGAGATGTGAAGAAATGGCAGAAATATGCAAATTCAATACGATTAAGACTTTTAATCCATATATCTTATGTTAATGAGGATTATGCTAAAAGTGAGATTCTGAAAATGCTCAATGATCCGGCTAAGTATCCTTTAGTGGATGGAGATAATGTTGCTAATTATAATCCTGCTACAACAGATATACTGAATACTCCTCTTAAGGATTATACGAATTCGTTAGTTATGGCTTTGAGTGATGGATTATCATATGTTGCTCCTGATTTTATGCTGAATAAATTGATGGTTCCGACTGAGGACATCAGATTGGATGTTATGTTCGATAAAAATGCTAAAAATAAGGTGCAAAATATAGGTTATTCAGGGGCGCCAATTACTTTAACAAACGAACAGCTAACTCAGTATAGTAATACTTTCTCATGTTGGGATTCTACAACAATTTGGCAAAATAGTAATATTCCGGGGATCAGAATTACAGCTTCTGAGGTCAACTTTATTAAAGCTGAAGCTCAACAACGTTGGGGTGATGCGGCTAAAGCTAAATCTGCTTATGAAACAGCTGTAAAACAATCTGTGTCATTCTATTATTATTTAAATAGTATAGCAAGTAGTACTTCTGGTGGCGGATTCAGACTAGAAGTTAAACCTTCCGATGCTCTTATAGATAAATTTGTCACAGAACGCATTGCGTATGCAGGAACTGCAGACAAGAAATTAGAATTGATAGGAACTCAAAAATGGTTACACTTTGGATTTTTACAAGGTATCGAATGTTGGACTGAATATAGACGAACTAAATATCCGGTATTATTACCTTTCCCCTCAGATGGTATGACTAATGGTTTTGAAACACCGCCTACCCGCATTGTTTATCCTTCGGATGAAACAAATTACAATCCTAATTATGCGGATGTACAAGCAAAAAATACTCGTACTACTAAGATATTCTGGGATGTGAAATAATATTCCGTAAGGTAAACTATTTAGAAAAAGGAGCTATTCTTTACGAATAGCTCCTTTTAGTTTATTATCTTAAGTACTTAGCCATTTCTACAATCTGAGATACTGTTTTCAATGGATTGGGATTGTCTAAAATAAATTGCACATAAAAACCTCTGATATAGCCATTAGGTAGTTCTGTATACCCTTGAGGAGCCGATTCTGTAAGAATTATCTTTTTTATCTCTGTCTGTTCCTGATTGATATATAGTCTATAGCCAAGTTCTGCAGTTGTGAGTTTACGGCACCAACGTACAGGCATCCAATGCCATGTTTTCTGTGAAATTCCTTCCGGGTAATCATGTATAGCAACTCTTCCATCCCATGTTTGAAACAAGGTAGCTTCAATAAAACCATAAAAATCACCGGTTAATGCATTAAAAGATTCAGTATCGGTACCCTCATGATTGTGTTTTAGCTCAAATACTTGAGGCCCATTGAAACGTGCTCCTCCGGGCATTAGATTGAATCCGTATTTATTGGTATTATTAGGTCCGAACCAATAAGTTAATCCGGGAATAGCAACAGGGTTATCTCCTGCCTGAACCGTTAGAGAATGCCTCACATCTTGTTCTGTACCATTTCCACACATTGCGAATAATTGACGGAAATCATTAGTTGATGCTGCACTCCATCCACTAGTTAGTACTTTCTCTTTTCCTTCGTAAATAACACACTTGCCTCTATCTTCCAGATATTCGAAACGATTCCTATCATAATAAGGACCACAATACTTCTCAATATCGGCAATACTCACATTTTTGAGTGATTGTGGATCAAGTCTGTATCTTGTAAGCACAAGTTCTATGTCGGCTTTGGTAAAAGGCTGACCGGCGTAATGATTTATATTGCTATTCATCCATAAGTATTCCCCAATCCTTACAGCCTTGTAGTCTACAGACTTATTGATAAAGTTATCGAAGAAAACAAGAGGGATAGTGGGTACTTTTTCGACTGTTGGCGGGGTTGGTTCCGTTGGTGTTACTGGTTCTAAATTGTCATCATCACTACAGGACATAAAAACGAATAGGATGAGTAAGAGCTTTCCAAATTTCATTATAATATTGTTATTAGTATTAGCTTTTGGTATGTATTTACAAAGATAAGGAATCTTTACAGAATCTAAAATGTTAGGTTAAATAATGACTATTTTAATGCTAAATAAAAATCTTATGTTGAAAAATGTAGCTTTATAGATGATAACCTATCTATATGGTTAAGTGTTAATAATTAGTATAATAAAATCGGATGAAATCTTGTAGTTCCATCCGATTCATATCAGTATTAAATCCTGAATCTTTATTTTTTTTCTTTGAGAAGATCTCTGATCTCAGCCAGTAAAACTTCTTCTTTGGAAGGAGCAGGAGGCGCTGCAGGAACTTCATCTTTCTTATTTTGAAGACTATTCATTCCTCTAATAACAAAAAATATGGCAGTCGATATAATTATAAAGTTGATTACCATCTGTATAAAGTTGCCATAATTGAGACTAACGGCAGGTATTACTGTTCCGGCTGCATCTACGGATGCTTCTTTAATGACCAGCTTTAAATCTGTAAAGTTAACACCGTTAAGAAGTACTCCGATTGGAGGCATAATAACATCATTCACAAGTGAGTTTACTATTTGCCCGAATGCTCCACCGACTATAACCCCTACGGCCATATCGACTACATTGCCCCTCATCATGAATGCTTTTAGCTCTTTTACAATTGCCATATCTATATATTTTATTAGTTATACTTTCTTCTTTATAAGTGTCGATTCTATAACGCTGGCCGGTAATTAATTGTTTAATACTATTTCGATTTTCTTTTCTCCGTTTTCTATATAGGTCTTGAAATACGCTTGGTCTTTGCCCATCTTTTTGATCAGATAATAATTATTCAAATAGTCAGGATGAAATTTTTGAATATTGTTACTGAAAAACAGAGATACTGTTTGTATACTTATACTTATAGGATCCAGAGGTACATTGGGTTTATAATTACCATTGCTCTTTAGATATTGTAGCATAATATCCCTGTCGGCACTAACCAGAAGATAGTCTTTATAAAATGCAAGATAGACAGATGAATCGTGATGAAAAATATCCCTGCCCATTTGCTCGGATGTCATGTAGATATGCTGATTTCCTAAGACTCTGTCTCTGGTACTGAATCTTCTTTGTATGTAATTTACTTCAAGTTTATTGAGATGATTATATATGTCGAAACGATCGTCTTTATGTTTGAGTGCGTAAATAGGGGATGCTTGATCTTCATTTAAAATAAATCCATATGACGGTGCGTCAAATAGGCAAATAAGCGAGCTTGAAATACTTGCTGCATTGGTGTCTACCTGATAAGATATTAAAGAATCGGGGAATATTGAATAGTCGATGGCTATACTATCGTTATCGGTAATTGCTTGATTAGGCCAGTTATTCGAAAAAGGAATACTGGTAAAGCCTTCAAGTTCGATGAGATTATGTTCAAGATCAATATTGAACGAGGTGAAGAACGTCTTATTATTGAAATAAAGGTTTGCCGGATAACTTGTCTTTATTTGTTTCGCTATTTCGGTCGCAGATTTATTACTGAATATATTATTAGACGAATCGGTATCAACAAAATGCTCTAGAAGTGTGTAGTTATATCCTCCGATAAAAAATCCCTGATAAAACATACACGAAAAAAAACGGTTATTATCAGCAGGATAGAAAAATAGTTTAGCATCCTTATATGTTCTGGTTTTAGGAGCAAAAGCAGGATATAAATTAATATTCAGTAAGGTTTTTATTCTTGATTCTTGTTCGCTGGTAATTTTGCTTATTATATAGATGTCTTCTTTCTGCTCGGCTATTAATATTGGATAGGTAAGAGAACTTTCGATTGTTTGAATTACATTTTCAAGTTCAGGAAAGAAGGGCGTGAATACTTTAGTGTTTTTCTCTTTATTGATTTGCAGTATGCCTGTAACCTCTGCCGGGATATGTGTATATAGATCTGTCTCAAATACTCCTTTATCGTGGCTGAGCTTCTGAAACATAATTATCCCTGTCGTTATAATTACAACAACCAACAAAGATAAAAGACCTATTTTTACACCGGATTTTATATGCATATGCAAAATAAAGTATCAGACTTATTTGTTACTTAAATTAAGTAGTCAATAATTATTTTATTGTACTTAATCAGCTAGTTACAAAGATATAGTAATATTTCTTTAAATTTAACACCTATAGATAACAAAAAGGTACTTAAAATAGTTTCGCGATTACATATCTTTGTTGGTCTAAGGTTACAAATCTATTACTATCATTGTAGCATATCTATAGTAAAGGGTATATTGTTGCCTCTGAATGATAATCTTTTATGTTATTTTGCCTTACGTGAGAGGCAAAAAGGTTTAAAGCTTATAAATGAACTAAATTAAGATGGGTATTTTGATACGGAAAGAGCTGCTTTCGATATTATGTTCGGGTATAGGATTGTTTTTTGCACTGATATTTTTAGTTGCAAGTGGAAGTATGCTGTGGTTTTTTGAGGGAAATTTCAATATAATGGATACAGGCTATGCTACTTTAGAGAAATTTTTTAGTCTTTCGTCTATTCTCTTTGTTCTGCTAATTCCTGCATTGACCATGCGCCTTATTGCTGAAGAGAAACGTAATCGAACGCTTGATATGCTTCGTTCCCGTCCCATTAGTATATCTGCTATTATTGGTAGTAAATGGCTTGCTTCCTTACTATTTGTAGTATTAGTTCTACTTCCGACTTTTATATATGTTTATACTCTGTATGTTTTGGGCAGTCCCGTCGGAAATCTAGACTTAGTAGTTATAATGATTTCTTATTTGTCGCTAATTGGTTTAGGAGGCGTTTTTATAGCTGTCGGGATATTTGCTTCATCACTTTCTCAGAATCAGATCATAGCATTTGTAGTAGCCTTATTTATCAATTTTGTGATTTATTTTGGCTTCGATCTATTAAGTGCTCTTTTTGATGCAGGAGCTACCAGAGTTTTTGTTGCGTCCTGCGGTTTGTCATATCATTTGTCAGAGGTGCAACGCGGCGTTATCAGCATGAATAATGTGTTGGCATTCTTCAATTATATATTTATCATCTATTTGACGACTCTGTGCGTATTGAGCCTGAAAAACAAAAAGACAAATAAAAGATTGATTGTATATGGGTTCGGTATTTTAGTTTTGAATGTTGTGATGCTGTTTTTACCAAATTCCCGGTTTGATTTTACAGCAGATAAAAGATATACAATCAGCGATTATTCGAAGGCATTAGTCGGTTCTCTTGCTGAGAGTGAATCTTCGCAGGTAAAAATCAATGTGTATTTAGAGGGTAATCTTAACTTTGGTTTTCAGCGTTTGAGAAATGCTACTAATCAGTTTCTCGGCGATTTGAATAGGTATGCAGGTTATAAAATGGAAATCTCATTTATAAACCCTGCTACATTGAATGTATCGAGAGAAGAATTGCCTGATTATATGGCGCATCGTGAAATGCCACCGATTATGCTCAATGAAGTTGATCGTGATGGAAAAGTCAGCAAGCAGTTGATTTATCCGTATGCAGAGGTGATTGTGGATGGCGATACATTGCAAGTCTCTTTGTTGAAGAATATAAAAGGCAATACGGCAGAAGAAAATTTGACAGCTTCAATTGTGAATCTCGAATTTCAGTTTGTCGATGCTTTACGTCTTTTAATGAGAAACGAACCTCAGGCTATTGCTTTTATAGAAGGGCATGGAGAATTACCGAGAGCTTATGTCTATGATGCCGAGGAAGCTTTAGCTAAATACTTTTTTGTAAACAGAGGCGAAATAGGTGTTGATCCCTCTATTCTTGATAACTTCAGAGTCGTAATTATTGCAGGGCCTACCAAAAGATATTCCGAAGCGGAGAAGTACATTCTCGATCAGTATTTAATGAAAGGCGGACGCATTCTCTGGTTGATAGATGGTGCATATGTGTCTTTAGAAGATTTGGCCAATAAAGGGCAATCGGCAAGTATGAGGAATGAAACGGGATTAGATGATTTGTTGTTTACTTACGGTGTGCGGATTGAATCTAATTTCGTTCAGGATGCTCAGTCTACTCAAATATTGGTTCAGAACGATTCAGAGGCACAACCTGTAACTATTCCCTGGTATTATTCGCCGTTGTTACTTCCTTCTTTAGATAATATAATTACAAAAGATATAACAGAGGTAAAGGCTGCCTTTGTGAGCAGTGTTGATGTATTGAATAAATCGAAGTCAGTTTCAAAGAATATTCTTCTTACCACATCACAACATAGTCGTATTGTTCCTGTTCCCGAGATGATAACCTTCGATGTGGAACATATTCAATCCGATGTGCATTATTTTAATGAATCTTTTCTGTCTGTTGGAGTCTCATTGAAAGGTACTTTTCAATCGGCTTTTAATAACAGGCTTGTTCCCGATAGTGTAAGCCTGCAAGGATATAAAACCCGTTTAGAGAGTGCTGATGCTAAAATGATAGTCGTAGGCTCATCAGACATCATAAGGAATGAAGTAATAGGGCAGGGCGATAATACAGAGGTTTTGCCGATGGGGTATGATCGTATTTCGGGACGTAGATATGGGAATAAAGATTTTATAGTAAATGCAGTCAATTGGCTTGCTAATGATGATGGCTGGATGGAGCTTCGTTCGAAGACTCAGGTACTAAATTTGTTGGATAAGAAACTTATTTATGAGCATAGAAACAAATATGCTGTATTAAACATTCTTTTTCCTGTGTGTTTTATTGGATTGCTTATTGGCGGTGTGATCCTGCGCCGTCGTTATAAATATATCCGTTAAATATGATAATAAAGAAGAGGCAGAATCTTGATGCTGCCTCTTCTAAAATATATAGATAAGTAACCTTATTTAAATACTAATACACGTTTATCCAGCGGCGAAAATTCTTTTTCTCCCGGTTCTGCTGTTGGTGTACCAAAAGGCATTTGAGAAACAAGCTTCCAATTAGGATCAAGCTTCCATGTTTTGGCAACCTCTGCATCTATCAATGGATTGTAGTGTTGTAGTGATGCTCCAAATCCTGCATCTTCCAACATGTTCCATATTGTAAATTGGTGCATAGCCGATGTGTGTTCTGACCACTTAGGGAAGTTTTCACTGTATGAAGGGAATGCTTTTTGTAAACCTTCCACTACAGCTTGGTCTTCGAAGTATAACACTGTACCATATCCGGCAGCAAAACAATTGTCTATTTTGTCTTCTGTGGCTTTAAAATTATTTTCCGGTACTATTTTTCTCAATGTTTCTTTTACGATGCTCCATAATTTACGATGGTTGTCACCTAGTAAGAGAACTACTCTTGTCGATTGAGAATTAAAAGATGATGGTACATGGAGTACCGCATATTCTACAATTTCTTGTATTTCTTTGTCTGAAATTGGAGATACATTACTTATTGAATAATAAGTTCTACGATGTTTAATTGTTTCTTTAAAATTACGAGCCATAATTCTTTATAATTTAGTTCATGTAAAATAACAGTTTGTCACTCTGGTTTGTTGTTGTGATAGTTTTTTTTAAGAAACTCCTAATAGGTATTTCTATATATTCACAGAATAATTATCTGTGAAAATGCGTATCTGTAAATGTAGCGAAAATATATGTAATGTTAAGTGAATGAAAGTACTTAATAATACATATATTTTTAAAGTAAATAAGAAAATGTAAACAGATTTATACCTGCCTGAAGCAACAAAAAGGTTTGAGATCTTAATGTTGAAAAACCGATTTTAAATAGGAACTAAAAAAATAAGAGCCCCTTCTAGAGGCTCTTATTTTATATGGTAAAGTGAAGTTTAATAAATTAGTTATTTTTTCACCCAAACCTTAGTAATATCACCTACTAATAATTGGTGATAGTTTTTGGCACTTTTATAAGCTTTGTTCAGAAATTCTTTATCCTCTGGCTCTATAACATCAGCAGGGTTAATAGTTGTTTGTTGAAGTACTTTACATTCTATTACCAAGAAAGCTTCTTTATAGGTTATATTGCCCGATGGGGTATCTACTTTGGTCAGCTTAAGCTCTTTCATCTTGTCTGAGTCTCTGCCTGTTTTACTACCCAAGAAAAGTACTTGATCTTTATACGTTTCGTCAAAAAACGAGAATGTATAGGTTCCGTTCTTTTTTATCAGTTCCAATGTATAGCGACTTGCATTAAGTGTACACCATGCAACTTGTTTTTCATACAATCTGCCCCATCCGCCCCAACTGGCTGTCATAGAATTATACAGGCTGTCTTTTCCGGCAGTAATCACAGAGTAATTCACCTCCAATAATTTGAATATATTCTGATCAATCTCTTTAGCATCTATTGATTTGAATAATTCATCGAAACTTTTACCCGATACATCTGCTGCAGGTGTAGTAGCTACTGTGGTGCTATCGTTGATTTGTTTATCTGTAGTTTGTTCCTTTGTTGCGTTGTTACATGATGATAACAGGGCAACGCTTACTAATAATAAAAAGATCTTTTTCATATGTTGTTTATTTGTATATAAGTTCATCGAAACCTTATTGAGCCTCCAGCTTCTTAATTTGTACTTCGGCTTCCTCGGTTAGTTTTTTTGCATTCTTTTTAGCTTCGGAGACTAATTTATCTGCTGCGGTTTGGGCTGCAAGTTTAGCAATAGCTCCTTTGGGCTCGGCTGCCGATACTAGTTGCTGGCCTCTTTTCTGAGATTCCTCTACAAGTTTGTCTCCCGCAGTTTTAGCTTCTTCACGAAGTTTTTGAATTTGTTTTGTTTTCTCTTCTCCCACTTTTGCTGTTACCTCTTCTTGTTTGTCATTGGCGCTTCCTCCTAGTAATTTGCCTACAGCATCACCGCCGAGCAAATTGCCTATGAGGCTTTTAGCATCTACACCGATTTTAGGATCTGAAAATGTCCCGCCGATTGTTATAGGGATATTACTCAGGTAGGCATTAGCCATCGATTTGGGTAAGGTGATCGAACCTTTATAGTTGATCGTTTGATCCAGTCCTGTTGTTCCTTCCAGATTGAGTTTTCCTCCATCGCCTATGCCTACAGTGAATGGTTTGGTATTTATTTTACCTTCATTTATCGTAAACGGAATACTTACATCTTTGGCTGAGAACGATTTGAGTGCATCTGTCTTTAAGCTCGAAGATAATTTATTCAGAGCTTCAACGCCTTCTACTTGCACATCATTGGCTTGTAGTACTCCACTGGCAGTAAGCCCGCTTAGCATTTTCAGTAGGTTGTCTCCCATAGATGCATTCATGTTCATATTCATCGAATAGTTTCCTAATACTTTATCAAATACGGGAGCAAATTTCTGAATAGTTTCTACTGATTTAAATGTTTCAGCAAAAGAAGCTTTGCTGATATTGGCATTAAGTGTAACCTTTGGATTTTTCGGATCGCCGGCTGTGCTGTACGAACCTGTAACTTTAGCTGTTCCTCCTAAAGCATTTGCTGTAACATCTTGCATGGTTATAGTCCCATCCTTTACAGCGATAGATCCTTTGAGATTGGTAATATTTACCTTCTCGTAAACCACTTGCTTCATATCTGCATTAAGAGCAAAATTGAGATTGGTAGGCACTACAAAGTTATCAGATGATTGACTTGCAGCCGATGGCGTTGTTTCTGAAGTACTTGTACTTTCTGTTGTGGCAGCAGTTGAACTTTCACCCATAAAATCGTTCAGGTTGAAATAGTTCGATTTCAAGTTTAGTTGACCTTTTAAGGTTTGGTTCTTCAAGGCATAAGCAATAAAGTTTTCCAGACGACCTGTTGCCGAAATATCATTCTTACCGATTTTCACATCTAATGACGATAAGTTTACATATTGTGGTGTGAATCCTAATTCTGCATTATTTATAACTACGTCTTGCATATCGCCTGACCTATAGGTCATATTGTTCAACTTTAGCGATCCACTGGCATCTACATTTTGGTATTGCTCTTTTTCTATTGCCGACATACGTGTTGCAATATTGAGATCAGCAGTCAATTTTCCGTTTAGTTCTATTCCTTTGTCTAAAGGATAGACTTCTTTAATCATTGCTAAATCAATTATACCTTTCAAATGAGCTTTAAGACTGGCATCACTCATCGGTGTCTGGATATTCAGACTTGCTGAAAATGGATTGCCTGCCATCGAAAAATTAAATTTACTAATGTCGATAACCGTATTATCAAATGAACCACCCTTATTGCTGATACGCATATCTACATTGATATTATCAACTGATTTAGGTAACGATGGATATTGAAACATGGCATTATTAATCAATAGCTTAAAGTCAAAGGCAGGATATTGTTCTCCTTGCATTAACCCTTTTACAAATCCGTCAAGAGAGGCTCTCCCCGATGTTTTAATGTCCTTGAAGTCTTCGGTGTACATTGCAGGGAGAATAGACAATATATCCTTAAATTGCGTATCAGGAGCCTTTAGTTTGAGGTCAAAATCCTTGCCGTCTTCACCTACCATAGCTACCGATCCGTCAATTGAAGCTTTTACATCATTTAATTGTATATCACTTTCAACGAATGTAAACTTAACCTTATCCATATCAGCATCAATAGTTGCATTGGCTGTTCCTTTAATTTTAGACAAGTAAGGTATGCCATCCATTATGAAGGATACTTCTCCGATGTTTGATTTTGTTTTCAGTGTAGTTTTTTCCGCACTAAAATCGCCGGATACTTCACCGCTCCAATTGGTCAGGATGACTTTCATGTTGGATTGCTGATCGTCGTAGGTTACCTGACAATTATCGAGAGATACTTTTTGCAACTTCAATTTGAAAGAGGAACCGCTTCCTGTTTCAGTATCGCTTGTTATTGGAACTACTTCTGCCGAATCTACTTTTACAATATCCCAGTTGGTACGCCCATCGGTGAGAACCTTGGCATAAACTGTAGCACCATTCATATTAATTTTCGAAACTTCATAATTGCCTTTCAATACCTGAATGATATTTAAAGTAACGTCTGCCGATTTGGCTTTTAATAAAGTGTCTCCGGCAAAATCGCCAACTCCACTTATCGACATATCTTCGAGAGACAGTGTTATATTGGGGAAATTAGAGAAAATACTGACTCCAAAATCATTAATATGAAGTTCTGCATTCAGGCTACTACTTGCTGCATTAATTACCGCATCTTTGATCTTATCTTTAATTAAAAATGGGATTGAAATTAGTATAGCCAAGAGGACTATAAAAACTCCACCTCCTATTATGAGACCTTTTTTTACACCTTTTTTCATTTGTCTTTGCTAGTTTAATGCTTTAAATTAAGTAATTCTGTTTAAATTTCCAGATATAATATAAAATATGGGTTTCCTTACTTTAATATTCGGTGCTAAAGTTAAATCTTTAGTCTGCCATAACAGTAAGGATAACTGTTAATGTATATAAATGCTTATAGAAATAACATTTTTAGTTTATTTAGAGATGGGTGGATTTTTGTTAAATTTGTTCACGTATTTTTAATAACAATGATTTAATTTATGAAAACAAAACTGCTCTTCTTTCTTTTCTTCTTTCTCGGAGGTATTTACGCTTTTGGCCAAAACTATCCTAATATAGTGAATCACAGCTTCAATGGAATTCCGGCTTATGGCGTTAAAATTAGAACTAATCTGCCTTTTCAAAATTCTTCTCAAATGCCTACAATAAAAATTGAAGGGTATAATTATGCAGCTAATACTTCAGCAGTTTCAACAATTAATCTAAATATTGCATGGTATATTTATAATAATGAATTTTATGTTCCTACGGCATCTAGCTTTGGTGGTACCGCACCAAATGTCTGGCTTAGTAACGAAAATGGTAAGGTTGTTATTTTTTTAGGTCAGAAGATTTATTATCAGAGATTTACGGTGAGTGCTTTTGCTCAAGGTATGGGCGAAAAGGCTGAGTATTTTCAAGGGTGGACAGTTACTGACGCCGCCTTAAGTGGTACTAGTCAAAAGCAAGTTCCTTATAAAAATGTATTTGCAGGTAAAGTCGGTATTGGAACTGAAACACCACAATCGGAACTAGATGTAAATGGAGGTATCAAAGCAGGGCAAATAAATCTGGATAATGAAATGGTAATAGGGAAACAAATGCCGGATAGAAAAAATACTAACAGATTATCATTAGTTCCAGTTAATCATACGGGTGGAACATGGTTGTTTTCTTCAAGAGATACTCCCACGAATGCTTTTTTAGATATCTCATATGGTGCTAATAAGCTTATTACATTGCAACATAATTTTAAAGTTGGAATTCTTACAGATAATCCGCAGTATCCTTTAGATGTTGCAGGAACTATTCGTGCTACAGAAGTTAGAGTGGAAATTACTCAAGGCTCTGATTTTGTTTTCGAAGAAGATTATAATTTAAAACCACTCTCTGAAGTAGAAGCTTTTGTAAAAGAAAACAAGCATTTACCCGAAATTCCATCTGAAAAGCAAATGCAAAAAGACGGGCTTAATATGAATGAGTTTCAAATAAAACTTTTACAAAAAATAGAGGAGTTGACTTTGTATACAATAAATCAAGAGAAGCGGTTGAATGAACAACAATCCCTGATAGAACTCCAAAATAAAAGAATAGAGCACTTGGAGAATAGGTAAATAACTGTCTATATAACAAAAAGAGAGATCAACTGATCTCTCTTTTTGTTATGCTCTGGTTTTCATTTCTTCGAGTTCCATTGTGATAAGTTCCCATGTACTCATCTCATTCTCTATGTCTTTTGTCATTTTCCCGTGTTTTTCAAATAGTGCAGGATCGCTTGATCCTTCGGGAGTGGCGAGAGTTTCTTCCAAAGAAGCTTTCTCCAGTTCCATCCGTTCTATTTTTTGCTCAATATCCGATATTTGCCTTTCAAGACGTTTGATGAGACGGTTCAGTTCCTTCCGTTCTTCATAAGAAAGCTTATTTTCTGATGGGGTAGGAGTTGTCGTTGTCGTAGTTGCCTCAACAGCTTTGGCGGCAGATGCTTCAACCTTAGCAGCCGAAACTGCTTCGAGTTCTTGTAGAGTATCCATTTTTTTCTTTTGAAGAAATTCGTAAATACCGTACAAATGTTCTTTTACCTGTTGGTTTCCGAATTCGTATACCTTGTCTACAAGCCCATCTAAAAATTCACGGTCGTGCGATACAACTATAACCGTACCGTCAAATTCCTTGATGGCATCTTTCAGGACATCTTTCGACCGCATATCCAAGTGATTGGTCGGCTCATCCAGAATCAGAAGATTAACAGGTTCTAATAATAGGCGGATCATTGCTAAACGGCTTCGTTCACCTCCCGAAAGTACTTTTACTTTTTTGTCGGATGCTTCTCCTCCAAACATGAACGCTCCCAGTATATCACGTATTCTGGTGCGTATATCGCCTGTTGCTACATAATCGATAGTTTCAAATACAGTACGGCTTTCGTCGAGTAATGAAGCCTGATTTTGTGCGAAATATCCTATTTTTACATTATGCCCTAATTCTAATTTTCCTTTGAAATCGGTCTCGCCCATGATACATTTTACCAAGGTCGATTTACCTTCTCCGTTCTTTCCTACAAAGGCTACTTTATCGCCTCGGTTGATGGTGAAAGTGGCATCTTTAAAAATCAGATGATCTCCATAGCTTTTTTCTAAGCCATCAGCAATAACGGGATATGAACCTGATCGTGGCGCAGGGGGGAATTTTAAGCGAAGACTCGAATTGTCTTCTTCGTCCACTTCCAAACGGTCGATCTTATCTAATTGCTTGATTCTCGATTGCACTTGTACTGCTTTGGTTGCTTTATATCGGAATCGCTCTATAAAGTCTTCTGTTTCCTGTATTTGTTTTTGTTGATTTTCGTAGGCTCTGATCTGTTGTTCGCGGCGCTCTTTTCTCAACTCTACATATTTGGTATAATGAACTTTATAATCGTGTATTTTCCCTAACGAAATTTCTATGGTACGTGTAGTTACTGCGTCCAGAAAAGCCCTGTCGTGAGAAACCAGAATAACTGCATTGGCATGTGTGGAAAGAAAATTCTCCAGCCACTGTATAGATTCTATATCGAGGTGGTTGGTTGGCTCATCGAGTAACAATACATCAGGACGACGAAGCAATAGCTTGGTTAATTCGATGCGCATACGCCAGCCTCCACTGAATTCGTTGGTAGGGCGTTCGAAATCCGTACGTTTAAAACCCAATCCAATCAGTGTTTTTTCTACTTCTGCAAGGAAATTGCCACCTCCCGACATTAAGAATTGTTCGTTAAGGTAAGAAGACCTGTCTATCAGATTATGATATTCTTTAGATTCATAATCAGTACGAGTGGCAAGTTGTTCATTAACTTCTTCTAATTCAATCTCTAATTGCTGAATATGATCGAAAGCCAAAGACGCTTCCTCCAGAACTGTATTTCCATCGTTCAGTTGCATATGCTGTGGCAAATAGCCAATGGTAAGTTCCTTAGGATATGAAACGTTTCCTTGTGTGGGTTGTTGTAATCCCGCAAATATTTTGAGCATAGTCGATTTACCGGCTCCATTTTTGCCGACAAGTGCTATTCTGTCTTTTTTGTTTACTACAAACGATATATTATCGAAAAGAGGACGGCCTCCAAATTCTACTGTTAGTCCTTCTATTGAAATCACTTTTTCTAAATTTTATTTGCAAAAGTACAAATTTTAAGGTCGCAGACCTATTTGTTGCTTTTTTTCTCAAAAATCATCTGTTTATTTGAGATTCTTTTTGCAATTTGTTCTATATGTGTATTGTCTGTGCCACAGCACCCTCCTACAATATTAAGGTTAATGAACTCATTTAATTTAATAATTTCGTTGGCAAGCTCAATACTATCGGAACATTTTAAGTCGGCGGAGTTATCTAATTCCTCAGGCGAAAGGGGAGATGTATTTGCCTGTATTCCACCGAAGCGTTCTTTTACGAGTGGGGTTTGATTAAATTCTTTTTCTAATGCCGAATATAAAATCTTAGGATGTACACAATTAGCCATATAACAAACGGGCTTTTGTTGTGTTGATTTATCTATTAGCATAATAGCATCGTGGATGGAAGTCCCGTCTATTAAACACCCGTTTTCTAGAATCATAAAACTTATAATATATGGTAAATGGGTTTCCTCTAAAGCTTTTGCCATTCCGATAGCTTCGGATAGTGCCGGCATAATGGCTGCAAACAAAAAATCGACTTTCGATTCATGGAATAAGTTGGCTTGCCACGAATGAAATTTCTTGGCTTTTTCAATAGATAGCATATCTTTAGCTTGATAGGCATCTCCTTTGCATCCCATAAGTCCTCCTGTAAACATGGTTGTTGAGCTACTTGCTTTAATCGATCTTAAGAAGGAAACATTTTCGGAGATGATATCTTCGCTGTATTTCGACTGATTAACACGTTCTTTATTAGCTCGTCGGGTAGGTGTGGTAGCAATAAAAGGGAGATTATGTTTTTCAGCAATAGCTATGTACTCATTCCATAGATACGTTAAAGCTTGACGACCTTCGTTGGTATAAATGAGGCTTGCCATCGCTACATCAGCATCAAAAGATAGATTATATTCGCGTTTCAATCGTTCTCCCAATGCACCTTCCATTAAAAGAGGAGATTTATTTGTATAGCATGTTAAGAAATCCATATGGCTGAAAAGTATTTATTATTATTTTTACATTTGCAGAAGTTCAATTTATATACTTATATTTCTTAATGAAAAAAGTTTTAGTAATTCTTTTTATAGCAAGCTTGCTTATAAGCTGCAAATCATCATCTAAAGCGTGTGGTTGTCCTTATGGAAGTATCCATACACCATCAGCCGAATATTTGGCTCAGAAATAATAGTTTTGAGGCTTTAATGTGCTGATGTTTTAGACCAAACATTTATAATAACTACTCCTGCTACAATAAGTGCCAATCCGATAATAGCCGGAAGGTCGGGTACTTGTTTAAAAGCGAAAATTCCTATTATGGTTATAAAAACAATACCTATCGCAGACCAAAGCGCATAGGCTATTCCTACGGGTAAAGTTCTAAGGGTTAAACTCAGAAAGTAAAATGCAGCAATGTAACATACTACGGTGACAACGCTGGGGATGAGCTTGGTAAATTGTTCGGACATTTTTAGTGAGGATGTTGCTACTATCTCAAATGCGATAGCCATTAATAGGAATATGTAATGCTTCATTGTTATTAACTTTAGAGTGCAAAAATACTCGAAAAAGACGGTTTTGAGAAAATAAAGATTCAATTTCAATGTTTTTTTCTTGCAACCGGTTTGATAGATTTCTTCTGTTTTCCGCAAAATTGATAGATAATAACCGTTTTGTGTTTTTAATTATTATTACCTTTGATTTTTGAAAGTTTTTAGGGTGATTTTATAACATATATTATATATACATTTTGTTCTATGAAAACGTACACAAATGTCAAAGATTTAGGGGATTTAAATGCTGCTATTCAGGAAGCATTAGAAGTTAAAAAAAACAGATTCGGATATAAACATCTGGGTGAAAATAAAACCCTTTTGATGGTTTTTTTCAACTCTAGCTTGCGTACACGTTTGAGTACACAAAAGGCTGGAATGAATCTTGGTATGAATACAATGGTACTGGATATAAATCAAGGAGCATGGAAGCTGGAAACCGAAAGAGGTGTTATAATGGATGGTGACAAGACCGAACATTTGTTGGAAGCAATTCCAGTGATGGGCTGTTATTGCGACATTATAGGAGTACGTGCTTTTGCTCAATTCGAGAACAAGCAGGACGATTATGAGGAAAAGATATTGAATCAGTTTATCAAATATTCGGGACGCCCTGTTTTCAGTATGGAAGCAGCCACAGGACATCCTTTGCAGGCTTTTGCCGATTTGATAACTATTGAAGAATATAAAAAGACTGCACGTCCTAAAGTTGTATTGACTTGGGCACCTCACCCAAAAGCATTACCACAGGCTGTACCCAATTCTTTTGCTGATTTTATGAATGAGGCTGATGTTGATTTTGTGATTACTCATCCCGAAGGATACGAATTAGACCCCAAGTTTGTGCGTGGTGCGAAAGTTGAGTATGATCAGGATAAAGCTTTGGCTGGCGCCGACTTTGTATATGCAAAGAACTGGGCTGCTTATACAGATCCTAACTATGGACAGATATTAAGTAAAGACAGGGCATGGACAGTATCCACCGAGAAAATGGCTTTAACTAATAACGCCTACTTTATGCATTGTTTGCCTGTACGTCGTAATATGATTGTTACTGATGATGTTATCGAAAGTCCACAATCAATAGTAGTTCAAGAAGCAGCCAATCGTGAAATCTCAGCGCAGACCGTTATTAAACGTATGTTAGAAAGTTTATAAAGACTGTTTTAAGAATAAATATTAAATATAATAAAGATGAATAGATTGTATTATTATTTACCGGTAGCTATTCTGGCCGCAGCAACTACGGTTGGTTGTAAACAGAAAGCTAACGCAGAAGAGGTGGTGCTTATGGTAGAAGGATTAAAGATTGAGAATTTGGATACTACAGCTAATCCCGGTAGTAATTTCTATCGTTTCGCAACAGGCGGATGGTCTGATGCCAATCCTATACCCGACGAATACTCTCGTTATGGTTCGTTTGATCAGTTGAGAGAAAATAATCAGAAGCAAATAAAAGATTTGATTATTGAACTGGGTAAAACTGAAAATAAGCAGGGATCTACCGCTCAAAAGATCGGAGATTTGTATAAGCTGGGTATGGATAGCGTGAAGTTGAATACCGATGGTGGAACTCCTGTTCTGGAGCAGTTAGCAACTATTAATGCAGCTTCTACGGTAGAAGATATTATTGTTCTTTCGGGCAAAATCAGACA
This sequence comes from Indolivaga alginatilytica, assembly GCF_003201355.1. Lineage (GTDB taxonomy): Bacteria > Bacteroidota > Bacteroidia > Bacteroidales > Dysgonomonadaceae > Dysgonomonas_A > Dysgonomonas_A alginatilytica. Next base: position 97,178 of record NZ_QICL01000008.1, read on the forward strand.
CTATACATCAGCTCCGTTCTTTGGCTTTTATGTGGGAGCCGATGATATGAATAGCTCGATGAACATAGCTCATATCTACCAAAGTGGTTTGGGATTGGGCGAACGTGAGTATTACTTGGCTACCGATCCAACATCGAAGTCTTTACGTGAAGGTTATATTAAACTGATGGAAACTCAGTTTAAACATGCAGGTTATACAGAGGCTGATGCTAAGGCGGCCGCCACAGCTGTCATGAAAATAGAAACAGCATTGGCTAAATCTCATTTCGAGAAGGAAAAAACACGTGTTCCCGAACTTAACTATCATAAAATGCAGGTTAGTAGCCTTAATGATTCGATAGCTAAATTTAAATGGGATGAATTTTTTACAGCTGTAGGTGCAAAAGATTTGAAGGAATTGAATGTTTCTCAAAAAGAGCCTATTATTGCGGCTGTAAAACTGATCCAATCTACACCTGTAAAAGATTCTAAAGCATATCTTTCGTGGTGTTTAATTAATGCTGCTTCTAAATATCTGGATGATGAGTTTGTAAATGCGAATTTTGAATTCTATGGTAAAGAAATGAGCGGAAGTAAAGTAATACAACCCCGTTGGAAAAGAACTGTAAATACAATAAACGAATCTCTTGGAGAAGAAGTAGGGCAATTGTATGTTGAAAAATATTTTCCTCCAAAGGCTAAAGAACGTATGCTCGATCTTGTGAAGAACCTTAAAGAATCGTTGAGCGAACGTATCAACAATTTGGAATGGATGAGTAAAGAAACTAAAGCTAAGGCTCAGGAAAAACTGGGAACGTTTATCGTGAAGATTGGTTACCCTGACAAATGGAGAGATGTTTCGGCTTTAGATATTAAAGATGATAACTACTGGGCAAATATAGTCCGTGCATCTAATTTCGAGTTCGATTTTATGTTAAGTAAGTTAGGTAAACCTGTTGACCGTTCAGAGTGGTTAATGTCGCCTCAAACAGTGAATGCTTATTATAATCCTACTACGAACGAAATTTGTTTCCCTGCAGGTATCTTACAACCTCCATTCTTTTATATGGATGCTGATGATGCTGTTAACTATGGTGCGATTGGTGTGGTTATTGGTCACGAAATGACTCATGGTTTTGATGATCAGGGTCGTAAATATGATAAGAACGGTAATATGACCGACTGGTGGACTCCCGAAGATGCCAAGAAATTTGAGGAGAGAGCCAAAGTCTTGGCAGATCATTTCAGTAATATTGTAGTGTTAGACGATTTACATGCTAATGGACAGTTTACTTTAGGTGAAAATATTGCCGATCAAGGAGGCATACAAGTTTCTTATTATGCCTTTATGAAAACCAAACAAGGGCAGTCAGGCGAAAAGATTGACGGATTTACTCCTCAACAACGTTTCTTCCTAGCCTATGCCAATCTATGGGCGGGTAATATCAGAGATGCTGAAATCAGACGCTTAACTAAAATAGACCCTCATGCTTTAGGTAAATGGCGTGTAGATGGTGCTTTGCCTCATGTGGAAGCTTGGTATAAAGCGTTTAATATTACAGATAAAGATTCTCTTTATTTGCCTCTTGAAAAGCGTTCTTCTATTTGGTAATAGTATAATTTATTCAATATATAAGTATCTCCCATGAGTTAATTTTCATGGGAGATTTTTTTTGCTCTTAATAACTCAAATAGACTCATTTCTGAAAAAATAACATTTTTTTTGCTAGAAATTCAATAAGTATTTTTAGATTTGTAGGCTATGTTTTTGGAAATATATAGCGTCAGTACACACTAATTGATTAATAATAACCATTTTATATATTTATGAAGAAATTGCTATTTTCAATGTTTTTAATCGGTATGTTGGGGCTTCAAGTATCTTATGCTCAGAATAAAAATTCTGCAGATCCTACAATTCAGTCCAAGATAGAAAAGTTAAAAGCACAGGAAGCTAAGGAGATTGAGAAATCAAAAACAAAAGCTTTAAAAAATTCGGAAAAGGCACATAGAGATGCAGATAAGCGAGCTCAGAAAGAAGCCGACAGAATAAGAAAAGAAGGTGAGAAAAGAGCTGCAAAATATCATGATGATTCAGAAAAAGAGATAGCTAGCCTAAGAAGAAAAACGGCAAGTAAAATAGCTGCTTTGTGACCATCGGATTAACTTCCTATTAGTGAAGTTTAAAACAATATATAAAAGGATTGACTATTTTAGTCAATCCTTTTTTTGTAGACTGAAGTTTCTAGTGATTGACTTTCAGTTCTCGAAAAAAAAAATTATATTTGTAATAATAGCTTTCCTTATTATATAGATAAAATATATTGTATTTCTTAAAAGAATACTATATAAAGGGCAGTCACCTATTTATTGTCGCATTTCGAATAAAGGCATCAGGCTTGATATCGTTTATGTAATATTAATAAATAACGAGATATCTTACAAAACCGTTTGACATAAGTATTATATGCCAAAATATATTAAAATAAAGAAAGGTCTGAATATTCCGATAGAAGGTAGTGCACCTGAAGTTTTTATGGGTCATATAAAGCCATCTATCCTCCGAATTATACCTGAAGATTTTCCCGGTCTTATTCCTAAAGTAGATGTTAAAGTTGGAGATCACGTGAAGGCAGGTACACCTTTAATGCACGATAAAAGGAATGATCAATTAGTATTTGTATCCCCTGTGAGTGGTATCGTGGTATCGATCACACGAGGCGAAAAACGAAAACTTCTGGATATCACTATAGAAGCAGATAAAGAGATTCAACAGGAAGTTTTGGATACTGCTCTGATAGAGGATAATACAGCAGATGGAATAAGAACGAAACTATTGAAAGCCGGACTTTGGCCTTTTATCAAGCAACGTCCCTATGATATAATTGCAGACCCCAATGTCTCTCCCCGTGATATATTTATTACCGGATTTTCTTCTGCCCCCTTGGCTCCTTCATATGATTTTATAATAGAAAACGAACTTCAGGCTTTCCAAAAAGGTATTGAAGCTTTGTCTGAACTGACTTCCGGAACAATGTATATGGGAATTAGTCCCGGTACTAAATCGGTAGCTTTACTTGATGCGAAGAATGTTGAGATTTGTGAATTTGAAGGACCTCATCCTGCCGGAAATACCGGAGTCCAAATCAATGCAATAAAACCTGTAAATAAAGGTGAAACAGTCTGGACTATTACCGCACCCGATGTGTTGATAATTGGTCGTTTTCTACTAAAGGGATATGTTGATTTTACTCGTCTTGTGGCATACACAGGTTCGGAAACTGTAAAGAAAGGATATTATTCTGTAGTAATTGGTTCCAAACTCGATCGGCTATTTGAAGCTAATGTTACAAGAGGTGATAACTTGCGTTATATATCGGGTAATGTGTTAACAGGTACGCAGATTGATAAGGAGGGATCGCTTCGTTTTTATGATTCACAAATTACAGTGATTCCCGAGGGGGATGATAAGCACGATTTTGTGGGTTGGGCTTCTGTCGGATTAAATAAAAAATACAGTGCAGGAGGTACTTACTTATCTAAGTTAGTGAGTTTATTGAAGCCTGATAAGAAATATCGTTTAGATGCCCGTTTGATGGGCGGTCGTCGTGCCATAATTATGTCTAATGAGTATGATAAAGTATTCCCGATGGATATTCTTCCGGAGCAACTGATAAAGGCTACAATAACATACAATGTAGATAAGATGGAACAACTTGGTATATATGAAGTTGCTCCCGAAGATTTTGCATTGTGCGAATTTGTTGATACTTCAAAACTCGAAATCCAGAAGGAGATTAGAGAAGGACTTCTCAAATTGAAGAAAGAAATGGAATGAAGTTTTTATGTTTCATATTAAGAGTCTATTTAAATTTTACCGAACTATTTTTATTATGGAATGCTGTCATTGTTCTTTGCTACTTTTTTAAGCTCTTTTGAGCCTCTTTTTCACTTATTCCTCTTGATTCAGCCCGCTGAATCTGCTAGTAATAAGTGAAAAATAGATCTCAAAATAAGTCTTGAAAAAAGAAAGCAATAAAATTTAAACAGACTCTAAGTAATTCGAACTATTTAATGCGATGATTTATCAGCACAACTATCTCCGGTTATTATGTTTGCCAAAGGAATAAAAAGGTCTGCGACCTTAGTTGAAAGTTTTATAAAAAATAGATATAACATTGAAGTCACTAAGAAATCAACTGGATAATAGAATAAAACCTCATTTCGAAAAAGGTGGTAAGTTCGAAAAATTGCATTCATTATATGATGCAGTAGATACATTTTTGTATGTACCGAATACTACCTCTAAAAGTGGAGTGCATATACATGATGCCTCTGATACGAAGCGAACCATGTCATTGGTTATTCTGGCTTTAATTCCTGCGTTATTGTTCGGAATGTATAATGTCGGTTACCAACATTATCAGGCAATAGGCGAAGTTCCTGTTTTCTGGAACTGTTTTCTGTTCGGTTTATTGGCAATTCTACCTAAAATAGTTGTGTCATATGTGGTAGGATTGGGTATTGAGATTATTATAGCACAGATTAAAGGACACGAAGTACAGGAGGGGTTTCTGGTGTCGGGTATGTTGATTCCTATGATCGTACCTGTTGATCTTCCTCTATGGATGCTTGCCGTTGCTACAGCTTTTGCCGTTGTATTTGCTAAAGAAGTTTTTGGAGGAACAGGTTATAATATATTTAATGTAGCCTTGGTAGCAAGGGCATTTTTGTTTTTTGCATACCCATCTAAAATGACAGGAGAACATGTATTCGTTCGTGCTGAAAATAGCTTTGGAGTGGGAGATGCAAATATGGTGGATGGTATTACACAAACGGTAGACGCTTTTTCGGGAGCTACTCCCTTATCACAAATAGAAACTGCCACAGGAAACAGTGTCACATTGGTTGACGTTACGGGGCATGTACTTACTTATTGGGATATGTTTTTGGGGCTTATTCCCGGATCGATAGGTGAAACATCCAAATTAGCCATTCTGATAGGCGCAATTATTATGATCTTATTTGGCGTTGCCAGCTGGAAAACAATGGTGTCAGTTTTTATTGGAGGAATGGCAACAGCTCTTCTTATTAATCAGTTTGCTGTAAATGCGGTGATGCAGATAACTCCTTTGGAACATATTCTGTTGGGAGGCTTTGCTTTTGGTGCTGTTTTTATGGCTACCGATCCTGTTACGTCTGCTCGCACCGAATCAGGAAAATGGGTCTATGGATTCCTTATCGGAGTGATAGCTGTTTTGATCCGTGTCTTTAATCCCGGTTATCCGGAAGGGATGATGTTGGCTATACTATTTATGAATGCTTTTGCTCCTCTGATCGATTATGTGGTAGTCGGGAAAAATATTAAACGCAGAATGAGGCGGGCAACTCAAAAAAATGATAAAAGTGTATGAATAGAGACAGTAATAAATATACGATACTATTTGCAAGCGTGATGGTTATTCTTGTAGCTGTTGTTCTTTCGATAGTTCACGTATCATTAAAAGGTATTCAGCAGAAGAATGCCGATGTTGATAAAATGTCGCAAATATTACGTTCTATTAATATAAATACAAAAGGAACCGAATCTGAACGAAAGTTCAAAGAACTGATTCCGGATATGTATATGATTGATTTGGATGGAAATATTATCCCGGATTCTCAGCAAGATGCATTTAATGCCGATTTGAAAGTTGAGATGGACAAGCCTCGAAATGAACGCAGGTATCCTGTATATGTGGCAAGCTTAGATGGTAAAATCTTATACATATTGGCTTTAAGAGGTTCAGGATTGTGGGGTGCTATGTGGGGATATATTGCCGTACATGAAGATGGTAATACAGTGTATGGTGCCGACTTCGATCATGAATCTGAGACTCCCGGATTGGGGGCTGAAGTTGCTCACGACTGGTTTAGTGACGAATTTGTAGGTAAAGAGCTTTATAAAGGCGGTGTATTTAAATCAATAGCAATTGTAAAACCCGGTAAAAGTGTTTCGGACAGAGATTATGTCGATGGTATATCAGGTGGAACAATTACCAGTCATGGTATAGATAATATGCTCTATAATACATTGGAAGGTTATAGTAAGTTTTTGGAAAATTTAAAGAAGAACTAGAATGAGTCAGCTATTATCAGATAAAACAAGGGCTATATTATTAGGCCCTTTAAATAAGAAAAATCCAATTCTGGTACAGGTATTAGGAGTTTGCTCTACATTGGCTGTGACTACCAAGCTGGAGGCTTCGATAATGATGGGTGTTTGTGTAACTATTGTGGTTGCTTTTGCTAATTTATTCTTGTCCCTATTACGTAACCTTATTCCCGATAAGATTCGCATAATAGTGCAAATGGTTATAGCAGCAGCTTTGGTGACATTAGTGAGTGAATTGCTTAAAGCGTATGCATTTGACGTAAATAAACAATTATCGGTATTTATAAGCCTTATTCTTACCAATTGTATTTTGATGGGGCGTTTAGAAGCTTTTGCTTTAGGTAACGGACCTGTTGCTTCATTTTTAGATGGTATTGGTAATGGTTTAGGGTATGCCGTAGTATTGTTTATAGTTGGATTTATCCGGGAATTATTAGGATCGGGAACGTTGCTGGGATTCGAGATTATACCTCAATCATTCTATAATATAGGCTATATGGATAATGGGTTTATGATATTACCTCCTATGGCTTTAATAGTTGTTGCTGTATTGATCTGGATACAACGATCTCGCAATAAAGATTTACAGGAAGGCTAAACTAGATACAGTCTGAATAGAAGGTTTGAAACCTTAAATATGATTATCAGAAAAAAAGAACTGAACGATTATGCAAGAGGCTATTAATATATTTATTCGATCTATTTTTATTGAGAATATGATATTCGCATACTTTTTAGGTATGTGTACATTTCTCGCTATCTCAAAGAATGTAAAAACAGCTATAGGACTTGGTATTGCAGTAATATTTCTACTGACAATAACTGTTCCCATTAATTATTTGTTGGAAAATTATTTACTGAAACCGGGTGCTTTGCAATGGTTGGGTGATAGTTTCAAAGATGTTGACTTGAGTATGTTGACATTACTGGTCTTTATTGCAGTATTGGCATCGGTTACACAAATATTAGCTCTGCTTATCGAGAAATATAGTCCGTCCTTATACGCAACTTTAGGAATATTTCTACCTCTGTTGGCTGTAAATTGTGCCATATTTGGAGGATCTCTATTTATGCAGCAGAAAGAATTTCCCAATATCGGTTATGCTACCGTATACGGTTTAGGATCGGGTGTCGGTTGGTTTTTGGCTATCGTAGGCTTAGCTGCTATACGGGAAAGGCTCGAATATTCGGATATTCCGAAACCTTTGAGGGGTTTAGGAATCACTTTCATTATAACAGCACTGATGGGAATAGCTTTTATGAGTTTCTCGGGTATCAAACTTTAAGTTCTTAGACTTTTACATAATTTACTTAACGATATGAAACTAATTAAATACAATGACGGGATAGTTTCTTTTAAATTGCCAGCCAATTGGAAAGAAGAATATTACGATGACGGAAATGCTGCTTTTTACAGAGAAGATTCCGATTCGGGAACATTAAGGTTGAGTGTTCTGTCTACTGAATTAAAAGAGGAGTATAACGAAAGTGTAAAACTGTCGTCCGACTCGGGTATGTACGTCGAGGAAGGTTTTCCATTGGAAGAAGATGTTAAACTGACAAATGAAGGGGGCGATGATATTCTGGTTTATTCTTGGGAGGTAATAGTCCCAGTAGATTCAAAAGGGCGAAGAATTATTTTGTTCTCATATACCATACCTGCTTTTAAAGAGGGAGATCCGGAAACTAGTCTGGAGTTAAATTTTATACGAAATACAATTCTTGAAGCTAGTTATTCAAAAGAAGGAAATTGAATAATAAATGAGGTATCAGACCTTAAAAGATAAAAGTGAAAATTTATGATGTTTTTGATGTCTTCAAGTATGTTGACAGTAATCTCTAGTGTAGTTGCATTTTTGATTCTGACTTTACTTTTTGTTATTGCCATTCTTTATTCTAAGGCGAAGTTACTTCCTTCGGGAAATGTCAGTGTATTGGTAAACGGAGAGAAAGAGTTTAAGAGTCCAATCGGTACATCAGTACTTAGTGCTTTGCAATCGCAGCAAATTTATTTGTCTTCGGCTTGCGGAGGTGGAGGTACATGTGGTGAATGCCGATGTAGAGTGATAGAGGGTGGAGGAGAAATACTCCCTACCGAGGTGGGCTTTTTTTCTCGGAAACAGCAAAAAGAGCATTGGCGATTAGGTTGCCAAACAAAGATAAAAGCTGATATGCAAGTTGAAATACCTGCTGAAGTTTTCGGAGTGAAAGAGTGGGAGTGTGAGGTAGTATCTAATAATAATGTAGCCTCTTTCATCAAAGAATTTGTAGTAAGATTGCCTGAAGGCGAACATCTTGATTTTAAACCGGGTTCATATATTCAAATTAATATACCTAAGTATAAGTTTAGTTTTACTGAATTTATTATTGAAGATCGCTTTAAATCTGAATGGGATAAATTTAAGATGTGGGATTTGGGAATAGTCAATACCGAAGAGACCATGCGGGCTTATTCGATGGCTAACTATCCGGCAGAAGGTGATATTGTAATGCTTAATATTCGTATAGCCACTCCGCCTTTCGATCGGTCTATAGGTGGCTGGAAACAAGGAATAAAACCGGGTATAGGATCTTCCTATATTTTCGGACTTAAACCGGGTGATAAAGTGAGTGTATCGGGGCCTTATGGCGATTTTCATATTCTGGATACTAAAAACGAGATGCTGTATATAGGTGGAGGTGCGGGTATGGCACCACTTCGTTCGCAGTTGCTACATTTATTTAATACACTCAAAACTACTGATAGGCAAATATCGTATTGGTATGGTGCCCGTTCAAAGAATGAGATTTTCTATGAAGAAGATTTCCGTCAAATAGAAAAAGAATACCCAAACTTTACTTTCAATATAGCTCTTTCCGAACCTTTACCTGAAGATAACTGGACAGGCTACATAGGATTTATACATCAGGTAATATACGATAACTATCTGAAAGACCATGATGCTCCGGAGGATATCGAATACTACATGTGTGGACCGGGACCAATGGCTAATTCGGTCAAGAAGATGTTAGACGATTTGGGTGTTCCTCCTGAGATGTTGTTGTTTGATGACTTCGGTTGAAAAATATATATATATTCTATTTTATCAAAAAGATCGCAGATGTCATTATGATATCTGTGATCTTTTTGTTTACAAACATGTTTAATAGCATGTTTACTAATATTTGTATCATAATGATATTTTTAGTCCGAAATATTGCTTAAATTTGAATTATGATAATGAAATAAACAATTAATCATTAAAAAAAATATCATTATGAAAGTAAATGTTTTTACTTCAGTTGTTGTTGCTCTGCTTTTGTTTGCAACTAATTCTAGCGTGGTAAAGGCAGATTCGGATGCAGTATTGTATCATAATGTTGAAAAAACAGAAAATGTAGTTTCAACTACTTATTTTAAAGGAGATGTCAAGAACAATAATCTTGTACCTTTCAAAAAGAAAGTAAACACATTAAATGAACAAGGGGCATTCGTGTCTAAGATTACTTATATATGGAATGAATCGAGTAAGAATTGGACTCCTTCCAATATGATGGTTTACACATACGATGGTACTAAGGTAATGAGTGTAGCTCGTTATGCTTGGAACGAAAGTGCTAAAGCATGGGGTAATCCTGAAAAGGCATCTTATAGCTATAATGAAGATGGAACTTCAGTACAATAAGCGATCTTTTCACAAATTCCAGATACATAAGTAGTAATGTTGAAAGAGTAAATGTCTTTACAGATATTTACTCTTTCTTTTTATTGATCTTAATATAATCATTCTGTATTAAAAAAGATTCCTGATCGAGGTGGAAACGAATAACATGGATGATGTCTTCTTCTTTATATTCTGATATTTCGCTTGTCAGATCATCAATAGAATAATCTTTTTCACAGATGAGTTTTTTTATCTTATCAGAAATATCATTGAATTTATAATTACTGATTCCTGTATCGGATTTTGCGAGACATACGTCACAGTGTCCGCAATCGGAGCTCTTTTTTTCTCCAAAATATGTTAGTAGCATCCTGCTACGGCATATATCGTTTCTTTCAGCATAATCGGTTATGGCTATAATTCGTTTTTCGAATCTCTTTCTCCTTACTTCGTAGACACTTTGGGGAATTACAAAATATTTTATGGAAATCCTGGGCTGTTTATAAATTATGAAAGGAGTTTTCTTGAAAGGTATATATTCTATTATCCGTTTTTTAGCCAGTATTTTTAGCATGTGGTATACTTCGGTTCTGCTCTTTTGAAGATGGAAGGCTATTGTTGCTTCATTTATAGTAACATAGTCTGCGAATATGCCGGTATACAGTCTTAATACTATGCTTATAAGATGCTCGTATTCTTTAGTGAATTCGTATTTATATAGTTCGTCTCTATAAATGGTGAAAATTATTCTCGACTGGTTGTCTGTATCATCAGTATATTCGATATATCCTGATAATTCGATAATCTTCAGCGCATTGTGTGTGGGTATAAGAGGGTACTTGTATGTAGAGCAGAATTTTTGTAAGCTGAAATCATAAGTCGAATTATGTCCGAAACCTTCAGCTATCTGAAAGAAATAGGCTAATGACTCATATACTGCAATGACGAAGTCACGTTCGGGGAATTCATCGCTAATACGTTTCTTTAATTTAGTACTGTCTGTTTTTGAATATAGGATAACTGCATAGGCCTTTTTTTCGTCTCTGCCTGCCCGCCCTGCTTCCTGATAATATTCTTCTATTGAATTAGGTAAGTCTGTATGAACCACTACTCGCACATCAGGCTTGTCAATCCCCATTCCGAAAGCATTTGTAGATACAATAATTCGACATTCGTTATCTTTCCATGCATTTTGCTTGCGTGTTTTATCATCGCTGCTTAATCCTGCATGATAAAAATCGGCTGAAAGCCCGTGCTGTATCAATTCGGTTGCAATTTCCTTTGTCTTTAATCGACTGCGCACATATACTATAGCGCTACCTTGAATCTTTGACAAGATCCTGACTAAAGATTCGGTTTTATTATCACTTTCCCGAACGATGTAGGAGAGATTTTTTCTTTCGAAACTTTTTCTGAAGACATTTTTTTCTTTAAATCCCAGAATGTTTTGAATATCATCTGTCACCTCAAGAGTAGCGGTTGCGGTAAGTGCCAGTACGGGGACATTGGGGAGCTCCTTCCTTATATCGGCGATATTCATGTAAGAAGGACGGAAGTCGTACCCCCATTGCGATATACAATGAGATTCGTCAATAGCCAGAAGGCACACATTCATACTTCGAAGCTTAGCCTGAAATAATTGTGTACCGAGGCGTTCGGGTGAAATGTAGAGAAATTTGTAATCTCCCAAGATGGCATTATCCAGAGTAATCAATATCTCATTGTGAGACATTCCTGAGTAAATAGACAATGCTCTTATGCCTTTTTCTTTCAGATTGTCAACCTGATCTTTCATCAGGGCAATAAGGGGGGTGATTACAAGGCAGATACCGTCCATAGCCAAAGCCGGAACCTGAAAAGTGATAGACTTTCCGCCTCCGGTAGGCATTAGACCTAGAGTGTCTTTCCCTGAAAAGACAGATTTGATAATATCTTCCTGTAAAGGTCTGAATTCTGAATATCTCCAGTATTCATGAAGTATTTTATGAAAAATATTCAATTCTGTTTTCAGAATATTTTAGAGGTTCGACATTGAACGCACTAATAACTTTGCTTTATTGTTTTCCTTTTCTAAAGCCTTAATGATTTTTTTGTCATTAAACTCTGAAAAGTGATAAGGGTAAAGGTATACAGGCGATACTTTTTGAGCAGCATCTATAAACATATCGTCGGTCATTGTATAAGGCGTATTTTTAGGAAGGAAAGCGATGTACGCACCTTTCAGTTGTTCCATCTCCGGAATGTTTTCTGTATCTCCTGCTATATATACTTTTTCGCTTCCTAAAGTTAATACATAACCATTGCCTCTTCCTTTTGGATGATAATATTCGCCATTATCTTTTTTATTTTCAATATTATATGCGGGAACGGCTTGGATATCAATTTTTTCGAAAATTGTTTTATCTCCATTGTTAAGAACTTCACCATAACCGATTGAGTCTGCACATACTTTTGATACTATAAAACGGGTTTTAGCTTGTCTTATCTGCTCAATAGCTCCTAAATCCAAATGGTCGGAATGTTCGTGAGTCAATAGAATTAAATCAGCTTTAGGTAACTTCGAATAATCTGCAACTTTTGAATATGGATCTACGTGTATTATTTTTCCATTAATTTCAAGCATGAGAGATGCATGTCCCACTAAAGTAACATTCAGTTCTCCCAATTTGGTGATGTAACTATCGGATGTCAACGGTTGTGATGGGGATTCTTTCATATCACTATTATCGCTGGAAGCGCTATTGTTAATAACCTCTACTTTTCTATCACTATTGCAAGCAGTTCCGATAGATAGTAGAGCTGCTGCCGTAAAAAACACAATTAAACCTCTCATATATTGACTATCATTTTTGTAAATAAGTAATATTAAATATGTATTACTTTAGATTATAATTAAAACTATCTCTTGTTTTTATTCCTAAATCAATTTTAAGGTCTTAGACCTTAAAATTGTCCTTTATCAATATCCTTTATGTATAATTGAGTGTTAGTTTTTCCGTTATGAATGTTTTCTTCCAATGTATAGCAAATGTCATAGAGACCTTTTTTGATCATACTAAAACTATTGCTTTGCCTGAAAGCGATGCCATGCATGGGAGTGTTGAGTGACGAATCTACCATGTCTAATTTGATATGGAGAGAATCTTTACCTACTAATTTGCTGTTTCCATAATCAGCAACGTCTTTTGAGACAAAGATCGGATTAAGATTTTCCGGGCCGAACGGTGCAAATTTATCCAAATCGGAAACAAATTTATTATTGATATCGATAAAATTTAATTCAGCATTAATATCAATCTGAGGACGCATCATTTCAGGAGCAATAAGTTCTACAGACATTGCTTCGAAACGGCGTCTGAATTCAGATAAATTTTCTTCCTTCAACGAAAGCCCTGCTGCATAGGTATGCCCTCCAAAGTTTTCGAGTATATCTTTACATGCCTCAATGGCTTTATATACATCAAAGCCCATAACTGATCTGGCAGAGCCTGTAACTAAGTTGTTCGATTTAGTCAGAACAACTGCCGGGCGGTAATATTTCTCGGTAAGCCTCGATGCTACGATTCCTATTACACCTTTGTGCCAATCTTTATTGAATATAACTATGCTGTTAATCTTAGTTATATCAAGTTCCGATTCTATAAAGTTGATCGCTTCTTCTGTAATACGCTTATCCAGTTCGCGGCGATTTGCATTATAATGGTCTATATTTTCACTCTTTAGTTTTGCATCGAGTGCTGTATTCGATAAAAGCAGATCAACCGCTTCCTTTCCGTTCATCATGCGCCCCGAGGCATTAATACGAGGACCTATTTTAAATACAATATCACTTACGGTGATCGATTTGTCATTTAGTCCGCAAATATCGATGATGCCTTGTAATCCCATACTGGGACTGGAGTTGAGTTGCTTTAATCCGTAATAAGTCAGGATTCGGTTTTCACCTGTAAGGGGTACAATATCAGATGCTACGCTTACAGCAACTAAATCGAGAAGGTCGAGTAACTCCGAAAAGTCAATTTTGTTATTCTGAGCTAAAGCTTGTGCCAACTTAAAACCGACTCCACAGCCTGATAAATGTTCGTAAGGGTAGATCGAGTCTACTCGTTTTGCATCTACAACAGCTACAGCATCGGGCAATGTTTCATCAGGCATGTGATGGTCACAGATGATGAAATCAATCCCTTTACTTTTTGCATATTTTACTTTTTCGATGGCTTTTATACCACAATCAAGAGCAATAATCAGTTTTACATCTGTTTCGGCTGCATAATCTATTCCCTGCTCCGATATTCCGTATCCTTCATCATATCTGTCGGGGATATAATAATCGAGATTGGTTGTAAACTTTCTTAAGAACTTGTAGACTAATGCCACTGCTGTGGTTCCGTCTACATCATAATCACCGTATACCAAAATGCGTTCTTTCTGTCCTAAAGCATTCTCGATTCTATCGATAGCTTTATCCATATCGGGCAAGAGAAAAGGATCGTGAAGATCTTTTAAACTTGGATGGAAGAATTTTTGAGCTTGCTCAACGGAGTTGATCCCGCGTTGAATAAGTAGTTGACACAGAGCCGGATGCATACCCAACTGAGTTGATAGCTCATCTCTTATTTCTGTCTCTTTTGGTGTAAGTGGTTTGTAATTCCATTTGTAAATCATTATATATTGTTTTTTTCTTTTCTCTGTCGGGGTAGAAGCTTTGTTATGCCTCTAATGCTCTTTGTATCAGTGATTATTTATATATAATATTATAGCTGACACATTTAGGTATATCTCGTAAAGATACTATTTATATATAACACTGAATAGTGATTTTGTGTTTTTGTTGTTGAAAAAAAAATGAGAATTCCAAGATTTATTGATTAATAATTCTTTATAAGGCTGCAAACCTTATTGTAATTTTGCGGGCTGAAAAAACAGAGATAGCTCTAATTATAGTCTAAGGTAATAACCTACGTAAGGTTACCTGTACGGATCAGAAATCAGCTACAATTTTAAAATTTAGTTGGCGTCCCGTTAAGTAATTGGGTACTGCAAATTGCTGGTTAAATACATTGGTAATCCAGTAGTATGAATTTGTATTGCTTATTGCAAAGAGGTTAAATATATCAGCACCAAACCAAATGTTTTTGAATGATCCTAAAAATGTGTTGTTGTTTCTTATTTTAAAATCCTCCCCTAAGGCTTGCCATGCAAAGCCGATATCGACTCTGCGATAGGCCGGAGTTCGGAAGAATCCTTTTTCGAAAAATTCGGCATTAGGCGATGCTTGTGGTAGTCCTTGAGATAAGTGACCTCTGAGGTTCATTGTCAGGCGTTCTATTCCGGGGAAATAGTCTTGAAAAAACAAGGATATATTATAACCCTGATCGGTAGGCAGTGGTGCTTTTATACCGTTTACGGTTTGTTGGGTTTTCATTAAAGAGAAGCTTATCCAACTATCCGAGCCTTTTACAAACTCGCCGAATAGTTTCATGTCCCATCCCATTGCATATCCTGTTCCCGAGTTTTCTCCCGAATATCTGATCTTGACGTTATCAACGGTATATGGAACCAAGTCGGATAATTTCTTATAATACACTTCGCTTGTAAATTTAAAAGGGCGATCCATTGTTTTGAATTTATAATCGCCTCCTACTATGAAGTGTATTGATTTCTGAGATTTTATGTCTTTATTGAGAACAACCACTGAGTTTTGCCCTGTGGTTACTATCTTCTGATATTCGCGATAGAAAGGTGCCTGATAATAAATACCTGTCGCAAAACGTAAAGTAATATCTCTCTTGGTGTCGGGTATCAGTGCTATGGATGCACGGGGACTAATAATAGTTTCGTCATTAAACGTCCAATGGCTGGCTCTTATACCTGCATTGATATATATAATATTATCTCCCGAAGTGAATTGATAGGTATCCTGTAAAAATCCGGCATATCGGTTGCTGTTTATTATATTATCCGATCTCAGATTGGAATATACACTTACTTTGTCTCCAAGGTTGGGTAGGGAGTGACCTGCCGAATCGCGAACACTCCATTCTTTTATCTGATCGTCTATTTTTTCTTGTTGAATAGTTATTCCCCAACGTAGAGCGTGTTTTCCAAATTTAAATGAGCCAAGATGGCGGATATTCGATACATCTATATTCAGATTGTTGCGTGCATGTTCCAAATACGAACCGACACCTAATAGGTTACCGTTTTCACCTTCCATTCCGTTGGACGAAAGACCAAGATCAGTTAGTCTATATTCTCCGCTTATATCATAACGTTCGTATTCTCTTGAAGCGAAAGCCGATCCCATAAATTCTATTTCGAGATTATCGGTTAGCTTACCTTTCATACTCAATGCCCCGAAGTAAGTCAGGAATTTATCATTCTCCTGACCATCAAAATAAACAGTGAAGTTTTTTGCATTGGCAGCCGAGCCAAATCGTGTCTGACGGCTTTGAGGTATAAATTTATAGACGTTGCTGGATACATTGCCTAAAAAGCTGACTTCCCATTTCGGAGATAATCCGAGAGTCATATAAGTTTGTGCATCTACAAATGTGGGATCGTATTCTGCGCTTGTATCTAAAGTGCCGAGTAAGGCCCGTGTTGTTTTGTATCTGAATCCGGTTATCTGGGTAAAGCGTCCGCTGGAACTTCCGACATAAGCATTTGCACCCAATAAACTCCCTGCAACAGAAGCTTCGAAGGTTTGTGGTCTTTTGTATGTAATATCAAGGGCAGAAGCCATCCTGTCACCATAGGCAGCTTCGAAACCTCCTGTTGAGAATTTTACTTCTTTAGCCATGTTCGGATTTATGAAACTAAGTCCTTCCTGTTGCCCCGAACGGATCAGGAGCGGTCTGTAGATTTCTATTCCGTTTACATATACAATATTTTCATCATAATTACCCCCGCGAACCGAGTACTGAGAACTCATCTCATTTGTATTGCTTACGCCCGGTCCTAAAGCGAGTATAGACTCGATACTTCCTCCTGTGGGATCGGCCAATAGATTAGTCTTTCCTATTTCTATTTTTCCCATAGTAGTTGTTTGGCCTTTTTCTCCAAGGATAGTTACCTCTTCTAATACGGTTTCCCGCATCATCATATTGAGAGTCATGTTTCCGATGACTTTAGCAATCTGTTTTTTCGATGTTTGATAGCCTACCCTCGAAAATACAATGATAATGGAGTCTCCCATCGGTACGGATATCTGGTACTTCCCCTGATTGTTAGTGAAAACACCCAATGAAGAGCCTTGCAGCGATACACTGACAAAATCTACAGGGCTATTGTCGAAATTGGTAACAGTACCACTTATCTTAGCCTGCTGAGCTGATAGATTGAAAGTGAATAGAAGAAAAGCTAAGATTGTGTATATCGGATGTTTAATCATATTCTGCTTGGAATGAATTTCTGGAAATCTCTGTGAAAATAGATTCAATAATGCTCAAAGTTAATTTATATTTTAGAATTTATACAAGGACGAAGGAGCAGATTACCTGTTGTGGATGAAAAAGTTTATTTTATTAATACTTTCTTATCAAAATTATCTATTGGCAATATGCTTGTGTATCTTGTTTTTAAGTGTAATCGGATAATGCCTTCTTAACATTCTGTTGACAATTTTATGGATAAAAAAGAATGGAATGTGATAATAAGCTATAACTTTGTATCCATTCAACTGACCGGAAAACGAAATGTGGAATTATCAAAAGTAAATTGACAACTATCTATAATAAGATATGGCAAAAGTAAAAGGAACAGTAGTGGTCGACGTCGAACGATGTAAAGGCTGCGATCTCTGTGTTGTATCCTGTCCTTGTGACGTGCTTGAATTGCAGGCTCGCGAGGTAAACGAAAAAGGATATCATTACGTATTTATGAAAAATGAGGATGCATGCATCGGATGTGCCAATTGTGGCTATGTTTGTCCTGATGGATGTTTAACCGTATATAGACAAAAAGGCTAATTTCTTAGGAATATTAGTCTTTTGTAGTATATTAACTTACTCCAATTAAAAGTTATGTCAGAAGAAATATATTTGATGAAGGGCAACGAGGCAATCGCCCATGCTGCAATTCGCATAGGAGTTGATGGCTACTTCGGCTATCCTATTACTCCCCAATCGGAAATTATAGAAACATTGATGGCCGAAGCTCCCTGGACAACAACCGGTATGGTTGTAATGCAGGCTGAGAGCGAAACCGCCTCTATCAATATGGTATATGGAGGTGCAGGCTGCGGTAAAATGGTGATGACATCATCGTCAAGTACAGGTATGAGCCTTATGCAGGAAGGTGTTTCTTTCCTTGCAGGAGGTAATTTGCCTTGCCTGCTTATTAATGTAATGCGTGGTGGTCCCGGTCTGGGAACTATTCAACCATCTCAATCTGATTATTTTCAGACTGTAAAGGGTGGGGGACATGGCGATTATAAAATGATAACTCTTGCTCCGGCATCGGTTCAGGAAATGGCCGATTTTGTAGATCTGGGGTTTGAACTTGCGTTTAAATATTCGACACCTGCTACCATACTTGCAGATGGTGTAATCGGACAAATGATGGAAAAAGTAAAACTTCCAGAATTTAGAAGAAGACGTACAGAGAAAGAAATACGCGAACAATGTCCTTGGGCAACGTTGGGCAAACCTGCCGATCGTAAACCCAATGTTATTACGACCCTTCAGTTGGATTCTGCCGTGATGGAAAAATGTAATTTAGATTTGCAGGCAAAATATAAAGAAATTGAAGCCAATGAAATAAGATATCAGGAGATAGATTGTGAGGATATAGATTATCTTATAGTAGCCTTTGGGTCGGCTGCCCGTATCAGTCAAAAAGCGATTGAACTGGCTAGAGCAGAAGGTATAAAGGTGGGAGTATTAAGACCGATAACACTGTGGCCTTTCCCAACGAAGATTATTAAGGAATATGCTTCGAAGGTAAAAGGGATATTGACTGTAGAAATGAATGCCGGACAAATGGTTGAAGATGTACGTTTATCTGTAAACGGGCAAGTTCCGGTTGAACACTTCGGACGTTTGGGGGGAATTATTCCTACACCTAATGAAGTAGTTGTTGCTTTAAAAGAAAAAATGGGTTGTTAGTTTTAAATCGCAACCCCTTATTAATGTACTTAAGGATATAAATAGAATGAGCACCAGTATAATAGATCCAAAGAATTTGGTATATGCCAAACCCGTATTGATGAACGAAACCCAGATGCATTATTGCCCGGGTTGTTCGCATGGTGTTGTCCATAAATTGGTTGCAGAAGTAATCGATGAAATGGGCTTGAAAGAAATAACTATAGGTATAGCTCCTGTGGGCTGTGCTGTATTTGCATATGATTATTTAGATATCGACTGGCAGGAGGCTGCACATGGTAGGGCTCCGGCTTTGGCTACTGCGGTAAAACGCTTAAATCCTGATAAGATGGTATTTACATATCAAGGCGATGGAGACTTAGCTGCCATTGGTACTGCCGAAACTATTCATGCTGCCAACCGTGGCGAAAATATTGCTATTATTTTTATAAATAATGGTATATATGGTATGACCGGCGGACAAATGGCTCCGACTACTTTGATGAATATGAAAACTTCGACTACGCCCAATGGTCGTGATACCCATGAAAATGGATATCCATTGAAGATTACCGATTTATTGGCTCAATTGCCGGGTGTTTGTCTGGCTACACGACACAGTGTACATACAGCTGGTGCCGTGAAAAAAGCGAAAAGAATGATTGCTAAAGCTTTCCAGAATTCGTTGGACGGCAAAGGTACTTCTATTGTAGAAATAGTTTCTACTTGCAGTGCCGGTTGGAAAATGAGTCCTGCAGGAGCAAATGACTGGATGGTAGAAAATATGTTTCCTGTATATCCTATGGGTGACATAAAAAATATCTGATCTGAGACCTTGAATAAGTAACTGAAAGTATTTAATGACCTGTTTTATAAATATAACTAGCTTTGGCTTTTATACTTACCAAAGCAATAAAAAGGTCTGAGACCTTAAGAAGAAAATAAATAATGGTAAACGAAATTATTATAGCCGGATTCGGTGGACAAGGCGTATTATCGATGGGTAAGATTTTAGCTTACTCAGGTTTAATGGAAGGAAAAGAGGTTTCGTGGTTTCCGTCATATGGTCCCGAACAACGTGGAGGAACAGCAAATGTAACTGTCATATTGAGTGACAATACTATCAGTTCGCCTATTGTTAGTGAATATGATATTGCAATAATATTGAACCAGCCATCACTCGATAAATTCGAATCTCAGGTTAAGCCGGGAGGTATTTTGCTTTATGATCCCGAAGGTATTCCACGTGCGCCCAAAAGAACCGATATCTCGGTCTATAAAATAGAAGCTATGGCTACGGCCTCCGAGCTTAAAAATCAGAAAGCATTCAATATGTTTGTTTTGGGTGGATTGCTTAAAGTGTGTCCTATAGTTACATTAGAGCATGTAATGATGGGCTTAAAAAAATCTCTTCCCGAAAGGCACCACAGCATGCTACCCATGAACGAACAAGCTATTTTGAAGGGAATGGAAATTGTAGAAGAAATGAATAAATCTGCTTCATAATATCAAAATCAATAAAGCGGCTCATTTGAAATAAAAAAATACCCGGGTTGTATGTTGCAAACATATTACTTGGGTATTTAATTTGAAAAATATTGTTAATTTTGTCGATAACAAAAATAGTAATTCTACCTTATCAAAACTGGATATATGGAAATAAAGCATTTTAATACGATTATTATAGGAGGTGGTCCGGCAGGCATTACGTGTGGCTATATATTGACAAAAAATAGCAAGGAATGCCTCATCATTGATAGAGCAGAATTTCCACGTG
Organism: Indolivaga alginatilytica; assembly: GCF_003201355.1. Lineage (GTDB taxonomy): Bacteria > Bacteroidota > Bacteroidia > Bacteroidales > Dysgonomonadaceae > Dysgonomonas_A > Dysgonomonas_A alginatilytica. The sequence goes on from NZ_QICL01000008.1 coordinate 117,818, forward strand.
AAAAATTGTGCGGGGGAGGACTTACGCCTAAAGCCCATAAGATAGTTAAATCTATTTTTGGAGAAATAACGTACGATTATCATGCGGTTAATAATTTTGAGGTATATTCGGATAATAAGTATTTGTGTACTTACCGCTTATATACCGAAACAAGAACAGTAAGCAGAAAAGAATTTGATTATGTATTATACAAAGAATATATTAATATTGGAGGTAAAATACAGCAGGGAAAACCAACCGTAATAGAGGAGAAAGAGGGTAAGGTATACATTACTCTTGCCGATGGGCAGCTTTTTTCGTGCGACTATCTTGTTGGTGCAGACGGAGCCAATAGTTTTGTACGTAACTATTTACACCCTAATCGATCGAAAGGAATTATATGTTTAGAAACAGCTACTGATGATAAATCTATCGAAAACATACAAGTTTTTTTTCCAAAAGAGTTTGTAGGAGGATTTGCCTATATTTTCCCAAATAAAGATGGGTGTGTAGTCGGATGCGGATATGAAAATCTGGATGTAAATGTATTTCGAAAATATTTGAAAGATAATAATATAGTAAGCAATCAGCGAATTAGGGGAGCGTATATTCCGATGTTCGATAAAATAGATTACCCTTTCAAAGATAATATAATACTGATAGGAGATGCCGGAGGCTATGCCGATTCTATATCGGGAGAAGGTCTATATTATGCCTTCAAAACAGGCGAAAATGCGGCTATATCTATAATCAATAACAGTTCTTTTGAGATTCAGAATAGAGACGTGATCAAAAAAATACTCAAGACAACGAAATGCTCAAATCTGTTTTATAACAAATTAGTAAACAGCTTATTCTTATTTCTCTTTAAGAAAGGGTTTCAACATCGTAGAATCGAAAAATTGTTGAATCGCTATCTCGGTTTTTAACTTTACGGAGAAGAAGCTTTTATTCGGGCAAAAAAACATTAAATAGGTCGGGGACTTTAAAACGATAAAAAATAAGTATCTTTGCACCAAATAAGATAGATCTTAATAATTTATGGGAAATTTAGTAGCGATTGTTGGACGTCCAAATGTAGGAAAATCAACACTTTTCAATCGTCTGATACAAACTCGTCAGGCTATTGTTGATGAGACTTCGGGGACAACTCGCGACAGACAATACGGTAAAACAGAGTGGGGAGGACTAGAGTTCTCTGTGGTTGATACCGGTGGATGGGTTGTAAACTCGGATGATATTTTTGAGGAAGAAATCAATAAGCAAGTGAAAATTGCGATACAAGAAGCAGATGTAATTCTGTTTGTAGTAGATGTAATGAATGGTGTTACTGATCTGGATTTGGGCGTGGCTCATATCTTGCGTAGAGCAAAAGGTAAACCTGTTATTTTAGTAACAAATAAGGCTGACAATTTTAATGTTCACCCGCTTTCTGCTGAGTTTTACTCATTAGGATTGGGTGATCCAATAAATATTTCGGCAATAAACGGCGCCGGAACTGGTGATCTGCTTGATTTAGTTATCAGTAAGTTTACGAAGAAAGACGATCAGGTATTCGATACTTATGAGGATACTATACCTCGTATTGCAGTAGTAGGTCGCCCTAATGCCGGAAAATCATCGTTCGTAAATGCTTTGATTGACGAAGAGCGTAATATTGTAACCGATATTGCCGGTACAACACGTGATTCGGTATATACTCGTTTCGATAAGTTCAATATGGACTTTTATCTGGTTGATACAGCAGGTATTCGCAAGAAAGGAAAAGTTACGGAAGACTTGGAGTATTATTCGGTAATCCGTTCTATTAAAGCAATCGAAAATTCGGATGTTTGCGTTTTGATGCTTGATGCTACACAAGGTATCGAAAGTCAGGACTTGAATATATTCTCTATTATTCAAAAGAATAGGAAGGGATTAGTTGTATGTGTGAATAAATGGGATTTAGTAGAAAATAAAGAGCAGATTGTTGTTAAGACATTCGAAAATACAATTCGTGAAAGATTAGCTCCTTTTACTGATTTTCCTATTGTATTTGCTTCCGCATCAACAAAACAGCGTATTCTTAAGGTTTTAGAAATGGCTAAAGAGGTTTATACTCATAAAAAAGTTAGAATACCTACTCATAAGCTGAATGAGGTGATGTTGCCTATCATAGAGCGTACACCGCCTCCCTCAAATAAAGGGAAATATGTTAAGATTAAATACATTACCCAATTACCCAATACGCAGGTTCCTACGTTTGTGTTCTTCTGTAATTTACCTCAGTGGATTAAAGACCCATATAAACGCTTCTTGGAGAATCGTATTCGAGAGCATTGGAATTTGTCAGGTACACAAATCAATATTATTATTAGAGAGAAATAAGGGTTATACTCTCTCTCTTTCTGATATTTAATAGAATATAAAAGGAAAACCGATCTGTAAGATCGGTTTTCCTTTTATATATGATATGCTACTGATGATTTCCTCTTATTTTTCAAGAGTGTTATATGCTTCCAATGCTTTTTCCAGAACTGTTAAGGCATTACCTAAATCTTCTTTATTTAGAACATAAGCCATTCTGACTTCATTTTTACCTAATCCGGGTGTTGTATAAAAGCCCGAAGCAGGAGCCATAAAAATAGTTTGACCTTCGTATTCGAAATCGGATAGGCACCATTCACAGAACTTATCGGCATCATCTACAGGTAGTTTTACCACTGTATAGAAAGCCCCCATAGGTATCGGAGAATAAACTCCGGGAATCATGTTTAATCTGTCAATTAAGAATTTGCGGCGTTCGACATATTCCTCGTACGTATCACGTAAATAATCGGGATCTGCATCCAAAGAAGCTTCTGCAACTATTTGTCCGATAAGTGGTGGACTTAAACGTGCTTGGCAGAATTTCATTACTGCCTTTAGAAGTTCCTTGTTTTTGCTTATAAGGGCACCTATACGTATGCCGCACTCGCTATATCGTTTCGACACAGAGTCGATAAGCACTACATTCTCTTCAATACCTACCAAGTGACAAGCCGAAACATAGGGAGACCCTGTATATATGAATTCGCGATAAACCTCGTCCGAAAACAAATATAAATCATATTTTTGGATAAGTTTCTTTATCTGGTTCATCTCAGCTCTCGAATATAAGTAGCCGGTTGGATTATTAGGATTGCATATCATAATCCCTTTAGTTCGCTCATTGATAAGTTCCTCAAATTTTTCAATTGGAGGTAGAGCGAAACCTTCTTCAATAGTTGAAGATACAGGTCTTATTATGGCGCCTGCAGAGACCGCAAAAGCCATGTAATTGGCATAGGCGGGTTCAGGTACAATAATCTCATCACCGGGATTTAAACAGGCTAGGAAGGCGAAGAGAACGGCTTCTGATCCTCCGGTAGTTATAATAATCTCGTCAGCCGATACATTTATATTGTATTTGGCATAGTAGCCCACTAATTTCTCGCGATAAGAGCGGTAACCATCACTAGGACTATATTCGAGAATGGTTCTGTCAATATTCTTTAGTGCGTCTAAACCTGCTTGAGGTGTAGGTAAATCGGGTTGACCGATATTAAGATGATAAACTTTCAGCCCTCTTGCTTTAGCTGAGTCTGATAAGGGTGCCAACTTCCTGATAGGGGAGCTGGGCATTTGTATTCCACGTTCCGAAATTTTAGGCATATTGTCTTAAAATGATTCGATGAAGATAGTAAATATTTGTTATATTATAATTCATTAGATTTAGAAAATGGTATTTAATTATAGATTTTGATCCTACTATATTTATTGGTCAAAAATGTAATTATGTTTGAGGTAATATATGCTGCTACAATAGTAACAGCTATGGCTAAAATATTTAGAATTAATCCATTCATTTTCGTATGATATGTAAGTAAAAACAAAATCTTTTCATGGTATAGATAAATAGTGAGGCTATATGTTCCCCAGAATGTAAGTATGGAGGAAAAGATATATGTTGGAAGTATATCGAAAACTTTGGTTAGTAATAAACACAAAGGAAGTGTTGTTAGTATTAGTGGATACCAAATAAATCCATATGCCGTATATTTGAAATAATCTCCCACATTATGTAATTGGCAAATAATGAATATTATTCCTACTAATAAAGATAGGTAAAGATAATAGACGGTGAGAGGGGATATTCTCTTCTTATTAATAATTAGATATCCCACGCATAATCCCATCAAAAAAGATGGAATTCTTGCTGTAAATATTTGTAGATAGCTGAAATCTGTGTTAGTTATTAATATCGAAATAATAATTGATATTAAACTTATTATGATTGAAGCTGTTATGATTCTCTTTTGAAAATATTTTAAAAAAACAGGAGTTAGGATATATAAAAAAACGATTGCAGATATAAACCAAGGAGACGTAAGAGTATCCCCCTTTCCTACCCAAAATCCTAGTGTAGTTATACTATAAAATAGATATGAGATCTCGTATTTATATAGATATATAGCAATTGAAGTAAAGATTATTGCTATTAATATGTGAGTTGGAAATATTCGTAATAATCTCTTTTTATAAAAAGAGATAGTCGAGGGGTTTTGTTGCCATGAAAAAAAAAGACCAATTCCGGAAACCATGAAAAAAATTTCAACACCCGCATACCCCAACCATTTAATTTCCGAAATAATAGGTATGTAGAAGACAAGTGACATATGATAAAAAGTAATCCATAATATAGCAAAGCCCATAAGCTGGGTTCTATATTTACTTAACACGGAGAGGTCGTACATCTATATTTTATTTAAAATTTACTTCTAAGCTCATGTCTTTTTATTAGTGCAGCTAATAATTATAATTACACACTTTGAATTATATTGAGTTGTGTCTTTATTTGGCTTTATAATAGTCGTAGGCAGCTTTAGATATTTGAGCTATTATTGTTGCATTTGTCTTATCATCTTCTATTGAATTTACGATAAAGACTGCGATTGAAAATTGTTTACCATTGGGTAGTTCTATAAAACCTAAATCATTATCGGCAGCTTTAAGACCCTGTGCGTTGCGAAATGAAGTCCCTGTTTTGTGCCCTACTACAGTATTTGGAGGAAGCAAAGCTTTTATTTTATCCTGCCCCGTAGATGTATCAATAAGTGATTCCCATAAGAAGTTTTTATATTTCGGTGGGAACCAGTCGTCCTGTTGCCTAAATTTTTCGAGAAGCTCAACCGCAGAATAAGGAGTAGTCCAGTTGGCATATTGTTTACTATGATCATCATGCATTTCCTTTTCTGTTGCAGTAATCGCGATTTGCATAATGCCCAGGCTCTTTATATATTTTTCGACATAATCGGTACCTCCTAAAAAGCTAAATAATATATCGCAGGCATTATTATCACTTTGAGATACGCTATATTGTAGCAATTCTTTAATTGGCATGTAAAAGTTACCTTCGGGTCTTGCATCCCTTAGCGGACTATGGGTGTCAGGTTGTAATGCTGATTTACTTATATATATTTGTTGATCTAAAGGTAAATTTCGTCTGTTCAGATTATCTAATACCGCTAGGGCTTGATGAAATTTGTATACACTCATTGTAGGGTAACGATACTGATTATTTACAGTCAATGTATCTTTACCATTAAAGATGATAGCGACTCCAACAGTTGCATTCTTATTTTCGATAATTGATCCAATATTTTTTCTAAGCTCATAGCCTTGAGCACAGACCGAAAGTGTAGCCCAAAGGAAACATCCCAAAATGAGGAAACGATTCATTTTCATTAAAATTGATTTTAGTGTGAGAATAGCTACTATCGCTAAGAGTTAGGTCTGCAACCTTATTATTTACAAATATAATAAATATACTGGTATTTCTATTTGTTTTCTAGCTTGTGTGTCCAGCATTAAAACAGAAAAGGTGCAACTTTCGTTACACCTTCTCGTATATAGAATTGTATAAATTCTTATTTGCCTTCGCCTGAAAGTTTATCTCTCAAAGCAGCAAGTTCTTCGATATCACCTAAAGTAGTTTTTTCAGCAGCAGTAGATGTCATTTGAGGAGCATCGTCTTTTTTAGCTGATTTTCTAGGAGCTCTTTTTTCAGAAGCTTCTCTATTTTCACCACCACCTTTTTCGTCTTCATAAACTTTGCTATGAGAAACGATGATTCTCTTAGAATCTTTATTGAATTCGATAACTTTGAACTCTAGTTTGTCTTCAACCTGAGCTTGTGTTCCGTCTTCTTTCACTAAGTGTTTTGGAGTTGCAAAACCTTCAACACCGTAAGGAAGAGAGATAACAGCACCTTTGTCAACAAGTTCAACAACTGTACCTTCGTGTACTGATCCTACTGTAAAGATAGTTTCGAATACATCCCAAGGATTTTCTTCCAATTGTTTGTGACCTAGGCTCAAACGACGGTTGTCTTTGTCTATTTCAAGTACTTGAACTTGGATATCAGCACCGATTTGAGTTATTTCGCTTGGGTGTTTGATTTTCTTAGTCCAAGAAAGATCTGAAATGTGGATTAGACCATCAACGCCTTCTTCTATTTCAGCAAATACTCCGAAGTTAGTGAAGTTACGTACTTTAGCAGTATGTTGGCTTCCAACCGGATATTTTTCTTCGATATTTTCCCATGGATCTGGTTTCAATTGTTTGATACCCAGAGACATTTTGCGTTCGTCACGATCAAGAGTAAGAACAACGGCTTCTACTTCGTCACCCACTTTCATAAAGTCTTGAGCGCTGCGTAGGTGTTGTGTCCAGCTCATTTCTGATACGTGGATAAGACCTTCTACTCCTGTAGTGATTTCGATGAATGCACCATAGTCAGCCATAACAACAACTCTACCTTTCACTTTGTCACCAACTTTCAAGTCAGCGCTAAGAGCATCCCATGGATGAGGAGTAAGTTGTTTTAGACCAAGAGCGATACGTTTTTTGTCATCATCGAAGTCAAGGATAACCACGTTGATTTTTTCATCCAATTTAACCACTTCTTCCGGATGTTGTACACGTCCCCAAGAAAGGTCAGTAATGTGGATAAGACCATCTACACCGCCAAGGTCGATAAATACACCATAAGAAGTGATGTTTTTAACAGTACCTTCTAGCACTTGTCCTTTTTCCAGTTTCGAGATGATGTCTTTCTTTTGTTGTTCAAGTTCAGCCTCGATAAGAGCTTTGTGAGATACAACAACGTTTTTGAATTCGTGGTTGATTTTAACCACTTTGAATTCCATAGTTTTATCTACGAATACATCATAGTCACGGATTGGCTTAACATCGATTTGAGATCCCGGAAGGAACGCCTCGATACCAAATACGTCTACAATCATACCGCCCTTAGTACGGCATTTGATGTATCCTTTGATAATTTCGTCTTTTTCAAGAGCTTCGTTAACACGTTCCCAAGAGCGAGAAGCGCGTGCTTTTTTGTGAGAAAGGATAAGCTGTCCTTTTTTGTCTTCTTGGCTTTCGATGTATACTTCTACTTCGTCACCCACTTTTAAATCGGGGTTGTAACGAAATTCGTTCATCGAAACAATACCGTCAGATTTGTAACCAATATTCACAACCACTTCGCGTTTGTTCATAGAGCTTACTTTACCCATAACCACTTCTTTATCATTGATTCTGCTCAACGACTGGTCATAAGTTTTTTCTAAATCTTCTTTGCTTCTTTCTGAGAAAGTTTCACCGATCTCATAAGCATTCCAATCGAAATCTTCAATTGGACTTACATTTTTTAAGTTATCAGACATTTGTTACTGTTCGATCCTTTAGGATCATTTTATTAATAAATTAGACATTATGTTGTTTAAAAAACGGTGCAAAGGTATTGTTTTTCAAAGAATAAATCAAATGTATTGCTTATTATTTTTTGAGAAATGTTGAGCTTAAGTGATTTAAGTCAGATCATATATTTATTTATGCTGATCTGTGATTGAAATAGTTACACAATAGGGTGACAATAGTTACAAAAAGTATTCAATAAAGTGACAAAGGCGACTTCTGAGTGTTACTTTTTCGAAATAGTTAACGATCTATTAATCAGTGTTTAATGATTCAAAAGGTTACAAAAGTAACAAAAGTGACACTTTTTGATTGCTTTATTTTCTCTTGTTTGCTGTTTCTTAATTCGGTCTTAATTCGGGCAGACACATGCCAGTCTCTACTGCATCTGTTGATTGCCCACTGCCTTACTGATAGATAAAACGAATTGAATAACAGAATCTTATTGTACAACAATTTCGATAATTGAATCTATATCGTCAAACTGAACATTTAATAAATCGAAAGTAACATTTCCTGTTTTTTTATCCACCGTCCAATTTAATTTAGAATCTATATTAACCCATCGTGCTGATTTAATTTTTTGAGGGATATTTATTGTAAACTTATTGCCGTCTTGTTCAAATAAGTGGATATAATGTGTTTTTCCTTTTTGGGTAGTTGCTCCCCACGATTGAGGTTTTATGACTCCTCCCTGCGTTCCGTAGATAGTTTGACCAAACTTTTTAGTCCAGATACCTACCTCCTGTAAGCACTTTACCGATTCGGGTTGTATCTCTCCATTAGGCATGGGACCTACATTCAATAATAGGTTGGCTCCATATCCGGCAGCTTTTACTAAGTAATGTATTATTGCGGTGGTCGATTTGAAGTTTGTATCTGTAATACTATATCCCCACGTGTTATTCATTGTCTCGCACGTTTCCATAGGGATATGTTTGGATGCTGTTTGCCCTTCGCTGAATCCTGTTTTGTTTTCTCCCGGTAAATCTTTTTCGAATGCCTGATAGTCTTCCCCCTTTAAAGGCTCTTTGTGATGATTATTCGATATCATACAATTGGGTTGAAGTGTGTGGATCAGGTTGTAAATTTCAGGATAATGCCAATCTACTTTGGATGTTGCATGTGTATGGCTGCCATTGGGGTGCTGATCCCAGTCTCCATCAAACCAGATACCTGCGATATCTCCATAATTTGTCAATAGTTCGGTTAACTGAGCTTTCATGAAGTTGATATACGAATTCCAGTCACCTCTTTCTGTGCGACCACAGCCTTGTCCTGTACCTCCTGTCCAATATTGATAATCGGTTCTTGACCAATCGATAAGTGAATAGTATAATACTAATTTAATTCCTTCTTTATGACATTCGTCAGCTAATTCTTTAACAATATCTCTGCCAAAATGAGGGGTATTCATTATATTCCAGTCCGATTGCTTTGTATTCCAATTGCTGAATCCGTCGTGATGGCGTGAAGTGAATGTTATGTATTTCATTCCTGCATCTTTAGCGATTTTTACCCAAGTTTTAGCATCAAAATCTTGTGGATTAAAGAATTTTTGAAGCTTTTTATATTCTTGTACTTTTATGGGGCGGTTTTGCATTACCCATTCGCCATCTCCTAATACACTATACGGACCAAAATGGACAAATAAACCAAATCGGGCTTCGTCTAGCCATGCATGGTTGGGGTTGGGAGTCTGGCTTTGCATTTTAGTAAAAGATAAAGTCATAATGAATACAAGTAAGATTGCTTTTTTCATAGTATTTTTTTTAAATATTGATTCTTCAATAATTTTTAGCCTTAATATAATGTACAGCAAGGTTCTTCAACTTTTAGTTTACGTCCTTCAATTTGTATCGTTATATGTTTGATGCCTGTATGATCGGCTAAAGCTTCGAGTGCCTGCTCCAATATAAGATCTCTGTCTGAATCGTTTTTTACTCTAAGATGTACAGTTAGTGATGGGAATTCCTGAGTAATCATCCATATATGTAAATCGTGCACGTCTTCTACATCGGGTATTGCAGATAAAATATCAACTACTTCATGCGTGTGGATATTCGAAGGTTTACTTTCCATCAAAATATTAACAGAATCTTTTAAAATATGCCATCCACTGTAAAGAACAATAATTGAGACAATCATACTGGCGATAGGGTCGGCTATATTCCATCCGAAAAGTAGAATTAATAATGCTGCAATAATCGCACCTACTGAACCTAGTAAATCACCCAAGACATGTAGAAATGCACTTCTTACGTTTAGGTTTTCTTTAGTTTCGCCTCTCGATAATATCCATGCGACAACAATATTGATAAGTAGACCGATAATTGCTATAATCATCATGCCCTTTCCAATTACTTGGGGTGGGGAGGAGAGGCGTACTATGGCTTCATATAATATGTAAGCGGATAAAGCGACAAGAGCAATTCCATTAAGTAAGGCGGCTAGTATTTCGAAGCGTTTGTAACCATATGTTTTCTCTATCGTTGCTGCTTTCTGCCCGAATATGATCGCTGCCAGACTAAGCCCTAAGGCTACAGAATCGCTAAGCATATGACCTGCATCCGATAACAGTGCCAAACTATTGGTGAGGATGCCTCCGATGAATTCGACAAACATAAATCCTGCAATAAGCAGGAAACTAAAGGTAAGAGCTCTCTTGTTTGTGGTGTGACTGTGCGAATGAGAATGTCCACCATGAGCATGATTATGTGACATATCTGATATAGATTTAGTAAAGTAAATATTTACTGCTTTCATTATTCAGCCTAGCATGAGTAAAGCCGAACTTTACAGTATTACTAAGACCTATAATTGAATGATATACAAAGAAAGCAAGGATTGTTTTGATATCAAACAATCCTTGCTTTAATTTTTTGAGTTTAAGGTTAAAGACTGATGTCTTTATCTTAACTGTTTATTTCTTAGTCGTTCATTGAAATCAAGAACTCCTCATTGTTGATTGTTTTCTTCAATCTCTTATCAAGGAACTGCATTGCTTCCACCGAATTCATATCCGATAAGAAGTTGCGAAGTACCCACATACGGTTAAGTGTATCGGGATCAAGTAACAGATCGTCACGACGTGTACTTGATGAGATAATGTCAACAGCAGGAAATACGCGTTTGTTAGATAATTTACGATCCAATTGAAGTTCCATGTTACCTGTACCTTTAAATTCTTCGAAGATAACATCATCCATCTTAGAACCGGTTTCAGTAAGAGCCGTAGCAATTATGGTTAGAGAGCCACCGTTTTCGATGTTACGGGCTGCTCCGAAGAAACGTTTCGGTTTATGTAATGCATTTGCGTCAACCCCACCTGTAAGTACTTTACCTGATGCCGGTTGAACTGTATTGTAAGCACGGGCCAAACGGGTGATAGAGTCTAATAAAATGACTACATCATGACCGCATTCAACCATACGTTTTGCCTTGTTCAGTACAATTTCCGCAATTTTTACGTGGCGGTCTGCCGGCTCATCGAAAGTAGATGCAATAACTTCAGCATTTACACTTCTTTCCATGTCGGTAACCTCCTCAGGACGTTCATCTATCAATAATACAATCATGTATACTTCAGGATGGTTGGTCGCTATGGCGTTTGCTATATCTTTAAGTAATGATGTTTTACCTGTTTTAGGCTGAGCAACAATAAGACCACGTTGTCCTTTACCTATTGGAGAGAATAAATCTACAACACGGCATGAGAAATTATCATTTCTGCCGGATGTTAATCTGAACTTTTCATCAGGGAAAAGAGGCTTAAGGTGATCGAATGGAACACGGTCTCTAACTTCGTCGGGACTGCGTCCGTTTATTTTATCCACTTTTACAAGAGGGAAAAATTTCTCACCTTCTTTTGGAGGGCGGATAGGGCCTTCTACAATATCTCCTGTTTTCAGACCGAATAGACGTATCTGGGATTGAGATATATAGATGTCATCGGGAGAAGACATATAGTTGTAATCAGAAGAACGTAAAAATCCGTAACCTTCCTGCATTATTTCTAATACACCTGTCGCAGATAAAATTCCTTCAAATTCGAAAGATTTTTCCTGTGCCTGATTATTGCTTGGTTTCTGATTTTGAATGTTGCTGCTATTTCCACTGTTACTTGCAACCGTTGAAGGTGCCGGAGCGGGCGTAGGGGCAGGAATTGTTACCGGAGCCATTTTAGGCGATTCTACAACAACGGGTGCTACATCCGTATCTACCTCAAGAGGTGATAGGGGAGCCATTGCCGGAACTTCTTCTTTGGATTCGGTACGTGGTTTGCTGGACTTAAATACTAATTGCGTTGGCCTTTGCGGGATTGTTTTAGTATTTGTAGGTTCGTTTGTATTATTACTGGAGGTTTCTGCACTTTTACGGTGAACTACTCTTTCTTTAGGTTTGGCTACTGTAGCTTCTTCTGTAGGAGTATTTACCGGAGGTTGCTGATTGGTCGGAGTTTTCTCTGTTTCCTTTTCTTCTTTAACCTCTTCTATTTTAGCTTCAACAGCGGCAGCTTTTGGGGCAGGAGCGGCTTTATTCGGTTTTGTTTTTGCCGGAGCTTCTGCATTTTTCTTTTCTGATTGTTTGCTTTCAGCTTTGTAGCTCTCCGAATTTTTGTTTTTTGCCTCAAGAATAGCTTGTTCGTCTAAAATTTTGTAGATTAATTCGTCCTTCTTATATGCATCAGGACGTTTTATACCTAGTTCTTTAGCTAAGGTTCTTAATTCAGTTGTGAGCTTTTCGTTTAGCTCAAGAATGTTGTATATACGCATGTATATTCTATGTTGTTTTGTTATTTAATATTCTGATTAGACAGCATGAGAGATAGTTGCTGATTCAATTTGATGTTGATGCAAAATAATAAGGATACAATCGAGTTTTTTTACTATGATTCAAATAAGAAATCTGTAGTTTTTTCTTATCGTTCTACAAAATTATATATATTTTTTAGAAAAACAATTTTTTGTCTGATTAAATATTTTTTTCTCGGTTTATTTTTAGTTTTTATTATTATTGTGTAGATTTACGAAAAAATAGTAATCTAATTATGAGAACACTTAACTTCCTAATCATTTTATTTTTTGGATATTACACTGTATTGAATGCGCAAGATAATTATCCGATTATTGATGAATACATTGCTGGTTATCAATTCGATAAAGCATTAGTTGCTATTGATAATGAAGAACAAACCAAAGAGCTTCAACAGAAGAAGGCTATTTGCTATAAGGGATTAGACAATTATTCGAAGGCGATTGAGGTATTATTCTCTCTGGCACAGGAATATCCCGACGATTTAAAAATAAAATCGGAAATGGCTTTATGCTATCAGGCACTTTCGAATTGGAATGCGAGCTTAAAATGCTATGATGAATTAATAAAGCTCGATTCAATCAACGTATATTATAAGATCAAGAGAGCGGATATGCTATTTCGTCTCGATAATTATAAAGCTGCATTGGCAGACTATAAGACATTATCAGATGGATATAAATTGAATAATATGATTAAGCGTTCTGCTCAATGTTTCGAGAATATGAATCTTCCCGATAGTGCAATGGTTTATTACAGTAAGGCGTTGGAGGCAGATACTATGGATGTTTTTTCAATAGCCAGTTTGATAAATATAAATATTAAATTAAAAAACTTTGGAGCAGCAATAAAACTTTCCGATAGCTTTGTGAAAAAGGATAGTACCAATAAGCAAATCAATTTACTGAATGGCTTAAGTTATTATGGCGCTGATTTTTATGAAGATGCTGTGCCTCGATTCGAAAGGTGTTATTTGAATGGAGACAGTTCTCTGGTTGTCAATCGGAGTTTGGGCATCTCTTATTATTCATTGGGAGAAAACGAAAAAGCTTTGCCCTATTTAATAAAAGCCTATGCACAAGATTCTACTAATGTAAGAGTATTATATTGTCTGGCTGTAATGTCGAATGAGATCAGAGAATATACCAATGCGGTTAATTATTTCGGTATTCTTCTTGATCGTACAATTCCTGCGGATATGTACCTCTATCTTTACTTCAGAGGCTTAGCCAAGGCACATGAGGGATTAGAAGAATATAAGGGAGCAGTTGAAAACTATGCGGAAGCTACAAAATATGGGACTAAAAACCAGAATATGTACCTCTATTTCTCTTTAGCAACCACATATGATTATGAATTACGGCAAGCGGATAAAGCTTTAGAATATTACCTTAAATATCAAGCTTCTTTAGGAGGTTATCTGGAGGAATTGAGAAAACAAGAGGATCAAGACGATGCACATAAGCTTGAAATGCTCAGTGTGGAGTCGAGCATTAAAACTCTTAATTCGCAAATCGGACGCTTGGAAAAAGAACTTGCTAAAGCTACTTCTGATGTAAAGTAATCTTAAGAACTTCTATCGTTTTGCCGGTTATTTTGAATCGGTCATCAATACGTTCACCTACAATCCATGCAATATCATCGGCAGAACATAGAAGCCATGTATTGTTTTTGTCTACTAAACTGAATTTACGATCGGTAAAATAATCGCTTACTTTTTTGTGACCTTTCATCCCAAAGGGAATAAATTTATCGCCGTGTTTCCATCTGCGGATAATAAGAGGATATATCAACCGACCTTTATCTAAGTAGATAATATTGGGGTCTTGTTCTATTTTAAACGATGAAGTTTTGCGGAACGATTCAAGTGTCATCTCGAAGGGCTCAACAATCTCTGTTTCGTGTTCAAAAAGAGTATAAATACTATCGGGTTGATTGTTAATGGGTTCAAGTAGAAATGCTTCCCTGTCTTTTATGAGTTGATAATCGGTAGCATAAAAGATTTTACCGGATTGACCGTTTATTGAGTCAAAAATATTGTCGACAGTAGAGGTGTTGAATCCATAGGAAAACAGAATTTCGAAAAGAATGGTCTTCGGTTCTTTCTGCTTCAATAAGGCATTTATATCAATCTTATTGTCTGAAAATACTTTGCGTTTTGCCTTCTCAACATACGCATTATATATACTTTCGGTACGAGATAAGTTTTCAGATGTTCTTTGTATAGCCTGTACAACAGACGGGTTGATCGACTTAAGAAGAGGTATTACATTCAAACGTATTTTGTTCCGTGTATAAATATCTTCTTTATTGGTACTGTCCTCTACAAAGCCAATATGTCCGGCTTTCAGGTATTCGAGAATATCATCTCTGAAAATGCAGAGTAGGGGGCGGATCACTTTTCCGTTGATAGGAGCTATACCACTCAGTCCTCGTATTCCTGTACCTCTAATGAGGTTAATCAAAACGGTTTCTACCGAATCGTCCTGATGGTGCGCTACGGCAATTTTTTCGGCTTTGTATTCTTTTCTGATTTTTTCGAACCACGCATAACGCAGTTCGCGAGCGGCCATCTCTAAGGAAATAGATTCCTCTTCAATATATTTCTTTGTATCGAAATTTGCCGATACATATTTGAATTTATATTTGGATGCAATCTTTTCTACAAAATATTCGTCCCGGTACGATTCCTGCCCTCGCAGATGAAAATTGCAGTGTGCTACAATACAATCATATCCCAGATGATGAAGTATATCCAATAGAGCCATCGAATCGGCACCACCGCTAACTCCGATAATAACTGTAGCCTTATCGGTAAGTAGCGCATTATCCTGAATATATTTCTTTACTTTGGAGATAGTTTGCATGGACAGCATTGTATTTTTTATGATAAAAAAGTCTGTGACTTTAGTCGGGAACCTTTTGACACAAAATTAATACTTTTTTTTCATTAGCCAGAGTCGTAGCAAATATATAATCGGTTCCTCCCTCTTTGAGCTTGGTTTGCCTCCTTATATCGGCTACCGAAAAAGGGTAGTTTCTTGTTGCAATATTAGCTTGTCTTATATCTTTGAAATGTACTTTGATTTCTTTCTTATTGGGTGAAATTAGTTCTTTAATTTCAAATTTACGACCGGGAAAGTCACTCTCTAAGTTATCGGAAGTATACAGATGACTGTTAGGATGCAGCTTTTTAAGATTATATTTTAAAGCTACACTTCTATATGCTCCTGCCTTTAGTATAGAACTGTTCGGTTCGTATAAGTATTTTCCGGTAATATCTGTATGGGAAATGCAGGATGAACTTTCCACGGCTTTGGTGAAAGTAAAAGACTCATTATCTCTATGAGTTAAAAGATTAACACAGATTAGTTGAGTTTCTTTCTGTGAACTCTCTTTGATGAATAGAAGTTCCTTGCACTCATTGTTTACACTTATTATATGTACCTCGGTTACATTGCTGAGAGAACCAAGAGCAAGAGTAATATCGAGCATGGGTGATAACTTTATAACTATCCGCTTGGCTTTGCTGTTTAAAAGCTCGTCTATTTCGATCAGATTGGGAGTACAGTCTTCTATGAGAACCGTCTTTTTACCGGTGTCGTTTCTCCTTGCCGGGTCTATAAATATAGTATCAGCAATCTGATCAAATGAGTTGAGAAAAGAAACTGCGTCCTCTTTTCTGATTTCAGCATAATCTAACTTCAGTGTGTTAAAATTACGTTTTGACAGCTCTACCAATTCACTTTGAGTTTCTACGTAACAGGCTTGCTTACGATCTTTTGCCATGAATGAAAAATCGACACCCAATCCGCCTGTAAGATCTACAAGCGTATCACCTTTACATAAAGAGGCTTTGTAAAGGGCTGTGATTTCAGACGAACACTGCTCCATCGATAGATGTCGGGGATAAATAATATCTTCGTGCCGATACCAATAGGGAATTTTATATTTAGCAATTTGTCTTCCTGCAATTTGTTGAATAGCCATAGGCATATCAATCTCAGGATACGATTTCGCTTTTAAAGCAAGCTGCCGTATGTCATCCGATTCGTGTTGTGCTATAAATTGCTTTGTTTGCTGATCGATATGAATCATTACTTCATTTTGACAATTTGGTTGATATGCTTAACCGTGTCCTGTCGCTTCGTGGAGTCGGTCTGTAAAGGACTATTTTTCTTCTTAGGTCGTGTAAATAGTTCTCTCAGATAATCGAAGTCTTTTTTATATAAAATACCTACACCTTGTGTTTGTACTCCATTGCCACTACCCCCGCTTCCGACGTAATAATACTTTTCGTTATAATGGTTGTAAGCTTTAAGACGCCAGGTACCGATACGGTTAAGTAAAACTTCGATATCCACATCACCGATGAAAGCATCCTGTGTCATGGGATTATCACGATATCCGAAGTTACCATTAAATAGAACCCTGTCATTAAGCAACCTGCTTGAAAGGATAAGTTCTACTTCGGTACTGGAGAATCCTGTATCACTTGTGCGGATATTTGTACCCACCTGCCAACGGTCATCCAATTGACTGAGTATATTACTCAGTTGAGTGGATAGGGTTGCTGATGCAACTGCCGCAAAATCAGAAGTTTTCTGATCGGTGAGTGCATAATTGGGTGTATAGAATTTAGATAGCAATAACAAGTAAACAATCTGTCTGTTTATCATGTCTTCCGTGCTGATCAAACTCTTTATTTGTCGTTGTACCTCGGGATCGGCAGAAGGTAAAGCAATATCCAGATTTACTTTCGGTTGGCGTAATGCCCCTGTGATATTCAATATACAATTTACAGGTACACTGGCTTGTCCTGTGTTCTTTGCTATATTCTGGTCGAGATCGTTCAGATTGGCTATCACCCGGTATATGGCTGTAATATCAATATTAGCTTCGAACGGATCGCCTCTGAACTGGACGAAACTACCATCTTGTATTGTAAATTTACGCTCAAATATTTTTTGGAATGTAAAATTATAGGACCCTTTATTAATCATGTAAGTTCCATAAAGCATCGGTTCTTTATTGGTTCCCCATGTAAATTGTAAGGCTCCTGTGCCCGATCCTCTAAGTTTATCACCTCCCACAGGATCCATCAATAATTCAACAGTAGCGTCAGGGGTAGCATCGATATAAAAGTTCATATTGATTTCAATTCCCGAGTCGGTTTTTAATCTGTTGAATTTGACCTTTTCATTTGAATTTTTTATAGAATCGGTTGCCTCTTCTTTGGTTTTATATCTGATAAAAGAATATTCGGAGGCTGTCTCTTCCATGAAATTCATGAAAATATTAGTGTTGCTGTTGGTCTGCATATTTACATTGATATCTACAGCTCTTTCGTCTCCTTTAATAACCCCCGAACCCGATCCGAAAACCGTTCCGTAGAACATAGGATTAAGTTTCTGAGTGGCATTGTAAAGCATGAAATTATCTCCGACAAGGTCTACATAATATAAGAAGTTCGAGAAATAATCGTGTACCACTTTACCGCTAAGCATGGCGGTATTTCCTTTTTCATCATGAAATGCGATGTTATTAAAGTAAATAAGATCTTTTTTCATGAAGATAGTATCGGTAAATGTATAATTGGTGTTTAAGAAGTTGATTCCCAATCCTCCGTTTTCTACAAATGCTTCACCTTCGACCGTAACATTAGAAAAATTACCGAACAGATGTACATTGCCGCTACCTTTACCCTTAATTCCATTAAATAAGCTTGCAACGTATTTATTAAGGAAAGCAACATCTATCTCTTTGGCATCAAAGTTAATGGATAGCTCTTGTGTAATCGGGTTGATAAAGCCATCTATATTGGTTAATTTATCTTCGGGATTTGTAATCGTTCCTTTCAGATTAACCTTTTTGGTTTCCGCATCGAGATCACTGAATAGGCTTAAATCACCAAGTGTTGTGCTGTTGAAAGCAAAGTCATGCACTTTTAAATTAATATTGGCATAAGGCTGACCGTCTATAGAAGAGAGCATCAAATCTCCACTGGCAGCACCTCCGAATTGCAAAGCACTTATCGCTAATGTATTAAATATATAATCGAGATCGATATTTCTTAAATTAACATGGAGTTTTTCATCAGGATCTTTAGCCGAAAAAGTACCGTCTATACTCAATTGCTGGTCTTTATTTTCGCTGGTTACCACGAAATCGTCGATGCTGACTTTATTTGGAACAATGCGAATATTTGATTTTTTTATTTTCCAAAGTGTACTGTTCAATATTAATTCTCCTGCTTCAAATTTGATATCCGTTTGTAAGGTCTTTTTATTAGGTTTCGAAAATACAACTGAATTGGCAAACTCACCTTTTAGTCTGCCTTCCTCTTTGTTTAAGAATAGAGTATGTATATCAACTATATCGTTCTGAACACGAATATCTGTTGATAAGTTGTTCATAGTTCCATTCTTGGTGACGAACGTACCCGATATGGTCGATTTTATTTCTTCACTATTGTTCTCAACTAATAAATAACCCGATTGAATTTTTGTTCCTGCCGCTTTTATAGATGGCAGATAAGTTTCGATTTTAAAGCGTTCAGTCTTATTATTATAAAATCCGATTATTTTAGTTGCACTGTATATCGTTACAGGTAGCTGAAATATATCGCTGGCTTTTTCTGTATTATTGATTGTGAAATCGAATGAGAGATCGTTTTCTTTTATTTTTGTACCCTTCTTGTCATTGAAATCGATTAATGCAGGAAGATAAGCGTTCAACGACCTTTTTACACTTTCGGCTATTGTCGTAAAGGAATATGCCCCTGTTACTTCACCATTGATAATGTCCGATTTTATACTCAATTTCCGGCTATCATCTAATCCTGATGCTTCAATAATTAAACTGTCCAGCGTAAAGCTTTTATCGGGCTGTCTGAAACTAACCGAATCGGTTTTTATGTAGCCTTGTATATCGTCAATGTTCTTTCCCGAAAAATTGGCGTCAACAGAAACACTCAAGTATGATTCTTTATATTTATTGCTTAGGTTTAATTTGTCGAGACGAACGTTCTTTAGACGAGCATCAAAGTTTAGTTTAGGCTCTTTATCCGATAAATCAAATAAACCGTGAAGATCTAAAATTGCATTTTCATCATTAAAAGATAATCCCCCGTTAAGACGTAATCCATCATAAGTACCATTCAATTTAATATCATGGTAAGTATATTTTTTGAATGTAAACTTCTCTACAAGTCCGTCTACCGAACCTCTTAGTTTGCCATAGGTCGGTTGATTGATATTAATATCCAGATTTAAAGATATATTCTCAAGCTCTTTGTTATTCAGTAAATTACCTAACTGAAATTCCTGAGTGCGGATATTTCCTTTAAAGAATGACTTTATATTCGCGTTGGGGTTAAATCCAAAATCGAGTTTTGCTGTAATCGTACCTAGTTCTGTATCCAGATAGCCGTCTGCTTGTAGTTGCTTCAGATATCCCGATATATTACCGTGAAACGACACTGTATTTATATTATCGAATATGGGAGGTAGTTCTTTCTGGGTGCCCGATAAGTTATTAAGAAGTCCTCGAACCCCATCTTTCGTAACAGTCAGATTACTGACGCTACCTTCTAAATACATTTTTTCTTTGTCTCTTACATTGTTAACGTTTCCTTTTGCGGTAATGTGCATTTTCTCACCGTAGTCCAGAGCTAAATTCGAAACTCGTATACTATCGAGGCTTCCGTTGATCTCGGTTCTGAATAATATCCGTTCTTCAAAATACTTAAATGCAGGTACGAAAGCTGCAATATCTTTTAAAGCAATATAGGAAGATGATGTTTTGACTGCAAAAATAGCCTTGTCGATCAGTTGTTTGGTTGAATCTGTTGAAGAGTAATCTATCTCACATTTTTCGAATTCAAGTAACGATTTGGGTAATTCAAGTTTAAACCCTCTGACAAATAGGTGATTGTCTTGAGTGATAAGCCTTACTATGAGGTTGTTTATTTTGAATCCGCTTTTCTCTTGCAGTGTCAGTTTCTTGATCTGAATATTCAAAGAATCGGTTTCCAGTGACCGCAAAGAGAGGATAGCATTCAGATCGGTGACGTTGATGTGATTAGGATCGAATTTCTCTTTTAAAAGTGGGCGATCATTAATATCGAATCGGAAACGACCGTCACTGATATTCAAAGAATGTATTTTGACTTCAAATTTGGCTCCTTTTTTATCATCCTTCGGTTTGAAGGCATCAATTATAAACTGGATGTTCAGAGGGGAGCTTGTACTGTCTTTTGCCAGATTAACCTCAAAATCCGCAAGTTTAGATACAGTAATTATCAATTGATTATTGAGCAGAGGCAGTATTTCCAGGTCAGCATATACTTTCTTGGCGATCAGGATTGTACTGTCTTTCTGGTCGTTCAGATATACATCGTTCAATTGTATAACATTGAATGGTTTGATGTATAGAGATCCAATATTTAAATCGGTTTGCAACTTGTTCCGGAGTTCGAGAACAATTCGGTCTTTGATATAATTCTGTACATACGACATATTCAATAGGCCGTATAAAAGCAATATTAATCCTAAGATTATTCCTAATATGCTGAGAAATATATATTTAAATCGTTTTATAGAGTATCTTTCTTTAGATACACAAAATTATAAAAAGCAAGTCGTATTTCGCTCAATTTTTGTGATTATTAATAATAAAATCGAAAACGGGTGATTACCTGATATAAAATAGTATCAATTGTTCCAATGCCCGTTGGCAAACAGGACAAAACTCTTTATAGGTATTTGTCTTCATACGGCAATCGACTGTAGGTCGGTATATGCCCTTTGCCGAATAGCCTGCACCTTCAAATACTCCGATTTTATATTTTGTACTATCACTCAAATTTGTCGGAACAGGAGTTTGGGGAGTCAGCATATCTTTCCATTTCGAATCAAAGTTTACCAAGGTCGTAATATTTTGCTCCCAAGGTTCTATATTATGCTCATACGTATTATCGAGTACATCACTTTCGTAGAAGTACTCGTCAGCCAGACCAGCAAAACTGTGCCCGAATTCGTGTACTACTACAGGTTTAAAATCTTTGTGCCCGGTAGTAGTTAATGTATACGAATTAAAAATGCCTCCACCTCCATATACATCGGTGTTGGCAAGTATTATAATATGTTCGTAGGGTATGCCTGCTAACGCATCATGAAGGTCTTTTATACGACTGGTGGTAAGGTATCGTTGTGAGTAAAATGTATCGAAATGGGAATTGAAAGCTGTATTTTTCCAAATTCCATTGCGGGGAACACTTAATCCGCTTTCTTTAGATGCACTTTCTACTATATAGAAATTGAAGTTGTCTTTATATTTATCAAAAGGAGTATACGAGAGTATTTGTTGTACGGTTTCTTCTGCATATTTTTTGAAACTGCCCATTTCCTCCGCTTTGTATCCTTCGGCTACTATTGCTACATTGATAGACTTCACATTATCTTTCCCTTTATGAATAATAGAGTAGGGTGTTACATTTTTGTATCCTTTTTTATGAATCAGTATATCGGAGGGCGTTACAATGTGGCTGATTTTGGTTATGTATTCTCCACTTTTGTTTCGCAATGAAATTTCAACTTTAACTTTTTCTTTTGGGAAGGGGAGCAGAAACACATTTTCGAAACTTTTGGTTATAGTTTTAGCTTCGTCTGTGGTGACCCATTCCTGAAACAATGTTGAAAATGTATTTTTATATATGCACTCTCCCGATTGAAGGTTGTACATTGTTATTTGTCCGTTTCCATCCAACAAGCTGCTGGATAAATTATGATTACGTCCTGCCCATTGAGGGAGTTCATTTAATTGATCTACTGCGATAGTCTGAGTTTCTGAGTTTCCCGAAAATATGTAATCAACTCGTAAAGTTTTATCTGCAAAATAGGTGTCAAATTCCTGACTTTGGCAAAGGAGTGATAAAAAGAAGCATGTAATAAAAAGTAAGTTACGCATAGTGACCAGATTTGAGTCTATAAATAAGAGAATCTAAAGATACATATTTGCCTTGATATATACATTCTGATTGCATTGAGTAATTGGATTCTATATTTTCAATTATTGTATCCGGTAGATTCTGTATTTGAAATTTATTTAGCCTTTCGATGTCCTAATAAATTATTTTGAGAAAATAGATTATTTCGTAACTTGCAAAAGAAATTATTGCTAAAATTACACATTCATTTACTTGCTCTGACGTTGATCGAATTAGATATTTATTTACCTGAAAAGATGTAGAGCTGCAAATAATAATACTATCTTAATTTTTTTGAATAAATGGAAAACATAAGGACTTCTGATGTATTGGATTGGGCAAAACAATTCCTTGCTAAGGCTGAAAGTGAATTAACTCCGGAAGAAATAAAAGAACAGCAAAAGTTTGCTTCACTGGTACAAACTCCCGCCAATAAGATTTTATTATCGAAGATGTTGGACGAATCATCTCAGATCCGTAACAACAAAAAACTGGCAAAACGTATGAAACTGCTTATCGAGGAATATGGTGTTCCCGATTTTTTTGGGCCGGTCGATCAGATGATGCTAAAACTATTTACAAGTGTCGGTTATTTGTTTAATGGAATTTCCATTCCTATTTTCAAAGAACGACTTCGTCAGGAGACTAACAAAATTATTATAGGGGAAGAACGTCCCGAACTTACCAAACACTTAGGACATAGGTGGGAAAGTCACATTGGTCAGAATGTCAATCTATTGGGTGAAGTTGTTTTAGGTGATGGTGAAGCCAAACATCGCTATGAGCATTATCTGGAAGCTTTGAAAGAACCCGATGTAAATTATATCTCAATAAAACTGTCGGGAATTTATGCTCAGATCAAGCCATTAAGTTACGAGCAGAATAAGAGAGAACTTTGCGAACGTGTTGCAGCTATATATCAACAGGCTATAGATTACCCTTATACTACTCAGGAAGGAGTTCAAAGAGCTAAGTTTGTGAATCTGGATATGGAGGAATATAAAGATGCGGAACTTACACTCGATGTGTTTGAAACTGTACTTAATATGCCTCAGTTTAAGAATTACATGGCAGGGATAGTCGTGCAGGCTTACTTGCCTGATGCTGCATTGTTTCAGCAACGATTATTGAAAATAGCTAAACAGCGTGTTGCCGAAGGAGGAGCACCCCTTAAAATGAGATTGGTGAAGGGGGCTAATCTTCAAATGGAAAGCATTATATCTTCAATGAAGGGATGGGCTAATCCTGTTCTGCCGACCAAGGTTGATGTAGATGCAAATTACCTGCATATTCTGGATGTAGCTTTACTGCCGGAGAATGCTAAGGTATTACATGTTGGTGTGGCATCACATAATTTCTTCACTATCGGGTATGCATATCTGTTGAGCGAAAAGAATGATGTAAAAGATTATATTACATTCGAAATGCTCGAAGGGATGGCAAACCATTTGCCCCGTGTTATGAGAAGTTTGGGAAAGCAAATTATATTGTATACGCCGGTGGTAAAGAAGGAGCATTTCCTGAATGCTGTCTCTTATTTGGTTAGACGTTTGGATGAAAATACAGGCAAGGATAATTTCTTAAGTTATTCGTTTAACTTGAAATTGGATAGTCCTCATTGGGATTTTCTGGCAAATCAGTTTCTTGAAGCATATGATAGAAAAGATACAATGAAAGGACAAGCTTTCAGAAAACAAAACAGAACAGAAAGTCTTCTTCCCGTAAAAGATATCAATGTATTCCATAATGAACCTGATACCGATTTAGACTTGCCTGTTAATCGAAAATGGGCATTGGATAAATTAAAGAAATGGGGCACTGAGGTAAATGAAAATAATTACAAAATACCCGTTCAGATAGGAGATAAGGAAGTAACTACCGAAAGTAAAAAGAAATATTACGATAGGAGTCGTAATGATGAAGTTTGTTTCTGCGAGGCTAGTTTATCATCATTAGATCAGGTAAAAGAAATTATTGCAATTGCTGAATCCGACACATCGGGTTGGAGAAAAACGAAACTTGAAAAACGAAACGAAATTTTGCATGCAGTAGCCGATAATTTATCAGCGAAACGAGGCGATCTGATAGGATGCATGTCGGCAATTACGGGCAAGACATTTATGGAAGGCGATGTAGAAGTTTCGGAAGCGATTGATTTTTGTCGATTCTATCCGATAACAATGAAGTCTTTCGAAAACTTGGATACTTTGTCATATACTCCGAAGGGTATAATATTGGTAATTCCGCCTTGGAATTTCCCGTTAGCTATTCCCGTTGGAGGTGTTGCTGCAGCATTGGCAGGAGGTAATACGGTAATCTTAAAGCCCGCAACAGTAGCTTTACCTGTTGCTTGGGAGTTTGCGCAATGTTTCTGGGATGCAGGTGTACCCAAAGATGCGTTGCAGGTAGTGTGCACCGATGGAAGGGAGCCTCTAAATTACCTGACTGCCCATTCGTCTATAAAACATGTTATTCTTACGGGAGGCACCGATACTGCATTCCGTTTATTAGAAAATAGTCCACGTACACCGCTTTCTGCTGAAACAGGGGGTAAGAATGCAATTATACTTACGGGTAATGGAGATCAGGATCATGCTATTTTAAATGTAGTTTCATCGGCATTCAGTAATGCAGGGCAAAAATGCTCGGCATGTTCTCTATTGTTGGTAGATAAAGATATTTATAATGATGAGAGTTTTAAATCTAAGCTAAAAGATGCTGTAAAGAGTCTTCACACAGGAAGTGTTTGGAATCCGGATAATATAGTAGGTCCAATGATTGCTAATGACAATGATAAGTTGTTGCACGCAATTGATAATCTTGAGCCGGGCGAATCGTGGTTAGTAGCTCCCGAATTTGTGGACGAGAAGAGATACATTCTAAAACCTACTGTAAAGTGGGGGGTAAAACCAACCAGTTATACTTTTAAAACAGAGTTGTTTGCTCCACTATTAGCTGTGGTTTGTATAGATGATCTGAAACAGGGAATCGATTATGTAAACTCATCAGAATATGGGCTTACTTCTGGTCTTCAAAGTTTGGATGAAAACGAGCAGGAACTTTGGAAAAACACGCTCGAAGCAGGCAATTTATATATAAACAGAGGTATTACAGGTGCTATAGTTAATCGTCAACCTTTTGGAGGAATGAAACGCTCTGCTTTCGGGGGAGGTATTAAAGCAGGAGGAGTAAACTATGTATCTTGTTTTGTAGAGTTCCTTGAAAACGAATCTGTGACTGCTGAGACCTCAGGTTCACCGTTGAGTGAACTTGTTGCAGATGAGAAGTCAAAAGCTCGATTAGATTTCGCTGCCATTAATTATAGAAAAGTGTGGCGAGAAGAATTTTTTGAAGAACGCGATGTAAACCATATTTATGGCGAGTCTAATATATTTCGTTATTTACCTTTACGAAAAGTAGTGCTTCGTATTCAATCAAATGATGATTTGTCTGATGTACTGTTAAGTTTATTAGCTGCTTTTACTGCAAAGACTCACTTGTTTGTAAGTATTGATGCTGATAACAATAAATTGAAGACAATAGAAAAAGCTGTGTCAATAATTAAAGGTATAGATATTATTATCCAAAACGAAGAACAGTTTATTGCAGATATGGATAAGTATGAGCGTGTAAGGACTTGTTCTGCTGATTTATCCGATTCTGTTTTTGCTAAGGCGGCTAAGTTCGGAAAGCATATTGCTACTCAGAAACCTTTGGTTGAGGGGCGTTTGGAATTGCTTCATTATATGAAAGAACAAAGTATTGCTTTTGAATACCATCGTTACGGTAGTATATTTGATGAGCACAAATAAGAAAGTAAAATGTATATATAACAAAAAAAGGACTCAATGTTGAGTCCTTTTTTATATCCAATAATATAGTTATTTAGCTATTTATCAATGAGAATAATTCTTCAGCAGCTTCACGGGGACCGTCTTTGCTACGTCCGTCAATAGCTAGTGATGTATGTATCTCTCCGATTTGTACACCGTTATCTTTCATGTCTTTGAAGTATTGACGTACTAGCACTTCAGTTTCAGCACGTTCTTGTACCGGACCAAATGGATTTGCGAAGTATGACTTTACAAGACCCTTTTCAGTGGTTGTTCCTTTTGCTTTACGTGCACCATCTTCGAAGATACCGATTGCTTTAGCTAAATCATCGTGGAATACGATTTTTTGCGCAACATCTTCGTAGTTATTTGCATATAGCATAATATCTACCTTGTATCCTTTAGATATTATCTCGTATGTTGAAATAGGAATAGTTACACGGGCATTTATTTTGTCAGGATTGGTATAAATACCTCTGTCCAACTGTTCGTAAGCGTAAGCAGGATCAAGGTCATCGATACGGACAAATGCTCCGATCTCTGTACCGTATCCTTTTATCGAACCGTCGGCTTCTTTATTCAAGAATCCCATATCATCGAATATTACACGCATATGGCGGATATAATTTTCGTTGAGGCTACGGAAGGCTTCCAGACTTTCAGACTTACCTGCACCGCTATCACCCATAATGATGATATTAGATTCGTTTCCGTTTTTCAATACAATGTTTACCATTGCACCGTGTATCGGTAATCTGTTGAATTCTATTTGTTTTACATTGTGAAGTGTTAATAACATCTTCTTCATGTATCCGAAATAATCGATATCGTCACAATAGTTTGCATATCCGATCAGGATATCGTTCTTTTTATCTTTGTAATAGAATGTTCTTTTTTCTTCGTGTCCGTCAGGATATCCGAATACATAGATAATATCTGGTTTCTTGCCAATATATTCGCTTTCTTTTGCAAGTTCGAACAGGTTTGAAAGACCGATACCATGTGCCATAAAATCTTTATGGAAATATACGAATGTAAGCATGATACCTACTTTCGCAGGGAATACAAACCAATCGTCTTCATTAAGAACTATGTTCTCAAGAGGGTTTTGGCTGTGTTCCTGAAAAATACCGTCACGTGTATTGCGCTTAGTATAAGTAATGAAAGGAGGGCGTATAACAACTGTACTGATAAAAGGTACAGCTGTAAGCCCTTTATATTCGATAGGGCAATTCCAGTTAACATCATTAAGAGTTAATGAAGCAGTAGCACCTACTGTTGTTTGGCGGTATACTCTTTGTTCGAATCCGTTTACTGTTTCAGTAATTCTACGGGCAGTTGTAAGTACAAGGTCATTGAATAAATCATTCGCTTGAATAAATCTTACGTTTTGAAGACCATCACCTAAACTCGAATTGCGTACGATTGAGTATCTTTCAAGATTTTTCCAGAATTGAATCAATAGATCGATAAGTTCAATAAACAAATCTTTATCGGCGAAGAAAGCGCTGTACTTATTGTCTACTTCTATTACTTCTTCTATTTTGAAAACAGTCAATAATTTAAAAGATTCGATTAGAGATTCGATCAGATCTTCATCAATTTTGAAACTTTTGATATAGTGATCGTATATGATAGGATCATCCTTTTTTATTTTTTGGATAAATGCTTCTACTACGCGTTTAAAACCATAGCTACTAAGTAACTTTTGTTTAGTGTCGCAATATTTTAGAGTGAAATTTATCATCGCTTTATCACGCGATAGGGTGAATTCATGTAGCATATCTTCTCTTACTCTTTGATTATTAATATTTGTAATTTGATATCTTTTTGTTTAGCGTAGCAAGCAAAGTTAAAAAATAATTCAGACTAATTGTGATAAACAGAGTATTTATCTTTTCGTGATTCTGTTAAAAAAGCTTTCTTTTATTATTTTTTATGAGTGATTGATGTAAACTATTAAGTCTCATAGGCTGTTTATATAATACTAATTTCTTCATACTAAAAAGAATAAAATTATGAGCTCAAAAATTGAACAAATTTTAGGTGATTCTGCATCTTATCTCTTGAACCACACTAGTAAAACAATCGACAAATCGCTTATTCATGTCCCGACTCCGTCTCTTATCGATAATCTTTGGATAGATTCTGATCGGAATATTCAAACGCTGAATAGCTTTCAGTCGCTATTAGGTCATGGTCGATTGGCTAACACAGGTTATCTGTCGATTTTACCGATAGATCAAGGTATTGAACATACAGCAGGAGCTTCATTTGCTCCTAATCCGATGTACTTCGATTCGGAGAATATTGTGAAGTTGGCAATCGAAGGAGGTTGTAATGCTGTTGCTTCTACATTTGGAGTATTAGGATCGGTTGCCCGTAAATACGCACATAAGATTCCTTTTGTTGTAAAAATAAATCATAATGAGTTATTGTCATATCCTACAACATACGATCAGGTTTTGTTTGGAACCGTTAAGGAGGCTTGGAACATGGGGGCTGTGGCTGTAGGTGCTACCATATATTTTGGTTCCGAAGAGAGCCGAAGACAATTAGTAGATATTGCCAAAGCTTTCGAATATGCTCACGAATTGGGTATGGTAACTATTCTTTGGTGTTATTTACGTAATCCGGCTTTTACTAAAGACGGGGTTGATTATTCTGCTGCTGCCGATATGACCGGTCAAGCGAATCATTTAGGCGTAACTATAAAAGCGGATATTATAAAGCAAAAGCTTCCGACTAATAACGGAGGGTTTACAGCTATCAAGTTTAGTAAGACCGATCCTAAGATGTACTCGGAGTTAACAACAGATCATCCGATCGATTTGTGCCGTTATCAGGTTGCCAATGGATACATGGGGCGTATAGGTTTGATTAATTCGGGTGGCGAGTCTCATGGAGCCTCAGATTTGAAAGAAGCCATCTATACTGCTGTGGTAAATAAACGTGCCGGAGGTATGGGTTTGATTTGCGGTCGTAAAGCATTCCAAAAACCAATGAAAGAAGGTATTGAACTCTTAAACAGTATTCAGGATGTTTATTTGGATAAAAGTATAACTATTGCTTAAGGTTGCAGACGTTGGAATTGTAACACTTTTGTTTAGATTTAATTGTACAAAAAAGAAGAGAGGTTATTCATAGTGAATAACCTCTCTTCTTTTTTATGTGGTATTTATATTCTTTTATAAGGATGCTGTATACGACGATAAAATATTGCTTTGAGCCAGATACTTGTGATCATCAGCATAAATATAAAGTAGTGTTCCCCCTTTTATTGTATTGATGATAGGCTTGCTAAGTGCCTGAGGAAGTGCAGGGCATCCCTGACTACGCCCAAGTCGTCCCGAAGCTATTACCGATGGGTTAGAGTAGGGGGCACCGTGAATAACGATAGCACGCTCTTTAGCCCGATCATTAATGCCTCTTTCCAGTCCATTCAATACCAGAGAATAGCCGTTCTTTCCCTCATAGGTGCTTTCTGTCAGGTAGAATCCCAGAGAGCTTTTATAAGAGCCGTTTTCATTGGAAAACGAAGTCGCATAATTTTCTCCACTATTCCGTCCATGTGACACGAGGGAAGAATACAGAAGCCTTTTCTGTTTCATATCCAATACATACAAACGTTCCTCTGTAGAAGGTTTTGTAAAATCGATAAGAGTAATAATATCTCTGTTTTTCTCCTGAACTTTATTGTAACCGATAAATGCCTGCTCAAATGCAGCATAATTAACGATGTTTTCTAAGTGCATATCGATATAGAGCTTTTCACACTCGGAGGTTGCAGAAGTAAGTAATACGGAATCTTTATGATTAGTGACCGAATAGCCCACCGGTAGAAAGAAAAGTAAAACGTACAATATAACTTTTTGCATAAATAAGATAATAACGATGTAAAGATATTTACTGCTTTATTTAATTGCAGGGTTTAATATAGGTCTTTGACCTTAACGCCCACAAAGTTACATCTTTTAAATGAGAATAAAAGTTAAGTTTATCAATCAAAAATAAAAACTAAAGTTTGTTCTGTCGATGCCCAATCATAAATGAACTTGGCGTGAGAGGTAGCATTACGTACGCACATGTGCGAACGAGGGGTAGTTCCCAGTGATGGACTGAACTCAATTATCTTGGTACTTGGGGCATTCACGGGAACGCCGTGTATATAACCTCCATTGGAGAAACGGCTGGCATAAGGAGCAAATCCACCGGTCTCTTGCGATCCGTCTACAAGATAAACCATTTTGGACTTTTTCTCTTGAATGACAAATATTCCTTTTGGTGTTTCCTGCATGTGAGGAGGTTTGTGTAAACCTGTAGTAGCAGGATTCATACTTCTAACAAGCCATTTGGAATCTACTTTTTCCAGCGTAGCTATGTTTTGATTTGTCAGATCTATAAAGATTGCTTTTCTGAATATTATTGTATCATTTATAGCTTTGATATATTTTTGAGGTACAAGCCATTCTCCTTTCATATCAACAGTTGTTATCTTTACTAATCTCGAAGAATCATTATTGATTAGTTTTACTAATGATCCGTCTCTGCCATATATTTCAGCAACAGCAGAGTCTGTAGGTAAGAATAAAGGTACCGATTGATATCTTTCAACTCCCAATGTATCCGAAATCCGTTTGTATGAATCTCTTTTATATACCTTAACGAGTGGTGCTTCCCCATTTTTATTTTTATAGTTCTGTAAAATAGCCCATGAAGCGGGCACTGATTCTATTGAATCGAGTAGAGCCAATCGTTTACGTATTTTATCCCATTGAAATACTCTGACAGTATCTTTATATGGATATGTGTCTTCTAATGTGTGGTCGTCATAAAGAAATGCTTTTTCTATTTCTATTTTTGCAGGATCAAAACTGACAGGTTCAGGTTGCTCTACTAATAGAGAGTCTTCTACCTGATTATTAGGCGTCGGTTCTTGTTGAGCTTTCTGATCGCAAGAGTTTAAAGTCACGAGACTGATGATTAATAGTAATGTGGCTTTTTTCATTATAACTGTCAATATATTTTGTTTTTGTAAATCGCTATCTTACTTTAGCTGTTTAATAATACAAACAAAGCAGGGAATATTATTGTTCCCTTAAAACTGCAATATAGTTAAAAATGTGACTGTTTAATGCTAATAAGGCTAATAGCTTATTATTGTTTTAGGCGTAGGGGCTAACCTATGTGTTCGCCCATTGAGGGCAGACACATAGGTCTGCCCCTACAACAGAAGTATATCATTAAATATTTTCATTTACTGATATGAGAAATGGAAAAACGAAGAAAGGAGCCGATCGTATGATAAGCTCCTTTCTTTCCTATTTTAGTTGAAGTTATTCTTCTGAGATTCCCTCAAAAACTTCTTTATCAGGATTCCATTCAAAATCAAGACCTCGGCGTGAAGCCAGAATATCTTTCACCTTAGGCTTCCATTCTACTACTACGGATAAATCCTGAGTTACGGTATTAAGAGGATTATCTAAATAATCTTCGTCTTCATCACCGTATAGGAAACGCCATCCGCTATCTATTTTTATTTCTGAATTCTCACGGTAGCAATATCCGATATAATCATTATCAAGTGCTCTTTGAGTGACAAATGCATACTTCTGCATGTCAGTATAATCTTTTATCGAGGGATCATCCCAATTCTCATCGTTCTGCATAGGTCGGGGTTTTATATTTAAATGTTATTATTATTTGATCTTATTCAAAATTGAATGTTAGTGTTATCATTCTCGATTTAGCTGAATTAAGCGCTTTTGTATAGATTAAAAGGTTTTCATCTCTAAGATCCGAGCGGTCTTTTTCCAGTATATCTTTTAATCCGAACGAGAATCTCAGTTCGGGGCTTAGTTTGAATAAAGGAAAATATAAGTTACATCCTAATCCTATTTCTATACCATAGTCTACGTTATTTAGTTTTATAACAGGCTCTTTTTGCCCTCCAATCTGAGTGTTGATAAAGCCTCCTGCCAATACATAAGGGCGGATATTATTTAAACGCTCTGAACTGAATCGCATGTGTATGGGAAGTGAGAGATAATTATTCTTTATAGTAGCCTCAAAATTTTCATGCATATCATTCTGTTCTCTGAATACAAAGCGTTTTTCTCCAAAATTAAGAGTCGGAATTATTCTCAGATTCATATACTGATTGATGTATCTATCAGCAATAATACCCACACTAAGCCCGGGAGAGTAGGAGGGGATTTCGGAGAACCATACACTATTATCGGGATTTACGAATCCCGAATGAGACAAAATCAAATCTTGCGTACTTAATCCAAGAGTAAAACCTAAGTGAAATAGCTTTTGATCAGCGTATGGCTGATTTTTCACCTTTTGTTTTTGAGCGAAAATATTGTTTCCACAAGTGATTAACAGACAGATAAGAATTATATATTTATTGTAATTTCTCAAAATAACATACTTTTAGGTGAATGTCATACCAAGATGATGATTGCATCCTGAGCGTTTTGACTTCGGAACGGTAAAATTAAGCAGAAAATATAAATAATCACTTTTTTTACGATCAATTATTTATATGGTTGTTAATAAGTGTTTTAAGATCGACGGCGTATTGCTTATATCAATAAAAGGTATAAAGTATTTGCATTATCTGGCAGATTGGTATTTGAATAGAAAAAAAAAGGCTATATCTTTGTTATGTCATATTAGAAAAGTAAGTATTAACATAAAAGTATTAAAGTCATGGCTTATGTAATTAACGAAGATTGTATTGCATGCGGTACATGTATTGATGAGTGTCCCGTAACTGCAATTTCAGAAGGAGAGATCTATGTAATCGATCCTGATACATGTACAGATTGTGGCACTTGTGCAGATGTATGTCCTACAAGCGCAATCAGTCCGGCATAATTTGCTGAAGAAGAAGTATAAAAGGGCTACATTGTAGTCCTTTTTTATTTATATAAGCATAAGGCATTGTTAGTATTAAGGTCGTAGACCCTTCTATTGCTTTGGCTGGGCATAACAACCAGAGATAGTTATGCTTATAAATCATCGCATTAAATATTTAGAACTCTTATTATTCTAAAGATAACAACAACCAAGGTCTGTGACCTTAATTTAAAAATAAGAAATGAGCTTAATTGAAGATTTGAACTGGCGGTATGCTTGCAAAAGAATGAATGGTGAAACCGTTGAACAAGATAAGATAGATATTATATTGGATGCTATACGCTTGGCTCCTACTTCTATGGGGATGCAAATATTTAAGGTATCTGTAATTACAGATCCAAAAATAAAAAAACAGATTTTAGAAGAGGCTGCTCCAAGGCAAATGATGATAAAGGGCTGCTCGCATCTATTGGTATTTTCTGCTTATACTAAACTTACTCAGGAAGATGTGAACGAATATATTGACCATCTGGGAGAAGTGAGAAATATAACAGGAGCCAGATTGGAAGAATATCGAACTAAATGGAGTTTTTTGCTGGGCATGTCCGAGCAGGAAATATTCGAATGGTCGGCTCGCCAAACTTATATTGTTATGGCATATGCGTCTATTGCTGCGGCCTCATTAAGAGTTGATTCAACTCCGGTTGAGGGTTTCAATGCTTCAATAGTGGATGGGATACTTGGCTTACCCGAGAAGAATTTGAGATCTACACTCTTATTTCCATTAGGATTTAGAGACAGTAACGAAGATCATTTGGCAGATACTCCCAAAGTAAGGAAAGACATTAAAGATCTATTTATCTTCTAACTCAAGAAATGATAGTTTAATTATAGATAAAGAAAAAGCCGAAATATATTATTTCGGCTTTTGTATTTAATATTCATATGTGCTCATTTATTTCAAGAAAACGTCTTGAAGAGGTATGCCTCTCCATGCTTGAGGCTGTTTCATACCTAATATTTTGGCTATAGTTGCAGCGGTGTCGTATACAATGGCAGTATCAGTAATCTTATGATTTTTCTTGATACCTGCTCCACTGATTATAAACGGAACTTGTACCTCTTGTAGAGTTTTTCCTCCGTGTCCTTTATCTATACCACCATGGTCAGCAAGAAGTATTATTACCGTTTCGTCGGCTATACCTGCTTCATTTACTGAATCTATAATTTTACCTACCCGTTGATCTACAATCTCTAACGTTGAATAATATTCGGGAGTGTCATGCCCTATTGAATGGCCAACATGATCAGGTTCATCGAAATGTATAAAGATAAAGTCTGGTTTTTCTCTTATTATAATTGAGGCAGCTGTATCTGCAGACAGATTTTCATTTGATTTGGTAGGAACTACAATATTAATAATATCTTTTTCAACCAGATATTCAATACCTTCCCAGCTATATACTAATGCTGTTTTACTATTGGGTTTTTGTTCTCTTAATATGGTAAATATAGAAGGGAATTTTCCGTATTTACTTGTTGTAACTGATGGAATTTCGGGAGTTTTGCTTCCCCATTCTGTATATCCGTGGAATGTAGGGCCTGCGCCCATTAATATCGAAGCCCAGTTTACAGCGCTGGAAGATGGTAATACAGTTCTCATTTCGAGCGTCATAGAACCATTCTGAGCCAGTTTCTTGATGTTGGGGATGTTTGCTTTCTCAAAAGCGTATCCACCAAAACCATCACAACCGATTAATACTACGTGTTTTGCTTTGTTTGCTGCATTTATTTGAAATGCGATAAAGAATAGTGCTAAAAATAATAATCTGTTTTTCATCTCTAATAATATTGGTTAATATAAATACTGTTCAAACGGATAAGGTTGGGCTGAAAAGTAAAGTAGGATTAGTGTCACTATATTTTGATATCTGTAGATTCAGATCAATATTAATATAGGCATTTGAGAAAGACAAATCTATGAAAAATTAAATAAATAAAAAGGCAACCATTAGGCTGCCTTCTACATTTTAAAGAAAAATATTAATTTTTCACATCGCCTATCGGCACGTAATAATTTGTAGTCGTTGGAGTGTAAATTCCAAGCGTTATGCAATTAAGCAATCCATCAACAAAAGTCCAGGTTGTTTCTGCGGTGTAGTTTTTCTTATCTCCTACATATTCTTTAGCAACTTGTGTTTGTCCTAAAGGTAGTAACCCCCATAGAAGAAAGTGATTCTTTTGAGAATTTACTTTTACAGTAGGTTCTGTTATTGAGATATTACCATTAGCTACTCTGGAAGTGTAGCAAGAAGTCATAAGCACACATACTAGTGCCATTAAGCAGAATTTGATTTTACTTGTCTTCATAAAGAAAATTTTAAATTAGTGCAATTTTAGTTAATAAGGCGCAAATGTATATAATAATATTTATTGTTCTGTTATTATGCTTTGTAAAAAACAGGATCGGTTACATTTTGTTTTCTTTGAACTTTAAACTCCAATAAGTAGGATGCTTAAGCTCTGTTTTGAATGAATCTATTCTATCTATTATATTTTTATTAACTTTGATATAGAGAATCAATTATATTTCAATGCGAAACAAAAGAATACTTATATTCAATGATTGCTTTTATATGGGGGGAACCGAAATCCTTCTGGTGAATTTATTGAATCATTTGGTAGAAAAAGAATGTGATATCACTTTACTATTACCCAATCCTTCCGATAAAAATACATTATTGAATAGAGTTTCTTCTAAAGTACCGGTCAAGTATATTTTTCCGAGAGAACTTACAGGTTTAAAGAAGCTTCTTTATAAGAATATACTTATATTTTTTCCGCGACTTTATGTCAAATTAGTAGGTTTTAAAGAGAGTGATTACGATGAGGTTGTTTGTTTCAAAGACAGCTTCTATTCGATATTATTTAGCAAATTAAAACTGCCTAAATATCTTTGGATACAAAATCATCCGTTTGAAAGAGATTATAGCAGTCATAATTTGAAAGAATGGGTATCATATACTTTAAACAGATTTCAGATCAACCGAATGAATCGTTCTTTTGATAAATACGATGAGGTAATATGTGTGTCTGATTCATCCAAGAAAAGCTATATAAATTTGTATCATGGAGGAAAGGCCAAAAGAGAGATAAGGGTCTTATATAATGCCTTAGATTTATCGAGTATTTTAGATAGAGCACAAGAGCCTGTTGATTTACCTGTGTTTACAGGTGTTAGTTTCATAGTTGTTATTCGTTTATCTTACGAAAAAACGGTAGACCGCATTATCTTAGCTTCGGATCGACTGAAAAATGAAGGTTATGATTTTAATTTTCTGATTGTAGGAGACGGAGACGAGTTTGACCGATTGCAGAATATGATTTCTGAATATAAAATAAATGATCGCATTCAAATGTTGGGACGAGTGGCGAACCCTTTCCCGTATATGAAAAGATGCGATTGGTTTCTTTGTCCTTCATCCCGTGAAAGTTTTGCATTGACGCTTCTTGAATCTACAGCCTTAGGCACTCCTGTTATCACCACAGATTGTGGAGGCCCCGAAGATGTGATTGAGAGAGGAAAGTATGGTATACTCACCGAAAATAGCTCAGAGGGTGTTTATACAGGTATGAAGAAAGTCATGGATGATCCTTCTTTGCTTCCTTACTTTGTTTCAAAAACCGATGAGTGTATGAAACGTTTCGATTATCATAAATGGCTCAACGAAGTCGACAGTATATTAGGAGTCTGAGACCTTTTTATGCTTTTGTTATTGATTTTACCCCGTTCTTTTTCAGATAAAACTTACACCATTGATTGATTCCACAATCGTCACACTTGGGACTTCTTGCCGTGCATACATATCTGCCATGTAGTATAAGCCAATGGTGAGCTATAGATAAAAGTTTATTTGGTATATGCTTCACCAACTCTCTTTCGGTTTCTAACGGCGTTTTCGAGTTGCTGGTTAAGCCAATTCTATTGGAGACTCTGAATACGTGTGTATCTACAGCCATAGCCGGTTTTTGGAAAGCTACGGATAACATAACATTCGCTGTTTTTCGTCCTACACCCGGTATAGACTCTAATTCGGATAATGTATTAGGTACTTTTCCTTCAAATTCGGTAGTCAGCTTTTTAGCCATACCTAACAAATTCTTCGCTTTGTTGTTAGGATATGATACACTCTTTATATATTCATAGATTTCTTCCTGAGAGCTTTCAGCCATCACTTCAGGGGTAGGGAAGGCTTCGAATAAAGGAGGGGTTACAATGTTTATTCTTTTATCAGTGCATTGTGCCGAGAGTATAACAGCTACTAATAGTTGGTAGTGGTTATCGTAATGTAATTCGGTTTCGGCAACAGGCATGTTTTTCTGAAACCAAGCTATAATATTTTCGTATCGTTCCTTTTTAGTTATCATTTCTTTAAATTTGTATTGTCAGTGCCACGAATTAAAGTCTCAGACCTTTTTATTTCTTTGGTAAGCAGAACAGCATTTTTATGATCATATTACAAAAATAGTAAATATTCGCAAGACATTAATAAAAAAGAAGCGAGGCTGTCAATATTTGGCAGCCTCGCTTTATCTTAAAATAGAGTTATTCCTTAATTAGAAGAATTTTACTCTGTTATCTACTACATTCATTTTATTTTTCAGTGCAGGTATTGCTTGAGACATTACTCTGTACATGTTTTGGCTGTTTGTAGTTTGTTTGAAAGAATCCAAGTTGAAATCTTTACTTTGGTCTACTTTGTTCACTACAGTTATAGCAAGAACTCCGTTGTCGCCTTTTACAGGAGCTTCAAGTTTATTTACAGCCCCTAATTCCGAATATACATTTAGAGCAGATTCTCTACCGATACCCAGAATATTTGGAGTATTGAAAGTTACAAACTTAACTGTATCCACTTTAGTTCCTATAGCTTCTGCATATCCATCAAGAGTAGAAATGTTTTTAGCTTTAAGATCAGCAATCATTTTTTCAGCTTTCTTGTCTTTAACCAATTCAGCTTTTAGGCCTTCTTTCACCTCTGATACCGGAAGGAATCCTTGAGGTATTCTGGAATCAATAAGAGCTATGATTTTATAATCTGCAAGATCAAATTTCTTAACAGAACCAACATTTTCGTTGAATGCCCAAGTTATAACCTGACGTGATCCGCTGATTTGGTTGATATTAGGGTATGATCCCGAGATAAGAGAATTTGCAACAACATCGTATCCTTTTTCTCTGGCTGCTTTTACAAAGTCTTTAGAATTTCCGCTTTGTGTAACAAATTGTGCCAGTTCGTTATCCAAAGTGATTAGGGTTTGATCACTTACCGATACAGGCATTTGAATCAAAGCTAATTTATACTTAGTTACGGGCTGAGTTTTTTGTTCAACTTTTATGATTTGAATTTGTCCCTGTAGGTTCAATTTAGTTATTTCACCGACAGGAGCTTTAAATGCAGCATCTACAAACTCTTTTCCTGCTGATGCTAATTGAGCTTCAGTAACCCATCCGACTTCTCCTCCATTTGATTGAGGGAATATTTCGTTTGCAACTACATCAAAAGCTTTACCTTGTTTAATAACATTGATGACACTGTCTGCTTTGTTATTTGCAACCATTTTATCCGTTCCTTCAGGAATGATTATCATAC
The DNA here is from genome assembly GCF_003201355.1 of Indolivaga alginatilytica. Taxonomy (GTDB): domain Bacteria; phylum Bacteroidota; class Bacteroidia; order Bacteroidales; family Dysgonomonadaceae; genus Dysgonomonas_A; species Dysgonomonas_A alginatilytica. Next base: position 156,715 of record NZ_QICL01000008.1, read on the forward strand.
TCAGTTTTACTGAATCAGGTGCAGCTGCACGGTCGATAAGCTTATATATTCTGAAAGCTTCATTATCGCGTATAGGTCCATAAATATCACCTATCGAAGCAGCTTTTACGAATGTAGCTTCTTCTGCCGATAAAGTCTTTTCTGAGAAAAATACATCTTGATACGGAACTTCGGAGTAGTCTGCAACAACTAATGCAGGGTTAGCAGCTTCTGCTAATTTCTCACGAGCTGTATTTGCTTCTTTTTCAACTTCGGCGAAATCACTTTCACTGGGAACGATTTGTTTTGTGAAATATGATATCTTTCTTAATTCTTCAAATGTTTTGAAATTATTTTTACGGTCGTTGTATAATTTCTCAATTTCTTTATCAGTAACATTAACTGTTGAATCGGGTATAGCCGAATACCTGTTGAGAACATAAGCTATATCTGATGTAGATTTAGCAGCATCGCTGTTTGCTTTGGCTTCTGAATCATTCACCATAATAGTACCTGCAAGCAAGACATTATACTTTTCCTCCAAACGTTGGTATTTAACCATATTCTGAATAGTTTCCCAAACAGATTTAAGATTTTCCAATTGAGCTTGTTGTTCTAAAGGTACAGTTTTGGCATCAGTACCCACCAATGTTACAAATTGGGTAAGTGCTGCTTGACTGAATTGTCCTGTCTGAGGATCAACAAAGATTGGTATCTGACGTAATACAGGAGAAATATTTGCTCCAAATATTAAATCGTGAAGTTCTCCCTCTGATACGTTTAAACCTAAATTTTTTGTTTGTTCATTAAGCATAAGTTCTTTTACCATTTGCTCATAAACAAACTCTCTGATTTGTGAATTAGTGTTTTCATCCAATGAAGTTTGTCCACTAATCATTTTTTGGAAGTTCTCGAAGTCAGTCACTCTTTTATGATAATCTCCGGTTGAAACAACCTCTCCATCTACAGTGAAAGCTTTATCTCTCTGCTTATTGATGAATGATGTTAATTCATTCCATGGAAAAATAAAAGCCATCAATGCAACGGCAATTACACCGATAAGCAATCCAGCTTTATTTCTAATTTTCTGTAATGCAGCCATTTAAACGAACTATTAAATTTTTATTATTATTGTGATTTATTCTTTCAAATATTTTTAGCGAGCGAAGATAGCAATTTTAGCTTGAAAATCAGTTTAAATAGCAAAAAATGTGAGCCTTTGTAAGGCTTAGATTGATATTTGTTATTTATCTGTGTCATTAGATTTAAGTAAAGCTAACTATTTACCAGTCGTCTTCCTTGATTATGGTCTTTATATAGGAGGTTTATAGCTTAAGGCTGATCTTGTGGTTCTATATTTATATTCTGATTATCCTCTACATAAATATATGTATCACGTGGTTTGAATATCCTATATTGAGTCATATTCATATTAGACTCGAAACCGACCCCTTTGAGTATTAGTTTATCGGGTCTGTTTATTTCTATATATTTATCTGAATAAAATCGTTGTTCTTTTTGATCCCAAAAAAGTTCATCTGTGCTAAATGTTTCATCATTTATGTTTTCAATAAAGACATTGCCTTTCAGTCTCCATAGTTTTTTAGAGGTGAAATTCCAGGCTGTATCTGCTTTTAAAGTTACTTCTTTTTGAAAAATAGAGTCAAATTGTTCTACATATATTCCTTCCGGAAAATACCAATGTGGCTCCTTTGCATTTTCAAAAGATTCCCAGTCTTTCGTTATAAGTTTATATTTTATTAAACCAGAATCGGAAATAAGCATAGTGACGCTGTCGTCCTGCATGCTGGGCATAGTTTCTCTATCCAGTGGGGCATTTGTATATTCTTTTTTATCACCGCCGCATGATGCCAAAAAAGAAAGTATCAGGATAGCCAATACGGGCAATATCCTAATACCTTGTTTATTTTTTTTTAGAGAAATCAGTCGTTTACTAAGCATTGGTGAAATAGATACTAAGTTATCTTAGTTTGTTTTTCATAAACCACAATTCATTGATGCATACACCTACCGAAATACCAAAGTATTGCTCTTTGATAAGATTCGTCTTTTCAGGATTCAAACTGCGGTATTCTAAACCGATATTGATATATGAAGTACGTCCCGAATATACAATATCACGAATAGGAAGACCGAAACCTAACGTAGCTCCATATTCCTTATAACCTGAGATTTCTCCCAGATTGTTTTGCACGTTAATGTACGAATTACTATAATTTAGCCCACCTCTGAATCTTACTCTTTTGATGAAACTTCTGTCTCTGGGATCGATTGAATATTCTAGACCTGTATTGAAACGCCATACATTGTTGAATCTGTTAGCTTGGGTCATTCCATCATCCATGTTTTCCGAATAACGTGCTCTTGACCAGTTTTGAAATGTAACATCGGCACCCACAGTTAAGCGCTTGTCGCGATTCCATGTAAAACCAAGCCCGTAAGTGCTTGGCAGGTCTGTGTAGGCATCACTACCGGTAAAGCGTATGGTATCGGAAGTCATAGCATCATTATTAATTCTGTCTATTCTGCCTGTAGTAGTTACTTTTGGAGACAACACCGCCCCTATTATTAATAAGTCTTTTTTATTTAGAGGTATCATATATTGTGCTCCTAAGTCAAACTTTAAAGAGTTCATCGTCAGCTTATGAAACTGATATTCGAAGTTGGAAGAAGGTTCACTTGTAATCGACATGTCACGGGTGTACTTTGTATTTCCGAATAAAAAAGAAACATTACCCCCAACCGATAAGTTCTCGATTGGCTCGTAAGCTAACCCTAGATATACCTGACTGAAATTGCCGGAGCCGGTAAAAGTCTTTAGAGTAGTGACATCGTTTTTTGTTTCTTGTGTACCAAATTGGTATCCCACAGACGAAAAAGGTAGTATACCGACGCTCATACCCATTTTCTTAGCAACGCGAAACTGCATAGAAATATAATCCAAACCTCCGTTATTATCGGTTTGAACATTATCACCTTCTGAAAAACGGGATTTGACATATGAGACCCCCATGTCGAATATAAAAGTCAAAGAATCCACACTCGTATAAGATGCAGGGTTACCCGGATTGGCGTCTAAACCTCGTACCCCGTAAATAATACCTCCCATCGCTCTTGATACGCCTACGGCTTGATTATTAAGCACTCCGTAACCATATCTGCTATATGGAGAGTCGGTATTTTGTCCCTGTACGGGAATAAGGAAAGCGACAAGACCTGCCGTAAGCAATAATTTTTTATATCCCTGCATTATGTAAATATTCAAAAATAAACTTTTGTACTTTCATTTTTAGTTCTGCAAATGTATTATTTTTTAGTTGAGATTTTTACCTCTTTGTTGCCTCTACCCTTATTTTGTTGTAAAATTTGCATATCTTAACTTTAAAGTATTGGCTTGGGCTAGCCTTCCAAATAATGTTATATAAATTTATATATTCAGTCATATGTAAGTAAACCAATTTTTAATGGGTAAATGAATCTCATTGTATTTTAGTATCTTTGTCGTTGAAATGTTATAACATTATATATGATTGAGAGGGTGATAGATGTAATACGAGTCAATATTCGCCGTTTTTTTGATTTTATAGAACCGGTAAAGGATATAGCATACTTTCTGTTTTTATTTCTTTTCTTCGAATTATTATGGAAGTTATTTGTTCATGAGGCTGATAATGGAGAGTCGCTGATCGTATGGGGAAAAGACGTTACAAGTTATATCTATCCCATTTGTCTGTGGACTGCTCAATTTACTTATCATATTATTCATGGTTTATTTGGCTTTGACAGCTATAATATAGATGATTTATTGATATATTTTGATAATTCATTAAAGATGAAGATTATATGGGGGTGTACAGGTGTTAAGCAAATGCTGCTGTTTACCTTTATAATAATTTGCTATAAAGGTCCGGCGAAAAAAAAGCTGACTTTTATTCCTTTATCAATAGTACTTCTCTTTTTTGTGAACATATTGAGACTTGTTGTTTCTGCTTTTATGATAAAAGACGGATTTCCGGACTGGTTTATACCCTTTAATGAAAGTTTTAATCATGTCTCATGGAGTAATACCCCTCAATCTTATTGGATATTTTATGAAGATTGGTACTACTTCTTTCATGATGGCTTTTTTAAATGGATATATTACGATGGGGTTATGTTCCTTTTATGGTTGTATTGGCAGGAAAAATACAATTTGCCTTATCAGCGCAGTAAAACTGCAACTCCCAATTAGATTTTTTCAATTCAGTTAAATAAATACGTAAAAGAAAACATATTATAAAACATGTTTTCTTTTACGTATTTATTGTATGTTATTTACATACAGTGTTTTATTTATTTGCTTATTTTGTGTGTTCGTGCACACCTGTTGTCTTTTCAGAAATCTATTGTATATTTGCTAAGAACCTTTAATTATTGAGGATATGGTTTTGTGTTCGAACACATAAATCGCAGAAATGACTCAATATCGCATCTGAATCATAACTGTCAGTTGTTTTAATGCTTAATTAAAGCAATAAAAGGTTTGAGACCTTATAATCTAATACCATGGAAGACAAATCAAGTATACGTATTGTTGATATTGCAAAACTGGCTGGGGTATCCGTGGGTACCGTAGATCGTGTTTTACATAATCGAGGGCGTGTATCGGAAGAAAAAAGAAGCAAAATAGAGAAAGTACTTAAAGAAATCAACTATGAACCAAACATGGTTGCCCGTTTTTTGGCTTCAAAAAAAGACTACACTTTTGCTGTCTTAATACCCTATTTTATAGCCGGAGAATATTGGGAATTGGTAACTACAGGAATAGATAAAGCAACAACTGAACTTAAGGATTTTAATGTTGCAGTTGAATATTTCTTTTTCGATCAACAAGATGAATATTCTTTTAATAATACTGTTAAATCTCTTGATAAACGAGAGTTTGCAGGAGTAGTAATTGCGACTATATTCGGAGAGAGCGTGATTGGCTTATCACAAAAGCTCGAAGAAAAAGAAATACCGTACATATATATCGATTCGGATATCCCGGCCCAACATAATCTTGCATATATTGGAGCCGACTCTCATATGAGCGGTATTATAGCAGCTAAATTAATGATGAGAGAAATAAGTGAAACCGGAGATATTATAATAGGTAAGATAAGATATAAGGGAACAAGTAATTCGGTTCAGATGGAGACCCGTGAGCAGGGATTTAAAGAATACCTCAATAAGAACGGTTTTAAAGGACAGATTTATTATTTAGAAATAGACACACTGCAATCGGAAGATGTTTTAAACGATCTTAAATCAACGTTGAAAGATACAACAAATCATTGTATTTAATTCCCGAATATATGAATTGGTAGAGCTTTTTGGGAACATCGACTGTGCAAATAAGAATATCAAACTTATAGGGTATGATTCGATCGAAAGAAATGTAGAAGCCCTTAAAAATGATCAAGTATTATTTCTTATTTCTCAGCGTTCCATTCAACAAGGATATGATGCTATTAAATCGTTGAGCAACCATTTATTATTTAATAAGAATATCAATAAAGTAAATTTTATGCCTATTGATATCCTGATGAAGGAAAATATAGAATATTACAAAAATTATAAATTATAATACTATGAAAAACAACTTGTTTTGTATTGAAAACAAAGTGATTGTTATCACAGGCGGATGTGGTGTGTTAGGCTCGGATATGGCTCAGTATTTGGCTGCACAAGGTGCTAAAATTGTGATTCTTGATCGTGTTAAAGACAAAGGAGAAGAACTTGTTAATAAAATTAAAGGTGAAGGTAATGAAGCCCTGTTTCTTTCAACGGATGTTTTGAATAAAGAAGTATTGGAACAAAACCGTGATGAAATAATCAAAGTATATGGTAAGATAGACGTACTTGTTAATGCCGCAGGAGGTAACATGCCCGGTGCAACTATAGGACCTGATAAAACTGTTTTTGATCTGGCAATAGATGATTTTAAAAAAGTAGTCGATCTAAATTTATTCGGAACAGCAATTCCTACAATGGTTTTTGCTAAAGCTATGGTTGACAATGGTGCGGGAAATATTATAAATATTGCTTCCGAATCGGCATTGAGACCTCTGACTCGTGTAGTTGGCTATGGAGCTGCTAAAGCTGCAGTTGCTAATTTTACAAAATATATGGCTGGAGAACTGGCTCTTAAATTTGGAGAGAAATTCAGAGTAAACGCATTAGCTCCGGGATTTTTTATTACTGAACAAAACAGAACATTACTGACTAATCCTGACGGTTCATACACCGATCGAGCTAAAACAATATTGGCGCATACACCATTCAATCGTTTTGGTGAAGCGGATGAGTTGTTAGGATCACTACATTATCTGATTAGTGATGCTTCGAAATTTGTATCAGGCACAATCCTTGTCATTGATGGTGGATTTGATGCATTTTCGATTTAAGGTCTAAGACCCTAAACTGTATTATAATTAAAAATAAACAAACTTTTAAATTTAATATAATGGTATTAAGTGAACAAACATGGCGTTGGTATGGTCCTGATGATCCCGTGTCGTTAGCCGATATCAGACAAGCCGGAGCAACAGGTATTGTTACGGCTCTTCATCATATCAAAAATGGTGAAGTCTGGACTGTAGAAGAAATAGAGAAGCGTAAACAGACAATAGCAGAGTCTGGTCTTATATGGTCGGTAGTGGAAAGTATTCCAGTGCACGAATTTATTAAAACACAAGAAGGTAACTATAAACAGTATATAGAGAATTATAAAGAAAGCATTCGTAATCTGGCTAAATGCGGTGTTATGATCGTAACTTATAATTTTATGCCAGTATTGGATTGGACACGTACTGATTTAGCTTTTACAGTTGCTGATGGCTCTAAAGCTTTACGTTTCGAAAGAGCAGCGTTTCTGGCTTTCGATTTATGTATACTGAAACGTCCCGGAGCTGAAAAACAATATAGTGCCGAAGATATAGCTAAAGCAAAGGCTAAATTTGAAAGTATGTCTCAGGCAGAAAAAGATTTACTGGTACGTAATATGATCGCCGGATTACCCGGTGCAGAGGAAAGTTTTACCCTTGAAGAATTCCAAGCTCAACTGAATAGATATGATGGAATAAATGAAGATAAACTTCGTTCAAATCTGATTGATTTCTTAAAAGAAATAGCTCCTGTAGCTGATGAAGTGGGAGTGAAGCTTGCCATTCATCCCGATGATCCTCCTTATGCAATATTAGGTTTACCTCGTGTATTAAGTACCGAAAGTGATTTTCTTAAATTGGTAGAAGCTGTGCCTAATGCTTCGAATGGACTTTGTTTTTGTACAGGATCATTTGGTGTAAGAGCTGATAATGATCTGGTAAAAATGATTCAAAATTTGGGTGACAGAGTGAACTTTGTACATCTTAGAGCAACTCAGCGTGATGCAGAAGGAAATTTCTACGAAGCAAATCACCTCGAAGGAGATGTAGATATGTATGGTGTAATGAGAGGATTGTTAGAGATACAACAAAAGAGAAATATCTCAATACCTTTCCGCCCCGATCATGGACATCAAATGATTGATGATCTGAATAAGAAAACAAATCCCGGCTATTCTTGTATTGGTCGACTGAGAGGTCTAGCTGAATTAAGAGGTTTAGAAATGGGTATTGCTAAAACCCTATATGTAAATTAATCATTAACTTATACCTATAACACATCATACGATATGAAAAAAGTAGTCACCTTCGGAGAAATCATGTTACGCCTGTCAGCTCCCGGCTATCAACGCTTTATCCAATCCACTAATCTGAACGCCACCTTCGGAGGAGGCGAAGCCAACGTAGCCGTATCCCTATCCAATTATGGTATCCCCACAGACTTTGTAACCCGTCTGCCCAAAAATGACAT
>NZ_QICL01000009.1 GCF_003201355.1 Indolivaga alginatilytica
GGTGGTGTGGGTTCGTTCCTTATTAATAAGGGTTCGGGTGTATTGTTTGATCATGCAGGGGAGACTCAGATGGTCTTTATGGGATTCAAAGGTGAAGAGGCCGGCTATTTTATCATCTTCTCGGTATGTGCCGTGGCTTATCTCATCGGATGGACTGTTATGAAAACGCTCGTGCCGAAATATAAACCGATTACGGATCTGTAAATGAAAATTCTCTAGGATTAGTTTTATTATAATAATTTTGTTCGGAAAAAAGGCTCATTGAAATATCAATGAGCCTTTTTAAGGTCTCAGACCTTTTTATTTATTGCTTTTGTTACTCCCAATTTTCCTAAAGGAGAGGCATTATTTTTTTCGTCTTTTTTTACTTTTAGAAATTCGAGAGAAGTAAGAATTGTAGTAAGGTTGAATAGTATCCAGAAAAGGCAAGGCTAAATGAAACCGCGTTGTTAGAAAATGATCAGCAGCTTTATTCAAAATTATAACCTGCACTGTATATCTAATGATAAAAAATAGGATTGCAACAGTTAAATATACCCAAAGAAGTGATATGGAACTATATGCTATTGAAGCAATAGTTATCAAATAAAATAAGTATCTGGAGAATGTTTCCAATGAAAATACTCCGGCAGTAAATCCTTTGAAATTAAATTTTGCTCTGCTATAAGCTGTTTTAATTTTTCTCCAATGAGAAAAGCTGTCCAGCTCAGTAGATACATAGCTATCCTGATCTAAAGCTACCGCAGTGTTATTATTTGTCATAATATGGTTCACAAAAACCTCTTCTGCATTGTCATAGTTGAGTGTTGCGGAAAAACCTTTATTATCAAAAAACAAATGTTTCTTATAGGCTAGATTCTTATACAGACCAGCAAAAGGCTTATTCTTGATAGCCATTGACATATATTGCAAAGTGAAAATCAAATTGTCGAATAAGGCGGTTTTATTGCTGAAATCTTCACCTTCTGTAAAACGACTGTAACCAATTACAATATCCTTGCCGGCCAAGTTATTCATCATCGATTTAATCCATTGATTAGTCATAGGCAAAGAATCGGCTTCTGTAAATAACAATATGTCTTTGCGTGCAGCTTTAATGCCTATGGTAAGTGGTAAAACTTTATTTTGGATAGTTTCGTTAGCATCTGAATACGGTGAAAATGTACTATATAAATATGGATATTCTTTTTTCAGACTCTTTAAAAGGAATTCGCTTTCATCAGTTGATCCGTCGTTGACAACTATAACTTCATAATCGGGATAGTCCTGATTGAGAATAGAAGGTAAACATCTAGCTAAATTTTCGGATTCGTCTTTAGCTACTATGATGACAGACACAGACGGTAAATTGGTTATATCTTCTTTGTAGCTACTTATTTTGTTGAAATAAGACACAGGTTTCTTGTAGTACTGAATATAAAAAAATATCTGGATAATAAGTGTTATTAACAGTATTGATAGTAGTGTTATTCCAATAATATCAAGCGTAAAATAAGATAGAAATTGTTCCATTAGAATATGTATATGTACCGTAAAATATTTGTAGCGGTATTTAACAGTAGAGACGTTGATATATACACTATCGCTACTGAAATATTAGACAAAGATACTAAGATTTATAAACCTTACTCCTTTACAACAGAAGAAAGCCAAGAATTATCTGCTCTTGACTTTCTTTAGATACTGATATATAGCTTTTTTGCTTACAGACTATCCGATAAATAGGCTTTAGGCAATTCTCTGCAATTGTATTGTGAAGCCATTATTTCGCCATATGCTCCTGCGGAGCGAAGGGCTACAAAGTCAGCTCTTTTTGTTTCATTCAAGTCGTAATCTTTAGCAAAACAATCAGAAGATTCGCATATAGGACCTACTACATCATATTGTTGAACAGGCAAATTCGATGAAATATTCTCGATTTTGTGATAAGCCTGATATAAAGCAGGACGGATCAAATCGGTCATACCTGCATCAAGAATTACAAATTTTTTGCTTTCGCCTTCTTTCACATAAGTAACTCTCGAAATAAGAGAACCACATTGTGCAACAATAGAGCGTCCCAATTCGGTATGTAATATTTGTCCTTTTCTCAGACTAACTTTCTGGTTGATCAATTCGTAGTAGCCTTTAAAGTCTGGTATCGGGTTAGCATTTGGATCATCATAATCTATTCCTAATCCACCACCCAAATTAATATGCTGAATATTTATTCCTTCTTTATCGCATATAGCTTGGATATCATTTAGTTTTTCACATAGTTCGCTGAAGGTATCAAGCTCTGTAATTTGCGACCCGATGTGGAAGTGAATTCCTATTAATTCGATATTTTTTAGAGTCTTTATCTTTTCAAACACTTTAGGCAGAAAAGATATTGAGAATCCGAATTTATTTTCATTCAGTCCTGTAGTAATATATTCATGAGTATGAGCATCCACATTCGGATTGATACGAATAGCTACAGATGCTGTTTTGCCTTTTTTCTCGGCCAATTCGTTCATTACCTCTAATTCGGGTAGTGATTCTACATTGAAACAGAAAATGTTGTAATCTAATGCTAAGTTTATTTCTTTGTCAGTTTTACCAACTCCTGCAAAAACCACCTTTGAAGCCGGAAAGCCTGCATTAATAGCAGCTTTTACTTCGTTACCACTTACACAATCCGCACCAAATCCCGCAGTTGCAATTGTTTGTAAAATTCGGTGATTTGCATTTGCCTTTACCGCATAATGCTGTATGTAACCATACTTGTGAGTTATTTCCTTAACTATAGATAGGGTTTCTTTTAATAGATTGACATCGTAATAATAGAAAGGAGTTTCGAGCCCTTTAAAGCTCTCCACAGGAAATGTTCCTTTTGTCATATATTGTAATTAAGTAAATGAAAAATATTTAATGATATATTTTTGAGTCATAACAATCTCTGGATATTGCAACAATCAAAGCTATAAAAGGTTTAAATCTTACTGCTTAGAATATTTTATTATTTAGAGACTGTAATGTCTTTTCTTTATCTTCTTCCTTGATAATAAAAGATATATTATAGCTGCTTCCTCCATATGAAATCATTCTGATAGGCACATTTTTGATGGCATCCAGAACTTCAGCTTCGAGACTTGCATTTTCCCAATTCAGATCACCTACAACCGATATGATAGTCATATTACGATCTACAGTTACTACGCCTAGCTTTTTCAACTCGTCTGTAATTTCGGTCAAGTATTTAGGACTGTCAATTGTAACGGCTACACCTACTTCGGAAGTGGTAAGCATATCAATTGAGGTTTGATGATTCTCGAATATTTCACAGACTTTTCTTAAGAATCCGTGAGCGAGTAACATTCTGCTCGATTTTATATTGATAACGGTAATGCCATCTTTAGATGCTATTGCCTTAATCTTTCCCTTTTCAGTCTGATTAGAGATAAGTGTACCTTTTCCTTCTGGTTTATATATATTCAATAATCTTACTGGTATATTCGCCATCTTAGCAGGAAGTATACACATTGGATGCAAAATTTTAGCACCAAAGTATGCTAACTCGGCAGCTTCATCAAAATTGATCTGATGTACAATGTGTGTATTGGAAATCAATTGAGAATTGTTACCATACAGAGCATCAAAGCCTGTCCAAATTTGAATTTCTTCTGCCTGAATTGCAGCACCAACAAGTGATGCCGAATAATCGCTTCCTCCAAATTGGAAGTTATCTATCTCTCCATAAGCATTCTGACAAATGTAACCTTGGGTCACAAATATATCAGTATCCTTATTTTGCTGTAATAGCTTAGTAAGGTTTTGCTGAATAAAAGTAGAATCGGGTTCTTGCTTCTTATCTATTCTAATAAAGTCTTTAGCTTGTAGTTCAAGAGCTTTAATGTTTAACTCTTTCAGCATTAATGTAAAGAGTCCTGTACTTAGAAGTTCGCCTTGAGCAAGTACTATTCTTTGTTCGAAAAGTGTGAACAGATCATTTGTAAATGAGCGGATATAAGAAATCGTTTCAATAACAAAAGATTCAGCTTCGCTTTTTATAGCTTGTGCAGAATATAATTCCTCCACTTTTTCTAGATATTCCTTTTCCAGACGATTGATAGACTCGTTAGCTCCTTCAGGGTTTTTCTTGTATAAATAATCTGAAATTTCTTCTAATTGACCGGTTGTACCTGCAATAGCAGAAAGAATTACAATACTATTAGGTATTTGGCTAACTAGTTTAGTAACAATTTTGAGCCTCTCAGGGCTTGCAATGGCAGTGGAACCGAATTTCAGAACTTTCATCTTTATATGTTGTATTAAAAAATGACTACTAAGGTATAGACCTAAATTTATTATACAATGTAAGTATACGGATTATAAAGCAAGCTTTAATCTCTTTACTATAAATTATGTAACAATAGATATCTTCCAGTATCAATATACTGAATAAAGATGAACAAAAATACAAAAAAAAACTTGTATTTTCTTGCTTTGGATCAAATCTGATACCATTTTTTAAGTTCTCCTTACAGTTGTTTTATTTTTAGAATGTTTTGATGCTTATAATTGAAGAGGTAAGCTATTTGGCTAATTCCGTAAGTGAAATACATATAGTTAGTTATACTTATGTAATATAGCAATAGATATTTAGCATTATTTAAATTGGTTGAGAATGGTTATTAGATACTTGCAGGGTTGTTTATCTCTTCAAAATATCTACCTTTGCACCTCGTTTTAAATAAAGAAGAATAGAAGTACATGCTGATAGTTGAATCGCTTAAGGTAGAGTTTGGTGGAAAAACTCTTTTTGATAATATAAATTTTATAATAAACGCTAAAGACCGTATAGCTCTTGTTGGTAAAAATGGTGCAGGTAAAAGTACCATGTTGAAGATACTTGCAGGTGTAAATAAAAGCTATCAAGGTTCTGTTTCAGGTCCCGAAGGGATGACTATCGGTTATTTGCCTCAGGTTATGCAGGTTTCGGATGATAGAACAGTTCGTGAAGAAGCATCATTGGCTTTTTCGCAGATTTATGATTTGGAAGCACTTATAGAAGAGATGAATCGTCAGTTAGAGACTCGTACAGACTACGAATCGGATTCTTACTCCAAATTATTGGATGATTTTACCCATGCCCATGAAAGACTGGCAAATATAGAAGATACAAACTTCGATGGCGAAGTTGAAAAAACATTGATGGGACTAGGCTTCAAACGTGATGATTTGGACAGACCTACAAGCGAGTTTAGCGGTGGATGGCGTATGCGTATCGAACTGGCTAAATTGTTGCTTCGTAAACCTGATATTATGCTATTGGATGAGCCTACCAATCACCTCGATATCGAATCTATCGGCTGGCTGGAAGATTTTATAACTACTCAGGCAAATGCAGTAGTTCTTATTTCGCATGACCGTACGTTTATTGATGCGGTAACGACTCGTACTATTGAGTTGACTTTAGGTAAGATTTACGATTATAAAGTAAACTTCTCTAAATATATAGAATTGAGAGAAGAACGCCGTCAACAGCAGGTTCATGCTTGGGAGGCCCAACAAAAACAAATACAGGAAATTGAAGAATTTATAGAGCGTTTTCGTGCTCAGGCAGCTAAGGCTACTTTGGTACAAAGCCGTGTTCGTCAATTAGAGAAACTGGACAGGGTGGTGATTGATGAAGAAGACCGCTCTTCTATTCGCATCAAATTTCAACCTGCAACACGTTCGGGTACTTATCCGTTAACGGTTGATATGGTTACCAAAAAATACGATGATTATCTTGTGTTTGAGCATGCTAATCTAATGATAGAGCGTGGTGAGAAAGTTGCTCTTGCAGGAAAGAATGGTGAAGGTAAATCGACTTTCGTTAAATGTGTGATGGGCGAAACTCCATACACAGGAACAATGATGTTGGGGCATAATATAACGATTGGTTATTTTGCTCAGAATCAAGCGGATTTATTGGATGAAGACTTAACTGTTTTCGAAACAATAGATCGAGTTGCCGAAGGTGATATTCGTACGCAAATACGTAGTATATTAGGTGCTTTTATGTTCAATAGGGATGATTCCGATAAAAAGGTAAAAGTACTATCGGGAGGAGAACGTACACGTTTAGCTATGATTAAACTATTGCTTGAACCTGTAAATCTTCTGATTCTCGATGAGCCTACTAATCACCTTGATTTAAAAACGAAAGAGGTTTTGAAAAATGCTCTTCTGGATTATGATGGAACTGTAATATTGGTATCGCACGACCGTGATTTTCTTGACGGATTAGTTACTAAAGTATTTGAGTTCTCAGATAAAAAAGTAAGAGAACATATCGGTGGAATAAAAGAATTCTTAGCCAAGAAAAGAGTCTTATCTTCTTAATATGATATATCAATAATAAAAATAGCCGAACAAGTTTGTTCGGCTATTTTTATATAACATTTTTTTATTCTTTCTTCTTTTTGTATTTGAAATAGAGTACGGCTGCGATTACTCCGATTATAATAAGAGGCCAGATATTTAGCAGGAATATAAATAATGAACTGATAATTATCCATCCGTTATATAATGAGTCTTTAGCTTTTTCGCTCAAGCTGGCTTGGTATTCCTCTACTGGTTTTTCTCGTAATACTTTCTCTTTATATACACTTGTGCTTTGATATAATTTAATGGTTATGATGCTGTATTCTACCTGATCGTTTATCTCGTATTCAGCTAACTTTGTTTTATCTGTTTCTTCGAGTGTGTTATCAAGAACTTCCTCGGCATCCATTACATCGTTCAGTTTATGTCCTTTGTTATTAATGGCCTCGGAAACTCGTTTACCTTTTTTACTCATGCGTTCCTGTTTCATTTTCTCAGAAAGTAGCTGTAAGGTAATATCATTTGCTTCTATCGTTCGATAATTGATTTCGAGAGCAAGTGGCGCCATTTGTTTTAATACAGTATCTAATTTGCTGTACGGCACTCTCAGTGTCAAATCGGCAACCAGATTACTATAATGAATCACTAAAGATGAGTCTGTGGAAATATTAGTAGTGGTTGAATAACTATTTTCGTTATTTATGGCTGAGCGAATGATAAAACCATTATTCTTAATAATTATATCTTCTATCGTATAAGTTGCTTTGGGAATATCTTTTACTCTGAATTTCATTTGGGCAGTTCGTATAAATTTATGAACGCCATCATCGTTGCTGGTAGATGCTGCCAGAGAACTTATAAAATTAGATTGAGAAGAACTTGTTGATGTTTCTTGCAGTGTAGCAGAGGGCGTAAAAGCTATATTTGCTTCGGTTTCTGCACTTGCTGATTCAGAAATATCACTAGTCTGATGCTCTGCTTTAGACGATCTGTTCGAACATGATAATAAAAAACATGCTCCTAGTATAATACTTATCGATTTAGTTCGTAGAATCATAATATGCGAATTTAGATTATATAACTATAGAGGAGATAAAGCTCTCCGATTCCATAAGTATGGGTAGAAATCCAATAATATTATTTTTTGAAGTATCTGTTGTATAAGTTTTGTTTAAACTTACATGCTCGTTTATTTGTTATTAGTACTTTAGTGTGTGAAATAAATAATTTTCTATGAAACGTATACCCTTACTCTTATACTTGCTAATTGTTTCTACTGTTTTAATGTATGGACAAGTATATAAAACACAGGCATTATCGGACGAAATACATACCCTACAGGTTAATGCAGGAGGTGATTGGCAGCGTTTACCTTTTATTCAACTAAATAACAATGACTATATTCAGATAAATTTCGACAGGATGGGGCCTAATTCAACTAAGCAGTTGCGTTATCGTCTTATCAATTGCTATGCTGATTGGACTCGCTCGCCATTAATAGATGTTGAATATGTGGATGGATTTAATAATATTCCGATCGAAGATTTTGCCCTTTCCTTTAATACAACGGTTGATTATATAAATTTCAATATCGAAATACCCAACGACAGGCAACGAATAATGCTTTCGGGTAATTATGTCGTAGAAGTTTATGAGGAAGATAATCCCGATAAGGTTTTATTGACTGCCTGCTTTTCCATATTGAATCCGGAGGTGCAGATTACAGGATCGGTTTCTTCTAATACTGACATAGATAGTAACAAGGAGCATCAACAAGTATCGTTCGTTATCAATACTAATAATTTGAGGATACGAGATGTGTTTGCCGATTTGACGGTATTTATTCGTCAGAATAATCGGATGGATAATCAGAAATCTTTTATTAAGCCAACTT
Organism: Indolivaga alginatilytica; assembly: GCF_003201355.1. GTDB lineage: Bacteria > Bacteroidota > Bacteroidia > Bacteroidales > Dysgonomonadaceae > Dysgonomonas_A > Dysgonomonas_A alginatilytica. The sequence continues at coordinate 8,228 of NZ_QICL01000009.1, forward strand.
TTATACAAGGAAATCGGTTGGTATATGAGTTGAATAAAGATTTGATTTTTGAAGCAGGTAACGAATATCGAAGATTCGAATCTGTAAGCTTTCGGTACAATGGATTGAGGATAGAGTCAACAAAATACATAAGACCTTATTATTACACTTATGTTGTTCCCGACAAAATAAGAGCAGGCAGAAGGCATGTATATGACCGTGATCAGGATGGGAGATTTGTTGTTCGAAATGCAGAGGGACGAGATAGTGATACAGATGCCGATTACTTTATCACCAATTTTACTTTAAAGGCTGATAATCCATTCTTAGAACCAATCTATTTAAACGGAGCTTTTACAAATGATACATTCGATGAGAAGTCTTTGATGACGTACGATTATAATGAGAAAGAGTATCGTGGCTCCATGCTATTAAAGCAAGGTGCATATAATTATCAATACTTGGCAAAGTCTGGTAAAAATTATACTACCTCTTTAATCGAGGGGAATTATTTTGAGACACAGAATCAATATTGTATATACGTTTACCATCGTCCATTGGGTTATCAAAGTGATAATTTGGTAGCAGTACTGTTAATATCTGGTAACTAATAGCTGCAAAGGTTAAAAAGAGAAGGTGTTGTATGGAATTTTCCTTTCAAATTTACCTATTTATTATAGAAACGTAAAATAATCAAAATATGAAGAAGCGATTAATTTTAGGTCTGGCTCTGCTCTTATCTATAGGAGTATTTTCCCAGACATTAAAAAATGGAGGTTCTATGAAGTCATATGAACAAAAGTGGGCGCAGATAGAAAAGCTTGAGAAGGACGATCTGCCCAAGTCTGCAATAAATGTAATAGACGAGATTCTCAAACAGGCAATTGCAGATAAGAATACACCTCAGGCAATAAAAGCTCTCATCTACAAGAATAAGTATAAAATAGTTACAGATAATCAGGAGAATACTCAGCTATTTACTGATCTGGAAAATCTGATAACCACTTCTAAGGATGTGAATGATAAAGCATTATTACATTCGATGTTAGCAGAAATATATCTGAACTATTATGATGCGGATAGATGGACTATTGATCGTAGGACTAATATTGCAGGCTTTGTTCCTGATGATATGAAAGAGTGGTCGAAGAATATATTTCAAGAGAAAGCTTTAAGCAATTTGGCGGAATCAGTAAAAGATCAGCCATCTCTTCTAAAACAACCCACAAAAGATTATAAGGATATTATAGAACTGGGTGCTGATTCTCAGACATTGTATCCTACACTTTATGATTTCTTGATGAATCGGGCAATAGATCAATCGACGAGGATAACTTCGGCAAGTAATCAAGCGTCAGAATTTCAAAAAGCTCTTACTGCAAAAAAATATAAAGTATCAGATTTGGCTGTACCTGCGTCCTATTTTGTGAAATTAGACTTCTCGGGAGAAGATAATCTTATTACTTTACAATATTATAAAGAGTTCCTTCAATCTCTTCTTAGCCGTAACAAGAATGAATCTTTAGCGTTGCTGGAACTGCAACGAAATGACTATTTATCGGGTCGTTCGGAAACATATCGAACTAAATATGCATATGACTTTTTACAGTTGTTAGAGAAAAAGAATCAGCCCTATGATTATAATGTAGAGGTTATTGGAGCTTTAGTTGATAACTTAAATAGCAATAATGTCTCCAGATGGGGGGGCTATCGAAATATAGATCAAGGAGAGAATCCTAATACAAAGAAAGCATATGACTGGTGTAAATATGGTTTGGAGAAGTATCCTAATTACAAGCGTATAAATCTGCTGAAAAGTAAACTGGCTTCACTTGAAAGTCCTTATGCAAGAATAGAAGGTTCGTCGGTATATCATCCTGATAATAAAAGTAAAACTTTCAAATTGACATATAAGAATTTGAAAGAAATGACTATCAAAGTCAAGGATAAAAAGACCAAAGCAATTGTTAAGACTCAAAAAATAGCTCTTAATCCTAAGACTACGTATTCAACTGATCAACATGAGTTTACTTTAGAATTGGATAAAATAGGTAATTATGAAATAGCTGCCGATTTCGATAAGAAAAGTAATGTACCAACTGATAATTGGTTTTCATTCAGTATTTCTACTATAGCCGATTTTGCACGAATTACAGGCGAAGACCAATATGAGTTTTATACGGTAGATCGCCTTTCGGGCAAGCCCATGAAGGATGCTTCTATTGTTATTTATGCCGTATCGTGGTCTCCGGAAAAGTACACGAAGGTGGATGAAGTAAAAACTAATGCAGAAGGTTTCGCTACATATGATCTTAAAAAATTATTAGAGGCTAATAAAAACAAAGATAATTTCAGATATGTATACCGAGTGAGTAAAGATGGGGTAGAATTGCCTCAATATCAATATTTTTCTAATACTTCGGTATATTCCCCTTCTTTAAATAATGATGTGATTAGTATATTCACCGATAGGAGTATATACCGTCCCGGTCAGATTGTATATTTTAAAGCTATATCTGCAAAACAAGTTGACAAGAAAACAACAGTATTAAATCCGAATAAGCAATATAAAGTAAGTTTATATAATGTAAACAATCAATTGGTTGTGGATAAAACACTTTCGACTAATGAATTCGGATCAATATCTGGTGAGTTTGTATTACCTCAAAACGGACTGTCGGGACAATATCGAATCGAAGTGGGAGAATCTTCTCAATACATTAGTGTTGAAGAATACAAACGCCCTACTTTTCAAATTACTTTCGATAAAATAGAGAAGACATATGCCTTTGGTGATGTTGTAAAACTTACAGGGCGTGCCGAAAACTATTCGGGAGCTAAAGTACAGGGTGCTAATGTGGAGTATAGTATCACAAAAAGTTCATTCTTTAGATGGTGGTCTCCGGCACCTACTGAAAATGTAGATAACGGAACTGTAACAACTAACGATGATGGTTCTTTTGAAATTATTTTTACTGCACCTTTAAATGATTCTCCTGCAGGAAGATTCAATAATAATATCTATAATTTTTCTGTAAATGCGGAGGTGACTGACATAAATGGTGAAACACAAAGTGGGAATTATAACTTTGCGATAGGCGATGTTTCCATGATACTATCAGCTAATATTCCTTTACAACTAGATAAAGCTTCAAAAGAAAAGATACACGTGACGGCTACAAACCTTAACAGACAAGTTCTCGAAGCTAAGGGTAATTATACAGTATATAGTGTATTGCCTAATGATAGTATTAAAGCAGAAGTGTTATCAGGTAGTTTTACTACAGATACTACGGTCTTTGATCTTAGAAATGAGATTGTTAAATTACCCTCGGCTAGATATATGTTATCATTAAATGCTAAAGATGACAAGGATAGAGATGTAGTATCTCGCAGTTACTTTATCCTGTATTCTTTGGATGATAAGACTCCTCCGATCGAAACAAATGAATGGTTAATTGAAAAACAAAAGACTTTTAATTCTAGTAAAAATGCTGAGATAGTATTAGGGGTATCTGCTAAAAATGCAACTATACTGTATGACTTGCTAAAGGGCGACAAGCTATTACAACGTCAACATCTTGAGTTGAGTAACGAGAATAAGAAATTTGTAATTCCTTATAAAGATGAGTATGGTGATCAGATTACAGCAGTATTTACATATGTAATTGATGAAAAACCATATATCAAGCAAGTAACTCTTTCGAAAGAAGAAGAGGCTAAGAACTTGAATTTGAAATTTGAAGTATTCAGAGATAAACTTCGTCCGGGGCAGCAGGAAGAATGGCGTATTTCTGTAAAAGATAATAAAAACAAACCTGCCTTTGCTGAATTATTGGCTTCGATGTACGACAGTTCATTAGATCAATTGCAATCTCCAAGTGTTTGGATGCTAAATCCTCAATATCAAGAATATATTTACCCTAGAGTATTTAGCGACGGTTCAGCTTTTGGAACTGAGCTTACATCATCATCTTTTATAGGTATAACTTATAAATATGATCCGTTTAAATGGGATCAGTTAAATTGGTTTGGATTCCGTTTCTATGGCAATGGGTATGGTGTTATGGTGAGAGGTGTGTCTGTGATGTCTCCTGCTCCTGAAATGTTGCTAGGTAGAGCTGCGGGTTTAAACGCCTCTCTTGATGTTGCTGAATTAAAAGAGCATAAAGTTATTGCTAGTGAGGAAGAAGGTAAAAGTCTTGTAGAGAATTATATGGATCAGTCTGCAGAGCCTCAAATTCGTACAAATTTCAATGAGACTGCATTCTTTTACCCACAATTAAAAACAGATAAAAATGGAGAGACTGTCATTAGTTTTACTGTTCCGGAAAGTAATACTACTTGGAGATTTAGAGCTTTAGCATATGATAAATCATTAAATATTGGAAGTTTAGAAGCGTTGTCAGTTTCTCGTAAAGAATTGATGGTTACACCTAATATGCCACGCTTTGTTCGCGAAGGTGATAAAACAAGTATATCTACCAAAATATCTAATTTATCGGATAAAGCGATCAGTGGAAAAGTTCGAATCGAATTCTTTGATCCTTTGACAGATCAAGTGAAATCAATTGGAGTATCTAATCAATATCAAGACTTTACTTTAGAGAAAGATGCTTCGGGATCGGCTACATGGACATTTGAAGTCCCTGCTGATATTGATATGCTGGGTTGTAGAATTATTGCTGAAAGCGCATCTTTTAGTGATGGTGAACAACATGTAGTTTCGGTACTTCCTAATAGGATGTTAGTAACCGAAAGCATGACTATGAATGTAAACGGAAATCAGACAAAAGATTTTACTTTTGAAAAATTGATTACTAATAAATCGAATACATTATCTAATTACCGTTTGACTCTTGAGTATACAGGAAATCCTGCTTGGTATGCCATACAAGCACTACCTACACTGAGTAATCCAACAAATGAAAATGCTGTAAACTGGTTTGCCAGTTATTATGTAAATACTTTGGGATCGTTTATGATGAAACAGTATCCAAAGGTGGCTACAATGATTGAGGCTTGGAAAAAACAAGGTGGAAGTAAGGAAACGCTTGTATCAAAATTGCAGAAAAATGAAGAGCTAAAAGCAGTGTTGCTGGAAGAAACCCCTTGGGTTTTAGATGCCAAAGATGAAACAGAGCAGATGAATCGTCTTTCGTTATTATTCGATTTGAATAATACGAATATGCAGACTCAGCAAGCTATTTCCAAATTGCAGGATTTACAAAATCCTGATGGTGGATGGTCGTGGTATAAAGACATGTATTCGAGTAGAAGTATGACACAATATATATTATATGGATTTTCGCAATTGGTAAAACTCAATGCGGTTGAATATCCTAATGAAGTACGTGTGATGCAAATGAATGCTTTAAAATACATTGATGCCCAAATATTAAAGGATTTTACTGAACTGAAAAAGCATAATCCAGATTGGGCTAAAATAAAAAGTATATCTACCAATCAATTAGAGTATTTATATGTAAGATCTAATTACAGAGATATTCCAATTGACCAAGCTACAAGAGAGGCAGAAAAATTTTATACATCTGTAGTCGAGAAAAATTGGACTGATTTGAATTTATATGAACGTTCTCTACTTGCAGTATTGTCTGTAAGCAATGGTAATAAAGCGGTGAGTGATAAGATTATGAACTCGATTCGTGAGCACGCAACCGTTAATGATGAAATGGGTATGTTCTGGGCAAATAATACAAGTAGTGCCTTTATGAGTAACTCTGCAGTAACTGTCCATTCTTTCATAATGGAAGCTTTCCAAGAAACAAAGGCGTCTGCCAGTGATATGAATATGATGAAACAGTGGTTGTTGAAACAAAAACAAACTCAGGTTTGGGAGTCTACTCATGCTACTATTGATGCAATATATGCATTGTTGAGTACTGGTAGCGATTGGTTTGCATCAACAGGTGAATCTAAAATCTTTGTGAATAATAAAGAGATTGAGTCTCAAAACAAAGAACTAGGTACAGGCTATATTAAAGAGTCGTGGTCAGGAGATCAGATTTTAAATCAAATGGGTAATGTGAAGATCGAGAAATCGGGAGACGGACCAGCATGGGGTGCTATGTATTGGCAATATTACGAAGACTTGAATAAGATCACTACTCAAAAAGGAGAGCTGAATATTGACAAGAAGTTATTTGTAGAAAAGGCAACTGCTAATGGAAAGACATTAGTAGAAGTTACAGAATCTAATCCTCTGAAAGTAGGCGATAAAGTAACTATGCGTCTAACTGTTCGAGTAGATCGTGATATGGAGTTTGTACACTTGAAAGATATGAGAGCTTCTTGTTTCGAGCCAATAGAAACTTTATCAGGATTGAGATGGCAAAATAATACTTACTACTATCAATCAACTAAAGATGCTTCAACTAATTTCTTTTTCGATCATTTAGCAAAAGGAACATATGTTTTTGAATATCCTGTATACGTAAATCGCAGTGGTGAATATTCTAATGGAATAACTTCTATACAATGTATGTATGCTCCCGAATTTATATCTAACACAAATGGTATAAAAGTGATTGTTCAATAAAAAGATAAAATCGTATCTAAATATGTATGACCTTGTGCGAAAGTACAAGGTCATACTTTTTTGCGTAAAATTATTTAATGTACTTCTAATAGTTTGGGATAATGACTAGAGTTGTATTTATGAAGATTCTAAAGAGTAAAAGAAATAGTTTAAGTCCTGAATGTTTGAAAAAAACTGGGTAATTGTCCGTTTCAAATGTAATATGACAACCTCAGAGAGTTAAAAAGACGTTATTTCTATTTGAAATCTTTGTCTACTAAACTTTTATGACCTCTTTGGTGTTATACCTAAAAGATGCCTAAATAACCCATTCTATTTATAAATGGTTATTTATTGTTAAGAGAGCATCTTGGCTTAAGATTATAGCTTGAATTATAAAATGATTACTCTTTCCAATACAATTTATTCCTTATAAAAAGTTTAGTTTCTTTAAATAGTTGTTTATTTGATAGTTTAGTTTTTTAGGTTTAGTGTTCTATAAAAGTGTTTTGGTTATAGGTATTGTTTATTCTGCAATATTATAAGTCTATAATATTGCGTATTAGATTATTTAGTATAGAAAAAGGAGCTAATATTTTATTAGCTCCTTTTTAATTATCTTATATGTAATAGGTCTACATATTATGCTCCTATTGATTCTCTTAAAAAGTCAATAGACTCAAATATATCTTCTTTTGTTGCTGTTTGATTCAATAAGCATTGCCCTATATCAGATAATAGAGTGAAATTGATTTCATCAACTGACGCATTCTTCTTATCGTGCTTCATTAACTCGTATAGAGCCTCGTATTCGTCACAACCGAAGTAGAATGTACCATAGTTCTCTTTGATGAATGATAAGGTCTGCCATAGCTTATCTTTGGGGAAATTACACTTCTTGTGAGACAGATATAATTCACATACAATTCCCCAAGCTACTGCATAACCGTGTTGCATAGGTTGTTTCATTGTATAGGATAAGCTTTCGAAAGCATGCCCAATAGTGTGTCCTAAATTTAAAGATTTACGGATATTTTTTTCAAGAGGATCTTTCTCTACAATATCTTCTTTTACTTCTACCGACTCAACTACTAATTCTTTTAAAATTTGATAATCAATATTACGAGTATCAAATTGAAGAAGCTTTACCCAAGTTGATTCATTTGAGATAAGTCCATGTTTTAGCATTTCTGCATAGCCTGACATGAAATTCGAATAGTCAAGTGATTTGAAAAATACCGAGTCTATCAATACCGTTTCGGCAGCAGCAAAAGCTCCTATCTCATTTTTGAGACCATTGAAATTGATTCCAGTTTTCCCTCCGACAGCAGCGTCTACGGCTCCAAGTAGGGTGGTGGGTATATTTACGCACTTTATACCACGTTTAAAAGAGGCGGCAGCAAATCCACCTATATCAGTAATCATTCCACCTCCTAGATTGATAAGGAGAGAATTGCGCGTTGCTCCGTTGTTACACAAGAATGTCCAGATAGAAGAAAGACTCTCCATATTCTTGTTGTTATCTCCAGCTTCTATGGTTATTTTTCCAGCATTCTTTATTTCATCCAGATTATTAATCAGATGAAAACACAACTCCTCTGAATTTCTATCGGTTAGAATAAATAATTTATCATGTGGAATTACCGATAATATATTTTTAAGATCTGCATTCAGATCTGTAGATTTGATTACTTTCTGCATTATTCGATATTTTTATACTGCGAATATTAGTTTGTATATGTAGTCTTATTTAAAATAACTTCCTTCCTGAAATTTGTAGCCTCTAAGGAGTTCGTCTATTTTCATAGCCTTTTTTCCCGGTAATTGTATCTCTTTGACTTCAATAGCTCCTCCCATACATGCAATTTGCAAATACGTTTTATTATCCGTAGATATGCTACCTACAGGAAGTTGTCCTTCGGTCTGAATTTTATTGGCTGAATATATTTTTGCTGCTATCGGCTCTTCTCCAATAGTATATAGTTCAGTCCAAGCAACAGGGTAGGGAGATAGTCCCCTAATGTGATTATATATCTGCTCAACAGGCTTATTCCAGTCTATGCGACATGTTTCTTTAAATATCTTCGGCGCAGATTTGAGGTCAGCTTCATTATTGAAGAATTGCTCTTGAGGGATAGCGTCTACTTTATCTTCGAGAAGTAAGTCAACAGTTTTTTGTACAAGTTTTGCACCCATGTTCATTAGCTCGTCATGTATCTTACCTACATTGTCCGACTCTCCAATAGGAATGCGTTCTTGTGCTATTATCTTACCTGTATCAATTTCGTGTGTCAAGAAGAATGTAGTTGCTCCCGTTTCTTTTTCGCCGTTGATAATTGCCCAGTTAATAGGCGCTGCACCTCTGTACTGAGGTAATAAAGAGGCATGTAGGTTGAATGTTCCAAGGCGTGGCATATCCCAAATTACCTCTGGTAACATTCTGAATGCTACTACAATTTGAAGATCGGCTCTTAAAGTCTTTAGCTCTTCTATAAAGTTTTCGTTCTTTAGCTTTTCGGGTTGAAGAATAGGTAGGTTCTGCTCTAATGCATATTGTTTTACAGCCGAATGTTGTATTTTATGCCCTCTGCCACTTGGTTTGTCGGGCATGGTTATAACTCCTACTACATTATAGTTATTCTCAACCAATACACGCAAACTTGCCACAGCAAAGTCTGGTGTACCCATAAAGACGATTCGTAAATCTTTTTTATCCATTAATATTTCGTAAATATCTTTTATATCTTAATTTATGACAGGCTTCTATTGTCCTGCTTACCTAAGCAATAAAAAGGTCTGTGACCTTAATCACGTTCAGAGAAATTATCAACTAATACCTTACGATAGTTATTCAAAATGCTCGATTTGGATACAAATCCCATATATTTACCGTTCTCGTCAATAACAGGAAGATTCCAAGCCTTTGTTTTATCAAAGAGCGACATGATTTCTTCCATGTGCATATTGATACTGATGACGGCAGGAGGAGATACCAAAAAGCGGGTAATCTTAAACTTATCATATAACTCGGGTCGGAACATAATATTCCGTATGTTATCAATTAATACAACTCCACCAAGTTTCCCGTCATTATCTACCACAGGGAAAATATTTCTTGATGATTGAGTAATAACCTTTACCATATCACCCAAAGTCATATCCGGATTTACGACTTGGAAGTTATGCTCTATAAGCGATTTTAAATCCATAAGAGTCAATACCGCTTTGTCTTTTTGATGAGTTATTAGCTCTCCTTTTTTAGCCAATCGCATGGCATATATACTATGAGGTTCAAATAATTTGATTGTGGCATATGAGATCGTAGAAACGATCAGCAGTGGAAGCAATAATTCGTAACCACCGGTTAGTTCGGCTATCAGAAATGTTCCGGTTAAAGGTGCATGCATAACCCCGGCCATAACTCCAGCCATGCCCATAAGTGCAAAGTTTTCGTGAGGAAGAAATGGTGATAAATGAAGATGGTTCAATATATATGCAAATACGAATCCTGCAATACATCCCAAGAATAACGATGGAGCAAAGATACCACCGGTACCACCACCACCATTGGTTGCACTGGATGCAAATACTTTAAATATAAGTAAGGAAACTAGTAACCCAACAATTCCCCATGATGAATTTTTAAGAGGGTAAAACAGACTACCGTTCATGATGGATTCATTGTCTTTAAGACCGCTTAATAACGAATCTATAGTATCATAACCCTCACCATAGAAAGGAGGGAATAGGAAAATAAGCACACTCAATAAACTTGCTCCAAGTGCGAATTTCTGCCAATAGTTAAGTTTTCGAAATACATTTTCAATGGCATTCATTGCTCTGGTAAAGTATAAAGAGACAAGTCCGCAAAATATACCTAAGAGAATTACATAAGGTATGCGTTCAAGGTGAAATATTTCTACATAAGCATATCTGAACATTGCCCCCGTGCCTGTAGTCATGTAAGCAAAGGTAGCGGCAGTAACCGATGTTACCAATAGAGGAAGCACGGTAGTCATTGTTAAGTCGAGCATCAATACCTCGATAACGAATACCAGACCTGCAATAGGTGCCTTAAAGATACCTGCAATAGCTCCGGCAGCACCGCAACCTATAAGTAGCATTAAATGGCGTTGTTCTATTTTGAAAGCACGACCCAAGTTTGAACCGATGGCTGCACCTGTTAATACAATGGGTGCCTCTGCTCCGACCGATCCCCCAAAACCAATGGTTACAGAACTGGCAAGGATAGAGGTATACATATTATGAGCTCTTATATAGCTTTTGCGTTGAGATATGGCATAGAGTATTTTGGTTACTCCATGACTTATATCATCTCTCACTACATATTTTACAAAAAGTCCGGCTATGAGAATACCTGCTACGGGATAAATCAGATATAAAAAATTGACATGTGAATCAGTGAAATTATCAGTAAGAACGTGCTGTATAAAATGAATTATTGTTTTAAGTATAAGTGCTGCCGCAGAAGTAAGTATACCAACAAGAAAACTTAGAAAAATAATAAAGTGCTGTTCTTTGACATTCCTGTTCTTCCAGGCTATAAAATTGTTAAAAGTGCTTTTCTCCGACATACCTATAAATCTTATGAACCTCAAATTTACAAATAAGAATACAAAGAAAGAAGCTTTTAAACGATCAAATTCCGAAAATATGCAGAAGCCGTTTAAACAATGGAGATACCAAACTCATGAAGTAGCCCCGATAAGTTATTTTCAGAAAATACAGCCTTTTTTATATTGTTTTGAGTAGGACTTATTGTAAAGTTATAGGCTGTACTTAAATTGGCTTCTTTCAGATTCGTATTTGTAAATATGGCTTCCTCTAAATTAACTTGATGGAAAAGCGAGTTTTGAAGCTGAGTACCTACCAGATCAACTCCCTTCATAGAACACTTCCGAAAAGATGTGTTTGCCATCTTGAGTTTTTCGAATGAGCAAAAATCAAGTATGCAATCGATAAAGTTTACTTCAAACAGAAAACCCGGACAACGGCTAAAGTCTACTCCCATAAGCTTGCAATTCTCAAACCTAATATCGTTCATTTGAGTATTGTTAAGTTTGCACATCGATAAATCGCAATCTTTGAATGTACAGTTAGAGAAGATACAATTGTTTAGTTGTTGTTCGAACAGATTGCATCTTTCAATAGTACATTCGAAATATTCAACGCCGTACATTCCTGCTTCAAGAAGTGTACCTTGTGTTATCGTTTGGTTTTCGTAAATTTTTCCCATATCCTTAATCAGTAACAATAAATATTTATTTTTAACCTTACAACTATCTCTCGCTATTATACTTACCAAAGAAACAAATAGGTCTGAGACCTTAAAATGGAATTATTCCCTAATCACCTTAATTTCTCCGCCTAATCCTAACTTAATGATACTTGAAGGTTTTGGATTAGAGGTTTCCTCTTGTCGGAAGCTGACAATATAATCAACACCATTTTTGATGGCATCAGATATTTGTGAAAAATTTTGAGGAGAAGGTTCTCCACTCACATTTGCAGATGTAGATACAATGGCTTTGCGAAATCGTTTACATAGCTCTTGTGAGAATTTTTCCTGAGTAACCCGTATTGCCAGAGTTCCATCATCTGCTATCAGATTTGGAGCTACATAGCGAGCTTTATCATAAATAATGGTGAGCGGTTTCTCTGAAATTTCAATCAAATCCCAAGCCATATCGGGTACTTCATCCAGATAGTATTCTAATTTTACAGGAACATCTATTAATACAATCATTGATTTACTATCCGAACGTTTTTTTAGTTCGTATACCTTGCGTACTGCATCTTCGTTGGTTGCATCACAGCCAATTCCCCAGATAGTGTCGGTAGGGTATAATATAATACCTCCTGCATTCATCACTTCACAGGCTTTTTGTATATCTTCTTTCATTTTTTATTCAGAGAATAAAGGTTTTTAATAAGGTGACAACAGTTACAATCAGTAATCAATAAAGTTACAAAGGTGACTGTTGAGTGTTACTTTTTTGAATTATTTAATGTGTTGTATATCAGTTTTAAATAATTAAAAAGGTTACAAAAGTGACAAAAGTAACACTTTTTTTCTGTCTTATTTTCTCTTTGTTTACTGTTTTTTGAACTCAGGTCAACCTTTACTGTTTTCTGTTGACAGATCCTTACATAGATAGATAAAATAACCCACTGTTAAGAACTAATGATGCATTTACCAGTAAGGGCAGGGCTCTGCTCTGCCCCCGGAATTTACGTCTGAAAATACAACAGTTGGTATTTTAGTTATTTATCAGTTGATAGATATAAACGTTTTTGTAAATAGAATCGTAATGTACCCAGTCCAATAATTCTCCGGCACGTTTATAACCTGCTTTTTCGAAAAGTCGTATACTTTGAGAATTGTCTGTAGTTATGTAAGCAAATATTTGCTTAATGTGCAAAAATGCAAACACATATTCTTTTATCAGCTCAAGAGTTTGCAGTGCATAACTATTATTTCTGTGGTTTTCATCAATAAGAATTCCTACTCCTGCGCGGCTGTGATGGAAATCAAACTCATATAAATCGATAGTACCGATGGCTGTATTGGTGGCTTTGAGTTCTATCATAAACCGCAGTTGTTTGGCTTCATATATATCCTGTTGTTGAGTTTCTGATATATATTGTCTTAATGCCAGTTTAGAGTAGGGTGTTAATGTATTACCATGTACCCAAAGGTTGGTATTATTTTCCCACTTGTAAAGAACTTCCAAATCCTCAGGTTCGAGAGCTCGGAGTTTTAATTTTTCGTTTTCAAGAAACATAGTAATTGTATTATTTGTTTGGTGAATTGTGTTTTATGGTTATTCTACTTTAAAGTTAGTTTTCTTTTTTTGATATTTAAGCCAATCAGTAGTTGAATTGTTAGTAATAAACGCTCATTTTTCCTGACGCACCCTATCGGGTTTGTCTTTCATTTTGCCTTGATGCAAAACGAAACAAAAGATCAAGACTATGCCTTTTGCCCGACCCGATACGTGATCTGAAAGCGAAAACAAAAAATTTCTTTTGACTTTGATTTCTTTTTGTTTTTTACGCTTTCTTCCCACATCGGGTACCCCGTGCAACCGGCAAGGTCGGAGAACCTGACGGGCGTAAGCAAAGCCGACATTAACTTCGGGGGTGAGGCATCCGTTCAACGAAGCAGTCGATAAGAATAAAATACAAAGAGTCCGATAGGACGGCTTATTTTATTCCGGCGGCAAGTTGCTAACGGATCACACCCGTAAGTGGTCGGCAAAGACTTTTTGGTTCCTTTTGCGGATTTGGGCAAAAGGAACACAAACAATCTTTGATTGTGCGTAGGGAATTAATAAATTAAATGAGCGTTTTACATCATCCAACTACTAATCCGAGTTATTCATTTTATTGTACCTATTTTATATTGTATGTTTTTACTTTTACTCTTATCCATTTGATTAATTATCTCTTCGTAACTGAAGTCGCTTTTATCAAATGTTACAATATTATCTGTAAGAGTGTTTTTATTCAATGATTTAAATTTTCCTGCTACTTGCTCAATCGCTATTTTGGTTTTTATGCCGACCGAAATAAAAAAATAAAACAGCTTATTCTGAGGATAGTATTTGTTATAAAAAATCTGCATTGCTCCATAAAAAGCTCTTGTATATTTTGCATCATCTTTATTGGTGCTTTTTCCTTTGTAGTGTATAATACGTTCGGGCAAATAGTAATTTTTGTATCCTGCCTCCTGTATTCGATACGATAAGTCAATATCTTCACCATACATGAAAAAAGCTTCATCCAATAATCCAGCCTTGTCTAAGGCTTCTTTTCGTATCATCATAAAAGCTCCTGCCAATATCGGGATTTGATGCATACTATCTTCATCCAAATATAATAAATTATATCCTCCGAAAAAAAACGACTTTGGGAATATAGCAGCGAGACCGAATATTTTGCAGAAAGAAGCCCATGGAGAGGGAAAACCTCTTTTAGATTCAGGTAAAAAACACCCTGATCCGTCTATCATCTTTACACCTACAGCCCCTGATCGGGTTTCAGAATCCATGAACTGGCAAACATTCGATAGTACATTTTCACCAACAATTGTATCCGGATTCAACAATAAAATGTACATCCCTTTAGCTCGTTTTATAGCCTGATTATTCGCCTTTGAAAATCCCGGATTGGTTTTGTTTTCAATGAAATAGATATTTGATTGTACAAAATTACTTTTCAAATACTCAATAGATCCGTCTGTAGAATTATTGTCGACTATAATGATCTCATAGCTGAAAGCAATGTTTGAAGCCAAAATAGAATTCAAACATTGCTCCAGAAAATATTTTACATTGTAATTAACAATAATAATGGATAATTTCATCTAACTACAGTCCATGTTATGCCAGGATAAGCTGATTAAGAAGACCTGAGACCTCAATAGCCGTCACGCTCAAACATTTCACCCAAGCGGATAAAGAAGTTTTTTTTACGGCGGCGTCTTTGCTGATTCTCCCCGGCAGACATCATGATCCGTTCAAAAGAAAATTCGCCACGTTCCGCAGCCTTTACAGCATTATAAATAACACCCCAATCGGGTAACCCCCCTACATTGCGGTCATCAATAAATAGTTCCGCAGTTAACTTTCGGGATGCTCTCGTTGGATCTTCTTCCGGATAGTTTTTATTGGCGGCAAAGAAGGTCAGACCTTTTTTTGCACAATAATCAATTGCTTCCTGTAACAGATCACCATCTCTCACAGTCCATAAAATGAGCACATGACCATCTTTTTGAAGCTTCAATAAAGTATCTATAGCAAAAGGTATAGGAGCTCCTAATCTGGGGTACTCGTGTTCAACAATTGTTCCATCAAAATCAACAGCAATAATCATAAATTCGATCGATATTAAGTTACAATAAACTATTCGTGTTTTATTTTAATCATTTATACAGCTTTGGTAATCTCTGCCAAAGTAATGGTCTTAAATCTCAGTTTCGCTTTCAATATGAGCTTTGTTTGGGGCACACAAAAATAATGCAAATACACTGAGGAAAGCCAGATATCTGAAATTTTCGATGCCTGTCAGATTCAAGCAGATAAGATTGAATACCGATACGGATACCAACGCAGTAAGGCGAATAATATATTTCGTGAAATATTTTCTCAGCGCCGTTTCTGTGTCTGTCTTATCACTTTCATTCAATCGGGGATGAAGCAACTTTAAAGATGCAAATATCCCTCCCAGAGTGATAATTATTCCCCACCGTTCCAACCCTGTATTTTCGGTTGGCAGCGTATATTTACTTGTATATAGTACGTCCAGCACAAAAGCGATGAACATAATTATAACACAGCTCCAATAGATAAGTTTTAGTTGCTTATGTGTTTTATCAAGCATTTTAGAGGCTATTTTAAGTAACAGTAAATATTTATTTTTAGATTTTAGAACTACAACTATCTCTCGCTATTATACTTACCGAAGTAATAAATAGGTCTGAGACCTTATAGGTTGAATGATTCGTTGAAAAGAGTTCTGTTTATAATTGATCTGCCAAGCGTAACTTCATCGGCATATTCAATCTCGTCGCCAATGGATATACCTCTGGCTATCATCGATATCTTAATGTTATAAGGTGCCAGTTTCTTATAAATATAGAAATTGGTGGTATCACCTTCCATTGTTGTACTCAATGCCAGTATTATTTCTTTTATATGTCCTTCGGCAACACGTTTTACAAGGCTTTCAATTTGTAGATCTCCGGGTCCGATACCATCAATAGGTGATATAATCCCACCCAATACATGATACAGACCTTTAAATTGAGAAGTATTCTCGATAGCCATCACTTCTTTGATGTTCTCCACGACGCATACAATAGAGCTATCGCGACTCGTGTTTGAACAAATAGGGCAGATATCGGCATCTGAAATATTATAACACGATTTGCAATATTTGACCTCATTTTTAAGAGTCAGTATTGCAGAAGAAAAATTCTCTACAGTCTTGTTATCCTGTCGAAGCATATGTAACACAAGCCTTAGTGCGGTTTTACGACCGACACCCGGTAACTTGGCAAATTCATTTACCGCATTTTCTAATAATACGGAAGGATATTTTTGAATCATTAATTAGCTCTTGTTTTAAGTAGTGTATAGTTTGCCTTTTGTTATTTTACCAGCTAAAGCAATAATAAAATCAAAGGTCTTATTCCACAAAGTTATATATTTAGATAGGAGAAATAATACTTTTCTGCTTTTTTAGAGAGAAGTTGTATGTTTAGTAAATCGGAAGCATCCGAAATACTTTTTATCTCACCATTTTTATAAAGGATATCTATACTATTGTCTTTCAGATTGTATATGTCTGTGGTGACAGTTCGTGATGATGCAAAATATGCAGCATCTTCTTCCGATAGATTCCATTTATCCATATACTTTTTTATATATGTATTTATATGCTCTTCGGAAGCCGGTTCTTGCAGGATTTCTGTTTTAAACAAATCTCTGTTAACAAAAGCATGGCTTAATGTCGAAAGAAGGAAATCATCCGAATTTATCCAAACTTTAAGGGCACACCAAATATCCGAATCGTCCAGATTTATAAAATGCTCGATGGCTTCATCTCCAAAATTCTTCTTTTGGATGTTTTGTGTAAGAAAATAGCTTAAAGAAGGAGAGGCAAAAAGCTTTACTCCTTTATTAGTTAATTCTTTAGCCCTTTTCAAAGTGCTGATTAATACATTTTCTGCTCCGATAGCTGTTTTATGGTGATATACCTGCCAATACATCAATCGTCTGGATAAAAGAAAATTTTCTATAGAGTAAACTCCTTTTGATTCTATTACCAATTGATTATTTCGTACATCCAGAATCTGAATTATTCGCTCCGAACCTATATTTCCTTCATTTACACCTGTGAAAAAGCAATCGCGACGCAAATAATCAAGCCTGTCGACATCCAGTTGTCCGCTTACCAATTGGTGTAAAAATTCTTTCGGGTATTCATTCTTGAATATAGCTATGCAGATATCAAGTTTCCCTCCTAATTCAATATTCAGCTTTTGCATTAATCGAAGAGATATTTCTTCGTGGTAAATGCCATTAACTATTGTATGTTCCAATACATGTGAGAAAGGACCATGCCCTACATCATGCAGGAGTATACATGCCAATGCTCCGTTTTCTTCTTCCAAGGTGATTTCATTACCTTTCGATCTCAGGTTATTAATAACCTCCTGCATCAGGTACATGGCTCCCAGTGTGTGATGAAAACGGGTATGTTGTGCACCGGGGTAAGCAAAGGAAGCCATGCCCAGTTGTTTTATCCTGCTGAGCCGTTGCAAATATGGATGATTTATAATTTGCGATATAAACTCATTCGGAATGGTTATAAAGCCAAAAACAGGATCATTTATTATTTGTTTGTTCTTTATCACAGTACGTAAGTAATGTTAAATATTTAATGCGATGTTTTATCACGATAACTGCCTCCGGTTGTCAGCCCGGCCAAAGCTATAAAAAAGTCAGAGACCTTAAGATGAAAAAAAGCACAGATTTGAAATCCAAATCTGTGCTCAAAGGTATAAAATATTTAAGTCTTTTTATTCTACAATGTTTAAAGTTGCAGGTTCATGCGTATTGAGATCGATATTGTTTGCTTTTGCATATTCGCTCTGAGCCTTTTGCATATCTTCAAATTTTGCATCTGTATTTGCTAGTGAGTTATTGATAATGTCATCCATTTTCACTAATTCCTCTTCAGAAATATCGTTCGATAATTTGGAGTATTGCTCTTTATAAACGTCTATCTGAGTAAGTAATGATTCTACATATGCTATTGTAGTATTGTAAAAATCATCAGCACCTTCAGCTTTTGGCAATACTTTTATTTTGTCCAAATCGCTTTGAATACTGTCTTTGGCTTCTTTTATACCCTCATTTAGTTGAGCGATATCATCGGCTGTAAATTCTTCACTGTCAAAAAATACGTCGATTTTGCTGTCAAGAGTCACCAGATAATTATCAGCTTCCGTCGAATATGCAACCAATTGCTCATTATAAGCTAAAGGATCAACTTTTTTTTCGCAGGAGGTAAGTATCAATGATAATGGTAAAAGCAAGAATAATAATTTTTTCATCGTTTTTTATTTATAAAAATTAGTTTGTGAGAGCGTCTAATTTACCTATATAGGTATCACGCATTCTTTTGGCATGCTCTACGGTTTCCAAAAAATTGGAGTCGAGTTCTTTAGCTGTGTTAGTAGATGTCGTATCGGTTATTGTAGTATACATCTCCTGTGCATTTATAATTTTTTGCAAAGATTTGATGTAAGCTATAGCCGAAATTCGTAACTCCTCGGCAGGAGGAGGTATAATCAGATTTTTGAGATCATTGATTTTTACGTTGGAAGAATCCATTGCTGTCTGAGAAACGACCTTTATATAATCGTATTTCTTGCTGTCGAGAGCACTTTGTACATTATTATCGTACTTGTTGATAATAACTTCTGCTTCGTCAACCAAAATGGATATATTGCTAAAATCCTTACTGCCTCCCGATTTGCAAGATGCAAAAATAACTGTAAAAGAAATACAGAAAAGAATAAATTTATTCATATATGTTGTGATGAGTAAAAGAAAGTATTTAATGTCGTATTCAAGAGTTATAACTATCAGTTGTCGTTATGCTTACTAAAGTAATAAAAAGGTCTTTAACCTTAATCTTATGCAAAGATAAGTTATCTCTTTGACTTACAAAAATTAAAATAATCAGAGATGTTGTTTTGACGCATTTTTATTCAAAAAAGAGCATCCCTTAGAATGAAAATCAGTAATATTTATAACTTTGTGATTGTATATTATAATTTAAAGGTCTCAGACCTGTTTATTGCTAAGGTCGTAGACCTCTTTGTTGCTTTGGTAAGCATTATAGCAATAGTTGGTTATAAATCGGAAGTATATCATTAAATACTTTCATTTACTTATTATGAATTTTAGGATGATAAAACCGCAAAGCTTAATATCTTATTTTTTATTTTTTATTTTTGGCTCGGCAATTTTTATGTTTTCCTGTAAACCGGTTAAACTTTCAGATGCTGACCGCCACTTCAAAAATGGGGAATATTTTGAAGCTGCAACAATGTATCGTAAAATATATAGGAAGACTCCTCCTAAAAACAGAGAATTAAGGGGGCGTGTAGCTTATCGTCAGGCAGAAAGTTTTCGTCTGATTAATAATGTAGCATTGGCCAGTGCCGCATATGTGAATGCTATCCGATACAATCCAACCGACAGTTTAATCCGGTTGCAATATGCGAGAACTTTACATAAAGACGCTAAATATAAGCAAGCGATAGAGCAATATAAATTGTTTCTGAAAACGATGCCCGATAATCAATTTGCATTGAATGGACTGAAAGGTGCTGAAATGGCAACGGATATGAAAAATAATCCGACTAAATATATTGTCAAAAAAATGGATGTCTTTAATTCTCCTCGAGGTGAATTCAGTCCGATGTTATTGCCTCCCGATTACGATCTTATTTATATAACGACCAATCGGGAAAATGTTCTGGGTGATGAGAAAAGCACTATAACAGGAATGAAGAACAATGACATTTTTGTTGCCCGTAAAGACGAAAACGGAAAGTGGATGAAACCCGAATCGGCGGGACCTATAAATACAGAAGCTGACGAGGGTACACCTGCCTTCTCTGCAAGTGGTAATATAATGTATTATACATTTAGTAAGCAAGAACTAGGGTGGTCTACTACTGCTGTAATCCATAAAGCTCAACGTGCCGATGGTGCTTTCGGAAAGGGAGAGAAACTAGCTCTTCTGGCTGATACGATGTCTATGTATGCTCATCCCTCGCTTACTCCTACGGGTGATTTTCTGTATTTTGTATCTGATATGCCCGGTGGATATGGAGGAAAAGATATTTGGAGAGCAGGTATGTTTGGCGATGAGATCAGTTATATCGAAAATATGGGAGCCGATATAAATACGGCAGGGGATGAAATGTTTCCTTATGTAAGAACTGATTCTACGTTTTATTTTTCTTCGGATGGACATCCGGGGATGGGGGGACTGGATATTTTTAAAGCAACTCTAAGTAAAAGAACAAAAATATGGAACCTCGAAAATATGGGTTCTCCTATAAATTCGCAGGCTGATGATTTCGGGCTAACATTTGAAGGTGATAGGGAAGCCGGATTTTTCAGTTCCAACAGAGGTGATGGAAGAGGATTAGATCATATTTATTCCTTTGAATACCCTATTGTAAGAGTGGCTGTAGAAGGTTTTGTAGTCGATAAAGACGATGAATTTGTTCCTAATCCTATTATTCGTGTAGTAGGAAACGACGGTACCAATGAAAAATTCGGAGGAAAGCCCAATGGTACTTATCGTCTGGATGTACAAAGAGGTGTTAATTACGTGTTTTTGGCAAGTGCAGAAGGTTACCTTAATACTAAAATGAGTCTTCGAACTGTTGAAACTGAAAAAGACTCTATATATTATGTTGATTTCGTGATGTATGCGATCAATAAACCTGCTGTACTTGAAAATATATTCTATGATTTTGATAAGGCAGCTTTAAGAGAAGAATCAAAAAAAGAACTGGATGACCTGATTGAGCTGTTGGAAATAAACCCCAATGTAACTATTGAGTTATCAGCACATACAGACCGTAAAGGAACACAGGAATATAATCAACGATTATCGCAGCGCAGGGCACAATCGGTTGTGGATTATTTGATTGCACACCGAATATCTAAAGATCGCCTGACTGTAGCGGGTTATGGAAAGCTTCAACCGAAAGTTGTTACTAAGAGTATTGTCAAGAAATACGATTTTCTACAAGTGGGAGATGTGTTGACAGAAGAATTTATATTGGCGTTACCTCCTGAACAACAAGAGATAGCAGATCAGATAAACAGACGGACTGAATTTAAAGTATTGTCTATCAATTATAACCTGCGTTAGACTGTCATTTTTAAGGTCTCAGACCTTTTTAATGGTAAAACATAGCATTAAATAGTTAGCATTACTTATATTATCATTAAATGAAAAAACTACTTGTATATATATTATTTGTGGTCATTTCGGGTTTCAGTCTTGTAAGGGCTCAGGAGCTGAATATGAAAGTTACGGTGAATAGCAACCAAATTCAGACGACAGATAAAAGTGTGTTTACTAAAATTGAAGAGGTTCTGAATCAGTTAGTGAATGACCGCAAATGGACAGATGCTACTTTTGCTTCGAACGAATTAATTGAAGGTAGCATACTCATTACATTGAGTGAGATTCCACAAGAGAATTCATACAAGGGCGAAATTCAGATAATAGCCAACCGACCCGTTTACAATGCAACCTATAATACACCTATTTTTAATTTTCGGGATACCGAATTTGAGTTCAGCTATTTGTTGGGTGAAAATCTCGAATATATAGAGAGTAATGTAAATAATAATCTGGTAGCCGTTATTGCTTATTATACATATATTGTTTTAGGGCTCGATTTTGATTCTTTTGCTTTGCAAGGGGGGAAACCTTACTTTGAGAAGGCAATGGAAATTGTAAATGCTGCTCAATCGCTGAATGCTAAAGGATGGGCTCCTTTTGGTGGAGACCGCAACAGATATGCCATAGCATTGGCTTTAACGGAAGAGAGTTCTTCGGTATTTCACTCCATGTGGTATAATTTTCATCGTAAGGGTTTGGATGAAATGGCTGCTAATCCGAGTCGTGGGCGCGCAGGTGTTATTGCGACCGTCCCCGATCTGCAAACTATCTATAAAGCCCGACCTGCATCGGCTATTCTCTCTTTTTATGGTGACACTAAGCTGGACGAGCTTATTAATATTTATTCGGAAGCTACTACCGAAGAAAAAGCGGAAGCTTATAAAATTCTTCAATCTATTTTTCCTACAAAAAGATATATTCTGGATAAAATAAAAAAATAAGAATTCTTGTTTTTTTATCCATTTTTCTTGCTCATATAAAAGATATGCGTATATTTACGAAAAAATAGTAGATGTACTTAAATGAAATAGTTGTATGGAAAAATTAACTCATCAGGAAGAAATCGTAATGTTACATATCTGGCAATTAAAAGAATGCGTTGTCAAGGATATTGTAAATGAAATGAAAGAACCTAAGCCTCCTTACACTACTGTGGCATCAATAGTTCGCAATCTGGAACAAAAAGGATATTTGAACTCTAAGAAATATGCTAATGTTTATGTTTATTCTCCTCGGGTTGAAGAGGACGAATATAAGAAAGTATTTATGTCGGGAGTTGTAAAAAGCTATTTTGAGAATTCATACAAAGAGCTTGTATCCTTCTTTGCTAAAGAGGAAAAAATATCTTCTTCGGATTTAGAAGAAATAATCCGGATGATAGAAGAGGGAAAAAAAGACCAATAATAAAATTATGCACTATGGAAGGTTTAATTATATCATACGCGATCAAGGCATCTTTGGCTATGATTCTGTTATATGGGTTATATGCATTGTGCTTTAGGAATGACACTTTCAATAAGGCGAAACGATTTTATTTACTATTTATAGTTGTTTTTTCTTTGCTATATCCATTTTGTAAATTAAGTATATCCACATCTGCCGATATTCCGATGTATCAGGCAATATTACCGCAGATAGAAGTTACCGACAATACAACTGTCGATCATAAGCCATTATTAGATATCGGATTGGTCGAATTACTCTTGATCACTTATATCTGTGGGATATTAATTATGCTTTCCCGATTCTTGATTCAGTTATCGGGTGTGCTAAATCTAATACTTCGAAACGGGTATCAGAATAGTGACAATTATAAGATAATCAGCTTGAATATGGATATTACCCCTTTCTCTTTTTTCAGGTGGATATTTATTCCTTACAATAGTTTTAAAAAAGAGGATTTGAGTCTGATGCTCGAACACGAAAAAGAACATGCCGATCAGTACCACTCTCTGGATATACTTCTCAGCGAATTGTTTTATATTTTATTCTGGTGGAATCCTGTTACATGGCTATTAAAAAGAGAAATTAAAATAAACCTCGAATATCTTGCAGATAAAGGAGTCCTCGAAAAAGGTGTAGAGGCGAAAAAATACCAGTATCTATTATTACAAGTAATAAAACCTAGCGCTACTATACAGATTGTTAACAATTTCAATGTTTCACAATTAAAAAAACGTATTACTATGATTAATAAAAAAAGAACCTCAAGGCTTATGTCCTGCAAGTATTTACTTGCTTTTCCGATTGTAGCACTAATGCTTTTAGGAAATGCTCAAAAGACATTTTCAAGACAAATTGAAAATGTGGTAGAAGAGCATATTGGTGCAGAAACTACTCCAAGTGTGAATACAGACATGTCTCGACAGAAGGAGAATGTTTATACTTCAGTTCAAGTAATGCCGCAATATCCGGGAGGAGATGAGGCGTTGATGAAGTATATCAATGCAAATATTAAATATCCTGAGCAAGCGGTAAAAGACAAAGTGGAGGGAAACGTAGTAATTCGCCTTGTTGTCTCTAAGACAGGTGAAGTAAAGGATGTTACAGTGCTAAGAAGCCTAGATGCAAGGTGCGATATTGAAGCTGTAAGAGTTGTAAAAGCTATGCCTACATGGACACCCGGAAAACAAAATGGCAAGGATGTAGATGTGTACTATGTACTGCCTATTAAGTTTGTGCTGCCTAAATAAAGCATATGAGGATAATATAGTAGAGTATTTCTCTCTACTATATTATTCTTGTAAATATATATTATTTAATACATTATATGCTTTCTCCACATTGTCGATATGCTTAATTATAATAGATCGCTTTCCTTGATTCTCTCTTAGTTGACAGTCGCGATGATGACCTTGTACATAGCTTAGCAACTTATCGAAAGCTTGAGATTGATAATATAGGGAGTCAGGGTTTGAAACCAAATACAATAGCATTTGTCCCTTTTTCAAAATTACTTTCTCTATACTTAGATATTTGGCTATTCTACGGATTCTAATTACCCCTATTAAATCCTGACCTTCCTGCGGAATTTCACCGAAACGGTCTTTCAACATTTTTACAAACTCGGTTATCTCTTCTTCCTTTTCTAAATTATTTAGAGTACTGTAAATAGATATACGCTCCGAATCGTTGGGTATATAAATAGGAGGGAACAAAAGCTCTAAATCACTATCAATAACCACATCATCCACAAAGTTATCGCCTTTGTTTTTCTCTCCGTCTTTACTTTCGTGATATAATTCTGCAAATTCGTTGTTCTTCAATTCGGTAACGGCTTCGGTCAATATCTTTTGATATGCTTCGTAACCTAAGTCGGCAATAAAACCGCTTTGCTCTGCACCTAAAAGGTTTCCTGCACCTCTTATGTCCAAATCTTGCATCGCGATATGTATTCCACTTCCTAATTCAGCAAAGTTCTCTATTGCTTGTAATCTTCGCTTTGCCTCAATTGTTAAGCTATCCAATGGCGGAGCAAGCAGATAACAAAAAGCTTTGCGGTTGCCACGACCAACGCGTCCACGCAATTGATGTAAGTCACTCAATCCGAATCGTTGAGCGTTATTTATTATTATCGTATTGGCATTAGGAATATCTATACCCGATTCTATGATAGATGTTGCAATCAGCACATCGTATTCGTAATCCACAAAATCAGTAATTATTTCCTCTAATTTAGTGGGAGGCATCTGCCCGTGTGCTACTGCAATACGTGCATCGGGAACACCCTTGCGTATAGTAGCTTCTATTTCGGGTAGATTGTTGATTCTATTATTCAAGAAAAACACCTGTCCGTTTCTACTCATCTCAAAATTGATAGCTTCCGCTATTATTTGAGCATCGAAAGTATGTACTTCCGTTTGAGTAGGGTATCGGTTGGGTGGGGGAGTCGTTATCGTTGAAAGGTCGCGAGCTCCCATCAACGAAAATTGAAGCGTTCTGGGGATTGGCGTTGCAGTCATAGTCAGTGTGTCGACGTTTGATTTCATCTGCTTCAATTTTTCTTTTACAGATACTCCAAATTTTTGCTCTTCGTCTATGATGAGTAATCCTAAATCTTTGAACTGAATGTCTTTATTGACAATGCGGTGTGTACCGATAAGTACATCTATTTCGCCTTTTTTTAGTTTATCCAGCAGTTCTTTTACAGCTGCAGGCTTTCGAGCTCTGCTTATGTAATCGACCTTGCAGGGAAAGTCTTTTAAACGATCTCTGAAAGTATGGAAATGCTGAGTCGCCAATACTGTAGTAGGCACAAGAACTGCTACCTGTTTATTATCGGCAACAGCTTTAAATGCTGCTCTGATAGCAACCTCAGTTTTTCCGAAGCCTACGTCCCCACAGATAAGTCTGTCCATAGGACGATGGTTTTCCATGTCTTTTTTGACATCGGCCGTAGCTGTTATCTGGTCGGGAGTATCTTCATATACAAATGAAGCTTCCAACTCAGTTTGCATAAAGGTATCAGGCGAGAATTTGAAGCCTTCCTCTTCGTTACGTTTCGAATAAAGAACTATTAGATCACGAGCAATGTCTTTCAGACGTTTTTTCGTGTTCTCCTTCATCTTCTGCCATGCACCCGAACCTAATTTGTTTAGGCGTGGAGCTTCACCGTCCTTTCCTCTGTATTTGGATATCTTGTATAAAGAGTGGATAGGGACAAATATGGCATCATTATTCAGATACGATATTTTGATATGTTCCTGCAATTTTTCATTGGCAATGAGCCTGACAAGCCCACCGAATTTACCGACCCCGTGATCGTTATGAACCACAAAATCGCCAACCTGTAATTGCTTCAATTCTTTTAGACTTAATGCAATCTTTCCGGTACGGGCATTGTCTGATTTCAGATTGTATTTGTGGAAACGATCGAAAATCTGATGATCTGTAAAACAGCATATCTTTAGAGTCTGGTCGTAAAAACCTTCGTGTAACGTTTTGTTTATAGGAACGAGTGGTATTTTATCGCCTCTGTCTTCAAAAATTGTTTTCAGACGCTCTATTTGCTTCATACTATCGCTCAGGATATAGATTGTATATCCTTGTGCTATAAATTCGTGCAAGCTTTTACTTACCAGATCGAAATTTTTATGGTAGATAGGCTGTAATGCAGTATTGTATTCAAAAGAAGCATCAGGTACGCCAAAGCAGGTATTTCCGAATTGCATTTGCTTAAATTTCACAAGCTCGCTCGTAAAGAGGGGCTCGGATATTACTTTCAATTGGACATCGGCTTCGTATTCGGGATTATCTAATATAGCACTGTCTTCATATATCAAATTCAGACGTCCTTGTATCCACGAATAATCTTTAAATCCGATAACAGTCTCAGCAGGTAGAAGGCTCAATAACGAGTCTTGAAGCTGGCTGGCTTTAGACATTTCGGGTATAATTTGTATAGAGGTCAATTGCTCTTTTGATAATTGACTTTCGATATCAAAACGTCGTATGGTCTCTACTTCATCCCCAAAGAAATCAATACGGAAAGGGTATTCGCTGGAGTATGAAAAAACATCGAGAATACTTCCTCTAATTGCATACTGACCGGGTTCGTATACATATTCAGTGTATTCGAAGCCGTATGAATCGAGAACCTCCGAAACGAATGCCGAATCGATTTTCTCACCTACAGTAATTCGTAAAGTATTTTCTTTAAGTGTGTCTTTCGATACAACTTTTTCAGCTATCGCTTCGGGATACGTTACTATGATGAGCGGAGTACTTTCTCCTTGTAAACGGCTCAAAACTTCAGTTCTGAGTATAGCGTTTGCAGGATCAGACTGTCCATACTTAATTGCCCTCTTGTATGCAGAAGGGAAAAAAAGTACATCCTTTGATCCTAATAACTGATTGAGGTCGTGATAAAAGTATCCGGCCGTTTCAAGATCATCTAATATGTATAGATATTGCCCCTTTTTTTGATTGAATAAAGCTGACACAAAAACTGACCATGAAGAGCCTAGTAAACCTTTGATGTGTACGTTTTTGTCTTTATTTAGGGTGCTTGATATCGCTTTTATGCTTTTATGTCCATCGAAAAGATGGAGAGGAGAAATCGATTCCAAAATAGAGTTGTTTTATGCTTACAAAGGTAATAATAATTGAAGATAGCAGCAATATAGATGTGAATAAAAGAGAAATCACGGTTTTTTGATGAAAAATGTTTAAAAATCGGATAATCTATGCATAAACTGAATTATGGAATAGCTAATTTTGGGTAAAAATATAATGTGATGTCGGATTCTATTGTTATTATTCCAACGTATAACGAAAAAGAGAATATCGAAAAAATGATCGAAACGGTTTTTTCCCTTTCGAAAGTTTTTCATATTCTGGTAGTCGATGACGGCTCTCCCGATGGTACGGCTGCTATCGTAAAACGATTACAGGAGAAGTATGCTGATTTGTTATTCTTACTCGAACGAAAGGGGAAGCAAGGGTTAGGTACCGCCTATATTGCAGGTTTTAAATGGGCTCTGGCTCGCGATTATCAGTACGTTTTTGAAATGGATGCTGATTTTTCTCATGACCCGAATGATCTGATACATCTCTACAATGCATGTGCGATAGGCGGTGCAGAGATGGCAATCGGCTCACGATACTCTACCGGAGTTAATGTGGTGAACTGGCCAATGGGTAGGGTTATCATGTCGTTTTATGCATCGAAGTATGTAAAGCTGGTAACGGGAATGAATATACACGATGCTACAGCCGGTTTTGTTTGTTACAAACGAAAAGTATTGGAGACTATCGATTTGGATAAAATACGTTTCAAAGGATATGCTTTCCAAATTGAAATGAAATACACAGCTTATACCTTAGGCTTTAAACTGAAAGAAGTATCTATCATTTTTGTCAATCGTGTTTTAGGCGAATCAAAAATGAATGCAGGCATTTTCGGAGAGGCATTTTATGGGGTGATAAGGCTTCGCTTTAATAAAATGATGGGCAAAATTAAACCTAAATACAATTAGAGCCTTTGATTTATAGAAGGCAATAAAATGGCAAGGTCGTTTATAAATAAGGCAACTTTTTTAGTGTTTTTTATACTCGCTAAATGTATTTGATATGGCTTTTTGTCTCTATTAGTTCTTACAATAATATTAGTTGTTGAATACGAACCATTATAAAACGACTTTTGGGCTTCAATCTCAGCAATTTCAATAAAAAGACATTTAGATTTGAAGAATCCAAAAGTCGAGCTTTCAATAGTATTATTATCTGTGTCAATCTTTACTTCTTTCCCATAGGCAACAAGAAAAATTATAGAAAATAGTATAAATATATACTGATAATAGGAGTCTACTGGTTGGAATATGGTTAAGTAGACGAAAGGTATTAATGGCAGTATACTAAAAATTAATGCCACAATACTTTTCTGTCTGTAAGAATAGCATCCTCGATGTATTTCATTGAAGAAATGAATTTTCTGTATTGTATTGGTATTTGAATCGGTGGATATGTTTTCGCTCAGAAAACTGTCTACTTTGATGATAGCATTATCATATATCTCTTTCAGTTTTTTTGATTTTTCTCTTAAAGCAGGAGTCAACCTTATGCCTTGCCCATATATATCATCTTTGAAAATAAGTTCATATATGTATGTAGTCACATAACTTGATCCACTATCTGAAAATTGGACTTTACAAACATTATCTAACGATGCTAATTTAGTTTGTACAAATAAATTTCTTCTTACCACTGTTTTCTCTTTAGTATTGATTATTATTTGTGTTTTACTTAGAATAATAAATAGAACCAATATAATTAAAGGAATAAAAATTGCTAATAATATTGGAATACTGCCAATATTTAGACTTTGTTCGTTCATATTAAAAAATATCGGAATACTAATCATAGACAGACTTACAAATAAGATGATTCCTAAAGCTAAAAAATCGTGTCGTTTTGGATAGAAAATGATTTGGTTTTCTTTAATTTCAAATAATCTCATAAAATTCTGATTTAGATAAAGTTAATATATATAATAGAGTTTACATTCAATAAAAACATATTTTTTTGAATAAATTCGATTTAAACACAAAGGACGTCAAGGTATTATTCTATGCTTAAATTAGTATGAACCAGAAATATAACAATCTATTGAATACGAACTCTAATAATTTACAAATGTAGGTGAAAGTTTATTTCTTAGGCTACAAAATTTTAAGACCTTAATCGTTTATTTTTGATTATTTTTGTCTTCTGAAAAGAGATTGGGCTCAATCCCTCTAATTATTACAGATACAAGAATGAGAGTAGACATTATAACCGTACTTCCACAAATGCTTGAAGGAGCTATGAATTGTTCCATCCTAAAAAGAGCACAAGACAAAGAACTTGTCGAAATTCAAATTCATAATCTTCGTGACTATTCGTTGGATAAACATCATAGGGTTGATGATTACCCTTTTGGTGGAGAAGCCGGAATGGTAATGCAAATTGAACCTATTGATAATATTATATCTCTTTTAAAAAGCCAAAGATCGTATGACGAAGTAATCTTCACATCGCCCGATGGTGAGCGATTCGATCAGAAGATGGCAAACAGAATGTCGTCTTTCGAAAATATAATTATCCTTTGTGGTCATTATAAAGGTATCGATTACAGAATCAGAGAACACCTCATAACTAAAGAAATCTCGATAGGCGATTATGTCCTGACGGGTGGAGAACTTGCAGCGGCTATTATTACAGATGCAATTGTCCGATTAATTCCCGGTGCCATTGGCGATGAACAGTCGGCACTTTCGGATTCTTTTCAAGATAACTTATTAGCTCCACCCGTGTATACACGTCCCGCAGAATATAAAGGCTGGAAAGTTCCAGATATATTATTGTCAGGTCATGAGGCTAAAATAGATGAGTGGAAGTTAAAGCAAGCTATAGCAAGAACTAAATTGCTTAGACCTGATTTATTAGAAGATAAATAACACAGTCCCTCTTAATCTCCCTTAAGAGGAGAAATAAGTAATACTAACTTTTAGTGCTATGTTTTATCAGCATAACTATCTCCGGTTGTTATGCCCGGCCAACGCAATAAAAAGGTCTGCGACCTTTACTCCATATCAGCAGGAGATGGTTGTGAAGTGAAGTGTTTAGAATGGATACCCCACTGCAATATGCCAGGCTGTATTTTCCCTGAATTTGAGAGGTTTTAATACAGACCATTTCGATTGATAGCCATCTACTACTTGATAGCCGCTATCATCCATTCTAAAGTTGGGTATATCAGCCGGATTATATAGTTTCCACCCGCAATCAAGACGAATGATTACAAACTCTAAGTCGAGTCTTATACCCATTCCCCATGCGTAAGCAATTTGTTTGTAGAAACTGTTTAATTTGAATTCTCCCTTCTCTTGGCGGTCACTGCTTCTAACTGTCCAGATATTTCCGGCATCAAGGAATGTTGCTAATTCCAGTTTCCAGAATACCTTGCTTCGGTATTCAATATTAGCGTCAAATCTGATATCCCCCGATTGGTCATTGAAATTGGCATCCTCTCTGTAGAATGCTCCGGGACCTAATTCGCGGGCAGCCCATCCTCTTACACTGTTGGCTCCTCCTGAGAAGAAACGTTTTTCGAAAGGTACTTGTGTGTTGTTTCCATACGCATAGGCTATACCGCCTCCTAATCGCCATGCCAGGGCATTTTTTTCATCAATACGTATTGATTTGCTGTAGTCTAAATTACCACGTACATATTGGGCGAAGAAGGTGTCGAATATCTTTCTTGATCCGGTCTCTGGGTCTTTCTTTATATTGGCTAATGCTGCGGCTAATGCCAGACCATTACCTGCTGTTTCTATAGAGGCTCTTAAAGAGTATGTCGACCTATTTGTATTTCTGCGGTTCGAAGCGATAATCCCCGGAACAATGCTGTTCGTTTTATAATAAGTATAGCCTGTTCCCACTATAAACTGGTCGGTAAAGCTATATAGCTTGGCATTGGGAGATAATGTGTTTTCGAACCGTGGGTCAAGATGAGGAATGTGTGCATAACTTATCTCAATAAGATCAAGTGTGTGGCGCACTGTATTGTTGCCTCTGTTTTCCCATATATACTTTACTCCTGTCGTAAAAACAGTTCTTGTAAAATAGTTGGGGCGGCGTTGAAAGGTATAGCTCGATACAACCTGAGTAGAAGCTCTTAATCTTCGCCTTAAATCCCGATCCAGAAAGGGAAATAAAAACCGAGGGAAAGTAAGTGACGTTTCACCTCCTATTTCGAAATAATTGTCTTTGAAACTGGAAAAATTAGGAGTAACAGCTTCGTATGATCCTAATACTTTGGTATTGAATACTTCCGAACCTTTAAAAGTATTTCGGTGTGTATAGCCTAAACTTGCACCCACTCCAAAAAAACCGGCAGAGTTTGTTCCTTCGATTTCGGCTGATATACCTTGTCTTTTATCGGGAACGGCTGTTATTATACATCTGAGTTTTGTAGAATCATTTTCTAAATACTCTTCATATTTTATATTGACATTCTTAAGGATGTGTAGTTGAGACAATGAGTTATAAGTCATTGAAACCTGATTCTCATTATATAATGCCTGAGGTTGAATATAGCAATTTTCCAAAATAACGAAAGGCTTTATATATTTACCCCGGGTTCCGTAATATATCTTGTATTTTCCTCTTGTTACAGTATCCGTAGCCTGATAATTACTGATATCTCCATCGGCAATAGGATCATAATCGACGAATATATCTATTTTACCCACGTAATATTGGCGATGTGCTACCTCTGCTGTTTCATTATTGCCTATACGTTGAGTAAAGGGATAGATAATAAGTTCTAAGTCTACTTTATTTTCTTTTTCTATTGTATCAGCTACAAAGCCGATATACTCCTTATTAAAAGCCATGTAACCATTTCTTTTTAAGATCGAAGTAATTCGGTTACGCTCTTCATCCAACAGTTCCAGATCGAATCGGTCTCCCTCCTTTAAAAGATTACCTCTGCTTAAATATCTGTTCAGACTCAGCCTGGTAGAATCGGCTGATGATTGTGCCCTTCTTCGGTTTAGCCGGAATGATTTGTTTATAACCTCAGCGGCAAATACAGTATCACTTATATTAATTGTATAGCTCTCGATATTAGAGGGTGCTCCGGATTTCACATCATATATAACTTTTGCTTTTTTATCTTTTTGAGTAATCTTGGGGGCAACTTCGGCTTTTAGATAACCTTTGTTATTCATTATTCGTTCAAGATTGACTACTGTCGGGGCTACTTGGGTGCTATCGTATAAAACAGGTGGTTCGCCTCCCTTTTTTAAAGCTCTGTTATACCATTTTGTAGAGTCTTTTCCCGATAGATTATACATAAATAGAGGAAACTTAAAGACTTCAAAAGTTTTAAAGTTTGCTTTTTGCTTCACGTATGGTTCCAGATCAAAATAAGAGATATCCTTTGCATCTACTTTTACAGTGGCTACGTCGAGAAGAAATTCGTTATCGGGAACATATTTGGTCGAGCTACAAGAATAACCCAATATTAATAAAGTACTTATTATGAAAATTATATTTTGAGGTCTGAATTTCATTCTTTGATATAGATAAGTAACATTAAATATTATTGCTACATTTTACAAGTATACTGTCTCTAGTTATTCGCTAGCCAAAGTAATAAAAAAGGTTTGTAACCTTAAAAGAGGATCAGTTGCTTAAAAAACGACAAATTTAGGATATAATTGTATCTTTTTTGTAGATTTGTCCAATAAAGAATTATTAAATAATGTTGGTTAACATAGTTGGATGAGTTTAAGTAAGAATAAAATAAAGTATGTACAATCCCTGAAAGATAAAAAGTTCCGTGAGGAGCATAATACTTTTGTTGTAGAGGGAGATAAAATGGTAGCAGAATTATTGCCTGCGATGAAATGCCAATTACTGATTGCTACACCTGATTTTATTCAAACGAATTTTATTCGACCAGACAATATAGAAGAAATTATAGAGGTTTCCAAATCAGAATTATCCAGAGCCAGTTTCCTCAAAAACCCTCAGCAAGCATTAGCTGTGTTTTATCAACCTCATTATGCATTGGATTCACACCAATTAAAAGATCAGTTAAGTTTAGCTTTGGATTGTATTCAGGACCCCGGAAATATGGGTACAATTATAAGATTGGCTGACTGGTATGGTATCGAAAATATAATATGTTCTTTAGATACTGTCGATGTTTATAATCCGAAGGTTGTACAGGCTACTATGGGCGCTTTAGCAAGGGTTAAAGTGCATTACATGGATTTGTATTCATATTTAAAGAATATAGAAGAGATACCTCTTTACGGTACTTTTCTGGATGGTCGTAATATGTATGAACAAGAATTAGCACAAACAGGTATTATTGTCATGGGAAATGAAGGCAATGGTATCAGTCCGCAAATAGAAACTCTTATAACAAATAAACTTTTCATCCCGAATTACCCTCAAGACAGGGAAACATCCGAATCTTTAAATGTCGCAATTGCTACTGCTATAATTTGCACTGAATTCAGACGCCGTTTACAAAAACAATAACGAGGTTTGAGGTGTTATAAATGAATAGAGTAACTGATTACACTCAGATTGGTTGAGGCTGAATTCTTTTCAGCCTTGATATAGGTTGTGTCCATTTTAATAAAATGTTATAAAACATCATGGATTTTGGAGTTTTTATTGAAAAAATTCTTAAATTTAGGATGTATTTATTTTAATAGTTTCACTTTACTAAACAAAACACTATTATATACTATGAGCTATCTGAATTTTAATAAAGATGAATTAGTTAATCTACAATATTCATTGCATCGCGAGATTTTGAGTACTAACAGAGCAGGGGCTTACATGAGTACAACTATTGTTGGTTGTAATACCCGTAAATATCATGGCCTGCTGGTTTGTCCCATTGAAAAATTTAATGGTGAAAGTTACGTGTTACTCTCGTCCTTGGACGAGACGGTCATACAGCACGACCAATCATTTAATCTGGGTATACATCAGTATCCGGGAGGTATATATAATCCTCGTGGGCATAAGTATATTATCGATTTTGAGTTCGAGCCGACACCAACTCTGGTGTATAGGGTAGGAGGAGTTGTGCTCAAAAAAGAATTTCTAATGGAGCATAATGCAGATCGTATACTTATTAAGTATACTCTGTTGGAGGCCCACTCTGATACAAAATTACGTTTAAGACCTTTTCTGGCTTTCAGAAGCAGGCATAAACTGAGCAAAGCCAACTTATTTGTTAATACAGATACGGACAAAATAGAAAACGGTATCGCTTCGAGGCTGTACACCGAATTTCCGACTTTGAACATGCAGTTAAGCAAGAAGAACGAATTCGTAGAAAATCCCGATTGGTATTACAACATAGAATATTCGGAAGAAAAAGAAAGAGGTTATGATTTTCAGGAGGACTTATTTACTCCCGGGTATCTGGAAATGCCTATTAAAAAAGGAGAAAGTATTGTTTTTTCCGCTTCATTAAAAGAAGAAAAAGTAAAGACACTGGCAGATGCCTTTGAAAAAGGAGTTGCATCACGTCCTCCAAAAGATAGTTTTTTGAATTGTTTGAAAAATTCGGCGACCCAATTTATTGTTCAG
This sequence comes from Indolivaga alginatilytica, assembly GCF_003201355.1. Classification (GTDB taxonomy): domain Bacteria; phylum Bacteroidota; class Bacteroidia; order Bacteroidales; family Dysgonomonadaceae; genus Dysgonomonas_A; species Dysgonomonas_A alginatilytica. The sequence goes on from NZ_QICL01000009.1 coordinate 43,383, forward strand.
CAGGGTAAAGATACAGAAGTTATAGCCGGTTATCCTTGGTTTGGACGTTGGGGACGCGATACATTTATAGCCTTACCGGGACTTACTCTAGCTGCTAATTATGACTTAGAGAGTTGTAAAGGAGTACTGGATACCATGTCGGGTGAAGTGAATAATGGGCTTTTTCCCAATATCGGGAAGAGCGACCATGCAGCTTATAATTCTGTAGATGCTCCTATGTGGTATTTTTGGGCTATTCAAAAATATGCAGAGGCAACAAAGGATCAAAAAACTGTTTGGAAAGCATATGGTGAAAAAATGAAAGCCGTATTGTCTGCTTTCAGGTCTGGGGTCAACGAGCATATTCTTATGCATGAAAACGGGCTTATCTGGGCAGGACAAGAAGGCAAAGCTCTAACTTGGATGGATGCAGTGGTCGAAGAAGGACCCGTAACTCCTCGTAGAGGCTATGCTGTCGAAATAAATGCGTTATGGTACAATGCCATTCGGTTTACAATAGAATTGGCTGAAGCAAACGGAGATAAAGAATTTGTAAAAGATTGGAAAGACCTGGCTGATCGTATTGAAGAGAGTTATGTGTCAACATTCTGGAATGAAGATTTGGGTTATTTAGCTGATTATGTAGATGAGAAAGGACAAAATTTAGATATCCGTTCAAATCAGGTTATAGCAACCTCATTGCCATATAGTCCTGTTAGTGATGAAATTAAAAGCAATGTATTAAATGTAATCAAAAGAGAACTATTAACTTTTAAAGGTTTGAGAACGTTATCACCGGGACATGTTGATTATAAGGGTATATACAGCGGTGATCAGAGAACCCGAGATTTAGCTTACCATCAAGGTACGGTTTGGGTATGGCAATTAAGTCATTATATCGAAGCTAATTTTAAACTTTACGGAGATGCTTTCTATGGAGATGCTAAATGGATTGTAGAGCATTTTGAAGAGGATATGACCGATTATGGGATCTGTAGCATAGCTGAGGTATATGATGGTAATCCACCGCACCATCCGGGAGGAAGTATTTCTCAGGCATGGAGTGTAAGCGAGGTACTTCGTATTCTGCAAATGATGGAACAACACAAAAAACAAGACAAGAAAAAATAAAAACAACCTAAATGCTATGATATAGTATGAAAGTATTAATGTTTGGATGGGAGTTTCCTCCCCATATATCAGGAGGACTAGGAACTGCCTGTTACGGATTAACAAAAGGATTAGCACAACAAGGAGTTGAAGTCCTGTTTGTTATGCCTAAGGCTGAAGGTGATGAAGACTCCAGCATTGGGAAAATAATCAATGCCAGCGATGTTGAAATGCCCAGAACAACATCTTACGTGGATGATTTCTGGCAAAATGTGAGCTTTCTGCCTGTCAGTTCAGGGCTTATTCCGTATTTAGGTTTAGAAGAGTACGAACAATATGTAACAGAAACTGAAAATGGTGGAGGGCAACGGTCTTTTACTCACTTGGGGGGGAAGTTTCCGTTTTCGGGTAAGTATGGTGCTAATCTGATGGAAGAAGTTAGAAACTATGCTTATATCGCCTCTAAAATAGCCAGAGAAAATGATTTTGATGTAATTCATGCTCACGATTGGCTTACTTATCTGGCAGGTATTGTTGCCAAAAAGATCTCAGGAAAGCCATTAGTTGTACATGTACATGCTACAGAATTTGACAGAAGCGGTGAAAATGTAAACAGGGTTGTTTATGAACTGGAACGTATGGGTATGGAGCAGGCTGATGCAGTAATAGCTGTGAGTAATCTGACTCGTAATATCGTAATAAACCGTTATGGAATTGATAAGTCACGTGTATTTGCAGTACATAACGCAGTAGATTTCTCAGGACGTAAGGAAATAGAGGTAAAGAAAGCTGTTAAAGAGAAAGTAATCACTTTCTTAGGGCGTATTACTTACCAGAAAGGACCTGAATATTTTATCGAGGCAGCAAGTAAAGTTTTGAAACGCTATCCGAATGTCCGTTTTGTAATGGCAGGAAGTGGCGATATGATGAATAAAATGGTGCAACGAGTTGCTAAATTACGTATAGGCTCTAAGTTTTCGTTTACGGGTTTTCTTACAGGAGATGATGTAAATCAAATGTATGCTCAAAGCGATGTATATGTGATGCCATCAGTATCCGAACCCTTTGGCATATCTCCATTGGAAGCTATGCGCACGGGTGTTCCTGTCATTATATCGAATCAATCGGGAGTTGCAGAAGTATTGGAACATGCTATGAAAGTTAATTTCTGGGATATAGATGCCTTAGCAGATGCTATGTATGGTTTATTAGCTTATCCTACTTTGACTAATACACTTAAAGTAAGAGGAACGGATGAAGTTAACTCTTTAAGTTGGGATGATAGTGCAGTTAGAGTAAAAGAAGTGTACGAAAAAATGTTAGCAGACTCTAATTTAGGATAATATAGTTTAGTCCTTTGATTTAGTATAGCGTATTGAATCGTTATACTTGGATAAATGCAGTGATATTCTCATTGTTTTTTGAACAGATTTTAAAAACGCAAAATATAACAGACATACATAATTAGTCATGAAAAAAACTTTATGCTTTTATTTTCAGATTCACCTTCCCTTCCAATTGAGACGGTATCGCTTTTTTGATATAGGAAACTCACATCAGTATTATGATGAGTTTAATATGCGTAACTATTTGAGTAAGATAGTAGAGCAATGTTATCTGCCTATGAATAAAGTGTTATTAGACATTATTAAAGAACATGGCAGTAAATTTAAAGTAGCTTTCTCTATTACGGGAGAAACTATAGAGCAACTCGAAAAGTATGCCCCTCAGGTATTAGATAGTTTTAAAGAATTGGCAGCTACAGGTTCTGTTGAGTTCATATGCGAAACATATGCCCATTCACTTGCTTTTCTGAAAGATGAGAAAGAATTGGAACGTCAGTTGAAAAAACAAGCCGCAACGATTAAAAAATATTTTAATCAAGAGCCTGTAACAGCTCGTCTGACAGGGCTTATGTATTCTGATCAGATTGGAGAAAGAGTTGCTAAGTTAGGCTTTAAAGCTATTGTAACGGAAGGTGCAAAACATGTGTTAGGATGGAAGAGTCCTAATTATGTGTATAGCAATGTTAATAATCCCGATTTAAATGTATTACTCCGTAATTTCCATTTGAGTGATGATATTGCTTATCGTTTTTCGGATAGAAGTTGGAGTGAATGGCCGGTTACCAGCGAAAAATTTGCAAACTGGCTGGATGAAGTCAACGAAACGGATGAGGTTGTAAATTTGTTTATGGATTATATAACCTTCGGAAATCGTCATCCACGGGCTACCGGAATATTCGAATTTATGCGTTATTTGCCTAAAGAGGTGTTTAGCCATGATAAATTTGAATTTTTAACCCCTTCAGAGGTCATTAAGAAACATAAGCCCGTAGGTCCTGTACATGTGCCTTATCCTATTTCTTGGTCGGAAGAAGAACGCGATTTAAGTATCTGGCTTGGAAATGACCTGCAAAATGATGCTTTTACATCTCTTTGTGATCTGGGTGAAAAAGTTAGATTTCTTGATGATGCAGTGTTAACTCAGGATTGGGAGCGTTTACAAGATAGCGACCATTACTATTATATGTGTACCAAATGGATGTCTGATGCAGCCTCTCGTCGATTCAAGAGTGTGTATTCCAGCCCTTATGATGCATATATCAATTATATGAATGTATTAAGTGATTTGATATCCCGTGTTAATGATGCTGTGGCAGAAAAGGTGGGTTTATTGATGAAAGATAGTCATTATGCAAATGAAATATCTAAATTTGTTACATCAAAGGAGACAGAATATTCATCATTACAAATAAAAAAAGTTGTCGAATTATTATCGACTAAAGCAGGCAAACCTGTTTCAAAGTCAAAATAATTAACAGTGAATTTTAAAGGTGATATTAAGTTTATTATTTTATTTGTAGATAACTACTATAAAGTAGTTAAGAGACCTTAATTTAGAATTTATATTAGTGTATTAATAATAATTTTATGCAAAACGAAAAATTACTAACGCCGGATTATTTATTTGAAGTTAGCTGGGAGGTATGTAACAAAGTTGGCGGTATACATACCGTTATTGCGACTAAAGTTCCTACTTTGGAGAAGGTATTAAGAAAACCCCACATTCTGATTGGTCCGGATGTTGTAAAAGAAAATGACTCAAATCCAGAATTTATAGAAGATTCTCTCTTGCTGAAATCATGGAAAGCCAGAGCCGCAAATGATGGATTACGTATTCGTGTAGGTCGATGGAATATTGCAGAAAGACCTATTGCAATATTGGTAGACTTCACTCCGTTTTTTTCTCAAAAAGATGATATTTTGTCATTTATGTGGGAGAAATACAAATTAGATTCTCTTTCGGGACAATGGGATTATATCGAACCTGCATTATTTGGTTATGCAGCCGGTAAAGTGATCGAGAGTTATGTAAAATACCATTGCTCGCCAAGTGATAAGATTATAGCACAATTCCATGAGTGGATGACGGGTACAGGATTATTATATCTTAAATCGGCAGTTCCTCAGATCGGATGTGCATTTACTACTCATGCAACGGCACTGGGAAGATGTATCGCAGGTAATAATTTACCTCTTTACGATAGTTTGAAAACTTATAATCCTGATAATATTGCACATAATTTTAATGTGACAGCTAAGCAATCACTTGAAAAAATTGCTGCCCAACAAGCTGATGCTTTTACAACAGTGAGCGATATTACTGCCAAAGAATGTGAGCAATTTCTCGGAAGACCTGTGGATTTGGTAACACCTAACGGATTTCAGGATTTCATAACAAATGAAGCAGAATTTGCTCAAAAGCAAAAAGACGGACGTAAAAGATTAATGACGGCTGCCGAGGCGATATTGGCTGAACCAATTGACAGTAATGCCTTATTAATCGGTATCAGTGGACGTTATGAGTATAAAAACAAAGGAATAGATGTATTTATCGAAGCTTTGGGCAAATTGAATAAGAGTGATGCTCTAAACAGAGAGATTGTAGGCTTTATACTAGTGCCTGCAGGACATCATGGACCATCTAAGGCTCTTCTGCACAATTTACAAAGTAAGGAAGCGATATCTCCTCTGGCAAACCCATATTTAACTCATGATTTAAATGATGAGAATTACGATCCTGTACTGAATGCTGTAAGAAAAAATGAACTTTACAATACAAAAAATGATAAGGTGAAAATATTCTTCGTTCCTTCTTATTTGAATGGTAATGACGGAGTATTTGATGTTCCATATTATGATTTGTTGGCAGGACTCGATCTGTCTTTATTCCCTTCTTATTACGAACCATGGGGTTATACACCTTTGGAGAGTGTTGCATTTAAAGTTCCTACTATTACTACAACATTAGCCGGATTCGGGTTATGGGTAAAAACTCATCGTGAAGGTGAACGTCCGGGCATTGCAGTTATAAATCGTACGGATACTAATGATGAAGAAGTAATCGATCGTATTGTTGCTCATGTAATCCGTCATGCTAAAAATAGTAATGCAGAATATTTAGAAGCAAAACAAAATGCATATGAGATTTCGAAAATAGCCCTTTGGGATAATCTGATAACTTATTATATGCAAGCGTATAGTACTGCTCTTGAAAAAGTTGCAGAACGCTATACCGAAAGTGATTTTATTATTGAAGAACCACAAAATAATTATATTCCACAAATGTCTCAACATACAACACCTAACTGGTTTAACGTCATTGTACACCGTAACGTACCCGAAAAACTTCATGCTCTCGAAGAACTTGCTAATAACCTTTGGTGGTGTTGGAATCAGGATGCGAAAGATCTTTTTGAATCATTAGATCCTGTTGCATGGAAAAAAGTATATTATAATCCTATTGTATTGCTTGATAATATTAGTTTGCAACGTTATCATGAATTAGAAAATGATGAAAAATTTGTAGCAAATTTAGCTGCTGTATACAATCACTTTCAAACATACATGAATAATAAGAGTGATTTGAGCGAAGCTTCTGTTGCTTATTTCTGTATGGAATATGGTTTGCATACTTCACTTAAGATCTATTCGGGAGGGCTTGGTATTCTTGCCGGAGACTACTTGAAAGAAGCTAGTGATAAAGGAGTACGCATGACAGGTATCGGGCTTTTGTATCGCTATGGTTATTTTACACAACGTTTATCAACATCAGGAGAGCAAGAAAATATCTATGAAGCTCAATTGTTTGATAAAATACCTGTATCAGCAGTACGTGATGAAGATGGCAATTGGGTGACTGTGAAAATAGCATTACCCGGACGTGACTTACATGCACGTGTCTGGAAAGTAAATGTGGGACGTGTTGAGCTGTTCTTGATGGATACTGATATTGAAGACAACTTACCGGAAGATCGTTCGGTTACACATCATCTTTATGGTGGCGACTGGGAAAACAGACTAAAACAAGAACTTCTGTTAGGTGTTGGAGGTATTAGAGTACTCCAAAAAATAGGACGTCATTTTGATGTATATCATTGTAATGAAGGACATGCTGCATTTACAGGATTAGAGCGTGTACACCAATTGATGGTTAATAGAAAACTGTCTTTTGAAGAAGCCAGAGAGGCTATCCGTTCATCTTCATTATTTACAACTCATACACCTGTACCTGCGGGTCACGATGCTTTTGATGAAGGATTGTTGCGTAAATATATATCACATTACCCTGATCGTTTCCAGATAACCTGGGAACAAGTAATGGCATTGGGTCGTGTACATGCAGATAATCCATACGAAAAGTTCTCGATGAGTAATCTTGCAGTACATCTTTCTCAGGAAGTGAATGGTGTAAGCTGGTTACACGGAAAAGTTTCTCAGGAAATGTTTAAAGATATGTTCCCGGGTTATTTAGCTCAGGAATCATATATCAGTTATGTAACTAATGGTGTGCATTATCCTACTTGGGCTGCTCCGGAGTGGAAAACTTTACATGAGCGTGTCTTTGGTGCAGACTTTGCAACGCATCATTATGATAAATCTTGTTTTTCTAATATTCAAGACGTTGAAGATAAAGAGATCTGGGATATTCGTCGCAAATTGCGTGGAGCAATGATTGAGCATATCAAAGAACGCATCAATAGTAATAATGAGTTATTATATTATACACCTCGTGAAATTGTAGAAATTGTAGAAAGACTTGATCCGAATAAATTAACCTTTGGTTTCGCCAGACGTTTTGCCACTTATAAACGTGCTCAACTCTTGTTCAAGAATATTGACACATTAAACGAGATAGTAAATCATCCGACAAAACCGGTTCAGTTTATCTTTGCAGGAAAAGCTCACCCCGCTGATAAAGCAGGTCAGGACTTAATTAAAAAGATCGTTGAAGTATCTAAATATCCTCAATTCTTAGGTAAAATCTTATTTATCGAGAATTACGATATGGAGCTGGCTTCGAAATTGGTTCAAGGTGTTGATATCTGGTTGAATACTCCTACAAGACCAATGGAAGCATCAGGTACTAGTGGTGAAAAAGCTGTGATGAATGGTGTTATGCACTTCAGTGTACTTGATGGATGGTGGGTTGAAGGTTATCAAAAAGATGCAGGATGGGCATTGCCTCTTGAGCAGGTTTATGAAAATAACGACTACCAAAATGAGTTGGATGCCGAGATAATTTACAATACTATTGAAAATGAAATAGCTCCATTGTATTATCAACAAAATGCGGAAGGTATTCCTACTGAATGGGTGCAGCATGTAAAGAACTCTATTGATAAGGTTGCTTCAAACTTTACCATGAACCGTCAGTTGACAGATTATGAGGATCGTTTCTATAATAAGTTGAGTAAACGTGCAAGGGTGATCAGGGAGAATGACTATGCAATGGCGAAAGACATCGTTACTTGGAAACACAAAATGTCGAGAGAGTGGGATGGTGTTGAGATTATCTCAACAAAAATGCCAAGTGTCTATAAAGAACCAATTGTACTGGGACATGAGTACGAAATGGAAATACGACTTACTTGCGGCTCACTTTCTGCTGAAGATATAGGTGTTGAGCTAGTTATTACTAATGATCAAACCAGTAAAGGCGAAGAATTCTTGATTAAACATGCATTTACTTGTGTATCGCAGGATAGTAGTGTTGCTACGTATCGCTTGAAGCATACCAGTGAACAAGCCGGAACATTTAATATGGGACTTCGTATTTTTGCTAAAAACGATTTGTTGGCACATCAACAAGATTCGGGTCTGGTGAAATGGATGTAAAAATTTTATAGAAGTGAGTTTCGACTTCACCCCTATAATAAAATAATAATTATATGGCTATTTTGTAATCCAATTTAGCCATATAATGTTTAAGGTCGCAGACCTATTGTTATTGATAACTTTACTTAAACTAATACCTGACATTATAAATGAAAGCTTCAATATATGGTGATAGTGGACTCGAAAAATATCGATCTACTATTTTGCGCAGACATGAAAAATATCAGTTAAAAGTGGCTGAACTGACAAGCGGTTCGGATAATTTAAGTGACGCTGCTAATGGATATCTGTTTTATGGATTGCATGCATATCCAGATAAATGGGTATTGCGTGAATGGGCTCCTAATGCTACGGCTGTTTATTTGATGGGAGATTTTAATCATTGGCAAATAGACCTTAAGTACGCTTTCTATCCGATACCCGGAGGTAATTGGGAATTAGAATTACCTTTGGAAACCCTGCAGCATGGCATGTTATTTAAACTATGGGTAAAATGGGAAGATGGGGCAGGAGAGCGTATCCCTGCTTATATTCGAAGAGTTGTACAGGATGATGTCAGCAAAATATTCTCGGCTCAGGTGTGGCAGCCCGAACCTTATGTTTGGAAGTATGATCAGCCTAAGGAAGAAATAGCTCCTATCATTTATGAAGCGCATATAGGGATGTCGGGAGAGGAAGAAAATGTAGCTACATACAATCATTTTAGGGAGAAGGTACTACCTTATATCGCTGATATGGGTTATAATACCATACAACTGATGGCTATACAAGAGCATCCTTATTATGGTTCGTTTGGTTATCAGGTTTCTAATTTTTTTGCTCCAAGTTCACGTTTTGGTACTCCCGAAGAATTGAAAGAATTGATCGATACTGCTCATAAGCTAAATATCAGGGTTGTTCTGGATATAGTACATTCACATTCGGTAATTAATGAAGCTGATGGGTTAAGCCGTTTTGATGGAACTTTTGATCTTTATTTTCATTCTGGAGAACGTGGAACACATTCTGTATGGAATTCCCGTTGTTTTGATTATGGAAAGAGTGAAGTATTGGCTTTTCTTTTATCGAACTGTAAATATTGGTTGGAAGAATTCAAATTTGACGGATTCAGATTCGATGGTGTAACCAGTATGATGTATTACGATCATGGCATTGGACGTGATTTTACTAACTATTCCATGTATTATGATGGTAATCAGGATGACGATGCAATTGTTTATCTGACTTTGGCTAATAAGTTGATACATGAAGTGAACTCTCAGGCATTTACAATTGCCGAAGATGTCAGCGGAATGCCCGGATTGGCTTCGTCTATTAAAGATTTAGGTATAGGCTTCGATTATCGTATGGCGATGGGGATTGCTGATTTCTGGGTTAAAATACTCAAAGATAAAACAGACGAGGAATGGCATGTAGGAGATATGTTTTATGAGTTGACTAATAAAAGGAAAGAAGAAAAGACAATCAGTTATGTAGAAAGTCACGATCAAGCAATGGTAGGAGATAAAACACTTATCTTCAATTTGCTTGATAGCTTGATGTATACGGATATGAATGTTTTTGGACGCAATCCGAAAGTAGATAGAGGTTTAGCTCTTCATAAAATAATCAGATTGGCTACACTAGCCACTGCAGGAAATGGCTATCTTACTTTTATGGGTAATGAGTTTGGACATCCCGAATGGATTGATTTTCCGAGAGAAGGTAATGATTGGTCTTATAAATATGCCCGCCGTCAATGGTCTTTGCTTACTGATACCAATCTGAGATATCGATTTTTAGCAGAGTTTGAGAAAGAGATGCTAGGCTTGATAAATAAGCAGGATATATTTTCGTTCAGACCTTTTGCTATTATACAAAGTACCCCCGATCAGGTATTGATATTTAAGCGTAATAACTTGGTGTTTATCTTTAATTTCAACCCGGTTAAATCATTTACTGATTATGGTTTTGAAGTGGATAAGGGTCAATATAAAATTGTTCTAAACTCTGATGATTCCGAATTTGATGGTTTCGACAGGGTAGACGATAATTACGATTATTCAACTCTCAGTATTAAAGGAAAAGATGTGTTGAGGGTGTATATTCCCGCACGCACTGCCTTTGTTTTGGAAAAGAAGTAAGTTGCATTAGAACATAAATAAAAATAAGGTTGCTCAATTAGCGCAACCTTATTTTATTATACGAATTAAGATTATAGTATTTATTTTATTTTTACAGCTACCGAGCTTTTCACATCAGCAGAAGATGCCGCGCAATGCAATGTAAATTGATCTGATTCCACAGTCCAATTATGAGCTTTATCATCAAAAAAGGCTAAATCTTTAACTGGAACGATTAAGTCAACAGTTTTAGTCTCACCCGCTTTTAAGAATACTTTCTTGAATGCTTTAAGTTCTTTTTCTGGACGTTCTAAAGATGGTTTCGATTGAGAGGCATATACTTGTACTGACTCAGCACCATCTATTTTACCTTTATTGGTTACAGTAATAGAAACTTTGATCGTTTCGTCCTTTCCATATTCTTTTTTGTCAGTATTGGCTTTTCCGTATTCAAATGTTGTATATGAAAGACCATAACCAAATGGGAATAAAGCTGGAATCTTTTTTGTATCGTGCCAGCGGTAACCTACCAGAATATCTTCTTTATAGATTTGTTTGATGCTGTCTCCGGGATATGATATCGTACCGAACGAGATAGCTCCATTATCTTCTAATTTGCGAGGTACACTATAAGGTAACTTACCCGATGGGTTAATATCGCCTGCTATAACATTTGCTGTAGCACTACCTGCTTCCGAACCCAAATACCAAGATTGCATAAGGGCAGGGATTTTATCAAGCCAAGGCATCGAAACAGCATTACCACTGACAAGTATTACACCTAAGTTTTTATTCACTTTTAGTAGGTCATCAATCAATTCGTTTTGTCCGAAAGGCAAATCATATGTAATACGATCTGCTCCTTCGCAGTCTTGTTGGAAATTTTTATTCAATCCTCCAAAGAAAAGAACTACATCTGCATCTTTAGCCAAGGCTAGAGCTTCTTTTTTTAACGAATCAGCATTGTAAGGCGATGGTACAAAACTGTCATACACAGTAGGACCTGAACCATATCCCATTGTATAGGATACATTGTTTTCGCCATACTTAGCTTTAAGACCTTCTAATGGAGAAATTTCTTGCTTTACTTTAAGTTCCGATGAACCTCCGCCAACGGTTAACGATCGAGTTGCATTTTCTCCTATAATTATAATTTTTTTGTATTTGTCTTTTGCTATAGGAAAGAAGTTTTTCTCATTCTTCATCAATACAATACCTTGTTCTGCTACACGACGAGCTACATCTGCATGTTCAGGAGTTGCAAAGCTGCCATAAGGACGGTTACGGTTCATATTGGTTCTGAAGTTTAGACGAAGAACTCTTTTCACTTTATCATCCAATGTCGATTCGGAAACTTCGCCTCTTTTTATCATATCTAGATAGGGTTGAGCCATAAAATAGTTGTCATAGGCGAAACTCTCGCCCCATGTCAATCCATTTGTCCAGCTGCCCATTTCTATATCCAAACCATTTAAAGCAGCTTCTTTGGTATCGTGAGCACTGCCCCAATCTGTTACCAGAATACCATCAAAACCCCATTCTCCTTTTAGAATCTTATTTACCAGTATTTCGTGATGGCTACAATATTGTCCTCTGAATTTATTGTATGATCCCATAACAGCCCACACATTTCCTTCTTCAACTCCGGCTTTAAATGCTGGCAAATAGATTTCATAGAGTGCTCTGTCGCTTACTTCTACGTCTATATGTCCACGCCATAATTCTTGATTATTAAGAGCAAAGTGCTTCATACAGGCAGCAACTCCATTTTGTTGAACTCCTTTGATGAAAGGAACTACCATTTTAGATGCCAAATAAGGGTCTTCTCCTAAGTATTCGAAGTTACGACCATTCATTGGAGTACGATAAATATTTACTCCGGGACCTAGAATAATGTCTTTTTTTCTGAAACGTGCCTCTTCTCCTAATGCATTTCCATATTCGAGAGATAGTTCAGGATCAAAAGTTGCTGCGAGGCAAGTTAAAGCAGGAAATGCGGTACAAGAATCGTTTGTCCATCCTGCGTGTCCCCATGTGTCCCAATCTATTTCCATACGGACTCCGTGAGGACCATCACTCATCCAAATCTCGGGGATGCCTAAACGAGGACATCCGGGTGTGCTGAATTTAGATTGTGCATGTATCATGGCAATCTTTTCTTCGAGTGTCATTTTTGACAAAGCATCGTTTATTCTTACCTCTATAGGTTTACTTTCGTCCAAATAAACAGGCACCGATTTAGTTTGTGCTTGAGTTTGGGAAGTAAACAAAGCAAGTATACTACAGAAAAATAGTTTTTTCATATCCTCTTCTTTGATTTTGTATTTAAGTAATTTGATTATCGATCAATGTATTTCTATTATTCTAACTTGTGCTTATTAAAGCATAAAGAGGTCTGAAACCTTATCTGAATTGTATTGTTATTTTTTCAGCCTTCTTTAATTGAAAATTTAACTTACCCTCATTAAGTGTATAATCTTTTACACCCTTAATTGAAGGTTGTCCTTGGGGTAATTTAAGTATAAAATTGTTTGGAACATCAGATTTAATTTCAATAAAATCAATAACTCCATTTTTCCAAGAAAAGTCTACTTCAGCTCCACCTCTTATTTTTACGCCTTTTACCAATCCATCTTTCCATTCTGTCGGTATTGCAGGTAATAGTTCAATATAGCCAGCGTGGCTTTGTATTAGCATTTCTATAATTCCGGCAGAACCTCCAAAGTTACCGTCTATTTGCATTGGAGGATGAGCGCTGAATAGGTTAGGGTAGGTACCTCTTCCTTCTCCGGCAGGTTTAAGCAGATCACCAATCAATTTATAAGCTCTGTTTCCATCTTTAAGTCTAGCCCAGAAGTTTATTTTCCAAGCCATAGACCATCCTGTTGACTCATCACCTCGTCGGTCTAATGTTACTTTTGCAGCTTCCATTAACTGAGGAGAGGTCGCTTCATTTAATTCGTATCCGGGATATAGTCCGTATAATTGGGATACGTGACGATGGTGTATTTCCACCTCTTCGTAGTCTTGTAACCATTCCATCACTTGTCCATATTTACCAATAGAAGTAGGTGCAAGTCTTTCCTTTTTAGTCTCTATTGTTTGAATCCAATCCTGATCAATATTCAATAATTTAGCAGCCTCCGAGACATTGGTAAATAGTTCTCTTATTATTTGATTGTCCATTGTAGAACCTGCACTGATGCTAACAGCTTCCCCCGTTGGTGCAAAGTAGCTGTTTTCGGGTGAAGTGGTAGGGGCTGTAACCAGATAACCGTTGTTAGGGTCTTCAATCAACATATCTTCAAAAAATAGAGCTGCACCTTTCATTGTAGGATAAGCCAATCTCAAATAATCTAAATCTTGTGTATATAAGTAATGCTCCCATAAGTGTTGGCATAACCAAGCTCCTGCTGTGTTAGTAGCTCCCCAAGAAGGATCTTCGGAGGGAGAAGTAAAATCCCAAACATTACCTAAAATATGAGTAACCCATCCTCTGCTGTTGTAATAGATACGAGCAGTTTTCTCTCCGGGTTCAACTAGGCCTTTTGTGTATTCGATCATAGGTAAATGCAGTTCAGATAAATTACCAACTTCTGCACCCCATAAATTCATTTGTAGATTGATATTCAAATGGTAATCGCCATTCCAAGGTGTTAGAATCTGAGGAGCCCATAATCCTTGTAAATTTGGCGGTAAGCCACCTACACGTGTAGATGATATAAGCAAGTAGCGTCCATATTGCATATACAGGGCTACCAAATCGAAATCGCTTTTATCGGAAGCAAATGCTTCTAATCTTTTATTGATTGGCAGATCAGAGTTTTTATTTTTATTCAGAGTTAGATCAACACGATTAAATAAATGCTGGTACTTTGATATGTGATTTTTCTTTAGTGTAGAATAATTAGTATCGGTACTTTTTATTAATTGGGTAGCTATAGCCTTTTCGTCTTTGCCCTTGTAACTCGTAGCCAGAGATACAAGCAAGATGACTTCGTCTGCATTTTGTATCTGAATATCTTTATTTCCGGTAACTAAAGTTCCTCCTTTGTGTATGACTTTCACCTGTCCGAAGTATTTCATTCCATCATTCTTTACATTATCTTTCATCTGTCCATAAATAGATAAGGTATTGTCTTCGGCTGAAACTTCGTAATTTTCATCTCTTTGAAGTGATATTGTAAGGTTCAGAGCTTTTGCTTGACTTGCAGTGTATCTGATAACTCCAATATCATCAGAAAATGATGTGAAATATTCTCTATTATAAGTTATTTTTCCTTTAGTGTATGAAGTGGTAGATAAAGCATTATTCATATCCAATGTCCTCTTGTAATTGGATATAGGTGCAGACTGATTCGGATATAGAAAATCTACTTGCAGATTTCCAAAGTTCTGAAAATTACCATATGCCGATGTATCGGCACTACCCTTACCTAAGCAGGTGAAGGTCTTATACATGAGGTTTTGTGCTTCTTTGTTCTTGTTCTCAAAAAGAAGTCTGCGTATTTCTCCTAAATATTTATAAGCTTCGGGATTGTCTGCATCTTGTTTATTGCCTGACCAGAGCGATATTTCATTTAATACAACTCGTTCTTTATCGACATCGCCCCATGGCATCATTCCTATACGTCCGTTGCCGAGGGGTATAGATTCTTCCCAGATTGAAGCGGGACTGTCAAAATAGTATTGCCACGAATTTTGTGCGGACATTGATAGTGTGCACAGGCATAGTATTATGCAAGATGAGATTTTTGAGATCATTCTGTAATAGTTATTTGTTGGGTTAATTGAATATTTTCAGAGGAACTGCCAATCATAAGATTGACCTTTCCAGCTTCTATTTCATATGAATGTGTATCCATATCCCAATAAGCTAAATCAGATGCTTTTATATTGAATTTTATTGTTTCAGTTTTACCGGATTCGATCATAATTCGTTCAAATCCTTTAAGCTGTTTGATTGGTCTGCTTATTTTGGAATTAGGAAAAGAGAAATAGAGTTGCACAACTTCTTCTCCGTTTAATTTACCTGCGTTTTTTACATCTACTGATACAGAGATATTCTCAGCCTTTTTTAATCTGGAGGAAGATGTACTCATCTTTGAGTATGAGAAATTAGTATAACTCAATCCATAGCCAAATGGATAGAGCGGTTTCTCTTTTGTATACATATAAGTACGTCCATTGCGGATATCGTAATCCA
This sequence comes from Indolivaga alginatilytica, assembly GCF_003201355.1. Classification (GTDB taxonomy): domain Bacteria; phylum Bacteroidota; class Bacteroidia; order Bacteroidales; family Dysgonomonadaceae; genus Dysgonomonas_A; species Dysgonomonas_A alginatilytica. The sequence goes on from NZ_QICL01000009.1 coordinate 58,961, forward strand.
TCATTGGAGGAAGATCTGCTATTGACTTAACCCATGTTTGATTGGTACGTCCTGCGGGATTAAAATCACCAAACAGAACATCGGCTACTCCATTGCCAAGCTCTTGACTATTATTGGTTACATGTAATATGGCAGGTATATTTTCTTGCGACCAGTTGATCGTAAACGGAAAACTGCTGACTAATAACATAATAGTATTAGGGTTAACTTTGTTGATTATCTTTACCAGGTCTTCTTGTTCTAAAGATAATGATTTTCGGTCAACCGCCTCTCTTCCATCACTTGGTACGGGAGAATATTTCCATTTTGGGTCGGTTCCATATACATGATTTCCTACACAAACAATAGCAATATCAGCTTTTTGTGCAGCAATAGAGGCTTTATCTATTTCGTTGGATGCTTCGTAATATACTTCGATATTATTGCCAACCGCATTTTTGATTCCTTGCAGAATACTTACTGTATAGGGTGGGGTGCCACTATACCAATCGAGAAGTATTTCATCAGCACGAGGCCCTATTACTGCTATGGATTTAATTTTATTTTTATCGAGAGGTAGTAATTTCTTTTCGTTCTTAAGCAATACTACCGATTTGGCAGTTACAAGGCGTACAAAATCTTGTACTTCTTTATCTAGCCAAGGCGAAACAGTGTCTGTTACTCCGATATTGGAATAGGGTAGATGTGTTTGATCACCATCTAATAATCCTAGTCGTAAAGCGACAAAGAAGTTTCCTCTTATAGCCTCGTCTATATCTTTTTCAAATAGAATGTTTTGCTTTATAGCCTCATACACATATGGCTTATAATTATCCAAGAATTGTCCGACTCCAGCTTTTACTATTGCTGCTGCTCCTTCAACATGAGAAGGATAAGCCTTGTGTGCGGTAATAAGTAAATCCAATGCTCCTCCATCGGTGCATATTATACCATTGTTACCCCATTGTTGGCATGTAACTTCTTTTAGTACAGGATGTACGGTCATAGCTGTGCCGTTCCATCCATTATAGGAAGCCATAAATGCACGGGAGCCTCCTTCTTCTATTCCTTTTTGGAAAGGGTAAGCGTAGTATTCATGGAATAATCGTTCATCGAAATTCGAAGATGTAGAATCTCTCCCATCTTCGTTGCTGTTGGCTAAGAAGTGCTTCATTAGTGATGCAGATTTCCAATATTTCGGATTATCTCCTTGTAAGCCTTTTATGAACGCTACACTTAATTGAGAGACTAGAAACGGATCTTCACCAAAACTTTCTTCAGTGCGTCCCCATCGTGGATCACGAGCTAAATCTGCATTGGGTGCACGCATAACTAAACCTCCCTTTTTATACTTTTCGTTTTGAGTATAAAATCGTATTTCGTTTGCTTCTATTTCGGCTACTCTTTTTATTAATTGAGTGTCCCATGTTTCGCCCAAACCATATGCCTGAGGAAAGGTGGTAGTATAAAATACAGCAGGTACTTGCTGATAATTGATCGTTTGGAAACCTCCCCAATTGCCAGGGCCACCAAGAGCCATTCCGTGTAAGCCTTCGGAGTGCCCCGTATTGCGTATTCCTAGACGCGGTACTCCTAAGTTTGTAGATAGCGCATTGATCTTTTCATCGATTGTCATTAACGACAATAAATTAGATATTCTCTCTTCATCCGAAAGAGCAGTATCTTGAAAAGGGTGTATATGTTGGGAAAATGATGCAATATTCAGGCCGAATATGCACATTGCGAGCATAACAATTTTTCTCATGGTTATAGGTTACTTAAGTAATAGTTAGAATTTAATGTCAAACTTTACAGTTCTAACTTGCGATCATAGTTAACTACAGATGGATAACAAAAAGGTCTGAGACCTTAACTATGCAAAGTTATTGTTTAATTAGTTAGTCTCTCTATACGTGTGTTTCCGTTGAGGGTATTCCTTAAATCGTTACGGGGGTTGTATGCTAACTATAGGGTACTAATATGTTTCTTTAGACTAATTTGTAAACTTTTTCTTGTATTCGTTTGGTGTTACTCCAAATTCATCTTTAAAATATTTTCGAAAGTATTTAGGGTCATTAAATCCCACCTGAAAGGCTACTTCGTTCACAAACATCTGGCTTTTTTCTAATAGATTGGCTGCACGTTTTAGTCTGATAAAACGAATAAACTCCGAGGGTGATTTATCTGTGAGTGCCAATATTTTTTTATAGAAATAAACACGGCTCATAGCCATTTCACGGCATAAGTCTTCCACCAGAAAATCTGCATTTCCAATATTTTCTTCTACAATGGAAATAGCTTTTTTCACAAACTTCTCGTCCATTGTCATTATCTCTATTTCACTTGGAGATATTTCTATCTTCTTTTTAAAATTGTACTGGTTTTTCTTCTGACGTTCTATTATTTTCGAGATTTTCAGCGTCAGCATATCTATATTGAACGGTTTGGAGATATAATCGTCTGCACCAGCTTCTATACCTGAATATTGATTCTCTTCTGATGATTTTGCTGTTAAAAGAATAATCGGAATATGAGAAGTTCTTATGTCTGCTTTTATCTTCCGACAAAGTTCATAGCCATCCATTTTAGGCATCATTACGTCGCATAAAATAATGTCAGGTAATTGATCTAATATTATTTGAGAGGCTTCCTCACCGTCGTTTGCTGTAATTATCCGATAGGAGTGAATGAACAGGCTCTTGATAAACTCACGGAAATCTTCATTATCATCAACTATCAGTAATAGAGGTAAGTTTGAATCTTTTGCCGTAACAGCAGAAGTTTCTGGCTCTGTTAATAGAGTATCTCGAATATCTCCCGAATAAATAACATCTTGACTCTTAGATTCTTTATAAGTAGAATTATCAATAGGTATTAATACTGTGAAAGTGGAGCCTTTGCCTGCTGTGCTTTCTACCGAAATTTCTCCATTATGAAGTTTTACATATTCACTAACTAAATGTAATCCAACACCTGTACCAGCTTGGTTATTCTTTTGAGACTGTTCTATACGATAAAAACGGTCGAATATTTTCTCCAGATATTTACTTTCTATTCCTATACCAGTATCCGAAACTTTGATACATAATTGCTTTTTTGCATCTTTTTGAACTTCTTCGGTAATACCCACGCTTACATCAATATGACCTTCTTCTGTATATTTGAAGGCATTAGAAATCAGATTGATAATTATTTTACTCATTTTTTCGGGATCAAAATCCACCTGAAGTTCTTTGAGGTAAGTTGTAAATGTGAATTTTATGGATTTATCAGCAGCTAGAGAAGAAAATGATTGACATATTTCTCTTACTATTGGTATTATATCACCTGTTGATAAGTTCAGATTCATTTTATTCAAGTCCAGTTTTCTGAAATCCAGAATCTCATTCACCATATTCAAAAGGCTCAAAGCATTTTTGCGCATGATGGTTAGCAAGGTCTTTTGTTCTTCTGAATGTGGCTCTTTCATCAGTTTTTCTAGAGGAGTCAATATAAGCGTAATCGGTGTTTTAAACTCGTGACTTATATTTGTAAAGAAGCGAAATTTGAGTTCGTCTACTTCATGAATCTTATCGGCTTCCATTATCTTTTGAGCCTGCTTGAATTCGTGCTTTTGCTTATTTAATTTGTATAAGATAAAGAATCTAAGTACTATAACGAATATAATGAAGTAGATAAAGAATGCCCACCATGTAAGCCAGAATGGAGGTTTTACAATAATCTTTATTATTAAGGGTGTATCACTCCACACACCATCGTTGTTTCCTGCATATATTATCAATTTATATGTTCCAGAATTAAGATTCGAGTATGAAGCTGCACCAACTCCATTTTTAACCTCTATCCAATCGGTATCTAAGCCCTCGAGCATATACTTGTAGTGATTTTTCTCAGGATGTATATAGTTAAGTGCCGAAAATTGTAATGTGAAATTGGTTTCTTTGTAATTAAGAGTTATCTGATCAAGATAGGTAATTGATTGATTAATAATTACCCGATTATTGTATTTTTCGTTGGGTCTAATTGCTTGATTGGCAATTAATAGCTCAGTAAATCTAGGTTTAGGAATGTATTCGTTAAATATTATATTATTGGGGTCGAAATTCACATAGCCATTTGTACTGCCTACATAAATAATACCGTTTTTATCCTTAAACATGGCGTTCTGATTGCATATAGAACTAGGCAAGCCATCTTTAGAGTCAAAGTAAGTAATCGTATAATCCAGTGTGTTATTTGTGTACTGACAATGGATACATGCTAATCCATTGCGTGTACCTGCCCAAATATTGTTATTATTATCTTCTATAAGAGACACCACTTCATCGCTTGGTAACCCTTGTTTCGAGGTTATATATACAAACCGTTTAGTTAGAGGATTATATATATTCAGTCCATTATCAGTAGCTATCCATGTTAAATTTCGGGAGTCGACTAAAATGTTATTAGTCAAAATATTAGATAGAGAATCTTGCTGTATCTGGTCTTTAAAATAAGTACTTATTACTTTACTATTGGTATCTATAATATTTACACCTCTGTCGGTGCTTAGATATATATTCTTATTGATATCTGTATATACGGAAAGTATATAATCAGAGTATAGTTCTTTTGTATTTAGAGTTGTATATCTAGTGAAATTAGTCCGATTGCTATTTAAACTATTCACGCCACCACCTAATGTTCCTATCCATAGATTATTATCTTTATCTTCTGCTAGTCCATACACACTTTTCCCTGATATTGAATTAGAGTCTGTTTCATTAATCTGATATCGGGTGAAACTTTTTCCATCAAAAGAATTTAGGCCACCTAAGAAAGTTCCTACCCAGAGAGTTTTTGAATGATCTTCTAAGATAGATGTAACTATATCGGCAGAGATGCTTTTAGGATTATTCGCATTATAATTGAATGTCTCTATGCTTTGTTTTTCTTCATTATACTTGATTAAGCCTCTGCCATTTGTACCTATCCAGAGGTTATTATTATCATCTTTATATAGGCTATTGCAATCGAAGGTTTCAGAGTCTTCCTTTAAGTGATAGAACAGGGGAGACTTCTTGAATTTAAACATATTAGGATGATAATAAGAGATACCCTTTTTATATGTTCCTATCCAGATAATTCCATCATTGTCACAAAATATACTGATAATAGAATTCTGACTAATTGAATTATTATTATATATGTTGTTGCGTAAAACTGTAATTTTCTTTTTCGATTTATCGAAGATATTCAAACCTCCATGATCTGTACCTATCCAGATTAAGCCTTCTTTGTCTTGATCTATACATCGAAAAAAATTACTGGAGAGAGCAATTTCCGAATCTTTATTTAAGAAAATCCAAGTGTTTGCTTTTATATCATAATAAGCACTGCCTTTGTCGCCAACTCCTGGATAAACCCAGACATCATTATCAGCATCTACAAATAAAGATTTCTGAATAGTAGAATTTTTAGAGTTTTCTCTGAAAAAAGTGTTTCGTATATCTGTAAGATTGGTCTTTTCGTTAAATCTTTCTATTAGTCCATCTCGGTACAATACCCATATGTATTGGTTGTGTATTTTTAAGTCAATTATTTCTCCGGGGCTTAAAGTTTGCCCTTGTTTCGACTGATTAAATATTACATACTTATCTGTTTCAATATTGTATTTATATATTCCTTTCTCTTTATAGTAAAAATAGAGATTCATATGAGTATCTATTTCCACAAGGGATGGAGAAGGTGGCAGTCCCATTTTGGTAACTAAGGAATCGATATTCTGAGTGAAACTTTCGCTTTTAAAATCATATACAATATATCCTGCATTACCTATTTGTAACCATAGCTTGCCTTGTGCATCTTCCTGAATATTGGTAACTCTATCAAATGGAATGCTCGAATACTCATTACGGCTATGTTTGTACACTTTGAAATTTTGACCATCGTAACGATTTAAACCTTGATTGGTTCCAAACCACATAAAACCACGACTATCTTTAAAAATGCACTCAACTTGATTATTGGATAATCCATCACTATTATCTAGGTGTGAGAAATCGAAGGATTGAGCATAAATAATACTTACCGCACTATTGAGCGCTAGTAGTAGCAAGGAGATTATTATTTTCATGAAGATTGGGCTAACATTGGTTCTTTCTCTAGCAAATTTAGATAAATTATATAATTATAGAGGATTTATTACAAATTTAGCCTCCATATAGAAACATATAGCCCCCTCCTTTGTTCAGGAACACCTTATTTTCAAAACATTTAAACAGAACTTTTGTTATTTGATGGCATACATTTGTATTGTTACTAAAATCTAAAAATATAATTGACCATGAAGAAGCATCTATTATTAATAATGGTGTTATTACCTGCTCTGTTCTTTAGTTGCAATGATTCTTATGAGAAAACTAGAGACGGAATTATTGTAAGTCTAAAGAATGACTCTATAAATGCAACAAAACAAATTAGATTGCAAGTTATCACTGACGATATTATTCGTGTTAGTGCAACTCCTAAAGATAAGTTCTCCGATAGAGAGAGTTTAATAAGTGTTTATGAAAAAACTCAAACAAATGGTTGGGAAGTTTCCGAACAAGGAGACGAAGTTGTACTTAAAACTGCTACAACAATTGCAAAAGTTTCTCTAAAAACAGGAGAGATCGTATTTACCGATTTACAAGGTAATATACTATTGTCTGAAAATAAAGGTGGTGGAAAATCTTTCAAAGACATAGAAGTTGAAGGCAAAAAGGCATATACGCTACGTCAAATATTTGATTCGCCCGATGATGAAGCCTTCTATGGCTTAGGACAACATCAATCAGATGAATTTAACTATAAAGGAAAGAACGAAGTATTGTTTCAATATAATACTAAGGTCTCCGTTCCTTTTGTTGTATCCTCTAAAAACTATGGTGTTTTATGGGATAATTATTCGTTGACAAAATTTGGAGATCCGAGAGATTATGAGAATCTGGATCAATTCAAACTATATGACAAGAATGGAAACGAGGGTGGTCTTACTGCTACATACATGGAGAGCAACGATCCCAAACATATATTTACAGAACGTACTGAAGCTACAATAGATTATGAAAATCTAGAGACTGTAAAAAACTTCCCTAAAGATTTTCCTTTTAATAATTCAAGAATTACATGGGAAGGTGAGATCGAATCAAAAGAATCGGGAACTCACCGATTTATATTATACTATGCGGGGTATACCAAAGTATATATCGATGATGAATTGATTGTACCCGAAAGATGGCGTACAGCTTGGAACCCTAACAGCTACAAATTTGCTATTGATTTAAAAGCTGGGGAGAAGCATAAAATTAAACTAGATTGGAAACCCGATGGAGGTATATCCTATATAAGTCTTAAAGCTTTAGACTCCAAGAATGAGAAAGATCAAAACAAATTATCTCTTTGGTCTGAGATGGGTGACGAAATTGATTATTATTTCATCAGAGGAAATAATATGGATGACGTTATCAAAGGGTATCGTACGGTTACAGGAAAATCGCAAATTATGCCTAAATGGGCTATGGGATTCTGGCAAAGCCGTGAGCGTTATAAAACTCAAGACGAATTATTGAGTGCAGTAAAAGAATATCGCAAAAGAGAGATTCCTTTAGATAATATTGTTTTAGACTGGTCTTACTGGCCTCAAGATGCATGGGGAAGCCATGACTTTGATACTGCTCGCTTTCCTGATGCAAAAGGTATGATTGATAGTGTACATGCTATGGATACTCGTATTATGATTTCTGTTTGGCCTAAATTCTACCATACTACTGATAACTATAAAGCTTTTGATGAAAAAGGATGGATGTATAATCGTGCAGTAAAAGATAGCATCAGAGATTGGATTGGTCAGGGTTATATAGCCGGTTTTTATGATGCTTATAGTAAAGATGCCCGCAAAATGTTCTGGGATCAAATGAATGAGAAACTTTATTCGAAAGGTATTGATGCTTGGTGGATGGATGCTTCTGAACCAGATATTTTATCGAATGCGAGTATGAAATATCGTAAGGAGTTGAGTACTCCTACCGCTTTGGGTTCTTCTACTGAGTATTTTAATGCCTATGCCTTAGTGAATGCAATGGCTATATATAACGGACAACGTTCGGTTAATCCCGATAGTCGTGTATTTCTTTTGACTCGTTCAGGATTCGCAGGACTGCAACGTTATTCAACAGCTACATGGAGCGGCGATATCGGTACACGTTGGGAAGATATGAAAGCTCAGATTTCGGCAGGACTCAATTTTGCTATGTCGGGCATTCCATACTGGACTATGGATATTGGCGGATTCTGCGTTGAGAAACGTTACGAACAGGCAAAAGAAGGATCGGAAGATTTAAACGAATGGCGTGAATTGAATACACGTTGGTTTCAGTTCGGTGCATTCTGTCCTCTTTTCCGCAGTCACGGACAATATCCGTATCGTGAGATTTATAACATTGCTCCCGAAAATCATCCTGCCTATAAGAGTATGGTATATTATGATAAACTTCGCTATCGTTTGATGCCCTATATATATTCGATTGCAGGAATGACACACTTCAATGACTATACTATCATGCGTGCCCTAGTAATGGATTTCGGAACAGATGCTAAGACTTTCAACATTGACGATCAATATATGTTTGGACCCGATCTGATGGTTTGTCCTGTATATACTTACAAAACTACTTCACGTGATGTTTATTTCCCTGCCAATACAAATTGGTACGATTTTGAATCGGGCAGATATATAACAGGTGGAAAAACAGAGAAGATTGCTGCACCCTACGAACGTATTCCGCTGTTTGTACGAGAAGGGGCTATTCTGCCCATTGGTAAAGACATTCAAAATACAAAGCAATCTCAGGCAGATAATATTCAACTTAAAATATATGAGGGTAAAGACGGAGAGTTTACAATTTATGAAGATGAAGGCGTAAATTATAATTATGAAAAAGGACAATTTGCTAAAATAAAAATCAACTATGAGGAGAAAACCAAAACTGTAACCATTGCAGACATTCAGGGAGGATACTCGGGAATGCCTAATACCAGAACTTTTGAAATTGAATTAATAACTAAAGACAACAAAAAACAAACTCCTAAAATCGTAGAATACTCAGGTAAGAAGTTATCTGTAACTGTATGAAAAAAGTAAAATAAAATATTTGATACTATGTTTTAGAATCAGAACTATCTATTGTTGTTTTACTAGCCAAAGCAATAAATAGTTCTGGGAACTTAATAATTTCTTAAAATTTCAAAACCATGAATAAACAATTAAAATTATTAGTTAACCAATCATCTCATTTTGGCTTTTTGAAGCTGTGTTTGATGATTATACTAAGCTTTGGATTGACTCTCAATCTACAAGCTCAGACTGCACAGGAAGTTTCGGGGGTTGTAACTAGTAACGGAGAACCTCTTGTGGGAGCTTCGGTAGTAGAAAGAGGTACAACCAATGGAACCATTACCGATCTGGATGGTAAGTTTACTCTTAATGTAGCCGGTAATGCTTCTTTGGTAGTTACTTACTTAGGATATACGACCCGAACAATATCGGTTAATAACCAAAAACAATTGGATATTCAATTACAGGAAGACAGTAATATGCTGGATGAAGTAGTTGCAATTGGATACGGTGTTCAAAAGAAAAAACTAAATACAGGTGCAACTATACAAGTAAAAGGAGATGAATTGGCTAAGTTGAATACAACTAATGCACTTCAGGCTTTACAGGGACAAACTGCAGGGGTACAAATTTCATCTACTTCGGGACAGCCGGGTGCTGATATGAAAGTTACCGTTCGTGGATTGGGAACTGTAGGTAATTCGCAACCTCTTTATATCATAGACGGTATTGAAGGTGATATTACTGTGCTGAATCCCGCTGATATAGAATCTATTGACGTACTTAAAGATGCAGCATCGGCGGCAATCTTCGGATCGCAGGCGGCAAATGGTGTGGTTCTGGTAACAACAAAAGGAGGTAAAAAAGGAAAAGGACAAGTATCGTTCGATGCTTTTTATGGAGTTCAGAATGTAGCTCGTAAGGCTAATATGCTTGATGCTAATGCTTACAAGGTAATTATGAATGAGCAAGCTATAAATTCGGGTTCCGCAATGTATGATTTCAATGCAATGGGCGAACTTGCCAATACCAACTGGATAGACCAGATGTTTAAGGATAATGCAAAGATCGAAAACTATTCGTTAAATGTGATGGGTGGTTCCGAAACTTCGGTTTATGCTATGTCTCTAAACTACTTATCTCAGGAAGGTATTATTGGAGGTAGTGATGTCTCTAATTATGAGCGTTATGGATTTCGTCTAAATACTGAACACAAACTTTACAAAGATGTATTGAAGGTAGGACAGCACCTAAATTTTAATTACATTAAAAGTAGAGGGATAGACGTTGGTAATCAATATAATAATACTCTAAGAGGAGCTTTTGCGACTTCACCTCTTTCTCCCGTATATAGTGATAATAATATCTACGACAGTCCATTTAATGATACTAGCAATTCTCTATGGTACAAAGGGGATGGTAATCCTTATGGAAATATGATGACTAACAGTAATAATGCAAACGATGCTCAAAAATTACTGGCCGATGTTTATGCTGAACTTGAACCAATAAAGAACTTAAAGATAAAATCGGTTCTTGGTATCAATTACTATTCATCTGAGTTTCGTAGTTTCGATCCATTGTATCAATTCTCTATTTACTCGTATAATAATGATCATACTACTGTAAATCAAAATATGAGTAAAGGACATACCTTAACATGGATGAATACAGCCGGATACGATTTCAATATAGGTGAAGATCACGCTTTTAGTGCTTTAGTTGGAACAGAAGCTGTTCGTTATCAGGGAACTTTCTTGTCAGGCTCTAACTGGAATCTTCTATCTCAATTCAATGATTTTTCTCATGCTTACTTAGATAATACTACGGGACAAGCTCATTTGGATGAAAAAGGAAACATCGTAGAAACAAAGACAGTAGGAGGAAGACCCGAAAATGCGTATCGTCGTATGTCGTATTTTACACGTATAGGTTATAACTATGCTGAAAAATATATGATTAATGCAACATTGCGTGCCGATGGTTCTTCACGATTTGCACAAGGACACCGTTGGGGATATTTCCCATCAGTTTCAGCAGGATGGATTATTTCAAAAGAATCTTTTATGGAAGATATGACAAAGGGCTCATGGTTGGATATGTTGAAATTGAGACTAAGCTGGGGACAAGTAGGTAATCAGGATATTCCAGATTTTCAATTTGCTTCTCCGATCAATACTTCTACGGGATATAATGCTGATAATCCTGCCGCTTATTACACATTCGGAACAAATAAAGTAAATGTTCCGGGGGCATATGCTAATCGCTTATCCAATCCCGATTTAAAATGGGAAACTTCAGAACAAACCAATATCGGTTTAGATGTCTTTATGTTGAGAAACCGTTTAGGAGTTAATATGGACTTTTATGTCAAAACAACCAAAGACTGGTTAGTAAGGGCTCCTATTTTAGCAACTGCGGGAGCCGGAGCACCTTTTATCAATGGCGGTGATGTTAAGAATACAGGTTTTGAATTAGCTGTGTCATGGAAAGATAATATAGGTCAGGTTGGCTATAGTATTGGAGCGAACGGAGCTTACAATCAAAATAAAGTAGGAAATATTCCGGGAGATGCAGGTACTATAAATGGTCTTGAGAATATGCTCTATGATGGTTCGGTTGAATTTTACCGTGCTCAAAATGGATTCCCTATCGGCTATTTCTATGGTTTTAAAACAGATGGAATTTTTCAGAATACACAAGAAATTACAGATTGGAAGGCTGCCGGAAATGGTGTTTTGCAAAGTGATGTACGCCCCGGTGATGTAAGATATGTAGATATTAATAAAGACGGTAAAATTGATAAATTAGATAAAACCGATTTAGGAAATGGTATGCCCGACTTTACTTTTGGTTTCAATATAGCTATTGACTATAAACATTTCGATTTCTCGGTAAATGCAAATGGCGTAGCAGGTAATAAGATTGTACAATCTTATCGTAACCATGCCAATAAGCAAGCAAATTATACAACTGCTATATTGAATCGCTGGACAGGTGAGGGAACATCTAATAGAATGCCTCGTGTAACCGAAACTAATACTAACTGGCAATTTTCGGATTTATATATCCAAAAAGGTGACTTCCTAAGGATTAATAATATTATGTTGGGATATGATCTCGCACAATTAATTAAATGGAAGAATCTTAGTCAGTTGAGAATTTACGGTGCTGTTCAGAATGCGTTTACCTTCACTAAATACGATGGTATGGATCCCGAAATCGGATATGGCACAAGCAATTGGGTATCGGGTGTTGATGTTGGATATTATCCTCGTCCGAGAACCTTCCTGTTTGGTGTAAATCTTAAGTTTTAAGGTCACAGATATGTTTACTAAAAAAAGAGAAAACAATGAAAAATTTTAAATTAAATATATTACTGGCAATAGGAGTGAGTTCAGGCTTATTTTCCTGCTCTGAGAGTTTCTTGGATGTAGAACCCCAAACCAGTATTATTGATAACAATTTCTATAAAACAGTGAGCGATGCCGAAATGGCTCTGGTAGGATGTTACGATGGGTTTCAACGTACAGCATCTAATGGTAACTTATCTATTTATGTAGTTTCAGAAGTCTTATCGGATAACTGTTTCGGTGGAACAGGTAATACTGACGGACGTGGCTATCAGGCACTGGATCGTTTTGATTTATCTCAATCACCATCGGATGCCAATTTGTTTAACGGAACATGGACTGACTATTATGCTGCTATATTTCGTTGCAATACACTATTATCCAAATTAGATGGTATTCCTTTCAAAGAGGGAACAAATACCAGAAATCGTATTGAAGGAGAAGCTCGTTTCCTGAGAGCAATTCTATACTTTGATTTGGCTCGTTTGTTTGAAAGAGTTCCATTATTAACAGTTCCTACTACGGAAAATATTCCACAGGCAGAACCTGTTGAAACGTATAAATTAATAGTAGAAGACCTTAAGTTTGCTTCTGAAAATATTCCGGCGGATGCTTATCCGAAGTCAAAAGCAAGTGAAAATGATGGTAGAGTAACACCTTATGCTGCTAAATCTATGATGGCGCGTGTATACTTATTCTACACAGGATATTATAAGGCTGATGACTTAGGTATCACTAAATCAGAAGTATTGGCAGGTTTAGAAAATGTGATTAGTAGCGGTGAGTACGGTTTAATCGATTCTTACAAATCTCTATGGCCTGCCGCTAGTTATATCCCTTCAGAAACAGCTAATACCCTTGATAAATCAGGATATGTAGGTGATGGTAACAAAGAAACTGTATTTGCTCAGAAATTTAATAGTACTACCGATTATAATGGTAATATCGATGGTAACCGCTGGTTAGTAATGATGGGTATGCGTAATACTAACTGGTCTCCATACGGAAAAGGGTGGGGTGCTTGTACTGTGAATCCTAAGCTGGTAGCTGCTTTTTCGGATAATGATGCACGTAAGAAAGCTTCTATAATTGATATTGTAGGTGAAGGGATTGCTAAGAAATTTGATTTGAAAGATGCACGTGAATATACAGGATATTCAACAAAGAAGTATACTCCTACAGCTTTACCCGATGGAACTTCCGATACAGGTGGCTCTAAGGATAATCAAATATCACAGGATCAGGATTATGTTGTGATCCGATATGCGGATATATTGTTAATGGCTGCAGAGTTAGGTTCGCCTAATGCCCAGACCTATTATGATAGTGTACGTAAACGTGCAGGGTTGAATGGCAGATCAGTATCATTAGCTAATATTCAGGAAGAACGTCGTTTGGAATTTGCTTTTGAGGGACTTCGTTATTGGGATTTACTTCGTCAAGGCTTAGATGTTGCGGCTTCTACCATTGCACAAACTCAAAAAGTGAAAAGTGGTGCAGCCGATGACGAAGTGGTTATAACTGCTGATAATATTAAAAAGACCAGAGGTTTTATGCAGATACCAAATACACAGATTATAATATCTAATGATGTTCTGATCCAAAATCCAGGATGGTAATAATCAACATTTAATATTGAAACGTTATGAAAAATATATATAAATCGATATTAGCTATTTTAAGCATGGGACTGCTCTTTACGGCTTGTTCTCCGGACAATCCGCAACTGGGGTCTATTTTGGCGAAAGATCAATTAAAATTTAGCATTACACAAAATCCTGACGATCCTAATATGGTGATATTAGAAAGTCTTACTCCTAATGCTTCACCATTCTGGACTACACCTTTAGGTCGTTCAACTCATGTGAGAGATACCGTAAGAATTGCTTTCCCCGGTACTTATACATTTACTTACGGAGCTCTTTCCAATGGTGGAGCTACACAAGCCGATCCTTTTGAATTGACTATCACAACTACTAATTTAAGTTACGTAGACGATCCTTTATGGACAAATCTTACAGGTGGTGTAGGCAATGAGAAAGTATGGAGATTAGATTATGGAATGTATGGATTGAATGCAGGACCTTTGACCTACTGTGCTCCTTTAACAACATGGACTCAATGGCAAGCAGGTACAGCCGAAGTGGGTTGGGCTCCTTCTTGGAATGATAATCAATGGATTATCGAGGAAGCTGATAAAGAAAGCCGCATGACCTTTAGCCTCAAAGGTGGAGCTTATATGAAAACGCATAAAGTAACAGAGGGTGTAAATGAATCGGGAACATTCTTCTTGGACGTAAATAATCATACATTGACAACTACAGATGCAACTATCCTTCGTTCGAAAAACTTTATTGCAAATGCAACAAACTGGAATAAAAATTTGGTTATACTTTCTTTGACTGAGAATCAATTGATGGTAGGAGTTAGACGTACCAATTCGGAGGGTGATTACCTATATGTCTGGAATTTTGTATCAGATGAATATGCTGAAAAATATGTTCCTGAAGATGTAGAAGATCCGAACTTTAATTTTGGAAATCAATCGGAAATTCTTGCTGTGAATACAACTAAAACATGGTACTTAGATACTGAGGTTCCTTTTAACTGGGCTGATATTAATGGTAAGCTATTAAATGAATGGAATAGCAGAGCTGATATTATATCTGCTGGATGGACTGGTTATGATGATTCGTCGGTTGCTAATATCGATGGCTGTTCTATAACTTTCACTCAAGATGGAAAAGTAACTGTACGACAAGATAATGGAACGGAAACATCCGGAACTTGCAAGAATACTCAATCAACCAATACAATTACGTTTAAGGATGTTACACCTTCTTTCCTTATTGCAGGTTGGATAAGTGTTGCTACAACAGACGAAAATCAATGGAAGATTGTAAAAGTGGAGCATAATGTTCTAGGGAACGTAAGTGGAATTTGGTTTGGAAAACGAGATCCGGCAAAACCTGAGTATATGGTATTCCACTTTATCAGTAAATAAGCTTAAAAAATGGATTAGATAACTTATTCTTGAAAATAAATCAATAATTGACTACCTCTCGGATGCTCACCGAAATGAACTCTCAGAGGTAGTCATTTCTTTAATACGATTTGTATATGAAACTACTAAAATGCTTAATTCCTATTATATTGGTATTCTTTTCTTTACAGAGTTGTAGCGATTCTGAAGATGAAATAATTCCGGAAGAAATAATTCCGACTGTCTCGGTCAGTTCTGCGGCTATCTCTTTTGATGCTGTGGGCGGTACAAGCCCTCTCGAGATAGTAAGTAATTCTAACTGGAAAATAAATTATACATCTACTTGGTGCAGACCTTCTATTCAAGCATCTAAAGGAAACGTTAAGGTAACTATAACTGCAGATGCAAATGACAAAGAAGAGGTTCGTAGCGAAACTTTTACTCTTTCGGTAACGGGGATGACAGATGTTGTGATAACCATCACACAAAAGGCTAAAGATCCGGCAGTAATCATACCAGATTACATTAATCCGGATAAAACGGGAATGACAAATGATGCTTTGCTCTTAGCTGCTAAAATGAGACTAGGATGGAATCTGGGCAATACAATGGAATCATGTGATGCTACAAATGCAGGAGAAACGATGTGGGGAAATCCTATGACGTCTAAGAAACTGATTGATGCAGTTAAAGCAGGAGGTTTTAATGTTGTTCGCATTCCTTGTGCATGGAGTGGATATATAGAAGATGCAGCAACTCATAAGATAAAAGAATCGTGGTTGGCACGTGTAAAAGAGGTTGTAGACTATTGTGTTGATAACGATATGTATGTTATTCTCAATATTCATTGGGATGGTGGATGGTTGGAAAATAATCCTACCTACGACAAACAAGAAAGTGTAAATGTAAAACAGAAAGCTTTGTGGAAACAAATAGCTATTTATTTCCGCGATTACGATGAGCACTTATTATTTGCAGGAACAAATGAAGTACATAAGGACTATAATGCACCTTCTACAGAAAACCTGACAGTGCAGATGTCATATAATCAAACCTTTGTAGATGCAGTACGTGCTACGGGAGGACGAAACTCTTGGCGTAATCTTGTTGTACAAGCCTATAATACAAACATAGAGTATGCTGTAAATTATTTAAAGATGCCTACTGATGCTACTGCAAATCGCTTAATGTCGGAAGTTCACTTCTATGATCCGTATGATTTTGCATTACAAGAAGATGGTACATATAAAACCCAGTGGGGAAAACCATTTGCAGGTGGAGATGTGCCTTCGTGGGGACAAGAGGCTTGGATAGATGAAGCTTTTGGGAAAATGAAAACAAACTTTGTAAATAAAGGAATTCCCGTTGTTTTAGGTGAGTATGGTGCTATTCTTCGTACATCATTATCTGCCGAGCTACAAGCAAAACATATTGAGGCACGTAACTACTACTTGAACTATGTGACTAAAGCAGCAAAGAATAATGGCTTGATTCCTGTGTATTGGGACAATGGCAATGCCGGCGATAAAGGTTTTGCATTATTTACTCGTAGTACAGGCAACCAAGTACATGCAGATGCTTTAAGGGCAATAGTAACAGCAGTAGAGTAATTATTGGATAAAGAAATAGACCATGAAAATAGTATATGGACTTATAATTATTTCTATTCTATGTGGGTGTTCTTCTCGGCTAAAAGTAAGAGATAGAGCTGATTTCACAGAAAACTGGAAATTTTACTTAGGAGATGATTCTCTCGCTAATGAAACTCAATATGATGATTCTAAATGGCGAACCTTAGATTTGCCTCATGATTGGAGTATTGAAGCTGATTTTTCACTGTCAAATCCGGCAACACCTGGTGGGGGAGCACTTCCCGGTGGAATTGGATGGTATAGAAAAGAATTCACTCCCGATAAATCATCCGAAGGTAAGGTGGTTTATATAGACTTTGATGGGATATATTGGAATAGCAAAGTTTGGGTTAATGGTCATCTAATAGGAGAACGTCCCAATGGGTATATATCTTTTAGGTATGATCTTACACCATATCTGAAGTTTGGCGAAAAGAATGTTATCTCGGTACGGGTCGATAATTCTCAACAGCCTAATTCCAGATGGTATTCGGGGTCGGGTATATACCGAAATGTTTGGTTAGTAACGGTAGATCCTGTTCATATTGATTATAATGGTACATATATTACAACTCCCGTAGTGACAAAAGATTCTTCGGATGTTAAGATTGTAACCACTATTCGAAATACAGAAAATACACTATCAAATGTAGATTTGTATTCGATATTAGTCGATGCAGACGGAAAAGAGATAACTCGGATTGATAATTCTGTGAATGTAACTGCTTCGGGAATAGTATCCTCAGAACAATTGTTGAAAGTTGAACAACCTAATCTGTGGTCAGTAGATAGACCATACATGTATAAGGTAGTCACTCAGATTAAACGGGATGGAAAAATAATTGATGAATATGAAACACCTATTGGAATACGCTATTTTACATTTGATAAAGATAAAGGCTTCTTTTTGAATGGAGAATCAGTTAAAATAAAAGGAGTATGTAATCATCACGATTTAGGATGCTTAGGTGCAGCCGTTAACGTGAGAGCTATTGAGCGTCAATTAGAGATTTTAAAAGAAATGGGTTGTAATGGCATACGTACAGCTCATAATCCACCTTCACCCGAATTATTAGACTTGTGTGATAAGATGGGTTTTATAGTGATGGATGAAGCTTTCGACATGTGGAGAAAAAAGAAATCTCCACACGATTACTCACAATTTTTTCCTGAGTGGCACGAGAGAGATTTAACTGATCTTATTCTGAGAGATCGTAACCATCCCTCTATTTTTATGTGGAGTATTGGAAATGAAATATTAGAGCAATGGTCACATATTGATGCTGATACTCTGGATTTGCAGCAAGCTAATATGGTTTTGAATTTTGCAAATACTTTGGATAAAAAGTCTATTCCATCGAAAGATTTACATGTAAACTCTCTTTTGACTCTCAAATTAGCAGATATAGTAAAACAACTGGATCCGACACGACCTGTAACAACGGGTAATAATGAAACTGAGCCAAGCAATCATATATTTCGATCGGGAGCGATGGAAATTATAGGATTTAATTATCATGAGAATAATTGGGTGAATTTCCATGAGAAGTTTCCTGATCAGAAGCTTATTATAACCGAATCTACTTCTGCACTTATGTCTCGGGGCTATTATATAATGCCTTCCGACAGTATGAATATTTGGCCGGAACGTTGGGATAAACCTTTTGACAGACCCGTACATCAGTGTTCTTCGTATGACAATAATCATGTGCCTTGGGGAACGACTCATGAGGGTACGTGGCAATTGATAAAAAAGTACGATCATATATCGGGAGTATATTTGTGGACAGGTTTTGATTATTTGGGTGAGCCAACTCCTTTTTGGTGGCCATCGCGTAGTTCTTATTTCGGAATTATAGATTTAGCAGGCTTTCCTAAGGATGTTTACTATATGTATCAAAGCGAGTGGACTAATAAGGATGTATTACATTTATTTCCTCACTGGAATTGGAATGAAGGACAACTTGTTGATGTTTGGGCATATTATAGCAATGCGGATGAAGTGGAACTTTATCTGAATGGAAAATCATTAGGTAAGAAAACTAAGAAAGATGGAGAGTTTCATGTATTCTGGCGAGTTCCATATACGAAAGGAACATTAAAAGCTGTTTCCCGTAAAAATGGAAAAGAAGTTTTATCAAGAGAGATAAAAACAGCAGGAAAACCCGTATCTATTCGTTTAACAGCCGATAGGAACAAGATAACCGCAGACGGTAAAGATTTATCTTTTGTGACTGCCGAGGTGTTAGATGCAGAAGGTATACCTGTTCCGACAGCAGACAGTTTTATTAAATTTTCGATTGAAGGCAATGGTTTTATTACTGGTACTGACAATGGAAATCCTACGGATTCTTTGTCTCTAAAGAAACCCGAAAGACGCTTATTTAGTGGAAAGGCAATAGCTGTGATTCAATCTGCAAGAAAAGACGGAAAGATTGTTTTGAGAGCAAGCTCAGAAGGTTTAGAGAGTAATAGTGTTGAGATTAGGTCTGTAAAGAAGTAATTTCGTAAAAAGAAGGTTGGTTATCTGAAGAGAGAGTATTTCTTAATGAAATACTCTCTCTTCTATTTACCAAAGTAAAAAGGTCTGGGACCTTATTGTTTTACTGTACTTCCAAAGAATCCGAAGAAGGATATATACAGGAAGCACACTAAAGGAACAATGAAACCAATACTCATACTTGTTTCTCCTATCAGTCCCATTAGTGTTGGGGCAATTGCTCCACCAACTACAGTGAATACTAATATAGAAGAAGCCGTTTTAGTTTTTTCACCCAGATGCCTTAATCCCAAAGCGAAAATAGATGGAAACATGATAGACATGAACAAATAACTTGCTATTAAAGCGATAAGTCCGAAACGTGTATGGCTTGTCATTGCAACCACCATCAATAATGTATTTATAAGAGCAAAAGCTCCTAATAACATTTCGGGTTTTACTTTTTGCATGATCATACTACCCGACAATCTGCCTATTGCAAATAGAGCCATTCCTCCAAGTCCTAGCAATAGTCCGGCTTGCATTTCGTTTAATTGCAAAGATTCTATTTCAACAGTGTAATTAATAAAGAAACTGCCTATCCCTGTTTGGGCTGCAACATACAAAAACTGAGCTATAACAGCCATTATAAAATGTCTTTGTTTTATCAGTGGTCTGTTTGAAATCCGTTCGTTATTGAGACTTGCAGCGGCATCATCCGAAGATGTATCTGATTTAATTTCAGGTAGTTTTACGAAAATAAATAAAACCAAAACTAATAGAACAATTGTACCCAATCCTACATATGGTGCTACTAATGCAGAGTTATCAGTTATAGCTTCACTTGCCGAGGTTGTAATATTCTGTACTTGTTCTGTTGCTCCTAAGAATACTTTTTTTACGGCTTCAACAAATAGTTCTAATATTGACTTATCTGATTCGTTATTAAAGATTAGTATAGAACCAACAAGAGGTCCTAAGATCCAACCGATTGCATTAAAGGTTTGAGCCAGATTTATACGGCTTGCAGCTTTTTCGGGAGAACCTAATACTATTGTATATGGATTGGCTACAGTTTCGAGACATGCCAGACCACAGAATAATACTAACAGACCTATTAAGAAAGCCCAAAATGCATTAATACCAACTGCGGGAACAAACCAAAAGGCTCCTGCTGCAAAAAGAGAAAGACCAACTATAATTCCGAATTTATAACCAAACTTTCGCGCTATAATTCCGGCAGGAATCGCCATAATAAAATAAGCACCATAAGCAGCTGCTTGCACAGCCCCGGATTGGGCTTTTGTAAGGGATAATGAATCCTGAAAATGTTTATTTAAAACATCCAGTAGGCTATGTGCAAATCCCCATAAAAAAAACAGACTGGTGATAAGGATAAATGGGAATAAATAATTAACTCCATTCTCTCCTGTAAACATCGAGTTTTTTTTCATATTCTAATTAAAATAAGTGTTTTACATTTTCTGAAATTTCTAACCATTTCTGGTTGTCTTTAGGATAATAAGATTTAAGGATAAAGCTGTTTTTTATAATTTCATGTCCTTCATTCCAGTCTTTGACTGTTTCATCAGCAATGGCTTGTTGCATAATATTACCAATAGCTGTAGATTCGGTCATGCCTGTTGAGACAATAACATTGAGGGCATCTGCTGTATATTGGTTTAGTAAATCATTTTGACTGCCACCTCCCACAACATACAATTGTTCGATTTTTCTACCAGAGCATTCCTTTAGTTTTTTGACAACAAAATAATATTTTAATGCCAATGATTCCATAACACACCTTACAAACTCTCCTTTGCTTACTGGTCTAACTTGATTGGTGCTAGCACAGTAAGATTCTATTGCTGCACTCATTGAAGATGGATTCGAGAACTTTACATCATCGGGATTTACAATGCTTTGGAATGCTTTTGCTTGAATTGCTTCTGACAACAAATATTCGTACGAGTATTTCTTTTCATCCTTCTTTTCCCATTCAGCAATTAATTGCTGCAAGAGCCAAAGACCTGTGATGTTTCTCATGAAGAGTATTTTGCCATTCACTCCGCCTTCATTTGTAAAATCGTTCAGCATTGCTTCGGATGTCAGAATAGGTTCATCAGTAAGCAAGCCTAACAAAGACCATGTACCCGAACTGAGGAATGCCCAATTACCGCCTTCAGCAGGAATTGCTCCTATTGCACTGGCTGTATCATGCGAGCCAACAGCAAAGACTTTTGTATGTATGGCTCCTGTTTCTTCTACAATTGTTTTTGAAAGACTTCCTATAATTTCTCCTGGTTTTATAATTTCTTCCATGACAGAAAAGGGCAACTCTAATTGACGAAATATATATTCGTCCCATTGTCGTGTTTTTGCATTTAATAATTGAGAAGTAGAAGCTATTGTGTATTCATTAGCTGCCACACCTGTCAGGAAATAATTTATAAGATCGGGGGTGAAAAGTAGTTTATCTGCGGAACATAAAGAAGGATCGCCTTTAGAGTGAAGGCTGTATAATTGAAAAATGGTATTTATCTCCATTTGCTGAATACCTGTACTCTCATACAAATATTCTTTGGATATATTTTGCGTAGCCTCTTTTGCCATACCTAATGTACGGTGGTCTCTATAGGTCACAGGGTTGGAAACCAGATGCCCTGCTTTATCTATAAGACCAAAATCGACACCCCATGTATCAACAGCTATGCCTTTTAGATTATATCCTTTTTTTACGGCAAGAAATATACCCTGTTTTATATTTTCAAAAAGAGATAAGAAGTTCCAATGTAGCGTATTACCTAATTGAACAGGCTTATTCTCGAATCGGTGAATTTCATCTAAACAAATTCTTCCATCAACAATAGTTCCGACAATGGCTCGACCACTGCCTGCACCCAGATCTAAAGCAAGATATGCCATAAGTGATCATTTAGATGTTTTGCCTAGAATATATTTATCAAGATCGTCAACTTCTTGTTCCGTAAGAGTTAAATAATTACCTGCTCCTGCATTTACAATTATCTGGCATGCCAATTCAAAGAATACTGCTTTTTGAAAAGCATCATCAAAGTCTTTTCCACAAACTACTTGTCCGTGCTTGCTGAGTAATGCAGTATCATTATTTGTTAATGCTGTTGTCACAGCCTTAGCAAGTTCGGGAGATCCCGGTCTATGATAGTCTACAATCGATATTTCGCGACCGCAATAACAAGGTACTTCTGCAATAACGTTAAAATTGGTGGGTTTATCCTTCATACACGAAACTACTGTTGCGTATTGAGATTGGAAGTGTAGAACAACATTAACATCTTTTCTGGTACGTAACACACCTAGGTGAAATGAGCTTTCCATAGATGGCTTTACTCCTTGTACAGGCATTCCGTCAGAAATTCGGCATGCTGCAATTTTGTTTTCTGTAATACGGGGAAGCCAAGAGCCTGTTCCTGAGATTAAAGCTAAGTCTTCTTCTACTCTCCAGGATATGTTGCCACTGCTGCAAAGTTGTAAACGTTCTTTTCCTACTCTTTGAGCCTGTGTTATAAATTCAGCGAAATGTTTATCTGTTATCATGGTGTATATATGTGCTTACATCAACTAAAACGAATAAACGTAAAGTCTATCCGTTTTAGTGTGTGATTGGTATTACTTTTGTTCTTATTTAACAGTTAATTACTTGTACAAAGGTCCGTAAGTTTCGCAAGCACGATAATCGGCACCTTCTTTATCCATTCCAAAGGCACTCCATACAGCCGGACGGAATACATCTTCTTTATCCACATTGTGCATTGAAATAGGGATACGTAGCATTGATGCTAAGGTAATTATATCAGCTCCAATATGTCCATAGCTAATTGCTCCATGATTAGCTCCCCAGTTATTCATAACAGAATATACATCTTTGAAATTAGAGTCTTCTGTTAAACGAGGCACAAACCAGGTTGTAGGCCAGCCTTTATCGGTTCTGTCATCTAATACTTTGTGAATTGTAGGATCAATATCTACTGTCCATCCCTCAGCTATTTGAAGTACAGGGCCAAGTCCTTTAATTAAATTCAGACGAGCCATAGTACAAGGCATACCTCCTTTTGTTAGGAATTTTGAAGAATAGCCACCCCCTCTGAAATATTCGCGGTTGGCAGGCATCCAAGTAGTTGCATCAAGGCAAGCTTTGGCTTCTACTTCGCTAATATCCCAAAATGCTTTCATTGCTGGATTACCATTTTTATCTGATTGCTGACCTGAACCATCTAATGTTGCAGCACCCGAGTTTATCAAGTGAATCATACCATTAGCTGCTACTCCTTCGAGTTTCTTGCCTGTAACACGTTCTACAGCCTCAGGACTCCAATAAGTACGAACATCGGCAAATATTTGAGCTGTGTTGGTTAATAAATAACTGAATAGCATTACCGTTCCATTTAAAGCATCATTTTCTGTTGCTAACATATATGGAGCGCGAATACCTGTCCAGTCAAAAGATGAATTAAGAATTGCTTCTGCAAAGTCTCCGTTCGGATAAAAATCAGTCCATTGGCGTTGACCTTGAAATCCTGCTGCAATAGCATTATGACCAAGTGCTTCTTCTCCAAACCCCATTTCTTTAAGTTTAGGATTGCCCACCATCAAATCTCTGACAATGATAGCCATCTTTACAACAAACTCCCAGTCTGTATCTTTTCCGGCTCTGTCTTTTATTAAGTCTTTTCGGTTGATAATATCTTCGCCTTCTTTACAATTGGCTTTAGCCCAAGCTAATGCTTTTTCGTATTCGTCTTTATCGTATATACCTTCTGTCATACGGCGAATTATTTCCACTTCGTCGATGCCTTCGCAACGCATACCTAAATAATCTTCGAAGAAGTCTGGACTCACAATTGACCCTGCAATACCCATACATACAGCACCTATTGATAGGTATGATTTACCTTTCATAGTAGCTACTGCCATTCCGGAACGGGCAAAGCGTAATAGTTTTTCGGTAACATCTTTTGGAATAGAAGTGTCTGATGATTCTTGAACATCGTGACCATATATGCCAAATGCAGGTAATCCTTTTTGTGCATGTCCGGCTAAAACAGCTGCTAAATACACAGCTCCGGGACGCTCTGTTCCATTAAATCCCCAAACAGCTTTAACTGTATGCGGATCCATATCCATAGTCTCACTACCGTAACACCAACAAGGGGTAACGGTAATAGTAACGCCTACACCTTCTTTTCTGAATTTTTCTGCACAAGCAGCACTTTCGGGTACACGACCTATTGTAGAGTCTGCAATTACACATTGTACAGGAGTACCATCGGGGTATTTTAAATTATCAGCTATTAATGTAGCTACACTTTTGGCCATGTTCATTGTTTGAACTTCCAACGATTCACGTACACCACCCATACGACCATCTATAGTTGGGCGTATTCCGATCTTAGGCCATTCTCCTTGAAATCTGTTTTTCTTCATGATAATTATTATATAAGATTAAAGTGAGGTCTCATATGTATTTGCATAAAGCACAATAACCAGAGACTGTTATAATTGTAAGGTTTAATAATAAAGAATTGGTATTACTTATATGACAAATATATGTTTAAGATATTACAATCGCTTTCACTATTTCGACAGACGACTAATACAATATCGATATTCTAATATTTTAATTATATGTTATTAATTATATATAAGTATATTTACACATTCTTGGTATGATATTAAAACGATATGCCATATGCTTAAATCGAATGAAGATCTTAGCCTTATTTTGCTTAACGTTGGTTATTCTGAACTGAATGCAAACTGGAATTGGAAAAATGTACACAGTCCTTTTGCTCGTATATATTATGTAAAAGAGGGAAAAGCCAGAACTAAGATTGGTGATAAAACATATATTTTAGAACCTGGTTATTTGTATTTAACACCTCCCTTTACTTTACACGATAACGAATGCGACAGCTATTTCTCGCTATACTATATCCATTTCTATGAAAAGGTATTAAACAAGGAGTCCATATTTGATAAATACGATTTTCCGATAGAGATAGAAGCTTCTTCTTTGGATTTATTATTAACACAGCGGTTATTGGAAATAAATCCTGATAGGTATTTACATCATTTCGACCCGAAATTGTACGATAATCCTCCTATATTCTCTCAGTATATAGCAAACAACAATAAGATGGCTTTACATTCGAATATTGAGACACAGGGCATTCTTTATATGCTGATGTCGAAATTTCTCGAATTGATAAAAATGAAATCGAACAATAAGGATATCCGCATTAATAAAAGCCTCCTTCATATACACGAAAATATAGATAAAGATGTTTCTATTGATCAATTAGCAAGTATAGCCTGTATAACAGAAGATCATTTCATTCGTTTGTTCAAGAAAGAGATGAACTGTACACCAACTAGATATATCAATTTAAAGAAAATGGAAAAAGCTCAGTTATTTCTATTGACTACGGATATGTCCATCAGAAATATTGCTTTTGATCTATCAATAGATAATATATCGTATTTCAATAGGATATTTAAACAGCATACAGGAAAAACTCCTACCCAGTATAGAGAGGAATACAATAGGTAACAAAGAGAGCCGACTATAATTGTCGACTCTCTTAGTATATATCTAAAAAACGAGTATCAAAAGACTTCAATTACATCTTTTTTTCTATTTTCTGGAGTTACTTTCAATAAAGTTATTTCACCATTTTCAAGTTTACATTCTACAGTTGTATTGTAAGGTGCATGAAGTTTAAAATGTACATCCCACGATTTATCCCATGTTGGGAGAAGTAATATTCGTTCTTCGTCTGTTTGAAGTAACATCTCTTGTAAAGCAATCATTCCACTTCCTCCCCAATTGTGATCGGGAGTCCAATCGTAACCAGGCCCCCAGAATGCAGGAAAGCGTGTATTAGCACTTTCGAGCTTATTTGTGACTAATTCCTTTGCTTCATTAATTAAACCGAGCCTAGCCGCCCAAATGGCATCTTGTTTCCATCCAACATGACTTCTGAATTTTATAACATCGTTATCATATTTCCATGTGTTGAGAGCAATATCTAAATTGGGTTTGCCTACTCCATAAATACCCCAAGGGAAAACAGGGTATAATTGGGGCGTTTCAACATTATTAACTCGCTCCCATAGCCAAGCAGGCGAGATGGTAGTATGTCCGTCAATTTCACGTGTACGAATTTCAGGGATTCTAGTTAAAAACTCCTTGAAATATTTACTCTTAATAGTATCAGACTGTATTTGGGGTAACTCTAATAAACGAGAACTAACAGTTTGTAGTGCTGCGACTGTAGATGCTGCATTATAAGCCATTTTATAAGTCTCGCAAGCCGACCCCGGATAAAGGACTAATTTCCCTTGCTCATCCAATGCTTTTCGTCCTCGTTGTTTTGCCAGATATTGATAATGCTCATCAAAGAAACGAAGTGTACTTTCTATAAGCGGTAAATATGTCGAAATATCTTTATCTGTATATCTTTCAGTTTCGAGAATCATAAAGCAAAATTCGAGAGCTGTATCCCATTGATATTCTAGCCAAGCATTGTATTCCATTCCTTTATCGTACGATTCGGGACGTTTCCAACCATATTCACTCGGGTTGGGTAATCCGAAGTTTTCAATTTGTTCCGTAAAACAAGCTCCCTCATGCCCCCAATAGGTTTTGCTTCTTAGTTCTGCTGTGGTAAGTATACGATTGTAGAAATCAAACTGAGGTTTCATCATATCCGTATCACCACTTCGTAACATAGAAAAGTAAACTAACCGCTGATTTTGAGCAGTATGCGTTCCACCTCCCCATTTTCTGAAATCGGGTGTAAAATTTAAAGTACTGTCTGTATGAACAGGATCATAAGTAAATAATCCTCCATTGAATTTAGTAGGATATTTTCCGTAAGCATTGCATCCGAGCATATAGCGAAAAAGCTGATAGTTACGGGCTATTTCGAAACCTTTACTCTCTTTTTTCTCAGATTGAACATGTATGAAACTTTTATCCCAAAAAGCTTTCCACCAGATTTTATTCTTTGCTAAATCAGATACAATAGGCTTATAAAGATTACTCTTCCAATCATCAATATTCTCTGTTTGTTCTGTATGCAGCTTTATTTTTATCTGAGCATTTTTAGTTGGTTTATTACTCTCTAATTTCCATGCCTTATAATCGGTATCGGCATAAATACCTATTGATATATCGGATGCTTTAAAATTTTTAGCTTCAAGAACTCCACCGAAAGTAAGATTTTTTATTGGGTTAAACATTTCAGATTTAACTGCTTCTAATCCTTGTTGCTGAACAACTACATCAAAGAGAGTTTGCTTATCATTTTGATGAAAAAATAAAATCTTATCCCTTTCAAATTGAATTTCGTCTTTCTTTGTAACCAGATCTTTGGATGCTGCCCATTTATAAGAATTCTGATTACTTTCGTTTTTTCTCAATAATCTGTCTTGATAACGCCAATTTTCATAAAAGACTTCCACTTTTAGATTTTGGTTGTTAGAAATGTCTACATTAATAACAGGATTAAAAACATCTGCCCAAATACGAATGTCTGATGAAATGGTATTATTTTTTCCTTTGATAATAATATGTCCTTCTTCAAGTTTTAATTCCTGACTAAAGTCATTCCCATCAAAAGGGTTCGGGGTAAGTCTTACTCTTACTCGTCCTAATTTCAATAAAGTATTGTTTTCATCAAAAGTACCGCTGCGTGAAAAGTAAAAGAGTATATCTCCATTTTCTACCCAAACATTCATTCCTATATCTCCACCTCCACAAGGCATACTCTCCGAAGAATTTTTACTAGGACTATGCCATACAATATTGTAATCTGAAATATTCTGAGCCATTGATTGAACGACCCAGAACATCAAAAAGAATATGATTGATATAAAATATTTATTGCTATATCTCATAGTTATATTTCTATGCTTACTAAATCAATATAAAACGTTGAAACTTTGCCTCTTTTTATTTATCCCAATTATCGGTTCTAAAAGAGGATAGGGGGAGTCCTTCTGTACTGAAGAGATCTCCTACAACAAAATCTTTGAAAGCATATCTTACAGCAACAGGTTTGTTAACTTTATCGGATGACACTTCTACTTTGCTTCGCTTAATTTCTGCTTTAGCGGGATAGAAAATTTTGTCTGCTCCTGCTATTTCAAATTGTTTTAATTCCTGACCATATGAAGAAAGCCACATGGGAGCATTCTCAAACGAAAGTATAGCTTTGTTATCTTCTATTTGTATTTCTTCGAAAGTCGGGCTTTCGTAAGCGAAACCTGTCATTCCGTAAGTTTTTCCGAGAGCCATCATAGCTAGTCGTTCACCGCCTATTTCTTTATTTCGTGGGTGGATGCACTTTTCTTCTCCTATGTCCATTAATACAACCATTCCCGAATTAGGAATTATCTGAGCCGATTTATATTGTGCTTCTCTCAAAAACGCAGAGTTAAATTTGCCTCCCTGCTTTTCGACCGGAGCGATAGAAGCATAGTTATAAGGGGCTATCTGGCAAAAGTAAAATGGAAATTCGCCTTGTCCCCATATTTTACGCCATTCGCCAATCATTTTTTCAAAAAGAAGAGGGTATTGATCCGGTCTTTCATAGTTAGATTCGCCCTGATACCAGATAGATCCTTTAATAGTATATCCTGCTATAGGGTTAATCATACTATTGTATAGTAAAATTGGAGTGCGGTTAGGTATTTTCATATCCTCCTCCGATGTTGGTAGTTTTATATCCTTGAAATCTTTGAGCATGTCTTTACTCATCCATGCTTCAATCCACGAACCTCCCCATGCAGAGAGAATCAACCCGACGGGAACATCCAGCATCTCATTTAATAATCTGCCGTAATAATAGCCTGTGGCACTGAATTCTTTTACAGTTTCGGGAGTTGCCTCCGTCCACTCTCCGATAATATCGTCCTGAGCGTTTAAAGAAGATGCTCGCTTAACTGTGATCAACCGTATATTCTTATTTTTAGATTTTAAAATACTTTCATTACCTCTTAAAACAGGTTGATTCTTAAATCCTTTCATGGGCATTTCCATATTCGATTGCCCCGAACAAAGCCATACTTCGCCCACCAATACGTTCTCAAAATTTATACTGTTTTTTGTATCTGATACAGAGATGGTATAAATCTGATAACTTGCTGTAGGAGTAGTGATTCTCAAATCCCATTTTCCTGAGTTATCAGTCTTTGTTGTGTATTTCTGCTTTGTCCATGATGCAATAACAGTAATGGTTTGATTCTTATCTGCCGATCCCCATATTTTCACTTCTGTATTTTGTTGAAGCATCATATTATTACCGAATATGGCAGGTAGCTTTAATTCTGCTTTTATGGATAAAACAATGAATAATAATAGCATTGAAAGAAATATCTTTTTCATAGTATATCTTTTTGTGAATTTCTATAGTCTAAATAATAAATGGGCTTTATTTTAATTTTAATATGGTAGCTTCTCCTATAAGTCCGCTTTTTACCAATTTCTTTTCAGCCATACGGTAACGGGCATTTGTCCATATCTTTTTGCTTTCATCCTTTTCTGCGTCAAAATCTTCATCACCCATAATACGATTTGCCCATGTATTAACTACAGATATTTCGAGTGTATTTTCACCGTCTTTGACAGCTCCTGTAATCTCTGTGAGATAAGGTTTTGTCCAGATAGTACCACAAGATTTGCCGTTTATTTTTACCTCTGCAAGATTATAGACCTCATCCAGTTGCAGATAGTAACGTGTTGATTTTTCAAGTGTAAGGTTAAAATTATTTATATAAACAGCAGTACCGGAATAATAGCGGATACGGTCATCCTTATGTGTACTCCAATCGGTCAATTTATTAAATATAACCCTTTCTTTCGATCCACGAGATTTTTCATCGAACTGTACTTGCCAAGGACTTTTAATTTTCAGACCCGAAATTCGGGTAAGTTTAGATTGATTCTTTTTCTCATTTGTTGGAGTTTGAAGTACAATAAAAGTGGATTCATTTGTATCTAAATGAAGCTTTATATTAGTCCTGTTATTTTGCATTTCCCAATCAATATCAGTGTTAATTTCTCCATTTACAGGATTCCATAATTCAGGTATGCGACCTGTGACACGCAATGAGATATCGATTTGACGTGGAAAATCTTGCTGATTAGATACGAAATAAATATCTATACCATCCCCCTGTCTATGAGTATAAGCAACATCTTTTGCGTATTTAGAATTGGTCTCAGTTACAATAAAGTCACGTTCGATCCCTATGGGGGCGAATGTTTCCTGCGTATAGGGAAGCCTGATAAAGTTATCATTACCCCATACAATTTTTTGACTATTATCTTTATAGCTTAATGTTTCGTGTGGAAGATCATCACCTATTAGAATTGTTGCTCCTTTAGTAGAGAATTCCTTAATTTTATTTGCGACTTCTATCGACATACGTTCGGGATTGGGTTGCATCGGATGTTTTCCGGGAATAACCAGTGCTCCATAACTCATACCATTAGGGAGAACTATTCGCCCGTCTTCTACTTTTGCCGAATTGAGAAGTACATCAGGATTGAAACTATCATAATGATAGCCTCTGAGTGCATTCACCCAATTTTCGGAGTTAGTAATATTTGATGAATGATTTACCCCTACAGGCATTTGACGGGTTGGTTCGCCTACATTTGCCAAACGTTTTTTTTCTAACTCTACTTTTTCTTCTCCGAAGATTCCCGGTAAGAAAGGAACTAGTCTGTCGGGAAGAATTGCCCTGCGGGGAAGTTCTTCTCCCATAAATACAGCTATATCCACCACTGGCTTGCCAAACTGTAGTAATGCCTGACAACGTTGTGCATAGTCTACCCATGCTTTTCCCAATTTCCACCAAGTTTGGTCACGCTGAAAGTATAAACCAATACCATCTAAAGTCATACCCGGTTGGCGGTCGAGCCAAGGATTCAGAACATTTACGTGATAACTCAAGCGATTGATACCTAATGCATAATGTCGGTCTTGTAAAGTCTTGAGCATAGCAGGATGTTCATCGAACATGGTTCTGAGTTGGGTAAAAGACTCTGCCTGAATTATGTTTTTCTCATAGATATGTCCTCCTGAAATGGCATCGAGTACATCGTTTGGCTTGTCATGTGTAGGACTTTGTAACCAATATTCACCCATAGGAAGATCTGTGTTTTTATAATGCATTACACCGTCGCTCATCATAGTTGGCGATACACATTCGGCACTAAATTGGGCACCTTTTGCATTGGCTTCTTCCTTCAATACAGCATAAAATTTGTCTACAACTAATTCCGATATTGTTTGTCTGACATCGTATAATATACGTTCCGAATTTTCTGTATTTTCTATCGGAATACCAGCCATAACAGGCAGATATGGTAGTATGTCATAACCTCTTCGTATTTTAAATTCATCCCGAAAATTAGATGACCAATTTTGACTGCCACATTCCCAGCTATCAACATGAAAGACTTTCAATACACGTGATGCTAAATCTTCGCCTGCTATTTCTACTGCTTTGCCAAACCATGAATTAAATTGCAAACGGATGGCTTCGGGATTGAACTTATCACATTCCAATCCGGCTCCTTTACCGCCTGTCGCATTAGTATGCCCAGTCGAAGTATGTCCCATGCGGAGTATTGTCCAGTTTCCTTTCGGAGCTTTCCAATTGAGTTTACCATCTTTATCTACGTATTGAGATATATCTATTAATTGTTTAGGGTTAATACATAATTCGCTTGTTATTTGATCGTTGGTTGTACGTGGACTCATCCTCCATACCTGTGCACTTTTGCCTTCATATTGATGTATGCGCGCTTCAGAAGATAATAAGATGCCTTTTATCTTTAAAGACTGTTTCCATTTGGCAGCATCCAAATCCTCTGATCCGGGTTCTGTTCCCGATTTATCATATAGAAAACGGAAATAACGGGCGGTAGTTGTGGGTATACTATTCGTCATAGGGAAATCATCGTTTTGCCATCCCTGACGCGGAGGTGCTAGTTGTACTATTTTTTGAAAATTTACTCCATCATCACTTGCCTCAATAGTAAGTCGTTGCACTTGAAAGCTTCGGGGAGGAGCTTGTACTTGTATTGTTCGACATGTAAACGGTTTCTCGAATGCATATTGTATCCAACAAGGTGATTCGCTACGGAAAGTTTCAGTACTGTTTTTATCTACTAAAAATTGTGGATCAATGTCAGGAACATTCGCTGTTACTTTAGGTTTTACAGTTTCTGTCGAAATTCCTTCTCCTTGTAGGGTAGGATAGGCAAATACAGCAATGTCTTTGTAATATCCTTTGTAGCTTTCGGGTTGAGGAAGTATCTGATTGATTTTGGCTCCACCATTTACATTTACTTTGCTCCATACTACCTTCTGCATGGATAATTCGGGTGTAATCCAAGGACCTCCGGCTAAAGCAAATCCGTCACAGATATGGAATCCTATTTTCACACCTACACGATCGGCTTCCTTAAAAGCAAATTCTACCATTTCCCACCAAAGGGGGCTGAGTTGCTCCACTATAGGGGTGACAAAAGGTTTTTCAGGAACACCTTTTATTGGCATGAGGTATGCACCTGCTATTCCTATTTCTTTCATTGCTTCTATATCGGCGGTGATTCCTTCTTTTGAAACAGCTCCCTGCATCCAATACCAAAACACCCACGATTTGGATTTTTCGGGAGGAGATGTCCATAATTTCCGTAAGTCCTGTGCATAGCTCAGATTCAGATTGAGCCAGCATATGAAACAGAATAAAAGTATTTTCTTCATAATTTTATTTAGAATCGAATTTTAAATAAATACTACCTTGTTGTAGACCTGTGACCCATTGAGCTTGCGAAGAGGGACCAACTAAATCTGTCGAATTTACTTTATTACGGACGGCAGGAATCACTTTTAATACAGAGATTCCACTCTGAGGAATAGTATATAATAATACATCACGTCCATCACGAGGTGCATAAACTCCCAAGTAGTTATTTTCGTTAGTATTGCCTAAGCTGATAATACCCTCACTAGTATTTATGTCTGCCCATTTCCAATTGTTGAAATAACCTTTAAATTCAGGATAAATAAATGATTCTCCGGGAATAGGATCATTATAATCGTTCTCCCATATTCCGAAGTTAGTACCATGTATACGGTTTTGCCATACTCGATAAGGACCTTCGCCTAACCATCGCTTAGATATTACTTGATTTTCGGGGTAATCAAATTTTATACCCACCAATTCTACGACTCCTTCATACTGATAGCTATAATCTAAACGGATATTTCCATCTGATTTGATAACCCAATGTGCTTGACGCATGTTTCCGAAATAATCGGCAGTAATAGTGATACTGTCTGACGTACTCTTAAATGTAAAATTAGTCAGCTTGTTTTCGCCCGAGATATCATTGTAAATACGTTCTTTGCTTCGTGCTTCGGGATCATCATGATTATAGAAAACATCCATCGAACGATCGCCACGGCGAGCTGCTATAAAGCGAGGACCATTGCCAAAAGATATGTCTTTGTTATTCTGTTTTACAGAACTTAATTCTCCGGTTCTCTTATTAAAGGATAATAGAGTTGAGCCTGTTGTTACAATAAGTTTATCAGTTTCTTCTTTTACTGATAAGTTGTTTTTTTCTTTAGAGAACGAATAATACTCGCTAGGGTTTTTCCATTGCCAATCCCATGTCCAAAGTTCCTCATCGGTTGGACTGTATGCGGTCAAATATAAAGCATCTGAATTTTTCCAATCAGATGGAAGATTTACTTTTAATGTACCCGAAACATGAGGAACAATATTACTACCTTTTAGTTCTCCGGTTTTAATTACTCTTTCCTGATTATCAAATGACTTAAGTTTCCATACAAAACGACAATCTTTAATATTGGTAAAGTCATATCTATTTTCGACTGTAAATGTACCATCAAAATTATCGGGTAGGGTAGTATTCGTTATTTGTATAGGTGACCATATTTGTTTTACGGTATAAAAACTTCCTTCTTTTTCGTGATGAGGGCCTACAATACCATCTGCGCCATAATTACCAACATTATCGATACGTCCGTTCTGATCGGTTCTTACGACTCCTTCATCAGCAAACATCCAGATAAAACCACCTGCACAGCGAGGGTGTTTACGCATCATTTCCCAATAATCCCAAAGTCCTGCACCTGCTCCACCATCATATAAACCATGAAGAAATTCGGTAGGCATAAAAATTTCGGGTAAACGCATATATTCCTGACTTTCACCATAGGAACGATAATGCATAGTTTCAAATCCTCCAAAATTTTTCTGTGGATGTAAAACAGGTCTTTTTTGAGGATCGAGCGGAGCAAACTCTTTGTCTATTTCAAGATTGTGACCTCCTTCGTTACCATTGGCCCACCATGTTACAGATGGATGGTTTACATCTCTTTTGACCATTTCGTGAATAAGTTTAGTGCCTACATTGCTGTCGTATTTTCCGTGCCATCCTGCAAGCTCTACCATCACGTATAAGCCCAATTCGTCGCATGCTTTTAAAAAGTCGGGGTCAGATGGATAATGAGACAGGCGAACAGCATTCATATTCATTTCTTTGATGAGTTTTACATCGTCATAATTATCTTTTTTACTCAGAGTTCTTCCTGTCTCGGGACGGAAGCTATGACGGTTAACTCCTTTTATCATAACTTTTTGACCGTTTACATATAAACCATCACTTGGACGAACTTCAATAGTACGGAAACCGAAGCGTTCAGTTACAGTATGCAGTACTTTGTTGTCTTGTATCAATGAAAACTTAACATAATACAGATTGGGCGTTTCGGGTGTCCATTTCTTTATATTATCGAATTTAGTCCTGATTATAGCTTTGTCTGAACCTCCTGAAATCGGAGTTTCTGTGCTTTTACCTATTGATTTACCGTTTATGTCGGTCAATTCGGCAACTACCTTAGTATTGTTGCCCATTGCTAAGCCTAGAAATACATCTGCATAGAAACTACCGTCTGCATCTGCATCAATTGCTGTACGATCGATGAATTGTGCAGGAAGTGCTTCTACAAATACAGGACGGAAAATGCCTCCAAAGTTCCAATAATCGGCACGTCTCTCAGCCATATTCACGCTGGGATTGGCAGATTCTTTACTAACAGTGAGTTCCAATACATTTTCTTTATCTCCAAAAAATATACGGTCGCTAACATCGCTCTTAAAGCGATAAAAAGCTCCTTGATGCAAATTACCACATCGACGACCATTGATTAGTGCTTCTACATCGGTCATCACTCCATCAAAAACAATACGTACAGTTCTGCCTTCCCATTCTTTGGGTAGTTTGAATTTGTATTTATATTTACCTTGTTCGTTTGCTATTCCCGGAGGATTGGCTTTGCCGTAAAAAGGCATTCCGTATTGATATGTACCGAAGCCTTGTAATTCCCAGCAGGATGGAACGGGAATAGTTGTCCATTTACCGCTATTACGTCCATCAGTACAGAAAAACTCCCAATCGACAGTATCATCCGACCCTGTGCCTGATAAATATTGTATGCCAGTTTCGGTAGGATGAAAAGACTGGACTTTATTTTGTGCATTTATACATTGTGAGGCCAAAATACCGCAGAATAGCATAAATTGGAATAAGAGGTTTCTTTTTTTCATAGTCTAATATAGAGTTCTATTGTTATTAAGGTCTCAGACCTTTTTATTACTTTCGAAAGCATTTCATTAAATACTTTTATCTACTTAATTTAGAGGTTTAATAACGAAATTTAATTCGTACGTTTTTTTCTCGATCGCATATTTCTTTAATACACCCGGTCCGCAACTACTGTTTCCTAAACCTAACATAATAGCATCAAGAGACAGTACTACTTCTTCTCTTGGTTTCAAAAGATAAGCATGGGTTGCAGCATCTAAATCTCCTGCTGTAAAATGTAATGCAGAGCCCGACATGGTTTCAGATAGGCGAGTCATGGAGATACCTTTTCCGTTTTTATCGGCTAGATTTATCCATTTTATCCCTTCTTTATTTCCTGTTTCTTGTGGATGAGGGTAAGGTATATATTGGTCTGTAACAGTACTTGAATATATACCAATGGGAGAACTTGTCTTACGATCCGAATAATTTTCGAAAGGACCATGACCATACCATTTTATATTTTCTAAATCAGAGTTTAAAGACATAACTACTCCTAATCGGGGTAATTCGGGTAAATCTCCCGATGGGATAAATTTATTATCGACATTAATACTTCCGTCACCATTTATTTTCCAGATACATTCATGTGTAAACTTTCCATTTTTAGAAAAACTTTCGGCAATGATTTTTATTTTGATGTATACACTGTTCTCTTCTATTATTTCAGCTGATTTTACTATTCGTTTTAAACTATCTAATCCTTGCTGTTTCCAGTCTTTAGCTAACCAATTACCAAAACCTTTGTCGTTATCAACAGGAGCACGGTATCCCTGAAAAATAGGAGCAGAAACTATCATTTCTTTTCCATTATATACAAGAGAAGATAAGCTTCCATTTTGTAAATCAAATATAGTCGAGAATCTTTTTCCTTGAACTTCAATTCTATCAGCATATTTATCAATTTTAGAGATAGGTGTCTTATCTATTAATACAGCTGCATCTTCTCTAATATCTAGATCAAATTGTTCAAAGCCTATTTCGAATCCTTTATCTGCCCAAAGAGTATTTTCTTTCAGATGAAAACTTATGCGTAACCAATAATCAGAATTTGGCTTAACTTTTATAGCTTGGATGGGGAGTTGTATATCACGTTTCGCTCCTGCCGCAATATTTAGATTAGGGATAACTCCTTTTTGGATAGTGTCTCCTTCTGTAATTATCTGCCACCTCATTTCATATTCATTAAGATCTATGTGATGATTGCGATTGTTTATATAGAACGATGCTTCATTTTTATTTAAAACCAAAGGCTCAATAAGTATAGGCTGATACACTTTTTTTACTTCAAAGTATTTAGGCGTAGTTTCTCGTTCTCCAAATACAATTCCGTTAAAGCAAAATGCTTTGAGGTTTGGTTTATCTCCGAAGTCTCCACCATAAGCCATAAAACGAATGCCGTTTGCATCCGTTTTGTATAGTCCTTGATCTACCCAATCCCATATAAATCCGCCTAACATTCGTTTATTAGAATAGATCTCATCCCAATACTCTTTAAAGTTGCCTAAAGCATTTCCCATAGCATGAGCGTATTCACTGGTAAGCACGGGGCGATTGTCAACAGTATCTTGTGCGATGCTCAGGAGTCTTTCCCAACGGGCATTTTCAGCACGTTCTTTGTCTTCTCCTTCTTTGATATTTGGATTGAGATATTCTTGCTGTACACGTGGATAAAAACGACTAATTACATCTACCGTTTTAGGGTCTGTGGGTGTACCTTGCGCTCCTTCATAATGAATAAATCGGGTAGGATCGAAGTCTTTCAGCCAAGCTGATATAGCGGCGAAATTAGGACCGTAACCAGCCTCATTTCCCATCGACCAACATATTATTGAAGGATAATTTTTGTCTCTCTCAGCCATTCTAACAGCTCTATCCATAAATGCGGCATGCCAAGAAGGATCGTTTGCCAGTTGCCCTCTTACACCATGTTCTTCTATATCGGCTTCGTCCATTACATACATTCCGTATTCGTTGCAGAGTTCATACCACTGTGTATTATTAGGATAATGAGATGTACGAACGGCATTTATATTAGCTTGCTTCATTAGAATAATATCCTGTTTCATTCTTTCGTAGCTAATGCTTCGACCTGTGGCAGGATCGTGTTCGTGACGGTTTACTCCCCGTAAGCGAATAGGGTTCCCATTCACTAAAACTTGACCACCTTTTATTTCTACGCTACGAAAACCGACTCGAGTACGAACCGTTTCAATGACTTCGTTTTTATCGTTTACGAGACTCAAAACTAAAGTATATAGGTTTGGTGTTTCGGCTGTCCATTTCAATGGATCAGATACATTCGCTTTCAACCATGCAAATTTAGCAGATCCACGCTGAGGAGCTCTATCGTTCATTATTGCCGCTTTATAATCGGCATTGAGTACGGGCAGGGCATCCTGTTTCAAAGCATCTGCAAATACAGGCTTGTTTTGTGCATCATACAATTGAGCTTCGATGTTCCAACCTTCGAGTTTATTTCCTTTATACGATTTCAGTTCGGGTTTTATTTGCAGGCTTGCATCTTTGTAGTCTTTGCCTAAAACAGTTCTCACCGCAAAATCCGATATACGGACATCGCTTGTCGAATATAGATATACTTCCCGATGAATGCCGCTTGTCCGCCACATGTCCTGATCTTCGAGATAACTGCCGTCGCACCAACGATAGACTTCTACTGCCAATTGATTTTTGCCTATCTGAACATAATCGGTTATATCAAATTCGGAGGGTTCCATACTTCCTTGGCTGTATCCTACTTTTTTGCCATTGACCCATACATAAAAAGCACTTTGTACCCCTGCAAAATGGATAAACGTGCGGCGACCATCCCAATTGGGCGGAAGATCGAACGAATGCCGATACGAGCCCACCGGGTTACGTTCTTTAAACGCCGTATAATCTGCTTTAGGTTCTCCCATTACACGGGGAGGGTCTATCTTAAAGGGGTAGCCGGCACTCACATAGATAGGTGTACCGTATCCCTGCATTTCCCAATTGGAGGGCACAGGAATAGTTTTCCACTGACTATCGTCAAAATTCGTTTGATAAAAATCCAACGGTCTTTTATCAGGGCTATCTACCCAATGAAATTTCCAGTTTCCGTTGAGTAACACAAAATAGGGTGATTTTTCCCTGTTGCCCGACAATGCTTGTTGAGTATCGGCAAAAGGAATAAAATCGGCTCTGGCATCTTCCCTGTTTATCTCCAGTACCGATAAGTTTTCCCAATCGGGTTTATCGTATTGTGCGAAACCCGAAAGTGCCGAGACCAGTAAAATGGCTATAATTAAAAATCTTTTCATCTCTTATCTTGTAACTTGTAACTACCTTACTGCATATCTAAACCATCGAACCAAAGTCCGTTAAGATTTTCACCGCTTATCACTACCCTGTAATGTCCTGCATTGATATAAGCTCCTGTGGTGGTGCTTACCATACGCCATTTTTCGGGAGCCGACGGAAATTGTATGTTGTCTTCACGCATAACCCTGTCATCCGAAGCCAATACTTGAATTTTAGCGATGATGGGTTCTTTAGTCACATTCATATACTTGAAACGAAGAGCATACACTCCCGCCAATCCGGGTGAAATAGTCCAAGTGATACTATGTGCACCATTTTGTACTATTTTCATTCCGTCTTTTTTGCGGTGAGTAACTTTTTCCCAGCCTTTTCCTTTGGTGATGGCTTCTTCTGCTTCGTAACTGATTTCTGGGCGAAGATTAGGTTCTTCTATCCAATTGATTTGAGGAATGGCTACAATGTATTTATTTCCTCTGATTATGACCGACTGATTTTTAGGATATGATTTCTTTACAAAACCTGTATCTTCTTTGATATAAATATCAGCATTGTCAATCAAACTAAAACTAATTTCTTTAGAGTCTTTGTTCGGAATTATATATTCTGCTCCGTATAATAACGGAGGAAGTGTTTTGAACTCTTTGCCTGTATCGAGCCACGATTTTTGCGTACCTCCTTTTACATCAGTAATCAGTTGAGGCGATTGTGGTGCAGCCTTAATGCTGTTATCTGTGGATGCGATAGCAACAGCCGAAAGGATAGCTTGCCCTGCTGTAGTATTCGGAAAAAATATTTCTAGCATACCGTTTTTAGCAAAGGCTTTTACTGTCCTTTTCAGTAATTTATCATGTCCTGCCTCTTTCCAAATATCCAGATTTTTCAGAACAGTATCTCCACTTATTGCCACGTCAAAGATGCGGTAGCCTTCACAATCCATGCTTCTATCGGTTCCCCACCAAGGTTCGATAAAATACATTTCTACCAAATACTCTCCATCGGGAAGGGGAAATTGATATTTTAGTTTGTCTCGACCATAACGGAAAGTTTGAAATAATTCCCAATCCTTAGTGCCTTCAATAGGGTCTTTAGTAACTCGTTGAGAAGCTAAAAAATTAGGCAGATTGCCAAATTGATCTGTCCACGAAAGAGAACCCCAATAGTTTCCGTCTTTTTTATGTACATCGGCAGACCACAGGTTACCGTTTTCGTCTATAAAATCACCCCCTCCGCAATTGATACGGTAGAGGTAATTGTATCCATCTTGGGGTAAAGTTTGATTGGTTACATTTTTATATAATTTACTAAAATCAGGAGATTGAGGTAAGTTTTCCAGAACAATATAATCTTCGGCAACGGCTTCTCCGTTTACATATCCCACTGCATAAAGTACATTATAACGAATGTCTACATTATCCCATTGGAAATGTGTGCCTATACCACCTCTGGTGCGTTTACCTAACGAAATGGATTTTACATCGTTGAAAAGTTCAACTTCGTCACAATTTGAATATACAATAATGCTGTCTTTTTTGCCTGCTTCTGTCCATCGGTGATTCCAAGTATGAGAAACCAGATAGACCATTGGTGCTTCTTCTTTCGATACATAATTGGAACGGTACATGTAATATACATCCAAAGGCTCTTCCCATGGTGTGACCAAACCTTTATAATTGAAAGGTCCTATACGGTCTATATCCCGAAATCCTTCTTCGTTCTGTATTCTACCGGGATTATCGTGCGAACTGTATATCCACTGAAATTGTCCGCAGACACTGTCTTTAGCTTGTTCTGCTAAACGGATTTTCATTTCCATGAGAAGGGTCATTCGATCTTCACTCCAAATGCCGTCTTGTTTAAATCCGCCTTCGGTATGTAGTCCGATACTTCTCCATGCTCCATATTCGCCGTTGAGTAGTTGCTCTTTTTTGCTAAGCTCTTTGTCATATTTATAAGGGTCACCTCCATAAGTTCCCGACCAGTTTTGCACTACATTCCAATCCGTTCCTGCACCTCCATTACATGTCGTAACCAAGCGTTGTGAAGGTGAAGTCGGATCCATCTCACGAATAATATCTGTACATTCTTTAGCGAAATCTTCGGGTAGTGTGCTTTCGTTTTGCAATCCCCACAAAACAACTGAAGGGCATGAACGTCTTTCTTTCACCCATTCACGCAGATTGTTCTTAAAATTTTCTCTAAATTCGGGGGTATCGTACCATACATGGGCGGATAACTGAGTCCAGAAAAGCGTCCCCGTTTTATCCCACATATTCTGATAGATAAGGTTGTGCGGTTGGTGAGCATCCCGAAAGGCATTAAATCCTGCTGCTTTCATCTGACTGATACGTGATAGAATCTGTTCTTCGCTGAAAGCATGGCTGTCTCCCAACATGTGTTCGTATTCGCAAACTCCATTTAGAAAAACAGGCTTACCATTCAAATAGAATCGCTGGTCACCATCTGTACGATAGATAGGCCACGAAATCCAACGGAAACCATAAGCGGTAGTTTCTTGGTCGATGGTTTTCCCATCTTCTTTTATCATAGTTATCAATTTGTAGAGATATGGATTTTCGGTATCCCATAAATGTGGATTTTCGATGTCTTTACTCTTTTGACTGATAGTTTTTATTTCGTTGGGTTTTAAGATTACTTTATCGGTAATACGCTCTACCTGAATACCGTCTTTGTTAACCAGCTTTTGAATGACCTCAAAAGTTCGCTCTCTTGAACTATAATTTTTGACTTCTGTATTTACATTTAGCGTAAATGTTTTTTTACTACTACCAGTGGGTTCGTTATTCCATGCATGAACACCGAAAGGTTCTATTCTCACTTCATCTGTAACCACTAATGTTACAGGTCGGAAAATACCCATAGGTTGAGAACCTTCAGAGAAACCCCATTCTGACGAACAACCGCCACATACCCAAGGCAAATCAGAAATCATAGATGGATGGTCTGCCTGCACCGCTAATGTATTAGGGCGGTCAAAGTTGACAACGTCTGTTACATCTAAAGTGAATGTGGTACGACCACCTGCATGGTAACCCACTTTTTTACCATTTACAAATACGGTTGCATACGAACCCACACCTTCAAAATATAGAAAGTATCTTTTATTTTCACCTTGCTTTTCTACATTGAAATCTTTTCTGTACCAGGAATATCCGTGTTTATTTCCATGTTTCAGGCGTCGTATACCCTCATATTTGTCCCAATTGTGAGGAACACTTACGCGCTCCCATTGAGTATCGTTATAAAGCGGATTTTCAAATCCTTTGTGAGCATCTTTGTTTGTTTCGTTTACTATTGTTTTCCAACCTTCATTCAAAGAAAACTCTTTTCTGAAAGTTTCTTTGTCGGGTTTTGGGAAACGAAGAAGACTCTTACCTAAGTCTTTAGATGTAGCTACGGCGATTGCCCGTTGATCATTCTCATTCACTCCACAATAGAAGTGA
Source organism: Indolivaga alginatilytica (assembly GCF_003201355.1). Lineage (GTDB taxonomy): Bacteria > Bacteroidota > Bacteroidia > Bacteroidales > Dysgonomonadaceae > Dysgonomonas_A > Dysgonomonas_A alginatilytica. Next base: position 102,024 of record NZ_QICL01000009.1, read on the forward strand.
TATACAGTTCCATTCCATTTTACAACGTACGATTTGTGAGCAAAAAGATTATCATATTTTTCAGAAGGGATAATCAAATCTTCACCATCCCAATCTGTCCAATTGACTAAATCATACGAGCATGCAAATGTATTGAATGCTTTATAAGGGCGGTCTTTACGAAAAGCACTGAAATAGAACATCACATATACATCGCCTATTTTTTGTATCACACCGTCGCCTGTAATACCTTCTTCGTGGTTAACTATCGGATTGCCTTTATAGCGTTTCCAGTTAACCATATCTTTTGACAGGGCAATACCTATGCGTTCGGCTTTTACATTATTGGCAGGATTGATACCGCCGGCATTGTAATACATAATGAAAGGATAGCCCAACGTCTTTTTCTTGTCCCAAATAACAGACGATTTGTATTGTGTAATGTTTTCCCACCAGCCTTTATTAGGGTCTAAAGGAGAGAGAACTGGCTTATCTAAGTATTTCCATTCGTGAGCTTTGGTTATATCTCCATCAGTATAAGCAATACCTTCTTCTAGTCTTCCTTGTTCGTATCCTTGACCAATACCTCCAAAGTATGACAACCAATATTTATTATCGAATTTCTGAGCTTTATAACTTCCGCCCCATTCGTAATCTATGAGGGAGATATATCCTCCACGTTGATTCTCGTCCCATCTGCCACTTCCAATCTGAGGGAAAGACATTATTCTACCAAGTGTTTTCCATTGCAAAAGATCGTCGCTTTCAGCTAACCATGTCTCATATCCACGTCCGTCTTTGCCCGATTTTCCGTCATAAACTAGATATGACATATACCATTTTCCATTCTCTCGAAAAACGGTAGGGCAATCCATCTTATATTTGTTATCGGAAGGAGCAAGTACAAGCCCATATTTAAACGGAGTTTTTACTTCTTCATATATTTTCTGCATTACATCTTTCGTTACTGTCTTTTGTGCAGACAGTAACGATATATAGGTAATGCATAATAGTATGGTAGCAAATATTTTCTTCATAGTACGTTTTTTGAAATACTTTTATCCATAGGGGCAGACCAGTTTGTCTGTTCTATATGGGGTGAACAAATAGGTTCCCCCCTCTATTTAATCTAAAATATCAATAGAATAACCAATCAATTTTACTTGAAGCATCTTCTCCTCCAAATCCTGCATTATGAGGTGTGATTTTCTGATTAGCATCTATAAATCCGAGAATCATTAAAGCTCCTTTACCCAAATTCAGCGTATTTTTTCCTGCAGGGAAAGTATAAGAGTGAATATTGACAGAACCTCTTCCCGGAATGTCTAAAGCATTGGCTATCTTAACATCTCCTTGTCCGTATTGATTGGCACTTGCGTCTGTCTCTAAGGTAGGAGCTTTAGCATATTCTTTACGTTCGGTATTAAGATATCCAACTAAGATACTAACAGGTTTCAGACTTTCGAAAGATAGGGTCGTTCCATGTTCTGCTTGTTTATCCTGACTAAAGCGAATTGCCTTCATATTCTTCAATTCAGGAGAGAAATCTCCGATCACAAAATCTTTATCAGAGAATACTCTTTCTCCTTTTTTAATAAGGTAAGAGACTCCTTCTTTATTATCTATCTTAACCTCAACAGGTTTTAGTACATCAAAGGTTTGATTATCTGAATTTCCATTCTTTTTGATAAACTCAACATTTTTCTTGAAGTTTGCTAATTCTGCTTGGTAGTGAGGCAGAAGTTCTTCCCACGTTTTATTTTTTGCATCATCGCCTCCAATCGGAATACGGCGTTGAGCTGTTTGCATACTATTTGCATACAGATAGGCATCTTTGGTAAGATTTACTAATTGTTGATAATATTCCAAACTTTTTTCGATATGAGGAATTGCATTCTCCAGGTCTGCAATTTTATTAGAATGTGTATATTGAAGTATTAGCATAGCAGCTTTTACTTTTTCTGAGAAGAAGTTAGCAAATGCCTGATAGCAATACATATCGTTTTTCAGACGGTTAAACTCGTCTTTATTTTTATTTACTTTAGGTGCAGCTTTGTCTATAGCAGCAACGGCAGCATTACCATGCGCAACGGCTTCAGAAATCAACTGAGGAGGTGTTTCGCCTACATGAGGTTGTTTGTTCCATTCTTTGTTCATGTAATCAATTAGCATTTCGCCCTCGGGTCCGCACGATTCGTGAAATCCGGGATATACTTTCCATTTGGCAGGATTCACTAATTGACTTAAGAACATGCCCAATAGGAGGGTTTGTCTGTTTCCTTCGGTAATGCCGAATTTGCGAAGCAGTTTAGGTGCTATTTCACCCGATTGTTCGTAAGCTTCGAGTATATTCTTACCTTCCTCGCCACAACCGTACATATTGTCGAGTTGTTTTGTCCAGTATTTTATTTCATCATTTCTGTCTCTGTTTACATTCCAAGCATAACGTCCCCAAGCTTGATACCAAATCCAATCTCGTTCCATTTCTTTTAAACGAGGTTCAGTTTTATCGGCAGTATAAGGCCAGTCCCAATATGATGCTTGTGGATATAGGTGAAGAGCATTGGCTCCATGTACTTTATGCATAGCTTGTACACATTTCTGGATAAAATCGGGAGATCCGTAACGGAAAGGCTCAAGATTAGCTAGAATATGAACATTTGATATATGTACTGAACCCAAGCTACTAAGATCGGTATGAATCTTAGACCACGAACCTCGAGGTTCGTAAGTGGTTAACGATTCTCCATTGTATTTGTGCATGGTATACAAGTTCTTGTAAAGGGGTAGGGAAGCATCCATCACCATTTTGGCATCAGTATCATGTGCTCTTACAACTATTGGAGGTTGTATTGTAGTATTTAATTTAGCTAAACCATCTTGTACTCCGGGAATAATCGTTTTAGTGAACCATTCAACATCATCTTCATAAGTATCCATTGCTTCTCCCAAGCAAACTAAAAGTCCAACATTAGGATATTTCTCAATAAATGCAGCTACTGATTTTCGAGTATAATCCGAAATAAGTGGCGTAATGGGGCGGCTTCTATCTTGTGTCTTTATTCCATAATGTTCGGCAAAAGGTTTAGATACGAATATATTGTAAAACATCTGTATAACCCAAATACCGCGTTTGTCGGCTTCTTCGGTAAGAAATGCAAACATATCTTCATTCTTTTTGAATGTTTCATCGTCTACCTCTACTGCAAATGGATAATCTTCCAGTTTTACCAACGAAGCAAAAGGATGCCCGTTCCATAAGTATAAAGAGTTCATTTTATTTTCGACCAACATATCCAGATATTCAATCCACAATGCTTTATCATAAAACCAAGGGAACGTTTCAGGGGTATATGGATATTCATATACATTTCTGCCAGGTAGATAGTATGGTTTTTGAATACCTACACAAGCACCACGCAAAACCATTTCGGGCTGATCTGTAATGTTGAAATTTGCAGGTAGTTTCTTTTCCTCTTTAATTTGTTTTACCAATTCTATACAACCATATAATGTGCCTGAAGCGTCATTGCCTTTAATTGAAATCAATCCGTTTTCGGATGCTATTGTATATCCTTCTTTTGCTAAAGAATCGGTTTTATTCTCGCTTATAGTAATAACTAGTGCGTCGTTATTCTCGTTTACAGTTTTTATTGAAACTGTATATTTAGCTTCTTCAAGAGCTGATTTTAATTTCTCAACACCAAAGGATACACGAGTTGACGGATTGTCTTCGACTATGATTGTTACTTTTTCCGTTGAGCACGAAATAAATAAAATCATAGAAAAAATAGCTAATATTAATTTATGCTTCATAATTTATAGATTTTGGATCAAGGTTGCAGACCCATTTGTTATTATTTCTTCTTATAGAGGCAGATCTATGTATCTCCCTTATATTGATAGATTTTATCTTTTTAGATTCATCCAGACAGTCATATCCGATTTACCTCTGTTACCCCAAGCGTAGTAGGGGATTAATTTTACTGAACTAAGCTTATTTACAGGTGATACTTCACGATATAGAGTGTTATCCCAATTACTATTTTCAATATATGCTTGTCCTTCTAAAGCGACGAATTTACTGTTGTCAATATTCATAGAAAGAGGAGTAAACTTAACATCAGAAGGAATAACTACTTGAAATATATCTTGTTTAGACAGATCGTTACTTTCCAGACAGTATACAACAGGCCCTCTTTTAACTGCAATCTGATTGCGTGTTTCTTCTACCAAAGGATTTGTTTCTATCAATTTGGCTTCCATTGGGAGATTTAGTTCTATTTTGTCGCCGTTTTTCCATGTTCTTGTTATTTGAGCATAGGAACCCGATTCTAAATTGGCTTCTTCCTTTTCATCATTAACGGATATTGTTGCTCCTTTACACCATCCAGGAATACGCATCGAAAGAGTAAATGATTTCTTTGGTGCTTTATCAATAGTTAATGATATTTGTCCATCCCATGGATAATCAGTTGCTTGAGTCACCTGAATGTTTTCACCGTTTTTAAGATTGGTTTTTAATTGACTTCCTCCATAAAGGTTTACGTATAAACCATCCTCTGAAAGATTATAGACATAATTCTGAACTTCCGAAATAGTTCTCACTGTATTCGGAGGACAACAGTTTGATAAAGCTATATAAGGAATTCTTCCTCCCGACCAACGCATGGTATACGGAAACTTATTGGAAACTGCTAATGGATTTGTATAGCAAAAATCAAGACCATTGAGACTTACCCCCGATAGAATACTATTATAAAGAGTCAGTTCAACAATATCTGCATATTTGGCTTCTCCTGTTAATTGTAGCATCCGCCAATTCCATAATAGGTTACCTATGTTAGCACAAGTTTCGTTATGTGCCGTCATATTAGGCAGTTGATAGTCTCTACCGTATGATTGGTGTGTTTTCTGAACCTCCAATGGATCATAGGATGTTCCGTTGGGAGATACTCCATCGTAAAGAGCACCGCAAGCTCCCGTAATGTACATTTTGGTATTCACCATATTGTCCCAGATCAGATTCAACGGACGAAGTAACGATGTGTCACCCGTTTCTGCATACACATCGGCAACTCCTGCATACAGATAGTTTGCACGTACAGCGTGCCCCATAGCCTTAGTTTGCTGACGGAACGGAACTCTATCCTGATTATCGTCTGTGCCGTTCTCCATCAATCCTCTGATGTCGATAAGGCTCTTCGATAATTCCAAATATTTAGGATCTCGGGTTGTTCGGTACATTTCAACCACTCCCATATAATGCGAAGGGCAAATTGCATTCCGAGCTAGTTCGGGTGATGCCGTTTTATAGAAATTATAGAGGTAATCGGTTGCCTTGATTGCTACATCCAATAAGGTGCGTTTTCCCGTAACCCGATAGTGGAGGCAAGCCATAGTCATAAGATGCCCCATATTATAAGTTTCGAAGTTCAACCGATCGTCAAAAGCCTTTGCTTTTTGTCCGTTTTTACGTTCTTCGATCATAACGGGTGTGTGGATATATCCGTCTTCACGTTGCGATTTAGTAATAACGGGGATAATCTCGTCCATCAATACCATCAGGTTTTTATCTCCTGTAGTGGCATATAGACTAACCATACTTTCGAATGCTTTGTAGAAATCACCATCGTGAAAGGGAGGCCCTACGTGCGACCCTGTATCTAATCGGGCAGCTATTTCAAAGTTTTTAAATGAATGGCTGATGCTTTCAGCCATATAGGTTTTCATCAGTTCGGGCGACATCGATTGTTTGCAGACTTCAAAGCGATCTGCCCAAAATCCGTTTGTCCATCGAACATCGCTCATTCCCACACCCGAAAGTTTGGCATACGGGCTTTGAGAAGTATTAACCAAACTCTTATTCTGAGCGACCGACGTAAAAGTGCCACTCAAAAATAATGCGGATAAAAATATATAGCTTAATTTTCTCATTCTCTTACAATGCTTTATAGGTTATGGTGTATTCCTTTCCTTTCTGTATTTCGACTTCATAAGTATTGCTGCCTTTCGGATTTATAACAGCATCCTTACAGGCAGGTTTCGATTTACTTTTGACAGTTAGTTTACCGATTCCTGTATCCGATTTTACTTTGATCTGCTTTGTATCGCAATAGACATAAATATCTCCGTTTGGAGTCGGTACTTTTCCTTCGATCCATTTCAGATCAGCCAGATTGGGTTCAATAGTATATGTTTCGTATCCCGGAGAAACAGGTTTTACTCCCAAATAGTATTTCCCGAATAAGTATATCGGGCTTGCTCCCCACGCATGGCACAAACTTTTACCAAATGGGCGACCATACATAGCTAAATGCTCCGCTCCCTTTTCATTCGGATTGTATTTTTCCCAGAAAGAAGTAGCCCCCTCATGGAGCATTCCGCCCCAATAATCACGGATTTCTTTCAGAACATAATTCTGTTCGCCAAGCATACATAATGCCTCCAGTTCATAAAAACGCATATAAGGAGTGGTGATTTTCAGTGCATCGGGATTCAATAGTACATTATGTTTCACCGCATTTGTTTTATCCTGATCCAAGTAGCCGAACAAAACTGCAAACATATTGGTGTATGGTGTTACTTGCTCGCTTTGAACGCCATTCTCCCGATTATGTATAAATGCGTTTTCCTTTCCAGACCAGAAAGCAGTAAACAATTTTGATTTCAAGTTATTAGCCAATGACGTATATTTATTGCTGTCTTCCGTATTATCCACCAATTTAGCACAGAGAGCCATAGTTTCGAGGCTTCGGCAGAATAGCAATTGTTCGAAACTTACTTCTCCTGTTTTACTCATTTTGAAATCTGCCCAATCGATAAATACCCAATCGCCCGAAAGACCTTCCATCATTCCGGTCGAATTGGTGCGTGACAGGCAATACTGCATCAGGCTTTGCATACGCGGATAAAACTGTTCGATAAAAGTCTTATCTCCTGTATATTGATAATAGTCGTACACACCCATAAACCAATAGAATGTATAGTCCATAATGGTATTCACATGGCTTGTTACAGGATCTTTCCCTCTCAGATTGAGCATTGTCCTTGTAACAGAAGATGAATCGAAGAACAGGTAATAATTCATCAAATAGCTTTGGTAAGCATCGCCAGACCATACCCACCTGTCACGCTTGATTCCATCAATGAAAAACTCACGGGAAGTGAGGTGCATCGTATAGGCTGAAATATCCCATATTTTATTTAACAGAGCATCGTTACATCTGAAACTACCTCTGTAATCTAAAGGCAAGTATTCGTATAACATTGATACCGAATCATACGACAGGCTATTGTCTTTTTCAATATAGATATAACGAAATGCTTTAGAATCGTTAATAGTTAAGTCCTTCGCATTACTGTTGTCAATAGTTAAGCGATCTAATGTTTCGCAAGATTCTGTTGATAAAGCTTCTTCGGGCGACTCACCATAGTAGATATTCAGATTACCTTTGCCTTTCAGATTGTGGAATTTTACAAAACCGAAAGTTTCTTTTCCAAAATCGATAAGTGTACCATTGTTTTTCTTTTCCGATTTTACGGCAGACATAGGTTCGGTTGCCAATTTGAATTTAGATGGTGTATTTTCTGGAGAATCGAAATTCCATGAAGAGGCATTCAGATACACAGTTCCCGAAGAAGTATCCGAGGCTTTACCCGATTCGTCAATCCATTCTTTATCCTCGAAAGTGACTTGCCATGTATTGTCTGACTGTACGGTTTTCCCTTTTACATAAATAGCAGGAACATTTGCTTGATTATGTACTTTTATATTTAAGCTGTGCTTTCCTGCGGGGATCGTAACAGTAGTAGGGTAGCCCGAAATCATTTTTCCGTCCAATTTTACATTGTAGCGACCTTCTGCATAAATTTGTACTTCTTCGGGTTGAGTTAGGTCTAACTTCTTTGAGAACTCAACTAATACATAATGGCTGTCCATTTTCCAGAATGGAGGAAAAAAAGTACCTCTTTCGGTTCTTCTGTTTTGCATTTCGTTGCCCAGCCATATTTCGAAATCTCCCGGATAATATATCCAAGTAGCTTTTTGGGCATTGATCGATTGTATCGAAAAAGCAATTATAAAAATAAATAATATGTGTCTCATAGACTTATCGGTTTAATAAATGTTTGTATTTTACCTGTAATCCGGCTCTTTGCCTGATAGAGTCTGCGACCATCGGCCCGTTGTTTTCCCAGGTATTACCGGGGCCATTGGCATTTTGCAGAAACTTTTCTGAAGGAGTCCAGTTGTCTTTTACGGTGATGAAAGACGAACCTTCATCCGTATATAAATAGAACCAATGATCGGGATCGTGCACATAAGAGGGCACATAAATACTATCTACAACGTTCTCGCTGATAGTCGATTTCGATTGTACCGATAAGGTATAAATACCTGCCACATCGTACATATGCTTACCATAATGATGGATATAATTGGCATGAACAAGATTGTTTCTCATACTATTGACGGTTTTTGTCCATCCCCATCCGAGATTGATTCCCGAATATGAAACCTCACTGATTTCGTTGTGTTCGATGGTGATATCCCGTACAAATCCCGCTGCGATACCTAAACATCCCCAATCTTCGTTGGTAACATCGGTAATCAGATTATTTGCTATACGTTGATGTGAGCAAAGTAGTCTTTCGTCTTTGGGATCATAAGGTAAATGGCTTTCAAAAGCTTCTTCTGCAAATTCGCCTATTTGCAGACCGTTTCCGGCTATGTCTCTGAATAGGCAACCTTCAATTGTAGAATATTTAGAACCCGGAAGAATATCCACTCCACAAGAACCAAGCTGTTCGAATCGACAGTCTTCAACCTCAATATAATTTGTGTTTTTTATTTGAAGTGTAGCAGGAGGGCGACCGATCCATCCTTGATTTTCGATGCCTTTATTGAAATTACCGGGAACTCCCGGAGGACGCAATTTATAGGCATCGACCAAGTACATACCTGCCTGTAACGGAACGTGTCCTTTTTCGGAAGGTCTTGTCCATGTTGTGTTTTTGAAGGAGAGTCCTTTAATATAGATATGCTCAACAGGTTTATCCAATGTTCCACAGATATTGATAAGAGTTTCAACAGCAGGAACTATAGCTTCTGCTTTGATCATGTCTTCGCCTTTTAGGGGGATGTAATATATTTTATTTGAGGTTCTGTCGTGATACCATTCACCCGGTTCATCAAGCAACTCGATAGCATTGGTCAGATAAAAAGCGGAGTTGAATCCTTCCTTTATCATCGGTTGCGGCCAAGGATGCTCGAACTGAATTCTGGCTTCGGGATTATGAAATTTGATCCCTGCCGAATCGCCCTGTATCTGGATTGATTTTACACGCAGGTTTGCAATTGCCCACATTTGATGGATAACCAATTCTAGGTTTTCGGACTTCATCACATTTTTTACGGCAGAAGCAGGAACCCAAAGAATTTCATTTATTTTATCGTTACTGCGGATTCTGTCCATTTTCTCAAAATCCGAAACATTACGTGCACGTGTGGCTTTCTTACCATTGACCCACAGTTGTCTGAATAGGAGAGGGTTTCCGTTGAACGACGGTACACTGGCAGTCCAATACTTACCTTCTTTTTTCCAATTGGTTATATTTATACCTCCGCTTAATACTGGTTTTTCACCTTCAACAGCTTGTATAATGGTAGGGCTTTCTTCTGTTCCCGAATCTTCGGGACGGATAAAAACAGGTTCATAAAGGGAATAAGTACCCCCTGCCATCCAGATATAAAGAGGTTCGTTTTTGTTGATCTTACCCAATCGACGCATATTACGAGCTTCCCTCAAAGCACTATGTAAGGTTGCTTTAGGGGCAGATTTTGTTCCTTCATTGCTGTCTTTTCCTGTGGGACTGACATAAATATCCGCACCGAAAGATTGGAATGAAGCAAAAATGAAAACTAAAAAACTAATATATTTAATCATAATACAAAGATTAATAGCATATTTCTAATTGTAGGGGCAGACCTGTGTGTCTGTCATTTGTGGGTGAACACATAGGTTCACCCCTACATCACACTATTTGCGACCTTATTGAAAAACTGATTTCAGATAATTGGCATTTGCTCCGAAATTTTTCTTCACATTGTGAACATCCGTTGTATCACGTGATCGCTCTACAACAAGCCATCCGCTCCATCCCATCTTGTCAAGCGTTTTCTTTACTTCGGGCATATTGATTGCAGGATCGTTTTCGAGCCAATCCCCGTCGGTATTACTTGCATGTATTTGGATAATACGGTCTTTTCCTAACGTTTTAAGCTCTTTGATAATATCTCCGTTACGTTTCAGAATACTTGAAAAATTAACATAACTTCTTATCGACGGAGAACCTATTTCATCGATCAATTTTGCTTCTTTTTTGGCATCCAGAGAAGTTTCGATACCAATAACTACTCCTGCTTTTTCGGCTTTCCTGGCAACCACTTTCATACGTTCCAAAATAATAGGATATAATTCGGGATTTTTAGCTAAATCGCTTTGATTTCCAAGAGGCAGAAAAGCCACTCTTACACCTAATACCTGCATGGTTGCGATACATTCGTCGATCAATTGTTCGTAATTATCTCTGTTGGCAAACGATTGTCCGTAAAAGCCCGACATGGCTATAGAACTGAATTGTATACCCACTCTGTTGCATTCGGAGATAAATAACTCCTGAAATTGCTTCTCTGTAAGCTTGTTGTCAAAAGATACACGTTTGCCGAGGCTACCCATATCCAGTTCCAAACCGTCTGCACCTACTTCCTGAGCCAATTGCATAGCACCCACTTTCTGACGTTTCAGCATCATCCAGTCGCAGACCGAAACTTTATATCTGTTGTTATTTACAACTTGAATTTCAGAAGTTTCGGCTGCCGATGGCCAAGCCATATTCTCTATCTTTGACAATACCAGCTTGCTGGGATCTATCTGAATATGTTTTATGGCTTTCCGTCTCCATGTATACACAATATGTACCATGCCGTCTTTACTCTGAATAACAGACGGATAAGAATACTGGCTGATAGGCGAGTCTTCTAAAATAGAAGTGGCATACCAAGTTTTACCGTCTTCCGAAATAGCTACATTCAAAGGTGTACGAGCTCCTTTTCCATTTTTTAGAGTGTCGTGGGGCAATACGTGATTGTATACCAATAGTTGACGACCGCCTTGCAAGGTTACCGCATCCGTTCCCGAATTATTATTGGGTAGCATTGTTTTAGCCATAGGAGTCCATGTTTTTCCATTATCAGACGACCACGATTCGGCAATCGCACGCTCTTTGGTTCGGCAAAGTATCTGTAGTTTTCCATCCTTATGAGTCAGGATAGACGGTTGTATTGTATGTAACTCTATCCCTTCGTTTATAGGGCCTATTTTATACCATGTTTTACCTAAATCTTTACTGGCTTCGAAATGTACTCTCCATACACCGCCTTCGGTACTCGATGGGCTGAGAAGTGTTCCGTTTTTCAATAAAACAGGTTTGTTCTTCACTGGGCCTAAAAATCCATCGGGTAAGTCAATCGGTTTCGACCATCTTTTACCGCCATCCTGAGAGGTTATGAGTTTGCCAACCCATCCTGCAACATTGGGACCTACTTTGTAGTATAGCTGTAATTCACCGTTGGGTACTTGAAACAATACGGGATTCCAACAGGCATATCGCAAAGTATCGTTTACAATGCCGTTGGCTACGTTCTGAGGTTCTGTCCATTGCCCGTTGATTAAATGGCTCGTCCAGATACAAACATCGGGATTTCGTTCTTTAGTGCCGCCAAACCAAGAGGCTATCAATTGCCCTTCTTTCGTCTCGGCAATAGTAGCCGCGTGACTTTCGGGGTAGGGGGCAGTCTTGTTTATAAATTGATCGACTATGATTCCTTCCCTCCAGCGATTAAACGATTGTCCGTATTTGCAGGTGAAAACATACTCTCCCGATCCTATTTCGAGGTTGATTCTGCCTTTTTCTTCCCTAACATATTTAAGCCCTTCGACTTTGGTTATCGGTTGCCCGTTTTCTGTAATATCATCTCCGGAGGCGGCAGGCAATAAAATATTGGCACGGGTATTTGCCGGAATCGTAATTTTCCAGGTAAAAATACCTTTATCCAGATTCCATTCACTTTTTGCCAATCCGTATAAGGTCTGATGAGAAGCTTTTGCATACGTCAGATCTTCGGTCGGATTGGGCATCATCCACAGATTCTTAAATCCGGGATAGTTAGGGTGGGGTTTGATACCTGCCACATCCTGATACATCCATGTGATGAGATCTCCCAATAACATGACATGATTGTGAGAATTCATTTGGGGACTGGCTGTATCGCCGTTCCAAAGTTCCCAGATGGTTGTAGCTCCTTTTTCAGCCATATATCCCCAACTCGGATAGTCTTTTTGTGAAGCAATGGTGTAAGCGACATCCGCACAACCTCTTTTCGTCAGTTCACGCATAAGCCACTGTGTGCCGATAACTCCTGTGCCGATGTGCATTTTATCTTTTATGACAATTTTATCGAGCATATTTTGGAATACAATACCTTCGTTTTGCTTATCTACCATATTGAATGCCAGAGGCAACAAATTAGCGGTAACTGTATAGTTGCCGTATTGCCCTGTCTTGTGATCATAAAATTTAGTATTGAATGCCATTCTTACATTTTCAGCCAAATCTGCATAAGGTTGAATATCCGCACTGTTATTGCTTATTTTTGCAAATTTCTGCATGAATAACAATATCTTATAGAAATAAGCAGTGGCAATAAGCTGACCATCGGTTATTCGGGCAGGGTCTTGCGACTTAATCATTTCTTTAGCTTCGGGAGGAACGCACCAATCACCGTATTTATCCTTCGTCATGATGTAATCTTTGGTCATGTATTTGTCAGTCATATACGAAAGCCATTTTTTCATAGACGGATAATGCTCAACGATAGGCTGGGAGTTTCCAAACTGATTATATAGCATATCGGCAATAAACATATATGTACCCGGCCATGTCATATTATCGCTGTAATAAGTCATATAAAAAGGAGGCACTATATCCGACAGTTGACCGTTATCGAGTTGAGAATCCTGTATATCTTTCAGCCATTTGGTATAGATTTTTTCGTTTCCGAAAATGTAACTTTCGCCCAAAGAGCCTGTTGTACGGTCGCCTAACCACGGCTGTCTTTCGTCTCTTTGCGGACAATCGAGGGGTATTCCTTTGTAATTTCCACGAATAGCCCAATAAGCATTCTTATAGACCCTATTCAGTATATCATTGGATGATTCGAAGTGACCTGTTGTTTCTATGCCATCATAAACTACCTGTCCTAGAAAGTTTTCGATAACAGGTTTTTCGGAATACCCTGAGATTTCCATATAACGGAAGCCATGGTGCATAAACGATGGTTCCCACGACTCTAAAGCATCGCCTCTCATTGTGTAGATGTCGGTTTGCTTGGCACTTCTCAGATTGGCTGTAAATAAATGTCCATCAGCTTTTAGGGTCTCAGCAAATCGCATGGATATTTTAGCTCCTTTTTTGCCTTTTAGGTTCTGAATCTTCACCCAGCCTGTCATATTTTGCCCCATATCTACAATGAAAGTATCAGCTTTAAGATGAGTAATAGAAACGGGCTTGAGCGATTCATGTATCTTCATATTCTCGCTCATCTGAGCCGATAGTTTACCTTCGGGAGCTTTTATTAATTCAACCGCTTGCCATTTTTTATCGTTGAATCCGATTTCGTTCCATTTTCCCAGTTCTTTGGTAGCATCGTATTCTTCGCCGTCAAAATCATTATTCGAACGGACAGGGCCATCGGTTGTAATTTTCCATGAACCATCACTTACTATAATTTCTTTTGTACCGTCGGTGTACTCTATTTCGACTTGGCAAAGTAGTTTAGGGTATCCGAATGTTTTAATCTTATGCGGTTTGAAATTCTGACGCATATTGTAAAAACGTCCGTTTCCTAAAACGACTCCGATGGCATTTTTACCGTTTTTGATCTCTTTGGTAACATCGAACGTGTTATAAAGTACAGTCTTTGTATAATCGGTAGCCACAGGTGCTAATACCTGATCGCCTATTTTATTACCATTGATATAAAGCTCATATACTCCTAATCCTGAGATATATGCTTTAGCTGACTTAATGCTTTTATTGCTGTTAAATTCTTTTCTCAAATAGCGAGCTGAAAGTCTAGCCCACTGTGTTTCACTATCCCAAGGGAATACTTTATCTAATCCTATCCATTGAGCAGACCAATCTTTATCAGATAAGAGCCCGATACTGAATTTTGCGGGTTTGCTCCATTCCGAGTCGCCTTTGTTGGTAGATACTTTTACTTTCCAATACACATCGGTGCGGCTTTTTAACGGAGTGCCCCCGTAATTTATAAAAATAGATTGGCTATCGGTTACTTTTCCCGAATCCCAAATATCTGCTTCGTTTTTAGCTAGCTTATCAGCTGATGAAGCCATCAGTATCTGATAGGTAGTTTGACTGAGATTCCGCTCTTTGGCGAGAATTATCCAACTCAACCGAGGTTGAGAAGTAGCAATTCCTTCTGGATTGGTAAGCATTTCACATCTAAGCCTGTCTACTTCGATACTAAATGCACTTGATAAGTAAAATACCGATAATAGTATTAATATTATTCTTTTCATATCAATTCTTATTATCTATTAAATTACCTTCTACGTAAGATTTTGATGCATCTGTAACTATTAATACCCAGTCATTTCCGGCACCATACCCCGAGTCATTGATGAATGTCTGTTTTCCATTTTCAAACTCAGCAATAAATTCTGTTTTTCCATTTCTAGGATTAAACCACCACGCTTTCTTCTTATTTCCGGATATTTTAGTTAAATCAATCTCTGTCAATCTGTTTGTGTAATTATATACCAGGATATAATCTTTTCCACGTGTGGCAATTACTCGCTCGTATTGTACTCCATTTACATTAGTTATTACCGATTGATCAGGAATGCGTTCGAAAAAAGGAAATGCCAAGAACAACTTTTTTAAATATTTCATTTGTTGACAACCCGGATCGTGAAGGGCTTCCCACCAAGGTTTCTTTGCTCCAAATGAAGCTTGATAACTGGGGCGAAGCATTTGCATTGTAGAATTATGCCCGTATGTGTGACCGAACGATCCTGCAAATACCGACCAGTAAGCGTATCGGCGTACATCTTCAGCTTGCCAGTAACGTTCATCAAAATCATGTAAACCATGAGGAATATCTTCATAAGAAGGCTCTCCATCGATTACAGGCTTTAGTGGGTTTTCGGCTAAACTACGTTCTACAAAACGCCAGTTATCTTCTTCTGTATTTTCCTCTATCGGATAATCTCCGTCACCGAAACGTTGCCCATAGCGACGATGACCCGATTGAAACATATTGAAATCAAGCCAAGGTTCATTATTAAACCAAGTGGTAGATATTGTACGTCCGCGAGGATGAAAAGTCATTAAATGGTCTGGATCAATGGCTCTTATTGTTTTAGCTAATGTTTGCCATACTTCGGGTTGAACATCCCCACGGATATCTCCACCGATAAGCCACACAATATTGGGGTATTTTTTATATCGTTCGGCTAAAAATTTACCGTATATCTTAGCATTTTCTATGGATAACTGTTTTTGTTGGACAACACTTCCCCACACACAAACGATACCTATATATATACCTTTGGCTTTGGCTTTCTCAACTATATAGTCGACATGTTGCCAATAGTTGTATTCTCCTTTTTTGTCTGTATTTTCGAAGGTGAACCCGTCAGGCAGTGCCCAATCTCCGTAGGCATTCATTGCAGAAAAGGTATGCAGGGTCGATATCTGAACAACATTATAGCCGTTCTTTTGGGTTTCGTTCATAAAGAAGTCTACTTCATCCCGATTGGAGCGTGAAGGTAATAGCCATGCCGTTTCTCCCAGCCAGAAAAACGGTTTTCCGTTTTCGTGTTGAAGGAAACGTTTATTGTCGCTGACTTTTAGCTTCCCATTCTCCCAAGGTATGTCGATTTTGCTTTTCTTCTCTTGTGCATGGATAGAACCCAGTCCTAAAAATGCTAAGGCGGCTATAAGTATAACTTTGTATGTCTTCATGTTTTCTATAATTTGAGGTCTATTGTCTTATTTATTCTTGAATGTATATGTTATTCCTTTTTCTGTTTTCAGGTCGTATGTATATGATTTTCTATTAGATGCAACAGCTAATTGTGCTTTATCGGAGATTATAGGTTGTTTTACTTCAGGTGTTGTAAAAATTGGATTTGTATTTGCTCCTTTTGCCTGTTTCAATCCTTTTATCTGTAATGGTGAATCGATCTTCAAACGACAATTTCCTCCGTTTCGAGATACTATTTTCAGAGACTCCACTTTTCCGTCTTTCCAATCGATGTCTATTACAAAACCACCACGGGCAACAAGACCTTTGATGCTTCCTGTTTTCCAAACGCTAGGTAAAGCGGGCAATATGTAGATAAATCCGTCGTGACTTTGTACAAACATTTCAGCGATTCCGGCAGTACATCCAAAGTTACCGTCAATCTGAAAGGGTGGGTGAGCATCAAACATATTGCTGTAAGTTCCTCCTTTTTTCTTTTCGTTGGTTACTAAGTTTAATTGCTCTGTCAACAACTTATAGGCATGATCTCCATCTAAAAGGCGTGCCCAAAGACATACTTTCCATCCCATCGACCAACCTGTTGACGGATCGCCACGTTGAATCAGCGTATTTTTTGCCGCCTCGCTCAATTCGCGAGTGTGCAGCGGCGATATTTGGTTACTAGGGTATAATCCGTATAAATGTGATACATGGCGGTGCTTGTCTTCGGGTGAATCCCAATCGTATAGCCATTCCTGTAACTGACCATGTTGCCCTACTTGCATAGGAGGAAGTTTTACCCTTTTCATTCGCAATGTGTCTGCGAATGCTTTGTCTAACCCTAATATGTTGGCAGCATCTATTACATTCGAAAACAAATCGAATACCAATTGGTTATCCATTGTCGTTCCTGCTGCTATTGTTGCTTTCAGATTACTGCCTGCATGAACATTTTCAGGTGAATTAGAGGGAGATACAACCAGCCAGCCATGATTGGGTTCTTCAATCAGAAAGTCTACAAAAAACATTGCTGCACCTTTCATCACTTGATAAACGTCTTGCAAGTATTTTTTATCACCTGTGTATAAATACCGATACCACAAATGTTGGCTTACCCATGCACCTCCGGTTGGCCACATACCAGATGCTGCCTGATCCACAGGGGCTGTGGTTCTCCATATATCCGTATTGTGATGTAAAACCCATCCACGAGTGTGATACATCATCCTAGCAGTAGATTCTCCCGTTTCGGCAACCTCTTTTACGAGTTGTAACATTGGGTCGTGCATCTCGCTTAGATTTGTTGATTCGGCAGGCCAATAGTTCATTTCTAAGTTTATATTGCAGGTATATTTACTATCCCAAGAGGGTAGGAGTCTGTCATTCCAGATTCCCTGTAAATTAGCAGGTTGGGTATTTGGTTGAGAAGATGAGATCAATAAATAACGTCCGAATTGGAAATATAGGGCTGCCAATTGAGGATCGAATGTCTGTGCAAATTCTTTTATTCTGATATCAGTAGGTTTTAAGACTGCATCGGTTGTTCCTAAATTCAAGGAAACACGATCCATATATTGACGATAAAAAGCCGTATGGCTTTGTTTTGACAAGTCATAATTTTTCAGAATTGCATTATCAAGATATGTTTTACATTTCAGCGTTTTATCTCTCGATATATCTTTGTAGTTGACAAAATTAGTAGCGATAGCAATATAGATAATTGCTTCATCCGCATTCTCAATGCTGATTATATTATCTTTTACCTGATAAGTTCCTCCTACAATTTTGGGCTTTACTCTGGTTTCTAATTGAACTTTTCCGCTTTGCTTTTCGTGTGCAGGAGTGAGAGCCGATAATATAATCTGATTGTTATCAGAAGTATATTCTACTTTCTCCTGTGGAGTTGTCAAAAATGCGTTACACGAAATACTTGCGGGTTTATCGGCTGTCAGTCGAACCATAATCACCTGATCGGTAAATGAGGTAATAATTTCACGCTTAAAAGTTACGCCATTCACTTTATAGGTCACTGTTGCCAGAGCATCAGATATATCTAAGTCTCTGTAATAGTTTGTGTATTTATCGTGTCCCGGAAAAGAAATAAACAGGTCGCCCATCGTTTGATAAGGCATCCCGTGATTCTTTTTCGACATCAGTTTATCATTCGCTAATTGTTGAGCTTCAACATATCTCTTGTCAAAAATAAGCTTGCGAACTTCTTGTAAAACTTCTGGGGCTACTTCATGAGCATTATTGTTAGGAGAACCTGCCCAAATAGTTTCTTCATTTAATTGCAAGTGTTCTACTGAAGATACACCAAATACCATCGTACCTAAACGTCCGTTACCCAGTGGGAGGGCTTCGTTCCAATCGGCAGCGGGTTTGTTGTACCACAAGCGTAAATTGTCGTTATCCTTTGCTGTCATCCATTGAGATGAAAAGCATAGTAAGATTAAGAGATATACGAGTTTTTTCATGGTTGCTTTATTTAAGATATAAGGTTTATTTTTCAATGCCTACTTGTCTCAAAACATTCATCAAGGCTTCTTTTCCTTTTATGGCATTTAGAGGAAGATTCTCTCCATTTTTACCGAAAGCATACATTTGCCATTCTTTCTCGATGGTTATTGTACTTTCATCGTATTGACCCTCTTTATTTTTAAGCATTTCGGCATTTAACCCGAATTTTTCAGCTATAAAATCATACGCTGCTATCCTTTTAGAGAACCCGTAGTCGTGCCCTTCCTCAGGTAAGTGAACATTCTTTACGTTATCAGTAGCGCCATAAAATCCGTAAATCCGTTTTATAAAAGGATATTCTAAAGCAGGAACACTACTTGACCAATCTTTACCATCTGAGATTATTAATTGGGGTTTAGGTGCAAATATGGCTGCAACTTCAGCATTATTAGTACGGTTTCCACATAAATGAGTGGGCATACCGTTTTCGCATGGACAGCCTCCATTGAAATGCGATGCTAGCATTACTACAGGAATACTCAAACTAATCCGATCGTCTATGGCCGACATCATCATCGTCATGCTGCCACCTCCCGATCCTCCTGTGATCCCTACACGAGAAGAATCTGACTCTTTGAGGGTTAAGAGATAATCGAGTATTCGTATAGCATTTAATGTTTGTATAGAGTGTGCCGCACTTAAACGATGTAATGTACCATCAAATTGTAGTAGGCTTTCTCCCCACGCAAAAATATCCCAAGAGGCGGAAATGATACCCATACGAGCTTGCATAGCACATCGTTTTTGTTGGTCTTCACGATACCTGCCAAGTCCGAAATGTCCATTGGGATTTAGTATAACGGGACATTTACCTTTTATTTTTGAAGGTTTATAAATAGATCCACAAACATATATACCAGGTAATGTTTCAATTGCAAAATTCTCAACTGTATATCCGTTGTATTTTCTTTTAGCTGTCAGTATAACCTTAGAATCTGGTTTTTCGGGTAATGGCGATAACCTTAAAGCTTCTCTAAAGCAGGGGGTAAGTTCAGTTTTACGTTTTTCCCAGCTTGCTTTATCGTTATATTGTGATTCGAGATATGCCAGAAACTTTTCTCCTTGAGCAACATTTGTTCTGGCATATTCAAACGATTTTATTTTATACTTATCGTTATCCATAACAAAAGTATAATCGAAAGGAGCCAGCACAGCATATAGACTTTCTTCTACACTCCATGGTTTGATTCTCCAATCAGCATAATTCAAGACTTTATCGTCTATCATTTTATTATCATACTTAATTTTGATATTGAATTGTAGCTCAATATCTGCCAAAACGTCTTTGAGAGGACGTGCATAAGAATCGTCTGCTGTTTGTGCAAACAATGCAGATGAAATAATAATTAATTGAAATAAGAGGATAGTTGTCAGTTTTCTCATTGCTCTATAATTATTGCATTCGAGTTCAAGTTTTGTCCTTTCTCAATGCTTTGATTCAATCTCTTAAGGTAATTCCCCATTAATATAACATTGTTGGTACTTGCGCCGTCTGCTTTAAGGAAAGATTTGCTTCCTGCTAAGGGAAAACATCCTCTAATGAAAATGTCTTTTACATCAGTGAGAGATATAAGACTTTTCTCTGAGTTAGGTTGCAACGTATATACATTGTTCATCTGAATATTTTCAGAATTTTTGATTGTAAACGAAGGACTCAAGGTTGCATTTACCTGTACATCGGTAAATGTAAGGTCTTTCGATTTATCAATGTCGAATCCTGTTTTAGCATCGATATTAATATCTGTAAAAGTTATATTCGAAATGGGAGCTTCTTCGATTCCCCATATAGTACAGGCTGCATTTACATCAGAGCCTGTAACATTTGAGAAATGAATGTTTCTGAATATCGGTGTCCTTTCAGATAGTGGCTCGGCAGGAACATCCGAATAAAAAAGATTCAAAGTAATTGCCTCTTTTTTGATGTTTTTCATCACCACATTACTCACTCTTATTTCTTCCACTATTCCGCCTCGTCCTCTGGTCGATTTAATGCGTATACCTCTGTCGGTACCATCGAAAATACAGTTTGATATGGTTATTTTGCGAACATCGCCTGACATTTCGCTACCGATAACAACACCTCCATGGCCTGCTAACATTGTACAGTTTGTAATGGTTACATTTTCACAAGGTGTAGCATATTCACGCCCTTGAAGGTCACGTCCCGATTTCAAGGTGATGCAATCATCACCTACGCTGATATGACAATCCGAGATATGTACATCTTTACACGATGAAGGATTTATACCATCTGTGTTTGGAGAGTAAGGATTAAAAATAGATACTCCCTTAATGGTTATATTTTCACAAAACTCAGGGTTGATTGTCCAGAAAGGAGAATTTTCGATTGTAATTCCTTCAATAAGTATATTTTTACTCTTATACATCTGGATGAAAGGTGGGCGAAAGAATTTCTTTGCAAGTGTTCTTTTCCAATCCGACTGTTCTTCAATCTTAAGGTTTGGATTTTCGTTATCCCATAATTCTTGTAGAGGAGCTACTCTTTTTAAAAGTGGTGCATACTTTTCAATACCATCCATTGCCCACGCTACATGCCACCAATAAGCTCCGTTTCCATCAATCTTCCCTCTGCCTTTGATGGTAATATTTTCTTTCTCATAGGCATAAAATAGAGGATGAAAACTTTTCATCACAACACCTTCGTATCGCATTTCTACAAACGGTGTATACTCTTCGTACTCACCCGAGAATAGAATTGTAGCACCGGATTCAATATCAATTGTAATATTACTTTCAAGCTTGATAGGACCTGTTAGATATGTTCCTGCAGGAAAATATAAAGTCCCCCCTCCATCGGAAGTCAGCTCATCAATAGCTTTTTTTATTATTTGTGTATTTGAGGTTTTCCCATCGGATTTTCCTCCAAACGAAATAAGGTTAATCGTTTTAGCATTACTGCAAAAAAATACACTTAAAAAATAAATTGTTAATAATAATTTTTTCATTATATCTTATACGTGTTTCTATTTAATACCAGAGGTTAAGTTGTTTAAATTAATATACTTATGTTAACTATGTAAGCTAGCTTGAAGTTCTATTTTTTCGGACGTATTTGATTTGTTTACAATTTTATTTACTAATATATCTATGGCTCTTCTCCCCATTTCGGGTAGAGGTTGCATCATGTAAGGAACATCATAATTTACAAAATCAAATATTTCATTTCTATCAAAACTCATCAGGTTTACTTTCTTAAAAATATTTTTATCTGTTTCTTGCATATATTTTATTCCTGCCACACAAACACTATCCGTAGAGAAGAATATACCGTCCAGATCTTTTATTTTAAGCAGATCGTTAATGGCATTGTTTGTATCTTCTGTGATATTTTCATAGTTTACTTCTTTAATTAGTCCGGCATCAAATATATTGGCATTTTGCACAGCTTCTACATACCCACGTTTACGTTCGGCCATATGATGAAGTTTATTTTTATAAGTAAGCAATGCTATTTTTTTACACCCTAAAGCTATCAGATGTCGGGTAGCTAAATAGGAAGTCTGATGATTGTCAATCATTACATGGCTTGTTTCGATAGCAGGAAAACATCTGTCGAGTAATACAACCGGAATCTTAGACTTAACAAGTTTAGCTATATACTCTTCGCCATTCTCAGTTGGAACTATTATGAATCCATCCACTTGTCTGCTTTGAAGTGTTTGTATCATCTTTTCCATTTTTGATGTATCTTCATTCGTATTGGTTATAACAATAGTATATCCTAGTTTCTCGGCATATTCTTGTATATGAAACGCTAGAGTAGCAAAGAATATATTGGATATATCGGCTACAATGAGTCCTATTGTTTCTGAGCGACCAATCCTTAAACTTCGAGCCAGATTATTAGGCTCATAATTCAATTCTTTGGCTTTTGCTCTGATCTTTTCAGCCATTTCAAATCCTACACGCCCTTCCTTTTCTTTGCCATTGATAACTAACGAAACTGTGGCGTTAGAAACGCCTAATGCTATTGCAATATCTTTGATAGAAACTCGTGCCATTGTTGTGCTATTTATAGTTTTCGATTTTACAAAAATATCAGATTAAACGTTTTAGCAAGGTGTTTTTGTTATGTTATGAAACATGGATTACTAAAACCCTTCTAATAATTATTTCTATGGCTATCATATCTATGTAACGATTACTGTCTATTGTTGAGCTTTCTTATAGCTTTGACTGTATACACTAACCAAAGCTATAAGAAGGTTTATGACCTTATTGCCCAAATTCGGTTTGTTGC
This sequence comes from Indolivaga alginatilytica, assembly GCF_003201355.1. Lineage (GTDB taxonomy): Bacteria > Bacteroidota > Bacteroidia > Bacteroidales > Dysgonomonadaceae > Dysgonomonas_A > Dysgonomonas_A alginatilytica. The sequence goes on from NZ_QICL01000009.1 coordinate 124,895, forward strand.
CTTTCAACTTCATCTAAAGCTTTTTTTCGTTCTTCTTCTGAAAGTTGTCTGTTAAAGCTTCGCTGATATGCTTCACTGCTATTTTTATTAACTGTCGGTTTATCTAAAAATAATAGATTACGATTTGTGGCGATTGTCTCAAATTCTATATCAGCCGGGGTAGGGGCATGTTCCCCTTCAAATAATACACGGGCATGCACCTTTATTTTACCGGGAGTTATAGTTGATCTTATCAAAACGGGGGCAGAACCAAACTCTACTGTCCGTGGATTTGCTCCTATTTGCGAACCTCCAATTATTTCGCCTTCGCCTTCTATCGTAAATAAAATCTGCTCTTTAGCTAATCTGCGCACATTACCTTCATCATCGGTAACCTCGCATATAACGGGGACAAAATCAGAGCCGTCAGCATATAATTGTCTTCCTTCGTTATCTATTCTCAAACTCAATTTAGTAGAGCGTCTCGATGGCTTTTTAGTTGTAGAGCATACTACTTTACCATCTATAAGACCTTCTGCAACAAAGGTTACCTTTTGCCATTGCTTTTGTACATATGGATATTCTCTCATAGAATTGAAATCATAAACATTCTTGAAAATAACCGGAGGATGGGGCATTCCATATTGAGCCTTTTGTACTTTCTGAGTTAAAGTATCTTTTCCGTAGACAATCAGTCTGACTTCGTCGCAATTAGTAAATATGGTTACATCCTGATCTGAGAAAGGAGAAATTTCATGTGCGATAAATATCATTGGACCAGTTTCCGATAATGGATGTTTAAGGTCGGCATCAACCTGACTCTTGAACATGTAATATGAATATTTGGGTTGACGGAAAGCATCCATTAGTCCACCCCAATATGGGTCAGGATGATAACCTCGCTGGTGATCGAAAGGATGCCATAATGCACCTCCTATAAACTGATCGCTTTGTGTATACATCTCATTGTAAGCTTTCGCCAGCTGCAAAGCCTGAACAACCTGAGGTCTTTCGCCCCAACTGCGAGATGCTCTGTTGTTAGTATTGTGTGCATACCAATCATCTACATTTTCACCAAATTCGCGTGTAAATATACACTGCTTATAGTTACCTACATCTTTAGGCCATCCGTAAACAACTTCGTAGTTTTCGGCCACCCCTTCCGAATGTGCATCGGCTACACAGAAAGCTCCCATATATGGATATTCTTCGTGCGTTATCTGATGGGCTTTTAGTGAAAACTCTAAAGGGAAACGTGTTTCATTAAGAATAGGCTCCCACATTAAAACTGAGGTGTGATTACGGTCTCGTCTAATCATATTCCGTATATCTTCATAAACCAGTTCAGCAAATTTAGGGTCTTTATTCCAGTATTGCCATCCAGGAGTAGCTACAATAACAAATATACCCAACTCGTCGCAAGCATCCATAAAAGAGGGATCTTGCGGATAATGTGCTACACGAACTATACGGCATCCTGCGTCACGCAATTTTTTAGCATCACGCCAATGTTGAGAATTGGGCATGGCATTACCTACATATGCGAAATCCTGATGTCTGTTACCTCCAATAAGTTTGTCCGATAACTCATCGTTTAACCAGAAACCATCTTTACCTCTAAATTCGGCTTTCCTTAAACCTATACGTGTTGTTCCACCATCTAAGCTCGTTCCATTAGATGCAATAATTCTCGATTCTACTCTATATAAATAGGGCTGATCGGGCGACCATAGGGTAGGATTATTCAGTATAATATTTTGCTTTATTTGTTTCGATTCTCCTCGTTTTAGATTTACTTTAGAAGATACTGTTTTTAACACATTTCCATCTGCGTCACACAGTCGGGTTTCAATCTTAATGTTTTCATTATTTGCAGATTGGTTCAATACATCTGTGTCAATGGATATGGATGCTTTCTTTTTAGAAATTTCATCAAAATGTACAAATATTCCACCTCCCGCAGGTTTGTTTTCTTTATTAGGGTCTGAAATGTGAATCTTGGAAGTTGCTATTAACCATACATCTCTGTAGATACCTCCATGATATGTAAAGTCTAGTGTTGATTGCTTTTTACCCGGAGGAAAGTTTTTATCATCAGAGTTATCGGTTAGTACTGCGATCAGGCATTTATCTCCTGCCTTTACTCCATACTGAGTCAGTTCTATGCTAAATGGCAGATAACCACCCAAATGTTCTTCTACTTTTTGTCCGTTTAAATATATAATGGTTTTACCCATAGCAGCTTCAAAATAGATATTTATCAACTGATCTTTTAAAGTCTCATCTACTATAAAATGCTTTCTGTACCATGCTGGTCCTTGATAGTTTCGTCCTCCGCTAGCTTCTGCGGGCATTAGCTGAACAGTATGAGGTGTAGAAACTATATCCCATCGAGAATCATCGAAGTCTATCTTTTCAGCACCGCTTGGATTGCCTCTTTGAAATCTCCATCCAACATTGAAGTTATAAACTTTTCGACCCGAATTATTCAAATCGAAAAAACCTGCAACCGATGTCTCCGGTTGGATTCCACTACCTCGAGTGGCAAATGATAAAAATAGAGAAAATAAAAGAAATAATATTTTTTTATTCATTATTCGTGATTTTCAAATGATCAATTAAAAGGTTATTTTTGCCTGTATAAAAGTGATTGTGTTCTCAAAAATATATAAGTTTTGTCATAGAATAAAATGAGTAAAAGAAAGTCTTTTGTATTTTTGGTACAGGACGAAATATTCGAAAACCTTAGTATTGAAGCGACTCTCAGGTGTAAATAAGTAATGAAAATATACCAATGTTACTTTAATATAAGATCAAATAAATTACAATTAAGATCAATTTGCATATATCAAAATGTGAATAAGAACATATATTTGCAGACATCAAATACTATTTAGAAAAATTAAACCTAAATCATTTAGAATTTTAAAACCTGAAGAAGACACTATTTAATATAAATAAATTCCCGATTTTTTTAGTTGAATTAAGTTAAACGTTTAATCAGATTTCATCTCTCTTTAGTTAAACGATTAATCAATATTGAAAACCTATTTTATTAATACCATTTTATTAATTTATTAATTATGAAAAAACTATGGAAAACAAGTCACTGAATTTATTGAAAGCCAGTACGAAGTATAGTTATCTGAGTTCTTACCTCAGAAATATATTTTGTTTTTTTCTGGCGCTGTGCGCAATACCACAACTTCAAGCTAAATCAGAAAAGGCTATTGTATCAGAGCAACAGCAATCTAAAATTAAAGTAAGCGGAAATGTTGTTGATTAAAGAACCAGAGCCATTGATACTGCAACACATATCGGAGGATGAACTGATTTAAATATAACCTTAAAAGTTGCCAATGTATAAAAGACCAAAATTATGCCTGCACTTTGCAAATAAGCAATAGAATTATATTCTCAACAGATAATTAATTTGTTGAGAATCGTCAATATATAAAACGCTATTGCATATTTTAAAAAAAAACAATTTACAAATGGCATAATTGTCTGTTTATTATATGTTTATATACTTTAATACTTAACTTATTATAAAATTTAATGTATGAATACAAAAAAGAAAATTAGACCGATCATAGGCATTCTATGCTTTTTGATGGCTCTATTCGTTACTTCCTGTGTCGATGGATATAAGGATGATAATACATTCTCCTCAGATGTAAGGAACACACAACTGATATCGCCTGATGGCAGTAAAGTAACAACTGTAGCTGTAGCTAATATCACAGGGGGACAAGATCTTAAAATCACATGGCCTGTGGTCTATGGTGCCGGAGGCTATCAGTTCACTCTTTACAATGTGGATGACCCTGACAACCCTGTGGTAGTTGGCATAGAAAATGAAATTATTGACGGATGTTCTGTCACGCGTGAAAGGGCTGATGACACAAGATATAAAATTGTTATTAAAACATTGGGCAATACAGAACTCAACAATACTGGTGCAACGGAGGCTACAGAGACTGAATACACTACATTGATCCCTGTATATGCGTCTATCCCCAGCGGGACTGATTTGGGAGTGTATTTTACAAATAATCCTGTTCAACCACAAGGTCGCGATGCTACAGAGATTGTTTATGAACTGGAGGCAAATGGTGAATACACCATGGGGTCTGATGTTGGACTCAAATCAACGAATATTACCCTCCGAGGTGATAAAGTCTATCATCCTAAGATAAAAGTTACCGGTAATGCCTCTTTTATCAGTGATGGAGCCGGATTCAAAATAAGATGGACAGATTTCGACCTGAATGATTATTCCGGTGTTGGTTTTATACAATACAATACCACCATAAATGAAGAAAATGCAATTTACTACAACGGTAATCCGTGGATTGTGGTAGGAGTCTCATCGGGCATGGAATCCTGTAAAGTTACCAATCTTAAAACTTCATTAATTAATGATAGAGGTCAAAGATATGCTTTGAAAAACTTCACTTTCAATGATTGTATTGTAGAACAACATGCTACATCAAGCAATCCATTCATTAACTTCACAGGTGCTTTAATAAAAGAATTGTCAATGATAAACTCTACCTTCTACAACAATAATAAGAGTTATGGAAGCAACTGGATTGTGTATGCAAACGTTCGTGTTGTTCAAGTTGCCGACAGGGTTATATGGGCAAATGAAAAAGGAAGTATAAATATCCAGAATTGTACATTTTGGCAGATTGCTTATAGCAGGCAGTTTTTCAATTCTAACGGCTGGGCACAAACTACCAACTCTGTGAATGTACAAAGATCTATATTTGTAGATACTGCAAATAAAGAGGTGCTTAGACGAATCAGAATGTCAAGTAATAATGTTGCTGCCACTTTCATTCAAAATACATATTGGTATGATGGAGTATTAGCTGAAAATGAAATCACTCATAATCAAGGAGACAAATCCGGAACCCATATAGAGTCTGACCCTAAACTTGCAGACCCTGCAAATGGAAACTTTACTGTTGGAGGAGCTGCTCAGATCTCTGACCGAACGGGCGATCCGAGATGGCTGCCTGCTCAATAATAAATTAAAAGAGGATTGATTGTAAATCAAAAAAGAAAAAAGATATGAAGAAAAGATATTTAATAATTCTCGGTTTATGCATGAGCTTTATCTTGGCTTTTGTTTTGCCGGCTCATGCACAGGATTCCCGGACAGTCAATGGGACTGTCGTATTCGAAGACGGAGAGGCTGTTATCGGAGCCACATTGAAAGTAGAGGGTACTACTACTGCTACAATAACCGATCTCGATGGCAAGTATTCAATTCAGGTACCGGTGGGTAAAAAACTGGTTGTGTCTTATATCGGGCATGCAAATCAGACTATTTCGGATTTTTCCAATACCCGTATTGTTCTAAAAGAAGATGCTTTGCAACTGAACGATATTGTGGTTGTTGGTTATGGTGTACAAAAGAAAGCCCACCTTACCGGTTCTATTGCAACTACGAATATGAATGATGTAACCGACCTTGTCACAGGCGATCTTTCTTCGGCTTTGAAAGGTTTGATGAACGGTGTTTCGGTCAGTACAACAGGAACTGCACGTCCCGGAGCAACATCCCGAATAGATATCCGTCAGAACAATGCAGTGAGTGGACTCAGCTCAGCTAATGAAACAGATCCATTGTATGTAATCGATGGATATGCTTATCCTATGCAAGAGGGTGCAATAGCCTTCAATAATCTGGATGCTACAATGGTAGAAAGTATTTCGGTATTGAAAGATGCTTCTGCCGCTGTATACGGTTCTCGTGCAGGAAATGGTGTTGTTTTGGTAACCACTAAACGTGGACAGATTGGAAAACCTAAAATCTCGTATAGCGGACAATTTGGCTATGCTGATGAAATAGCCCGTCCAAAAATGCTGAACTCTTACGAATACGGTAAAATATGGAACGGTGTTCGTGCAGCTAATCCGTCTGAACCATATGATTCGCGTCTTGATTTATTTCAGGCAGATGAATTGGAAATTATGAAAAGGTTGAACTACGACTTGCTGGAAGATGCATGGAGTGCCGCCTTTACACAAAAGCATGCTGTAAATATGGGCGGAGGGAGCGATAATGCCAACTACTTTGCTGGTATAGCATTTTACTCACAAGACGGAAATATAGGGAAACTCAACTACGAGCGTTGGAACTACCGTGCCGGTATGGATCTTAAAATAAATAAATGGTTAAAAGCATCGTTGCAGGTATCGGGTAACTACGGTGAAGATACTAAAGCCTATAACGGAGTTGCTTCATCTACTAATGCTGAGGCGGATTATAACAGATTGCTAACGCAACCACGTTATATTCCTTCGTCTATAGATGGCCGTCCCATAGCATCCTATGGTATTACAAATGCCACTGTACATAACTCTCAACTCTACAACTATGATGCCGTTCAGAATTCGGGTGACTATAAAATGAACATAAATCAGGAGATGAATGTCAACACGGGGCTGGAATATGATTTTGGCTGGAGCGATTTGCTAAAAGGGTTGAAACTAAAATTTACTTATATAAAAAGTATAAATACGCTCGAATCGAAACAATTAGGAACAAGCTATAATCTCTATAGTCTGGTGGCTCGGGGTGGTAGTGGCAACCATCTTTATACAGGAAGTGATATAGATTTGTCAGATAGTAATTTCACAAGATCTACCGTAAATAACGGAGGTATGGTCGATCGTACTATGTCTCGTACCGATAATTATCAGATGAATTTTTTGGCGACCTATCAACGTACATTCGGTAACCATAATTTAAACGGATTGTTTGGTATCGAAAAATCTGAAAGAGTATTCGAAGATGTGTATGCATCAAGATCGGATCTATACCCTAATGCAAATGGGCAATCTTCTACCACCGGCAATCTTGCAGGAACCAAAGATAACAGATTCTCGCGTGCCGAATCGGCTAGCCTTTCGTATATCGGACGCATAAACTATGCTTACAGGGATAAATATCTGTTAGAGTTTTTGGTTCGCTCTGATGCTTCCTCTAAATTTGCCCCCGAAAATTACTGGGGGGTATTCCCCTCTCTATCTGCAGGCTGGATTATGTCGCAGGAGGAATGGTTTAAGATAGAAGTTATTGATTACCTGAAATTACGTGCATCGTTCGGACTTACCGGTCGTGATAATATTACGGCTTGGACATGGGCTAAAAATTATAGTTATAATCCGGACAAAGGTCCTGTGTTTGGAAGTCCAAACTCTGCTAGCGGAAATTATATTACTCTTCCCGATCAAGGCTTTAACCGCGACGCCAAGTGGGATAAAAGTTACAAGTCTAACTACGGACTCGATTTCGGTTTACTCAACAATCGCCTGAGCTTCAATGTCGATGGGTACTACGAGTGGAACCGGGACATATTTACTCCACTCAACAGCAGTATACCAAGTACAGCGGGTTCAATGCCTGCAAATGAAAATTTTTCTTCAATCGACGCCTATGGGATTGAGATTGCAGCAGCGTGGAAAGACAAAATAGGCGAAGATTTCAAATATGGTGTCAGGGTGAATACCGGATATTCCGACAATCGCCTGAATAAAATGAACTGGCCGACAACAAAAGAACTGGATGGCATAGTACAAGGCGAGCGAAACGATAGAGGCGTATGGGGACTCGAATGTTTAGGTATATTCAAAACTTATCAGGAAATTGAAGAATATTTTGCAAAGAATAACATTACCGATTATTTAGGAGTGGGAAAAGCCGATATGCGACCCGGTATGTTGATATATAAAGACATTCGCAGCACTAAACGGGACGAAAACGGATACTATATCGAAACGGCTGACGGAGTAATAGATGAAAAAGCTGACCGTGTTAAAATATCTAACCGTAGTGATAATATCTATGGCTTTACGGTAATTCTTAATGCTGAATGGAAAAGCCTTTCACTAAGCATGCAGCTTAATGCCAATTGGGGAAGCTACACCGTTATGTCGAAAAATATGCGTTCAATCAACAATAGCTTATTGAATACATCGGGCTACAATTCGATGCAGTACACCAACTTGCCGTCTTTCTGGGCAAACAATATGTTTGTTTACGAAGATGTACTGGATGCTAATGGGAATGTAGTAGCCGAAGCCAACCGCAATGCCAGATATCCTAACTTGATGTATGAAAAGGTAAACGATGTCGAGTCTACATTCTGGAGAATGAATAATGCTTCTGTTTCGGTGAGTAACATCACATTAGCTTATACGCTGCCTAAAGTGTTTATTAAAAAAGTCGGGGTCGAAAACTGCCGCCTGAATCTGACAGCACAGAATGTATTGAATTTCCACAATGCGTATCCCGATAATTTTTACAGCTCGTTTGCCGGGAGTTACGGACAATACCCCAACTTGCGGAAAATTACATTAGGAATTAATGTTTCATTCTAAAAACGAAAAAAAAATGATGAATACAAGAAAAATAGTTGGTTTCGCTACTGCCCTTTTGGCTGCAGTACTCATCTTTACCGGATGTAGCGACCAATTCCTGCAAGATAAAAAAGACTACACTAAAGTAACCGATCCTTATAGTAATTATGCCACAGCAGAAGCTGCGATCAATGGTATATATGCTTTAGCCTTATCGAACTCGACCGCAAGTTTCGGTTGGCGATTTTCGAGTGCGGGCTCGAGTGATATATATTCTCAATCAACGGAGGAATATTCAGGGTTATCGGCTTTGGTTGACCAAGATGTAACAATAACAACCTCTGGTGACGGTTCTTTACCAAATGTTTTTTATAATGAACGTAAAACCTCAACTAATTTATATGGGTTTATTTTTTCCTGCAACGATGCCATCGAAAGTATACCTGCAAGTACAGGGCTTACGCAAGAAGAGAAAGATAAACTGATCGGTCAGGCGTATTTTTTTCGTGCATGGGTTTATTATCGTTTGGTGAAAGAGTATGGAGGCGTACCCATTGTAACAAAAGTTCAAAACCCTATAAGCGGAGAGGTTGATGCTCTAACGATTCCGCGCTCAACAACAAAAGCATGTATCGACTTTATCTGCGAAGATTTGCAAACGGCAAGCACACTTCTACCTTCTTCATGGAGCGGTAACAATTATGGCAGGGTAACTGCAGGTGCGGCATTAGCACTGCAAGGACGTACACGCTTGTTGTATGCAAGCCCGGTATTTAATCGTGCCGATAATAAAGACCGTTGGGAAGCGGCTTACCAGTCTAATAAAAATGCAATTGCAGAATTGAAAGCCGCAGGCTTCGGTTTGGCTTATGCGGATGCTCCGGGAGTAAATGCTTCGGGTTGGGGAAAAATGTTTTCCGACTTTTCCTCCACAGAGGCTGTATTTGTAACACTTTATAACAATGTAAATAAAGGCACAAACACCACTCCGGAACTATGGAATGGTTGGGAAAAAGCGATTCGTCCGACTAATGCAAATGGCGGCGGCGGGAAAAATACCACAGACCTAATGATAGACTTGTTCCCTATGGCTGACGGTAAGAAACCGGGACAATCATCATTTACTTATAATAAAAACCTCTTTATGATAAATCGAGACCCCCGTTTTTACCGCACATTTGCATTTCCCGGGGTATATTGGAGATTCTCGGGAGATCCTACTACCAATCCACCTTCTAGTGCCTATCCATATAAAGGAAGTGATTATGCTTTATGGAATTATGCATGGTATGATACGGCAGATAAACGCACAGCAATGGATCAGAGCGGATACTCGGGTGATGGCTTAGCCGAGAACTATAAAGGTGTATATATTCGCAAACGTACAGATGATTTGGATATAAACGCCACACCATTATATGTATATAAAGTTGATAAAGGGAACGGCTTCGAACAATCTGCCTCTCCATATATGGAGATACGCTATGCCGAAGTATTGCTTAACTTTGCCGAAGCTGCATGTGGAGCCGGTTATTATAGTGAAGCCTTGGAAGCTTTGAGGGATATACGTAAGCGTGTAGGTTATACGGGAGAGTGTGGTTTAGATAATGCCTTAGCCGGAGACAGAGGCGGACTGTTCGCAGCTATTCTATACGAACGCCAGATAGAGCTGGCTTACGAAGGAAAACGTTTCGATGATATGCGTCGCTGGATGCTTTGGGATGGAGGTGTAGGACAAGCTTCTATACAGCCGACTTGGGCATTGACCGGATTTAATGCTAATACGTGTACATATTTGGGTGTTAAGCCTTTCAATGGAAATAGAAGAGGTCTTGTAGAACTTTGTGTAACAGTAAAAAATGGAGTTGTCGGCAATGCTACTGCTACCGATCCTTATAACGCGACTCGCCCTGCGGCATGGAATCTGGCAACACAGACTCTTTCGGATCGTGCCGATTTGGTTAAATTCTACACTGACAGTTTGACACGTAAGGATAGAATAGGGGATGACCTGACAAAGACTGTTTCATTCCAACCCCAATATTATTTCATAGGTCTTAAATCCAATGCTCAAACCAATAACCCTACACTGGAACAAACCGTAGGTTGGGCAGATATAATCAAAGGTGGCACCGGAACATTCGATCCACTTGCTGAATGATAGGATAAATCGAATAGTACATTGGATTGAAAATACAATAAACTTGAAAATAATAATAATGAAAAAGAAATTTTTAGTAGTTACTGCTTTTGTCTCTTTGGTCTGTGCTAATAACTTATTTGCACAATACCCCAAGATTACTCCTGAGGTAAAAAAAGAGTCGGATGCAATGATGGCAGAGACAGAGCGATTATCAGACATAGCTTGGGAAAAAGCTTTGCCAATTATAGAACAACAGGCAAAAGAAGGTCGCCCGTATATTCCTTGGGCAGCTCGTCCAACAGATCTTCCTCAAGGCGAAATTCCGGCTTTCCCCGGAGCTGAAGGTGGCGGTGCATATTCTTTAGGTGGTCGTGGCGGAAAAGTTATTGTAGTTACAAGCTTAGAAGATAGCGGCCCCGGAACCTTCCGCGAAGCTTGCGAAACAGGCGGAGCCCGTATTGTCGTTTTTAATGTATCGGGAATCATTCGTATCAAAACTCCTGTTATTATAAGGGCTCCTTATATTACGATTGCAGGACAAACAGCTCCGGGCGATGGTGTTTGTATTGCAGGCGAAACTATTTGGGCAAATACTCACGATGTTGTTGTACGCCACATGCGTTTTCGCAGGGGTGAAACTTATGTCGGAAGGCGTGATGATTCATTTGGGGGAAATCCTGTAGGTAACATTATGATAGACCATTGTTCTACTTCGTGGGGATTGGATGAGAATATATCTTTTTATCGTCACATGTTTAATCCACAAGACGGAAGTAAAGACCTGAAGTTACCAACTGTAAATGTTACTATTCAGAATACAATATCATCTCAGGCATTAGATACATATAATCATTCTTTCGGTAGTACGCTTGGTGGAGAGAATTGTACTTTTATGCGTAACCTTTGGGCTAATAATGCAGGTCGGAATCCGTCGATTGGTTGGAATGGAGTTTTCAACTTTGTAAATAATGTAATCTACAATTGGGTGCATCGCTCTGTAGATGGTGGGGATTATACTGCTCTTTATAATATGATTAATAACTATTATAAACCGGGACCTTTAACTCCGATAGATAAACCTGTTGGACACAGAATACTTAAGCCTGAGGCAGGACGTAGTAAATTAGGTTATTTTGTTTTTGGTCGGGTATACGCTAATGGTAATATCGTGGAAGGTAACGATGCAGTTACAAAGGACAATTGGAACGGAGGTATTCAAGTACAGGAACAAAAAGACACTGAGGGATATACTGCCAATATGAAATGGGATAAGCCATTCCCTATAGATAATCCTTTTCCTATTATGCCTGCAAAAGAGGCATATAACTTCGTGATGGACAATGTAGGAGCTACTTTCCCTAAACGTGATATTGTAGACGAACGTGTTATTGAACAAGTGAAGACCGGAAAAGTATATTATAAAGAAGGATTAAATCCTGAAAGTTTCTATCAGTTTGAACACCGCCGTTTACCTGCTGATTCCTATAAGCAAGGTATTATTACAGATATTGAACAAGTAGGCGGCTACCCTGAGTACAAAGGAACACCATACAAGGATTCTGATGGCGATGGAATGCCTGATGCATGGGAAATTAAATACGGATTGAATCCGAATGATCCCTCGGATGCTGTTAAAGATCTGAATGGTGATGGATATACTAATATTGAAAAATATATCAATGGTATAGATCCTAAGAAAAAAGTTGATTGGAAAAATCCAAATAACAACTACGATACTTTAGCAAAAAGAAAGAGTTTATTTTAGGTTTAATAATAGTTTTGAATTGAAGGTAACTGTACAGGCTTAGGCTGTGCAGTTACTCTTTTAAAATTGAACTTATTAAGCAATATATAAATCTTAATTGCTATATTTAAATACTACAACAAATTGTTTACTTACTAAAACAATAAAGAGGTCTGAGACCTTTCTAGAAATCTGAATCTATGAAATCACTTATATTATTTGTTTCTGTTTTAATCTCCTTATCTGCTTTTAGTCAAAACAAAGAAGAGGAATATAACAAGGTTTTGACTCAAAGAGCTAAAAAAATAGTTAATACTCTTGACCTTAACGATAAATCTGTTTATGATGCTGTTACACAAGTTATCGTTACGCAGTACAAAGGTTTAGGAGAATTACATGATAAATCGGATGCCGACATCAAAAACGCCAAGCAAAATATAGCTGATAAAACAGCAAAAGAAAATGCTATCAAAGCATTAGATACAGAATTGAATTCAAACTTATATAATCTGCATTGTGCTTATATAGGTGCTCTTTCGGCTTATCTGACAAATGATCAGGTAGAAAAAGTAAAAGACGGAATGACTTATGGGGTAGTGCAAGTTACTTATACCTCATATCAAGATATGATCCCCTCGTTAAAACCCGAAGAAAAAAGACAATTATATGCCTGGTTAGTAGAAGCTCGTGAACATGCAATGAGTGCAGCATCTTCGAAAGAAAAACATGAATGGTTCGGAAAATATAAAGGCAGATTTAATAACTATCTTTCGAAACAAGGATATGATATACAGAAAGAAAGAGAAGAATGGCAGAAAAGAATCAAAGAAAAAGAAACCACTAAAAAATAATAGAGGCTTATTTTTATATTTTCAAGAGTAATAAAGTAAGTGAAAGTATTTAATGATAAATTTCACAAATGTAACGAACTTTAGTTATTGTACTTACCAAAGCAATAAATCAGTCTACGACTTTAAAAGTAGTTTATGAAAAAGATATGTGTTTGTTTATTATTTTTTTTAGCGGTGGGAATCAATGGATTTTCACAGAATAAAAAGGATTCACCTAAACCAATACCCCCTATAGTATTTAAAGATGGAAGGCTTTCTTATGCACCTGATAGCTTAGGTAATAGGATACCCGATTTCTCTTATTGCGGTTATAAAGCATCCGACGAGCCTATTCCGACTATTGATGCAAAGATATTTGTAGCATGGCAAGATGGAGATGTAACCGGTCTTCTTCAAAATGTAATAGACTATGTGGGTTCGTTACCTCTGGATAAGAATGGATTTAGGGGAGCGATCTTATTAGACAAAGGTTCTTTTAAAATTGAAGGACAATTAAAAATCCGACAATCAGGAATTGTTATTCGAGGTAGCGGTGTAGGAGAGAATGGAACAAATCTTATCGTATCAGGAAAAGACCGTCGTACATTAATTCGTGTTTTAGGACAAGATGATAAGAGATTAAACACAGCAATTAAAATATCCGATGATTATGTGCCTGTAAATTCATTTTCGGTTACATTATCAGTAAATCACGGATTAAAGATTGGGGATAATATTTTAATTCAAAGACCTTCAACGAAAGAGTGGATTGACAAATTGGGAACAGATCACTTCGGAGGAGGTATAACATCTCTAGGATGGAAACCATCGGAGCAGAATATTTATTGGGACAGAACAATTACTTCGGTAAACGGAAATAGAGTAACATTTGATGCACCTCTTACAACTGCCTTAGATCAAAAATATGGTGGAGGATTTATACTGCCTTACACTTGGAATGGGCGAATATCTAATGTGGGAATAGAAAACTTATCCTGCATTTCTGAATATGACTCAAGTAATCCCAAAGATGAAGCACATGCATGGATGGCAATAACAATGGAAAATACTTCTGATGCATGGGTACGTAATGTTATATTCAAACACTTTGCAGGATCGGCAGTTGCTGTTCTCGAATCGGCAAAACGTGTAACAGTAGAAAACTGTAAATCACTCGATCCGGTTTCAGAAATAGGGGGACAACGTCGATACACATTCTTTACATCTGGACAACAATGTTTATTTCAACGATTGTATACTGAACAAGGATATCACGATTTTGCTTTAGGATTCTGTGCTGCCGGCCCTAATGCTTTTGTGCAATGTCAATCTGAATTGCCTTATAGCTTTAGCGGTCCTGTTGATAGTTGGGCTTCGGGTGTATTATTTGATATCGTTAATATAAATGGTAATGCATTGAGTTACAGAAATAGGATGCAAGAAGCACAAGGTGCAGGTTGGAATGCAGCAAATAGTGTATTCTGGCAATGTACAGCGTCTTTGATGGAATGTTTTTCACCCCCCACAGCTCAAAACTGGGCATTTGGTTCATGGTCTGAATTTTCAGGAAACGGTTATTGGAACGAAAGCAATAATCATATCAATCCCAGAAGTTTGTATTATGCACAGTTGAAAGAGCGTTTGGGAGATAAATACACTAATAGGTCGAATTTATTGGCTGTGGAAACAGAAGCATCTAGTTCTCCACAAATAGCTGTTGCACAAGAGTTAACCAAGAAAGCATATACAACACCTTTAACCCTTTCGGAGTGGGTAGATACTCTTATTTTGAATAGCAATATTCCTATTGAAAAAGCAGGTATCAAAACCTTTGGACAAAACAATAAACTACTTACTGGTAAATCAATGGCGACTGCTTCACCATTATCTATAAAAAATGGATGGTTAGTGAGAAATAACACTATTCAAACAGGAGGTAAACACAATATACAATGGTGGAACGGAACAGTTCAGCCCTCTTATCTGAACAAATCGGCTAGTCCTCATTTAACACGCTTTGTTCCGGGAAGAACAGGTACAGGATTAACTGATGATATTGATTCTGTTAGTAGCTGGATGAAAAAAGAACATGTTCTTGTTCTTGATCATAATTATGGTTTGTGGTATGACCGCCGAAGAGACGATCACGAACGAATCCGTCGCATAAATGGCGAAGTATGGCCTCCGTTTTATGAGCAACCTTTTGCCCGTAGTGGGGAAGGCACTGCTTATGACGGGTTAAGTAAATATGACCTGACAAAATACAATGACTGGTATTGGAGGCGGCTTCGTCAATTTGCAGATCAAGCAGATCAAGACGAACTGATCTTATTTCATCAGAATTATTTCCAACATAATATTATCGAAGCAGGTGCACATTGGGCTGATAGTCCTTGGAGACCGGCAAACAATATAAATGATACGGGATTCCCCGAACCTGCTCCTTATGCAGGAGATAAACGCATCTTTTTGGCTGAGCAGTTTTATGACATAAATCATCCGGTAAGAAGAGAGTTACATCGTGCCTTTATTCGTAAATGTTTAGAGAATTTCAGAGGAAATAATAGTGTTGTTCAGCTTATCAGCGAAGAATATACAGGACCTCTCCATTTTATGGAATTCTGGTTAGATGTAATTGCCGAATGGGAAACCGAGACAGGAGAGAAACCTCTTATAGCTCTCAGTGCTACAAAAGATGTTCAAGACGCTATCCTTGCTGATCCTATCCGTTCAAAAGTTATTGATATTATAGACATCCGTTATTGGTTTTATCGTGAAGACGGTACTACTTACGAACCTCAGGGAGGATTAAACTTGGCGCCACGCCAACATGCCAGATTGACTAAACCGGGAAAAGTTTCCTTTGAGTCCGTTTATCGTGCAGTGAATGAATATAAAACAAAATATGCAAAAGCAGTTACCTATTTTTCGAATTCATATCCGCAACAAACATGGGCTTCATTTATGGCTGGTGGGTCTTTAACCAATTTACCTACTATTGCTAATAAATATTTCTTAGAAGCAGCTTCTTCTATGCAACCAATACAAGCACTGAATAGTACAAATCAGTATGTATTGGGAGATGAAAGTAAAGGCTTCATTATTTATACGAGCAATTCAACAATAGATTTAGATCTGTCTAAAGTGGCAGGTAAATTTATTGTGAATAGAATTAATCCTACAGATGGCTCAATTGTAAAAGAGAAAAATGAAGTAAAAGGAGGAACTCACATTCAATTAAAAAACACTGATACTAAGGATGTAGTTATATGGCTGCAAAAAAAATAAATACTATGAAAAAATCAATCTTATATATATTAGGACTAGTTCTTCTTATGTCCTGCAATACAAGTAAAAAAGAAGCAGAAAATACCACTCCAGAAAAAGAAGTTTATCTATTTACTTCTTTTCATGAACCGGCTAACGAAGGGCTTAGATTCCTTTATAGTTATGATGGATATAAATGGGATAGTATTCCGGGAATATACCTAAAACCCGAAGTAGGGGTGCAAAAAATAATGCGTGACCCTAGTATAGTTCAAGGACCCGATAGTACATTTCACTTAGTGTGGACTTGCAGTTGGAAAGGTGATCCCGCATTTGGTTATGCTTCTTCTAAAGACTTGATTAATTGGTCTGAACAACAGTATATTCCGATCATGGCATTCGACACAACCACCGTAAATGTTTGGGCTCCCGAATTATTTTATGATGACGAAGCAAACGATTTTATTATTGTATGGGCTTCAACAGTTCCATTCAAATTCGAAAAAGGAATAGAAGATGAAGATAATAACCATCGCTTATATTACACAAAAACAAAAGACTTTAAAGACTTCACTAAAGCAGAATTGCTGTATGATCCCGGATATAGCTCTATTGATGCTGTGATTGTTAAACGAGATTCGGCAGATTATGTTTTGGTTTTCAAAGACAATACACGCCCTGAACGGAATATGAAAGTAGCATTTGCAACAACTCCAACAGGAGAATATATTAATCCATCTGCACCCTTTACAGGTAATTTTACAGAAGGTCCTTCGGTAGTGAAAGTAGGAAATGAATGGCTTATCTATTTTGATGCTTACGATAAAAAGTCTTATGATGCAGTATCAACAAAAGATTTCAAAACATTTACCGATATAAATGATAAAATTTCGATTCCTGTCGGACATAAACATGGGACTATATTTAAAGCTCCCGAAAGTGTTTTGACTAAACTAAAAGCAGCTAAATAAGTTTTTAATTTGGTCTGTGACTTTAAATGATTATTATGAAAAAGAAATCAATTATACTATCCTTACTTTGTTTGAGCAGCATCTTCTTATCCAAGGCTCAAGAGGGTGTTTATTATACGGGAAAAACATTATCTAATGTGAACTATCACAATGGACGATTGAACCCTGCGGTAGGTACTCACAATATTCAAACGATGCGTGCAAATCGTGAGCATCCCGAAAAAGGAGACGGTTTCGGCTGGACTTACAATCATCAATCTTTTCTGGCATATTGGAACAATACATATTATCTGCAGTATTTAAGTGATTCTGTTGGTGAACATATACCTCCATCTCATACATTGTTACAAACATCAAAAGACGGCTACAGCTGGACTAAACCCGAAATTGTTTTCCCTAGATATAAAGTACCCGATGGTACAACCAAAGCCGGATATAATGGTGTTGCAAAAGACTTATACGCTATAATGCATCAACGCATGGGTTTTTATGTATCAAAAAGTAATCGTTTACTAATTATTGGCTTTTACGGTATTTGTCTTGATAAAAAAGATGATCCGAATGATGGAAAAGGAATAGGGCGTGTTGTAAGAGAAATAAAAGCTGACGGAAGCTACGGACCTATTTATTTTATACATTACAATCCAACGTGGAACGAGAAAAACACAGCTTATCCTTTTTATAAAAAGAGCAAGGATAAAGCATTTATTGCAGCGTGTGACGAATTAATGGCTAACCCTTTGATGATGATGCAATGGGTTGAAGAATCGGACGGTAATGATGCTCTTAT
This sequence comes from Indolivaga alginatilytica, assembly GCF_003201355.1. Taxonomy (GTDB): domain Bacteria; phylum Bacteroidota; class Bacteroidia; order Bacteroidales; family Dysgonomonadaceae; genus Dysgonomonas_A; species Dysgonomonas_A alginatilytica. The sequence continues at coordinate 142,995 of NZ_QICL01000009.1, forward strand.
ACCATTGAAAAAAAAATACAAAGCATTCAGTTATTATCATTTAAACAATGGTGATGTTGTTGCTCTATGGAAGCATGCCCTAACTACGATAAGCAAAGATGGAGGTAAAACATGGCCGGGAAATGTTGCCCGTGCTGTTGGCTTTGTAAATAGTAACGCGAAAATATGGGGACAAAGAACCTCTGATGGAAAGTTTGCTACTGTTTATAACCCATCCGAGTTTCGTTGGCCATTGGCTGTATCAACAAGTGAAGATGGATTGAATTACACTAATTTATATTCTGTACATGGAGATATAGCATCGATGCGTTACGGTGGAAACTATAAGTCACGAGGACCTCAATATCCAAGAGGTATTCTTGAAACTAATGGTACACCTCCCGATGGTAATATGTGGGTAACATATAGTGTGAATAAGGAGGATATATGGGTGGCAAAAGTTCCGGTTCCCGTGACAGATAAAGCGATTAGTCATGCCGATGAAACCTTTGATTTGATATCACAAGGTAAAGAATTAGATACATGGAATGTTTACAGCCCGTTATGGGCTCCTGTCAAAATAGAAAAAAGATCGGATAATAAACGTTGGCTTTCGTTGAAAGACTGGGATCCGTTTGATTATGCAAAAGTAGAAAGAGTAATTCCCGAATCTAAGAATTTAGAAGCCTCTTTTTCGGTTCTGCCTGCCCAAAACAAGAATGGAAATCTACAAGTTGAATTTCAAAATGCTCAAGGTGATGCTTGTACCCGTATCATCTTTGACAATGACGGTTTGATAAAATTAAAAACCGGAGCAAGATATGCTACCTTAATACCCTATGAAGCAGGAATTGTATATGATATCAAAGTTTCTTTATCGACTTCTACGAGAAGCCTGACAATGAAAATCAATGATAAGGAAATCTCTACAAAATTATTTTTTAATCCCGTAGAATCTATACAAAGAATTGTATTCAGAACGGGTGATTTACCGACCGATCCTACTCCTAATGATTTGGCTGACAGAGATACCGATTTGCCCAATGCAGGAGCAGAAGACCCGAGAGCCGAATATTATATTTCATACCTAAAAACATCTGATCCATCAAATCATGCTGCAATTCTAAATGTGGATGATTATAAGCGTTATTCAGACTATTTTAATACAATGGAAGACGAAAATATAGCACAAGCTATTCCTAATGCTCAGTCTTGGGAGTGGATGAAAGCCAATATACCATTGTTTGAATGTCCTCAAAATAACTTCGAGGAGATGTTCTATTATAGATGGTGGTCTTTAAGAAAACATATCAAAGAAACTCCCGAAGGTTATATAATGACCGAGTTTTTAGTAAATCGTTCGTATGCTGATAAATATAATTTAATCTCTTGTGCTTTAGGACATCATATCTATGAAAGCCGATGGTTACGCGATCCTAAATATTTAAATCAATACGTACATGTTTGGTTTAGAGGAAATGAGGGAAAACCTATGTCGAAGCTTCGTAGTTTCAGTAGTTGGACATCCGATGCACTTTATAATAAATATTTGGTGGATGGAGATAAAAACTATCTGTTAGATATGTTTCCCGATCTGGAGAGCGAATATGCAGCATGGGAGGGAGATCATCGCTTACCAAGCGGATTATATTGGCAAGGAGATGTACAAGACGGAATGGAAGAAACCATTAGTGGTGGACGTCGTAAGAAATATGCCCGCCCAACTATCAATTCTTATATGTTTGGTAATGCAAAAGCTCTATCGGAAGTTGCCAAATTGAAAGGAGACAATGCTACAGCTCAGAAATATGAGAATAAAGCTATTGAGATTAAGAATTTAGTTCAAAATCAACTATGGAACTCAGATAGTATATTCTTTGAAACATTAAGAGAGCCCGGAAAATTTGCTTTGGTACGCGAAGCAATCGGTTATATACCTTGGTATTTTAATCTTCCCGACAATAAGACTGATTTTGCAAAAGCATGGTCTCAAGTGAAAAACGAAGATGGTTTTTGTGCTCCTTACGGACTTACAACAGCAGAACGCCGTCATCCCGAATTTCGTTCTCATGGATGCTGCAAATGTGAGTGGGATGGAGCTATCTGGCCTTTTGCCTCGTCTCAGACTTTAACAGCAATGGCTAATCTGTTGAATAATTACAAACAAGATGTAGTAAACGACAGTGTTTATTTTCGTCATATGGAACTATATGTAGAAAGTCAGTATCACAGAGGAAGACCTTATATCGGAGAATATCAGGATGAAGTAACAGGCTACTGGCTCAAAGGCGATCACGAACGCAGCCGTTATTACAATCACTCTACATTCAACGACTTGATTATCTCTGGATTGATAGGCTTAAAACCTCGTCCCGATAATACTTTAGACGTTAATCCTCTGATACCTCAAAATAAATGGGATTGGTTCTGTTTGGATAACGTTCCTTATCATGGAAAAACGGTTACTATCGTTTGGGATAAAACAGGAGGTAAGTATAAGAGAGGAAAAGGATTCTATATTATGCTAGACGGAAAAATTGTAGCTAAATCTGATAAATTGGAACGATTAACTTATAAGATGTAATGATACGAAGGATTCTATAAGACCTTTTTATTGCTATGGCAAGTCTAAAAATAACTGATAACTATGATTCTAAAATACAACATTAAATATTCTCTGTTATTTATATTGTGTACACTTTTTGCTTTTAATGCCTATCCGATAGATATTAAGGACCTGACTTGTGAAATGCAAAAGACACCATTAGCTATGGATAAAGCTAATCCTCGTTTTGGTTGGAAGCTGGCTTCTAATATACAAGGGGATAAACAATCGGCATACCAGATAACACTTACATCTAATGGATTGAAAATCTGGGATTCGGGAAAAGTAAAATCCGATCAAAGTCAATTAGTAGCCTATAAAGGTAAACCTTTGGAAAAAGGTAAACGCTATTTATGGACTGTGAAAGTGTGGGATGCAAAAGGTAAAATGAGTGAGAGCAAAAACACTTTCTTTGAAACTGCACCCGATTTTAATAATACAAAAACACAATGGATTGGAGCAATTACTCAAGCAAATTCCAATTTACCGATAGGTCGTCGCGATTTACATAGTCCATCCTTTAAGAAAGCCGAATACAAAGAGCTATATGATAAAATAAATCCATTAGCATTACGCAGTATTATATTGAGAAAATCTTTCAATACAAGCAAAACTGTGGACAAAGCAATTGTTCATGCTTCGGGTTTGGGACATTATAACCTTTCTTTAAATGGCAAGAAAGTAAGTGAAGATATTTTTACCCCTGTATGGAGCGATTATGATAAGACGGTTTACTACAATACTTATCAAATAGATACTTTACTAAATAAAGGAGAAAACGTTATCGGGATAACATTAGGCAATGGCTTTTACAATACGGTAGGTAATCGTTATCGGAAATTGTGGGTTTCTTTCGGACCTCCAACTTTATTTCTTGAAATGCATGTGTATTATACGGATGGCACAAGTGAAATAATTACTTCTGATGAGTCGTGGAAATACGCACTTAGTCCTATCACATTCAATGATATTTTTGGGGGCGAAGACTACGATGCCCGCTTAGAACAAAAAGGATGGGATAAACCAAACTTCAATGATAAGTTATGGAAATCGGTTGTTATCCAAAAAGCTCCAGAAGGAATTCTTCGTGCCCAACAGATTACAAGTGTTCGTAGCATGAGAGAATATGGAGCAGTATCGATGTCTAAAATAGATACCAGCTATGTTTTGAATATGGGACAAAACCTTTCGGGTTACCCCGAAATAAAAGTTACAGGCAAAAAAGGACAGACAGTTAAAATTACCCTAGGAGAGTTGTTGAACGAAGAAACAGGGAAAGTTTCTCAAAAGCAATCGGGAGGACCACATACATATTCCTATACATTAAAAGGTGATGGAGTGGAGGAGTGGCACCCTGAGTTTACTTACTATGGTTTTCAATATCTTCAGATTGACGGGGCTAATGTATTATCGTCAGATGGTTCGGATAAGCCATTGATTGTAGATATAAAATCACACTTCATATATAATTCAACTAATGAGAACGGGCATTTTGAATCTTCGAACGAGATTTTTAATAAAGCGCATCAGTTGATTAAAAATGCTGTGAGAAGTAATATGCAGTCGGTATTTACAGATTGTCCTCACCGCGAAAAATTAGGATGGCTAGAAGAAACGCACTTAAATGGCCCGGGACTTCTTTACAATTGGGACTTGACTCAGTTCTTTCCCAAAGTAATGCAGGATATAGCAGACGGACAACAAGCAGATGGACTTGTACCCAATATAGTTCCCGAATATGTAGAGTTTGGCAAAGGACTCGAAGTATTCAGAGATTCTCCCGAATGGGGAGGTGCTGCAGTTATTGTACCATGGATGTATTATCAGTTTTATGGAGATAATGCCTTGATTGGGGAATACTACAATGTGATGAAGCAATATGTAGATTACTTAACTTCAAGATCAACAAATCACATAGTTTCTCATGGATTGGGTGATTGGTACGATTATGGAGAACATCGTGCAGGATTCTCTATGAATAGCCCTGTTGAAGTGTCGGCTACAGCTCATTATTACTATGTCACACATTTGTTTGCAAAAGCTGCAAAGATGTTTAATAAGTCTAATGATGATAAAAAATATACAGTTTTAGCTCAGGATATAAGAAAAGCGTTCAATGAGAAGTTCTTAGATAAAAACACGATGCAATATGGCTCTGGTAGCCAGTTTTGTAATGCCGTAGCTTTATTTATGGGTATAGTGGAGCCACAAAATAAAGTTGCTGTACTTCAAAATCTGAAAGCTGATATTCAGCAAAGAGGTAATCGATTGACAACAGGTGATGTAGGCAACAGGTATTTATTTCAGGCTTTGGCTCTTAATGGTGAAAGCGAACTAATGTATTTAATGAATAACCATACCGATGCTCCAGGCTATGGCTTTCAAATACAATTTGGTGTAACAACTTTAACAGAACAATGGGATCCACGTAAAGGTGCATCATGGAATCACTTTATGATGGGACAAATAGATGAGTGGTTTTTTCATAGTTTAGCAGGAATCGTTCCATCAACACCCGGATTCAAAGAGTTCACAATACAACCACAACCTGTGGGTGATTTAACCTGGGTAAAAGCTAATCACGAAACATTATATGGAAAGATAGCAGTGAATTGGAAAGTGGAGGATGATACATTCTACCTATCAGTTGATGTACCCGTTAATACTCGTGCTACTATTATATTACCCGATGGTAAGAATACAAAAAGAATAGTTGACTCAGGAGAACATTTACTAGAGTGTAAATTAAATAAAAAGTAAAGATTGACATAGTGCTTTGAAAATATAACCAGATAAAAAAATAAAAGGTCTGAGACCTTATAATATTTTAGAAGAATTGAAATGGAATACAGAAGAATTGGAAATACAGACATGAGGGTGTCTACTCTGAGTTTTGGAGCTTCTTCATTGGGTGGAGTTTTCCATTCGTTGAAGGAGGCCGAAGGTATAAAAACAGTACATACAGTAGTCGAAAATGGTATAAACTTTATTGATGTATCACCCTACTACGGACATTTAAAGTCGGAGATTCTATTAGGAAAAGCTTTAAAAGAAATAGATAGGAGTAAGTATTATTTGTCAACAAAAGTCGGTCGATATGGGGAGAATGGTATCAACCTTTGGGACTATTCAGCTAAAAAAGCAAAGGAGAGTGTATACAAAAGTATGGAGCGTTTGAATGCCAACTACATTGACTTGATTAATATACACGATATTGAGTTTGCAGATTTAGATCAGGTTTGTCATGAAACATTACCTGCTTTAGTCGAATTGAAGAAGGAAGGTGTTGTTGGACATGTTGGGATTACTAATCTGACATTAAAGCATTTTAAATATGTGATTGATCATGTTCCTAAAGGAACAGTTGACAGTGTTCTTTCATTCTGCCATTACTGTCTGAATGACGATGCTCTGAGTGACTATCTTGATTATTTTGAAGCTAATGGGGTGGGGGTTATCAATGCTTCTCCCTTCTCTATGGGATTATTAACTGAAAGAGGTGTTCCCGATTGGCATCCGGCACCGAAACCATTAATAGAGCTTTGTAAAAAGGCGGCACAACATTGTAAAAGTAAAGGGAAAAGTATCGAACAATTGGCTGTGAAATATTCAATAAGTAATCCTCGTATTTCGACCACTTTGTTTAGTACTACCCGTTCAGAAGCAGTTCTTCAGAATCTGCAATGGGCTGAAGAACCTTTAGATATTCAATTGTTGACAGAGGTACAGGATATTCTGAGATCAAGGCTTCGGGATACTTGGTTGAATAGCTAAGGTCTCAGATGTTTCTATTATTTTTGGTAAACATAACACTACTGACAGTTATATTCCTTAAATTGAACACAAATTTTAATTAAGAAACTATTAAATCTAAGATGTATGAAAATTAAAATTATTGATGCACATGCACATCTTTGGCTGAAACAAGATGCCGAGGTAAATGGACTTAAAATACAAACATTAGATAACGGACGTTCACTTTTTATGGGAGAAGTTCGTCAAATGCTTCCTCCATTTATGATTGACGGATGTAATACTGCCGAAATATTTTTATCGAATATGGATTATGCACAAGTATCGTCGGCAGTTATTACGCAAGAATATATAGACGGCTTGCAGAATGATTATTTGTGGGAAGTTCAACAGAAATATCCCAATCGTTTTTTATGTTGTGGTATGGTCGATGCTCGTCAGCCTGATTATTTTGAACATGCCAAGCAGTTAATAGAACAGGGATTTAAGGCTATTAAGATTCCTGCTGAAAGATTAATAGAACCACATAAACAAACATTCCTGACATCATCTGAGATGATGAAAATATTTAAGTTGATGGAGGAAAAAGATATTCTGCTGTCTATTGATCTGGCAGAAGGTGACACTCAAATTGCAGAAATGGGAGAAGTAATTTCAGAATATCCAGATTTGCGTATCGCAATAGGGCACTTTGGGATGGTAAACCGACCTAACTGGCAAAAACAGATTAAGTTAGCCAGATATAAAAATGTAATGATCGAATCGGGAGGAATAACCTGGTTGTTTAATGATGAATTTTATCCCTTTAAAGGAGCTGTATTAGCTATTAAAGAAGCTGCTTCGCTTGTAGGAATGGAAAAATTGATGTGGGGATCAGATTATCCCCGTACGATTACAGCTATAACTTATCGTATGTCTTACGATTTTATATTGAAGTCTGATTTACTTTCTGAAAATGAAAAACGTTTATTTCTGGGAGAAAATGCTGCTCGATTTTATAACTTAAAAGATTTAGTAGAATTACCTTATATTAAAAATATGTCCGAATGAAAAACAACACATACAGAGGATCATTAATATTAATTTTCAGCCTGTTTTTTATATGGGCAATCAGTAGTAACCTGTTGCCAACCATGATTCGGCAATTGATGAAGACCTGCGAACTTAACACATTCGAGGCATCATTTACCGAAACTGCTTATTGGCTTGCTTACTTTATATTTCCCATACCGATAGCTATGTTCATGAAAAAATACAGTTATAAATCGGGAATTGTTTTGGGGCTTCTTATAGCCGCTTTCGGAGGATTTTTATTTCTTTTGGCAGCAGATATAAAAGAGTATTGGGTATATCTCGGCATATTTTTCATTATAGCAACAGGTATGTGCTTTTTGGAAACCGCCGCCAACCCTTATGTAACAGCCTTGGGTGACCCTAACACATCGGCACGAAGGCTCAATCTGGCTCAATCGTTTAACGGATTGGGGGCTTTTATTGCTGCCATGTTTTTAAGTAAGCTTGTTTTGAGCGGACATACTTATACACGGGATACACTGCCAACCGATTATGCAGGAGGATGGGAAGCATATATTCAGTTCGAAACCGATTCTATGAAATGGATTTATCTGCTATTGGCTTTTGTTTTGGTTATGATAGCAGTTCTGTTTATCTTTTTCAAGTTTCCTAAAATAAAAGAGGAAGAAACCGAAGAAGATTCAGGGAAATTAATCGACTTTAAAGTTCTGAAACGTTCTCATTTAAGATGGGGGGTAATCGCACAATTCTTTTACAATGGAGGACAGACAGCTATCAATAGTTTATTTCTGGTATATTGCTGTGTATATGTTAATATGGAAGAACATGTGGCAACTACTTTCTTCGGGCTTTATATGCTGGCTTTCCTTTTAGGCAGATGGATAGGTACATTATTTATGGGCAAATTCAAGCCTCAGAATATGTTACTTCTATATGCTATTATAAATGTACTGCTATGTATTGTGATAGCTGTATTCGGTGGAACGATAGGACTCTATGCTATGTTGGGAGTATCGTTCTTTATGTCGATAATGTACCCAACGCAATTTTCGCTTGCCTTAAAAGATTTAGGATCAAATACTAAAAGCGGATCGGCTTTCTTAGTTATGGCAATTGTGGGGAATGCCTGTTTGCCGCAAGTAACAGCTTATTTAATGCACCTTAATGAGCATATTTATCAGATTGCTTATATTATTCCTCTTATATGTTTCTTGTTCTGTGCTTATTATGGATGGAAAGGTTATAAAGTGGTAGATTGAACGTAAACGAAAACTTTAATAAAAATAATAACGAAATAAAACAATGAAAGCAATACAAATTGTTCAACCCGGAGAAATTAAGATGGTTGAACTGGAAACACCAATACTTCAGGAAGATGAAGTTTTAGTAAAGCTGCATTATGTGGGATTCTGCGGATCAGACCTAAATACATATTTGGGAAAGAATCCAATGGTTAAACTGCCCGTCATTCCCGGTCATGAAATAGGAGCCGTTATAGAGTCTGTAGGGAGTAAAGTTCCTTCAACTATTAAAGTTGGATTGCCGTGTACGGTAAATCCGTATACCAATTGTAGTAATTGTCCTTCTTGCCGGAATGGTCGTCCTAATGCCTGCCAGTTTAATGAAACGTTCGGGGTTCAACGTAATGGGGCAATGGCTGAATATATTGCCGTACCATGGAGTAAAGTTATTATTGATGCTGATTCGCAACTCTCTCCCAAAGATTTTACATTGGTTGAGCCTATGAGTGTAGGTTTCCATGCGGTATCCCGAGGTGACATTTCCGACCTTGATATTGTTATGGTTATAGGCTGCGGCATGATTGGTATAGGAGCTATTGTTCGTTCTGTAATCCGAGGGGCTACGGTTATTGCCGTAGATATGGATGATGAAAAACTGGCATTGGCTAAACGCCTTGGGGCACATCATACAATTAATTCTAAAACAGAAAATGTTACAGAAGTTTTAAAAGGTCTTACTAATGCTTGTGGAGCTGACGTTATTATTGAAGCTGTGGGTTCACCTATAACGTATCAGATGGCTATAAATGAAGTTGCTTTTACAGGTAAGGTAGTGTGCATTGGTTATGCAAAAAGCGAAATAGCATTCGAAACTAAGTATTTTGTTCAAAAAGAGTTAGATATAAGAGGTTCACGTAATGCTATGCCTGAAGATTTCAGGAGTGTAATGAAATATTTAAAGAGGGGAACGTGCCCTATCGATGAACTGATTAGCGGCATCTACAAGCCCGATGAAGCTCAACAAGCTTTAATCAAATGGCAGGAAGATCCGGGCAAAGTGTTTCGGTTGTTAATTCAATTTTAAGGTTGAGAGCCATAGATTGGAAATCTAAAATCTATGGCTTTTTCAATTTTGCAATATTATTGTAAAAAAGTGTGTGATAAATTAATTATTCGGGATATGAACTAAGATATTCGAAGATGAAATCATGTTCTTTTAGCTTAGTAATTAATTCTCCCAAATTATTCTTTTCATTTACTTTTGCAAACATCTGGTCATGCATCAATAACACAACATGTTTTGGTGTAAATGTTTTAGAGGAATGATAAGAATTCTCAATCTCTGTTATCAATTCATCAATACTTTTTAGCGGACTGTAATCTTTTGCATTGTATGTCCATTCAACATCCCATCCGTATATTTTATAACCGTTTTCAGCTAATAATCCGGCAGATGTAGAGCCTGTCTGCTTGTAATTTTTTGTCTTTTCACCTGTTTGCCATAAGTTACGTCCGGGTAGTCTGGCTATTTTATGCAAGATATTAAATTCGTTTTGGTTTTTCTCGAAATCATTTAGAACTAATTCCGGATTCTTGTAATAATCAGTGTATTTATTATTGGCATGCGAATAACTATGGTTATAAATTTCCACATAAGGGTTTTCTTGAAACATGCTATAATATTTCCGAAATCTACTACTGCCATCTATTGCATTACCCACAACAAAAAGGCTTGTTTTTATTTTTTGATTTAATATAACACTGTCAATATATTTACTTCCATTGAGAGGTGCATCATCAATTGTAAGATAAATATATTTTAGCGGACTTAACGAGTCTTTCTTTTCTATTACAATTTCGGGGTGTGCTATCGAATCGGTTATTGGAATAGTCGGACTTTCAGAATTCAGTGTGTTTTCGTTATACGAACAACTTATATTCATAATTAATAAGATGGTAATGAAGAATAGGGAGTTTACTCTTTTCATGATTTTTTCAGGTTACATTGTTGTATATAAAAGTGTTGTTAGTTATTAGTTCTGCTTGCCAAGAAGGCATAGAATTCCATGATCGGAGCAGTAAGCTCCAATTTCAATTAATTAATAAATATCTAAGGCGGTTATTTTATTCTATTCGCCAGATAATATAGGATATGTTTTGAGGAAGATCGGATAGTTCTTCACCAAATTCGTGAAGAATGTGTTCTTTGTCGTAATACCATCCATAGGCATTGCCTCCAACCAGATATATGGCATTTGATACACCTATATCAATTAAAGCTTGCGAGAAGTCGTGGAAAGATTCGGTATTTTTACTTTCTATCATTAGAACCTGTTCATTTCGAACAGCAAGGGCACGGCGAACAGATTTATTTTTCGGTTTATTTTCAACCAATTCGCCATTATGTACGAGAGGATATTGTCTGAAAAAAGAACCATTATTGTTAATAACCTGTTCCAGTAAAGGAGTCGATTCACCTATGCCAATAGTAATTGTTTTATTATCAATGGCACAAAATCCTTTTTTTGCTACACCTCGAGATAACTGTTTGCCCGAAAGGACAAAATCTCCTACAATTTCTTGGTTATCTTTACGTATATCTGCAGCCATTGCCGCAAAAATTATAGTCGAATCGGATTTATCAGGCATTCCCAATACTAGTGACATCGTAGCTTTATGGGGAATATAAACCGACAGGGGTACATCATTTATGGTGTCGCTTAATATTTCGAGATATCCTGCCTTATCTGAATTATCGGTGCTGTCTATCGGCATTAATATACTTTCTTGCGAGGTATTCTCCGGTTCAAAGTAATATTCCGGAGTTTGTTCTTTAGTAAAGAAAATTACATATATGGCTATAAGAATTATTATAAAACAAATAGAAAAGATAAGCCATTTTCCTTTTGCTGCAATTTTTTTTCTTTCCTGAACTTCTGATCCAAGAATATATACTTCGTTGTCTTTATTATTCTTTGTGCTCATATTCCAATCCTCCTGCTTTTTATACTATCTTCTAAGACTGTTTTCAGCGCTTTCAATGCTTCTTTAGAAGCCGAGAGGGTAAATTTATTGGAGAAACTGCTGTCCGAAAGTACAATTTGTTGCTTTGATACATTAACGTAGTAAATATACTTACCATTAATTATTAAACTTTTTCCTAAACGAATAAATGTTTGTGCATCAGTACCCAATTGTTGTTCTATTATTTTTTCGAATGAAGCCAAATTGAATGTAAACACATGTTCATCCTTATTGACGAGTGTCATTGTCGAATAATTACCATCCGACAATATGCATACAATTCGTTCGGGAGAAACCCGAATTACCTCATTGCTATTGGTTAATACTAAAAACTTTGACATTATTCACTTTTTTATAATACAAATATATGCCTTTCGCGGCATTTAGTATTATCTATTTATTTCCATTTTATAAAATGGGCAGTTGGATGTATGAAACTATCGAATCTGATGATGAAATGTATTTGAGGGCTTCTTAATAGGTCAGTAACAAGTGTTTTTTTCTTATAAAATTGTAAATCAGTAATAAATCCACATCAAAGTAGGCTTTTTACTGTTTTGTAGTTTTTTATCCATATACGTCATCATTTTATCACTTGTGACAGGGCATCCGAAGCTCCATCCCATAGGTAAATGCTGCGGATATATCTCTTTATCGGGCAAAGGTGTATGAGAATGAAATACGATAATACGTTTGTATGCATTGTTATTAGTCTTTTCGAGTCCATGCATTTTGTAATGCACATTAATTCCCCATTGGCTGTATGAACGTATTCCCAGCTTATATTTTCCCAGTGAAGAACATAAACTGCCTTCGGTGTTACTGAATACTGGTTTTGCTCCTGTACTTAGGTTTTCGCCTTTACCACAACCATGTGCACATAAAGCTTTTCGGTCGATACTGTTTGTTTTGAAATTCCAGACAAACATACGATTTCTTCCCGAGTGAATTTTCAGATCAATTAAGACACAAAAGTCTGTATTGTAATTGTTCTTTTCGCAAAAGGCTATAGCCTCATTTGCTTTTTGCTCCAAACGTTTTTGAGCCTCTGTATCCTGTGTATCGAGTGGTTGACCTGAAATATTATTGCAAGCAGAGAAAAATACCAAAACAATAGCTGTTTTGACATATGTGATAAATGAATAATGCATATATATGTTAGATTAGTGTACTTTGTGTAAAGTACATAATTCTTATTCATTTTACAAAATAGCAATAAAGAATTTTTTATATAAAAGAGGAGTCTGTACATTTTCCCGGAATGTGTTTATCAAATACAAATTAAAAGGAAGGCTTTCATTCAGTTTCAAATAGCAACAACAGACGATATAAATGAAAATTCAAACATCGAATTAGGAAGCGTATGGATCGAATAAAAAATGATTTAGTGAAACCAATAACCTTTAAGTTCTCAAAAAGTACCGACTGACTCTTTGCTATACTTACAAAACATTAAATAGGTCTGAGACCTTCATTTGAATAACTACCTTAAATAAAAAATTTAACCATGAAGAGATGTATTAGTTTAAAAAAGCTTATCCATTTTCACCTCATAATAGAATGATTATAGAATATTTCCCGTCTATATCTGTAACTGTTCCCAATGTGGTATCTGAAACTTTGATTATGACACCAATCATGGGTTCTTTGTTTTCTTCGATCACTGTTCCTGTGACAGTTCTGTTCGCCTGCAAACTATTTTGTTCTATAGGGCGAGGTGTTGCATTTATCATCAATGGCACTATAAGTAATAATTCCTCAGGGAAAGGATGAACTTGTATTCTCTTACCTTGGATACGATATCCAAAGTATAATTATAACAAACAACAATACTTTAAACGTTCAATTACAACCAAAGTCGCAGATGATTTCTGAACTTGTAGTTATAGGTTATGGTTCGCAATTGAAAAAAGACCTGACAGGTACAGTTACCAGTGTTTTAATCCATGATTTATGAATTCGCCTGAGCAATTAATAAACGGAAAAGGAGCTCAATAAGTTAATTATCTATAATTTATAAATGTATGATAATGAAAAGTATAGCTGTTATCAATAAAATTTAATATAATTATGTCATCTTAACTAAAATTAAAACAACATGAAAAGAATCTGTCTAATACTTGTAACTTTTTTAGCATTTAGCTGTACTGACGAAAATATTGTTGAACCTATTAAAGAGGACGTTATAATCAACAGTCTGAGGTCGAGTTTAATAATACCGCAAGGAGAGTGGGAGAATTGGGCTTCGGTTAAATTAGTAAATATTGACAATCCTGTAAATGTGCCATGGAACAGAATGACTTCTGCAACTACCATTCCAGACAAGATTCGATTTGATATAAAGGCCGAAGATGGATGGATTCTTTTGCGAAATACAATAAGTGAAAAGCAACCAAAGTTGAATTATCTTATTTTTTATAATCAGTTTACTGGATTTCTGAAAGGATTCTATTATCTAGAAACCGCATCTGTTGGAAATAACGCATATTGGAGAATTTATTTTGATAGTGGTTCTCAAAAGCTTCTATATAATCAGGATGGCTTTTTTACGTACCCAGTCTCTCTTAATAAGGAAATCTCAGGAGTAAATATTATGAACATCACAGATAATCCAGTAAAAGGATTTACAGAAGGATGGAATTGCTTTCAAGTTGAGTTGACATTTGATCCCTTACAACCGAATCTAACTCTTGGAATTACAGCGTTTCAACAAAATATAGGATCTATAGTTCTAAAAGGAGACTATAACTCCACTTCTTCTGGAACTATCATAAGTTCTCCATCATCATCATCATCAATACCAACGGCATTAGACACATTTAATAAGAGTACTATAACAGCAGTAGCCGATAGTGCAAAAAATTGGATATTAAGTAATATAAGCATTGGTGGAAGTAAGAAACCTATAAAAAATGTGCTTCAAAATACAATTACAAGTATTGTAAATAATGATATGAAAAGCTATGTAAGTTCGGGGATCAGTTTAATTTTCGGCTCTTTTATGGGGAGTAGTGTATCCACAGCAACTACAAATAATTATACTCTTCAATTTAAAACTTCAGGTGAAATATCACTTACGGGTCGAACGGAAAATCCTAGCACAACCTCAATTCCATCACTAAAGATTTCTATAGATAATGAAAGAAAACTTGGTATCTGGAATTTACCTAATGCACCAGTTGTAGAAGTAAATAAATATGCCGTTTTAAAAGATATATCTATGTTTTACAATAATTCATATCTCTATAAATATGACTTTACTAAATTTATTGTATACAATAGAAGTATCCCTGTGATAAATCCTTCATTAAGCCCATATATGACTAATTATAAATATTCTTTTATTTATTCAAATGGGCATATGAAAAATGAAATATATAATTCGACAAGTAATTCAAAGAAAGAGTTACAAGCCGAAAACAAAAGTAAAATAGAACTTTCTAAGTATGTAAACTTTTATGCTGATAATCAATCTGGAGATTATTTAAACTTTATAATTTATCAGAACGACTCTTCTCTTATTCGTTTTCATAATCGAGGGGGAATGCCGTATATGTCTTATTCGAATAATGCTGTTTTTGATGTATTACCTAATTCTGCATATGGCAATCAAAATGAACCTGCTTACAATTTAGCTAGTACCAAGAATGTTATGAATACAGAAGATATTAAAGTCTCTATTGAATATACTATTCTTGTTAATGGGGTATCAAAAACTTTCTATTCAACTAGAACATACGATCCTGACTATGAGTTTGCTTCTAATTTATCATACCGTCCATATTTATGGACAGCAAAAGATTTAATGGCTTATTTTAAAAAATGAAAATTTCATAATAATTAAATTGCCTAGAGGCTGTTTTTTTATTGGAAACTGAAGTGCACCCAAAAATTTTCTACCTAATCTTTTTGGGGGCACTTTACACATGGGCAAACCCTTCGAAACAAACAAAACCTTCTGCTTGGACTGACTTAAGTTTTGACAATCTGAAAAAGGCAGTGGCCGCTCATACAACCGAAGTTCTGAGTACCGTAAAATCGAATGGAATAACTCCTGAATGGGTACAAGTAGGAAATGAAACAGGCAATGGTATGTTATGGGAAGACGGTAAAGCTTCCGAAAACATGAAAGGATATGATGCCGTGAAAGCGACATTTCCAAATGCAAAAGTGATTGTCCACCTTCAAAACGGACAAGAATAATTGGTGCGAATCAGCAGTTGATCATTTATCTATAAATAGATGTAAAGTAACAAGAATGAATAAGGAAAATAAGACATTGAAAAAAGTGTCACTTTTGCTCAGTACATGACAAAAAAAGAGCAATAAATCAGGTAATTTATTGATAATAAGTGATTTTTCATTTTGAAAAGACCTTGATTTTACGTATCTTAG
>NZ_QICL01000010.1 GCF_003201355.1 Indolivaga alginatilytica
TCTTTAAGTATGGACTAGACAATATAGCACAATGGTTGTTAAACCCTTATTGTCAGATAAATACAAATCCTATAAAATTTTTGTCATGTACTTAGACTTTTGTCACCTTTTTAGTCTTTAATTGTTGAATTGTAGGGTTTTATGGAAACGAGAAAAGTAACACTCAATAGTCACCTTTGTAACTTTATTGATTACCTTTTGAAACTTTTGTCACTAGTGTCACCTTAGCAATAAAAATGTCAGAGACCTTAATTATATAAAAAATGCCTACGAAAAAATAGCAAAAAGAAATATTCTTATTAATAAAAGCATATTTTTGTATATATAATTTATAAAACAGAATTAACATGAAACAATTACTCATTGCCGTTTGCTTATTTGCATCCGCTTTATTTGCTTATGCTCAACAAGAAACCATAGAATTACCGGCACCTACAAAAACCGGTGGAAAGCCTTTGTTGGAGGCACTAAACGAAAGACAGTCTTTGAAAGATTTTACAGGAAAGGAATTTGATAATCAAACATTATCCAATTTACTTTGGGCTACATACGGATTTAACCGTCCTGATAAAAGAACAGTTCCTTCGTCACAAAACCGTCAGGAGATTGATGTGTATGTAATGTTTAAGGATGGGGTGTATTTTTATGATGCTAAAGAAAACAAATTGAAATTGCATGTTAAAGGCGATTTTAGAGATGGTCTTGGTTCACAGGCTTATGTGAATGATGCTGCTATAAATTTAGTATTTGTGGCCAATTTAGATAAAGCATCTAATAGAGAAGCTGCATTTATTGATACAGGTTACATCTCTCAGAATGTATATCTATTTTGCGCTTCAGAGGGTAATCTGGGAACAGTTGCCAGAGGTTCATTTAGCAGAACAAAACTTCCTCCGGCTTTAAAGTTGACTGATAAACAAGAAGTTACTCTGGTACAAGCTGTTGGCTATGTTAAGTGATTGATATATAAATGTATATAATAAAGAAAGGGTTGCAAATTTGCAACCCTTTCTTTATTATATCGTAAATTACTTATTTACAAATGTTTATACTTTCAATTGTCCTACCAGATCTTTAATATCTGCGATATTGTATTGATCCATATAGTTTTTTATGCCTTCTAAAACTTTAATTGATATAGTTGGGTCAATAAAGTTATATGTACCAATTTGGATGGCAGATGATCCGGCAAGTATAAATTCGATAGCGTCCTGCCACGATGATATACCTCCCATGCCTATCACGGGGATTTTTACGGCATTATATGTCTGCCAAACCATCCGTAGTGCTATTGGCTTCACACAAGGTCCTGATAAGCCCCCTGTGACTGTCGACAAGATTGGTTTTTGCTTATTAATATCAATAGCCATGCCTAGGAGAGTATTAATCAGAGAAACAGCGTCGGCTCCTTCTGATTCTGCTGCACGGGCTATCTCGGTAATATCTGTTACATTTGGTGATAACTTAACTATCAGTGTTTTATCATATACCTTTCTAACAGCCCTTACTACATCTGCTGCCGAACAAGCAGATGTTCCGAATGCCATACCACCTTCTTTTACATTGGGGCACGAGATATTTAATTCTATTCCGGGAACTTTATCTAAATGGTTAAGCCTTGAAGCACATTCTGCATAGTCTTCTATTGTTGAACCTGATACATTTACAATGATATGAGTATCAAAGTCTTTAATTTCAGGATATATATCTGATACAAAGTAATCAACACCTTTATTTTGTAGTCCTACAGCATTAAGCATTCCCGCAGGAGTTTCTGCCATGCGAGGATAATCATTGCCTTGACGATCGTGCAAAGTAGTTCCTTTTACACAAATTCCGCCCAGTTGAGATAGATCGATAAAATCTACATATTCTTTGCCATAGCCAAAAGTTCCCGAAGCAGTCATCACGGGATTTTTTAAACTGAGGTTACCTATATTTATTTTTAATTTATCCATTTCAGTTCTTTAATATTAAATACCGGTCCTTCTGTACACACACATATATTACCTCGTTTTGTATTTTCTATACAGCAGAGGCATACACCAAAGCCACAAGCCATTGTATTCTCTAATGAAACCTCACAATTTATTTGCTTTTTATGAGCATAGTTTGCTACAGCCATCATCATGGGTTTAGGGCCACAAGTAAATATGTGGGAAAAATTCTTTTCCTCTAAAACCGAATGATTGGTTACATATCCTTGCTCTCCATGGCTGCCATCCTCGGTAGTAGTATATACTTCTCCATATTTTGCGAATTCATCTAGTTGAAGAAGATCCGCAGAAGAGCGTGCTCCTAATAAAAAGTTAGGCTTGAAGCCTTTCTCTTTTAATTCAGCACCCAGATATAACATAGGGGCAGTACCTACGCCGCCACCAATAAGTAAAACTTCACTATCGGTATGTTCAGGAGTGGTAAATGAATTACCTAATGGCAGTAAAAGATTTACAATATCTCCTTTTTTATATTCAGCCATACGTCTGGTACCATCTCCAATTTTTTGGATTAATAGCCAAAGTTCGTTTTTAGATTTATCTATATAATTTACAGATATAGGCCGTCTAAGGAAAGTGGTAGGAGAATCAGCTACATGAACCTCGACAAATTGTCCCGGATACATATCGGGGAGTATAGTGCCATCAGTAGTTGATAGTTTTAAGAGGATGTAATTTTGATTTAGCTGATCATTGTCGACGATAATCAAATCAAGCATTTTTTTCATTTGCACAAATTTTCTAAGGTCATAGACCTTTTTATTGCTTTGGTTAGTATAATAAGCTTATATAGATAGTTTATCATACAAAGTTAATCAAAACTTATGCTTTTTCAGAATAAACGGTTTAAGAAAATTGTCACTGACCGGGAGTAAAAGCCTCAAAAGTATTATCCGTATAATAAATTATTATTTGTTTAACTTTCTTAGATGGCGCTTCTTTGTATATAACTCTTTCTTTTATAGTTTCTTGTGCCTCTGATTGATGTAGATCAACTATATTCTCTTTACGATATTTATTATCTTCTGTCTCTTTGGTCGAATATATTGGATTGTCATTCTCTTGAGATAGTTGAGAAAATAAATCTGGAAAGCTGCTTTGATTTTTTGTGTCTGTACTATGATTGCTTATTTCGCTTTTATACATAGTACCTGTACCCGTCAATAACCATTGAGAGTCTATGTCTGGCATTTGAGTCAGGATGCGTGTTATCACATCTAAACTAGGGTTGTTCCTTCCGTTTAGAATATGAGAAATAACAGCTCTGCCTATTTGCAAACTATCGGCAAATCTGGCAGGAGTCATATTTTCAGAGTCCATTATCTTTTTTATGCGCTCTTTCATACCTCATTTTTATCTATAAAATGTAAACATATGTGACAATACAAATGTATAACAAATATTTCACAAATCTAAATAGTTATAATGTATATTTGTATACGTTTACGGTATTCAATTGTATATCAGTAATCATATATAATTGTATACATAATTAAATTGTGATAAAGTGTATATTTATATTATACATATAAAATATTAGTTATTATATTAATAAGTTATATAAAATATATGTAATTTTCTGTATCCCGTCATTAATGCATGAATGGCTGGCTTTTATTAAATCTTTAGTTTATAATATATAAGTTAAACTACTTATATATAGTTACATATATTAATAATATTTATATTTATTAGTCATTTACATAAGTAAAATATACAGATGTTTAACAGATGTATCTTGTAAATTTATGAATCATATTTATATATAAAACAAATATAATATACAAATGTGTTGATATATTATTTGTATACAGATGTTATTTTAATTCTAAAACATACATATGTATACTGATATATTATATTGTGAAAAAAAATAGTATCTACATTAGATGCAAATACTATTTATATATTGAAAATAAAGAGAAGATTATTATTGTAGTGATTTAATATATTCTATTAGTTTTTTGTAAATAGGATTTTGAACTAATATATATTCATTGCCAATAAGGAAAAGTTGCTGTCTGGCACGGGTGATTGCAACATTTAGCTTTCTATCAACTGTTTCATCATTATTCAAATTACAGAAAAAATCTAATTGATATGGTTTATTAATACAGAATGATAAAATTATAATTTCGCGTTGACTACCTTGAAAGCGCTCAACAGTATCTATCATTATATTCTGAAGCTCCGGAATTCCGGTTTCGTGTAATTTGTGCTTAATCAAGGCAATCTGATTTCTATAAGGTGTTATAATACCTAAGGTTTTAAGTGGATCAAAATACTGATTATTTGCCTTGTAGGTTTTGAGTATAGTCTTTGATAATTC
This sequence comes from Indolivaga alginatilytica, assembly GCF_003201355.1. Lineage (GTDB taxonomy): Bacteria > Bacteroidota > Bacteroidia > Bacteroidales > Dysgonomonadaceae > Dysgonomonas_A > Dysgonomonas_A alginatilytica. Next base: position 4,327 of record NZ_QICL01000010.1, read on the forward strand.
AGCTACGATTTCAGCTTCTTTATAATTAACCTTATCACTAACGGTATTAGAATTATCATTGTAATTAATGAATTCTAAACGTTTTTTACTAACTATTTTTTCATAAATATTCTGATAATCAGTTATTTCTAAAGATAGTTGTTCTTTTTGCCATTCATTAGCAGGCAAAAGTATATTATCATAAAATAGCTTATTAGGGAACTCCGCTAATGTCTGGTGCATTCGTCCTTGATAAACTAGAGTATCATAAGCTTGCTCCCATTTATTCGATTGACAGACTCTATATAGACGTTCAAATAGTGATTCTCCGCAATCATATAACTTTATTATGTTTAATAATTCATTATTAGATCTTGCTTTGTCTTTGCTCTGTAATGTGATAGTTGATAATTGCTTGTGATCTCCTATCATAATAAATTTGTCAACCTTAGGAAGAATACCTATTATCTGTGGTTCAAGTATTTGAGATGCTTCATCTATTATTGATAAATTAAATTTCTTAATATCAAATATCTCAGGCTTACCAACAATAGATGCTAATGTACCTATAAAGATTCGATGCTTAGCTAATGTTTCTCGAAGTTCTTCCCTACTTTTTGCCTTGTCAGCTATATTTTGTAACAATCTGTGTCTATAATGATGGTCACAAGATAATTCTGTGCCTATCCGGATATATGCGTCACATTCCTTGTTATTACAGCTAAATGCTTGATTTATAGATTCACATAATTCATCTACAGCTCTATTTGTGTATGCAATTATGAGAATATTATCTTGTGTATTGTTGTAATAATGCTCAATTAGTCGACGAGCAAATATGGATGTTTTACCTGTTCCGGGAGGTCCTACAATTAAGAAATAATCTTTAGATTTGATTGCTTTATTGATTATTACATCCTGCTTATGCTCTTTAGTATATTGTTTATCTGATGTTTGACTGTATAATGATTGAGGTTCTTTGAGGCCTAATAATGTTTCTCGTTTATCCGCAGGAGAAGATAAAAATGTATATAAACTTTTGTACATATTGGTATAAGCATGATCTAATTTGTCATGCTCAATAGCCCAGGAAGAGTATTTTTCGAAGAATATTTTATTTTTTTGTTTATATCGAAATCTCAGAACGATATGTGTAGGGGAAATTTCGGCTATTGTCCCTTTTAATATTTGGTTGGTAAGTACAGAATCTGTTATTTCTTCGTGTGGGTATAGTATACAGATTTCACCTTCTCTGAAATTTATAAAATCTGAAGAGGTGTTTCTTTCAAAGAGAATCTTCATATCCCGCTCGGTATCATCAATCTCTTTGATTTTGAGATCTGATATTAAATCGAAAGATTCTAATCTATCACTAAATTCTGTATTCCAAAGACTAGCAGTAGATCGGCTAGATTCGAAATAGTCATCTCCTACTTTTTGAATATATAATTCTCTAGCCAGAAATATTATATATCTAAAGAAATATTGTTTTTCAATTTCAGTAATATTTGAAATCGTTTTGTGAAAATCAGCTATTCGATTAATGAAAAAATTAGGAGTCCTCCCGTAGTTCTCCAAATTGCATATATCAGAAAATAATTTTTCTACAGTTTGTGAATTACCCAAATATAAATCGTGTTCAGTAGTAACAATTAGATTCCTTATATTAATAATATCTTTCTCTAAAGTCTTATAGACAGCTGCCAGTCGGAGATTTTCTCCGCTATTTTCGGCTGCTGAATACAGTATGGCAGAGGTAATTTTCTTTTCATCGTATCCGAAAACACTTTGAATTATTAGTCGATAGATTGCTGTTTGCACTTCATGGTTTATCGCTATTTTACCGCTATCCTCTTTGGGATAAGGCAAACCTCCTGACTTTAATTCTATTATTTTACTATTATTGTTTTCATCAGGAGATAGTTGAAGTAGGTCTAATCGTCCTTGAAATCCAAATTTTTCACTAAAAAAAGAAGGCTCTAAAGTACATTGATGAGTATCTATATTGTTTAAAGGAAAGTCATGGGTTATTACCCGCTGTATATTAGCAAATTGAGTTCGGGCTTTTACCATAAAAGCTCTAAAATCTGTGGTTTGTTTTATATCATTACAACTTGTAAATTCGAAAGGTTTGTCTTTGAAAGCTTTAAGGAATACATCATTGAATTCGAGTAGTTCAGGTGTGTCGGAAAAAATAAGTTCATCCAGAAAAAAGTTTGCTAAATTTCCAAGAAGTATATGTTGAGAATTAGCTGTTTGTTCAAACTTGCGACGGAAATAATGTAAATGGGATCTTCCGTAATTCTGAAAACATTCTGCCAATGCGGATGCATCAATCAGATAATCGGGCTCTAAAACTATAAACTTAGGAATGTAGTTTTCGTTTTTGTCAATCTTACATTCCAATAAATTGAGCTGTGCTCCTATCCACAACCGTTCAATGGTTTGATTGAAAGCATCATTTATATTTTTGACGTTGTATTTTATACAAATCGTAGAATGTGAAATGGAATCACTCACACCTGTAATTACCTCATTATCCCTATCTATTTCAATTACTTGTATTCGGATGTAATCCAGATTTGGAGTTTTTTCATTTTTGTTTAATAGTTGGGGATTTTCATCTCTATATGTATTTTGACTAGCATAAATTATTGATATAAAATTATTTATACTCTCATAAGAGCTATTGTATTGAATTTGTGAAATAATATTTTGTTCGTTTCGTAGTAGAAATGAGCTTTTTACGCGTATGTTTTGTAATTCCCACTCAAGAGATTGTGGTAGTTTGTATATCTGAGAAATATAAACCAGGCGTGCAAATAAAGAAGGAAACTGCAAAGCCTCTTTAGTGGTGATCTCTTTGCAGCTTCTTTCTAATATTCGTTTTATCTGGATGTATTTTTCTCTAAGAGAAATTTCTGAATTGTTATTCTTTTCAATTTCAGTTATAATCTCTTGATATTTTTTTTCTTTATTCTCCTCTAACAAGTGCATCTAAATTTATATATGTTCTCCTTGGCTTATTATTCAATTAACCTTTTGCAGAAACTTTTTCTATTGTAGTTCTTTAATAATTTAAAGGAAGCAAATATAACGAAAAGAGATGACGTGAGCATATTGTATTAAATATGATTAGTATCATCCTTATTTATTTGCTTTCAAGCTTGATTGTTACTTATTGGTTACATATCTTTGTAACCAATAAGTAACACATGGAAATTTATGATGGAAAATATTAATAATGAAAAAGATAGAGAATCTACAGAGAAAAGATTATTAGAGGCTGTAGGGGATATAATAATAAAGCATGGTTTTGATAAGGTTGGTGTAAATGCAATTGCTTCAAAAGCAGGTGTTTCAAAGGTTTTGATATATCGATATTTTGGTTCGATAGATAATATAATTGTGGAATATCTCTCTCAGAATGACTTTTGGGTGAGTTTCTCTGTAGATTTTCCTAAAGATGAAAGTCTCAAAGAGTTTATAAAAAAGATGTTTCGGGATCAAATTATTCAATTGAGAAGTAGTAAATTAGAGCAAGAGCTATATCGATGGGAATTGACAAGCCATAATGGTGTCATTGAAAAATTGAGGCTTAAACGGGAAGCTAAGGGAATCACTCTTATTACTATAATTAGTCAACTGGCAAAACATCCTCAGGAAGAAGTTGCTGCAATAGCTACGTTATTGAGTGCGGCGATTAGTTATTTGGTTCTGCTTAGTGATAATTGTTCTATGTATAATGGTATAGATTTACAGAGCGATAAGGGCTGGAATCAGTTAGCATCAGGTATCGATTTGTTGGTTGATAAATGGTATGATTAATAAGAAATACAGAATATTATCTTTGAAATAAAAGGTGGAATACCCTACTCTACTTTTGCTTATTAAATAATTCGGTGTTTAATTTTAACAAACAACTACATTGTTAATTTGTAGTTGTTTATGGTTTGTCTGATAATTTTTATAGTCTATATAATCGTTTTTTTTAGTTTTCTAAATCAGAATTACTTAGTTTTGCGATGAATTAATTTTATTAATAATAATCAAAATTATGAATCAGAAACAATTTGGTAAGCCACGAGCTTTTCGCTTTAAGCGATTTTCTCATAAGGCTTACAGCGCATTTAACAGTATGCGTAAAGTCGTAAACATTGGTGTTGTAGCAGGGTGTGTGCTAACTTTTGCCCATGCAACAGAAACATCAGCTCAATCGAGTCTTAACTCTCGTGAGTCGGAAAAGATTACAGAGAAGGAACTCGATGAAGTCACCGTTACTGCTTCTCGAATAGAGCTTTCTGTTAATCAGGCAGCAAAGCAAGTAACGGTAATAACTCGTAAAGAGATTGAGCAGGCTCCTATCCAGAGTATTCAGGATTTATTAAACTATGTATCAGGCATAGATGTGCAACAGCGCGGAGGGCATGGAGTCCAAGCCGACGTTTCGATCCGAGGAGGATCTTTCGATCAAACAGCAATTCTACTAAATGGAGTGAACCTCTCCAATCCACAAACAGGTCATTACAGTTTCGATATCCCTATCAACTTATCCGACATTGAACGTATTGAAATCGTCTACGGGCCATCATCTCTCATTTATGGTGCAAGTGCTTTTTCGGGTGGTATCAATATCATAACAAGAAAAGATCCTGGTCACAAAGCGTATGCTAGAGTTGAAGCAGGATCTCATAATTTATTGAACACCGAAGCCAGAGGTGTTCTTAAGAATGATATTGTGACTACACAATTATCAGCCGGATATATGACTTCTTCAGGTTATATAAATAATAGTGATTATGATATATTTAATTTGCTCTCTCAGACGAGATTGAATATTGAAAAATCGAAGATCGATGTGCAATTAGGCTTTAATGATAAAAAATATGGCGCTAATACGTTTTATTCAGCCGCCTACCCTAATCAGTATGAAGAAATCAATTCTTATCTGGCTTCCGTAAAAGGTGAAATGGGTGGTAAATTAAAGTTTATACCTCAGGTATATTGGAACAGACACAACGACTGTTTTCAGTTGATAAAAGGCGATGAATCTAAAGTTCCTTATAACTATCACAAGACCGATGTATATGGTTCTAATCTTAATCTGCAATATACATCGCAATTGGGCATAACCAGTTTTGGTGCAGAATTTAGAAATGAAGGTATTATGAGTACGGTGTTAGGTAAAAAGATGGATGAACCTAGCGGGAAATTTACGCACTCAGATAATAGAACTAATATAAGCTATGCTTTGGAGCATAATTTACTTTTAGATAGGTTTACTCTTTCTGTTGGTATATTGGCTAATTACAATACTTATTTAAAGAAGGATTACATGTTTTATCCTGCAATAAATAGTAGTTTTAGGATATCAGATAATTTCAAAGTGTATGCTTCATGGAATAAAGCTACTCGGATGCCTACATTCACCGATTTGTACTATACTACTGTTACTCATATTGGTAATAGTGATTTAAAGCCAGAAGATTCGGAATCGATAGATCTGGGTTTTAAATACAATACACCTTTTGTAAAAGCACATATTACGAGCTATCTAATGAAAGGTAAGAATATGATAGACTGGATAAAAGAGAATCCTGACGATAAATGGGAATCTCGGAATATAACACAAATAGATAAAAAGGGATTAGATATGGGAGCTACTTTCTTTTTTAAAGAGTTATTTCCATCTATCGATCCATCCACTACATTACAATTGGGATATTCTCGTTTACACCAAGATAAAAGTTCGGGAGAATTAATCTCCAATTTTACTCTTAATTATTTGAGAGACAAGTTTACAGCTCAGGTAAATCATCCAATTTATCAAGGGATTAGTGCAAACTGGAATTTTCGTTGGCAAAAGCGTATGGGTACATATCTCAAATATGAGAACCTAAAACCTACAAGGCAAGAACCCTACCCTTCTTTCGCTACTTTAGATCTACAGATCAACTGGAAATTAAAAGATTTTGTAGCTACTGCAACTGCTAATAATATATTTGATCGAAAATACTTTGATCTGGGAAATATTCCACAAGCCGGTTTTTGGCTGATGGCGGGAATTTCTTATACTTTAAAGTAAGGTCTCGGACCTTTTTATTATGTAAAATAGGACATTAAGTCTGATTTTTTGACTTTCTAACTTTTTAAAGATACTTTTGTATAAAAAATACATTAAAGATGGAGCCTGTTTTTCAGTATAAGATGAAAGTTCGCGATTATGAGTTGGATGCTCAAGGTATTGTTAACAATGCAAATTATCAACATTATTATGAAGTAACACGACACGAGTTTCTTGAATCTTGTGGAGTAAGCTTCATGGAAGTTCATAATCAGGGAATAGACCCTATTGTTTCGAGTATAACTATTAAATATAGAAACTCACTTGTTGGTTCTGATGAATTTATTTGTACTATCAATCTTGAAAAGAAAGGGATCAGATATTATTTTAATCAGCAAATAATACGAGTTTCGGATAATGTTTTATGCTCAGAGGCTCGAGTAGAGGTTGTTTGTTTAGTGAATGGGAAGATAGGTAGACCAGATCTTTTCGATAAAATATTAGAAAAATATCTATAATATGAAAGAGAGGCAAATTCTAAAATTTGTCTCTCTTTTTTCTTTATATAAAGAAGGTTATCTTTGCAGTTTAAATAGTACAGGAAGTGTATAGTATACAGAAACATTTCGTCCATTTTGCATTCCTGCAACCCATTTGGGCATCATTTTTACAACTCGCATAGCTTCTTTGTCACAAGCCGGATCAAGGGTTCTTACTATTTCAACGTCTGATACTCTCCCATCTTTACCTATCACGAATCGTATAATTACACGCCCTTCAATTCCATTTTCTACAGAAATAGTAGGGTATTTAAGATTACTACCAATAAATCTCATAAGCTCTGCATCACCACCTGGAAACTGAGGCATTTGCTCTACACTCAAAAATGGTTTATCTTGTTTTACAGGTCCTTCAATAATTGCTGTATGCTCTTTTACATCTGCGATGTCTACTGCTCCGGGGGCATTGCTGCCTTCAATAGTTGCTTTAGATATTGGAGCTGGACTGTCTAAAAGTGTTCCTATAGCTTTCATTTCTTTCTCAGGGTCAACAACAGATACTATTGCCGGAGGTGTAAATGCAATTGTCGATTTTAGAATTGGTTTGGGTGGGGCTATTTCTTGAAGAATTAGCTTTTCTTCGGGTATTTGCTCCTCTACCTTTGCTATTGTAGACAGTATAAATTCATCATCTATACCTTTTACAATAGAGCTGTTGGCTTTAACTGCTTCCAAAAATGATGGTAATGCAGCTACTGCTCCAACAAAAAGCACCATAACACCGAAAGCCAAAATGTGCCTTTTTGAAGAGCCTTGACGTAAGGTATACGCTCCATAGGATTTGTTTTTGCCGGCGAAAACTATATCACACCAGTCAGAAGAATTCAGTTGGATATTGCGTGCCATAACTTTAGGTTTTAGAGTGTTTGTAATTAGTGTCTCTTTTCCTAATAGATAGAACTGGTATGAGTTATTCCATAAATATCTTAATAAATATTTTAGTGTATTTAATTGATTTGTTATTATCTATCTTGTTATTAGTTGGTTATGTTTAATTTTTATTTTGGAAATAGATATGGTTTATGTTAACATTGAGAAAAACAATTAAAAAAACATGTTTTATAGCATTAAATATTTGGAGGATGAAAATATATCATATATCTTTGTCGTATAGAGTTAAGGAATTAGTGTAAAGCTAGGTAAGAAGATTGAAAATTGGTTATTATTGGACTCATCCAATAAATTAGGTTTAAGGTTTAAGTGTTTAGGTTATTAGTAATATTTTAAAATCTCGTCAATCATTAGGATTGAGAGATTTTTGTTTAGATTAGTTTTGTGGTTTGGTAAGAGGAAGTTAAGCTATCCTCTTTTTTTTGTGTCTATACGAAAATAGTAAATTTTATTATTCTATATCAATCAGACCAGCAGGTAGGTCTACATATAATATTTTCTTTTCGGAATCTATATCTGTAATGAAGTCGTCAGATGCAGGGATAATAATGTCATCCCCATTTCCTTTCTTTTTCAGTAAAAATAAGGTGTTTATAGTAGACTCGTCTACATCGGAAATAGTACCGATTTCGCCAAGTTCTTTATCAATAACAATGAAGTCTATGAAGTAATTGAGGGTGAATTCTACCTCCTCATTTTCATCAAAATATTTACGTGGGAAATATACACTCAATCCGTTGAAATGTTTTGCTTCAATTTCAGAATTTATGTCTTCAAAAAGAATCAATGCTGTATCGCTACCTTTAAATCTGCGTGATTTAACGAAAAAAGGTACTAAAATATTGTCAACAGAGCAGATTAAATAAGGACAATCAACTCTATCGAATATATCATTATCAAAGGCGAAAGTAATTTCGCCTTTGATACCATGAGGTTTAATAAATTTCCCTATTTTGAGAACTTCGTCTTCACGAATCATATATTATTTCTTCTTTTGCTGTGGGCTGTTATTACGCTGTTGCTTCCTTTGATTAAGATCTTTCATGTCTGCTAACTTCATATCAGAGTTACGTTTATCTATTTTTCTATCAGATAAATCATACAAATCTTGAAATAATTTAGCATCATCTACTTCTTTGTTCCATTGGATATATGTTTTCTTCATATGGTTAAGAACTAACCATACCAATTGCTCTTTTTCTTTTCCTTCCGGATATTCTGCAGCTAGTGCTATCAGTTTTTCGAGCGTCTTACCATAGTGTTTAAAAAACATGGTAGGGCGGCTATACTCAACTTTTCCGGGTTTAGAGAATAAGTCTTCTTTCTTTATGATTTCATAAGGATAATCGATGTCAAGTTCGAAGTTAGACATGATAGCCAGATGATCCCAAAGTATATGTTTGAAGTCGTTCACATCACGTAGATGTGGAAACATGTTCCCCATAATATTGATAATCGTATTAGCGCATCTTTTGCGTTCCGCACGATCATCGATAGTCAGACAAAAATCGACCATGTTTTGGATATTTCTTCCATATTCAGGAAGAGCAAGCTTTTTTAATTGCGTGTTATAATCCATGTATAAAATAATCTATATAAGTGAGAATAAGAAAAGTATAAACGAAAGTTCTTCTAAAGAAGTAGTTCTTAAGTCTTGCAAAGATAATAAAAAAAGTATCCCACCGATAAGATGGGATACTTTTTTATAGGTTTTTGTCTTAAAACGTTATATCGAATTATAGATTTTCGGCTTCTTCCTCCGAACCTGTTTTGCTGGCCAGATCTATAATTTTACGACCCGGAGTAAATATTTCTTTATATTGCTCGGGATTGTTCAATAATTCAATAGCTTGCTTCACATCTTTATCTGTTTTTAAAGACTCAATACGTTCTCCTCTTTGGAAATAATTGCGTTTGGCAATCTCCATATTCAGAAGCTTTTTTATATCATCTTTAAAGTTATCTAAATCTCTATCAAGATTGGGAACAAGTTTTGCTTCTAAAGCTTTGTATTCTTCATCAGCTGTTTTTGAATAGCCTTCAAAGTCCATCACATCTTTCAAGGTCTTTAATCTTTTTTCGCTAAGTCCGTCGTATTTAAAATCTTTTTTAGATTTCACAAAAGTCTTGAAGCTTTCGTAATCTTCGTCAGTAATACTAAATTTATCCAAAGGACCAATTTTAGGATTTTTGATAACCCAGTCGGTAACCCAGTCATTTACGATGTATTGGTTTAGAAGATAATATGTAATACTAGGTATTTTTATCTCTTCCAGTTTAATATCAGGTGTTACTCCCCCACCATCTCGAACTTCACGTCCGATGGATGTTTTGAACACTGTTGTTAAACTATCAGGTATACGACCTACACTTCCGTCTTCATTGTGGTGTTTATAATCTATTGCCTGAATACAACGACCACTTGGTATATAGTATTTAGAGGTAGTTACTTTAAGACTTCCTCCATAAGGCAAATCTCTTGGAGCTTGTACCAAACCTTTACCATAGGTGCGTTGTCCCATAATTACAGCCCTATCCAGATCTTGCAACGCTCCTGATACGATCTCAGAAGCTGAAGCCGAACCTTTATCTACTAAAACAACCAAAGGAATATCGGCATCAATAGGATCTAGTGTTGTACGGTGGATTCTATCCCATTGTTTCATTTTTCCTTTAGTACTCAGAACAACATGTCCTTTTGGTACAAAGAAGTTTACTAATTGTATAGCTTCTTCCATAATACCTCCACCATTTCCTCTAAGGTCTAGGATCAAAGAAGTCATACCTTGTTTCTTTAGATCCAGAAAGGCATTTTTTATTTCTTGAGCACACTTGTCTGTAAATCCGGTGAGAACGATATATCCAACATTGTCTTGAAGTAATCCATAATATGGAACAGAAGAAATCTGTACATTTTGACGTACAATTTTCATCTCAATAGGTTTCTTTACTCCCGGACGTTCCACTTTAACAGTAATTTCAGTACCGGCTTGTCCTTTAAGTCTGCTGGTCACTTTATTCGAAAGGGTTTTGCCATAAGGTTCTCCTGCAACTTTTTCGGCAGAAGTCATGTCTTCTCCATTAATAGAGAGTATAATGTCACCTGCTTTTAGTCCACTTTTAGCGGCAGGCATATTTTCGTATGGTTCTACTATGTAAACAATATCACGTCCGTCTAAATTTCGAGATGAAATTATAGCTCCTACTCCTGCATATTCTCCGGTAGTCAATATTGTAAACTCACTAACTTCTTCTTCAGTCATATAGTTAGTGTATGGATCTAAACCGGCCAACATATTCACAATACCCGATTCTATAGTTTTTTCTACATCCAATGTATCTACATAAAACATATCAAGTTCTTTGATAACCGAATTAAAAACTTCGATATTTTTATTGATCTCAAAATACCGTTTTTCGGCATTGCCTTTGTCTTGAGCATACATTGACGATCCACTTAGGAGAAATGTTGCAAAAACAAGAAATCCAACTCCTTTTTTCATCTACTTTTATATGTGTTAATCTATTATTTAATAGTGATTTATATTCAATTTTTGTTTAAGCCTGTAAGGCTGTGATTTTAACAAACCCGGGCAAAGTAACAACTTTTTTTACAAACGAGGATTTATTTTTTGTTATTATGTATTTAAAAACAAAATAGTGAGCATAAAAGTTTTTAATTTCTTATTATTACTTGCTTATTCGAGCACTCTTTTATTCCTTTGCTAAAGATATAAAACTAAAAGACAATGTTGGAAAAAATACAAGTTAACGATGTGCAAGATATTGTAATACGCTTTTCGGGAGACTCGGGAGACGGAATGCAATTATCGGGTACTTTATTTTCGAATTTATCTGCTATTTTGGGAAACCAGATATCTACATTTCCCGATTTTCCGGCAGAAATACGAGCTCCTCAAGGTACATTAAGTGGGGTTTCTGGCTTTCAGATGCATATTGGGACTCAAGTCTACAACTCAGGTGATAAAGCTGATGTATTGGTAGCTATGAACCCTGCTGCATTGAAAGTAAATGCAAACCAATTAAAAACAAATTCAATAATACTTGTTGATACAGATTCTTTTCAGAAAAGAGATTTAGAAAAGGCTTTGTTTAAAACAGAAGACCCTTTTCTTGAATTAGGGCTTACTACCCAACAAATAGTTGCTATTCCTATTACAACATTAACAAAAGATAGCTTAGCTGCTTTTGAACTGGATATGAAGAGTAAGATCAGATGCAAAAATATGTTTGCTCTGGGTGTCGTTTGTTGGTTATTCAACAGACCGATTGATATTGTAAATGAGATGCTTTCTACCAAATTTTCGAAGAAACCTGTTTTGGCTGATGCTAATTTACAGGTTTTAGCGAATGGATATAATTATGGACATAATACTAGCCTGTCTGTTTCTTCATATAGAGTAGATACCCTGCAAATGGATAAAGGTTACTATATGGATGTGAACGGTAATTCGGCGACAGCTTTCGGTTTGATCGCTGCTGCTGAAAAAGCTAATCTTCAATTATTTCTAGGATCGTATCCTATAACTCCTGCAACAGATATTTTGCATGAGTTAGTAAAGAGAAAAGACTTAGGCGTAAAGGTTGTACAGGCAGAAGATGAAATTGCCGGAATATGTATAGCTATTGGAGCAAGTTTTGCCGGTAGCTTAGCTGTTACTTCAACATCCGGACCGGGACTTGCCCTGAAAGGAGAAGCTATTGGTTTAGCGGTTATGGCAGAATTACCCTTAGTAATAGTAGATGTACAACGTGGCGGACCTTCAACTGGATTACCTACCAAAACAGAGCAAACAGATTTGCGTCAGGCATTATACGGACGTAATGGAGAAAGCCCTATTGTAGTTATTGCAGGATCAAGTCCTACTAATTGTTTTGATACAGCATATTGGGCTTCAAAGATAGCCTTAGAGCACATTACTCCTGTTATTTTATTGACTGATAGTTATATTGCAAATGGTTCTTCTTCATGGAAAATACCTAATATGGAAGAATATCCTTCCATCAAGCCAAACGATATCAGCTTATATACTGGAGACGAATGGACAGTGGCTGCCCGAAACGAAGACAATTATGCACGTTATTGGGCTCCGGCAGGTACAGAGGGATATACTCATCGTATAGGTGGTTTGGAGAGGGATTACTTTACAGGAGCGATCTCTACAGACCCTGATAATCATCAAAAGATGGTTGATACCCGACAAGCTAAAATAGATAGAATTGCAGATTTCATTCCTGAGTTAGAAGTATTAGGAGATACTGATTCTAAGACTTTAGTTGTTGGTTGGGGTGGTACTTATGGCCATTTAAGAGAAGCTGTTGAAGAAATGAGCAAAGGAGAAAATAAAGTTGCTTTGGCTCACTTTAATTTTATAAGTCCTTTACCTAGAAATACCGAAAGCGTATTAAGGAAATATGATAAGATAATTGTAGCAGAGCAAAACAATGGTCAATTTGCCGGATATTTATCCGAGAAATTCAATAATCTGCCTATGATTAAATACAACAAAGTAAATGGTCAGCCTTTTGTTGTTTCTGATTTAATTGACTTTTTCACACAAGAAATAAAGTAACAGTTAGATTCTGATATAACCATTAAAAGTAATAACTATCAATAGTTGTTATACTTGGATAAGTAATAAATAGGTCTTAGACCTTAAAAAATAAATAAAACATATGGATACAATAACTAATCCTATTGTTCATGACACCAGAAGTTATAAAAGTGATCAGTACGTTCGTTGGTGTCCCGGATGCGGCGATCATGCCGTATTAACATGTCTGCATAAGGCAATGGTGATATTGCAAATAGAACCGCATAATCTGGCTGCTATTTCGGGTATTGGGTGTTCTTCCCGTTTACCTTATTATATGAATACATATGGCTTTCATACTATTCATGGACGTGGAGCTGCCGTCGCAACAGGTGTAAAGGTTGCCAAACCCGAATTGTCGGTGTGGCTTACGACCGGTGATGGCGATAGTTTGGCAATCGGAGGTAACCACTTTATACATACAATCAGACGGAATGTGGATATTAATATCTTACTTCTAAATAATAAAATATATGGTTTAACTAAAGGGCAATACTCTCCTACTTCCGATAGAGGGTTCGTTTCAAAGTCATCGCCTTATGGCACCGTGGAAGATCCTTTTCATCCGATAGAACTTGCTTTGGGAGCAAGAGGAACTTTTTTTGCACGTTGTATTGATATTGATTTGAAAAATACTACAGATGCATTTGTGCAGGCAGAGCAACATAAAGGAACCTCGGTTGTAGAAGTACTTCAGAATTGTGTTATATTTAATGATAATATACACAAAGAAATTGTAGATAAAGCCTATAGAGATGACCGCACCATTTTATTAAAGCAGGGCGAAAAGATGATTTTCGGAGCTAATATGGACAAAGGGCTGGTGCGGGATGGCTTTAATCTGAAAGTGGTTACTATCGGACAAGATGGCTACACCATCGAGGATGTATTAGTACATGATGCCACAACACAAGATAATATATTGCATTTGAAATTAGGACTAATGGCTCCTGAAAACGGATTTCCTGTAGCTATTGGTGTCATTCGCAATGTCGAAGGGCTGTGTTACGATCAGGAAGTAAAGAAAATGATCGATGATGTTCAGGTTAAAACAAAGGTACGCACACTAAATGATTTTCTGATGAGTGGCGAAGTTTGGGAAGTTAAATAGAACCCACATAAGTACTATAATATATAAAAGAAACAGCCCGTTTGCAAATAGTAAACGGGCTGTTTCTTTTTATGTCAAGTTTTTATCAATAATTTCTGAATTTTTTGTTTTGTCTTATGGAATTTGTTAAATATTTCTATCTATTAGGCAAAGAGGGAATGAATATGTAGTAATAACCATTTAAATTATATGATTATGGCACGTAACATTCAACTAAATTCTTCAGACTGGTGCGATATAGTATTCACCGGTAAAAACAAAACCTATGGGGCGTATGCTTTACGCCAAAGTTCTTCAAAAAGGCATCTTCTGGCTTTTTTTATTGTTGTCATTTTTGTGGGAATCGTTGCAGGGCTTCCTTCATTATTGAATGCGGTTAATCCTCCAAAGGTAGTTGATGCCGGTTTAGTCGGTCCTTATATTATAGGTGAATATGAAGATACCGAAGAGCAGGAACAGCCTATCGTAGAACCATCGACTACCCCACCCCCTCCTCCTATTATTGATTCACAACGATTTACTCCTCCAGCAATAACAGCTGATGATATGGTAGATGAGTCTAGAGAATTATTGTCTCAGCAGGAATTAAATGAGAGTAGCTCGTTAATAACTACAGTAACAGTAGAAACAGGTAATTCAGTAGGTATTGATCCTGGAGAGCTACAGAGAGAGCAACGTCTAATAACCAATCAACCGCCACAGGAACCTAATCAAATTCACGATATTGTGGAAGTAATGCCTCAATTTCCGGGTGGAATGAGTGAGTTGATGAGATATTTAGGTGCAAATATAAAATATCCTACAATTGCTGCTGAAAATGATATTGAAGGGCGTGTGGTTCTTAAATTTGTAGTTGGTAAAGATGGTACCATATCTAATATACAAGTTATACGACCTCTTGATCCCTCTTGTGATAAAGAAGCAGTAAGAGTTGTAAAAATGATGTCTAAATGGATTCCCGGTATGCAAAATGGACATCCTGTGGCTGTGTACTTTACTTTACCTGTATTATTTAAATTGCAGAGATAAGGTTGCATATTCTTAATACTTGTAAATTAAATGCTTATATAAAATACAAAAAAGACCAATACTTTAGGAAGTATTGGTCTTTTTTAATAATAGGTTTTAAATCTATTAAGATTTATGTTTTTCTACCCAGTTTTTAGCATTGATAAATGCTTCCATCCAAGGTGTAACATCATCCTTACGATTTTCGAATGGATAATAGGCACATTGCCATGGGAATATTCCTCTTTCAGGGTGTGGCATTATTGCTAAGTGGCGACCGTCTTTAGAACAAACCGCAGCCGTCGAAAAATCAGATCCGTTAGGATTGCCCGGATATTCGTCGTATGCATATTTAGCAACAATATTATATTCTGATTCTGCTTTAGGAAATGTAAAACGTCCTTCACCATGAGCTACCCAAACACCAAGCTTGCTACCTGATAGTGAGCCAAACATCACCGAGTTATTCTTAGGTATATCAACAGATAGAAATGTAGATTCAAACTTATGTGAGGCATTATGATTCATCTTAGGTTTTTCATCGTGTTCAGGATAAATTAATCCTAACTCCATTACCAATTGACAACCATTACAAACACCTAAGCTTAAAGTATCCTCACGAGCATAAAAATTACGTAAAGCAATTTTAGCTTTTTCATTATACATGAAGCTACCAGCCCACCCTTTTGCAGAACCTAGTACGTCGGAGTTAGAAAATCCACCACAGAAAACGATCAGGCTTATATCTTCTAACGTTTCTCTTCCTGATGCAAGGTCGGTCATGTGTACGTCTTTTACATCAAAACCAGCCAGATATAAAGTATAAGCCATCTCACGTTCGCCATTAGTTCCTTTCTCTCTGATAATAGCTGCTTTAACTCCCGATTTTCCTTCTCTCGTTGGTGTAATTCCCAAATGAGAAAATTTACCATTGAAAGAACTATTTATTTTAAACTCTACAGGTTGGTTCTTGTAATTTTCATAACGTGCTTTGGCTAAATCTGCTCCACTTTGGATCTTATCTAATAAATAAGATGATTCGTACCAGATATCTCTTAACCCGTCAATATCGAATTCTTCATAGAATTCGTCTTTCTGAATAGTTAGTTTTCTATTTTCAGTTGGTCTGGCAACTATTGCATAACCAATACCATAATCATCCAGTATTTTTTCAACTAAATGATGATGTTTTACCTGAATAAGTACTCCCGGATTTTCAGAGAATAATACTTTGATAAGATCTGCATGATGCAATTTATCTAGTCTAGCCTCTAATCCGCCTTGAGGATTTGCAAAACACATTTCTAACATGGCAGTAATCATACCTCCGGCAGAAATATCATGTCCGGCAAGAACCAGACCTCTTTCAATTAATTCCTGAATACAAGTAAACGCATCCTTGAAGTATTCTGAGTCTTTTACAGTAGGCACTTCTTCACCCAATTTACTCATTGTTTGAGCAAGGGCAGATCCTCCCAATTTGAAAGTATCAAAAGAGAAGTCAATATAATACAGATAAGTTCCTTTGATATATGCTAATACGGGAGATACGATCTTGCGTATATTCTTAACTTCGGCAGCAGCAGATATAATTACTGTACCAGGAGCATATACTTTATCATCTCCGTATTTTTGAGTCATTGATAGTGAATCTTTTCCTGTTGGAATATTGATTCCTAATTCACAAGCAAAGTTAGAACAAGCTTCTACTGCTCGGTATAAACGAGCGTCCTCTCCGGGGTTTTTACAAGGCCACATCCAGTTTGCACTTAGTGATATACCTTGAATTCCATCTTCAAGAGGTGCAAATACTATATTTGTCAGAGCTTCTGCGATAGCTATTACAGAACCTGCTTCGGAGTCTACCATTGCTACTTGAGGAGCATGACCGATAGATGTTGCAATACCCGAACGACCTCTGTAATCGAGTGCAACAGCACCAAGGTCACTCAAAGGAAGTTGTATTTCTCCCTGACATTGTTGACGTGCAACTTTTCCTGTAACAGAACGGTCTACTTTATTTGTCAACCAGTCTTTACAAGCAACAGCTTCGAGTTGAAGAACATTCGATAAATGTCCTTTCAAGCTTAATAATTTATAATCGGGATTAGTGAAATACTCTTCTATAGTTTCATCACGCATAATTGTACGTGGTGCTTTTCCGAAGAAGTCTTCTAAACTTAAATCTATAGGACGTTTACCATCAGCTTGTTCAAAAACAAACTTCTTGTCATCTGTAGTTTTGCCAACTACATACATTGGCGAGCGTTCGCGTTCTGCTATTCTTTTTATAGCTTCGGCTGTTTCTGCAGGCACTATCATACCCATTCTTTCCTGACTCTCGTTACCTACAATTTCTTTAGAAGATAGAGTTGGGTCTCCGACAGGAAGTTTCGATACATCTATAATACCACCGGTTAGCTCTACAAGTTCCGAAAGACAATTTAAGTGTCCTCCTGCACCATGATCGTGGATTGATACAATAGGATTATTATCTGATTCTGATAATGTACGGATAACATTCGAAACACGTTTTTGCATCTCAGGGTTAGCACGTTGAACTGCGTTCAATTCAATACCACTCGAATATTGACCTGTATCAACAGAAGATACAGCACCACCACCCATTCCGATACGATAATTATCACCACCTAGTACAACAACACTCTCTCCTGGTTCAGGTTCATTTTTTATAGCATCGCGTTTGTTGCCAAAGCCAACACCTCCGGCTAACATGATAACTTTATCGTATGCAAATTTCTTTTGATTCTCGAAATGTTCGAGGGTTAAAACGGAGCCACAAATCAGAGGTTGTCCAAAATGGTTACCAAAGGTGGATGCTCCGTTGGATGCCTTTATTAGAATTTCTTCGGGAGTTTGATATAACCAATCTCTTTCAGCCATAGTTTCTTCCCACACTCTATCTTCTTTGGTACGTGGATAAGCTGTCATATAAACGGCAGTCCCTGCAAGAGGTAACGATCCTTTACCTCCGGCAAGGCGGTCGCGTATTTCACCTCCAGAACCTGTTGCAGCACCATTAAATGGTTCTACTGTGGTAGGGAAATTATGAGTTTCGGCTTTTAGTGAGATAACAGATTTAATTTGTTTGGTCTCAAAATAGTCTGGTTTATCCCCACTTGCAGGAGCAAACTGTTCTATTTCGGGTCCATCATTAAATGCAACATTATCTTTATAAGCGGAGATTAGTTTATTTAGATTGACTTTTGATGTCTTTTTTATCAGTTGAAAAAGGGAACTTTCTTTTTCCTCACCATCAATAATAAATGTTCCGTTGAATATCTTATGACGGCAATGTTCTGAGTTTACTTGTGAAAAACCAAAGACCTCGCTATCTGTAAGTTTTCTATTCAGTTTAGCACTTAAACCATTTAGATAGTCTATTTCTTCTGAACTTAGAGCCAAACCTTCTTTGGCATTATATGCTGCAATATCATCGATTTCTAGAATCGGATCGGGTTTTTTATCAATTGTAAACAAAGTTTGTCCTAACCCATTGTAGCTTTGTTGAAGCATCGGGTCATATTTAGAATCTTGCTCAGCAGAAAAGAATTCTTCAATACGAATAATACCCGTAATAGCCATATTTTGAGTAATCTCAACAGCATTGGTACTCCAAGGGGTAACCATCTCTTTACGAGGGCCTACGAAATGTCCTTGAAGCTCTGAAGATTCAACTAGTTGAGCTTCATCGAAGAGCCATTTTAACTTTTGGATATCAGAAGATTCGATTGGAGAAGATGTTTCTACTGCAATGACGTTTTTAGCAGAATTAAGGAAAAAAGATACCATATTGATTAAGCTATATTATCACTTTATTAATCTTCGACAAAGTTAATCAAAAGTATACAACTAATAAAGACAAATTTCTTTATTTAAGACATAAAATAAAAAAGGTTGATAATTAAATTACCAACCTTCCTATATAAGTGACCCATGATATTTATTTACTATATTTCATGGATATAACAGTCTTTAGTTATTACACCTACCAAAGCAATAAAAAGGTCTGAGACCTTAATTGACTTTATTTTTTCTTTTCATCGTCCAGATAGTCGCTTGCTTTCTGAGACAGATCACGGGCTGTGCGTTTTGCTTGTATGGTGAGATCTTCTACTTTGTCTTCAATTTTATCTGAGTACTCACGTGCTTTATGTGAAATTACATCGAATAACGATTTGGCTTGCTCTCTGAGATCACCATATTTTCCTTTGAAAAATTTATCCCAATCTATTTCAAGACCTTCTTTATCCATAAAGTCTTTAACTATCGTTACAACTTTTACAGCTTGTTCTTCTGATAAACCAGCTTCTTCTTGTAATCTCTTTAATAAGTTTTCCATATTATTTTATATTTAATTATTCTCTTTCTCTTATAACGTCAATATATAAAAAATAGTTTAACAAACTAGAGTTATAATCGCGATTCATTTGAATATTTTCAGATAAATATCTACCTTGTTCTGAAATATAAATACAAAACAATGGAACAGATTAAAAGTAAGCCTTTCTTTCTTAAAGATGACGAGCCTGTATATACTGCAGATAAGGGTATAACACGCCAATTTGTAGGATATAATAATGAAATAATGACAGTAAAAGTAATCTTTGAAAAAGGCGCTATCGGTTATCAGCATTCGCATCCTCATGTACAAACTGCCTATATTGAATCAGGAGTATATGAAGTTACAATAGATGGTGTGACTAAAACTTTAAAAGCAGGTGATGGCTTCTTTGCAGAACCTGATATTAAGCATGGCTTAGTTTGTTTGGAAGCAGGAATAATTATTGATAGTTTCAGTCCGGTAAGAGAAGATTTTTATGCGACAATAAAATAAAGAACTTAAATAGCACACAAATTACACTGAAATAACAGAAAATTCTGAGTTTTATTTTTATATCTCACTAGTTAATAGTGATTTACAAAATATAAAAAATCTGTATTATCAGTGTATTCTGTGTGCTAAATCTCTTTTGATACACTCTCTTCTTTATTTAATTGCCTTACTCACCAAACATATCTTTAAAATCGACAACTTGTTTTCCCGGTAGTATTTGATTCAATACTACACCAATAATAGAAGCTAATGCCATACCTTCGAGTGAAAAATGACTCCCTATATGTATTGCTGCTCCACCTATTCCGATAACAAGAATAACGGATGCTATAATGAGGTTTCTCTTTTGAGAAAAATCTATTTTATTTTCAACAAGCATTCTCAATCCGCTGGATGCAATGATTCCAAATAGAAGTATAGATACTCCTCCCATTACAGGCGTTGGAATAGAAGATAAGAGAGCGGATATTTTTCCACAGAATCCAAAAAGGATGGCAAAACAGGAAGCACCAATAAATAAGTATATACTAAATGCCTTGGTGATAGCCAATACCCCGATATTTTCGCCATAAGTAGTAACAGGAGGTCCTCCAATACAAGAGGCAATTATGGATGCTACTGAATCACCAAATAAAGACTTATGCAATCCCGGATCTTCTAATAAATCTTTCTCTACTACTTTACTCAATACCAATTGATGTCCGATATGTTCTGCAATAGGAACAATAGCTACAGGAACCATTAGTAAGAATACTTTCCATGTGAAGTGAGGTGTAAAATGTACAAATGGAATTTCGAAAGGAGGTACTTCAAACCAACTGGCTTCTATTACCCTTTGAAAGTCGACAATTCCCATTATTAGAGCAAAAATATATCCACCGATAATACCCATCAAAACAGGAACTACACTTAAAAATCCTTTGGTGTATATGGCAAATACAATAGTAATAACTAAAGTTACAAGCCCCACCAGTACATAGTCTATATCATATCCTCCATGATGATTGGTAACCATACTGACCGCTACGCTCGATAAGCCTAACCCAATGACCATAATAATTGGTCCTACAACAATGGGAGGTAATAATTTCATTAACCATTTGATTCCTGTTTTTGCAATAACCAAAGCAACAATGGCATAAACAATTCCTACAAGAAAACTACCTACCATTATACCAGCAAATCCCTCAAATGCTTTTATGGCAATAAGCGGATTAATAAAAGCAAAAGATGATCCTAAATAAGAAGGAACTTTACCTCGTGTTATCAAGATGAAGGCTAATGTACCTAAACCACTTGAAACGAGAGCTACAGCCGGGCTCATTCCAGTAAGAGCAGGAACTAAAACTGTTGCTCCAAACATGGCAAAAAGGTGTTGGATGCTTAGTAATATCCATTGAAGGAATTTAGGTTTTTCATCTATACGAAGGACTATTTTACTGGAAGGTTTCATGGTATGGTTCTGGTTTGTTTAATTTATTTTTTAGGCAATAAAAAAGCACCGCTAAAATAGGTGCTTTTTTAATAGGAATTATACTATCTGCTTAAATTTAGTCAGAAATACATCGGCTTGCTCTTTAGTTAAGCATAATGGAGGCAGGAGACGAAATACATGAGTTCCCGTTGACCCTGTAAATATCTTATCTTCGAATAGAAGTTTTGACCTTTTTTCTTTTATTGGTTCGTTCATTTCGATACCTATAATAAGACCACGTCCACGTACTTCTTTTATTCCTGATAATTTCTTTAATTCGGTGATTAAATATTCTCCTACATTCAAAGCATTTTCTACTAATTTTTCTTTTTTCATTATGTCCAATACTGCAATAGCAGCAGCACAAGCTAAATGATTACCGCCAAAAGTGGTTCCAAGTTGTCCGTAAACAGCTTTAAACATAGGGTTAATTAAAACGCCAGCCATAGGGAAACCATTACCGATACCTTTAGCAACAGTTATAAGATCAGCAGTTATATCAGCATACTGATGTGCAAAGAATTTACCACTACGTCCGTAACCTGATTGGATTTCGTCCAAAATAAGGATTGTTTCGGTTTCCGTACAAACATCGCGAAGTTCTTTTAGAAACTTATCGTCTGGAATGTGAATACCTGCAACTCCTTGGATACCTTCTATGATTACAGAGCAATATTCTTTTGTTGCCAATTCTTTTTTTACGAATTCAATATCGTTGAACGGAGCAAATGTAACATTTGAATTATCATTTACAGGAGCAGAATATGCAGGAATATCTGTTGTTGCGACAGTTACAGAGGTCCGTCCGTGGAATGCTTTCTTAAAAGCTAGAACCTTTTTTCTTCCATTGTGAAAAGAAGCCAACTTTATTGCGTTCTCATTTGCTTCGGCACCCGAGTTGATAAGAAAAAGGAAATAATCAGGATAACCGCATTGTTCTCCTAATTTCTGAGCGACCTCTTGTTGTAATTCATTAATTACAGAGTTTGAGTAAAAACCCAGTTTATTTAATTGGTCGGTTATTTTTTCTACGTAATATGGATGCGTATGACCTACTGAAATTACGGCATGTCCGCCATAAAGGTCCAGATATTCATTCCCTTTTTCATCATATACATAACATCCATTCCCTTTTACTATGTTAAGGTCAAATAATGGAAATACATCGAATAATTTCATTTTTATACTTTATATTATAAGGTCGCAGACCTATTTATTACTTATTCTTATTTCTATTTTAGAAAGTAATCTAATTATTAGTTTCTATATTTTCACTTTTGGGTTCGGTTGTCAATACTTCGTTTATCATCTCCACTACCCTTTCTTTACGTATTATATACATGCCTAATCTATCGGTCGATATACCATCTTTTAACTTGTAGGTATATGTCGGGTGTCCATCTACTTCACGTATTTCGAAACTTCGGAAACTTATATTATCATTTGCACTTAAACTTTCGGCAGCTTCTATTATATGTGTTGATATAACAAAGAATGAACTTTTGATGCGTGCAAATGCAGATACTATAGCCAAAGTTCCATCATAGGCATCTTTTACATTTGTTCCTCTGAATAGTTCGTCGAAAATAACCAGTAGATTATTGTTTTCTTTCAACTGATTAGCAACATACTTTACTCTCAGAACTTCTGCATAGAAGTGACTGTAACCCGAATGTAAGTCATCGGATATGTTGATGGTAGTACATAATCCGGAGATAAGACTTAATCTCATACTTTTGGCAGGTACAGGGAATCCTGCGTGTGCCAAATAAGCAGAAACACCTAAGGCTTTTAGAAAAGTTGATTTTCCAGCCATATTGGGTCCGGTGATGAATAATAGATTTGATTCTCCTCCAAAACTAATGTCATTTGCTACCGCATCTTCTACAAAGGGGTGAAATAGTCCTTCGAGTTCAAGACAATTTGCTGATTTGGGTAAAACTTCGGGATAACAAAGGTTGTACTTATCTGCCGCATTGGCTATAGCCTGAAAAGCATCATATTCATAGATGAGATTAATCAAAAATTGAATATTCCGACTTTGCGAGTGTCTAAATATAGAATCATACACATCAATATCGTAAGCCTTTAGGCTTTTCAAACCCAGAGCACTCTGAAATTCAGATAAAGCGAATATTTCCAGAACTTTATCATTGTCTTTCTTTAGTAATATAGGACAATGATTAGCTTTTTCTTCATTTACCAAATTCAGAGAGAATTCATATAATGATTTTAGAATCACAATCATAGAGCTTACTCCGTTTTTTACAACATAGTAGCTTTCTGTCGGGTTCAATGTATTCATTATTTTCCGTTCAGCCGACCATACCTTTGATGCACGCCTGATAGAAGATCCCCTGTCTTTTAGATAGTATACTGCATAATCCAGAGCATCCTTATCTATAATTAATCTTGATGTTACATGATGTTGAAAGAATAGAACGGCTTCTTTTCGTTCTTTTATTTTCTCAAGATCAGTCATCGGCTCTGCCAAAAAACGATATAGTTTGTCTTGACCACCTTTGCATGTACTCAGGTTAAATAAGTCAAATATCGATTTTCCACTTTTGTATGTGCCAAAAATGTCTAGATCCTTTTTCGTCTGGTCGTCTATCTGAAAGGGCATAGGCACGATTTTTTTAATTAATAAATCTGGTATTGCATACCTGGAGCATTCAGCGGTCGTTCGATAAAATTATTTTTCAAGTAAAATTCTTTTTTATCATTAGCACAAAAAAGCTGGATATCGCTAATACCTGCCTTCTGTGTATAATCTACTAAACGATTCAGTATCTCAGTACCAATTCCTTTTAATTTATATTCAGGAGAAATAATTAGGTCTACAATAAATGCATGTAATTTTCCATCTGAAATAACTCTTCCGAAACCTATTAATATTTCATCCGAAAAAACAGATACAATATACCAACTATTCTTTATAGCTTCATAAAGATCTTCTTTTGTTTTTTCAGCATCTTCATTCCATCCTGTAGATTCATAAAGGGTAAAGAATGAATTTATGTGTGGTATTTTATCAGAATATTTTATTTCCATATAACTAATTCTAAAAAAATATTTACCGTAGCCTCAAAATCCTGTTGCTTTCAGTTTCAATCCTTGCGTTTCGTCTAAACCAAAGATAAGATTCAAGTTATGAAGAGCTTGCCCTGAAGCACCTTTCACTAAATTGTCGATACAAGAAAGAATAAGCAGTTTATTACCATGCTTCTCTACATATAGAACACATTTGTTAGTGTTGACAACTTGTTTTAAATCAGGATTTTTATCAGTTACTATAACAAAAGGACTATCCTTGTAGAAGTCTTCGTATAGTTTACGAGCATCTTCTTCCGAACCCTCGAAATTTAGATAGATACTTGCAAATATACCTCGAGTAAAGTTACCTCGAACGGGTATAAAATTAATATCTTCCGTGAAATTATTTTGAAGCTGAGTCAACGATTGACGAATTTCACCTAAATGCTGATGTTCGAAAGCTTTGTATACAGAGATATTATTCTCTCTCCAACTAAAATGTGATGTTGCCGAAGGTTTAACCCCCGCCCCTGTTGATCCGGTAATTGCATTTACATGAACTTCGGTATTTAATAATTGAGCATTAGCTAAAGGCAGTAAAGCCAATTGTATAGCTGTTGCAAAGCATCCGGGATTGGCAATCCGTTTTGCTTGCTTAATTCTCTCTTTATTCAATTCGGGTAGACCGTATACAAATTCATGCTCTGCTGATTCTTTACGGTAATCAGTAGACAAGTCTATAATTTTTAAATTCTCAGGAACTTTATTTGTATCCAAGAATTTCTTAGTGTCACCATGTGCTGTACAGAAAAATAGTACATCTATTTCGTTATATGGAAGTTGATCTGTGAATTTCATATCAGTTTCGCCCAGTAAACCTCCATGAACGTCGGTCAGCTTATTTCCAGCGTTACTGGTACTATTTACGAAAACCAGTTCTACTTGAGGATGATTAATTAATAAACGAATCAATTCTCCTGCTGTATATCCTGCACCTCCTATTATTCCTGCTTTTATCATTTTCTATGTACTTTATTCATCTTTAAGCTCGCAGAGCTTTTTATTGCTTTGGCAAGTGTAACAATTCGAGGCTGTTACAATCATAAAATGTAGCAATAAATATTTAAAATTACTTAATCGGTTAAAACCGATCATTATTTGTTGTAGGTTGAGAAATAACTAAAAAATCAATAGCTTCATCACTTTTATTCTCTATAAAATGTATTGTCTGAGGAGGTATTAACAATCCTTCCTGAGCCAATACCGTAACAGATTCATTTCCATTGATATGAAATAGAGCCTCTCCTTTGATTAAATAGAAAAACTGAGAAGCTTTTGCATGATGATGAGCATTTTCTCTAGTATTTGGAGGCATACTTTCTAGTTTAACAGATAAAGTGTCCTTGTCCACAAACACCCAACTATCACATCCATCGCCCCAAATATAATGAACAGCTTCATTTTTAGATACTTTCTTATACATCACTTATAGTTAATCACTTTCCGTTTTTCTTTTGTACGCTATGAAATACTTTTGTTGGAATAGAATAAATCTTAGTGAAACCTTTCGCATCATCTGCACTCCATGCTTTATTTATTTCTCCATATTCTCCAAATTCAGCTTTCATTAAGTCGAAATCGCTGTCAACTCCTACTAATACATAGTGATAAGGCATAAGTTTAATAGTAACTGTACCTGTCACATTTTCTTGTGAACTGATAAGGAAAGCTTCGATATCACGCATTACAGGTTCAAGGTATTGGGCTTCGTGTAAAAACATTCCATACCAATTACCTAATTGTTCTTTCCAATATTGTTGCCATTTGGTAAGAGTATGCTTTTCGAGCATTTTGTGTGCGTTGATAATTACCAACGGTGCAGCGGCTTCGAAACCTACACGTCCTTTAATACCTATAATAGTATCACCAATATGCATATCACGACCTATTGCAAAAGCCGAAGTTATTTCTTCGATCTTATTGATAGCTTCAATTTTATTAGTGTATTTTTTTCCGTTTACTCCTGCTATCTCTCCTTGTTCAAAATCAATGGTTAGAATCTCCGATTCTTTTTTAGTCAATTGAGAAGGATATGCTTCTTCGGGTAAGGTTTGGTTCGATTTCAATGTCTCTTTACCACCTATACTTGTTCCCCAAAGACCTTTATTTATAGAGTATTCCATTTTAGTGAAATCTGCTTCATAACCATGTCTTTTAAGATAATCAATCTCATATTCACGGGTTAAGATCATATCACGTGTTGGAGTAATTATTTCTATTTCGGGAGCCAATACGTCAAAAGTCAAATCGAAACGTACCTGATCGTTACCTGCACCTGTACTGCCATGTGCAACTGCATCAGCGCCTATTTCTTTAGCATAATTAATAATGGCTATTGCTTGAAATATACGTTCAGAACTTACTGAAATAGGATAAGTTCCGTTTCTCAGAACGTTTCCAAAAACCATATATTTGATACTTTTCTCGTAATACTCTTGTGTAACATCTAATGCTACGTGTTTCACCGCTCCTAATTTATAGGCTTTTTCTTCAACTATTTTTAGTTCGTCCGGCGAGAAACCTCCGGTATTAGCTATAGCTGTATATACTTCGTATCCTTTTTCTTCGGATAAATATTTGGCACAAAATGAAGTATCTAATCCTCCACTAAAAGCTAAAACGACTTTCTTTTTCATTTGTCAGTATCTTTTAATTTTTTCAGTAAATCTTTAATTTCCGGCTTATCCTCATGCGCTTTAGGATCGTAAAGCATTGCAGTACAGATACAATATTTGCGGTCTGTACGAGTCAATACATCATAATTAACACAGCCCTGACATCCTCTCCAGAAAGCTTCGTCATCCGTTAATTGGGCAAAGGTAACAGGCACATATCCCAAATCGGTATTGATTTTCATCACGGCAGCACCCGATGTTAACCCAAATACTTTAGCATCAGGAAATCTATGACGACAAAGAGCAAAAGCCATTTGCTTGATACGTTTAGCTAAACCATGCCCTCGGAATTTGTCAACAACAATAAGTCCCGAATTGGCTACAAATTGTTTATTACCCCAAGTTTCGATATAACAAAAACCTGCAAATTCTTTTCCGGCAAGAGCGATGATCGATTTGCCTTCTTTCATTTTAAGCTCCACATATTCGGGTGAGCGTTTGGCTATACCTGTACCACGCACCTTTGCGGCTGCTTCTATTGTATCTAATATAGTCTGAACATATTGAATATGTTTATCGCTGGCTATTTCGATAGTTATTTCTGGTTCTAATTCTTCTTTCATTTTTTTATCTGTCGATAAAATATTGTTGATCATTTCATATTTGGAATAAATGAGGAAAGAGATGCTAACACCTCTTCTCTGCTTATATTATCTTTGGGTATTATTAATATCGTATCATCTCCGGCAACAGTTCCCAGTATCGTTTGGTTAGCCTTTGAATCTATTTCTCCGGCAATAGCCATAGCATATCCGGGACGGGTTTTTATGACAGCCAATTGCCCTGAGAACTCAATACTCAGAAATCCAAAGGATGATAAAGGCATGATATTGTCCTGTGAGTTTACAATTGCATCTGCCAACTGATATGCATAATTACCTCTTAGTGTTGGTGCTTTTATAATTTTCAGCTCTTTTATATCACGAGAAAGTGTTGCTTGTGTCACATCAAACCCTTTGTTTATTAGGGCATTTAGAAGCATATCCTGATTGGTTATATCCTCAGATAATATAACTTCTTTGATGGTTGTATGTCGAATTTTCTTTCTCATTTTGAATAAATATACATTTTATTCTGCAAATTTATACATAATATTGTATATTCAAACATATTTGAGATTATTTTTTGTATATATTGATGCTAAAAACCGATTTTATATTAAGTAAAGGTTCTTTTATTTAATTAGAAGTATGCGGACAATATTTTCGATAGTTCTTTCAACATTTTCTTTTCCTTTAAAAAGAGCTTCTTCCAGAGAAAGAGCTTGTGGTAAAATTCCCAAAATAGCATCAAAACCACAGCCATATAATTGCTCTATACCTTCTCCTATATATCCGGCAATTGCAATCACTTTTTTGTTCTCAGATTTGGCTACTTGAGCGACTCCATAAGGCGTTTTTCCGTATTGTGTTTGAAAATCAATACCACCCTCACCTGTAAATACAAAATCTGCTTGCTTGATAATTTCTTTCAAGTTGGTGTAGTTGATGATAATATTTACACCTCGTTCTAGTTTTGCATTTGTAAATGCAAGAAGGCCTGCACCCAGACCTCCGGCAGCTCCTGCACCGGGAATGTTTGCAATATCTTTATTTAGTTGTTGTTTTATTATTTCAGAATAATGATAAAGTGCATTATCTAAGATTTCCACCATCTGAGGAGTAGCTCCTTTTTGAGGACCAAACACTCTAGATGCTCCCGTTTCGCCATACAAAGTATTGGTTACATCACAAGCAACCTCTATTTCAATATTTTCTAAACGAGAATCAAGGTTCGATATATCAATTCTAGCAAGTTGAGATAATGCTTCGCCTCCAAATGGTAATTCACGATCTTGTTTATCTAGGAAGCGTGCTCCTAATGCTTGGGCAAGCCCTACTCCACCATCGTTGGTTGCACTGCCTCCTATACCTATAATTATCTTTTTTATGCCTTTATCTAAACATGCTGTGATTAATTGACCCGTTCCATATGTTGTAGTAATTAATGGATTTCGGGTTTTCTCATTTATATACTGAATTCCACTGGCTGATGCCATTTCTATCGCGGCTGTTATTCCATCTCCTAATATTCCATATTGGGCAATAACAGGAGTATTTAGAGGACCTACAACTTCAAGGTTATATATTGTACCATTGGTTGCATCTACTAATGATTGAACTGTACCTTCTCCCCCATCTGCCATCGGAACTTTGATGCAGTTTGCACTGGGAAGCACTTTTCTTATGCCTTTTTCCATAGCCTCACATACTTCTTGTGCAGTCATAGAGCCTTTAAAAGAATCTGGTGCTAAAACAAATGTTAGATTTTCCATCGGTATTTTTATATAAAGTCTGTTTGTCCTTAGAATACAATATAAAGTTAATAAAAAAGCTCCTGAAATAATTTTATTTCAGGAGCCTTTTGTAAATGATGTACTTTCGATTTATAACCGATTATTTCTGTTGTGCTATGACTAAAGTAATAAAAGGTCTGAGCCCTTAAATAGTCTCAATGTTTATTACATCTTCTAATTTAATATCTTCAGAAGAAGAGCCTATCATAATTTTAAATTTTCCGGGTTCTACAATTCGTTTCATTTGCTGATCAATGATTGTGAAATCATTTTCGGAAAGTTCAAATGAAACAGTTTTACTTTCCCCTTTCTTCAAATTAATACGAGAGAAGTGCTTTAGTTGTTTTACCGGACGAACTGTTGATGCAACTTCATCGCGTATATAAAGTTGAGCAACTTCATCACCATCAAAGTTACCTGTATTTGTAATTGTAAATTCTGCTGTATAGCGTGTATTATTTACTTTGCGAATAACGAGATTATTATATTCAAAAGAAGTATAGCTCAAACCAAAACCAAATGGGTAAAGTGGAGCTTGAGTCATTTCTACATAATCATGGCTCTTTGGATTTCTCTGATTGTAATATACCGGTAGTTGACCAACTGAACGAGGCACAGAAATAGGTAAACGACCTGCGGGGGTATAATCTCCAAATAGAATATCAGCAATAGCGTTTCCTCCTTCTTGCCCCGGATACCATGCTGTAAGAAGTGCGTCTGCATTTTCATCAGCCCAATTCATATTTAAGGGGCGACCTTCAATATATACTAGAATAATCGGTGTTCCTGTTGCTTTTACAGCTTTTAATAGATCAAGTTGTTTTCCCATTAAGTCAAGTGATGCTCTATCGTATCCTTCGCCACTTTCCATATCGCTGATATTGTCTTTTGAAGCAACGGCAGCTCCTGTGTCGATATATTTTGTTTTGAAGTCGCGAGCGCTTGATCCTCCTACTACAATTATTGCAACATCTGCATTTTTTGCAGCAGCAACAGCCTGCTGAATTTCTAGGTTTGTAGTATCTCTTATTGCTGTTCCTTTTACATATTCAATCTGAGCAGTACTCAGTTTTGATTTTATTCCATCTAAAACAGTCTTTATATTGTCTCTTTCCTGAGGTGCTGTATAGTCTCCTAATTGATTGTATATATTATCTGCATTAGGACCTATTATAGCTATTTTTTTGATGTCTTTGTTTAGAGGCAGAATATTATCGTCGTTTTTAAGAAGGGTAACAGATTCTTGTGCTACTTTACGAGCTAAATCGATATGTTCCTGATTTCGTACATTTTTAGCTACTTGTTTTACATCTACATAAGGATTCTCAAAAAGCCCCATTGCAAATTTCAATCTTAGAACATGGCTTACAGCTTCATTAATTACAGATTCTTTTATCTTATTATTCTTCACTGCGTCAATCAATAAGAAGAAAGCATTTCCACCTAAATCAACATCTAAGCCTGCATTAGCAGATAGAATAGCTGCATCTTGTATGTTCTCTACAACATGATGGCTTCCTTTTAAACCTTCGATACTACCAAGATCTGAAACCGTAAAACCATTAAATCCCCATTCTTTGCGAAGCACATCTTTCAATAGGTATTCATAAGAAGTACAAGGAATACCATCGATAGAATTGTATGCAGTCATCACAGACAAAGCTCCTGCTTTTACTGCTGCTTGGAAAGGAGGCAGATAATTTTCTCTAAGGTCTCTCATACCTACACTGTTTGGGTTTCCATTATGACCACCTTCGGGTACACCATAGGCTACAAAATGTTTAAGGGTTGATATAAGGCTATTCTCTTTCGTTAAATCGCCACTACCGAAACCTTTTACAAATGCTTCGCCCATGCGAGCTATCAAGATTGGATCTTCTCCATATGTTTCTTCGGTGCGAGACCAGCGAGGTTCT
Organism: Indolivaga alginatilytica; assembly: GCF_003201355.1. Taxonomy (GTDB): domain Bacteria; phylum Bacteroidota; class Bacteroidia; order Bacteroidales; family Dysgonomonadaceae; genus Dysgonomonas_A; species Dysgonomonas_A alginatilytica. The sequence continues at coordinate 35,909 of NZ_QICL01000010.1, forward strand.
CTGGCTAAATCTAATACAGGGCCATAGCCTATATGTGAGCCTTGTAAGCGAGCCTCTTGTGCAATAGTAGAACTCATTTTAGTTAATAACTCAGGATTCCAAGTGGCAGCCTGACCTATTGCAGTCGGAAAAACGGTTGTTCCGATAGCCATATGTCCATGAGGACATTCTTCAGCTAAAAAGATAGGAATTCCTAAACGGGTATTTTCTATGATATATTTTTGAAGAGCATTTCCTGCCTCGGCAGCTAAAGTGGGATTTAATCCGTTTTCTAACGTTTTTTGAGTCCATGGATCAGCACGGAAAGTTGCCCATAACATACCGATTTGTCTTTCTTTTACGATATTTTCAAATTTCTTTGATTGTGTAACTTTGTTGCCTTGTTTTTCGTACATCTCCCATCCCAGTGGGCAAAGTAGCTGACCTACTTTTTCTTCGAGAGTCATACGGCTAACTAAATCCTGAGTTCGTTCTTCAACACTCAACTTAGGGTTTTTATACTTTGGCTGTGAGTATGTAGGCCCCATAGACAGAGCTATACATAAAAGCAGTAATGTGTATTTCATCAGATAATATTATTTAATTATTATGTAATTTAAAGTGAGATTTCAAACTTATCTATAGTTTCGATAAATATAAAACTATAATCAACCATTAAATACCATTTATTTATTAAATGATATGGATTAGCCATTAACATAGTATTACAGTAAAGTGGCAATTTCTTCTTAAGTATTTCTATTCTTTAAAGGAAAAATTTTACTCATAAAAAACTTATTGAGCTTCGGATAAATGACCTTTTCTACTAAATAGCTAAAAATAAGACAGATTACGAAATATACGAGATAAACTAATCGGCTTCTTCCGAATAAGAAATGTAAGAAAGTAGCTTCGTGAACAAGAAACCAATGAGAAATATATACAACATACGATACACTTGCAAAGGGAAGAAAAAGTCCTATTGTTTTATCAAAGAATTTCCAATTTGCTTTATACCATAGTAAACCTACACATATAGCAAATAAGCCTCTCCAAAGGTGTGTATTGAATAAGAATTCTTTTCCTTCGGTAGGCTCAGTAAAGGTTATAATTAAAACAGAAGCAAGGAGTACTAACAGAGGATATTTTAAATTAATAAAGGATATTTTCTTATTCGATAAATATAATCTGGCCAAATCTACACCAAACCACCAAATAACCATATCTATCATTAGTTGTACTATAAAAACAGGATAAAATTGATATAATATACTTGAGATGATACCCAAAGAATAAATAATGGCTGAAGTCTTAGTCTTATCTTTTATTTTGTTGATGATAACGAAAAAGATCATATAATACCACCACTCGTATGCAAGAGACCACAAAGGTCCATTATTGAAAAGAGGAGCAAATATGGAGTCCGGACTATTCGTATTTTGGAGCATTAAAAGGTTTGTTATTAATCGGGGTATTGTAAAACCTTCTACTCCAAATTCTATTAATTGTACAAAATAGTTTGCAATAAAAACAAATATCAATGGAATGTATATTCTGAAGAATCGTTTGAAAAAGTAGGGTTTAAATGATTTATCTGTAGATCGTTCGTATGATAGTTGAATAACAAATCCTGATATAATAAAAAAGATGGCAACTCCTAAATCACCATAATTCCAGATGAAATTGTATTCGGCTAAAGCATAAGATCTATCATGAAAAACGTGGGCAAAGGTTACATATATTGCAACAAATCCTCTAAGAGCTTCTATTTTGGTTATTTTGTTCATTCTGGAATTTCCTACAATTAATTATTTCTTTAGTCGCTCGATTCGTTGTAAAAGAGTTGGGTGTGAATAATAAATAAATACATTCCAAGGATCGGGATTTAGATTGCTTAATGATTCTACAGAAAGTTTTTTTAAACCATTGATTAGAGAATCTGCTAACCCAAAGCTTGCTGCATAAGCATCAGCTTCATATTCGTTTTTACGACTTGACATGTTCATGAATAATCCCAATAATAAGGATATGGGAGTAAACAAGATTGAAAAAGCGATGATTCCTAAATGAAAGGATGGTATTTCACCACCCAATGCTAAAGCCAAAGCCGGGCTGGTTAAGAAAAATGATAATATAAATAGTAATGCTCCTGTATACAATACTGAAGTAACCAAGTGTTGTATAATATGTTTCTTCTTGTAATGTCCTATTTCGTGTGCCAGTACAGCTACTATCTCATCTGTGGTTAGATCATTTATTAAAGTATCAAATAGGACAATCCTTTTTTTACTGCCTAAGCCCGTGAAATAAGCATTTGCTTTGGTTGATCGTTTTGAAGCATCCATTACATAAACGTTGGTAAGTTCAAAACCTGCTTTTTGAGAAAATTCTTCAATGGCATTTCTAAGCTCTCCGGATTCTAGTGGTGTTTGCTTGTTAAAAAGAGGAACAATAATATTAGAATAAAATAATGTCATAAATAAAGAGAATGCTGTAATAAGCCCCCAAGCATACAGCCATGCATACTTTCCAAAACCATCATAAAACCAAATTAATAAAGCTAAGATCGCCCCTCCTAATAATATGGAAAGAAGTAGCCCTTTCAGTTGATCAATCCAAAATATCTGTGGTGTAGATTTATTAAATCCGTACTTTTTTTCTATAACGAAAGTGTCATAAAGAGAGAAAGGTAATGATATGAATTCGTTACCAATGTACAGGATACCAATAAATGCCAGAGATACCAAAATACTATTATCGATATATCCTCTTACATATTGATCCAGATAACCGAACCCATTGAATACAAGAAGCAATAAAATTATTATAAACGATACAAATCCTGAAAATAGGCCAATTCTACTATTCTCTTTCTGGTAAGCTTGTTGTTTTTGGTATTTCTCCTGGTCATATATTCCGATTAATTGTTCAGGAATATTAGGGCTCATTCGTTTTCTATTTCTGTATGCCAGATACTGAGTCCATATAAAATCAAAAATAACGAATAATAAGATTGTGTAATATATCATATAATAATTTAGGTTCTAATAGGAGCATTTCTTTATTATTGGAAAGCTATTAATATCACTTGGGATCGCTCTTTATCGAGCAAATGTATCCCGTATATATGGCTATGCCATAAAACACTAGATCCATAAATTGAAATGTTTCTTTTACGATCATAATTATTGTATCACTATCAAGACTGGAAAATACTTCAGAGTAACTAATATTTACTTCATCAGCAATTAAGCAAACCGAACTGATAAGATTACCGATAAAGCATGTCAGTAAAGAAAGTATTGCCCCTATTACACCATATATAGGTGTTATTCCTTTCCCTAGTTTCTGGATCGAAAATCCGACTGCAAAACCTACACCTATAGCCATGTAAGTGATTTGATATTTTGTTAGTACAGTTATTAACGACCATACTGCAATACATAGAATTGAAGCTAATATTCCACCAACTAATCCCATTGGTAGATTTTGTTGTGCTCTAAGCTCTTCGATACTGATTGTATTTACTGCACTGCCCTGAATCATATTCATTGCAGTTTCATTATCAATTACATTTGCATTTGCATTATTATCACCATTTGTAGAAAACAATGATCTGCTGTTGTCAGCCTCTGGCTCATTAATAACAGATGGCTTGTTTAGATTATTGTCGGCTGATATTTCATTGTGAGTAATATCAGTCTCTTCAAAACCTTTGTTGTAATCATAATCGTGAATTTCGTCAAAATCCCTGTTGCTCATAAGTCAAATATTTTAGTGTTAGTGTTCAATCAGAAAGTCCAATTCTTTACATGTCATAGAGGGCGAAAACTCTATTATTTCATAATCTGCAAGATTATTTTGTTTAAATGGATCTTTGTTTAATAGTTGTTCCAACTCTGTTTTACTATCCATCTTAGCAAGTATAACACCCCCTGATCGGGGAACTCTTCTACCTGATGCCAGAAAATTTCCGACTCTGTATTGCTCCTTCAAATATAGGACATGGTTCTCCAAGTGAAATTCAATTTGCTCAATCGAAACTTTATACGTCAGAACGATTATAAACATAATTTTAGGTGTATTAAACTAGACTGTTACTCGGGCAAAAGGGGCAGCATCCATAGAGCAAAACTCATTGTCTAGGTATTTATAGTGTCCGGATATAGCTACCATAGCAGCGTTATCTGTTGTATAGCCAAATTTAGGTATATGAATTTTCCATCCAAAACGTTGGGCATGGTCTTCGAAAGCATCTCGTAGTCCTGAGTTTGCAGAAACTCCGCCGGCTACAGCAACTTCTTTTATATTTAGGTCTTTAGATGCTTTACGTAGTTTATCCATCAATATATCAATAATGGTCTTTTGGAGAGATGCACATAAATCCTCTTTATTATTGTCAATAAAATCGGAATCATTTTTCAGTTCGTCTCTTAAGAAATATAAGAAGGAAGTTTTCAAACCACTAAAACTGTAATTATAGCCTTGAATGTGTGGTTTATTGAATTTGAATTTATTGGGGTCACCTAGGTTTGCCAATTTGTTCACAATAGGTCCTCCGGGATAGCCTAACCCCATAACTTTTGCACATTTATCAAATGCTTCTCCGGCAGCATCATCAATAGTTTGCCCTATAATTTCCATCTCTTTATGAGACTTGACGACAATAATCTGAGAATTTCCACCTGATACCAATAAACATAGAAAAGGAAAAGATGGTTGATTTTGATCGTCTTTATCCTCCTTTATAAAATGCGCTAAAACATGAGCCTGTAAGTGATTTACATCAATCATGGGAATATTTAAAGCAGTAGATAGCCCTTTAGCGAAAGATGTGCCAACCAGTAGAGAACCCATTAAACCGGGACCTCTGGTAAAAGCGATAGCTGTTAGATCCCGTCTTGCTATACCTGCTTTTTTTAAAGCTTCATCTACTACCGGAATTATATTCTGTTGGTGAGCCCTGGAAGCCAGTTCAGGGACAACCCCTCCGTAACTTTCGTGTACCTTTTGACTGGATATGATATTGGAGAGTAAAACTCCATCTTGTATTACGGCAGCGGCAGTATCATCGCATGATGATTCTATACCTAATATATTAATCATAATTATTATAGCCTTTATATATAAAATAGTTATACAAATGTATGGGTTTATTTCTGTTTTTCAAATAGTAAAATCTTCTTATAAATATACTAAGCTATCACAAGATGCTATTCCTCAGGTTATTTATTATTAAGTGTCACTTAGACCTTTTTTTGAAATAAATACATTTTTATAATCAAAAATTTATTTAACTTTGTCCCGTACAGAAATTTTACGCAGATTCTTAAATTAATATGAAATATGTCATTACTTTATTCTTCCTTTTCATTTCATTATCATCATTGTATAGTTGTTCCAACAATAGTAAACACAGGAATGACTTTACATCGATACAAAATCAAGGCGAGCTAATTAGTATTAAACGCTTCGATCAGGATTTATACAGATACTTGCAAGTCCCGTCTTTTCAGCAACAAGACTCTTTAGCCAAATCATATGGAAAGTTCTTGGAAGCATTCGGAACTGTAACTATTAATAATAATGATGTTAGTGGTACGTCTTATTTTTCTGATTTAAAAGGGTATTTTTCAAATCCGATGCTTTCTCAAATATATAAGGATGCTTTGGATACATTTCGTGTGGTGCTTCCATATGAGAAAGAATTGTCGGTTGCAGATGAGTTGATTCAGAAGTACTTTGCGGGTAAGCAATTACCAAGATTAGGGATGCACGTTTCGGGGTTTAAAGCTAATACAATTGTTTTAGCAGATTTTATTTCAATTTCAATTGACAGATATCTGGGAGCTGATTATTCGGGTTACAAAGATTTCTTTGAAGATTACCAACGTCAACAAATGAAACCTCAAATGATTAGCCGGGATTATCTCAAAGCTTGGATTCTTACAGAAATGCCGACATCTAATAAGCGTAAAGATTTATTATCTGAAATAATAAATGAAGGAAAAACCCTATATGCTTTACAATTACTTTTACCTGATTGGAACGAAGCCGACCTGATAGGTTATACTCCCGAGCAATTGGAATGGAGTAAAAATAAAGAGAAAGAAATATGGAAAGCTACAATTGATCAGAATTATCTGTTTAGTACTGATTATATGACTATTCTAAAGTACTTGGAGGATGCACCGTATACGGCAACAATTTCAACAGATTCTCCCGGTCGATTAGGTGCATGGATAGGTTGGCAAATAGTGAAAGCCTACGCTGCAAATACGAGTGCAAGTTTAGATTCGATAATTAAAGAATCGGATATGCAGAATATTCTTAAACAATCAAAATACAATCCTTGAAATATAGACAGATATTTAAGTGAAATATCAAATAAATAAAGTTATTGACAATTGGTGTTGATAACTTTATCTTTTTATACGAATAAATTTAATGTATCTAAAGTATCTTTGATAACAGATAATATTTAATCGTATATTTTTACAGTATAACAATTCTATTACTGTTGTACTTCCCCTATTAATAAAAAGGTCTGAGACCTTAGGTAACAACTCATCATGGAAAATAATAAGAAAGGTCAGCAACGTAAAGGAGGTCGTGCTAAAGATAATGCAATGCAAAGTCCTGAGATAGGACGCATTCAACCACAAGCCAGAGAATTAGAGGAAGCTGTGCTAGGTGCATTAATGCTCGAAAAGGATGCATATTCATTAGTAAGTGATATTTTGAAACCTGATAGTTTCTATGATAATATACATCAGATTGTATATCGTGCGATTGTTAGTCTAATCTCAAAACAGGCTCCTGTAGATATGCTGACTGTTGTTGAAGAATTGAAGAAAACAGGAGAATTAGAATCCGTAGGAGGTCCTGTTTATATTGCTCAACTGACTGAAAAAGTGGCTTCTGCGGCGCATATTGAGTTTCATGCCCGTATTATAGCTCAAAAATATTTAGCACGTGAATTGATCGGTTTTTCTTCCGAGATAACTAATAAAGCTTTTGATGAAACATTTGATGTGGATGACTTGATGCAGGAGGCAGAGAGTAAACTATTCGAGATGTCGCAAGGAAACGTAAAAAAGGATGTGCAACAAATTAATCCTGTTATAAAGGAAGCATTACAGCTTTTAGAAATAGCAGCTAACCGCCCTGAAGGATTAAGCGGGTTACAAACAGGTTTTAATAATTTAGATAAAGTTACTTCGGGTTGGCAGAATTCCGACTTGATTATTATAGCTGCTCGTCCTGCGATGGGAAAAACAGCTTTCGTATTATCTATGGCTAAAAATATGTCAGTGACATATAATTACCCGGTAGCATTGTTTTCTCTGGAGATGTCAAATGTACAGCTGGTAAATCGTTTGATTGTAAATACATGTGAGATTCCCGGTGAGAAGATTAAGAACGGACAGCTTGCACCATATGAATGGGAACAGCTCGACTTTAAAATAAAAGAATTATATGATGCTCCCCTATTTATAGACGATACCCCGAGTTTATCTGTGTTTGAATTAAGGACAAAAGCACGTCGCCTTGTTCGTGAACATGGTGTGAGAATGCTTATTATTGACTACTTGCAGTTGATGAATGCCAGTGGAATGGCTTATGGTAGCCGTGAGCAAGAGGTGAGTATGATTTCTCGTTCGCTTAAGGGGTTAGCTAAGGAATTGAATATTCCTATCATCGCTCTTTCGCAGCTTAACCGTGGTGTTGAGGGACGTACAGGTATTGAAGGTAAGCGTCCACAGTTATCTGACCTTCGTGAGTCGGGAGCTATTGAGCAGGATGCGGATATGGTATGTTTTATACACCGTCCTGAATATTATAAAATATTGGAAGATGAGAAGGGTAATTCTTTATTAGGAATGGCCGAAATCATTATAGCGAAACACCGTAATGGTGCAACCGCAGACGTTTTACTTCGATTCAAAAGTGAGTTTGCCCGTTTTCAAAATGTGGAAGACGAATACAATGCCGATGGAGCACAATTCATGTCGAAGATGAGTGCTACTCCTTCTGCTGAGAGTTTTCCTCCGATGTCCGGAAATGATGTTGTTCCGTTCTGACTTTATATTCCGAAGTTATATTCCATTCATTTTCTAGTAGCGAATAATACAATCGGCTGATATATTTATCGTCCATATAAAAGTAGTCGCGTAAAGTGCCTTCATATTTGAAACCCACTTTTTTGATTACGCCTTGCGATGCAATATTATTTTCTTTGTGGCATACTTGTATTTTATGAAAGTTAATCTCTTCAAATCCATAACTCATAATGTTTCTCACAGCTTCTGCGGCATATCCTTTTCTCTGGAATTTGCTTCCTATGCAATATTCTATTTCTCCAAAATGATTTTTGTTATCCACAAGAAAGAATGCTATTTGCCCAATACAGATTTGGGTTGATTTTTCGATGATTGCCCATCTGTAATAACTATCAAGAGGATATGAATTTATATAATTAGTCAATAACTTTTTGACTTCCTCTTTAGTCGTGTATATTGGTTCCGAATACATAAATTGTATATTAGGATCACTTATCCAATAATTTAGCATGTCTTCGTTATCATAATGTGAGAATCTTCTTAATACTAGATTTTCAGATTCGATTGTTTGTGTTCCGCAATGTGTAAGCATAATTTATTTGTATTAAAGATTTTTAAAATAAAGGAGATATACCTATGATGCATTTAAGCTATTGATTTTTATTTTTGAGTATTCTCTTTAAGTAGGCAACATCTAATAAATTCACTGTCTCAAAAGTTCCTTTATAAAACACAGCCCAATTATTGAAAACACAAGGTAATTCCTTTGCTTTTTGTAGTGTATCCACTTGAATTAAAGATACAGGAACGTCTTTCATTTCACAATATTGTTTAATCATTTCAATGTTTTGATAGATAAAGGGGCATTGCATATCATAATAAATTGTCAGCTCTTTGTTTGCAATTTTTTGTTTTTTAGCATTCTGTGCGAACTTTGGCGTTGTTCCATAAAAAGAAAGTGCAAGCAATTCATATCCATTATCTGTAGTATCAACAACCTCAAAGCCGAAGCTTTTCGCAAATGATTGGTCAGAAAGCCAAGATTTTTGTTTTTTTGCTCCGAGCATACAAATGCCGGATTTACCCCTTTCCTTTGCATCAGCCAAACAATACTTCATCAGCGATGTCCCATACCCTTTTCCTTTGTAATTGCCCAAAATCCATAAGCAATACATATAATAATAGTTGTCACCGATTATGGGAACCCAAGCGGTTTCAAGAGGAGCATATTCAATAAAAACCGTACCTTTTGTATTTAACTTTCTGAAGACATGGCCTTCATTTAGTCGTTCGGAAAGCCATTGTCGCTTTGCGTCAACACCTTGATGGGGCTTTTTACTGCGGATAATGCAGCATAGATGCTCATTGTCAAGGTTTTTTGTTGTTAAGTTTATAAAATCAGCATCCATGCGTAATTCGTTGAAAATTAGATATTATTAATTGTCCGGTCGTAATGGTGTTGCTTTATTATCATTGTTGATAGATTACGAAGTGCAATATAGTGAATTTTTTAGTTCATTTTGTCTAAATGTACCACAGGTAAGGAGATAGAAAAAGAAAGGACTATCTTAATTATCTAAGATAGTCCTTTTATATAACTTATTAAAGAAGAAGCATTATCTCAAAAATAATAGTTCTCTATACTTAGGAAGAGGCCACATATTATTATCGATAATAAGTTCAAGCTTATCAATAGGATAACGGATCTCATCTAAAAATGGAGCTACCACATCATGATATTCAATTGCTTTTTCGCGTTCACTTTCAATGTTATTTGCTTTTTTACGAGCATCAATCATCCCATGTACTTTTGCATTGATTGCATTTACGTGGATCGAAATTTTTTCTATTAAGCGAATTTGTTCTTCTGCCATTTCCTGAAATTTTGCAGGATCGGTAAATATCTTTTGCAAGTTGGCTACATTTTCCAATAAAATAGATTGGTATGTAATTGCTACAGGAATGATATGGTTAAGAGCTAAATCTCCCAATACGCGTGACTCGATCTGAATTTTCTTAACGTAAGTTTCCCATTTCACCTCATTACGAGCATGAAGTTCCACTTCGGATAGGATATTAGCGAAAGTTTTAATACTTTGTTTCGAAGTATAGCTATCGTAAATAACAGGCACACTTGTTTCGCAATCCAAGCCTCTTTTCTTCGCTTCAACTTTCCATTCATCGCTATATCCGTTACCATTGAATCTGATAACTCTCGATTCTTTGATGTATTTTTTCAATACTTCATACAAAGCCTCTTCTTTAGACTTACCTTTATTGATAAGCGTATCTACTTCAATTTTGAATAATCTTAATTGTTCGGCAACAGATGCATTCAATGCAGTCATAGCAGAAGCGCAGTTTGCAGATGATCCTACAGCTCTAAATTCGAAACGGTTACCTGTAAAAGCAAAAGGAGATGTTCTGTTACGATCGGTATTGTCAAGTAAAATCTCAGGAATTTGACCTACACCTAAACTGATACCTTTTTTGTCGTCTACAACGATAGCATCTTTTACACTGCTGCTCTCGAATTTATCAAGAATATCGCTTACTTGTGTTCCTAAGAATACAGATATAATTGCAGGAGGAGCTTCATTAGCACCTAAGCGGTGAGCATTGGTTGCAGAAGAAATAGATGCCTTTAGTAAGGCATTATTTTTATGAACAGCCGCTAAGATATTTACAATAAATGTAATAAATTGAAGGTTTTCTTCAGTATCCTTACCCGGAGAAAGAAGATTAACTCCTGTATCTGTTCCTAATGACCAGTTGTTGTGTTTACCCGATCCATTGATTCCTTTGAATGGTTTTTCGTGAAGAAGTACACGGAAAGAATGGCTACGAGCAATTTTTTCCATCAATGACATAATCAATAAGTTTTGATCTACTGCCAAGTTACATTCTTCGTATATCGGAGCTAATTCAAACTGATTAGGAGCAACCTCGTTGTGGCGTGTTTTTACAGGAATACCCAATTCGTATGATTGGTACTCAAGATCTTCCATAAATTTCAACACACGTTGTGGAATTGATCCGAAATAGTGGTCTTCCAATTGTTGATTCTTAGCACTCTCGTGACTCATAAGAGTTCTACCTGTCAATGCTAAATCTGGACGTGCAGCAAATAGATCTTCATCTACAAGGAAGTATTCTTGTTCCCATCCTAAGAAGGAATATATTTTAGAAACTTGAGGATCAAAATAATGACATACGTCCATTGCTGCTTTACTTACAGCTGAGATAGATTTCAATAAAGGAGTCTTATAGTCAAGAGATTCTCCTGTATATGATATAAATATAGTTGGTATGCATAGTGTATCACCAATGATAAATGCAGGTGAAGATGGATCCCATGCCGAGTATCCGCGAGCTTCGAAAGTATTACGAAGACCTCCTGATGGGAAGCTCGATGCATCCGGCTCTTGTTGTGCTAATATTTTTCCACTAAACTCTTCAATCATACCACCGTTTCCGTCATGCTCAACAAAAGCATCATGTTTCTCGGCGGTACCATCGGTCAACGGATGGAACCAGTGAGTATAGTGTGTAGCTCCATTTTCTAAAGCCCACATACGCATACCCGCAGCTACATGCTCGGCTATTGCTCTGTCTATAACTTCTCCTTTATCAATAACTTTAGTTATAGCTTTGAAAGTCGCTTTAGACAAATACTGAATCATTGTCTTGCGGTTAAATACTTTGTTACCAAAGTATGCTGACGTCTTTTCTTTAGGCTTCTCAACCTCTACGGGTTTTCTGTTTGCAGCAGCAGCAACAGCTTTAAAACGTAACTTTGACATATTAAGCTAGTTTAATTGGGTTTTGTTATTTTAGAGTTTTATTTTTTTTAATCGAAGAACAGCTTCTTTTGTATTTTCGAGTGTACCAAAAGCAGTCAGACGCAGATATCCTTCTCCACTGGGTCCAAATCCTACTCCGGGAGTCCCTACAATATTTAATTCATTAAGTAGGTAATCGAAAAATTCCCAAGAAGACATTCCATTAGGTGTTTTCACCCAAATGTAAGGAGAGTTTACACCTCCATATACTTTTAATCCCTGCTCAGTAAGACCTTCTCTTATTATTTTGGCATTGTTTAGATAATATTCGATTGTATCTTTTACCTGTTTCTTTCCTTCGGGAGAGTAGCAAGCTTCGGCTGCACGTTGAATGACGTAAGGTACACCATTAAACTTGGTTGTATGACGGCGATTCCATAATTTATTTAAAGAAACTTCTTCGCCTTTGCTTGTATATGCCATCAAGTCTTTAGGTACTACTGTGTATGCACAACGTGTACCTGTAAATCCTGCTGTTTTAGAAAAACTACGAAACTCAATAGCTACTTTTTTAGCTCCCTCTATCTCATAGATACTATGAGGAACATCATCTTCTGTAATATATGCTTCGTAGGCAGAGTCAAATAGGATTAAAGCTTTATTTTCCAATGCATAATCAACCCAGACTTTCAATTCGCTTTTAGTAAGCGTAGTTCCCGATGGGTTGTTTGGGTAGCATAAATAGATAATATCAACTTTAGTCTTTGGTAATTCAGGTACAAAGTTATTCTCTGCTGTACAGGGTAAATATATTATTTTGGTCCATTTACCATCTGTTCCTAAATCGCCTGCACGCCCTGCCATTACATTTGTATCAATATATACAGGATATACGGGATCTGTAATAGCTACAATATTGTCAGTGCCTAAGATATCACCAATATTACCAGTATCGCTTTTAGATCCGTCACTAACAAATACTTCGTCAGTCTGAATATTTAACCCGTGAGCTTTATAATCGTTTTCTACAATTGTATTTACAAGAAAGTCGTAACCTTGCTCAGGTCCATATCCTCTGAAAGTTTCAGCAGAAGCCATTTCGTCAACAGCCTTATGCATTGCTTCAATAGATGCCTGTGGAAGTGGTTTAGTTACATCGCCAATACCCAATCGTATAACATCTGCTGTTGGGTGGGCTATTTTAAATTCGTTTACTTTTCGAGCTATTTCCGAGAATAAATAACTTCCCGGTAGTTTCGTATAATTTTCGTTTATCAATACCATTTGTACTAACTATTTTATTGGTATATTTTTCAATTAAAAACAATTTTATAAGGTCTGAGACCTTATAAAATTGTTCCTTCAAATACTGTTACGGCTTCACCGGTCATATATACATGATTGTTACTTTCACGCCATTCTATGTCTAAATCTCCGCCTAACAAATGTATTTTTATTTTTCGGTCACAATGATTATTTAAAATAGCAGCAACAGCCGCTGCACAAGCACCTGTTCCGCAAGCAAGGGTCTCCCCTGCCCCACGTTCCCAAACACGCATGTTTAAAGTGTTGCGATCTACAATCTCTATAAATTCGGTATTTGTCTTACGCGGAAATATAGGGTTTGTTTCAAACTTGGGACCTAATACTGGTAAGTTAAAATCTTTAATTCCTTCTGTAAATACTACAGCATGAGGATTTCCCATAGATACACATGAAATTTTCCATTCTTTTCCATCTATATTTAATGGATAGTTAAGAACGGGATTCTGAGTAATATTTACGGGGATTAGAATTGGATCGAGAATTGGTTCTCCCATATCTACTGTTACTTTACGAGTTTTAATGTCTCCTTCAAGTAAGGTAATGTATTTGGTTCCGGCTTTGGTTTCTAATGTAATTTCTTTTTTGTCGGTCAGTTTGTTGTCATAAACATATTTACCAACACATCGGGTTGCGTTTCCGCACATTTCAGCTTCAGAGCCATCAGAGTTAAACATTTGCATTCTGAAATCGCAACTGTCTGATGGTAATATCAGAACGAGACCATCTGATCCTATTCCGAAGTTTCTGTTGCTTAAGCTAATTGCAAGTTGAGAAGCATTTTCTATATTTTCTGTCAATCCGTTGACATAAATATAGTCATTTCCTGCACCATGCATTTTTGTAAATTTCAAATTCTTCATCCTTTTAAACACCCACTTTTTAGTCTGATATTTTTTCTACTACAAAAGTGATATAAATTATTTAATCTTGCAAGATTTAATGTGTAAATTTTATGTTTATTATAATAAAAATATCATTTTGAGACTTTTTGTTTTTTATTTGTTTCAAAAAGATAGTTTGGTGGCTTGTTCTTTAAAATTGAGATAACTCATTATATTATAGATAGATGTTTTCAGATTCTGTAATATAGAATTATATAAAACATATTATGATTTCTAAGTATGCAAATCGCTATCCTATGTGGAGGCTATCATTTCTAATTATAACTGTCTGGTTTTTCCTGAAATAATAGAAATACGAATATGATTAATGCTAATTTCCTTACATATTTAAGATTGATATAATCTATAGACTAAAGATTCTTTTGAAATTTGAATCAAAATACCATCTTGATAGATTTTTCTTGATTAAGTTGTCATAATATAAGTGTGGAGTATAATTTTAATCACCTAATATTTCTTGATATAATCTGTAATTCTCATCATCAAAGCATATAAAAATTACAGTCTTTAGATGATGGTTTTCTGATTCTAGAAAAGATCTTACAGAGTTAATAGCAATATTAGCCGCTTCTTTTTTTGGAAACTTGTAAACACCTGTGCTTATATTGGGAAAAGCGATAGAAGTTACTTGTAGATTTTTTGCGATACTCAATGAATTGTAGTAGCAATTTGTAAGAAGTTGGTTGTTCTTATTATTTTCTTTACTCCAAACAGGACCAACTGTGTGAATAACATACTTTGCTGGTAACAAACCTGCTGTGGTATAAACCGCCTCTCCAGTTTTGCATCCGCCTTGTCTATTTCTTATAGCTTTACATTCTTCCAAAATTTGGCTGCCACCTTTTCGGTGAATAGCCCCATCTACCCCACCGCCCCCTAAAAGAGACGAATTTGCGGCATTTACTATGGCATCAACTTCTATGGTTGTAATATCTCCTTTTATTAACTCTATAGTTGTGTTTTTAATTTTCATGTTGTTTCAATTACAATTATTCCAACTCCAACTGATTATTCAATTTATTAATAGTCTCTACAAAATTTTTGTCGAATGTAATTTTTGAACTATCACTCTTAGCTAAATTTATTAAAGTCTTTCCAATTTCTACTAACTGTCTCATTTTTGGTGTTTGGGGAGACCATATCATACCCGTCTTAAGTCCGTAATCCCATGCGAAAAAATGATAATTAATCCCATCACGTCCATCTATCTCATTTTCCGGATACTTTGTTTGCTTAATAGCTTTAAGAAATAAAGATTTTATTAATTGAACAGATGCAGAATCAATTTCAGTTTTATATTCTTTTACTTTTACTTCTTCGTTATTTTTGTTAGAATCTATCATCTTTTCACAAATAGGATAGATTAAATAAAAATTGCCGTCTTTATTGTCTTTTTGAATATCCAATACATTTTTAGGGGTAAAAGATGGCATAACTATAAACCGTATTTCGGGTCTATCTGATAAGCCATTGAACAGAATCGTTCTTATATTTGAATAATAGTCAAACTGACGATCAGATATGCTATAAATGTCATTACCGGGAGTTAAATGGTCGTAATAGCTATAACCTTGAGCCTTAACTAATATGGGTATGAGAATAAACAATAGTAAAAATCTAAATTTCATAGTATTTGAATTGTTTAGTTGTTCATACAAAATTACTTAATACTATCCTATATAAACGAAAAAAGCAATATAGAATTTTATCCATATTGCTTTTTATAGGTGAAAAGGTCAGTGACCTTTAATTTTCGTAAGCTTCAGCATGAACTGTTTTTACGGCACGTCCTGATGGATCTATTCTGTTTTTGAATGAAGCATCCCATTCCAATGCAACTGCGCTACTACAAGCTACCGAAGGAACGGAAGGCACTGTACTTGCTGCCGATGCGGAAGGAAAATGTTCTTCAAACATAGTACGATACCAATATTCTTCTTTAGACATAGGGGGATTAATTGGGAATCGTTCTGCTGCTTTTTCCATTTGCTTGTCAGTTACTTTTTTACTGGCAACTTCACGTAAAGTATCAATCCAATTGTAGCCAACACCATCCGAGAATTGTTCTTTTTGTCTCCAGGTTACACTTTCGGGCAAATATCCTTCGAATGCTTTACGTAGAGCATATTTTTCCATCTTTTCGTTTCCACATATTTTATCCTGTGGATTCATCCGCATGGCAATATCCATAAATTCTTTATCAAGAAAAGGTACACGCCCTTCAACTCCCCAGGCAGCTAATGTTTTGTTAGCGCGGAGACAGTCGTATAGGTGTAGTTTATCTAACTTGCGAACAGTTTCTTCGTGTAATGCTTTAGCATTGGGTGCTTTATGAAAATATAAATATCCTCCGAATATTTCGTCTGATCCTTCACCCGATAATACCATTTTTACTCCCATAGATTTAATAAAACGGGCAAGCAGGTACATCGGAGTCGATGCACGAACGGTTGTTACGTCATACGTTTCGATATGATAAATAACATCACTTAGTGCATCCATTGCTTCTTCTACGGTGAAGTGTATTTCGTGATGTACGGTTCCTATATAATCTGCTACTTTTTGGGCTGCAATTAAATCGGGTGCACCTTCTAAACCAATAGCAAAAGAGTGCAATTGTGGCCACCAAGCTTCGGTCTCATTGTTATTTTCGATACGTCTGGCTGCAAATTTCTTAGCAACAGCAGATATAATAGATGAATCTAATCCTCCTGAAAGTAATACTCCATAAGGTACATCCGACATTAATTGACGATGAACAGCATCCTCAAGTCCTTTTTTAAGAACTTCTAAGTCTGTGTCATTGTCCTTTACATTGTCATACTCCATCCAATCACGTTTATACCATTGCTTAAGCTCTCCATCGCGACTATCATAATAATAACCTGCCGGAAATTCTTTAATATTAGGACATATACCTTCTAAAGCTTTTAGCTCGCTGGCTACATAAAATTGCCCAAAGTCATCATATCCCATATATAAAGGTATGATGCCCATGTGATCACGACCAATCAGATATGAATTATTATCAATATCATAAAGAGCAAAAGCATAAATACCATTGAGTTCATCAAATAGTGCTACACCTTTTTCTTGATATAAAGCCAGTAGAACTTCACAATCTGAATTAGACTGAAATTCATATTTGCCCTTAAATCTATTTCGTATATTTTGATGATTGTATATTTCACCGTTTACAGCTAATACAAGATTCTTATCTTTATTATATAATGGTTGACCACCTGACTTAATATCAACGATAGAAAGTCTTTCGTGTACTAATATTGCTTTTTCGCCACAATAGATCCCAGACCAGTCTGGACCACGATGACGAATACGTTTTGCCATTTTTAGTACCTGAGAACGTAGATTAGTTAAATCTTGCGTTAAATCAAATGCTCCTACAAATCCACACATGTTATTAATTTAGATTTTTTAGTCGAAATTCCGACAAATATATGTTATTTTATTTTACAATTATGCTTTTTAGTAGAATAAAAACACTTAAATGCTGTAAATAGTTCTCAAAAAGTAAATTATGCGCTCTTTAATTCTATTGTTTTGTTAAAATTTGAATTTTTGACTAAAAAAACAATTTAAAAGTAACAAAATATATTATATTTGCAGATATTATTGTCGTTTTAGTCTTTTAGGTGGGCTAAAAAGAAAATATTGATTCACTTATCTTATATCAACTAAGTAATATGCAAAACTTATCATTAGTAGAGCAAAACGGGTTATACGACCCCACATATGAACACGATGCTTGTGGTGTTGGTTTAATTCTGCATCTTAAAGGTGTAAAATCACACGCCATTGTAGAAAATGGTTTACAAGTATTGGAAAATATGACGCACCGTGGAGCTGAGAGTGCCGATAGCAAAACTGGTGATGGTGCAGGTATTATGCTACAAATACCACATGAATTTATTCTTCTTCAAGGTATTCCCGTTCCCGAAAAAGGACATTATGGTGCTGGGCTTGTATTTCTTCCTAAGGATGAGATTGAAGCAGAGATCTATATGATTACCCTGTCGGATCTTATTGAGAGAGACGGATTAAGTCTTTTAGCAGTAAGAGATGTACCTGTGGATAGTGATATTTTGGGCGAAACATCAAAAGCCAGTGAGCCGACTATCAAACAGATATTTGTTACCGGAGAAGGTTTGTCCCAAGATCAATTGGAACTGAAACTCTATTTGCTAAGAAAAAAGATAGAGAAAGTCATTCTGAGTTCTACAATCAAAGACAAACGTAATTCTTATATTGTCAGCTTATCAACTAAGAGGATTATATATAAAGGGATGCTTACCTCTCTTCAATTGAGACACTATTTCCCCGATTTGTTAAATCCCAATTTTACAAGTGGAATAGCTTTAGTGCACTCACGTTTTAGTACTAATACATTTCCTACTTGGGATTTGGCTCAACCATTTAGATTGGTTGGTCATAATGGTGAAATAAATACCATCAGAGGTAACCGCCTATGGATGGAAGCACGTGAGAGTGTTGTTAAATCCGATTCTTTTGGAGATATGAAAGAAATATGGCCTATCGTACAACATGGTATGAGCGATAGTGCTTCGTTTGACAATGTGCTCGAGTTTCTAGTGATGTCGGGTAAATCATTACCTCATGCTTTGGCGATGATGATTCCTGAATCTTGGAATTTCAAGAACCCTATATCATCCGATCTTAAAGCATTCTATGAATATCACAGTATATTTATGGAACCTTGGGATGGTCCTGCAACGATATTGTTTTCGGATGGACGTTATGCAGGAGGTTTGTTAGATAGAAACGGACTTCGCCCAGCACGTTACCTTATCACTCACAACGATATAATGGTAGTAGCTTCCGAAACGGGAGTTCTTCCTTTTGAACCTTCCGAAATAAAGGAAAAAGGACGTTTAAAACCGGGTAAAATGTTGATGGTAGATACTCAGGAAGGAACTATCCAATATGACCCCGAATTAAAAGAAAGCCTAGCGAAAGCTTATCCATACAGAGATTGGTTAAATAAAAATAGAATTTCCTTAGATGATATTTCTTCAGGAAGAAGTATTAAATACTCCTTGGATAATTATTCTCAACATCTCAAAGTTTTCGGATATTACAAAGAAGATATTGAGAAGGTTATCACCCCGATGGCTGTTGATGGTAAAGAGCCGATAGCATCTATGGGTAATGATGCCCCTGTTGCAGTGTTGTCGAGCAAACGTTACCGTTTATTTACTTACTTCCGTCAGCTCTTTGCACAGGTAACCAATCCTCCAATTGATCCGATTCGTGAAGAGTTGGTCATGTCATTATCAGGATATATAGGATCGCTTCATAAAAATATATTAGAGCCTATGCCCGAACATTGCAAGATGGTTGGCTTGTCGCATCCTATTATTACTAATCGTGAGCTTGATCTTTTAGTACATATCGAATACAAAGGCTTCAAGGCTGAAACCCTATCATTATTATTCAATCCGAAAGATGGAGCAGCAGGCTTAGAAAAAGCTATCGAAGATTTATGTTTGAAAGCTGAAAAAGCAGTAGATAAAGGTAGTAACTATATCATTATTTCGGATAGAGGTATTGACGAAAATCATGTGGCTATACCTTCATTGTTGGCTGTATCTGCGGTTCATCATTATTTGATAGATCGACGTAAACGTATGCAGATTGATATTGTAGTAGAATCTGCCGAACCTCGTGAAGTGATGCACTTCGCTCTATTGTTTGGATATGGTGCAAATGCAGTCAATCCTTATTTAGCATTTGCAGTTCTCGAAGACTTGGTGAAAAACGGAACGATTCAGCTAGATTTCCATACAGCAGAAAAGAACTATATTAAGTCTATCGACAAAGGACTGTTGAAGACTCTTTCTAAAATGGGTATCTCTACATTGAAGAGTTATCTGGGAGCTCAACTGTTTGAGGCAATAGGAATTAGTTCCAGTGTTATAAATAAATACTTCAAGGGTACAACTTCTAAAATTGAAGGTATAGACTTGAAAGATATTGCAACTGATACGATTGAAGCTCATAACGAAGCGTATGAAGTTGATTATATTGACAGTTCGTTAATTAATCAAGGAATATATGCTTGGAGACGTGATGGCGAAGATCATGCTTGGAATCCCGAAACGATAACTAAATTACAATTAGCTACACGTTTGGGTAGTTATAAGAAATTCAAAGAGTATACAGAGTCAATTGATAAGAAAGAAGAAAAACTATTCTTACGTGATTTCTTAGATTTTGATACAAATAATCCGATCAGCATTGACGAAGTAGAACCGGTTTCCGAAATAACAAAACGTTTTGTAACGGGAGCTATGTCTTTCGGATCAATCAGCCGTGAAGCTCACGAGGCAATGGCGATTGCGATGAATGCTATTGGAGGAAAAAGCAATACAGGTGAAGGTGGAGAACTACCCGAACGTTTTGCTACAAATGCCCGATCGGCGATCAAGCAAGTTGCCTCAGGTCGTTTTGGGGTAACTACCGAATATTTAGTAAATGCAGATGAAATTCAAATAAAAATAGCTCAGGGAGCTAAGCCCGGAGAAGGTGGTCAGTTACCTGGATTTAAGGTTGATAAAGTGATTGCTAAAACACGTCATTCTATTCCTGGAATTTCGTTGATCTCTCCTCCCCCACATCACGATATTTATTCGATTGAAGATTTAGCACAGCTGATTTTTGATTTGAAAAATGTCAATCCACAAGCTATTGTAAGTGTGAAACTGGTATCTGAAAGTGGTGTTGGAACTATTGCTGCCGGAGTAGCAAAAGCAAAAGCTGATCTTATATTGATCAGTGGATGCGAAGGTGGTACAGGAGCAAGTCCTGTGAGTTCAATCAAACATGCAGGTTTACCTTTGGAAATCGGATTAGCCGAAGTTCAACAAACACTTGTAATCAATGATTTGCGTGGACAAATACGTTTGCAAACCGATGGACAATTAAAAACAGGTCATGACATTATAGTTGCCTCTATGCTTGGAGCAGAAGAATTTGGGTTTGCTACAAGTGCGTTGATAGTTCTAGGTTGTATAATGATGCGTAAATGTCACATCAATACTTGCCCTGTAGGTGTTGCTACTCAAGATGAAGAACTGAGAAAGAAATTTATCGGAAAAAGTGAGTACTTGATTAACTATTTCAGCTTTTTAGCACAAGAGGTGCGCGAGCATTTAGCTGCTCTAGGATTTACTTCTTTAGATCAGGTTGTCGGACGTACTGACTTGCTGAAATATGTGAAAGATAATTCCAGCAGTAAACTAAGTAAATTAGATTTGTCTCGCATCATCTATTCTCCCGAAGCTGCTAAAGTAAATGCTGTAAGACAAGTAAAAGGACAGGATCATAAGTTACATGAAGTAATGGATGTTGAATTGATAAAAACTTCACGTCCTGCCATTGAAAAAGCTATGCCGGTAGAATTGTCTCGTTCTATAAAAAATACAGATAGAGCTGTTGGATCTATGCTTTCGGGTGAAATAGCAAAACGCTATGGCAATGACGGATTACCAACTGATACTATCCAATGTACCTTCAAAGGATCAGCCGGACAGAGCTTTGGAGCATTTCTTTCTCATGGGGTGACCTTCAAATTAGAAGGTGATGCTAATGATTATGTTGGTAAAGGTCTTTCGGGTGGTAAATTAGTGATTGTTCCCCCTGCTACATCAACTTATAAACCTCAGGATAATATTATTGCTGGCAATACATTGTTATACGGAGCAACAGGAGGTGAAGTATATATCAACGGACAGGTTGGCGAACGTTTCTGTGTAAGAAATAGTGGTGCAATAGCTATTGTTGAAGGAGCAGGCGATCACTGTTGCGAATATATGACAGGCGGACGTACTGTAGTCTTAGGGAAAACGGGTCGTAATTTTGCCGCAGGTATGAGTGGAGGAATCGCCTATGTATATAATGTAGACGGAGACTTCGATTTCTTCTGTAATATGGAAATGGTAGAACTTTCTTTAATTGAAGATAGCACCGACAATAAAGAACTGCATCAACTAATTTCTCAACATTATAAATATACCAAAAGCCCCTTAGCGAAGAGTATTCTTGAAAACTGGAATGAAGAAGTGAATAAGTTCATTAAAATTATGCCTATAGAGTATAAGAAAGTTCTTCAAGAAGAAAAAATGGAGGCTTTGAAAAAGAAAATTGCAAACGTAGAATTTGATTATTAATAACGAGGAACAATGGGAAATCCAAAAGCATTTTTAACAGTAAAAAGAAAAGAAGCAGGATACCGTCCTCGTCAAGAACGTATCCTCGATTTCGGAGAAGTAGAACAGACTTTAAACTCAGAAGACAGACAACAGCAAGCATCACGTTGTATGGACTGTGGTATACCTTTTTGTCAATGGGGGTGTCCTCTCGGAAATAAAATGCCCGAATGGCAAGACTACATATACAAAGGTAACTGGCGTTTAGCAGCAGAAGTATTGATGCAAACAAATGATTTTCCTGAGTTTACAGGACGTATTTGTCCCGCTCCATGTGAGAAAACTTGTGTTTTGTCTTTGCATAAATCTCCGGTAACTATCCGTGAGAATGAAGCATCAGCTTTAGAGCATGCTTTTCAGGAAGGATATATCAAACCTTTTATACCAAAGGTAAGAACAGGAAAGAAAGTGGCAGTTATAGGTTCGGGTCCTTCAGGAATGGCAGTTGCGAATCAATTGAACCGAATGGGACATGAAGTCACTGTTTATGAAAAAAGTAGTCGTATAGGTGGTTTACTTCGTTTCGGTATTCCCGATTTCAAGTTGAACAAAAATATCATTGATCGTCGTCTTGAGTTAATGGAAGCCGAAGGTATTAAATTTGTAACCAATACTGAAGTCGGAATAGATATCAAAGGAAAAGATTTGGTGAAAAATAATGATGCTATTTGTGTAGCCATTGGTTCACAAGTTCCTCGTGATTTACCCGTTGAAGGCAGAGGGCTTAAAGGAGTTTACTATGCGATGGAATATCTGACAATGAAAAACAGATTGGTTGCAAAAGAAGAAGTTTCTGCTGATAAAATTATAAATACGGAAGGTAAAAATGTATTGGTAATTGGTGGCGGTGATACTGGATCGGATTGTATTGGTACAGCCAATCGTCAAAAGGCGGCTAATATTTTGCAGATCGAGATTATGCCTAAACCTCCAACATTGGATGAATTGGAAAATAGTTGGCCTATGCCATTTCCCGGAGTATTGAAAACGAGTTCATCACACCTCGAAGGTTGTGAGCGCCGTTGGTCTATGAACACCAAACGATTCATTGGAGAAAATGGTATCTTAACAGGTGTGGAACTTGTAGAGATAGCTTGGGAGAAAGACGAAGCAGGAAAAATGGTTATGAAAGAAGTCGGAGAACCCGAAATATTGAAAATTGATTATGTTTTCCTTGCATTAGGCTTTATTCATCCGATACAAGATGGTCTTTTAGCAGAACTTGGTGTAAAAGTAGATGATGTTCGTAAGAATATTACCACAGATGTAAATCGGTTGACAAATGTTTCGAAAGTATTTGCAGCAGGTGACTGTGTTAGTGGACAATCTTTGGTTGTTACAAGTATTGCCTCGGGACGTAGAACTGCAAAACATATCAATGACTTTCTGAAAACAAAATAAGTTTGTAAGTATACAGATTTTGTTAAACGCAAAGTCGCAAAGATGCAAAGTTTTTTTCTTTGTTATTTGAAGATTACAAGCAAGAAAATAGCGTCTTTGCGACTTTGCGTTTAATATATAAAACTTTATCGTCTTTTACGAGCCATATCTAGACGTAAAAATATAAATAAAAGAATTGTAAAAGCTAATAATGATGATCCTCCATAGCTGAAAAATGGCAAGGGAATACCAATCACCGGCAGTAATCCAATAACCATACCTACATTAATCGTTAAATGAAATAAGAATATGCATCCGACACCATATCCATAGACTCGTCCGAATGTGTTCTTTTGTCTTTCAGCCAGAAAAAACACCCTTATAATAAGTGCTGATAATCCTAATAATACTAAGACAGATCCTACAAATCCTTGCTCCTCTCCTACTGTGCAAAATATAAAATCAGTATCCTGTTCGGGTACATATTTTAGTTTGGTTTGTGTTCCATTCAAGAAACCTTTACCCAAAGCACCACCCGATCCTATTGCTATTTTTGATTGATTGACGTTATATCCGGCTCCCATCAAATCATCTTCCATACCTAAAGATACTTTGATTCGTATTTGTTGATGAGATTGTAATACATCAGTAAATACATAGTTGACAGAACTGACATAGCCGATACTGCCTATAGCAAAAAGAGCTAAGAACAGATAGGTTTTAGACCATTCGCGGGCTGCAGTAATCAGCAAGTATATAACAACAGCGCTTATAGCAGTAATGGAGATAATACCCCAATTTACATAAATGTCAAAAAGAGAAATTACGTAGCAGATACCTCCATATATGGCTGCGCCTAATAGTATATAGGATGCTGTTCTGTAGTCTTTCCGAAAATTGATAGTAAGAATAGCGGTTACTACAATAATAAAGAGAATAGATATGCATTCTCCCATGGTGAGAGCGCCCATATCAATATCTGAATATTTTAACCCGAGAATAAATAGGACAACTGCACAAACTCCCGAGAACAAAACCATTCCGGGCAATCCTTCTCTATATAAAACCAATATGAAAGCTGTAAAAACAAGAGCTGAACCTGTCTCTTTCTGCATCATAATAAGAATCATTGGCAATATTATCATTATAGCCAATATCAACAGATTCTTTATTGTAAGCAGTTTAAAATTATAGCTATTCATAAATCTGGCGATAGCCAATCCAACTGCAAATTTTGTAAATTCAGCAGGCTGTAAGCGTATTGAATCAGTTATAACCAGCCAAGATCGAGACCCTTTTATATCGGGTGCAATAATTATTGTGACTATTAATAAAACGATAAAAAATGCATATATAAAGTAAGCCAGAATATCATACAGATTATTGTCCAATTTGAGCAGTACAAAACCAACTATAATTGATATTCCCATCCATACAAGCTGCATACCTGCACGACCCGAAAAATCAAATAGACTAGTTACATGGTCGTAATCGTAGCTTGCACCATAGATGCTAAGCCAGCCGCCAATTATTAATAGAAAATATAAAACTATTATAAACCAGTCGACACTTCCTGTAATATGATCGTCTTCTTTTTTTAGCATGTATAATTTAAATCTATTCTGAGATTTTTATTCTTCAATTATTGTTTCACCTTCAGTTGTAGTTTGAGTCGCAATATCGTTTCTTCGTTGCTCCCAACTGTTCAAAACATTAGGCAGGATTATAGCATTTGCCATATTATCCTCCAGATATTTCTCAGAAGCAGGTATTTCTCCTTTCAAGTATTTTTGAACCATCAATCTTGCAATGGGCACAGCAAACCGAGCTCCAAAGCCTGCATTTTCAACCAGTACCGAGATGGCAACCTGAGGTTTGTCTACAGGAGCAAATCCCATAAACCAAGAGTGGTCGCGACCATGTGGATTTTCAGCAGTACCGGTTTTTCCTGCTACTGCAATTTCCGGAAGAAGATTTATACCATAACAAGTACCTCCGGTTACAGCATTTGCCATCCCTTGGGCTATAGTGTTATAGTATGCCTCCTTTACTCCTGTATACCTTCTATCGGTGTATGTTTTATCTAAAGGCATATCTTGAATTTGTCTCACCACATGAGGTGTGTAAAAGAATCCTCTGTTGGCAATTGTAGCTCCCAGGTTTGCAACCTGTAATGGAGTGGCCAAAATCTCACCTTGTCCTATAGCTATCGAGATTACATTTTGAGCATACCATTTTTCTGTTTTGAAAGCTTTTGTATAGAACTGACTATTGGGAATAAGCCCTCTTTTTTCAGAAGGCAGATCTACTCCCAGTTTATAACCAAATCCCATAGATACCAAATAATCTTTCCAGATATCAAAAGCTTCTCTGATATTTGCATATTTCTTTCGGTTGCTAAGCATAGCATTTAAACCATAACAAAAATAAGAATTACAAGACGTTGCTATTGCAGGAACTAATGATAATGGCGATCCATGTCCGTGACATCTGGGCCTTCCTCCACCCGGAGGATACCCTCCGGCACAGGAATAAGCTGTTTCGGGTGTAATAATACCCTCTTCCAGAAATATTAAACCTTGAGTGGTCTTGAATGTAGATCCCGGAGGATATGTACCTTGAGTTGCTCTGTTGAATAGAGGTTTTGATGGATTCTGTTCAAGCGATTTATAATTATTTCCAAATTCACGTCCTAACAAAATAGCCGGGTCATAAGTCGGAGAAGTAACCAGACATAAGATTTCACCGGTAGAAGGCTCAATCATTACTATACTTCCAATCTTATTTTGCATCAGGTATTCGCCATATGCTTGTAGTTCTATATCTATAGCCAGCTTAAGATTTTTGCCCGATACGGGATTTACGTCATGTTTACCGTTTTCGTATTTTCCTTTTATTCTTCCATGTGCATCACGAAGAAGAATCTCTACCCCTTTTTGACCTCTTAATATATTTTCATAGGATGTTTCTATACCTGATTTTCCGGCATAATCACCTCTAACGTAATAAGGGTCTTCTGCCAGAGCCGTTTTATTTACTTCGGCAACATAGCCTAATACTTGAGCTGCATTCACAAAATTATATTGACGTAGAGCTCTGTTCTGAATATAAAATCCGGGGAATTTATATAATTTTTCTTGAAAAAGACCATACTCACGAACGGTGAGCTGAGTCATAAGTGTTTGTAAGGTATAAGAAGAATAACCGGGATTAAGCCTTCGGTCTTTAACGTCACTTATTTTCTTTTCTAACTGATCTCTGGTAAGTCCTAAAATATGACAGAAGTCGAGAGTATCAAAAGGTTCTACTTCCCGTGGGATATATACAATATCATAGGTCGGCTGATTATAGACTAAAAGACGATCTTTACGGTCTGATATAGTTCCCCTTGCAGGGTACAGTGTCTTTTTAAAGAAAGCGTTACTATCTGCCGAATATTTGTATTCGTGTTGAATAATCTGTAGATTGAATAACTGGCAGATCAATACAATGACAATAATTACGGTTATCGCCAGAATTGTATAATATCTTTTTTCCGAGTGTAAATTATTATCCTTACTCATGCCCTTTTTCTTTTGACTGAGAATCCTTCAATGGCATAAATTAAAATAGATGTAAGAAGTGTAGAGCTTAAAACTCTCAACATTATTGTGAAGAAATTAAGATATGAAAATGAGCTGATTGAGATAAGTGCCAGATGATGAATAAAAACAATTACAATCGTATATTTTACAAAGGCAAGTCCCAAGTTGGGTATGCTTGGTATAAAGTGCTCAAAATCTTCTCTTGCAAAAAATAAACCCTGAACCGGTCGACGCATAAAGGCGGCAAGAACAGCCGCAGCAGCATTTTGTCCGAGCGTATTACAAAATATATCAATAGAAAAACCTAATAAGAATGCCATAATTAAAACAAAATTACGGTTGGTTCCAATGGGCATTTTTATAATGAAATATATATATAGAAAAGGTGTAGCATACCCCAAAAAAGAGATATGGTTAAGTACTAATACTTGAAGAAGAACAAGTATAATAAATGAAATCAATTGCTTCAGCCAATTACCTGCCATTCGTTGTAATTTCTTTTTCTAATTGTATGAGTTCTTCGCGATCGTTGTTTTTTATGATCAACACATCCTTTAAAGAACTAAAATCAGTAGATAACCGTATTTTCAAAGTCAGGAAGTTATCATCACTTTGACTTTTTGAATCTTCCACAACACCCACAATAATTCCTTCCGGAAATATACCTGAATTTCCACTTGTAATAATAGTATCACCAACCGCAAATTTTTCAAAACGAGGGAATCCTTCAAGATTTGTATATCGGTAATCAATTCCATCCCAAACCAATGTTCCCGGATTATTAGAACCTTTTACTTTACAATTTAAACTTGTTTTAGGATTTATGACAGTTTGAATAACAGAGTAGTTTGGAGATACTGCTCTCACAATACCTACTATACCTTGCTGAGATATTACCCCCATTTCATTATGTATACCTTCGTTACTTCCTTTGTTAATTGTAATATAATTCTCGATCTGAGAAATACTGTTATTTATGACTCTGGAAATAATAAATTCGAAGTGTCTGGTGGGAATTGAATCTACTATTATAGATTGAGTTTTCAGACTATCAGATTCTTTGTCATGTATACGGTTTTCGAGTTGCAGAACTTTATTCTGTAGCTCGGCATTTCTTAATAACAAATCCTGATTGGTCTCTTTTAAACCAAAATAAGATGTTATCTTACCTGATATAGCATAAACTCTTCCAACAATTTCGTTCGAAGAGTTTAGGTATACACTCCTTTGAAAAGAGTTATATTGGAATATAAAATAAAAACACAAGATTTCGAGGAGTATGAATAGAAACCACGAACTGTTTTTTATTAAAAAAGCTATTAAGTTGCGCATGTATACGTATCAGAATGACACATTGTTTTACCAGTTGTTAGCAAACAAGTTCACAAGCCTTGAATTTTGTTTACTTGTTAACTTGTCACTATTTTTATACCTACCAAAGCAATAATAAGGTCTTGGATCTTATCTCATTAAGAAATTAAATTTCTCGATATTGTTTAGTGCTATTCCTGTACCTTTTGCTACAGCATGAAGGGGGTCTTCTGCTACATGAAAAGGAATACCTATTTTGTCTGAGAAACGTTTGCTTAAACCTCTTAACAAAGCGCCACCACCTGTAACGTATATTCCATTTTTTACAATGTCAGCATACAATTCGGGAGGAGTTTGCTCTAAAGCACTTAAGATCGCAGAGTCCATTTTAGATATAGACTTATCTAAGCAATGTGCCATTTCCTGATAGGAAATAGGAATATCCATTGGTAAAGAAGTCATTCTATTCGGTCCGTGTACAATAAAATCTTCAGGCTCTTCATTTTCGGCAAGCTCTGTCAATGCAGACCCTACAGCAATTTTGATGCCTTCAGCTGTACGTTCTCCAACTTTAATATTGTGTTGGCGACTCATATATTCCTGAATATCTTCAGTTAAATCATCACCTGCAATTTTAATCGATTTATTAGATACAATACCGCCCAGCGATATAACTGCAATTTCAGTAGTTCCACCGCCTATATCAACAATCATATTTCCTTCGGGGGCTTCAACATCTAATCCGATACCTAATGCAGCTGCCATTGGCTCATAGATCATATATACATCACGTCCTCCGGCATGTTCGGCAGAGTCACGAATCGCGCGGATTTCGACCTCTGTACTTCCTGACGGAATACAAACTACAATACGTAATGATGGAGAGAATAAACGATTTTTATTATCAATCATTTTTATCATTCCTCTGATCATATGCTCTGCAGCCGTAAAGTCTGCAATAACACCATCTCTCAATGGGCGAATTGTGCGAATATTTTCATGGGTTTTTCCATGCATTTGACGGGCTTTGTCTCCCACGGCAATAACCTTATCGGTTTTGCGCTCGAGAGCCACCACTGAAGGTTCGTCTACAACGATCTTTCCGTCCTTAATGATGATGGTGTTGGCTGTTCCAAGATCCATCGCTATTTCTTGTGTAAAAGAGAATAATCCCATCTTGTTCTTTTCTTTAAACTAATACATTTAATAATTAAGTAAAAGTAAATTCTACTGCTTGATTTTCAAAGTTTAATTAATAATTGTACTTATCTCATCAGAGCAATAAAATGGTCTGAGACCTTAATGTTTGAAGTGACGGACACCTGTCATTACCATCGAAATATTGTTTTCGTTACAATATTCAACAGACAGATCGTCTTTTACAGAGCCTCCAGGTTGTATAACAGCTGTTATACCTGCATTGCCAGCAATTTCGACACAATCGGGAAATGGAAAGAATGCATCTGATGCCATCACAGCACCTTGCAAACTAAACCCGAATGTATGAGATTTCTCTATAGCCTGTTTTAGTGCATCAACTCTTGACGTTTGTCCTGTGCCGCTCGCCAATAATTGCTTGTCTTTTACCAAAATAATCGCATTTGATTTAGTATGCTTCACAAGTTTGTTTGCAAATAATAAATCATCTAGTTCTGTACCTTCTAATTGACGGCGAGTAACTAAAGTCAAATCTTCCTTATTCTGTATACTAAGATCTCTATCTTGAACTAACACTCCATTTAAAAGAGAACGGAACTGAGATGTTTCTGTTATCTCTCCCTTTTGTACAAGTATTATACGATTTTTCTTTTGAGTCAGTATTTCTAAAGCTTCTGCATCGTATGCAGGTGCTATAATGATTTCAAAAAATATTGTGTTAATTGCTTCTGCAGCTTCTTTATCTATTTTGGTATTAGATACTATAATACCTCCAAAAGCAGAAACCGGATCGGCAGCTAAAGCAGTATTCCAAGCTTCTAATACTGTTGCTTTTGAAGCTATACCGCATGCATTATTATGCTTTAATATGGCAACTGTAGTTTCGCTAAATTCACTGATTAAAGATACGGATGCATCTATATCAAGCAGGTTATTGTACGAAATCTCACGACCATGTAATTGCTCGAATAAGCTTTCAAAATCGCCGTAGAAAGATCCTTTTTGGTGAGGATTTTCTCCATAGCGAAGATGTTTTACTTTGTTTTCGGCTTTACGGAATGCTGTACATTCATCTTTATCCATGTAGTTGAAGATGGCTGCATCGTATTCCGAAGATACTCCAAAAGCTTCTTTGGCAAACCACTTGCGATCATCTATTTCCGACGATCCTTGTTTGTTGTCTAACAAAGCGGAAAGAGCACTGTATTGTCCTTTAGATGGCACAATTACAACGTCTTTGAAGTTTTTAGCAGCAGCTCTGATTAAAGAAATACCACCTATATCTATCTTTTCGATGATGTCTTTTTCTTCAGCACCCGAATTTACAGTTTCCTGAAATGGATATAAATCTACAATTACAAGATCAATCTCGGTAATGTCATAAGCTTTGGTTTGCTTAGCATCTTCCGGTAGCTCTCTCCTACTTAATATTCCTCCAAAAATTTTTGGATGAAGTGTTTTAACCCGACCTCCCAATATAGAAGGATATCCTGTTATGTTTTCAACTGCTTGGCAAGGAAAGCCCAGTGATTCGATAAATTCACGGGTTCCTCCGGTTGAAATAAACGAAACTCCTAAAGAGTTCAACTTTTTCAGTATTTCATCTAATCCATCTTTATGATAGACAGAGACTAATGCGGTTTTAATTTTTTTAGTAGAAGACATAGAACTAATAGTGTAACTTTTTTGGTTCACAAAGGTATAAAATCTATCTCATATACTTCTGATAAGCAATGAAAGATTTTAGAAATTTTACAATCGTTTATAAATAAAATGCTCTTATAGCAAAATGTTGCTATAAGAGCTTATATCTGAAGTTGGACAGGTAAAAAAGAGATATTAAATTTCTTTTACTTCCCAGCCTAATGCACTGGCACCTAATACTGCTGCGTCGCTCTCTTTAAGTTCAGACATCAACAGTTTTACTTTGTTCTTGAAGATAGGTAATAAGTTATCTTCCATATGTGTTTTTACAGGGTCAAAAATCAGACTGCCTGCTTTGGTAAGACCTCCAAACAGGATTATAGCTTCGGGGCTGGAGAATGCAATGAAATCAGCAAAAGCTTCACCTAGAAGCTGTCCTGTGTATTCAAATATTTCTTTAGCTAAAGCATCACCTTGTTGTGCAGCTTCTGCAACATCTTTAGAGGTTATCTCATCGATGCTTATGTTACGAAGTAAACTTGGGTCTTGACGTGTTGACAAGAATTCTTTTGCAGTACGGGCTACACCTGTTGCAGATGTATATGTTTCAAGACAACCTTTTCTTCCACAACCGCACATACGTCCGTTGGTACGGCGAATAGTTGTGTGGCCTAGTTCTCCGGCGAAACCATCGTGACCGTAAACTAATTGTCCGTTAACAACAATACCACTACCGACACCTGTACCCAGTGTGATTACAATAAAATCTTTCATTCCACGTGCAGCACCATAGGTCATTTCCCCAATAGCAGCGGCATTTGCATCGTTTGTCAAAGCAACGGGTACTTTAATACGATCTGTAAGCATTTGTGCCAATGGAATCATTCCTTTCCAAGGTAAATTAGGAGCAAATTCGATACAACCAGTAAAGAAGTTACCATTAGGAGCTCCTACACCTACACCTTTGATGTTGGCAGAACCACCTACTTGATCCATCACTTCTTGTAAAGCGATAGCTAAATTGTTAACATATTCGTTGATTTCTTTATGAACTGCTGTCTTTATAGAGCCTTGAGCTATAATATGACCTCTTTTGTCTACAACTCCAAAGACAGTGTTAGTACCACCGATATCAATACCAATTGCATATGGTTTTTCCATGATAAAACTTAATATATTTAATTCAACAATGACTAGTTTCTTCTTATTAGTATACAAATATAAATTATTATTCCTTATAAATAATCATTTGATATTGTAGAATTACGCATCTTTTAATGTTGCTTATTCATTAAAATATAAACTTAGCACCTTTTTTGCTGCTGCAAAAGAACTTATTTGTGAACTGAGAACCTGTTGTTCGTACACTTTCAATTCGGATTGTACTTTAGAGTTATTATAAAATCTGGATTTTAATTGCTCATTAATTGTTTCGTACATCCAGAATTTCGATTGTTCGTTGCGGCGATGTGCAAAATATCCGTTTTGGGTAGTGAATGTCATATAATCGGCAATCATATCCCAAATTTCTTTGATTCCGTATTCGTAATAGCCTGAATATAATAAAACTTTGGGTTCCCATCCCGATTCGGGCATAGGAAATAAATGTAGGGCGTTTTTAAAGTGTGCCTGAGCCAATTTTGCCTTGTCAATATTATCACCATCCGCTTTGTTGATGATAATGCCGTCAGCCATTTCCATAATACCTCTTTTAATACCTTGAAGTTCGTCTCCTGTTCCTGCAAGTTGTATCAATAAGAAAAAGTCGACCATAGAGTGTACTGCTGTTTCGGACTGTCCAACTCCTACAGTTTCTATTATTATACGGTTAAAACCGGCAGCTTCGCAAAGTATTATTATTTCTCGTGTTTTACGTGCAACTCCACCTAAAGAACCTGCTGAAGGAGAAGGGCGGATAAAAGCATTATTGGCAACGCTTAGGCGTTCCATGCGGGTCTTGTCTCCAAGAATACTTCCTTTGCTTAATTCGCTGGATGGGTCAATAGCCAATACGGCTAGTTTGACATCTGTATCTTTTAATAAATGCATACCAAAAGCATCGATAGATGTACTTTTTCCTGCTCCCGGTACTCCTGTTAGACCGATTCTTACAGAGTTACCCGAATGAGGCAAACATTTTTCTATGATTTCCTGAGCAATTATCTGATGCTCCAATTTAGAGCTCTCGACAAGAGTTACTGCCTGACTAAGTATCGATATATTACCTTCGAGGATGCCGTCTACATATTCATCTACCGAGTATGTTTTCTTTTTGAAACGACTAAAATCTTTCAGGTAAGGATTTACTGTAGGTTTGTCTGATGTTCCTTCATTTACTTGCAATGTGTGAAAATGCTCGTCATTTTCGGGATGTTCATGTTCCATCATACTTCATTTTTTATCTTTATATACGTAAAGATATAACAAAAAAGAAAGACTAAATAAGATTCAGTTGTAAAACATACTCTTATTTAATCTTTCCTTTAATTTATCAGTCACAAATTATTTGCGAGGCAATACTTCTCCTTTAATAGTTAAAGTATATACATTGTCTGGTTCATTTGTGAAAATAGTTATTTTCTTATCGAAACTTCCAATTCTTCCAATTGTAGAATAAGATATTTTGATTGTTCCTGTTTTTCCGGGTAATACAGGATCCTTGGTATAAGAAGGTGTAGTACATCCACAACTGGTTCTTATATCTTGAATGATTAGAGGTTTTTTTCCCGTATTCGTAAATTGAAACTCACAGCTAACCGAACCAACCTCTTCTGCAACTTTGCCAAAATCATGTACTAATGTTGCAAATTTAGCATCGCCTGTTTGTTGTTTATTTTGCTGAGCCGATATTAAACCGATACTCAAAATCATTGCCAATAGAATAAAACTAATTTTTTTCATTGTTACCAACTTTATGTTAATTTGTCAAAGTTATAAATTATCCAGTAATCAGATGTGAATTTAACAATCATTTATATTTCTTTTTTATACACTTCTGAATATATAGTATCTCTTATTGTTTCAAAAGTAGCAGGAAAGCCTAAGTCGCGATAGGTAATAGTCAACATCGGAATAGGTTCATACCCATGTTCATAAGGAGGCTGTTCATAAGGTAAATCCCAAATCTGAAAACCTTGTTTTTCATAGAATTTAACACGTCTGCTTGCCATTTCTGAGGCTCCCGGCAATTCTATTTCACCCACTAAAGGTAAGTCCGTTTGTTGGATGAGTTTTTCGACGGCTTTTTTTCCATATCCCCCACTTCTTTGTTCTGAACTGATCGCAAAATGATCTAAGAATATAAACGTATCAAGCATCCAATATGTTACAAAACCAATTCGAATATTATCTTCTGTTTCCAATAAATACATATTGAATCGCTCTTCTGTTTCCAGTAATTGGTGCATTTGCAATATAGGTCGTCTCTCGTAACGAGGAAAACTTTCAATATATAGCTTCTCTATAAATTCTAAATCCGATTTATTATCAAGAGTTACTTTTTTTAATATCATTTTCTATTCTTATTTATATTTGTGCGAATAAAGAACTAGTCATAATCTTTGCTCTTTTTTATAGAGTCTGATTTTAAGAGTGTGATGAGATCATAACTTCCTTCATCGATCCGTCATCACATTTTATGATTCGTCCATGAAATTTCTGAACGATTGCATAATTATGGGTCGACATTATAACAGTTGTCCCTTTTTCTGAAATTTCATGTAATAACTTTACAATCTGTGTTCCGGTTTCAGGGTCTAAGTTTCCGGTAGGCTCATCCGCCAGAATTAATGCAGGAGAATTAAGCAATGCACGTGCTATAACAATACGTTGTTGCTCTCCCCCTGATAGTTCATGAGGCATTTTGTACCCCTTATTTTGCATACCCACCTGAGTTAGCACTTCACGAATTCGGTTGTCTATGGCATCTTGGCTGTCCCATCCGGTTGCTTTAAGAACGAACTCCAAATTCTTTTCTGCAGATCTGTCTATTAATAATTGAAAGTCTTGGAATACAATACCAATCTTTCGTCTTAAAAAAGGAATCTGATTTCTTTTAATATCATTCAGACAATAATCTAAAATATAGGCGGTTCCACCATCATCTATCAGAACTTCGCAATAAAGACTTTTCAGAAAAGTACTTTTACCCGATCCTACTTTTCCGATCAGATATACGAAATCTCCTTCTGATATTTGCAGATTTAAGTCTTGCAGTATCGAATTACCATCTCTACTAAGACCTACTCCTTTGTAATCTACAATGATTTCACCCATGGCTATTTATTTTTTATGTCTTTTTTGTAATTCTCGAGATAAATCCTCAATACTCAAACCTTTCGATGTAAGCAATACTATTAAGTGGTACAGCATATCTGCAGATTCATAAACCAGCCTTTCGTCAGTGCCGTTACAAGCCTCGATTACCGATTCTATTGCTTCTTCTCCTACTTTCTGAGCCATTCTGTTAACTCCCGATTGGAAAAGAGAGGTCGTATAAGAGCCTTCGGGCATTTCCTGATGACGTTTCTCTATAAATTGTTGGAGATGTTTGAAGAACATTACTTCTTCGCGATTTACTTCTTTAAAGCAAGTGTCATCACCTGTGTGACAAACAGGTCCTACAGGATTTACTTTGATCAAGAGCGTGTCCTGATCGCAATCTTCCTGAATGCTGATAACATTCAAATAATTACCACTTTCTTCACCCTTTGTCCAAAGCCTTTGTTTAGTACGGCTGTAAAAAGTAACCTTACCAAGTTCGTTCGTTTTATCCAAAGCTTCTTGGTTCATATAGCCTAGCATTAAGACTTTATTAGTCTCATTATCTTGTATGATGGCCGGTATTAATCCGCCAACTTTATCAAAATCTAAATTCATAACAGGTTATAGTTATTATATTTGCCAAAGTTATAATAAGGTCTGAGACCTTATCTTACGTTTATACCCTCATTACGAAGATAGTATTTTAAATCTTTAATCGCAATCTCTCCAAAGTGGAAAACGCTGGCTGCCAATGCTGCATCTGCTTTTCCTTCTTTAAAAACATCCGAAAAATGTTGTAGATTACCTGCTCCGCCAGAGGCTATGATAGGAATATTTAGTGATTCGGATAAGCGGCATAAAGCTTCGTTTGCATATCCTTGCTTTACCCCATCGTGATTCATACTTGTAAATAGAATCTCTCCGGCTCCCCTATTCTCTACTTCTTTAGCCCAGGAGAATAGTTCTTTATCTGTCAAATTACGACCTCCACTAGTATAGCACATCCATTCTTTGCCATCAAAACGGGCATCAATAGCACATACACAAACTTGTGAACCGAAATTTTTAGAGATTTCGTCTATTATCATAGGGTTGCGAAGAGCTGTTGAATTGACCGAAACTTTATCAGCTCCGGCACTCAACAATCTATCTACATCCTTTAGTTCGTTTATACCTCCTCCAACAGTAAACGGTATACTGATGTTGAGAGCTATACGTTCTACTAATTCGGTAAAAGTTTTCCGTTCTTCATGAGAGGCGGTTATATCAAGGAAAACCAGTTCATCTGCTCCTTCTTTGCTATATTTTATACCCAACTCAACAGGATCGCCCGCATCTCGCAGGTTGACGAAGTTGATTCCTTTTACTGTGGTTCCATCTTTAATATCCAAACATGGTATTATTCTTTTCGCCAGCATAGTTCCCGAACTGTTATTTATGAATTTTGAATTTCAGCAAGCTCTTTAAGAGTTACCTTGTTTTCATATATAGCTTTACCCATAATTACAGCCGGTATACCTGCTGCATCTAGATCCAGAATATCCTGTTTGCATGATACACCACCGCTGGCAATCAAATATACATCAGGTACCTGATTCATTATTAATTTATATAGGTCTATAGCCGGTCCGCCTAACATTCCGTCTTTAGTAATATCTGTACAAACCACTTTTTGTACACCATATTGCATATAGTTACGGATGTAAGGAACCACATCTAAGCTTGTTGCTTCTTGCCAGCCTGAAACGGCTATATGTCGGTTTTTACTATCGGCTCCTAATATGATTTTATCTCCACCATATTTTTTAATCCAGCTAACAAAGAGCTGTCTGTTTTTTGCAGCCACGCTACCTCCTGTAACCATAGCAGCACCGGATGCAAATGCAATATCTATATCTTGTTCGCTTTGAATACCACCACCAAAATCAATAATAAGTGAAGTATGGGTTGCTATATTTTCCAATACTTTATTATTGATTACATGTTTGGCCTTAGCTCCATCCAGATCTACTAAATGTAGGCGATGAATACCTGCATCTTCAAACATTTTAGCTACCTCCAGAGGATTCTCATTATATATGGTTTTCGCACCGTAATCTCCTTGGGAGAGACGTACGCATTTTCCATCGATAATGTCTATAGCCGGAATTATTTCTATCATAACTTTAAGAAATTGGTTAGTATATGTTCGCCCACGCTACCACTCTTTTCGGGGTGGAATTGTGTAGCATAAAAATTCTGAGTATGAAGTGCTGCACTAAATGGCAATATGTAGTCAGTAGTGGCAGCGGTATTAGAATTGATCGGCACATAATAACTATGAACAAAGTAAACGTACTGATTTTCTAATGTTGTATCGAATAGTGGATTTTTTACATCTGTAATGGTGTTCCAACCCATATGAGGAATTTTATCCTCATGCTTCTGGGGTATAAAACGTTTTACATTGACATCAAAAATACCCAGGCAATCGGCATTTCCTTCTTCGGAATGTTTGCACATCAACTGCATTCCAAGGCAAATGCCTAGTACCGGTTGTTTCAGGTCTTTAATGAGAGTATCCAAACCATTTTCTCTAAGATATTTCATGGTTGTACTAGCTTCTCCTACTCCCGGAAATATAACCTTGTCGGCTTTCCGTATCAGCTCCTTATCGTCTGATACAATGGCATCTACTCCCAATCGCTTCATTGCTGAATCAACGGAGAATATATTACCTGCATTGTATTTTATAATTACTATTCCCATTATATATTAACTCGAAAGTTTTAGACCGGTAATTCCAATGATTATCATTAGGATGAAAATAATTTTCAAAAAGCTTTTTGATTCTTTAAAGAAAAACATGCCGATAAGCACACTGCCTACTGCTCCTATCCCCGACCATACTGCATATCCGGTTCCGATAGGTATTGTCTTTAATGCTAATGATAAAGAATAAAAACTGACTGCCATAAATAAAATGGTCAATAAAGAATATTTGAGTTTCCGAAATCCATCGGATAACTTCATCATTGTCACAAAACCAATTTCGCATGCCCCTCCTATGAAGAGGAATATCCATGAAATCATAATTTCTACTTTTTTAAGGTCTCAGACCTTTTATTGCTTTGTTAATAACCAATCAAAGCTATTATAGTTTATATAAGCTTTATATTATTATATTACTTAGCCTCTTTTTTATCGTCCTTAGCCAGTTTTAGTCCTACAATACCCAATATTAAAAGGGTTAATGAGAATATTTTCAGAAAGCTAGTTCCTTCATTCAGAAAAAGGATGCCTATTATGGCTGTACCTGCCGCCCCTATTCCGGTAAAAACCGCATAAGCTGTACCGATAGGAATAGCGCGCATTGCACGGGCAAAAAGATAGAAACTTACAATCATAAAAAACAGAGTAATTAAACTCCATTTAACATCCGTAAAGCCATGTGCCGCTTTTAAGCCATACGCCCAAACTATCTCAGAAAGTCCGGCTAATATAAGATATAACCAAGCCATATTATTCTTCAGCTAAAAGGTTATCAATAACTTTTACCATTTGCTTAAACTCCTCCGGATCATAAAGGCGAGTCAGCATAACTATTCTGCCATCTTTTCCTATAATCACATTACGAGTAATACCTGCATCTTTCTCAGCATAAAGCTCAAAAATTCCTGCTTTAGGGTCTAATCCTATCGGATAGGTAACCCCTGTTTTCTTAGCAAAAGCGAGTACAGTTTCAGCCGGTTCATCCCTGTCTATTCCATATAATGCAAAATTAGGATTGTCTTTATGTTTTTGCCAGATCTCTGATTCTATAAATGGCATCTCTTTTCGGCATACTCCACACCAACTAGCTGTAAATTGAAGCATTACTACTTTACCTCTAAGAGACGATAGTTTTATCGTTTCAACACCGGGCATTGCCATTTCAAAATCGGGAGCTATATCCCCTACCTTTACTAGGTATTTACGATCGTCATCCTGAGCAAATATGTTCAGAGATACCAAAGTTACGATAAAAGTCAAAAATATAATCTTCATTGTATATGTTTTTTCTTTAAGTAGTTTCTATACTGAAATGCGATTGGCAATGCTGTAAGAGAGCCTAGCATATCTGCTAAAAAGTCGAACCAATCGCCTGCTCGTGGAGGAAAGAAATAATGTTGTAGAATTTCAACAAATCCACCATAGAGTATTGGTAGTAAAAAAGCTGCGATTATTAGCTTTTGAGTATTAACGAGACCTCTTTTTCCGTGTATGTAATTAATTGCAGTTGCTCCCGATAAACCCAAATACATACAAAAATGAACTATTTTGTCCATAGGTATAAAAAATTCAAATGATACTTCGGGGATATCATTGGCAGGAATAAGGCAACACAAATATAGAATTACAAGCGAAATAAAAATCGGTACTATAGAATACCTAATTAGCGAATATGACATAATCTTTTACCTGTTTCGTATACAAAGGTGCTATAAATTATCGACATTTGCATACAATCTGTAACAGTTTTAATCTGAATTAATAGTAATTTTGTTATATAAAAAGTGTGTTTTGGACGTATGCCCTATTTTTGAATTCGAAATTTTAGGCAAAATATAATTTAAGTCTCAGACGTATTTAAGATTTGGCAAGAATAAAAACTGTACCCTTTTACAACTCGAAAGTATATCGTTGCATACTTTCATTTACTTATATGATATGTTATTGGACGAAAATAAAGAGACTTTGAATATCTCTCCCAAATTGCCTTGGTTGGCGGCTATGGCAATGTTTATGCAATCATTAGATGCTACAATATTAAATACTGCTTTACCTACTATTGCAAAAGATTTAAATCATTCTCCATTATCGATGCAAGCCGTCGTAGTGAGTTATGCTTTGACTCTCGCTTTGTTAATACCGGTTAGCGGGTGGTTGTCCGATAAATACGGTACAAAACGAATTTTCAGCATTGCCGTATTTTTATTTACACTGGGATCTTTGGCTTGTGCTTTGTCTACAAGCTATTCATTATTAGTTTATTCGCGTATATTACAAGCGATCGGAGGCTCTATGATGGTGCCCGTTTCGCGTTTGGCTTTACTCTATGCTTATCCCAAAAGCAAACTATTGGGTGTAATGAATTTTGTTACTATGCCGGGATTAGTTGGTCCACTAATAGGGCCTCTTCTTGGTGGATGGATTGTAGATATTTCGACATGGCATTGGATTTTTCTCATCAATATCCCAATAGGAGTTGTGGGGTTGATATTTACTCAATATGTAATGCCAAACTTTACGAGAGGTGGTAAAAACTTTGATATAATCGGATTCTTTCTGTTTTCGGCCGCTCTTATTGCGTTATCCTTATTTCTCGAAATCGGAGAAGGAAGTTCTTTCGAATGGTGGGTAATTCCAAGTATATTATGCTTGGCTATTGCCTTTGGAGGATTATATATACTATATTCGAGAAGGGTAAACTATCCGATTATAAATTTAAATTTATTTTCGATACGAACATTACGGATCGGATTGATGGGCAACTTATTTACCCGATTAGGAATTGGAAGTGTTCCGTTTTTACTCCCTCAAATGTTACAAATTGCTTTTCTGCACACATCTACTGAGTCGGGAATGATTATGATGGTATCTGCTATATCTACTATTATAGCAAAATCGCAAGTGGTTCACTTGGTACACCGATTTGGATACAAAAAGATATTGATTACTAATACTATTATTCTTGGGTTTGTAATCTCAATGTTTGCATTACCGGACAAGGCTACCCCACTCTATTTATTGATACCTATATTGGTAATTTATGGAGCTGTAAATTCGATACAAATGACATCTATGAATACTATTTCACTAGCTGATCTAACGCCTGAGGTTGCAAGTGGCGGAAATAGCCTTTTAGCAATTACACAGCAATTGTCTATGAGTTTCGGTGTTTCGGTGGGAGCTATGATTTTACGAACAACAGAATCAACGACTTGGTTGACGGGTGGAGATATTGAATCTTCTTTCAGGTATACTTTTCTTATATTGGGAGTAATAACTTTACTGGCATCCTTAATATTCAGCCAGTTGAAGTCTGGTGATGGAGAACAAATGTCGGGGCATAAATAGTCTGGATTATTTGTATACGAATTTGCAGTAAAAAAATAAAGGATGAATTACTTTCACCCTTTATTTTACAAATAAGATTTTCTCTAGGATTATTTTTTATTCATTTTCTGAATCTGAACTGGAATTTTTTTTCTTTAGCAACTCTTCTATTTCTGAGTCTTCAATCTTTCTTACATTTGTCAGAAGGAATTGATCATCTACAAAATGCCCCATTTCATTACATTCTTTTATTGCATTTTCGATACAAGTATTTCCGTCCTGACTCAATCCGCAGAAAAGATATATTTTTAGGTAGTTTGTTTTTATTTCAATGCTTTCTACTTCTATATTATGAGTCGTAAATGCAAATTGTAATTCTCTCAAGAGGCTTTCTCTCTGGAATTCATTAAAGTCGGAACGATCCGAGGATGCTATAACCGAGAAATAGCGCAGTTTTCCGTTTTTCCCTCCTAATCCGGTAGATACGAAAAATTGTTTCTCGCCTGACAAATCGGCATCCAATAATATTTTACTTTCAGCCAGAGCCATTGCCGACCAATTGGCTAATTCGGGTTCCAAGGGGCTGCTGTGGTATGTTTCAATAGCTCTAAATGCTGCCACATCAACAATACCTGCTAAGGCTGACAGATAGTAGCGTCTATCTTCCAGATCAAGTTCGGGCGTGAAAAGTTTTGCTATTAGATAGTTGCGGTCGAGACCTGTATTATCTTTATTCGATTGTACGTATTTCGAATATTCGAAGTATTTCATTTGCTCTTCTACGGGTACAATCTCATTCAAAAGGTGCATGTTAGCTTTTAATTCACCTGATGAATCTCTCAACTGATTAAGCATTTTTTCAAATTCTTTCATAAACTAATTTCATTAGGTGATTTAGGTCTCAGACCTGTTTATTTTATAAATATATGTACTTACTCGTATCAAAAACTATACCATCAATTAACCATATTATTTATAACAAATATTCTGTGAAAAAAGATGTGTCGAAAATATCAATTTATGCATAGATTATATTTTTTAGTTACAAATAATACATAAATATAGCATATCAGATTTCAAAAACATAAAAAATGGGATAAAAACAGAGGTGTTCCAAAATTTAAAATAACCTATTAGTCCTTAAAAAGACATCCTTATTTAAAATTATTATAAATAATAAAGGAGTTTATCGGCAAAAATAAGCATCTTTGTATTCCCTAAAATTGATAAAGAAAACATGTTTCTATCTGACCTCAAAACCGGAGAGATTGGTGTTATTGTAAA
The DNA here is from genome assembly GCF_003201355.1 of Indolivaga alginatilytica. Taxonomy (GTDB): domain Bacteria; phylum Bacteroidota; class Bacteroidia; order Bacteroidales; family Dysgonomonadaceae; genus Dysgonomonas_A; species Dysgonomonas_A alginatilytica. The sequence goes on from NZ_QICL01000010.1 coordinate 78,909, forward strand.
AGTAAATGGCAGCGGGGCTTTTCGTAAACGAATTCTTGAAATGGGATTCATAAAAGGAAAAGCTATAAAAGTCATACTTAATGCTCCTCTCAAAGATCCGATAAAGTATAAAATAATGGACTATGAGGTTTCGTTGCGAAGAAGCGAAGCCAAATTGATCGAAGTAATATATCCTAAAGATAATAAAGAAAAAAAAGCTCTTGTTGAAGAGAAGTACTCATTTGAGAATAATTATGATTGCGAAGAGTGTGTTCTGAAAAAAGCTCCTAACGGAACTAAACAGATAACCATCGCATTAGTTGGAAATCCCAATGCCGGTAAAACGTCATTGTTTAATATTGCATCAGGAGCGCACGAGCACGTTGGTAACTATGGTGGTGTAACTGTTGATTCTAAGGAAGGAAACTTCAAGCACAGCGGGTACCAAATCAAAATTGTAGACTTGCCCGGTACATATTCTATATCGGCTTATACCCCTGAAGAATTATATGTGCGGAAATTCTTAATAGAAGAAAAGCCGGATGTTGTAATCAATGTTGTTGCAGCTTCTAATTTGGAACGAAATCTATATCTGACAACGGAATTAATAGATATGGAGGTTCCTATGGTCATAGATTTGAATATGTATGACGAGCTTCAAGAAAGTGGTAGTGAATTTGATCATATAAAACTTTCTAAGTTATTAGGTATTCCTATTGTTCCCACAGTTTGTCGCTCGGGAATGGGTATTCCAGCCTTGTTTGATGCAGTAATCAGAGTTTACGAAAATAAAGAACCCGTAGTACGCCGTATTAAAATCTATTACGGACATACTATTGAGAATGCAATCAGTAAAACCAATATCTTACTCGATAAGGAAAAAGGAATAGAACGTATATTCCCTACTCGTTACCTATCTATTAAGTTATTAGAGAAAGATGCTGAAGTTACCAAATATGTAAAACATGCATATCAATCGGCCGAAAATATACTGCAAGTAACTGCTGATGAAATAAAAGATATAGAAAGTACTCTTCAAGAAGATACCGAATCTGCAATAACTAATGCCCGCTATGGCTTTGTAGCCGGAGGATTAAAAGAAACATTCAAAGAGAAGCTGAAAGAATCGGATGCCACACGTGTGATTGATGCTATTGTAACCAATAAGTATCTAGGTTTCCCGTTGTTCTTTATCTTTATGTGGATTATGTTTGAATGTACATTCCGTTTGGGTGATTATCCGATGGGGTGGATTGAATCCGCTGTGGAATGGATAGGCAATATAGTGCGTAGTTATATGCCCGATGGTATACTTAAAGACCTTATAGTTGATGGTATTATTGGAGGTGTAGGTGGCGTAATTGTATTCCTTCCAAACATTGTGATCTTATATGCTTTCATTTCATTTATGGAAGATTCGGGCTATATGTCTCGTGCAGCATTTATAATGGATAAGGTAATGCATAAGATGGGATTGCATGGTAAATCTTTTATTCCACTGATTATGGGATTTGGATGTAACGTCCCTGCAATACTAGCAACACGTACTATCGAAAGCCGTAATAGTCGTATGATAACCATGCTTATCAACCCATTTATGTCATGTAGTGCCCGTTTGCCGGTGTATCTGCTTTTTGTGGGAGTGTTTTTTAAAGCCAATGCAGGATTAGCGCTATTTAGTCTATATATAATAGGAATACTATTAGCTGTAATTTCCGCCCGATTGTTTAAACGTTTCTTATTTGCGGGTGAAGATGCTCCTTTTGTAATGGAATTACCTCCTTATCGTATGCCTACCCTTAAATCGGTATGCAGACATATGTGGGATAAATCGAGACAATATCTCAGAAAGATGGGGGGAGTTATTCTTATAGCCTCTATTCTTATCTGGTTTTTAGGATATTTCCCTCAGGATAGTATCGAAAACCAACAAATCGATACTCAGATCGGACAAATTGATGAAAGCTTCTCTAGTGGCTTACTTACTGAGGAAGAAAGAAACGAACAAGTTGATGAGCAAGAAGCTTTAAGAACTACCGATCATACGGAATATTCATATATAGGACGTCTTGGGAAGTTTATAGAACCTGTGATGCGTCCTTTAGGTTTTGATTGGAGAATTAGTGTAAGTTTACTAACAGGAAGTGCAGCAAAAGAGGTTGTTGTGAGTACATTGGCAGTATTATATACAGGCAATGCAGAAGAAGATCAGTCGTCGCTGCAAGAACGTTTGTTGAGTAGTACAAATCCCGATGGTACACCAACTTTTACTCCATTGGTGGTCATTAGTTTACTTCTGTTTGTATTGATCTATTTCCCTTGTGTGGCTACAATTGCTGCAATAAAAGAGGAAGCAGGATCTTGGAAATGGGGACTTTTTAGTGTGGTCTACACTACCCTACTAGCTTGGTTAGTTGCATTTGCTGTATTTCAAATAGGAAGTTTATTTTTGTGAATAATTTGAACGTTATATAGCAGATATCTGTTTATAAATAAACAATCAATTGTATGTTGTAATAAAATTGAAAAATGATGATACAAGAGATAATTGTAACAATAATAGGATTAGCGGTTGCTGCAATTTTAGGATATAAGGTCTATTCTTTTTTCTTTATAAAAGAGAAATCGGGAGGAGCCTGTGGATGTTCGAGTTGCCATTGTAATGTGGAGAAAAAATTTAAATAACTCCTGCAAAGCTTGTATATTCCGAGAATATTCTATATTTTTGAATTAGTAATTAAGATCAATTAGAAGGAGAGCCTTCTTTAAAATATTGAGTCGTACTGGTCGATTGGGAAACTCATCAATTACATACGAATTCCGAGACAAGCTTCTCTATTCTAATGGCGGGTCACATCCTTCGGGATTGCTTAGGCGCAGTGAATTACAAAGGGATGGAGGCACTCAAATCCTGTTTAACGGAGTTTCGTCTTTATCCATCGGTACGGCTCTCTCATACTAAAAGGTAGATCATCTATATGATCTGCCTTTTCTAGTTGAAAAAATAACTGAAATATTGTTTTAAACACACTCGTAATGAATATTAGCATTAGAAAATCCACAGAGAAAGACATTCCTGTGATACTTAGTATGATTAAAGAATTTGCTACTTACTTGGGTAAAGCAGACAAAGTGAAAATAAGTATAGAGGATCTAACAAAGGAAAAAGATCGTTATCACTGTTATTTAGCGGAAAATGAAAAAGGTGATCCTGTTGGATATGCTTTTTATTTTTATACTTACCATACATGGACGGGAAAAGCTATTTATCTCGATGATTTATATGTAAAAGAGAAATACAGAAGATTTTCGGTTGGAACAATGCTAGCTTGTGCTTTAATTGATTTGGCAAGACAAACTAATTGTAAATCGCTTCGATGGCAAGTTTTAGATTGGAACAAGGAAGCTATTTCATTTTATAAGAAACTGGGGGCAACTGTAGGTGATGATAATTTGAATTGTTATTACGAAATCAAATAAAGAAACGGCTATATGAAAATAGAGGATTCTTTGAAGCAGACTTACATATCCATGTTACGTGGGATTAATGTGGGTGGGCATCGAAAAGTAAAGATGGATGACTTGAAAGACCTCTATGAAAATCTGCAACTTGAAAACGTGACGACATATATCCAGAGTGGCAATGTTGTTTTTCAATCTAATATACAAAGCTGTAAAGTACTTGCCGATTTAATTTCGGAGCAAATACTTCAACAATTTCAACTGGATGTGCCTGTTATTGTCAAAAATATAGAGGAGCTTAATGATGTGCATGAAAGTAACCCTTTTGTGGCACAGAATAGAGATGTAGAAAAGCTTTATGTGATTTTCTTATCAGAGAATGTAACTGGGACTGTCGTTGAAGAAATCAATAAGTATTCAGGTGATGACTTATTTATTATTTATAAATCAGTTATCTACTTGTTTTGCACCAACGGGTATGGCAAAACAAAGCTGACAAATACCTTCTTCGAAAAGAAATTAAAAATTATAGCTACCACTCGAGGATGGACAACGGTGTCTAAACTCCGAGAGATAGCTAAAAGTTCGATAAGTGAGTAATAACAAATTCTATAAATAGTTGTTATTACTTATTTTCTGCTTTATCTGAAAGGATTTTACTGATTATTTGTATAAGATCCTCTGTACTTGTTTTCTTGGTGTTTATGGCTATACTGCCCTTATTGTAAGGCTGGTATTTATCAATATCACTAATTGAAAACAATCCGACTGTGGGGGTGTCAACAGAACTTGCCAAGTGCATAATACCACTATCAGCACCTATAAACAATTCTGTGTTTGCTATTACTGAGCCAATTTCACGGATATCCTTACTATAATATGAGGGAGCTTTAAATCCTATCTGAGAAACATTCTCAACAGGCAAAACTTCCAATATGTTATAAGTTTCTCCATATTCAGCCTTTAGTCTGTCATATACAGGCTCCCACCAAGATTGAGGGTAGCATTTACTGCCCGTTGCAAACGTATATATAGCTATTGTCTTTTTTGTGTTGCTGACAATATTATCTAAAACGTTTTTGCCATTGGTTATTTCTGAAGGACTTAATTTTAGATCTAAAGAAAAAACAGGGTTGTTGTTCTCTTTGATTCCAAATTGAGTTAAGTATCTCCTCAAGTTATAAACCGGGAATTTAGCAATATGAATATAATCGGGGTATTTTGCTTGGAGTTCTTTACTGTCCTCATTGAAAAACTTGACTTTTGAACGGGTAAGCTGAGTAGAAAGTCTTCCTGATGAAGAACTCATACTCACATTAATAACCAAGTCATAACGGTATTTTCTTAACGAGAACCAAACTTTAATGTACCCTATTAATTCTTTGAATGGTTTTCGGGGTAGTTTAATTGTACGATCAACATTGTTGTAGTTTTCAAACAAAATAGGTGCTAGAAATCCTCTGACAAACAGATCGATTTTACATTCGGGAAATGTTTCGACGAGTTCTTGTACTAAAGGTGTTATTAACAGTTGATTGCCTAATCGACTGTTAGGTCTGCAAATTAAAACTCTTTTTACCTGAAGAGGATTATTGGAGTAATCTTTCTTGCTAATGGTCGATTTACCAATATTACTGGCCAATCCCTGCATTATAACCCTTCTTATCTGGTTTACTTTACTACTGAAACTCATTTCGATATTTTATTTATTGCTACATTCCTTGAGTATAATACTCACATTGTAAAAATAGAATTTTTTCAGGTATTATTTGATTCTTTTGGTTATTTATTTTAGGTGGGTATTTTTACAACAAAATAATTTTATTCAAGGGATATTAAATATAATATGATATTTTTGCAAATGGTCGATAATTAAAACTTATTAAATATTAATCTAATACTATGAGTGAGCCAAAACGTATTGATGTAGCCGATGTACTGCGTGGTTTTGCTATTATGGGAATATTCCTTATTCATACCATTGAGCATTTCAATTTCTATTCGTTCCCTGAAGTAGAAAACGAATGGCTGAAATTTACAGATAAAGCTATTTGGGATTCTGTCTTTTTTGTTTTTTCGGGTAAAGCATACGGAATATTTGCTTTATTATTTGGATTCAGTTTTTTCATTCAGGATAATAACCGAATGCAAAAAGGTTCGGATTTTAGACCTCGATTTGCATGGAGGCTTGTTCTTTTATTTCTCTGGGGGAATATTAATGCAATGTTCTTTACCGGCGAAATATTGGTTTTCTTCTCTATCATGGGATTTGTTTTGCTTTTTGTTTGCCGCTTATCAAATAAAGTTGTTTTTATAATTGCAACAATCCTGATGTTACAGCCATTTGAGTGGTATAAGCTTATTTCTGCTTTAATGAATCCTGAGTATGTAGCAGGAGAAAGTATGGTGGGCTATTATTTCGGAGAAGCATACAAAGTACAGATGAACGGAACGTTTTTAGAAACAGTGAAAATGAATCTTGGAGTGGGACAAATGGCTAACTTTTCATATGCATGGGAATATGGTCGTGTTTTTCAAACCGCATCCTTATTCATGTTTGGTATGTTGGTTGGTCGTACGGGTTTATTTTTGAATACGGAGGATAATCTTAAATTCTGGAAAAAAGCATTCGTTATATCTATATTGTGCTTTTTCCCTTTGAGTGGTTTAGTAAATCTGATCCCTCAATTTATAGAAAAAGGACCTGTACTTAGCTCTCTTAAAATAATACTTAATCCTCTGGCGAATCTCATGTTTATGGTTTTCATAGTTTCGTTAATTATTAATCTTTATTATACTACCAAGTTTCATACAATATTGGGCAAATTAGCTCCATACGGTATGATGAGCCTTACTGCATATGTTACTCAGTCGATAGTTGGTTCTTTCTTATTCTATAATTGGGGGCTAGGGTTGCACGACAAGTTATCTATAACCTTTTCATTCCTTTTAGGGATAGTTTTATTCTTATTACAATACAGTTTTGCCTGCTGGTGGATGAAACGTCATAAACATGGTCCTTTAGAGTATATTTGGAGAAAGGCTACATGGATTGGCGCAAAGAATTGAGATATGTTTATTGCTTTAGTAAGCACAAAAGCAATAGTCTTTTATAATCTAAAAGCGCATTCTTAAATACTTTCACTTACTTATATCAGTGTCGTGAATTAATTTTGTACTTTTGTGCAAAATTAATTCACGATGAATAATTGAACGATTATTCTCAAAACCTGAGACTATAAATGGATGTTTCTTCTCAGAGCCCCTATATGCTGTTTAGTCGTGACAAATGGGCTGCACTACGACAATCTGAGCCAATGACTCTTACACAAGAAGAGTTGGAGAAATTAAAGGGAATAAATGAAGAGCTTTCTATAGAAGAAGTTCAGGATATATATCTGCCTTTAACCCGATTGTTGAGTTATTATGTAAATGCAACTAAAACACGCCAAGCTGCGACAATGGAGTTTCTGAACGAAAAAGCTCTTAAAATACCTTTTATAATAGGTGTTGCGGGAAGCGTATCAGTCGGAAAAAGTACCACTGCTCGGGTTTTACAGGCATTGATGAGCAGATGGAAAGAAAACTCTAAGGTTGCTCTTATCACTACAGATGGTTTTCTTTATCCGAATGCAATATTGGAAGAAAAGGGATTAATGCTAAAAAAAGGATTTCCTCAATCTTATGATATACATAAACTACTTGAGTTTGTAAGTGATATAAAATCAGGGAAAGAAGAGGTGAAAGCCCCTAAATATTCGCATCTTATTTATGATGTAGTACCTAATGAATATGAGATCATAAAACAGCCTGATATCTTAATAATTGAAGGTCTGAATGTTTTACAAAGTGGCATGGATTACCCTAAAAGTAAACCTCGTGTTTTTCTTTCCGATTATCTCAATTTTTCGATCTATGTAGATGCTGAAGAGGATATGCTTGAACATTGGTATATTTCGCGTTTCATGAAGTTTAGAAATGGTGCATTTACCGATCCTCAGTCTTATTTTTATAACTTTACCCAACTGGCGGAATCTAACGCCATTAATATGGCTAAAGGAATCTGGCGAGAAATAAACAGGAAAAACTTACGTAAGAATATACTTCCGACTCGTGAACGTGCCAGTCTTATTTTACATAAAAGTGAAGACCATAGGGTCGATTATGTTCGGTTAAGAAAATAAGGCCTCCTACCCTGTTAAATTCTGTCTTTTACTGAATATATATTTAACTAACTTGACTATATGACCTATTGTGAATTTGTAAATAATCTGGCAGAGGATGATAACAACCCTAATAAGGATTATCATAACAACCATTATGGATTCCCTATCACCGATGATAATGAGTTGTTTGAGAGATTAGTTCTCGAAATTAATCAAGCGGGATTAAGTTGGCTTACAATACTTAAGAAGCAAAGTAACTTCAAAAAAGCGTACGATAACTTCGATATAATTACTGTTGCTAATTATACTGATAAGGATATAGAAAGATTGCTCAATGACACAGGAATCATTCGGAATAAATTGAAAATTAATGCAGCAATACATAATGCTAAAGTAATTGTAGAGCTACAGAAAGAATTCGGATCATTTAAAAATTGGATAGACACTAATCATCCCAAAACAAAGGAAGAATGGGTTAAACTTTTCAAGAAGACATTCAAGTTTACAGGAGGAGAAATAGTTAATGAATTTTTAATGAGTACCGGATATTTAGTAGGAGCTCATGATCACGATTGCCCGATTCACAAGAAAGTCCTTGAATTTACTCCTGCTTGGAATAAGAAAAGTTAGTTATATTTGATAGCTTTTCATATCTTTATTGTTTGAATTTTAAAGACAGAAACAAATATGCCTGTAACACTCCCCGATAACCTGCCTGCGATAGAGATTCTTAAAAAAGAGAATATCTTTGTAATGACTCAATTGAGAGCCAAAGAACAAGATATACGTCCTTTAAAAGTTCTCATCCTCAATCTGATGCCTATAAAGATAGCGGCAGAAACAGACTTGGTTCGCTTACTGTCGAATACTCCATTGCAGATAGAAGTTGATTTTTTGAAACTTTCGACTCACCAATCAAAGAATACACCTATAGAACATATGGAAACATTCTATAAGGAATTTAATGATGTACGTAATAGTAATTACGACGGGCTTATTGTTACCGGAGCACCTGTGGAGTTGATGGAGTTTGAAGAGGTAACCTACTGGCCTGAGGTTTCTGCTGTATTTGATTGGGCACGTAATCATGTAACATCTACATTCTATATATGCTGGGCTGCACAAGCCGCTTTGTATAATGCTTACGGAGTACCTAAACATTTGATGGACGAAAAGACATTCGGGGTATTCAAGCATACAATTAATGATAGAAGTTTCCCCTTATTCAGAGGATTTGATGATGAATTTTATGCTCCTCATAGTAGGCATACTGAAATTAGAAGAGAAGATGTAGAAAAATATGCCGATTTGGAAATTCTGGCTGAATCTGACGAAGCTGGTATATATATAGTTGTGGGACGTGGAGGCCGTGAGTTTTATGTAACAGGGCATTCAGAGTATGCACTCTACACTTTGCATAACGAGTATGTACGTGATCTGGAGAAGGATCTGCCGATAAGCATACCTAAGCATTATTACAAACATGATGATCCTAGTTTGAAACCGATTTCTCGTTGGACAGGTCATGGTAATTTGTTATTTAACAACTGGATCAATTACTTCCTATATCAGGAAACCCCATTCGATTTGTCTCAGATCAAAGAACTGGCAAATCTAACGCCTACAAGAGAATAATAAAAAAATACAATTCTGATAAAATAAAAAAGCAGCTTCATTATAAGAATGAAGCTGCTTTTTGCATTATTATTTATAGCTTAGATTAAAGTTCTTCTGTGATTTCAGCTTTCAGTACTTGTACTGAACAATCTTTGAATAAGCTTTGCGGTATATCGAAAGTAACTCCCCCATTTGCTTTTGAAAACGAAATAGGCATATCTGATTCAAGAACCACACAATTCTTAATAGTCGAAACATCAAATGGTAAATTAACTTTACCAATAGCATTTGTCAAACTAATATATAGATAGTGCTTATTATCTTCTGATTTCTGAGCCAGATAAACACCGGCAGGAGTTTCAACCTTTACAGGTTTTGTTCCGTATATCGATTCCTGATTCGGAACCATCCATGCACCCATTTCTCTTAAACGACGGGTTGCAGCCTTGGGAAATGTTCCATCGGGTTTAGGTCCTATATTCAAAAGGTAGTTTCCTCCTTTTGATACATTGTTGACTAAATAGCCGAGCATTTCAGAAGTAGGTTTCCATGCATAATCTTTTGCATGCCATCCCCAGGAGTGTACCATTGTTGCTGGAGTCTGCCAAGGTTTATCAAGCATTTTTTCAGGATATTGATTATCGTGCATTTCAAGGAAATCTATATTATCTCCGGGATTTAGATAAGATATACGTCCGTTAATTAAACATTTCGAACTATTCTCACGTACAAGAGCAATCAATTCGTCTCGACGTTTATCTGTGATATGTGTCGGCCAATCCCATGTATCGAACCATAATAAGTCGGGATCGAAGTTGACTAATAACTCTTTTACTTGTGGCAAAGATTTCTCCTGCCAGTATTTTTCGAACTGATCGTCCGGAACCATTGTCATCCAGTTAGGCATTCCTCCACCCGGATATTCCCAATCTTGCCAGTGAGAATAATAGAACCCGTATTTGATTCCATATTTTTTGCAGGCGGCTACCAGTTCAGCCAGAATATCTCTTTTGAATGGAGTATTGGTGACCTTGAAATCTGATACTTTAGTATCCCATAGTGCAAAACCATCGTGATGCTTTGATGTAATTACGAAATAACGCATACCTGCATTTTTAGCTTCTGCAATCCATGCATCGGCATCAAAATCCACAGGATTAAAAGCCTGAGCGAGCTTTTGGTATTCACTGCCGGGTATTTCCAGACGCATTTGAATCCATTCTGCGTACCACGTATTTCCGTTTTCGAGTGTAGTATCGGGCAATGTTCTGTTTTTGTAACTGCCTTCGAGCATAGAATAAAGCCCCCAATGGATAAACATACCAAATTTGGCATCTTTAAACCATTCTGCCTTTTGAGGATCAAGTGATAGTGATTTATTCTGAGCAAATGTCAGATTTGCACATATACATAAACCAATAATAATACTGAGAGATCGACGCATCATATATTAGTGTTTTTAAATTGTAAATTTCAAACTTATTCCATCAACATAAATTCCTTTAGATATATTGACTTTTAGTTTCACACCTCCCGACAAACTGTAAATATCTTCGTTTCTGAATGTAATATCCTTATCTATTATGTGTGAGGCAATACTTAAGATCATCGTATATAAACGATTTGCATCGAGACCCGAATCAATAATTTCGATTTCGGGTTTTCCGAAATTGAATAGTCCATAGCTATAAGCATCAATACCACTGGCCGTAGAACGTAGTCCTATGTATATCCATGCAGATATAGGAATTCTGTTCATCTTTAAATCGTCAACAGCTGCCAGATAATGATCTTTATGTAATAATAATGTTTCGTTGCCTTGATAGATAGCAATACAGTTTTCGGATGTGATAAGGATAGAGCAAAGTAATTTACTGAGAATTGTAAAACGTTCTATCTGCGTTTTTTTCCCACCTAAAATAGAAACAATGGCATGACCTGTATGTTTTTCCAATTCTTTGGCTGCATCTCTCCAAACATATGCATAGGGAATCACTTCGTCAAGTTCTTCTTTTGGAATAGGAATAGGCATATTTCCGAGAGCTATAGTTACTCCATCTATTTCGAAAGCAGCGGTTTCATTGTCCCCCTCTATATTTGAAACATTAAGCCCCCAAAAACTCTTAAGATTCTCAACAACTTTATCTAATTTTAGTGAGCCTCCATTAATAAATATCGGCATAGCTAAGAGTACTTTTTCTTTATTTTCCTGCTCAATAGTTTGTGTTTCTACTTTTTTATTTTTGCTTCTAAAAAAACTAAATAATCCCATAATTGTTGTGTAATTGTGAAAGGAACCCATTCATTCAAATGAGTTGTATAAACATTTTATCAGACTAAGGTAATAAAAAAATATGAATAAATTCGACTCCTTTATGTATAGGAATTCCAATTAGTTAAAGCATGTTTTATAAATTGTTAATTCAATGTATCCGATTAAACTTTTTGTATAAGTATTATGTTTTAAGATCAAGGCTATAAATGACAGATTTCGAACTTAATACAATTTACGATGAAGACAAATGATACGAGGAAAATAAAAGAGGGTGATATTTTATTTAGTGTTGACCCTCAAAGACTGGTAATTGCTACAACAAATGTAACACAAGTCAAAAACGGATACGGAAAAGTTTCCGTTCATCATACTTCTTATCTGGAAGAAGAAGAATCGATTCCGATTGAGAGCTTTCCCGTAGAGTGCCATGGTCTTCTTCTTTTTAAGACTCAGGACGAAGCGGAAGAATTTATAAAAACACAGATCGGTATCTGATCTTTTATTTAAATGTCTCTCTTAAATGGAGAGACATTTTTTTTTTGCCCTGATATCAAAGTCGCCTTATTTTTTATTAATATGAATCAGTAGTTGGATTATATAAAACTCTCCTTTTTTACTGCCGCACCTCTATCGAGGTTTGTCTTTCATTTTGCCTTGATGCAAAACGAAACAAAAGATCAAGACTGTGCCTTTTGCCCGACCCGATAGGTGCTCCGAAAGCGAAAACAAAAAAATACGTTTGACACTGATTCCTTTTTGTTTTTTACGCTTTCTTCCCACATCGGGTACCCCGTGCAACCGGCAAGGTCGATAGCCTGACGGGCGTAAACGTCGGCAAAGACTTTTTGGTTCCTTTTGCGGCTTTGGGCAAAAGGAACACAAGCAATCTGTGATTGCGCGTAGTATAAATAGCTTAAAAGAGCATTTATTACCACCTATCACATGAAATATAAATTAGGCATAAAAAAAACTCCCATCAGGGAGTTTATATATAATCAGGATTATTATCTTGAAAGAAGTAAATACAATCAAATAAAAGTGTATTTATCAGCTTTTATTATTTTGTTTTTCCTCTAATGATTCCAACTTACTTTCTATTTTTTTTATGTATTGATTCTTCTCCTCCATCCAACGTTCGTATAACGATTTAATTTTTTCGATAGGATTTACAATAACACCTGTTCCTCCATCCCGAACTTCACCGCTATTAGTGTTGTTATTCGTATTGTTATTATTAGTGATATATGTAATATAATTACACATACTGGCATTATGGTCATAAGCTTTCAGTATATCAACAGTAACTCCCAGAGCCTTTGCGACATCTGACAAGATAGTTTCAGTAATAATTTCGGTATTTTCAATCTGGGAGATTCTGTTTTGTGATAACTCCATTCTTTCAGCCAATTGTTCTTGAGTTAATCCTAGAGTAACTCTCCATCTAGCTATATTCTGCTCTTGATGCATACATCTATTATTCTTATTTGGTACTTTTTCATCCATAAATATTATAGTGTATTTATCACATTTTACTTAAGAATTTTTCTTCAAATGAATCCAGTCTGGTTTCAAGTTTTTTAATATAGTCATTCTTATCAGCTAACATTCTCTCGTATAATTCAGCTATCTTTTCGATAGGATGAATCTGTGAGTTTACAACTCCAGTTCCGCCTTCTTTTACATCACTTACATTATTAGTATTATTGTTCGTAACATAAGTTATATAATTACAGATATTTGAATTATGATCATACGCTTTAAGTAAATCCACAGTAATACCTAAAGCTTCTGCAATATCTCTTAATGTTGATTCGGCTATTGTTTCTTTATTTTCTAATATGGATATACGATTTTGAGTCAGCTTCATTCTCTCTGCTAATTGTTCCTGTGTTAAACCCAAAATCTCTCTCCACTTGGCAATATTTTGCCCTTGATGCTTACATATACTACTTTTAATTGCCACTTTTTCATCCATAAATATTATAACCTTTAAATTATACAAACAACGATTATACGTTTTTGTTTTTACAAAACTAGTATAAGAATATAGCTTTAGATATCTAATTATCAATTTTCTAATATATCAATATATAATTTTTGTATATCATTATATGATTTTACAAAATTCATACATTTAATATATTGATTGGTAATCCTATAAAGATATACAAAAAAATATTTTCTTAATCGATTTCCCATTTCTATTTTTGTATTAAGCAAAATTAAAAACTTAACCAACCGAAAAATATGAAATATAGCGTTCATTCCGAAGAAGGAGAAAAATAATTATAAAACAAATGCCCGATCGATAGATATTGTTTGATTTCATAGGATTAAACTTTGTAAGCCCATCTATTATGCCGGAAATGTGTCAAAGGGATGGACGCTTTTTTATATAGAAATAAAATTCAGACACACTACGACAATTTTTATTCATAACCAATCAATTACAGGGAGTAAAAGGAGTCCTCACCTCAAAGCCCTTTTGCTCGGAAAGTGCCATAATAAATATGGCACTTTTTTATCTGCTAAGCCATCAAAGCAAAGAAATATTTTAAATTAAACGCTGCGTTTTCTGCTATTTCAGTATCTGCGATCTTCAATTCTCAAAGACTTTCATTTCACAGTTTTTACAATCAAACTCGAGTCTCAATTTAGTAGCATTGTATAACAAGAAAAAAGGCTCTTTATAGGGTGGGCGGGTAGATGTTTCTTTCGGACACCATCCCATAGACTGTTTAATACAATGGCGTGTAAACATCAAAGGTACAGCTTTTTGTTGTTTCCTCTCGAAAGCCGGCTCCTGAACAACAGATTGATGTTGTGTATAAAAAAGCTCACTTTTCTTATTCATGACATTACCCAGATAAGTAATATTTTTTGTCGGAAAAGCGTGTGTTGTCAGCTTGTGGCTGACTTCTTCTATAATATGATTCGCTAAACGTATTTCCAAAAGATTGTCAATCAGTTTGCGCCTCCAATCTGTAATAAGGGAAGCGGGAATAAACCAATTGCCCGATAAATTCAATTCAACTGCCGTTACTCTGAAAATAGTATTACCTGTTTTACTCAGATTATTTTTAATATTTTCGGTCGGGTCTTTTTGAGCTGTTTCTTTAGCCAGTTCAACTTCTAAAGAAGCAGAAGTTCCATCTTCATCTTCTATATATAAATGAAATCCCTTGCTTGTTTCGTGAAGAGAAATTGAAACATCGATTTTACGTTCCGCAGATTTTTTACCGAGAATTTTCTCAAATTCATGATCGTAATTACGATACACGAAAGTGCCTTTTCGCAGCGAAAGGTGATTTTCTGCCGGAAACACTTTCTCACCCTCTATTCTGTTAACCCTTATTCCCTGCAATTCTTTATTTTCCGTTAAGAAACAAAGACCATCGCCATTACTCAATAGTTTTGTACCCGACAGGGTAAAGAACCGGTCGAATACTTCCTTGATCTTTCCGATAGGTTCGCCAATAGATTTTGGTGAATCGATAGACCACATATCGGGTGTACGCCCATTGAAAAAGTATTCTGTATAACCCCTGTTAAAACTTTTTTCGAGATTAGGCACAAACGTATAAGTACTACTCCCCGACGAAGCTCTTACATACTCGGGACGGCGAGCCAGTATTTTATCCAGTTTCTGCCTGTAATAAGTTACCACATTTTTCACATACGACAGGTCTTTTAATCTGCCTTCTATCTTGAGCGAACTTACTCCGGCATCCATCATTTCTTCGAGATGCTCCGATAAGTTCAAATCTTTCATCGATAATAAATGCTTCTTTTGTACAACAGACTTGCCCTCATTATCCAGAAGAGTATAAGGCAGGCGGCAAAACTGAGCACACGCCCCCCTGTTGGCACTTCGCTTGGATATCGCCTCACTCAAATAGCACTGTCCGCTATAACAGACACACAATGCACCATGTACAAAGGCTTCGAGAGGTGTCGATATTTGAGAAAAGATCACTCTGATTTCGTCCATTGTCAGCTCACGTGCCAGTACAATTTGCGAGAAGCCTGCTTGTTCAAGAAACTTCGCTTTATCGGCAGTCCTGTTGTCATTCTGCGTACTCGCATGCAATGGAACAGGAGGGAGGTTCAGCATAGTTATACCCATATCCTGAATAATCAGGGCATCCACTTTCGCATGGTATAAATCCCAGATAAGCTTTTCTGTTTCCTCCAGCTCTTCGTCCTTTACAATGGTATTTAATGCCACATATACACGGGCATTAAACTGATGAGCATACAGGGCAAGTGCCTGTATATCTTCCAGAGTATTTCCGGCGGCAGCACGGGCACTAAACTTGGGCGCACCTATATACACTGCATCTGCACCATGATTGATGGCTTCGATACCACATTCGAGGTTTTTCGCAGGAGCGAGTAATTCTATTTTACGAGCGTTTATCAATTAAGTCGTTTTTTTAAGTTCAGGTAAAGTCACTTTAGTTACAAAAAGTAAACAATTAAGGTAACAAAAGTAACCGAAAAAGGACTAATAAGTGTCACTTTTGATGATTTTATAAATATCTGAAAATCAGCCGATATTATTTAAAAAGGTGACAAAGGTAACAAAAGTAACACTTTTTTATGAGTTTTATTTTCTCCTGTTTACCGCTCACCGGTCACTAGGTTTACTGATAGATAAACTCAACCACCGAATCCCTTTAATTATTATTTTTCGGTAGCTGCTTTCTTATTATTCGGCAGTAAGCCGGCTATCAACCCGATTAAAGGCATAAAGGCTGCAATATGATAAATGTATTCGATACCGTGTTTATCTGCCATATTACCGAATATAGCGGAAGATATACCTGCAATACCAAAAGCCAATCCGAAGAACAGCCCCCCGATCAAACCTTCTTTTCCGGGCAAAAGCTCCTGAGCATAAACCAAAATAGCCGAGAATGCCGAAGAAAGAACAAGACCTATAATAACACTCAGGATACAAGTCCACATCAAATCTGCATAAGGCATTATCAGAGCAAACGGAGCTGCACCCAATATCGAAAACCAGATAACATATTTACGACCGAATCGGTCACCGATAGGACCTCCTAAGAATGTGCCTACTGCAACGGCAAATAAAAAGATAAACAGATATATTTGAGATTCCCGAATACTAACTCCAAATTTTTCAATCAGATAGAAAGTATAAAAACTGGTAAGGCTCGACATATATACATATTTAGAAAAGATCAGTAACAGAAGAATAGCTAATGTAAATACCACTTTCTTTGTCAGTACCCTTGCCGGTTTTGCTTGTCGTGATTCATCTTTGGGAAGAGCATTGGCTTTTATATAAAGCAGACGATGTTTATACCACTTGCTTATGTATAGCATAACTCCAATGGAAACAACAGAAACAATGGAAAACCATGCTATATTTTGTTGTCCGTAAGGCGCTATGAACAGAGCAGCCAAAAGAGGCCCGATTGAACCCCCAAAATTACCTCCTACCTGAAAAATTGATTGTGCCAGACCTCGTTTTCCACCTGAAGCCATATGCGCCAACCGGCTGGCTTCGGGATGAAATATCGATGAACCTATTCCACAAAAGAAAACGGCAAATAATACATGATTAAATTCGGAGGCAAAAGCCAGAGACAAAATTCCCGTCATTGTAAATGTCATGCCTATAGGAAGAGAGTAGGGTTGCGGTTTTCGGTCGGTATATGCTCCGATAATAGGCTGGAAGATAGATGCTGCCATCTGATATACTAAAGTAATTATACCGATCTGGCTAAAATTCAGGACAAGCGATTCCTTTATCATCGGATAGACAGCTTGCACCAGATTTTGCAGTGTGTCGTTAAACATATGAGATACACCTAACAGAATCAGTATCGAGAATACCGAACCTTTTTCTTTGCCCTTCATTATTGCTTATTTTATGGGAAAAATAATATTAAGGCGCAAAGGTAAGAATATATTACTCATTAATAAAGCCAATCAGTAGTTGAATTGTCAGTAATAAACTCTCATTTAAGTTATTTATACTATGCGCAATCAAAGTCTTTTGACGACCACCCGATGTGGGAGGAAAACGTAAAAAACAAAAATAAATCAAAGTCGAAAGTAGTTTTTTGTTTTCGCTTTCGGAGCACGTATCGAGACCAAAGCAAAGAGGCACAGTCTTGATCTTTTGTTTCGTTTTGCATCAAGGCAAAATGAAAGACAAACCTCGTTAGAGGTGCGTCAGTAAAAAAAGGAGCGTTTATTACCGCTTATTAAACTACTGATTTGCATATTTCATAAAAGCATATAGGATTGAATAAATACTATTTTGATATGTCTTAGCTCGTTCGAAGCGAAAACTTTAAAGGTCAGTTATATATGTAAAAATATTTATATATATTTATGCAAACTTAATCAAATTCTTTATAGCTATGAATGCACTAAAAAAAACTCTATTTTTCGTATTCCTATTATCAGGAATATACTCTTGTTCTGATGATGAAGCACAAACGGATGGTTATCAAATAAGAAAACATGAAATAGTATTATTCCCGAATCAAGAAAGTGTAGAATTTATCGGCACAGACTATATGTATCCGTACATGGATGAAACTACAGGGGAAAAAGTATATTATATAACGTTTAAGGGCTATTTCATGCTAGGTTTATCAGGCAGAGCTTACAATATTCCTGACAATATTCAAAATTTAGAAATACCGCATGAAGGAATAAAAGTTAGTGTTTCCGGCGAAGCAAAACCTGCGGATTACTTCAATATTCCGGAAGTTAAATCAATAGATTTCTATTGCTCGACAATTAATGTTGTTAACTAATCGGAGTATTTTATCTATCAGTAAGAAGGGTACAACCTATGCGTCTGCCCGAATCGCTAAACAGTAAACAAGAGAAAATAAAACTCGCAGGAAAAGTGTTACTTTTGTCACTTTTGTAACCTTTTTCAATAATAGCAACTGATTATCAATGGTTTGAGAAATAACCAAAAGTGACGCTTATTACTCGTTTACCGGTTACTTTTGTCACCTTAATTGTTTACTAAAGCAATAAACAGGTCCGGTGCTTTTAAAATAATTCTCAAATAGTTTAAATATTTCAAAATATAGTTTGATATTCCTTGCATTATTCAAAAATGTACTTATATTTGTGGTGTACTAATATAGTAATACACTAAAACATAAATGCTATATGATTAACATCACCAATTTAAGCTTTAATTACAAGAACAATTTACCTATTTTCAAGAATGTGTCTTTCTCGATGAAGAATGGCATATATGGATTGTTAGGTGAAAACGGTGTCGGTAAAACAACTCTGCTACACATCATTAGCGGGCTTCGTTTTCCGAAAAACGGAAATTGCAGGGTCTTTAATTACGAATCGGCACAAAGGACACCCGCTATGCTCTCCCAACTGTATTTTTTACCCGATGAATTTCATACACCTTCCATGTCTATTGGCTCCTATGCAAAATACAATGCCGTATTTTATCCTCATTTCAGTAAGGAGCAGTTCAATTCTTATCTGAACGAATTTCAAGTCGATGGAGACAAGAATATGATGGAAATGTCATTCGGGCAGAGAAAGAAAGCCATGATTGCATTCGCACTGGCTCTCAATACTCCGATTGTATTATTGGACGAGCCGACTAACGGGCTTGATATTCCGTCAAAAGCCCAATTCAGAAGCATACTGTCATCACTGTTCACAGAAGACAAATGTGTGATTATATCCACGCATCAGGTCAGGGATCTTGAAAACCTGATTGATCCGATTATTATTCTGGATCAGAATCAGGTGCTTATTAATAATACGGTTGAAGAGATAACGCAAAAGCTGTATTTCTCACGTACCCCATCAAAGCCTCAGGATGCTTTATATACAGAGCAAATATTACAGGGATATTCTTCGGTACAAATAAACGAGATCCAACAAGAGAGTACCTTGAATATTGAGGTTCTTTTTAATGCTGCAATATCCAACAAAGCCAAAATGAGAGAATTATTTAATGCCTAAAATTTACAAAAAATGAATAATACATTCGATCTGAAACGATTCATGTATCTAGAGATATATGACTTTGTAAAATCTAAGAATCAACTGCTCCTGATAGTGGCATCTATTGTTATCTTATATGTACTGGCTGTTTTATTTGATTCTTTTGAGAATTTTAATTTCTTTCCCAATTTTATTGGTCTGGTGCCTTTATCGGCTCTTGCAGCCATAATTATATCGCCTTGTATTTTGGTTCCTAAATTAGACAAATATACCGGCACTTTTCAATATACACTCCCTGTATCTAATTTTGAACGCCTACTGAGTTTTGTACTTAAATACATAGTGATTATTCCGTTATTATGCTTGTCGACTGTCTTTGTGCTTAAATCGATTTCTCCACTTTTTGTTTCCGAGGATCGGGCTATTTTATATAATAAAGTTTTAGACCTCGAAATGAATCTCAATTTTCTGGTCTTTGGCTTTCAGGCTGTATTTCTACTCGGCTATTTCTATTTCAGAAAATTGGCAATTATAAAAGTCCCCGTTACTTTATTCCTGTTTTTCATATTACTCCAAACAGTTAGTATGATCACAGTGAAATACTTGATGAATACTGATATCAGCTATAGCATCTTTAACTTATTACAGCCTTCGGAATTTTATATTCAGTGGATGGATGGATCGAATTCTATTATAAGCATCTGTAATGCCATATTAAGGCTTATAATTCCTTTTGGTATATGGGTCGCTATTTATTTTAAACTCAAAGAAACTGAAATTTAAGCATATGGATTTTAAATCTAACAAACCGATATACCTGCAAATTGTTGACTTTTGTTTTCAGAAGATCCTTCTAAAAGAATGGCAGGAAGACGATCGAATCCCTTCGGTCAGGGAACTGGGCTCACTTTTGCAGGTCAATCCTAATACTGCTATGCGTGCCTTCGAATACATGCAGGCTGCCGATATAATCTACCTTAAAAGAGGTACAGGATATTATGTGCAAAAAGGGGCTATCAAGCAGGTATTAAGACTTCAAAAAGATGAATTTTTCGAGAATGTCCTTCCTGAGACATTCGAGTCTATGAAGCTTCTGGATATTAGTATCGATGAAGTTATTAAAAGATATAAGAAATATAAAAACTGATAGTCATGAAAAAATATGCGAATAAAATATTATTCTTTCTTTGTTCATTAATTGTGATCTGTATAGCTGTAGAATCGACTCAGCTGATAGAAGCTCAAGAGAATCAACAGCAATATATTCTTCAAAAACAAAAAGAATGGGCGGAACAACAGAAGGAAGAACTCAAAAAAGGAATAATAGAAGATCGAAAGGATCAGTAATAAAAATATGCAGCATAAACCTTGATAATTTATGCTGCATACTATATTTTGATTTTGTAATTAAACTGCCTCTTCGGTGTCTATTGCTTTCCATGTGAAAGCGGCTATAATTGCACCTAAAAACGGAGCTACAATAAATAACCAAAGTTGGCTTAGGGCTTCTCCTCCTTGAAAAATAGCAGGTCCTATACTACGTGCCGGATTTACAGATGTTCCTGTGATCGGAATACAGACAATATGAATCAATACCAGAGTTAATCCGATTGCTAATCCTGCAAACTTATTAGGTGCTCCTTTTGATGTAGAGCCAAATACAACTAGAAGGAATATAAATGTGAATACGGTTTCGGCAACAAATGCAGGAACTAAGTCCTTATATCCATTCGCTCCTGTGAGAGTGGTGGTTGACCCCGAATCTTTAGCTAAGACATATAAAATACCCGAGCCTATTATTGCCCCGATTATTTGGAATAGAATGTACATTCCTGCATCTTTTCCCGAAATTTTGTTGGCAACAAGCATACCTAAAGTTATCGCCGGATTAATATGGCATCCGGATATTTTACCGATAGTATATGCCATTGCTACAACTGAAAGACCAAATGCAAAAGCTACCCCTAAAGTTCCAACCGCATCAAAAGGTTGCACAGTTCCTGCAAAGACTGCACTACCACATCCCATAAGAACCAATACCATAGTTCCTATCAACTCTGCTACATATTTTCTCATTGTGTAAAGTAATTAGTTAATACTAAATTATTAAATGTTATTTTAGTATAACACATTTCCGGCAAATAAGTTATATCCGCTTAAGCAAATAAATATAGATGGAATACCATAACAATGATATCAGTTATGTGTTTCTTCTAAAAAATAGAATGTTTGCCATACTTTTGGGCATTACTATGGCTTTGGACTAGAGGTCATCATCGAGGGTCATTTTATAGACATTTATAAGAATCTTTCTGGACTTTTTAGATAGTCTTTTTCTCCCTCCACCTGATAAATCCGTGCCAGAAGGAGTGACTAATCCATCAACCCGATTGGATGGATTAGCAAATCCCCAATGACCGAGATTAAAAACAGGAACAACATAGCCATCAGGTAATTTATTGATTGGGTCTTTTCCTGAGTATTTCGTCAGGTTTGGATTGATCTTGTAATTCTTATCTATATCTACATCTAATACAGAGCCCGCCTTATACTTCTGATAGTATTCAAGCAGATCAGCATCTTCGGCTTTAGTATCTAACGGAGATTTCTGCATAGTAGAACCGGGAGCCGATAATTTGGGTTTTACCTGCTTTAACAGTTCTTTTTTCATATCATCTTTGATATATGATTTAAGACTTTGAGCTTGTATCGAAACCGATATTATTAAAAGAACAAAACTCGTAATATATCTCTGATGAATGTCCATTATTGCATATTCTATTTGCACAAATCTACTAAAAGAGTCTGTTGCTTTATATGCAAAAAAGTTAAGGTTAAATAAGCTTTACATCTGTAAATGTTAATTAGTAAAATAGTTAAAATATAGTTATTTTAGAGAATGTCCTTAATAATAAAAAGCAATTCATAAAGTTCTTATGAATTGCTTTTTATTTAATGTTTTAAGTAAATAAAAGTAAAATATATACTTAATCTAATTTTATATTCAAATTAATAGAAATAGATTCTTAGAGTTCCGGTTCCGGTTTTGCAAACAACTTCTAAATCTAAATAAGATTGTTTACTTAAACGATCCATATGTATTGATTCAATAGTAAATTTCAAGCGTTTTCCTGAAATATAATAATCAGATATAATTGGAGCATTAATACCTAATGCTTCATAGGAAAGTTCCTTATCAAAAGTATAGTCCTTCCCTGCTTGATGATGGTAATTGTCAATAGCTATCAGCCCAAGGTTATTAGCTGCTTCAACTTTTTCAGTAATCAAGAAAGAAAATACAGAAATAAGGGTAAGTAATAAGATCTTTTTCATAATGGTAGTATTTAAATTGTTATTAAGAATACTCAAATATAAATATTATACTTTTAATGCCTTACTTTTTTCTTAAACTTAGTCAGATGTTATTTAGCATGTTTTTTATTGATTCATTAACCAATTCAAGTTAAACTGATAATGAATTCCACTGCTTAACAAATGGATCATATTATCAGGAGATTGTGTAGCTGCTAAATATCCACGAGGTTCTGCATGAGTCTTATCCATCAGGAAATGACCGGTCCATGCCTGTCCGTACAATAAACGCTCTTTCCCGTCAGTAATCAGTTTCTTTACAGGCCAGGTTTTCCCTTCGTCCCACGAAAGTGCAGCATATGCACCATATCCTGTAAATTCTTTGTTTTCAGAATCTATGAATGTCATCCCTTCCTCTCCATTATTTTTTAAACGATATGGATGATGGGTAAATGATATTACCATCAAAGGGCCTTCATGAAGTCTCATGAGTACTAAGCGCTGTCCTCCATCTATCGGTGGTAATTCTGATGCTGCATATTTCCATGTCTGCCCCATATCAGAAGAAATGCTCATTGGCATACGAAGAAGGCCTTCTCTGTTTTTAATGGCATCACCTCTTCCTAAGGCCATTAGATTGCCATCTTTCAATTCTACAATTCCGGCATGGATTCCGGCAATATTACTGCCCGTTCCTCCTTCTGTAAAGTTATTCGGGATTCCACTGTTCGGGTCATACCATGTTGCACCGCCATCTTTACTTATGTGAATAGCTGTTCCTCCTTCACCTTCGGGCGTAGCATCGGCAGCTTGTATCAACCATCCTTTAGATGTTCGGACAGTTCCCGATATTACCTGATTTCGTTTACCATGTTCAGGTACTATCATTCTCGGTCTGTCCCAAGTAGCACCATTATCGATACTTATACGTTGTACGATGGCTAAATTTTGCCAATCGCCTGCTGCTTCTACTCCATTGAAATACATCAAAGTATCTCCACCTTTATGAAATAAGGCAGAGCCTGTCATATTACGATCGGGTACTTTAAAAAATCGGGAAGCAGGTTCCCATTGACCTTTTCCTTGTCTCAATCTACTGCCTATAATTTCGATTCCTCTTCCGTTTTCTTGATCAGCAGTAAACCATACAGCTAATAAATCACCGTTGTTGCACCATGTTATAGTCGGGCAATGGTTATGTGAGTAAAAAGGAGTTCCTGTCTTACAATCGGGAGCAACGACATATCTCACAGGTTCTTTAAATATTGGTGTAGCTTCCTTTTTCCAGATATGCTTCTTTTGATCTATATTCAGCATATTTTCGGGCATTCGAGATTGACTCGCATATTCCTTACTATTGGGATAATCAGCCTGTACAATTCTAAACCCTGTAAGCCAATGTTTATCCTCCGGAATCATTGCCATGCGATTTGCAGACCGAAGATATTCTGCTGGAGTGCCATGGCTCCCTCCACGTGTAACTCTGAATAATCCATCTTCTCCTCCAAGTGGATCAATTGCATCTTCTTTAGATGGGTACGGAGCATACCAGTCGGAACACCATTCTTCTACATTACCATGCATATCATATAGTCCAAAACTGTTTGCTTTACTTTGACCTACTTTCAATGAAACGGCTACAGGATCACGATATAATTTTTGATTTTTAAGGAAAGAATTAGGTAGATAGTCTCCCGTATAAAAGAGAGAATAAGTACCTGCTCTACAAGCGTACTCCCATTCTGCTTCTGTGGGTAATCGATATGTTTTTCCTTCCTTTTCTGATAACCATTTGCAAAAAGCAATGGCATCCGAATAGCTTACATATATAACTGCGTCATCGTCATTCGGAGATAGTCCGTATTTCCCTCTATATTGAGAGTGAGATGGGTCAAACTGTTCATACTGCACATTTGTAATTTCGGTTACTCCCATTTTGAACGGTCTGCTTATAGTAACCTTATGCATAGGTGCTTCGTCGTAGTTTTCACCTTTACCCTCCGACCCCATCCAAAAATATCCTGCGGGAATTTTTGTAATATCTATTCCGATGGTGTTTTTTTCTATTTGGGCATATAGTCCGCTATTTAAAATAATAGCTATAATTAATAAGGAAATTCTATTCATGCTAATCAGTAGTTAAAAAGTTCTGCCATAAAGATTCATAAGTAACAAAAAGTAAACAATTAAGGTAACAAAAGTAACCGGTAAACGAGTAATAAGTGTCACTTTTGGTTATTTCTCAAAGCATTGAAAATCAGTTGCTATTATTGAAAAAGGTTACAAAAGTGACAAAAGTAACACTTTTTTTACAGTATTTATTTTTTCTTGTTTACTGTTTCTCAATTTGGACAGACATTTGTGCCCTCATAATTGTCGACTGCTAACTGATAGATAAACTCAACTGCTGATTCGCATGATTTATAATATAATATGCAAGATTTACTAAAAGAATAAAGACTCATACCTGTATTTGGATATGAGTCTTTATTTTTTTAGTACTTTAAGGTCTCAGACCTTTTTATTTCTTTGACTAGGATATTCACCTATAGTTAGTTATAATTTAGAAATATAGCATAAAATAGTTGGAATTACTTACTTACCGGCTATTGGTTTCAGCAAATATTTAATTTCTTTAGCTCCGGTCAATTCTTCATGAGTGATTCTAAAGCTATCGTGCACTTTTCCATCTATACGAAGACTTCCAATAAAGTTAGCATTAGCTGCATCCATTGGTTTTACAGCCTCTATTACAACTTTGTCCGATTTATAGTAGTTTGGATTTAGCTTAATCGTTATTTTGTCAAAAGTTGGAGTTACAAGCGTATAATCCGGTCTTCCGGGACATTCCGGATAGAGTCCCATCATATTAAATACTGCCCATGTAGAAAGGGTTCCGGTATCATCATTTCCGGGTAATCCGCCGGGAGTATTAGTGAAGTGATCATTTAGTAATTGTTTTACAATTTTTTGAGTTCTCCACTCCTCGCCTTTGAAATTACTAAAAAAATGAGGGTAATTTATATCGGGTTCGTTAGTTACATCAAAATATTCTTTATCGAATACCATTTGCAGTTTATCTACGAATTTTTTATCACCACCCATAAGCTTAGCTAAACCTGCTATGTCGTGAGGAACGGCAAAGGTATAATTCCATGCAGAACCTTCGTGAAATCCGGGGTTCGGTTCGAAGTTCATTCCTTGCGCCGGATTAAACGGAGTTAAGAATGTTCCGTCAGGTAACAGAGGTCTGAATGCTCCGCTTTCTTTATCATAGTAATGTTTATAGCCCAACGATCTTTTATAAAACAGTTTAGCATCCTCTTTTTTGCCCAAAGCTTCAGCAAAGCGAGCTAAATTCCAGTCTGCAATATAATATTCCAAAGCATGAGAAACAGAGTTGTCAAATTCACCACGCAAAGGAACAAAGCCTAGCTTCATATAGTCGTCATTGTCGGGACGCATTAAATTTTCTTTGCTTGGCAATGTTGCAGACTTATACATTGCCTCGTATGCGGTGTTTACATCAAAATCTTTTAAGCCCTTGAACCAAGCATCCACAATAACGGGTATAGAAGGGTCGCCCTCCATTGTATAAGACTCACGACCATACAATTCCCACTTAGGTAGCCACCCGTGCTCTTTGTACATATCTATCATGGTATGCATCATTTGAATCTGACGCTCAGGATATACCAATGTCATTAATTGATGTACATTACGATAAGTATCCCAAAGAGAGAATACTGTATAACGGTTCTCCTTTGTAGTCTTAATTTCTGAGCTTTCCATTGCAGGGTAGTCACCGTTTACATCTTGTAGAATATTAGGGTGAACAAGAGCATGATAAAGTCCTGTATAAAAAACTGTTTTTTGATCTTTAGTTCCGCCTTCTACTAAGATTCGGGAAAGATCATCGTTCCAGCTTTTACGGGCAGCTTTATGTACAGCTTCAAAATCGGCTTTGGGTTGTTCAGTGTTTAAATTCAAACGAGCATTTTCAATACTAACAAAAGAAACACCCATTTGCACTTCGATACTTTCTCCTTCTTGTGCATCGAAAGTGAAGTATGCGCCTACATCATCCCCTGCAATTTCTCTATTATATTTCGTGTAAAGTTTATATGTTCCGGCATCCTTATTCCATTCTTTTTCCCAAGTCTCACCGGGACGTTGCAATTTCCAATATCCTACCGATTTAGGAGCTTTATTAATTCTCATCACAAAGTAAATCGGAAATACAGCTTGGGATGCAGTGTAACAGAATGTACCAAGAAGCTTAGTTCCTTCGATCTCGGTGTCACTTACTCTTCGAACCATAGCTCCCGACTCATTGGTCAGCCCTTCACCCAAATTCAATAATATATTAGCTTGCCCTTTAGGAAAGGTAAAACGGGCAATACCCACCCGAGGGGTTGCACTTACTTCTGTTTTAATATTGTATTTAGTCAG
Organism: Indolivaga alginatilytica; assembly: GCF_003201355.1. Taxonomy (GTDB): domain Bacteria; phylum Bacteroidota; class Bacteroidia; order Bacteroidales; family Dysgonomonadaceae; genus Dysgonomonas_A; species Dysgonomonas_A alginatilytica. The sequence goes on from NZ_QICL01000010.1 coordinate 106,155, forward strand.
AATATTCGAGTAATATCCCGGAGATGCAGTTTCATCTTTATATTCACTTCCGTATTTACGGTAATCTACAATCATATCTCCTGAGGTTGGCATCAATAAAAGGCTGCTCATGTCGGGGCAACCTACTCCACTTAAGTTTACGTGGGCATATCCGGTGAAGTATTTATTATCGAAGCTATAAGGGGTCGACCACCATCCGGTATCTTTATCTCTTTTATTGAGGTCGGAACCCATTACATTAAAAGGTGTTACCGACATAAAACTTTGAGGGCACATAGCGCCCGGGTTAGTTGTCCCATAATTAGTTGTCCCGATGAATGGATTGACATAGTCAACCGGCTCATTTTGGGCAGAAACCATTGTGAAACAGCCTAAAAATAAATAAAGGAATGTTTTTCTCATGATATTTTAGTAATGTGAAATATTCATCGTTATATTTTATCTCCTCTCCCTAAAAAGAGACCTTTATACTTCCAAAAAAGATATAATCTCTTGCAGGTATTTAGCATCTATTTCAGAAAAGTAATTTTCAATTTCGCTATCCACATCTAAGACAGCTATAACCTCGCCTTGTTTTCGTATTGGCACTACAATTTCGGAACGTGATTCACTGTCACAGGCAATATGTCCTGCAAAAGTATTTACATCGGCAACTATGACAGTTCGATTCTCTTTCCAAGCGGTTCCACAAACTCCTTTACCATAGTTTATACGAGTGCAGGCTATCCTTCCCTGAAAAGGGCCTAATACCAATTGTTCTCGTTTTACAATATAAAATCCAACCCAAAGAAAACTAAAAGCTTCTTTTAAGACAGCCGATACATTTGCAAAATTGGCTATAGTATCTGTTTCAGCCTCTAAGAGCGCTTTTATTTGAGGTAAGAGATTCTTATATTGATCTTCTCTTGATGCATGTTTTAATATGTCTACTTTTTCCGCCATAATGTAAAATATTTGATGCGATGTTTTATCAGTATAACTATCTCTGGTTTTTATGCCCAGCCTAAGCAATAAAAAGGTCTACGACCTTAAAATTTGCATACTGCAAATTTTATACTTTTTATCTGAACCGAATTATCTAAAGCTGTTATTTTCAATTTCGGTCTCTTATTATGAATTATAAATTGATAGTAATAAGTCGTATAGTCACCTTTTAAAGAAGCGTTTTTGTCCGAATCCAATTCGTTAGATTCTAACTTGAATGAGCCTTTTGCTTCAATGATTATATAAACAGCTCCTAAATATATACTATCTTGAAGAAGATCAGGATTAAAATCCAAAGTCTCATTTTTTTCTAAAGTAAGTATATTATTATTTCTACTACCTCCGATATAGTTACTAAATGTACCATCTGTCTGATCTTGCACTATTGCTTTACTATAATCCAGCGATGGGGCTATATCATCAGAGAGTATAACATCGACGTTCATTTTCAAAGTTTCATCATAATCCTCTTTCGGAACAGTCCAAACTGTAATGTGCTTACCTGCTTCATGAAATGTTTTAACAGCATCGGGGGTAAGCCATTTATAGAAAGCATAATACTCAATATTGTTACGGATCATCTCATTGAATGTGTAATTGAACCCAACTAGATCTTTGTTAAATATATCACAATACAATTCCAGCTCGGGGTCTGTAGATCTTAGATAGTCAATTACTTTCGAATCGAAACAAGTGAGAGCAAAATTTCCTCTTCCAAGTATTTGCATAGCTGTTTTATAAGCTTTTAGAGCCAGAGGGTTAGTCAGATAATCAGCCTTAAGTTCAATATATGGGAATATATTTAATTCAGAACACTTATTCAGAAATTCAGTTAATGTCGGAATTGGTCTTCTGAATGAAGGGTTCGGCGATACCAAAACATATTTTTCTTGTAAATCGGATAAAGTATTCTCATGGCAGTTTACCGTTGTTTTTAGAGGCGAATAATCAGCCACGTTTCTATACATTATATTAAGGCTGTCGTCATGCATCATAACGAACTCTCCATCTGAGGTAACAGTAAAATCAAACTCAACTGATTTAAAGCCACATCTTTCAGCTAGAATAAGGGCATCCAAACTATTTTCGGGTGCAATACTGTCTAAATGCAATCCCTTGTGAGATACAATATTAATCCGATTGCGTGTATCTCTGTAAGGTTTTTTATTGCTGGTACAAGAGATATTTAATAAGAGTAAAGTTAGAAACAAAAACAGAGTTTCTTTTTTGATCATCTGACTGGATTTATTGAATTTATAGAAATAAAAAATTATAACAGACCTAATTGCCCGAACATCGTTTGGTATATTTCCGCTTTTCCAGCTAAAGATTTGGGATATGCTCTTGAGGATGACGGCATACGATATAAACGCATCAAACGTCCCTCAAATTCAAATTCAGAGAAGCTTCCTATTTTGGGTTCTTTTGTCTGGACAAAAGATATTAATGTATCGGTTGCTTTCTGTCCTGTAGTAACAATCGCTCTGCAAAGAGGTATTTCTTTTAATATGATGCTCAGGTCTGTAGGTTCAACTACTTCTAGAAAATTATCAGAAGCATTATCCTTATGCCTTATAATAGCTTTAGCTGTATCGCCTAATCCTATTCGTTTATAAATAAGGAATTTTTTTATTCTGTCTTCATCGAAAGCCTTTTTGCCTGTAAGTAAGAAATGGTCTTTATTTTGAAAAAAAATTAAGCCGAATATTCTCCACATGTCATTCTGGAAGTTTGGATAGAAGAAATTCATAGACCATCTTTCCTGCTTGGGTGGAAAACTTCCTAACATTATCAATTGAGTATCAACAGGTAGAAAAAAAGGTAAAGGATGATATTCTATATCTTTCATAAATACATTCAATATTATTGAAGTGTTATAAAGACGAAGATAATAAAAAAATATTTATAGCTTCATTTCTCAATAGTAGCAAGTAATCTTTGTTGTGCTTACAAAAAGCAAAAAGGTTTGAGACCTTAAAATATGAATTATTGAAATTTATATGTCTTTTTATTTGTGATTAAAGAAATATGTTATATTTTTGCTGTAACGAAATAAAAAATCAGATCGAAATGAAATTATTCACTAACATTATCAGTACTATTATTCTGCTCTGGGAAAATCTTAGAGTGAGTAGTGCTGCGTAGTCGAATAATCAAAACAGATATAGCAATGGCCTTTCTCACTAAAAGAGAAGGGCTATTTTGTTAAATAGCATCAACATTGACTAAGAATAGAAACATACTTTAGACAAATTTATATGGACAAATTATTTATTTTTGACACGACCCTTAGAGACGGAGAACAAGTTCCGGGCTGCCAGTTGAACACTATTGAAAAAATAGAAGTAGCTAAAGCTCTGGAAGCTCTCGGTGTTGATGTTATAGAAGCTGGTTTTCCTGTATCAAGTCCCGGAGACTTTAATTCAGTGGTAGAAATTTCTAAAGCCGTTACATGGCCTACTATCTGTGCACTCACACGTGCGGTTGAAAAAGATATAGAAGTTGCAGCTGAAGCTCTCAAGTATGCCAAGAAGAAACGTATACATACAGGAATCGGAACTTCGGATTTCCATATAAAGCATAAATTTAATTCTACTCAGGACGAAATCGTAGAACGTGCAATCGCAGCGGTGAAATATGCGAAACGTTTTGTTGAAGATGTTGAATTCTATGCAGAAGATGCCGGTAGAACAGATAATGCATATTTGGCAAGAGTGGTGCAAGCTGTAATTAATGCAGGAGCAACAGTTGTAAATATTCCTGATACTACAGGATATTGTTTACCAACCGAATATGGGGCAAAAATTAAATATCTGATTGATCATGTGGACATGAAGAATGCCATACTATCAACACATTGTCATCAGGATTTAGGAATGGCGACAGCCAACTCTATTATGGGTGTATTGAATGGAGCCCGTCAGGTGGAAGTTACGATTAATGGAATCGGTGAACGCGCCGGTAATACTTCTTTAGAAGAGGTTGTGATGGCAATAAAGAGTCATAAAGAACTGGATATTGAAATGAATATCAATACTCAAAAAATATATCCGATGAGTCGTATGATATCCAGTTTAATGAATATGCCTGTACAACCCAATAAAGCAATTGTCGGACGGAATGCATTTGCCCATTCATCGGGAATACATCAGGATGGAGTTCTTAAAAATATGTCTACCTACGAAATTATAGATCCTAAAGATGTTGGTATAGATGATAACGCTATCGTTCTTACCGCCCGTAGCGGACGTGCTGCATTAAAAAATCGATTGGGTATTTTAGGTATTGAAGTTAATGATGGTGAATTAACAGAAATATATCAACGCTTTTTAGAACTTGCGGATCGTAAGAAGGATATTACAGATGAAGATATTCTAATTCTTGCAGGAAAAGAAACGGATAAAATGCACCGTATCAAGTTAGATTATCTACAGGTAATATCAGGAATAGGTGTTCGCTGTACTGCTAATGTAGGTATAGATATTGCAGGTGAGAAATTTGAGGCTTCTGCTTCTGGAAACGGACCTGTTGACGCAGCAATCAAAGCTGTAAAACAAATTATTCGTCGTGAAACAATAATTCAGGAGTTTCTGATCCAAGCGATAAATAAGGGCAGTGATGATGTAGGTAAAGTGCATATGCAAGTAGAGCACGAAGGACAAAATTATTACGGATTTTCAGCAAATACTGATATTGTAGCAGCATCTGTTGAAGCATTTATCAATGCAATTAATAAATTTGTAAAATAAACCAAATCATATTTTAGTGGAAACTAAAAAATACGAATATATAGATAGTTTACGAGGGATTGCCGTACTGATGGTATTAATGGTGCATGTGGGTAATTTTTTTAAAATTCCAACGACTGAATACTTTTCTCACTTATTCTTTGGGCCTATCTATAGTGGCAGAATGGGTGTTCAATTATTTTTTATAATCAGTTCTTTTACATTAATGTTTTCCTTTGAAAGAAGAAGCGGAGAAAAAAACGGAACATCAAATTTTTATATACGGCGTTTTTTTCGAATAGCTCCGATGTATTATCTAGCAATTATTGCCATTACAATCTATTATATCCGGACGAATACAGTTAATTGGGATATTCTAACATCGCCTTGGTATATAAGTAATTTTTTGTTTCTGAATACATTGACCCCTTATTGGATTAAAACGGTAGTCCCCGGCGGTTGGTCTATTTCTGTAGAATTTCTTTTTTACATTATATTTCCGTTTATAGCCTCTCGAATAAAAAATATTAATATGTCGGCTATAGCATTATGTATAAGTCTTATTATTGCAACACTTTTTATATTCATTACTAGAAAAGATTTCTTTTATTCTCAATTCGATTTTAATCAGATCAGCTTTTATAACCAATTACCCGTATTTTTTATTGGAATATTTGCTTATTGGCTTACAAAAGAAAGTTATAAAGAGATCAAAAATAGGACATGGCTACTCTTCATTATTGTTCTGTTCTTATTCACAATGATGATGGTACCTTATTATTTATTTTACTGCATAATATATTGCATCTTGATTTTTATTCTTTCGAAAAAACCATATAAATTTTTATGCAATAAATGGTTTTCCATGGTTGGCAGGGTAAGCTTTAGTATGTATATAGTGCACTTCTTCCTGATAATAATGATGAATAATCTGGGGATTGGACATCTTATTCCTGTTACAAATATGTTTACATCAATAGTAAACTTTGTATTATTATATATGCTGGTTTTCACTCTAACTTATACGATTTCTTATTTCTCATATAAATTCATAGAACTTCCCGGACAAAATCTTGGAAAAAAACTAATCAAAATTAGATCAACAAAATAATATTTCAGTATGAAAACATTATTCGATAAAATTTGGGATGCGCATACAGTATCAACCGTACAAGATGGTCCCACACAGTTGTATATCGACAGACATTTCTGTCATGAGGTAACAAGCCCACAAGCCTTTAATGGTTTACGTACAAGAGGGCTTACGGTTTTACGTCCTGATAAAACGACTTTGACGGCAGACCATAACACTCCGACAATCAATCAAGATCAGCCTGTTAAAGATCCTATTTCCAGAAATCAGTTAGACACTCTTTCTAAGAATGCTGCCGATTTTGGACTGACATTATATGCATTAGGAAATAAGAAAAACGGTGTTGTACATATTATAGGTCCTGAAAACGGATATACTCAACCCGGAATGACTATTGTTTGTGGAGATAGCCACACATCTACTCACGGAGCTTTCGGTTCTATTGCTTTTGGTATTGGAACATCAGAAGTCGAAATGGTACTAGCTACTCAATGTATCTTGCAAAGTCGTCCTAAGACAATGAGAATTACATTTAACGGTAAACTGAATAAAGGTGTTACCGCTAAAGATTTGGCTCTTTATATGATTGCCCAGCTTACTACTGGTGGTGCTACCGGTTATTTTGTTGAATATGCGGGAGAAGCAATCCGAAATATGTCGATGGAAGAACGAATGACCCTTTGTAACTTAAGTATCGAAATGGGCGCTCGTGGGGGATTAATTGCTCCGGATGAAAAAACATTTACTTATGTAAAAGGACGTGAATTTGCTCCTAAAGGCGAAGCGTGGGATAAAGCTTTAGCTTATTGGAAAACATTGAAAACAGATGAAGGTGCTAAATTCGATAAAGAATTAGTATTCGAAGCTGCTGATATTCAGCCAATGATTACTTACGGAACAAATCCGGGTATGGGTATGGCTGTAAACGATTCAATTCCTACACTAGATCAAATAGACGAAGCTGGTCGTATATCTTTCCAAAAATCGATGGATTACATGGGTTTCAAACCGGGAGAGAAATTAGAAGGTAAATCAATAGACTATGTTTTCCTTGGTAGTTGTACTAATGGACGTATCGAAGATTTCCGTGCTTTTACTAACTTTATCAAAGGAAAGAAAAAAGCAGAGAATGTTGTTGCCTGGTTGGTTCCCGGTAGTTGGATGGTAGAGAAACAAATACGTGAAGAAGGTTTATATGATATTCTTATCGAAGCAGGCTTCTCTTTACGTCAACCTGGATGTTCGGCATGTTTAGCTATGAATGACGATAAAGTTCCTGCTGGAAAATATGCGATTTCTACATCGAATCGTAACTTCGAAGGTCGTCAAGGTCCCGGAGCACGTACTATATTGGCTGGACCATTAGTTGCAGCAGCGGCAGCAATTACAGGAAAAATAACTGATCCTAGAACATTCTAATATTAGACTTATTCAGAAGAGAATAATATTTTCTTGATACCACCAATTATATTTTGCATTACTTAATTTTCTAATAAAAGTAAAATGGAAAAGTTTCAAACATTAACATCAACATATGTTCCGCTTCCTATCGAGAATGTGGACACAGATCAAATTATACCGGCTCGTTTCTTAAAAGCAACCACAAAAGAAGGTTTTGGAGACAATCTTTTCGCAGATTGGCGTTATGATAAAGAAGGTAAACCGAAAGCTGATTTCGTATTGAATAATCCTACATACAGTGGAGAAATTCTTGTAGCAGGAAAGAACTTTGGTAGCGGATCAAGTCGCGAGCATGCTGCGTGGGCAATTGTTGGATACGGATTTAAAGCAGTAGTATCGAGCTTCTTTGCTGATATTTTCAAAAACAATTCATTAAATAACGGATTATTACCTGTAATTGTTAGCGTTGAATTTTTAGCTGAGATATTCGACAGCGTAAGTAAAGACCCTAAGGCAACACTTACAATCAATCTGGAGAAGCAAACTATAACTAATAATGCAACGGGAAAATCAGAATCTTTTGAGATTAATCCTTATAAAAAAGAATGTCTACTTAAGGGACTGGATGATATAGATTATCTTCTATCTAAGAAACCTCTTATAGAAGCATACGAAAAAGATCAGACATTATAAATCAGGTCATTTAATATGTGTCGGTTAAGTCTTAAGTAACCGACATGTATTGATTCTTTGTTACGAGAATGTAACATAATTTATTTTACAAGCCTATGTTAGAAATAATGGATACTACCTTGCGTGATGGAGAACAAACTTCAGGAGTTTCGTTTTCTATGCAAGAGAAATTAAGTATTGTCCACCTGCTGTTAGTTGACTTGGGTGTAAATCGGATAGAAATTGCATCTGCCCGTGTATCGGATGGTGAATTTAAGACGGTTAAACGAATTACCGATTGGGCTAAAGGTGCAGGGTATATTGATAAAATCGAGATACTGGGATTTATCGACAAAGGAGCTTCTCTAAAATGGATTAAAGATGTTGGCTGTAATACTGTAAATCTACTGACAAAGGGATCTTACAAGCATGTAACAGAGCAATTACGGAAAACTCCAGAGCAACACTTAGAGGATATTAAAGCTGAAATATATTTGGCTCAAGAAATGGGATTGAATGTAAATATTTATCTCGAAGATTGGTCAAATGGTATTTTGAATTCCGAGGAGTACGTTTACTTTATGGTGGATAATTTGAAAGATTTACCCATTAAACGCTTCATGCTCCCTGATACACTGGGTATTCTCAATCCCCATACTACATGGCGTGCTTGCCGGCGAATGACTAAACGATATCCCGGATTACATTTCGACTTCCATGCTCACAATGACTACGATCTTGCAGTTGCCAATGTAATGGTTGCCGTTGAAGTTGGAGTACATGGTGTACATGTAACTATGAATGGTTTGGGCGAACGTGCAGGAAATGCAAGTCTGTCGAGTGTAATAGCAGTTCTACATGATCATCTGAATGTGGAAACTACAATAAAAGAAGAAAAGCTTAATCGGGTCAGTCGTGTTGTGGAAACTTATTCAGGTTTAATAATCTCAGCGAATCAACCGATTGTCGGAGAAAATGTTTTTACTCAATGTGCAGGTATTCATGCTGATGGAGATAATAAAAACAACCTCTACTACAACGACTTATATCCTGAACGATTTGGTCGGGTAAGAGAGTATGCACTGGGTAAACTATCCGGTAAAGCAAATATCAGGAAGAATATTGAAGCCCTTGGTATTGAACTTGACGAAGCCGATATGACAAAAGTCACGAATCGGGTTATTGAGCTTGGCGATAAAAAGGAAGTCATTACTCAGGAAGATTTACCCTATATAATCTCGGATGTTTTAAGAAGTAGCGAGAAAGATAAACAGGTTAAGATTATTGCCTTTGCGTTTGTTCTGTCAAAAGGGGTACGTGCTTCCGCTTCTGTTCGCATTGAAGTCAATGGAAAAGAATACGAAGAAACAGCACCGGGAGACGGACAGTACCACGCGTTCTCAAAAGCTTTATGGAAAATATATACAAAATTAGATAAACCTAAACCCGATTTGGTGAATTATTCGGTAATAATTCCACCGGGAGGACGTACAGATGCTTTGGTGCAGACTGTTATTTCATGGAAGTTCAATGGAAAGGTTTTTAAAACTAGAGGTCTGGATGCCGACCAAACCGAAGCAGCGGTAAAAGCAACTGAAAAAATGTTGAATATAATCGAAGATATGTGATATGAGGATAAATCTCATCAATATTATTTCGGATCGCAAATACGAATCATGGGTTAGTTTTCAACTTATCTATGAATGGGAAGATCAATTGTCGAAGACATTGAGTATTCCTATTATTGATAATCCGGATCGTGTTGCAACAAGTCTGAAAAATTCGATTAAATATAATATATCCGAACGAGTAGCTTATCCTCTAATTAAATTTTTCAGAGCTATAAAAAGATGCTTCAAAAAAGAATCTGAGATAGATTGCTCCCTGTATTTTCACTTAACGGTAACTAGTTTGATACAGCTAAAGAAAAGCAGATTGAACAGAATTATACCTGTTATTGTAGATGCTTTTATTGCGGAGGATTATTTACCTGTCTTTTATAAAAAATACGGAGATTGTCCGTTAGTACTAATATCGAGCATCGAAACGTATGAATATCTAAAATCGGTAAATTGCCCTCTAAATATAAGGTATTGGGGACTTAGTTTATCTGATGATTATAAATTGGATTCGGATAAAGAATACAACAAAGAAATTGATATATTACTTGCAGGAAGACAAAACGGAGTTCTTTTGTCATACTTAGAACAATATTTACAAGATAATAAGGAGATTGAGGTTGTGCGAAGTGATATAGAAGACGGACAGTTAATATTCACATCTAACAACAGAGGAGTACTTGGCAGTTTTAATGGCAGGGATGAATACATAGATCTGTTGAGAAAATCGAGAGTAATAATGTATGCTACACCGGGTATTGACGGAGGAGAAAAGCGAACAAAAGGTTATAATCCGGTAACACCTAAATATCTGGAAGCACTATCTTCTCAGTGTAAGATTATAGCTCGCTATCCCGATACGGTTGAGACGAAACTATATGAACTCGATCGGATTTGTTCTAATACCGATTCGTATGATACTTTTAAATCTCATTTGGATAGATATTTAGATCGTAATAATAAAATAGATTTGCCTTTTTATGCATCAATACTAAATAGGCATTATACATCGGTACGAGGAACGGAATTGCAAGAGATTCTTCAAAATTTAAGGTCTTAGACCTTTTTATAGCTTAGATATTTTGTATTACTTTTACTAAATATTTTTTATAATAAACAAGATTCGATGAAAATAGGTGTTTTAGGTGCAGGTATCAGTGGTTTAAGTATTGCTAAAATACTAAAGAAAACATTTGATGTTGAAGTTTTAGAGAAGAATCCCGTTTGTGGAGGAATTGCTCGCACTACAGATGTTGATGGTGTTGCATATCATACTATTGGCGGTCATTGTTTTAATTCGAAATATGAAGATGTACTAAGTTTTGTATTCGATGAAGTTCTACCTAAAAGTGAATGGAATAAAGTAATACGAAAATCGAAAATAAAGTTTCAAAATTACGAGATCGATTATCCTATTGAATTCTCAATCAAGCAGATTTATGAGCATGACAAAGAGTTGGCTCAAAGATTGACTATTGATTTCTTTAAGGCTGATGATAACGGTAAATATGAGAACTTAGACGAATGGTTCAGAAAGAAATTCGGCAATAGTTTTGCTGAAGAATACTTCATTCCCTATAACTCTAAGATATGGAATAATGATCCTAAAAAAATGAGTTATTTATGGGTTGAAGATAAACTTCCAATTCCTAACAAAGATTCTTTTTTTGAAGGACTAATATCTAATATGAGAGATAAGATGTCTCATTCGGAGTTCTACTATCCTAAGACAAATAATCAGAATACATTCATTGAGGCTTTAGCGAAAGATACAGCAATCAAGTACAATTATAAGGTTGAATCTATTAAATATGATAATAGTTCTAAGAAATGGATTATAAATGATACAGATCATTACGATCTGATAATTAATACTACACCTCTAGATCAATTCATAGGTACTCTTGCAAATGCACCTGAGAATATACAATCTGCTGCAAAAAAATTGAAGAAGAACGGTGTATCTAATATCCTTTGGAAAACGAAGGAAACAGATAAAACGTGGACATATATTCCAAACCAGAAATACTTATTCCATAGATATATTCATATTGGTTCGTTTTGGAATCCAAAACAAAATTATTCGATCTCAGAAGTTATAGGACAACATTCTGTTGAAGAGATGACTAAAGTAGGGCAACAAGACGATTTCTTAATAGAGCCGATAGCTCACTCAGTATCCGATTATGCCTATGTTGTATTTGACGAAAACTATGATGTAACTACAAGGGCTATAAAAGAGTATCTGGAAGAAGCAGGATTACATACTTTAGGTCGATTTGGAGAATGGCAATACTACAATATGGATGTATGTATAAAAAAAGCCATTGATCTATCTAAGAAAATAATAGAAAAACAATTTTAAGGTCTCAGAGCTATCTAATATTTAAATAGTATATGAGCCTTGTAAACTTAAATATATCACTAAATACTTTTATTTATTTTAATTAATATAGTATGAAATTAAATATTGCGGTATTACCCGGCGATGGAATTGGTCCTGAAATTATAGGACAAGCATTAAGAGTTACAGAAGCTATTTGCGAAAAATTCGGTCATGAATTATCGTACGAATATGGAATAGTAGGAGCATGTGCTATTGATGAAGTGGGAAGCCCCTACCCTGACGCGACTCATGAACTTTGTATGGAATCTGATGCTGTATTATTCGGCGCTATCGGTGATCCTAAATACGATAATAACCCATCGGCTAAAGTTAGACCGGAACAAGGTTTATTGAAAATGCGTAAAGACCTTGGTCTATATGCGAACCTACGTCCGATTACAACTTTTCCATCGTTAATACACAAATCGCCTCTTCGTGCTGATCTTGTAGAAGGAGCCGATTTTATGTGTGTACGCGAATTGACGGGAGGTCTTTATTTTGGACGTCCTCAAGGAAGAAGCGAAGACGGGAATACTGCTTATGATACTTGTGTATATACTCGTGAGGAAGTAGAACGTATTCTTCATTTATCTTATAAATATGCGCGTCAACGTCGCAAAAAAGTGACTGTTGTAGATAAAGCTAATGTTCTTTGTACATCTCGTTTGTGGAGAGAAGTAGCTCAGGAGATAGAAAAACAATATCCTGACGTTGAAACTGAATATATGTTTGTTGATAACGCAGCTATGCAGATTATTCAATGGCCAAAACGTTTTGATGTATTAGTTACAGAAAACTTATTCGGAGATATTCTTACTGATGAATCATCTGTTATTACTGGTTCATTAGGAATGTTACCATCTGCTTCTATTGGTGTTCATACATCGGTATTTGAACCTATACACGGATCGTATCCTCAGGCAGCAGGAAAGAATATAGCAAACCCTATTGCTACTATACTTTCGGCAGCCATGATGTTCGAATATGCTTTTGATCTTCAAGAAGAAGGCAAAATAATTCGCGATGCAGTAAATGCTTCTTTGGAACAAGGTATTGTAACTGAAGATATTTCTTCAGATGGCAAAGCTTATTCAACATCTGAAGTGGGAGATTGGATTGTGAATTTTGTAAAGAATCAAATTTGATATATAAATATATAATATAAGCAATGACTCGTAATCTCTCTCTTTTAGCATTAGCTGCAGGTTTGATAATAGGTATCAATCTCTTTTTTGCCTGTACTAAGGTAGAGACAGATGACGCTCCTCCTGGTATTAAGATTTTAATGCCTCTTAATAATGATACTCTATTCATCTATACAGATACGGACACAATACTGCCTATATTTAGTGCATCATTAAGTGACAACGAAGGGCTCTCTTCTTATAAATTTAGAATAAGGCATCTTAGAGACAGTATAAAAGGTGCACCGGGGGATACAACTGCTTATTTTTATAAAAACTATCAGAGGGCTTCTATTTTTGGAATGAAAGATACCATTATTAAGCATTCTTTTGAAATTGACACAATTATTTCCGTAACTGATTCAAACAGCAATACAAGACGCCTTCCTATATGGCAGGGAGTATATCAACTAGATGCATCTGTTGTAGATATGCATGGAAATATAACAATTGTAGATTCCATTAATGTTGTAATTGTAAAAACCAAGTATATAAAAAAGAAGTAACTGTTTGACTATTTTACTAAAACATAAGCTCTGTATTTAGTTCTTTCATTTACAGGACATAAAGATAAATATCCGGATTTTATTTTGCCTTGCGAAAATAAAGCCGGATATTCTTTTTTCATTTGATTATCTCTATTTACTTGTTCTCCTTCTTGAGAGGTGAAATCGATATAAAACGAACCCTCAGATCCTTGGTCTAAATATTTCTGACTAAAACGAAGAGCCAATAATCCCATATTATCTCTGACGTTTATTTCTATGCAGGGATGTAGTTTATAAGTACCGTCTTTGTCTTCATAAACCATCATATCTACACCAATACAGCCGGAATAAAAATTATTAAATTTATCTATCAGAATTTCCAATAAGCTACTTTTTACCTCTTCTAATAGCTGAATATTAATATATTCGCAGATCTTACTTATTATATTCTCTTGCTTACCAATGTAGTTTCCAAGATACCCTCCTTTAGAATTTGTCTCGAATAAAGAATATCCTTCAAAACGGATGTCATCATTATCTAAAATAAATTCCATAGCAAAATCGAGTTCCTTATTCAGTGCTTTCTCTATTGAAACGATTTCTTGCTTATTTAAAATGCCTTGTAGTATTTGACGCTCAGTTTGTGTTAATCCTCTCACAGGCAACCATAATAAACCTCTGCCGGAAGAAGAATAGGGTGCTTTTGCTAAAAACTGATAGTCTTCGTTTTTTACAATATCCTCTATCTCATTTAGACTGCTATAGAAATTAGGAATAATATCGGTCGAAATAGCCGATATTTCATTACATAATTCCCTTAGGCATTCTTTAGCAGTTTCTCTACTCGATAAGGTACGCAATTCGTCTTTCCATTGAGGCAGATTAAAGTGCAAATGGTATTTAGAATTAATTTTCTCAAAATAATTAATCGACTGTGGCGATACTCCCCATAAATGAATCTCTGTTAACGAACGGTTCATTTTATCAGAAATAATTCCTTTGGGGAGTGGTCGTAAATTCTTAGATAAATATTCCTCAAAATCGAGAGGAAGCTCCGATTGAACTAAGACATAATCCTCGGCATCAGCATACCAAGCAGCCAAATAAGCCAAATCGTATTGAAGATTGACCATATTAGCCGGCGCTGTATAATAAGGGGATAAAGTTAGTACTGCGCCCTCATGTCCCGGATTGAAATAATAAAGTTGTGGTTTTTTTTCTGTTTTTTCACTTAACATAACTAGCTTTCAACCCTTTGATCACAGCAGAAGTAAATCCTGCATTTTCCATTTCGTTCAATCCTTTGATTGTTGTTCCTCCCGCAGTAGTTACTTTATCAATTTCAACTTCAGGGTGGCTATTATTTGTCTCTAGCAGATTGGCGGCACCTCTCAGTGTTTGGATAATTGCCTGTTTTGCCTGATCAGGTCTTAACCCCATTTCAACTCCTCCTTCCATTGCTGCACGTATATATCTGAAAGCAAAGGCTATTCCACATGAAGTGAGCGAAGTAACTGCTGGAAACAACTTCTCATCAATCAATTCGGCTTTGCCCAGTTCGCTGAATATTTTAAGGATCAATTCATCATTTTCCTTATTAGCGCCATAGGATGCCACAAAGCTCATGCTTTCTTTAATTGCAATAGCCGTGTTAGGCATTACTCTATATATTGCAGAGTCACTTAGAATCCATTCTGAAAGCTGATTTAATGAAATACCGGATGCAATAGAAATAATAATCTGATATGGATTAAAAGCCTTTCGGTGCTTCTCCAATACTTCTTGGATATACCAAGGTTTAACAGCTAAAACTATGATGTCGGCTTCTGACAATGAAGAATAATCATTTATAACACCATTTATTCCATTATTATATGTTTTAATGTAGTTAATGTTCCTTTGATTACGATCTATCACTGTAATATCTTGTGGAGCAAATATTGTACCGCTTCCGAGCCCTATAGCAATGGCTCCTCCCATATTACCACCACCTATAATTGTTATTTTCATGACTTATAATGTATTTATGAGTTTAAATATATCGAATAGTAAGGAAATTATTGTTCTTACATTTTCTTAACTCTAAAAAAGGTATGAGACCTTAATCTTCTTTTGGAAAATGTAAACTTTCTACTTTTTCTAATCTGGATATAAGTTGATCATACAATCCTTTTCGGATACGCAAAGACATAGAGCAATCCATATCATATTGTTGGCTTAAAATAGTTGGTTCTAAGTCCTTTACAATTTTCATAACATCATTCATAAAAGGATATTCGAATTGAAAGCTTATATCCAGATCAACAGTCTTTTCTATTATTTCAGCGGCAGCAATAGCTTCAATAGCAGCCTCTTTATAAGCTGTTATTAATCCACTGGTTCCTAACTTAACTCCTCCGAAATAACGAATCACTATGATAAGAATATCCGTGAGTTCATTCGAATTTATTTGTCCTAATATTGGCTTTCCTGCTGTTCCCGAAGGCTCTCCATCATCATTTGCCCTGAACTCGTTACGCTCAGCACCAAGCATGTATGCCCAACAAACATGTCGGGCATCATAATATTCTTTTCTGTATTTTTCAACTTCGGCTTTTACATCATCTACAGTTTGCACAGGAATGGCAAAAGAAATAAATTTACTTTTCTTCTCAGTAAACAATCCTTTGGCTGTTTCTTTGACTGTTTTAAATGTATCCATTTACTCCTCTGATACTTCTTTCTTTTTAGGTTGAATTGCATCTACCATTACCTGCATTTTCTTAGGAAGAGGCGATGTCAAGTGTATCTTTTGTTTTGTTTTTGGATGCACAAATTCCAATTCATCGGCATGCAAAGCAATTCGACGTAACGGGCTTATTTTCGATCCATATTTTTTATCACCAACAATAGGATGTCCTATAAATTGAAGTTGTACACGCAATTGATTTTTACGCGAAGTGGTAGGAGTTAACCTTATCACCGAATATCTGCTATTAGCTTTAAGAGTTTCATATTCAGTAACAGCCTCTAAGCCTCCGTTGTCTGTCTTAGAAGCAAATACTACAAAATTCTTATTCTCTGTAAGCCATGAAGTTATAGTACCTTTCTCAGGAACTAGAGGACCTTCGATTACTCCTAAATAAGAACGTTTTGGTGGATTCAATATCCATGTATGTTGCAATTCTTCTTGTATCTCCGGACTTTTGGCGAATACCATTAACCCCGAAGTTTCTCTATCAAGACGGAATAATACATATGCTCTCTCTTTGGCATTCTTGCCTTTTACATATTCATTTATGATATTATAGGCTGTTTCCTTTAGCAATTCTCTACCTGTTGAAACAGATAATAATCCCGAATCCTTATCCACAACAATAAGATCCTTATCTTCATAAATAATAGTAAGACCCTTTAGTTTCTTCTGATCCATTTTGTGATCATGTTTATGTATAGAAACTATGTCTCCGGCTTTTAGCTCATGATTATGTTGAGATACGACCTTGTTGTTTACTCTTATTTGTTTGTGAACCAAAAGAGACTTTGTCGCATTCCTACTTTTTCGTACGTTACTATCCACTAAGAAATTAAGTAACTCGGCATTCTCTGTTACCTTTATTTCTAATAATAGTGTATTCTGCTTTTCTTTCATATATTTTTTATTCTCTCACAAAGGTATGATTTTTTATAGAGTTTTGTATTTGTATAGCACTAATAGAATGAAGATTGTGTATGATTAATCATAAAAAGATACTTTTATAATATACTAAATACCATTTTCCCTTTATTTGCTTATACTTTAAGAGGATATCGGTATCCGAGTTTTCGATATAAATCCTATGAGTAACTATATTTGATGTTTTTGTCACCTTTACTTTATAAATATTTCTGTCTACTTGATCGATAGGAACTTTCATCGGAACCCATTGCTGTTCCTCTATAACTTTTAGATTTCTTTCAGGTTCGGAAATATCGCATTTTAAGGGAAACAGAACTCTTGATTTTTGAAATTTAATGTCTGCCATAAATTTCGAATAAAAAGTATCAAAGTTCTCACCTTTACTATTACTCGTTACTTCGCTTTTGGATTTTCTATTCTCTTGCCTCTGCTTAGTTTTACAGCCGGAAAGAAAGATGCAGCCAACGATAATTATAATCAATAAGCTAATACGATTCTTCATATAATAAATATTTATTTGATGAAAACTCAATGTGAGACAAAATATAGCAATAAAAAAGTGAGTAACAAAATGCTGCTCACTTTTTATAGTTTTTCAAAGAATGACCTATATGCCTCTTAAACTAAGATAACCATATATTAAAGTAATGTGAGACAATTATTGATACCTTTAATCACTATAACAATCTCTGGTTGTTATACTTGCCAAAGTAACAAAAAGGTCTGCGACCTTAGCAGAAAGAACAAAGATAGCTATTCTTTTAAACATTTTATAAGCTCAGAGACTGCTTCTTTGATATTGGGGGAATCCTGTAAGAGTGTAATAAATTTACTTCCAATGATTGCTCCACTTGCATTTGCCTGAGCAGCCTCCAAAGTTGCTTTGTTTGAGATACCGAAACCTATTAAGCGTGGATTTTTCAGCTCCATCCCATTTATTCTTTTGAAATAAGCTTGCTTACTATCATCAAAGCTCTTTTGAGCCCCTGTTGTGGCTGCCGAAGACACCATATAGATAAAACCATCGGTATGCTCATCAATAAGACGGATTCGTTTGTCCGATGTCTCGGGTGTGATTAGCATTACTACTTTTACATTGTATTTATCGGCAACAGGCTTATATTCTTTCAGGTAATCATCAAAAGGAAGATCCGGAATAATCGTTCCATCAATACCAATCTCCTGACATTTTTTGCAGAAATTCTCGAATCCATATTGCATGATAGGATTCAGATATCCCATCAATATAAGAGGAATAGATACATCTTTACGTATATCTTTCAATTGTTCGAATAGCGTGGATAGAGTCATCCCATTTCTTAGGGCAACAGTTCCACTCGCTTGGATAGTAGGACCATCGGCCATTGGATCTGAAAAAGGAATACCTATTTCAATCAGATCAACCCCATTTGTTTCGAGTTCTTTAATAACATCAACAGTGTCATTCAATTGAGGAAAACCTGCTGTGAAATATATAGATAGTATATCCTTTTGTTTCGCTTCGAAAAGTTGTTTTATTCTATTCATTTTTCAATTGATTTATAAATTGTTCTAAAAGTTCAATATTTTTCAATCCCGGTTCTAATTCAAATTTACTGTTCAGATCCAGAGCATATAATTTAGGATGGGATATATCTTTTATAGCTTTCACATCTTCAATAGAAATACCACCACTTAGAAAAAAAGGAAGCTTTCCTTTATATTGATTAAGAATACTCCAATCAAATTTTATACCTGAACCTCCATGCTGTGGGGTTTTTGTGTCGAATAAAAGGAAATCGCAAACATTTTCATATTCTTTGGTGGCAAAAAAATCTGCTTCCTCAGAAATATTAAATGCTTTTAGTAGGGTGAGATTTGGATATTCCGCTCTTATTGCAGAGCAATATTCAATGGGCTCACTTCCATGCAATTGAACCACAGAAAGTTTATACTTATTAATCTGTTCTAATACTGATTCGATATTCTCATTAACAAAGACTCCTACTCTATCAATATTATCGGGTAAGATATTTAATACACTAGAATCTAAACTCTGAATATATCTAGGCGATTTAGGATAAAATATCAAACCCATATAATCAATAGGTAATTTTGCCAAAGCCAAAATATTTTCAGGATTCTTCATTCCGCAGACTTTAATCTTCATGATAACTCTTTAATGAAGTTAGCTAAGGCTTCGCCAGGATTATCTGTTTTCATGAAATTTTCGCCCATAAGGAATCCTTTGTATCCTACCTCGCGAAGATCAAGTACAGTCTGAGGAGAGGAAATTCCACTTTCCGAGATTTTTACAAACTCATCAGGTATTTTATCTACCAAGTCAAATGAGGCTTGTATATCTGTAACAAATGTTCCGAGATTACGGTTATTTACTCCTACAACATCTACATACTCGTTGATATGTCCGAGTTCAGCTTCATTATGAACTTCCAGTAATACATCTAAGCCCAGTTCTTTTGCTTTTACTGCAAATTGCTTAGTCTCTTGAATTGTTAGAGAAGATGCAATTAATAATACAGCACTGGCTCCCATCGCAGCAGCTTGATAAAACTGATACTCGTCTACCATAAAATCTTTACGAAGTAAAGGAGTCTTGGTTAAAGAGCTAGCCATTGTTAAATCAGCAAAAGTGCCTCCAAAAAAATCAGTATCCGTCAGAACAGAAATAGCACTTGCTCCTCCATCAGAATATAAAGGTATAACTTCTTCTACTTTTGCATTTTCGAAAATCCAACCTCTTGAAGGAGAACGTCTTTTAAACTCAGCAATAATTCCTGTTGAAGAATTTATTAAAGACTGCTTAAACAAACCTTGTTTATTAGCTGTGCCTATTTGTTTTATCAATTGGTCGATGCTAACTTCTTTCTTTTGTTGGTCTACCTCAATACGTTTATTGGCAACTATTTTATCTAAAATATTAGTCATAATCTAAATGTCGTTTATTTCTTAATTCCTTCAACTGAAAATACCATAGGAACTTTATTCCCAAAACTATCAATTTGATATTTATCCGTATCGATTTTTATTGTGTGATTAAAGCAATTATATGGAGAATAATCATACTCATTAAATGATTTAATTTCTATATTGTACTTTATCAAACTGTTTAGCACTTCGCTAGTACTATGATTCCAGTTTACTGTCGAATATTCTATGTCGGCATTTCTATCGGTATACGAGCCTTTATTACCTTCAATAATTTCCCCTGAATTGAAATAATTATAAGCAATAGTCTTAAAATCATTACCATACATCCAAATGAAAGGATGAAATTCAACAAATACAAGTCTACCGGAAGGTTTAAGATATTTTGATACAATTGCAGCCCATTTATCCAAATCGGGAAGCCAACAGATAGTCCCATAACTGGTAAAAACAATATCAAACTGCTTATCCAGATAAGCAGGCAGATCAAATATATCGCAACAGATAAATTCAATATCTACATTTGTTTGTTGAGCCAATAACTTTGCTGCTTCAATAGCTTTGTCTGATAGATCAATACCTGTTACTATTGCACCCATCCGGCTCAGCGAAATACTATCTTGCCCAAAGTGACATTGTAGATGTAATACTGATTTGCCTTTGATATCACCTAATAGATCTAGCTCAATATTTTTCAAAGAGCTTTTGCCTTTCAGAAATACTTCATTATCATAAAATTCAGATTTAATATGTATCTCTGTTTTTTTATTCCAAGCATTTTTATTTATCTCAATATAGTCACTCATCTCTATTCTTCTTTTAGTTTTGATTTCTCTTGCTCAATAAAAGCTGAAATCATTGTTCGATATACAGACTCAGCAATATCCGGATCAAGATTTTCACTTTTAGCCAAATTGCGAACTTTGGTTATTATTTGTTCCACTCTTTTGGGAGCTTCAACATCCGACTCGGTCTTCTTAAAATTAACCGCCTGATTTACATAAATACTTCGCTCTGAAATCAATCGAATTAAATCTTTATCAATACGGTCGATATTTTCGCGAACTTCGTCTAATGATTTGCATTCTATATCATTTCTTTTCGTTTCATTTGGTTTTACAGAAATTCCAAGCATAACAGTAGGCTTATCAGCGATATTCCATACAGAATGAGGAGTCTTTCCATCAAGAAGAAAGGATTCGCTAGGATTCAATATTTTATGAATGTCTCCCATTTTTATTTGAGCCTGACCACTAATTACAATAAACAAGTGGCTGTACTCATGTATATGGAGATCGCAAGGTCCTCCCCCTCCTACTTCTATATAAGCAATAGAACCATCTATAATTTTGCCACAATCACCAAATAGTTTTTTTGCTACAAAATGAATGTGATTGGGAGGTGTTGTAAAATCATCCATATAAAGATCGGATTAAGTGTTCAGTTCCAAAAATCTTTTAAAGGTAGCTTTTACTTTACCACTATCTATGGCTTCTGTCGCCTGAGCAACACATTCTTGTATTGACAAACCAGGGGCGATAGTCTGAATACCTATTGCCGAATTAGCTATTACTGCATTTTTTTGAGCTTGCGTGGCTGTATTATTAATTACATTGTCAAAGATGGCAGAAGCATCTTCAGGAGTTTTACCTCCATCCAGATCGAGTTCCGAGCATCTTTCAAAACCCAGTAATTCGGGAGAATAGATACTTTCAGAATGCCGGTTTATGACTTTAAAATCGCCGGTCAAGGATATTTCATCATATCCATCCAAGCCATGTACAATTGCATAGTCAACATCTGTTTGCTGATACATGTAATAATACATACGAGCCATTTTCAGATTAAACACACCTAATACACTTCTCTTGGGACGAATAGGATTTGCTACAGGTCCGAGCATATTAAAAAATGTGCGTACACCGAGAGCCTTTCGTACAGGAGCAACTTCTTTCAGAGCATTATTAAATAAGGGCGCATGTAAATAGGCGATATTGGTTTCAGCCAGAGACTTTTCTAATTTACTTACATCATTCGTGAATTTAACACCATGTTGTTCCATTACCGTTGATGCACCACTTACAGATGTTGCACCATAATTTCCATGTTTTGCAACTTTATATCCGGCAGCAGCTACAGTGAAGCATGATAATGTCGATATATTGAATGTGTTTTTATTATCACCACCAGTACCAACAATATCTATTGGATTATAAGCAGCTAATGGAGTAACATCCGCACATAGTTCGAGTAATGCGTCGGTAAAACCGAGAAACTCATCTATACTTATGCTACGCATCAGATAAACACTTATAAATGCTGCAATCTGAGATTCGTTGTATTCGCCCATCGACATTCGAGTCAATATATCTTTCGATTCTGCACGACTCAGTTGTTGATGGTTAAATAATCTATTTAATACTTGTTTCATCGTTTTATACTAATTTTTCTAGGCTATCTGTCGTCTTGCTGATTTCTTCATCTGTCAGCTTATAGTTCGACATATTGCCTGTTAAATACTGATCGTAAGCTGTCATATCAATTAACCCATGTCCTGATAGACAGAATAATATATTTTTCTGTACGCCTTCTTCTTTTGCTTTTAAAGCTTCACGTATTACTGTTGCAATGGCGTGTGTAGATTCGGGAGCAGGAATAATTCCTTCTGTATTGGCAAAAAGCTGACCGGCTTCAAATGTTTCTAATTGAGGAATAGCTTGCACTTCAATTAACCCATCTTTACGAAGTTGGCTTACAATTGTTCCTGCACCATGGTATCTCAATCCTCCTGCATGAATATCAGCGGGCTGAAAATCATGTCCAAGTGTGTACATCGGTAAAAGTGGAGTTAAACCAACGGAGTCACCGAAGTCATACTCGAATTTACCTCTCGATAATTTAGGACAAGAAGCCGGTTCCGAGGCTATGATGCGAATACCTTTTCCATCAACTATTTTGTGACGAAGGAAAGGAAAACTGATTCCCGAAAAGTTAGATCCACCACCAAAGCAACCTACAACGATATCAGGATATTCTCCTGCAATTTCCATTTGCTTTTCACTTTCCAATCCTATAACAGTCTGATGTAATGAAACGTGATTCAATACACTACCTAAAGTGTAGCGGGTATCAGGATCTTTTGCTGCCATTTCTACAGCTTCGGAAATAGCAATACCTAAACTGCCTGAGTTATTGGGGTCTTTAGCCAATATACTACGTCCCGATTCTGTTTTATTACTGGGTGAAGCAATTACGTTAGCTCCCCAGGTTTGCATCATCATTCTTCTATATGGCTTTTGCTCATAGCTAACTTTTACCATATATACTTCCAGATCCAATTTGAATACGCTGGATGCAAAGCTTAATGCAGCTCCCCATTGTCCGGCTCCGGTTTCGGTAGTCAAACGTTTAATTCCTTGCTTCTTATTATAGTATGCCTGAGGCAATGCCGAATTCAATTTATGTGAGCCGATAGGGCTTACACTCTCATTCTTAAAATAGATATGAGCAGGTGTACCCAATGCTTTTTCCAATCCGGTAGCTCTCACTAATGGTGTTGGTCTCCATATTTTATACAACTCTCTCACTTCTTCTGGAATATCAATCCATCTGTCTTGAGACATTTCTTGTTGTATAAGTTCTTTGGCAAATATAGGCTCTAAGTCTTCTGCACTTAAAACTTCTTTTGTGGCCGGATTTAGTGGAGGTAAAGGTTTGTTTACCATATCAGCTACAATATTATACCATTGTTTAGGAATCTCGTTCTCACTTAAAAGTATTTTCTTCAACATAATAATTGACTTATTTAAAATAATACTAGATAATAGGCTTATACTTATTTTGATAAAAAATTCTTTACTATTACTGCTCCTTCGGGAGTCAATACGGATTCGGGGTGAAACTGTACACCATGCACATCATATTCTTTATGTTTCATAGCCATAATCTGTCCATCATTGTCAGTAGCAGTAACAACAAAACATGATGGAAGGTCTTTAGCATCAACAATCCATGAGTGATAACGTCCTACCTCTATATCCTTATTAAGACCATCGAAAATATAATCATTTTCAATAATAGTTGTACTTGTAGTTATTCCGTGATATACATCTTCCAGATTTACAAGATTAGCACCAAATGCTTCACCTATAGCCTGATGACCGAGGCATACACCTAAAATAGGTTTTGTGGCAGCATATTCTTTAATTAAAGGAAGTAGAAGACCTGCTTCTGATGGAACACCGGGACCGGGTGATAAAATTATTTTATCGTATTTAGAGATATCAGCTAATGCTATTTTATCATTTCGAACAACATCTACATCTGTATATCCAAGCTGTTTTACAAGGTGAACCAGATTATATGTAAATGAGTCGTAATTATCAAAAATTAATATTTTCATAAAATTGAGTATTAAGGTCTCAGACCTATTTATTACCTTGGTTTACTTATAGTCTACGACTTAGTTCTTTATTGTTACAGCAAAATCTACAGCTTTTTTTAAAGCTCCCAGTTTATTTTTCACTTCCATAACTTCGGTTTCGGGAGTAGATTTAGCTACGATTCCCCCACCCGCTTGATAATAAAGTGTGTTGTTTTTGCTAAGGAAAGTACGGATGGTTATCGCTTGATTAAGATCGCCATTGAAGCCGATGTATCCGATACAACCGCCATAAACTCCACGCATTGATTTTTCAATATCTCGGATCAATTGCATTGCTCTTACTTTAGGTGCTCCTGACAAAGTTCCCGCAGGAAATGTATCAGCAAATACTTTTATGCTGTCTACATCTTTATCTATCGTTCCGCTTACACGAGATACCAAATGAATCACATGAGAATAAAACTGTACGTTTTTATAAAAATCAACTTTTACATCGTGACAGTTTCGGCTGAGATCGTTGCGAGCAAGATCAACCAACATCACATGCTCCGCATTTTCTTTTTCATCTTTCAACAGGTTTTCAGACAATACACGGTCTTTCTCATCATCACCTGTTCGGAAATAAGTTCCGGCAATAGGATCAATATAAGCTTTTCCTTTTGTCACTTTACAGTGAGTTTCGGGAGAAGAACCAAATACACGGAATGAGCCAAAATCGAAGAAGAACAAATAAGGAGAAGGATTTATAGATCGTAATGCTCTATATACATTGAATTCATCTCCTTTAAATTTTTGAGTAAAGCAACGTGATAATACAATTTGAAATACATCACCTCGTTTACAATGTGCAATTCCTTTTTTGATCATTTCGACGTGTTCTTCGTCTGTTATATAAGAACACTCGTTGCCGATGCTTTCGAAATTGTAAGTTGCTATATTATTATTCATCAATATGGCTTCCAGTTCTTCTGTTCGGGAAGTATCTCCTTCAACAACATTTTCAACGATTGTCAATTCATTTTTTAAATGATTAATGACAATGATAAAACGATATAGAATATAGTAAAATTCGGGAATACTGGCATTATCCAATTTGAAATTAACCGAATCAACATCTTCGAAGTGATGAATAGCATCATAAGATGTATACCCGAAGAAACCATTTGTTGCCGTAGGGTTTTCTCCCTTTACATCAAATTCCTGTATAAACTGCTTGAAAACAGAAGTCAATTGATCTGATTCCAATAAAGGTTTTTCTATTATTTCTCCTGATGGATATTGTTTTGTAATAGTTCTATCCTCTACTTTAAATCTGGCAATAGGGTCAACACCTACAAAAGAGAAACTATTTTCATTTGTGTGGAAATCAGAACTCTCCAGCAATGCCGATTCTGTATAAGCATCTCTAATTTTCAGATATATGCCCACAGGGGTTTGCATGTCTGCCAGAAGCTTTTTAGTTTGAGTTTGTATTTTTATTTTCATTTTTTAGATTCTTCTTTGATTCGTACATAGGTTTCCATATCCTTATCTCCTCGTCCCGAAAGGCAGAGTACAATAACATCAGCAGCTTTGAATTTCTTTTGACCGAAAACTCCTAAGGCGTGAGCCGATTCAATAGCAGGAATAATGCCTTCTAGTTCGGTCAATTCAAATGCAGCAGCAATGGCTTCATCATCTGTAATAGCTAATACCTCCGATCGTCCTGTTCTTGCCAAATGAGCATGTAACGGACCAATTCCCGGATAATCCAAACCGGCAGATATTGAATAGGGTTCTTCGATCTGCCCATCTTCCGACTGCATAATTAAGGTTTTACTACCATGAATAATACCCACTTTTCCTAAATGAATAGTTGCAGCCGATTCTCCTGAGTTTACTCCTAAGCCTGCTGCTTCTGCCAATACAATCTTAACATCAGCATCATCCAGAAAGTGATAAGTCATCCCTGCGGCATTACTTCCACCACCCACACAAGCTATTACATAATCAGGGGTTTCTTTACCCTCTTTTTCTAATAACTGTTTACGCGTCTCTTCACTAATTACCGCTTGAAGGCGCGCAACCATATCGGGATATGGGTGAGGTCCAACGGTAGAACCTATAATATAATAAGTATCGGAGGGATTACAACACCAGTCTCTAATTGCTTCGTTTGTTGCATCTTTCAGTGTCATATTGCCACTTGTAACAGGTACGACAGTCGCTCCAAGCATTTCCATCTTCTGAACGTTCAGTTTTTGACGTTCTACATCTGTTGCTCCCATATAAACAATACATTGCATGTTCATAAGTGCACAAACGGTTGCAGTTGCTACACCATGCTGTCCGGCTCCGGTTTCTGCAATAATACGGGTCTTTCCCATTCTTCGGGCCAGTAGTATTTGCCCGATAGTATTGTTTATTTTATGAGCACCTGTATGATTCAGGTCTTCACGTTTCAGGTATATTTTGCAATTGTATTTTTCGGATAATCTTTTAGCCAGATAAAGAGGCGAAGGTCTTCCTACATAATCACGAAGCAAATCATGATACTCTTTTTGAAAAGCCGAATCATCAAGTATTTCCAAATATGCCTTCTTTAAGTTTTCTACATTATCATAAAGAATTTCAGGAATATAAGCACCTCCGAATTCTCCATAAAAACCATTAGAATCAACATTAAATTTTCCCATTATATATTTGTTTTGTTATTTTCTATTTCATGAAAAAAGCCTATCGTGAGGACGATAGGCTTTCATTTATTATTTAATCATTTTTTCTTGATTAACACACAATGACCCGACTCACGACTTTTGCAGTTGTGAGCGCCACCAATATGTATTTGTCAATTGAAAATTCATTTCTTATTTCATTATGATATTTGCAAAGTTATAAAAAAATTATAACCAACAAACCATTTTGACTATTTTTTGAGAAAACTTTATATTACTTCTCCTCATTAGCTATAAACTCCTCTATCTTATCAATCATATTTTTACTTCCACAGTAGAAAGGTGTACGCTGATGAAGCTCTGTAGGCGTTAGTTCAAGAATACGTCTATTACCATCAGAAGCACGACCTCCGGCTTGTTCGGTGATAAAAGCCATTGGATTGCACTCATATAACAGACGCAACTTACCGTTAGGCGTTTTCAAAGTTGACGGATAGAGGTAGACCCCTCCCCTAATCAGATTACGATGGCAATCAGAAACCAGGCTACCAATATAGCGTGATGTATAAGGGCGATTCTCTTTTTCTTCCTGACAATACTTTATATAGTTCTTAATCCCTCGCGGAAAATGCACATAGTTACCTTCGTTCACCGAATATACATTGCCATCTTCGGGACACTTCATATCGGGATGTGACAAATAGAAACTACCAATAGCAGAGTTTAATGTGAAACCATTTACTCCAAAGCCTGTCGTATAAACAATCATGGTAGAAGTCCCGTAAAGAATATATCCTGCCGCTGCCTGATTTACTCCCGGTTGTAGAAAATCTTCCATGGTAACGGGTGTACCAACGGGAGAAATACGATGATAAACAGAAAAAATAGTTCCCACCGAAACATTTACATCAATATTTGAAGATCCGTCAAGAGGATCCATTAAAACAACATACTTATTATTGTGAGATTGATCTAATCCTTGAATGGTTATAAAATTATCATTTTCCTCCGATGCTATTCCGCAAACAATTTCTCGGTTAACAAGAGTTTCCACAAATATATTATGAGCATATAAATCGAGCTTCTGCTGATCTTCCCCTTGTACGTTTGTAGTTCCTACTGCTCCAATAATGTCTATCAGACCGGCTTTCCTCACCTTGTAGCTTACTACTCTCGCTGCCAAGAGTATCGAATTAAGAAGACGTGATAATTCTCCTGTCGAATATTGAAAGTCATCTTGTCTTTCAATAATAAACTCATCCAAAGTTTTTCTGGTATTACTTTTCATAGGCTTATTTACTTTGTAATTATATAAATACTATTGATATATATAATGCTTTAATTAGAAAATAGTTCTAAGAATATACTATGTTAAGTAGTAGTAAATATATTTATATAATATTATTTATCGATAAAATCCAGTTGTACATGTGATTATGAGGAAAATAAATTACATGGAAACTTTACTGTTTTTTGCAGGATAATTAGGGCTAGTCAAAATTGTTTCTTTAAATACATTTAGTTTACCTTCTTTGATATAAGGCTCCCCTCTTTCACTTAAATGCTCAATCATCGAATTACGCCACTTATCCAGATCATTCTTGTATTTTTTATTTTTAGATAAGTTGATTGTTTCTCCCCTATCCTTCTGTAGATCAAATAATTGTTCTTCTCCTGTATGGAAAAACCAGATGTACTTCATATTTCCATCCGTCAAAGCTGCCCAGTAATTAGCATTCTCATAAATTGTAGCATGTTCTAAATCAATATAGGGTCTCCATGCAGTCTTTTGATCTTTTAATAAAGGCAGTACAGACATTCCATCCATTTCCCGAGGTTTATCTATATGTGATGCTTCAAGGAACGTGGGCAGAACATCTCTCAACTCTACAACCTGATTTATTTTCTGATTGCTTTTAAGGTTCATATCTTTAGGAGGCTTCACTATAAAAGGAATATGGGACGAACCCTCGTAGGCATAAGTTTTACGCCAGTGGTAATGGTCTCCCAACATATCTCCATGATCCGAGATAAATATAATCAGAACATTATCATAGATACCTTTATCTTTTAAGCTTTGAATAATCCTCCCTATTTGGTCATCAACAAAAGTAACCGCACCATAATAGTATCTACGTGATTCCAGAGAATGTTCAAGCCCAAAGTCTCCAAATGGAGCATCAGGTGTCATTTTCCTATCAGCAAACGATTGGCACCAATCTCCAATGTATGGAGCCACAACATCTTTATCTTTATACATATCAGCATACTTCTTTGGAGGATCATAAGGGCTGTGCGGACGGGCAAAAGATATCTTAAGAAACATCGGCTGTTTCAAATTATAGTTTTCAATAAATCGAATAGCCTCATTACCTGTCCATTGGGTTGGATGCAGACGTTCTTCCAAAGCATATTCTTTCCCTTGATGTGCATTCCATCCGATTCCGGTAGAATCTGGATTAAGTCCTGGAGCTTCCATAGCAAACCATTGGCGGTAATCACTCACGAAATCAGGAGACTCAACCCGTCCCGATTCATCCAGAAAAGTTCCATGAAAGCCATGCAGGCTACGTTGGGGTGTCCAATGCATTTTGCCTATGCCAAAAGTAAAGTAACCTGCATCACGCAGCATTTGAGGCATTTCGTTTGGGTATTTCGGTGCAACTTTATAATATCCTAACATTCCATGTTTCCACGGAGCATTACCAGTCAATAAACTAGCTCTTGCAGGTGTACTACTGGGTAAAGAAGAATAACCATTCATAAATAATGCACCATCTTCAGCTAAAGCATCCATATGCGGAGTTGATATATGAGGGTTACCCATGGCACCCACACAATCAAAACGCTGCTGATCGGTCATGATTAAAATTAAATGAGGCTTTGGTTGATCCTGCGCCTTGTGTTTTGAGGGTATGACCAATCCGACTAATGTGAAGGATATTAGTTTTAATGTTTTCATAATACTGTAACAAATTAAGGTTGAAGCTCAAAAGAGCTTATATAAGTAGATCAAAGGTATCGAAAATAGAATAAAAACAGAAAATATTCTTTATCTATTAACTATTTCCTTTTGATAATAAACTTGATTCGATGATAGAATGTACCTTATTTATTAACTCGGGAAGATCGTCTGAGGTAAGATTAGCTGTTTCTATCGGTTCATGGAATGTGAGAGAAATAGCAGATGGAGACATACGCCATGAGTGAATTGGAAGCACTTTGTAGGCTCCGTCAATAGTCATCGGAACAATGGGTAGCTTTAAACTCAAAGCTGTCTGAAAAGCCCCTTTTTTGAATTCAGCCATATGCCCGTCAGGGGTGCGGTGTCCTTCGGGAAAAACAACTGTCGACATACCCTCTTTTAGAGTATATCTCGTATTCTTCATGGTTTCCACAATGCCTTTTCTACTCGATTGGTCTACAAATACATGACCGGCTTTTGAAGATGCAAGTCCCACGAGTGGCATCTTTTTTAAACTTTGCTTCATCAGCCATTTAAAATTATGACCTAAATAGCCATATACCAAAAATATATCGAAAGCTCCCTGATGATTTGCAACGAATATATAAGACTGCTTTTTATCTAAAACTACTTTGCGATTTACCTTTATACGTAATAAGGCAGCTACACATACAAATCGCCCCCAAATAACTCCCGGATAATATCCCCAGAATTTATTATTGCCCAGAGTAGAACCTATTATTATTGTTAAGGTACACCAGGTTGTAGAGATAATAAGCAATGGTACAAAAATTACCCATTGATATATAAGATATAAAATACGTATCATAGAAGTATTATCGGTAAATAAGTCTTAAGACCCTTTTATTAGTTTCAAATATAACTGTTTTAAATGAAATGATAAAGTTTTGGTGCGAGCGAGTTGATTTCAATCTTTCAATTTAATAGTAAGCAAGAAACGAGAACTGCATATAATTGCAGTTCTCGTTTATATTTAAACTAAGATATTTTATCAGATACCCAGATCTTTACATATTTGTTCGATTTTAGCTTCTGTTGCTGCATCCACTTTTTCAAAATCGGCACGAGATGGTAATTTATCAACTACCTCAATATAGAATTTTATTTTAGGCTCTGTACCTGAAGGACGAATTGAAACCTTAGTTTTATCTTCTGTAAAATACTGAAGTACATTAGATGTAGCAGGCATATCCAGTTTCGAAATTTTACCGGTTATAAGATCTTTTACTTCCAGTATTTCAAAATCTTTTACTAAAGTAACTTTCGATCCGGCAATTTCCTCTAATGGGTTATTACGGAAATTATCCATCATCGATTGAATTTCCTGTGCTCCCGACATTCCCTTCTTAACAACAGAAATACCTTTTTCTTTAGAGAAACCATATTCTACATAAATATCCTGAAGCATTTCGTAGATAGTTCTGCCATTGTCTTTACACCATGCAGCTATTTCGGCAAACAGAGCGGCAGATGAAACAGAGTCTTTATCACGAACAAAATCTTCAGCTAAAAAGCCGTAGCTTTCTTCACCTCCACCGATATATTGACGTTTACCTTCCAATTGACGCATTACAGATGCAATCCATTTAAATCCTGTAAAGCATTCGAACATCTCTACACCATTTTTCTCGGAAATAACCTGAGTCAGTTCGCTGGTTACAATAGTACGAACAGTATATTCGGTTCCGGTCAGTTTGCCAAGTTCCTTCCAACGGGTAACAAGATAATATATAAGAATAATCATTGTCTGATTACCATTCAGTAAAATAAAATCTCCGTTAGTATCACGTACTCCTGCACCAAAGCGGTCAGCGTCGGGGTCAGTTGCAAATACTAAATCAGCACCTGTTTCTATACCTTTTTTTACTGCCATTGCCATAGCGGCAGGTTCTTCCGGATTAGGAGAAACTACTGTTGGGAAATTGCCATCTACCACGTCCTGTTCAGGTACATGTATTATATTCGTAAATCCGTATGCTTTTAGAGCTTGAGGTACAATCTGCCCACCTGTTCCATGAATAGGTGTATATACTATACCAATATTTCCGTGACGCTTGATTGACTCCGGAGACAATAGTATCGCTTTAAGAGATTCTATGAATTTATTATCCATATCCTCGCCCAAAGATTCGATCAAAGCCGGATTTCCTGTAAATTTAATTTCAGCAACCGAGCTGATACTATTTACCTCTTCAATGATATTTTTGTCATGAGGAGGTGTTACCTGTGCCCCGTCATCCCAATAAGCTTTATATCCATTATACTCTTTCGGGTTGTGAGATGCTGTAAGAATAACCCCACTCTGACACCCTAAGGTACGTATTGCGAATGACACTTCAGGTGTTGGTCTTAAATTTTCAAAAAGATATACTTTTATCCCATTAGCTGAGAAAATATCGGCAACAACCTGTCCGAAATATTTACTGTTGTTACGGCAATCATATCCAATAACAACTTTGATTTGTTCCAGATGAGAAAACTGCTTTAATAAATAATTGGATAACCCTTGGGTTGCAGCACCAAGAGTATACTTATTGATACGATTAGTACCTACTCCCATAATTCCACGAAGACCACCCGTGCCAAATTCTAAATCTTTATAGAAAGATTCCATCAGGTCAGTTTTATCCGTATTGTTAAGCATGCGTTGAACGTCAGCTTTAGTTTCGGCATCATAATCACCGGCTAACCATACATTAGCCTTAGAAGTAACTTGCTTTAGCAGTTCTTTGTTTTCCATAATACTTATATGTATTTTATTTTGTTATTTCTTAAACACAAATATAATAAAAGTAGATTGACCGACAATCAAACTAATTAACAAATAGCACTCTTTTTCCAAAAATAGACTCAATGAAAAATCACTTATTATTTTCTTGGTTTTTATTATCCACCAATTCAGAATCTTTTAATTGAACTGGTTTTGACCCTTTTCTCAGTTTCATATTGAAAAATTCGACCAATAAAGAGAATGCTATTGCAAAATAGATATACCCTTTTGGTATTTCGCCAACAACAGAACCGAATATTGAGATTTGAGATAAATGAGCTGCTTCTACTAGCAACATCACTCCTATCAGAATAAGAAAAGAAAGTCCTAATATTTGAATAGTAGGGTGCGTATTCACAAAGCGACTTACAGGTCCGGAGAATAATAGCATAATAACTACTGAAATAACGACAGCAGTAACCATAATAGACATTGCTCCTACATAACCAAATTCATTAAAACTTACTAAACCGACGGCAGTAAGAACACTATCAAAAGAGAAAACAATATCTAGAGCTATAATTTGAACTACAACAGAAATGAAGCTGGTTTTCTTCGCTTCTCGCCCATGGTCTTCCATACCTTCAAGTTTGTGATGAATTTCTGTCACACTTTTATATAAGAGGAAAAGACCACCAAAAAAGACAATTAAACTTTGCCCCGAAATAGAACCATCAAACCAAGATGTATCAATAGTAATGATAGGTTGGGTCAATTTCATTAGCCATGAAATGCAAAACAGTAATAGTATTCTAAAGAGCATAGCACAACTCAAACCGATAGTTCTTGCTCTGGGTTGTTGTTCTAAAGGTAGTTTAGATGACATTATTGATAAGAAAACAATATTATCAACACCTAATACAATTTCTAGAAAGGTTAGTGTTAATAAAGCAATCCATGCGGAAGGAAGCAAAAAGGTTTCTAATATCTCCATGAGTAAAGTCTATTTATAAATTTGCACAAATTTAATTCTATTCTGATATATACATCAATATTAAGCCTGATAAATATTGATAGGTGTGTCATTTTTATAGCATACTTATCATATCACTTACTCAAAGAATAATGTAGAGTAAGATTTCTTATCTTCAAAAACAAAAGTATCTTTGCACACAAAGCCTATTTAAAATTAAGGTCTGATTTTTGATGAAGAAATATATACTCATAATAGCTCTATTAGTACCTATAAGTGCTTATTCTCAACACTTATTACAACGTAAGACTACACAACCCATACCAGCAGATTCTCTTGACTTACAATATTATTCAAAAAAGAACGGTTGGGGGGCAGCGGCTCAAATCTTCACACTTAATATGTCTATTTGGGCATTCGATCGTTATATAATGAAAGAAGATTTTGCATATATAGGCTTCAATTCTATGAGTGATAACCTGAAAAAAGGATTCTATTGGGATAACGATCAGATCGGAACAAATATGTTCTTGCATCCATACCATGGTAGTTTATACTATAATTCAGCCAGATCAAGAGGTTACAACTATTGGGAGTCAGGTCTGTTTGCTTTAGGAGGTAGTGCCATGTGGGAATTATTTCTTGAAAATGAGCCACCTTCAACCAATGATATAATTGCTACTCCAATTGGCGGAATGGCTTTAGGTGAAGTCCTTTATAGAGCTTCTGATTTGGTATATGATGATCGTAAACGAGGAGGAGAAAGATTTAGACGTGAATTTTTCGGTTTTCTTATATCACCAACCAGAGGGCTGACCAGAATAATAAACGGGGATGCATGGAAGAAAAGGTCGACCTCGGGTCGTCAGTTTGGTATTCCCGAAATTAGTGCAGAAATATCGGCAGGAGTCAGAGTATTAGAATTACAAGATGAAATATTAGATAAAGGTGTTGGCTTTACAACCACTGTTAGTGTTGAATATGGAGATCGTTATGAAGATGAAAGTACTAAACCTTTTGATTATTTTACGATACAAGCCAATTTGAATATACAAAAATCGCAACCTGTTTTAGGACAGATAAATATAATTGGACGACTCTGGGCGAGTCAACTAGTTGATTCTTCAAAAGATTATTTAGGGATAGGAATTTACCAACATTTCGATTATTACGATTCGGACACTATTTCGAAAAAATCGAATGAGATACCTTATAAACTGGCAGCTCCTGCAGCCGTAGGTGTGGGGCTTATACATAAGAGTAAACGTTTTGCTGACTGGGATTTTAATTCATACGTCCATCTTAATGGAATTATATTAGGTGCAAGTTTAAGTGATCATTACAGAGTGTCGAACAGAAACTACAACTTAGGAAGTGGGTTTGGGTGGAAAACCGGAATCAACATTTCTTACAAAGATAAAATCGGAGTGTCTTGGTTATATGAGGGATATAGGTTATTTACATGGAAGGGTTATGCTGAAGGAACAGACTTAGAAAATGTAGATTATGAACATCTGAATGCTCAGGGTGATAATTCGAATGCAACATTTAATTTAACGACCTTCCGAGTTGATCTCAAATTAAGAGATAAGATACATTTAACCGGAACAGCAACAGGCTATAGACGTTCTACTCATTATAAATATTATAATAATGTTTATTCAATAACTGCCGAGGGTCGACTAATGTTAACATACAAATTCTAAGGTTTACAGTTTTTGATATTTTCGATAGAGGGCATTAATTAGCAAATTAGATCAATGAGTTAGTTGTAATTCAGAATACAAAAAGGCAGATTTTTTCAAATCTGCCTTTTTAAATATTATATTAAGATTGCCTTAATTAGTGGCATCCACAGCCAGATCCACATGAAGAACCCTCAGACTCGTCTGAGCTTCCACATCCACAACCTGAACCACAACCTTCTGACTCGTCAGAACTGCCACAACCGCAACCTGAACCACAGCCACCGCCTTGAGGTGCGAATAATGCTGCAATTTCTTCTGCTGAAGCTTCTCTTATTGATAATACATTACCGGTAAAGTGTAATGTTTCGCCTGCTAAAGGATGATTGAAGTCCATTTGAACAGTATCGTCACTAACTGATACTACTGATCCGTTAAGTCTGTTACCATTAGAATCCATCATTGGAATGGTATTTCCTTCAAATACTACGCTTTCGTCCACTTTTCCATCAACCTCAAATATATTTTTAGGTAAATCTACTAAATGTTCGTCGTCATATTCGCCATATGCTTGGTCAGGAGTAAGAATGAAGTCGAAAGAATCTCCTTCAGCTAAACCATCTACATTTTTTTCAAAAGCTTCAAGCATAGAATTTGTTCCAAAAATGAACTCAAGTGGTTGCTCAGGAGTTGCTTTTTCCATTAACTCTTTTTCGTCACCTTCGCCAACATTCAAGTCATAAGATAGCGAAACAAATTTATTAGGTGAAATTTTCATTTTGATTATTTTATATTACTTAATATTTAATCGCCCGATATTTACTTCAGGCTATTTTTTTTAGTCTTCTCAGAATACATAACAAGAATCATGCCCTTTTGTTGAATGCGTTCTGTTTTATTAATTATTTAATTGCAGCTTTTAAGTTATTCAAGGCTTTTTCTAAAACAGGTCTTGGTGATCCTACATTCAGACGCATAAAGCCCTCTCCACCTTTACCAAACATAACACCGTCATTTAATGCCAGTTTAGCATCCTTTACAAATAATGATACTAAATCTTTCTGAGTCAAATTTAACTCCCTGCAATCAAGCCATACCAGAAATGATGCCTCAGGTATCATCGCTTTTATTTGAGGAATATTTGTTTTTAGAAATTGATCTACAAATTGAATGTTTCCCCAAATATACTCTTTAGCTTCAGTCAGCCATTCTTCACCCTTTTCGTATGCAGCCTGAGCAGCCAGATAGGCGAAAATATGACCTTCTTCTAATTCGCTACTTTTTAGATAATTATTGAATTTGGTTCTTATCTTTCCATTTGGTATAATAGAGTATGAACTTACAATACCTGCAATATTAAAGGTCTTGCTTGGAGCCATAAACGTTATACTATTTTGAGCCGCCTTTTCCGAAACAGAAGCAAACGGAACATGTTTATAGTTCTCAAAAGCCATGTCAGAATGAATTTCATCCGATATAACAAGTATGCCATTGTCATAACATATCTCTGCCAAATCGGCTAGTTCCTCTTTAGTCCAAACTCTACCTCCCGGATTATGAGGATTACAAAGTATTAATATCTTAGATGAGGTATTTATTCTTTTCTTTAAATCAGACAAATCCATTATATATTGTCCTGCCTCCAGCACTAAAGGATTGTCTACGACTTTCCGCTGATGCAAGCTGGGTATAATTCTGAATGGATGATATACCGGAGGTTGTATTATAACATGATCTTCTTTGGTAGAAAAGCAATCTATAACAAAAGCAATTCCTTTTACAATGCCTGGTATAAATGTTATCCATTGTTGATCTAAAGTCCAATCATGACTTTTTTTCACCCAACTGATAATCGAATTATAGTATTCTTGGGAAGGACAAGTATAACCGAATAAACCATGCTTTGCACGTTCTATGATAGCTTCGGAAATCGCCGGAGGCGATAAGAAGTCCATATCTGCCACCCATAAAGGTATTAGGTTTTCGTTACCATATCTTTCTTTTAAAACATCTGTTTTTAGAGCATTAGTTCCTCTGCGATCTATGATTTGATCAAAATTATACTTCCCCATTATCAGAATTCTTCAATTTAGGTATTTATTTACTATCCAAACTAAGAGACAAAGGTAATAAAATAAAGAGGTATATTTTCTTAAAAATTATAGATAAATAGATAAAACCAGAGCCATCTCTTATTCTGGCATTTGGTTTAAGTTCAATTGAAAAAGTATTCGAATAATATATTTGCAGCCTCTCTCAGTAAGAGAGAGGCTATTTAAGCAGTGTCTGAGGTATTAATGTGTTTTTCCTTCATTCTGACGACGGTCAATTAAATCTTCTATCGGCTTTACTATCAACGGATCCTCATTTGTTCTTAGTTGATTGACCAGCGCTATTGTACTATACATCGAATAAAATGTTCCTGCCGCAGAGGATAATACACCCAGATTATCAGCAGCATATCCGTAATTGGTATATGCCTTTTCCGTATCTCCGGCCAGTAGATAAGCTACAGCAGCATCCAAAGCACATATCTTTATCATATTTTTGGACGACGACTCCGGATTATATTGTGATTCGAAATATTTAGCCAACTCTTCACACTTCTTTCTTAGATCATCACCATATGGAGTTGAAAAAGCTTCAATAACAGTAGCTTCCAATTCTGTAATTGCTTTATATAATTCAGGAAAATTATCTATATTTTTTTTATCCATTGAAATTATATAAGGCTTGAAATCACATTTTGGCGTACCATACGAACAGGTTATAATCCTAGATGCTAATTTTAAGTAATCCTCATATAC
This sequence comes from Indolivaga alginatilytica, assembly GCF_003201355.1. Taxonomy (GTDB): domain Bacteria; phylum Bacteroidota; class Bacteroidia; order Bacteroidales; family Dysgonomonadaceae; genus Dysgonomonas_A; species Dysgonomonas_A alginatilytica. The sequence continues at coordinate 144,495 of NZ_QICL01000010.1, forward strand.
ATTCATTTCCATACGTGCTAATATCGAGTTTTTCTCATCATCTGCAATTTTTATCAAGTCTTGATCATCCAGAATAAATCCATAATTTACTTTATTGGTAACTGTTGTGCTCTCAAATGCCACATCATCTCTTAATTGGGGATGGAATGTCTGTGCCATGGCTACTGTACCATCATTAATGATATATGTCTTCAAAAGATTTCCATCTTTATCTTTAACCAAAATTTTGCATGGAAATGTATAAGTAAAATCTAAAACTTTTCCTCCATTCTTAAAAGTATACGGTCTGCTGGTGCTGAGATATTGCAGCCCCGAAGTCTCCAACTCAAAGTAGAAATCAGCGGGTTCCCCAGATTTCACTTTTTTTGCATTAATATTACTTACAGAGTGTAATATGCTTCCGTGAAAACCACCTAATTTTTGAGCTTTATCCCAATAATTAAGTTTAATAGGAGCATCGTAACGATATGTCTGCTCTTTAGTTAATGACTGAATGGCACCGGAAAACTCTTTCGAATTACCAACTGATGTGGATTTGTCTTTAATGTCTTGTGCTGTTACCGAGAAGCAAATACTAAGGAATAAAATAGTAAAGATTAATAAAGGTTTCATGTTTCTAAATGTTAAATGTGTCCTCAAATATAATAATATTTTAACAAAATAGCACGATTTAGTTTTAAACTTAGAGTATATTCAATTTTAGAACTAAAAAAATAAGAATAAGCATTCTTATTAAAGAGTATAAAGCCTCCCGAAGAGGAGATTAAGAGGGGCGGAAGTAAATAGATAAGGTAACAAAAGTGATCGATAAAATGACTAATAAATGTCATCTTTGTAATCTTTTTAAATCACTGTAATTCAAAGAGTAATCATCGAGAAGATGACAAAGGTTACAAGGACAACACTTTTTTTCGGTTTCCCGATTCGGGTAGATACCTAAGGCCAGCCTCTATTGCACTCTGTTAACTGATAGATAAATAAATTAGCACCTGTATAATTAATAAGAGGCTGCCCTTACGGACAACCTCTCATTTTGTAATACTTACTTTATAAGTATTTTTTATTTTGCAGCTTTCGCTTTTGCTTTATCTTCTTTTCTTTTTAAGAAGTCATATGCAACCGGAGTAGCAATGAATACTGATGAATATGTACCAAGAATAATACCTAGTAACATTGCAAAAGTAAAGCTTCTGATTGAATCACCACCTAATACAAAGATACAAAACAATACAAGTATCGTACTTAAAGATGTACTAACTGTACGAGTTAGAGTTGTATTCAGCGAGTCATTTATATTCAGAGCAATATCTCTTAATGGGAAATCACGTCTTCTCTCACGTACACGGTCAAAGATTACAACCTTATCGTGGATAGAGAATCCAACCACAGTCAGGATTGCTGCAATAAATGTTTGATCAATCTCCAATGAGAATGGCATGATCTTGTGGAAGAATGAGTATGCGAAGATCACAATGGCAGCATCATGAGCAACGGCAATAATTGTTCCTAAAGAGAAGGCCACATCTCTAAATCGAAGTAATATATATAATCCCATACAAATGATTGCCAGAATAACCGCACCAACAGCTGCTGTTTTCATGTCATCCGCCACACTGGGACCAACTTTTTGAGAACTTTGAATATAGTCGTCAATAGTTTTACCCGATGCAATGTAACTGCTAAGAGCAGTGTTCATTTTATCTTTAATTTCAGCTTCAACTTCGTCTCTTGCGTCTTCAATCTTGTAATTGGTGGTTATTCTCACCTGATTGCTTGAACCGATTGTGATTACACTAACCATAGACTCTTCACCCAATACAGGTTTAAGAGCATCTGTAATGTCTTCTGTATTTACCGGATTATCGAAACGTACAATATAGTTACGTCCACCGGTAAAGTCAATACCGTTATTCAATCCAAGAGTGAATATCGAAACAATACCTAATAAGATTACAGCCAAAGATGCTGCATATGCTTTTCTATGTAGATTCAAGAAATTAATCTTAGTATCCATCAAGAAGTTCTGAAGAGGTTTCGAAGAGAAAGTCAAATTTGCAAACTTACCCTTAGAAAAACCATAGCTGTAAACCAAACGCGTCATGAAGATAGCAGTAAAGAACGATGCCGAGATACCGATGATTTCGGTAATAGCAAATCCTCTGATAGCTCCGGTTCCAAAATTATAAAGGATTAAACCTGTAATAATAGACGTTAAGTTAGAGTCAAAGATGGCAGAGAATGCATGTTTGTAACCATCCTGAACGGCAGTCTTCACATTCTTGCCCGAACGTAATTCTTCTTTTGTTCGTTCATAGATAAGTACGTTCGCATCAACGGCCATCGCTAAAGCCAATACCAAACCTGCAATACCCGGTAAGGTAAGAACGGCATGGAATGACGCCAGAACACCCAGTGTGAAGAACAAATTGAGCAATAAAGCCGCATTTGCAATCATACCCGGTATAAAACCGTAAACCAAACACATGTATGCCATTAAGACAATAAGCGCTACAACAAAAGAGATAAGTCCCGATTGGATAGCTTCCTCTCCAAGAGACGGACCTACGATATCTTCTTGTACAATACGTACACCGGCACGCATTTTACCCGATTTAAGAACGTTTTCTAAATCTTTTGCTTCCTCTACAGAGAAATTTCCTGTAATAGAAGAATTTCCTCCTTCGATACGATCATTTACATTTGGTGCTGAATATACATAACCATCAAGAACGATCGCAATTGAACGACCTCTTTCAGCTCCTGTAATAGCAGCCCAACGTTTTGCTCCTGTAGAATTCATTTGCATACTAACACCCCAGCCTTGACCTTGTATTTGGTCTGCACTCGCGGTAACGATAGCTTCACCATCTAAAGCTGGTCCTCTTTTAGTACCATCGCCACGAAGTGCGAATAACTGGAATACAGTTTCTTTATCGTCAATAGCTTTAAAGCCCCATGCAAATTTAAGATCTGTAGGATACAAATCTTTAGATGCACGCAAAATTGTATTTATTGATGCAGTATCTTTTCTGTCAGCTATACCAACAACTGAACCCCCACCCCATTTTTGATCAAAATATTCAAATAATGATTTTGTAAACATGGGTGTTGTTGATTCCGACTCTACCTGGGTAACAGGAGCTACAGACAAAGAGTCGGTAGATATAGAATCAGCAGCTACAACTGCATTATTAGCAGGAGTTTTTGCTGCCAGTAATTCCACACTTCTCGAATTGATAGCACCTAAATAACCTTGAATTTCCTGAAGGTTATATGTCTTCCAGAATTCAAGATTTGAATTTCCTTGCAAAAGTTTCTTTACACGTTCAGGTTCTTTAATACCCGGTAATTCAATAAGAATACGTTCTGCACGATCCAGTTTTTGAATGTTTGGAGCAACAACCCCGAAACGGTCAATACGTGTGCGCAATACGTTGAATGAATTATCTGCTACACTTTGCAATTCTTTTTCAAGAACTTTCTTCACTGTAGCATTATTATCCGTTGGAGCTATCTGGTCCTTAAGTCTTGCTCCAAATACGATAGCTAACTTTCCTGATTTGTCAATAGCTTCATATTTTTCGACAAATAAAGTAATAAAGTCTTTATTACTACCCTTACGGTTTTCATCTATAGCTTGTTGTAAAGCTTTGTTGAATTGAGCATCTTCTTCATTAGCCAATGAGCGCAATACAGCAGCAGCATCGATTTCAAGAATAACGTTCATCCCACCTTTAAGGTCAAGGCCTAAACCGATTTCTTTTTCTCTGGCTTGTTTTAAGGTATATCCCAACCATACTTTTTCTGTAGAAATAGAGTCCAGATAATGACTCTGAGCATTAAGATCACCATTAGAGTATTCGGCAGCTTGTTTTTCATAATATCTCGTCACAAAGGAGAATGATAAATAAAAACAGCAAACTACAGTCAACAAAATGGCAAACGTTATTACAAATCCCTTGTTTTGCATTTTAAAGTTACTTTTGTTACTATTTGTTTATTTTAATATTTAATTTTCAATGATATAGATTCCAAAACCTTTTGCAGTTATAAATACACTCAAATAATAGAATAATGCAAATATATCTTAAGAAACGGCTTAGAACACGACTTAAGCGTGCAAATATAATCTTTTTTATCTTTTTCTAAAGTGAAATAGTAGCTTATTTTAAAATCCGCTAATCCTTGCAATAAGAGGATGCTCATTAAGCATTAGTTTTCAATATATTAAAAAATATTTTCAAAGATACACTTATATTTTTTCAAAATAGGCTTGCGGATGCAAAATATTTGCCATACTTTTGCATCCGCTAATGAGGCATGGCGGGATAGCTCAGATGGTTAGAGCGCATGATTCATAATCATGAGGTCCCGAGTTCAATTCTCGGTCCCGCTACTTTAGATTGAGAGGTTTACAATGTTTTGTAAGCCTCTTTTTATTTGGGGTGTAAACTATGTGCTAAATACATTAGGAATATCTAAATTTTTGTCTCAGCAATAAACTAGCTTTCTATTTTATTGAACTTAGAGCCTTTGGAAGCATTAAAAGGAAAGGTAGAGCTTTAGAATAATCTAAGTCTGGGTACTCTAACCCTAAACGGCGTAAGTTATCGTAATAAGCTTGATGGTGTATGTAGTACTGTTTCTCGCTCTGTATAAACCAAGCTTTTTCTCCCAACTGTTGAGCTAAAAACCATTTCTCAATTAAACGTCCCGATCTTCCGTTCCCATCGTTCCAAGGGTGAATCTTTACAAAGCTAAGATGCAGATAAGATGCAAAATAAAAAACTTCTTCAATACTCATTTTTTGCTTACAGAGTGTTTCCAAATCAGCATACCATTTTTGCATCTCAATTTCAAGCTCATAAGGCGAAATCGCGACATATTCTATTCTTCCATCTTCTGTTGTTACGTACATATTATGTATACGAAGCTTACCCTGTTTGCTATCTGCTACTATATTTTTGCTTAAAAGGCGATGTGCGTTTTCTATCGTTGATTGGTTCAATGGATTACTTTTAGCAAAAGTATAGGCATTGTACAAATCGTCAATCTTTCTAGTATAATCGGGTTGAAATTCTATCCCAAAACGCTTATGTTTAATGTAGCTGTCTAACTCAATAGTTTCACCTTCGATCTTGCTCGAATAGACAGAAGATACAGAGGTGTAAAAACTGAAACTATCGGTACTTATATCAGCATCCCTTAGCATATTTAAGGCTAAGGAAAGCTTGGGCACTTGCTCCAAATAGGCAGTGAGTAGATCAGTTTTGATGAGGTGCAATTGCATCGTTATTATTCTTTTTATTTCTGAATAAAACAAAGATATAAGTAACTTTCGGATTATTTCACGTCATAACCCATTATTAATTACGGTTCTTGTTATAGTTAACTTGATTTTTTCTCTAATAGCCCCCTACAGCCTTGTCGCAAAAACATCTACCACTCTAAAAAAACAAGAACAAGTAACCACTGAAGGCTACTTGTTCTAAATTTATAAATACCAGTAAGTATTTCTTACTTTATTGCTTTAATTGTAATCTTTGAAGATTTCAGACCTTTTGCTGTAGCTTCAAAAATTAATTCTCCCTCCTTTTCGTTCGATTGAACAATAGAAGTTAACTGCCCGTTAAAAGCAGGCATTTGTGGTAAATGAAACATATCCAAGCTTGTTGGGTCTCCATTTGCAGAAGCTCTGTATATCCCCTCCCCTGTTACAGCGAATTTTATTAATCGCTGATCGTCAGGACATAAATTTCCGTCTTTATCAACTACACGAACGTTTATATAAGCCAAGTCTTTTCCATCGGCTGATAGTTCGGTTCTGTCTGCAACCAGTTCTATGTGATGTGGTTTCCCTGCTGTGCGGATTATTTCTTCCTCTACAGCTTTTCCCTGAGCATCATAAGCAATTACTTTCACTTCACCGGGTTCATATACGGTATCCATCCACATCAAACGATAACGGCTTTGCAGTGAAGAGTTATTCTTGGTTTGCTTACCATAACTCTTGCCATTGATAAATAATTCTGCACTTGGATAGTTAGTATACACAAATACAGGAGTTATTTGACCTTCACGCCCTTTCCAATTCCAGTGAGGCAAAATATGAAGCGTATTATCATTCTTATTCCAGATACTTCTATAAAGGTAATATCTGTCTTTAGGTATGCTCGCTAAATCTATTATTCCAAACATCGAACTGTGATTAGGCCATGCGTCTGTATCATATGGAGATGGTTCTCCCAAATAATCGAAGCCTGTCCATACAAATTGCCCCATAGTCCAGTCATGATCATCCGCCAGAGCAAAATCATCATCGGGAAGATTAGACCAATCGCAGTATTCAAAATCATAAGACGATGATTGATGATCGTCATATATTGCATTGGCTTTTTTCTCTACAGGAAACTTATATATGCCGCGTGAACTAACGGTTGATGATGTTTCCGCACCAAGTACCAAATTTTGCGGTAATTTATTGTATGCTTCTTCATAACGATGAACTCTGTAATTAAATCCCGGAACATCTAACATTGCTGCAAAACCATTATTCAGGACGCAGGTTACCTGATCCATTCCACAAGTAACGGGACGGCTAGGATCTTCACGATGGCAGATATCTTGTAAGAATGATGCTACCTTATAACCTTCGGGGCTGCATTGCGTAGGTACTTCATTTCCAATACTCCACATAACCACGCTTGCATTATTTCGATAATTTCGAATCATATTTACCATATCTTTCTCTGCCCACTCATTGAAGAAACGATGATAACCGTTTTTACATTTAGCTATATCCCATTCGTCAAAAGGTTCTATCATCATCATAAAACCCATTTCATCACAAAGCTCTACTAATTCGGGAGCCGGCATATTGTGTGCTGTACGAATAGCATCGCAACCCATATCTTTGAGCATAGTCAATTGTCGGCGAAGAGCTGCTACATTAATTGCCGCTCCCAAAGGTCCTAAATCGTGATGATTACAAACTCCCTGAAATTTACGCTTTTTGCCATTCAGGAAGAAGCCCTTATCCGCAATCAGTTTTATATCTCTGATACCGAAACGTGTGGTATATTGATCGACCTTTTTGTCTTTAATATAAACATTCGAAACGGCTTTATATAAATAGGGTGTTTCCGGCGACCACAGATTAGGATTATTTACTATAAAGTTCTGTTCGAAAGGTTTCCCGTGATTGATTTTTAGAGTATTATCTTTTGTTGCCACAACCTTATTATCGGCATCCAATATTTCTGTTACTATTCTGATTTCATTATTATCAGAGTTTTCTATTTCGGTTCTAAGTTTTACCGAAGCATATTCTTCCGAAACAAAAGGTGTTGTAATGTGAGTACCCCAAACAGGTACATGAACCTCGTCTGTTACAATAATATGCACATTTCTATAAAGCCCCGCACCCGGATACCATCGTGACGATTGAGGTTTATTCTCCAAGCGTACCGCCAATATATTGTCTTTGCCATCGGTATTTAAGAAATCTGTCACATCGCAATGAAAAGAATTATATCCTAATGGCCAGAAGCATGCTTCTTTACCATTCACATATACTTTGGATTCGCTCATTGCCCCATCAAAAAGAAGCGATACACGTTTTTCTCCTTTTTTGAAATGATTGACGGTGAATGTATTTCTGTACCAACCGATACCCACATAAGGAAGTCCGCCTGTACGACCTGTTTTTATGGTGGCTTTGGTTTCCCCGTTCTGTGTAACAGCTACTTCCTGCAAATCGTGCTTACGATCGAAAGGTCCATATATAGCCCAATCGTGAGGAACTGTAACCGACTGCCAGCTCTTATCATCAAAATTATTCTGTACGGCATCGGGGTAATCTCCCTTGCTGAATTTCCAGTTTTTTTCTAAAACAAACTCTTCCCTTGCTGTTTGTGCCTGTAGCATTGTTACGCAAAATAAGACTAAAATGGATAAAGTTATTTTCTTCATAATATTGTGTTTAGCGAATAATGCCAATCAAGTGTTGAAAAGTTCTACTATAAATACTCATTAGTTACAAAAAGTAAACAAATTAGGTGACAAAAGTAACAGATAAATGACTAAAAAGTGTCACTTTTGAGTATTTCACAAACAACTATAAATCAAACGATAAGAATTAAAAAGGTGACAAAAGTCTAAGTACATGACAAAAATTTTATAGGATTTGTATTTATCTGACAATAAGGGTTTAACAACCATTGTGCTATATTGTCTAGTCCATACTTAAAGA
>NZ_QICL01000011.1 GCF_003201355.1 Indolivaga alginatilytica
GGGAATGTGCATATTAGCCATAAATCAGCAAATTCATAGCCATAGCGTTTTATATCCCTGCCTCTTAAAATAGGGCGAATAATTTCGGCATTTTTAGGGGATTTTTCTATTAATTCATCTTTAGTTTTCCCATCAATTATGAAAGCCTCATTGTACCCTGTTAATATACCTCGATAGATATTTATATCCCAGTCTTTCAAAGGAATGCCTACTCGTTCTATTTTATCTTTGATGCACCTTTCTATTTCAGATAGTATTACAAAAGAAGCAATAGAGTTTTCCCCACCAAATGAGGAACTTATAGCATTTTGCATAAGATAATCGCTCAATTTAGTTATCCCAGAACTGAAGTCTTTTTTTATTTGACAAGTCTCTGTTTTATGTAGGTTAGCACCTTTCTGGAATGTCATAATATTGACATCTACAGTAGCTTCATCAAAGACTTTTATACCAGTAAAGTCAATCAATAAAATTGGATTCGTTTGTTCTACAAAATATTGACGCATACTTTGCCCATATCCTGCACGCATCCATTTATTGGATGTGATAAATGATAAGAAATGGTTTGGACGAAGTAAATCGTTACCTAATTCATAGAACAAGCAGTATATATCGCCAGTTCGTTCAAATGTTTCATATCCCATTTGTTTATAAACATCTGTAATCTCACCCATTGATTGAAGCTGGATATATGGTGGATTTCCAATGATAGCATCAAAGCCAATATAATTACCCTCGTCATCTAATACTTCAGGGAACTCCAAACGCCATTCTAGTGCATTTTGGTAGATTTTATTATTCTTTATTTCATTGATGATTGATTTGTATTTATCAACCATTTTTTGAGTTTCATTGGTTTTCTTCTGAATAACCTTCTTTTCCTTAGAATTAAGTTCAAATAGATTCGGTGCTGTTAGATCAGATAACTCCTTTTGCCATTTCAACAAAGTCCTAGAGGTCTTATCATTTCTTCCAATTTCAGTTTTTAAGCCACTCTTTATTTTCGTTATCAATCTATTTAACTCATGTTTCTCAGCCTTATCATGGGCATCATGATATTTCGCAATAGCTTCTTTATATTCTGCTACTGTATAACCAATAGCCCTTAACGCAGGCTTTAAATCTTCATCTAATGAAAAACGATGTACAAGAGAATTTCCGCATTTAATATTAATGTCAATATTGGGTAATGTTTCTAATTCATTAGTTCCAACCTTATAATAAGTATGTTTCAATAGCTCTATCCATAGACGTAATTGACATATCTTTACTGAATTGGGATTAATATCTACTCCAAACAAGCATTTCTCTATAATCGTTTGTTTTTCGTGAAATAGAATTTCCTGTACTCTCTGACTCTCATGGTTATAGGGGATATATTTGAAAATTCCAAATTCGTTATCACTAATGATCAATTCATCATTTTCTACTGTTATTTTATAATCTCTAAGCCGTTTGCCATTTTTATCTATTAAGATTCCTAATTCAGACTTTAAGGCAATCATTTCATTTAGGCTAGACACGAGGTAGTGCCCCGATCCCACCGCCATATCGCATATTTTGATAGAGTTAAATATCTGATTTGCCTCTGACAAGTCAGATATTTTATTGTAGAGATCATTTATTGTTGTACATTCCCAACCTTTTGCCTCATTAAATTTTTGTATTACTGTTCGGGTAATAGTGTCTCGGCACATAAACATGGTAATAAAACTCGGTGTGAAAAATGAGCCGTCTTTATATCCGTTTATTTTCTCAAAAATAAGACCTAATACTGAAGCCGAAATTAAAGGTTTATTTTCTTCCTGAATATCTTCCGAACCTTCGCTACTGAAATCATAAGCATCCAAAAACCGCAAGAGGTATTCTAGTGGGTTAAGCTCTATTTCTTTTGTATTGTTTTTACCTTTTAATACAGATTTTGAGTATATACTTATTCGAGCCTTATCTCGTAAGTTGCTAATAGCAATTGTGTAGGCTTCAAGTTCTGTTTGTTCGAATAATGAACTGTTTAAATAGGGTACATGGGCGAATTTCTCTTTTAGATATCCTTCTCTCCGTTCTTCCTCTTTTCTTGCTAAAATTTGGAAAAACAAACTATTCAAATCGTCATAACCCTCAATTTTATCGATCGTAAGGAAGGAATAACCCTTATCATTACTATGATATTTTATTATTTGTGATTCAAGTAGCTTTAAAAATAGTACCCTGTTAATCCATGTAATACTTAAATCTAATGCAACATTGAATAAACGTTCTTCATTGGTGTTGCCATACTGACTAATATTAGGTAGCCGGGATAACTTATCCATTGAATCTAATTCATTAATGGCGTTTTCTATGATAGAGCCATTATCTCTTTTTCCTTTAGGTTTCCTAACAATAAATTTTTGAGTGCCTTCTTTAATTTCTTCTAAGCCAAGTATATGTAGTAACTCGCCATAGAACTCTTTGTTTAACTGGTTATAGTCATTTGCAAAAGGTAGTTTGAGTAAATGTATCGGAGACAAAAATTTATATAGAGCTATTAACTTCTTGTCATCCTCTCTATCCGCATTTCTAAGTATTTTATTATAATCTCTAATATCAAAATAAGTATATGGTATTTCGGTTTGAAGTTTATCGATAGCAGGAGCGGCTATCTCTTTATAAAAGAAATCTGTGCTTGTTCCTGATAGAGTTCCATCTTGAAACTGTTCAAATTTTTTCAGTAAGGCTTTGTCTTGATAAAAAAGTTTCTCGAAATCCTGAGCATCAAATACAAACCACTCATTTATATTTGTGATTACCAAATAACGTAGTTCGAAGTTTTTTGCAGTTTTTCTCTCCCGAAGGTAATATAACACGAGTTCTTGAAATGATTTAGCATTGAGATTATTTTTGCTAATCATCTCTCCTTTATTCGTTGGCTTTTTTACTTCAATTAATACTCCAACTGGCGATTTAGCATCTTTTCCATTATGAATAACAAGATCGTTATAGCCTTTGGTATTTATATAGTGGTTATTTTTATAATATACAGAGTTAAGAAAATCTGTTATCAGATTTTTGTGAAACTCCTCACTTTCCGAATCATTAATTTTATCCAGTAAAGAAATAAACTCTTTTTTGAATAATTCAATCTCTTCACGATCTGGCTTCTGCTTAAAAAATGCTGGATTTAAGGCTTGTTTTGGAGTCTTTATAATTGTCTGCATAAGTTTATTCTTCAAAGTAATCACTATCTATTTTTTTAATCTCATAAACGTGTTGAGTTGCGACACCAAGATTATAATCTATCATTAGTTGGGCAAGTTGAAATCCATCTATTAATACTATTTTGGTTTCATTACGGGGAACATATTCTAATGCATCTTTGCTAAATGATGATGTTGTAATGAAAACACCTTTTTTAGCACCTTGCCCAGCTAAAGCTCCAATAAATCTGTGTATTTCTGGACGCCCTACAATATTTCCTGATTGCCATCTTTTTGCTTGTATATAAATAATGTCAAGCCCTAGCTTGTCTTCTTTTATAGTTCCATCAATACCCTCATCTCCACTTTTCCCAATTGCTTTTCCTGCATCCTTCATTGATCCTCCATAGCCCATCTTGACTAGCAACTCTACCACAAGCTTTTCAAAAAAAGAAGGAGATAGCTTCGTTACCTTATCTAATAATTCTTGTGCTAATGATTTTCGTATATTTTGATAGGAGTTTTCTAAAACTTCTTCAGGTGTTTGTGCTGATATTTCATTTGGGTTATCAGTATTTGTAGATGAAACGTCATCACGTTTCAAATTTTGAAATTCTAGAAATTCGGGGTATTGTTTTAAAAAAGTAACATTTATTTCTTTTGGTTTTTGCTTGAGAGCAGCAAGCCCTCGTTTCGTAATACATATGAATCCTCGTTTAGGCGAATCTATAAGCCCTGATTTTTTTAGATAGGTTCTTGCCCAGCCGACTCTATTTCCAAATAAAAAAGTTTGTCCGCTTGGTAGTAGTTCTTTTCGGTCATCTTCTGTAAGCTTAAACTCATCGGCAAGTTGTTCAATTATATCATTGAGTCTATATTCTTTTTTGTCTTGGACAGCTTTCAATAAAGGAAGCATTATTGCTTGATAACTAGGGATCATATTTATTACACTTTTATAAAGAAATCAGAGGGTTAGCATTAGAGACAAAGTTAATAATATTGTTTAATTAACTTAATAATTAGGACGAGAAATAGATTTGCAAATTCTGTGTGCACACAACTATTTTATCAAATTATATTTTAATATTATCAAGAAAGCTATTATTACTTGTTTAGCATATATTTGTATTACTGTAAGTGTAGATTGTCAGTCTTTGATATAGCTGGGAAATGAAATTATTTGAAACAAAATATGGCTTAAATAGCTGATTTTGATATTGGAATAAGTTGCATTATTTTTCTTTGTATTTCAATAGTTGTGTGCAAATTGTGTGTACGTATAAAAAGAAAAGAGAGCCAGATTTTCATCTAACTCTCTGATTTTGAACTGTCGGGATAGCGGGATTCGAACCCACGACCCCCTGCTCCCAAAGCAGGTGCGCTAACCGGACTGCGCTACATCCCGTATTTGATTTCCCAAATGCGATGCAAAGGTATGACATATTTTTTAATAACAAAATATTTGGAGATTTTTTTTTTGAAAAAATGAGATCACCCCAATAAAATAGCTATTTTTGTAACTCAAGAAACAGAATCCATATTAGTCAATTATTTTACTATGTATAGAAATCATACATGCGGAGAGCTTAGGCTAGCAGATGAAAATAAAGAAGTTATCCTGTCGGGGTGGGTGCAAAAGGTGCGTAAATTGGGAGGTGGTATCACATTTGTTGATCTTCGCGACCGTTATGGCATTACTCAATTAGCTTTTTACAAAGATGTAAACGAAGACCTTTATGAGGAAGCTAATAAGTTTGGACGCGAATGGGTTTTACAAGTTGTAGGAACTGTTCAGGAACGTTCAAGTAAAAATAAAAATATTCCAACCGGAGATATTGAAATAGCTCCAAGTAAAGTTATAGTATTGAATTCATCGGAAACTCCTCCCTTTACTATAGAGGATGAGACAGATGGGGGAGACGATATTAGAATGAAATATCGTTATTTAGACTTAAGACGTAATCCTGTTCGTAAGAATCTAGAGCTTCGTCATAAAATAGCATTCGAAACTCGCGCTTATTTAGATAAGTTGAACTTTATGGAAGTTGAGACTCCTGTTTTGATTGGTTCTACTCCCGAAGGAGCAAGAGACTTTGTTGTCCCTTCGAGAATGAATCCGGGAGAGTTTTATGCTTTGCCTCAGTCACCACAATTATTTAAGCAATTGTTGATGGTATCGGGATTCGATCGTTATTTCCAGATAGTAAAATGTTTTCGAGATGAAGATTTACGTGCAGATCGTCAGCCCGAATTTACTCAGATAGACTGTGAAATGTCATTTGTAGAGCAGGAGGATGTGCTTCAAATGTTTGAGGGGTTGACTAAGCATTTATTTAAAGTTGTAAAAGGCATTGATATACCGGACTTCCCTCGTATAACATATGCTGATGCTATGAAGTACTATGGATCAGATAAACCGGATACTCGCTTTGAGATGAAATTTGTTGAATTGAAAGATTTAACAGCAGGTAAAGATTTCGTTGTATTTGATAGTACAGAGTACGTAGGTGCTATTTGTGCTAAAGGGTGCGCCGAATATACACGTAAGCAATTAGATGAATTGACGAACTTCGTAAAACGTCCTCAAATTGGAGCTAAGGGTCTTGTATATGTAAAATGTGAGGCGGATGGAACATTTAAATCATCAGTCGATAAATTTTATGGGCAAGAAGAACTTGCAGCATGGGCGAAGCGTTGTGAAGCTGAAGCTGGCGATTTGATCCTTATCATATGCGGTGAAACAGAAAAAGCTCAGAAGCAGTTAAGCGAGCTTCGTCTTGAAGTTGGAGAGCGTTTAGGACTTTGTGATAAGAACAAATTCAACTGTTTGTGGGTAATTGATTTTCCTTTATTGGAAAAAGATGAAGAGTTGAATAGATTCTTTGCAAAACATCATCCATTTACGAGTCCTCATAAAGAAGATATTCCATTATTGGATTCAGATCCAGCAACTGTTAGAGCCAGTGCCTATGATATGGTTATTAATGGTGTTGAAGTTGGAGGAGGCTCTGTGAGAATCCACAATAGTGAGTTACAAGAGAAGATGTTTGAAGTTTTAGGATTTACCAAAGAAAAAGCACAAGCGCAATTTGGTTTTCTGATGGACGCTTTTAAATATGGAGCACCTCCACATGCAGGGTTGGCTTTCGGGTTAGACCGGTTAGTATCTCTATTTGCCGGACTTGATTCCATACGTGATTGTATTGCATTCCCCAAAAATAATTCGGGGCGTGATGTTATGATTGATGCTCCTTCTGTAATAGATGATGAGCAATTGAAAGAATTACAGCTTGTTGTAAATCTGAAGAACTAAAGCTAACGTTAAATTCTATAAAAAAAAGGATAGTTGCTTTTGTAGCACTATCCTTTTTTTGTACATTAGGCGCAGTATTACGGACCTTTTAATTTATATTATATAAGTAAAAAAAGTTAATTTATTTCATTTTTATTGATAGTAGGTGCGCTTATTATAAGTGTACTTACTATATTTGCATCCACAAAATATAATGGATAATGAGTAAAAATGAATAAAGATTGTAGAATAGGTGATCCATACAATGATTTAGGTTTTCTTATATGGCAGATAATGAAAACATGGCAACGCGGTAAACATAAACTATTGGATGAATTTGGGCTTACTGGTTCGCAGATGGAGGTATTATCGGCTGTGTATCATTTGGGTCAAACGGAGCAGGAAGTAACACAAATTGCAATTTCGAATGTAACCAATGTTGATCCTATGACAACATCCACAATTCTTCGAAATCTGCACAAGAAAAAATTGATCGACAGAAAAGCTAGTAAAATAGATACGAGAGCACGTGTAGTAGAAATAACAGATGATGGTACGGAACTTTTTTTAAAAGCGATAACCAAAGTTCGTCATTCTACAGATGCACTCTTAGAACATATGGATGGCGATGCTTTAAAAGCGCAGTTGCGATCTTTATTAGAAGTATTAAACAAGTTAAACAATTAAATAATATTAGGTATGTTTTTGAATAGGTTAAGTGTTGGGGTATTAGTAGCCTTGTTACTTGTTTCTTGTGGGAACAGCAAGCAGGAAGCGCCAAAACAAGAGGCTGCGGTATATCCTACTGCCGTATTGAGTGAGCAGAATACAGTTTTGGAATCTGTATATCCTGTAACAATCAAAGGTCAGGAGGATATTGAAATCAGACCACGTATTGATGGTTTCATTGAAGCAATTTACGTAGACGAAGGTGCCCTTGTGAAAAAAGGGCAAGCGTTATTTAAAATAAATTCGCCACAATCAGAGCAGGCCTTACTATCGGCTCAGGCAGCAGTAAATAGTGCACAGGCTGCATTGAATACAGCTAAATTGAACGTTGAACGCATACGTCCTCTTGCACAAAAAGGCATTGTGAGCAATGTTCAGTTGGAAACTACTGAAAATGCTTATGAATCATCAAAGGCAGCTTTCGCACAGGCTCAAGCCACCTTATCTAATGCTAAAGCTACAATGGGTTGGACAAGCGTAACTAGTCCTGTTGATGGAATCGTAGGTTCAATACCTTACCGTCAAGGTAGTCTTGTAGATAAAGCTTATGTGTTGACTACTGTAGCAAATACGAATAATGTATATGTTTATTTTTCTTTGAATGAAAAGGATTTAATGGAATTTTTGGAAAAAGCTCCTGGAAAAACTCAAGCAGAGAAAATTAAAAATATGCCGGAACTATCTCTCACCCTGGCAGATGGATCAGTATATCCTGAGAAAGGTAAAATATCAACGATTTCGGGATTAGTAAATACTAATACCGGATCAGTTAGTTTCAGAGCCGATTTTCCTAATCCTCAAGGATTATTGAGAAGTGGTACAAGTGGAAAAATCAGTATACCTACACATCTGGAAAATGTATTAGTTGTTCCTCAAAAAGCAACATTTGCACAACAAGACAAAGTTTTAGTATATAAAGTTCAAGGAGATTCAGTAGTGCAAACTCCTATCTCTGTATTGCAAATACCTGGTGGAAAGGATTACGCTGTAACCTCCGGACTTTCTAGTGGTGATCGAATTGTAACGGATGGGGTTATAACTCTTCGTAATGGTATGAAAATAAAAGTTCAGTAATTAAATTAAGAGGTAGTATGCATTTTATGCAATTTTCTCAATTACGTGAGCCGGTTGTATTTATGCTTAACTAACTAATAAGAGGTCTGAGGCCTTACTTGAATAAAAATTAAAACTATAAAAAGAATACAATGTTAAAAACCTTTATAGAAAGACCTGTATTATCTACAGTGATTTCGATCATTATTGTGATATTGGGGTTGATAGGGCTGCTTACCCTACCTGTTGCCCAATATCCTGATATTGCCCCCCCTACGGTACAGATTACTGCCAATTATAGTGGTGCTAATGCTGACGTAGTTATGAATAGTGTTGTTATCCCCATCGAAGAGCAAGTAAATGGTGTGGAAGGTATGACCTATATGACATCTTCTGCTTCGAATAACGGACAAGCAACTATTACCGTATTCTTCAAGCAAGGGATCAATCCTGATATTGCAGCAGTAAATGTTCAGAATATGGTTGCCCGTGCAACACCTTTGTTACCTGAAGAGGTTGTGAAGGTAGGAGTCACTGTTAAAAAGCAACAAAGTAGTACTATTATGTTTATGTCGTTGACCAGTGATAATCCTGATTATGACGGACGATTTATTCAGAACTATGCAAATATTAATATCTTACCTCAGATCAAACGTGTTTTTGGAGTAGGGGAAGCGATGGTGTATGGTGCACAGGACTATTCTATGCGTATTTGGCTTAAGCCCGATTTGATGAGTACTTATCAAATAGCACCGTCAGAAGTTATAGCAGCTTTAATGGATCAAAATATTGAGGCTGCCCCGGGTGAATTAGGGCAAAATAGCGATCAATCGTTTCAATATACATTGAAATATACGGGTCGTCTAAAATTGGCTACTCAATTCGAAGATATTATAATACGTTCACAAGATGGGCAGGTATTACGTATCAAAGACGTTGCTGATGTTGAGTTAGGTTCGCTTAACTATACTGTACACTCTCTAACGAACGGAACAGAATCTGTGGTTATTGCTGTTAGTCAAACAGCAGGATCAAATGCACAGGAAATTATCGATAATATTCAAACTACTCTGTCGGATGCTAAAGTTTCATTCCCTCCAGGGTTGAAATTGACTTATTTATTTAATGCGAATGATTTCTTGGATGCGTCTATCGAAAAAGTAATCCATACTTTGATTGAGGCTTTCATCCTTGTATTTATCGTAGTGTTTATATTCCTTCAGGATTTCCGTTCTACATTGATTCCGGCTATTGCAGTTCCGGTAGCTATTATAGGTACGTTCTTCTTCCTGCAAGTCTTTGGTTTTTCTATCAACTTGTTGACTCTTTTTGCTTTGGTACTGGCTATCGGTATAGTCGTCGATGATGCGATAGTCGTCGTCGAGGCGGTCCATGCCCAGCTCGACTCGGGGGTTAAGGACGCCAAAGTAGCAACTATGGCAGCGATGAAAGAAATTGCTCCGGCTATTGTATCTATTACATTGGTAATGGCAGCAGTATTTATACCGGTAAGTTTTATCGGTGGAACGAGTGGTATATTCTATAAACAGTTTGGTTTAACTCTGGCCATTGCGATTGTTATTTCAGCTATTAATGCATTGACATTGAGTCCGGCTTTATGTGCTTTGTTTTTGAAACCTCATAATGAAGAACATGGTCAAAAGAAAAGTTTTATCAAACGTTTCTATTATAGTTTCAATATCGGATTTAATGCCGCTACTCAAAAGTATAAATCGAGCCTTCACTTCTTAGGAAAGAGAGGACATCGCTGGATTACCGTAGTTATTATTCTGGTAAGCTCTGTAATCTTATACGTCTTGATGGTTATGATAATACCTAAAGGATTCGTACCTCAGGAAGATGGTGGTAATGCGATGGCTATGATTACCTTACCTCCGGGTTCGTCTCTTGAGAGAACCGATTCTGTTGTTGCAGAGGTAACTAAAATTATCAGAGACATTGAGGAAGTGAATGTTGTGACCAGTATTTCCGGAACAAGTTTCTTGAGTGGATCGGGAAGTTCGTATGCTTCATTAATTATAAAAATGAAGCCATGGTCGGAGCGTAAGATGACTGTAAATCAGCTGGCCAGTACTTTGACAGCTAAAACTGCTCATATACAGAATGCCACATTTATGTTCTTCGGGATGCCTACTCTACAAGGTTTTGGTATGACTCCGGGGATTGAAATGAAACTTCAGGATAAAACAGGAGGGGATATTCACAAATTCAATGAAATAACGAATAAATTCTTGGATGAAGTTAAGTCAAAAGATCAGGTAATGATGGCTATGACTACCTTTAATCCTAGTTTCCCTCAAAAACAGATAGATGCCAATATGGCAAAAATAAAAGAGGCGGGTTTAACTCTTACGGATGTAATGACTACTATGCAAGCTTATATTGGTAGTATGTATGTATCTACCTTCAACTTGTATGGAAAACAGTTCAGGGTAATGGTACAAGCTGCTCCCGAATACAGGTCTAAGTTGGAAGATTTAGATAAGATATCTGTACGGACATCCAGCGGAGCAATGGCACCTATTACAGAGTTCCTGACATTTACGAATGTAACAGGACCGCAAGCATTGACTCGTTTTAATATGTTCTCATCTATGGATGTAACCATCATACCTAACTTTGTTAAAGGTTATGGTACCGGAGACGTGATAAAATTGGTGGATGAAATTACTAAAACTTCACTTCCTGCCGGATATGGTTATGAATATTCGGGTATGACACGTGAGGAGGTAAGTAGTGGTAATCAAACAATACTAATATTTGGTCTTTGTTTAATCTTTGTTTATCTTTTGTTAGCCGCTCTTTATGAGAGTTATATTCTGCCATTAGCGGTTATTATATCGTTACCGGTTGGTCTTGCGGGAGTATTCATTTTTATCTTCGTGGCCATGATGGGAGGTAGTGGAATTATGAATAATATCTACGTCCAGATATCGCTGGTCATGTTGATCGGACTTCTTTCGAAGAATGCAATTTTGATCGTGGAATATGCTATACAGCGTCGTCAACAAGGTATGAGTATTGTTGATGCTGCTATCAATGGTGCAGTTGCACGTTTGCGTCCTATCCTGATGACATCATTCGCCTTTATCTTTGGTCTTATGCCTTTGATGTTTGCATCGGGAGCAGGAGCTATCGGTAACAGATCTATTGGTATCAGTGCCATTGGTGGTATGTTTATTGGTACTATGATTGGAGTATTGGTGATTCCGTCTCTATATATCATTTTCCAGAATATACAGGAAAAATTTAGTAAATCTGGAGTGTTGAATTCTGACGATAAGACAATAGCAAGCAAGTAAATAGAAATTAAATATGAACAAGAAATATATCAAAGGAATTATTCTATTGGGGCTAACAGCCTCAATAGGATTCAGTTCCTGTCAGGTTGTCAATAAATATAAAACTCCTGAGGTTGATTCAGAGGAGTTATTCAGAGATGAAAATCCGACTGATACTACGTCTATAGCGGATCTTTCGTGGAGAGAGTACTTCAAGGATCCTATTCTTCAGGCTTTGATTGAGGAAGGCTTAGAGCAAAATTTTGATATGCAAATAGCAATGACTCATATTCAACAAGCTGAGGCTAGTTTGAGTATGGCACGTGCTGCTTACTTTCCTAATGTAGCATTGGTTGGTCAATTTAACCAATCCAGAACCAGTATTAATGATGCTGGTGTAAAAGATGTTTTGGGATACAGCTCTACTCAATATGGTTTAGGTATAGCCGTAACATGGGAAGCTGACCTTTGGGGTAAGCTGAATAGACAAGCTCGAGCTTCGTTTGCTCAAATGTTATCAACTCACGCGTATCGCGATCTAATACAAACTTCTCTTATATCTAATATTGCTACATCATACTATTCTTTGATGGCATTAGATGAGCAATTGAGAGTTACTAAAGAGACAGTTGAATTGTTGAGACAAAGTAGCGAAACAATGCAAGCATTAAAAGATGCGGGTATGTTGAATGGTGCTGCTGTAGAGCAAAGTAAAGGTTTGATGTATGGTACTGCAGTAAGTATCCCTAGTTTGGAAATTCAAATTAGAACATTAGAAAATAGTCTTTGTTTATTGTTGGCTCGTAAGCCGGGTTCGGTTATGCGTGCATCAATTGAGAATCAGGATGTACCCGAAGAAATATCTTTTGGTGTGCCGGTTCAGATGTTAGCAAAACGTCCGGATGTGCAACAAGCAGAACTTGCTTTTAGAAGTGCATTCGAATTGACTAATGCAGCTCAGGCTAGTTTCTATCCTTCGTTGACTTTGAATAGTGGTTCTTTGATTGGTTTTGTAGAAAACTTTAAACCAGAGAATATTATAGCAAATATCTTGGCGAGTCTTACTCAACCTATCTTTGCTCAAAAGCAATTGATCGGTCAATTGAGAATCCGTAAAGCTCAACAAGAAGAGAGCTTACTTTCATTCCAAAAAGCTGTTTTGACTGCCGGAAAAGAAGTGTCTGATATTATGTATACTTATGAGGCATCTTTGACAAAGAATGCTCCACGAGCTAAACAAGTAGAGTCTTTGGGTACAGCAGTTTATTTTACTCAAGAGTTGTTAAAAGCAGGCGAGTCTGATTATACTGAGGTATTGATCGCAGAACAAAACTTATTACAAGCTCAACTAGGACAAGTTAGTGATAAACTAGAGCAGTTACAAGCTACAGTTGACTTGTACAGAGCACTAGGAGGTGGTGTTAAATAATTACCCTTTCGATATTTGATAAAAAAAGCATATACTCAATTTGAGTATATGCTTTTTTCTTTTAGACTAGTAGGATGGGGATATTGTAAAGATGCTGTTTTTCTATATTCAGTTGGAGTTATATTCTTTATCCTCTTAAATACACGGTTATAATACGGAATATCTTTAAATCCTGAGATAAAGCAGATTTCAGCAATGGAGAGATTTGTTTGGATAAGCATTTGGCATGAAGATTCAATTCTATATTCTGTTAAATATGAAAAGAAGGTCTTACCTGTCATTTTCTTAAAGAAGATACAAAATGAGGATTTATCTAACTCTATAAGTTTAGCCATTTCGTCTAAGTTTATATTGTTCTGATAGTTATTCATAATGTATAATTGGATCTTTTGCATCCTTATAGTCTTTTTATCCTCGAATATAGCTTTTCCTACAGTATCGGTATCCTCAGGCGAGGAAATCAGAACTAAAAGTTTAATTAAGGAAGATATTTTTTCTATTTCTGTTTGCTTTGTCATAGAAAGCATGAGATTCTGCAATTGTATTAATGTATTTCCTTTAAAAGAAATTGCTTCTGTATTATGTTGCATTCTCTTTATATACTTATCCATTTCAGGAAAAGTAGACGCACATTTTTCGAGAAACAGATTGGAAAATGTAAGTGTTATGTTCTCTATTTTTCCAGTTTCATCCGCATCAAATTCATTAAAAGACCAGCAGTGAGGTATATCAGGAGGTATTAGTATAACCTCATTTCGAGAAAAAGGCTCTATTGTATCTCCAATGATTCTAGTTCCACTTCCTGTGATTATATATGAGAGTTCCCATGTTTTTTGTTTATGAAATGTTATTTGTTCATTCCAGTATATTTTGACATGATCAAAAAAGAAAGAATGTATTTTTAATTCTGGAACATAAGTATATTTTAATTTTTCGAACATTTTATATCAAATATTTCTTCATTATTCAAATATAAGACAAGTATAATTAAATATAAGACAATTGAAATCATTCTATTTATTTTATTTTTGTGATTCTTTATGCTTGAGCAAAAATTAAGGATGATCGATACTATTAAAAACTATAAATGATGTATCATTTCAAGCTTAGCTAGTCAATAAATGTCGATAGATTAATATAATCAAAAAATAATGGAAGGAAACGTAGATCTTAAAAGTTCAAAACCACATTACGAAATTCTGGATGGTTTGCGGGGTGTTGCCGCTGTAGTAGTTGTCTTATTTCATGTTTTTGAGACTCATGCGGGAGGTGATCATGCTAAGCAAATTATTAACCATGGTTATTTAGCAGTCGATTTTTTCTTCCTGCTCTCAGGCTTTGTACTTGCATATGCTTATGATGACCGTTGGGGTAAAATGACACTTAAAGACTTCTTTAAACGCCGTATCGTTCGTTTGCAACCAATGATTATTGTGGGTTCTTTAATTGGTGGTCTATTGTTTTACTTTCAGCATTCCCCCGATTTAGGTTGGAGCGGAATAAATGAAGTTCCTGTTTGGAAGATGTTACTAGTTATGGTAATCGGATTTACCTTAATACCTGTAGGCAAAGGGTTGGATATAAGAGGTTGGAATGAAATGCATCCATTGAATGGTCCTGCATGGTCTTTGTTCTTTGAATATATAGCTAATATTGCTTATGCACTTGTTTTGCGTCGTGTTTCAAAAATAACACTAGGTATTCTTGTTGTAATAGCTGCAGGATTCACTCTTCAGTATGCCGTAACTAATCCTAACGGCGATATTATTGGTGGTTGGACTATTGATGATCTTACCCAATTAAGAATTGGTTTTACACGTTTGGCTTTTCCTTTTTTAGCGGGTTTATTACTAGCTAGGGTAAGTAAGTTGCATTATACTAAAAATGCTTTTTTATCAGCAGGTTTATTATTGGTTGTACTACTAGCAATGCCTCGTGTGGGAAGTGCTGATAGCTTATGGATGAATGGCTTGTATGAGTGTTTCTGTATAATGATATTGTTTCCTTTTATAATTTGGCTGGGAGCAGGAGGTAAAGTAAAAGGAAAAAAAGCTTCAAAATTTTGTAAATTCTTAGGCGATATATCCTATCCGGTTTATATAACACACTATCCCATTGTATACGTGTATATGGCATGGGTTGCCAATAATGGTTATACGTTGGAAGAAGCGTGGCCTTATGGACTATTGACGGCTGTTGCATCCATTACGGTGGCATATATAACTATGAAGTTTTATGATCTGCCAGTTAGAGAATGGCTTCGAAAGAAGTTTCTATAATTTAGAAAGTTGTCACTATATATTATAAATGGACTAGCCTTAAATAAACTCGATAAGTTTATTTAAGGCTAGTTTTTAAATTTCGGCGATGTCGGTTAATTTCATCAATAACAATGGTTGTACTCAAACTTATTCTTTGGTACGCTTTCTGAAAATCGGGATTGTCATCTAATTGAACATTGCGACGAACAAATTCATCAATACTCAGGTCATCACTATATCCTTTAAATATGACATCCTTGATTTTCTTGGCTTGCTTTAGAGTCAAAGCCATATCCTGCAAAGAAGGTATTGCCGCTAATGTTTGTATAACGGATGGTAGTTCATTATAATCGAGTGATGTTGCAAAGTCTTTTTCCTGTACTATGGCAATCCATGATCGTGTTTTGTTGAGATTATCCAATGTTATGTTATTTATAGGCTTATAGTTCAGATCAAATAATTCTTCTCTGATAAACGAAATAGTTCTGTTTAAATCAAATTTTTCTTTCTCGTAGAATTGTATTGCCATTTCTTTAGAACAACCTGTTTCTTTGCATATGTGTTCGGTCGACCTCGATTTAAATATATCGGCACATACTTTAATATCACCATTGTTTTCTTTGAGGAGTTTTATTGCTTCTGCCATCGGTATAGGCATTATTTCTCTAAGCGCTTTTACTTTTATTTTGTAATCCATATTGTATTTTATCTAAAATGCGAAGATACAAAGGTGTTTCTACATGATGAAATTTCACTACCTTTGTTTTGTATTTGTTTATCATAATGCTCACACTCTTTTATTCTTAGTATACGTTATATGCTTAAGTCATTATATATAAAAAATTATGCTTTAATCGACAGTCTCGAAATAGACTTCGAATCAGGATTTTCTGTAATCACAGGTGAGACAGGTGCCGGTAAATCAATTATATTAGGAGCTTTAGGGCTTATTTTGGGACAGCGAGCTGATCTTAAAACTATTAAGCAGGGCGAAACTAAATGTATAATAGAGGGTACTTTTGATGTGTCGGCGTACGACCTCAAAAGCTTTTGTGAAGAAGCAGGTATTGATTATGATCCCGATACATACATATTGCGTAGGGAAATATTATCGACAGGTAAATCAAGAGCATTTATCAATGATACACCCGTATCGTTGAATGACTTAAAAGATTTAGGAAGTCAGTTGATTGATATACATTCTCAGCATCAAAACTTGATGCTAGGCGATAGCCGTTTCCAGATGCAGGTTGTAGATTTATTGGCAGGTACAGGCGGTTTATTGAAAGAGTATCGTGAGTCATTTAAATTATATAAGAATGCTGATACAGCATTATCGAACTTGAAAGATTTAGCAGCAAGAAGCAAAGAGGATGAAGATTATCTTCGTTTTCAATTTGAGGCTTTGGCAGAGGCTAATCTGATAGAGAGTGAACTTGAAGAACTGGAACAAGAGCAGGAGACACTGAATCATGCCGAAGATATAAAATTGGCTTTGTATAAAGTATATACTTTGCTTTCGGATGATGATAAAGGAGTCGTTTCTTCTCTAAAAGAAGGATTAACCGCTGCCCGAAGTTTATCGGGAATTTATGTTCATGCTGAGTCTATTGTACAACGTTTGGAGACAGCATATATCGATCTGAAAGATTTGAGTACTGAAAGCGAGCGTTATGCGGGTGATGTGGAGTTTAGTCCCGAGCGTGCATCGTTTATAGAAGAACGTTTAGATCAGATTTATAGTTTACAACAGAAGCACAGAGTATCTTCTGTTGTTGAATTGATAGCTATATATAACGATTTAGCACAAAAGCTAACGAGTATTGATTCATATGATCAGCAGATAGAAGAGCTTCAAAAGGAACTGATTCAGAAACAAGAGAAAATGTTAGTACTTGCTGAAAAGCTAAGTAAGAAACGTAAGTCAGCAACTAAAAATATAGAGAAACAACTCATCGAAAAGGTAGCCTATTTAGGAATACCTAATGTTCGATTTGAGTGTGAGATAACTGCAAGAAATTATCCGGATACTTCGGGTATAGACGATTTGCAGTTTATGTTCTCAGCAAACAAAAACGTACCATTACAACCGGTGGCAGAAGTTGCTTCGGGAGGTGAAATTTCGCGAGTGATGCTTTGTTTGAAATCAATGATTGCAGGGGCAACAGCTCTTCCTACAATTGTTTTTGATGAAGTAGATACGGGTGTTTCTGGTGAGGTGGCTGATAAAATGGGGCATATTATGCAGGAGTTTGGTGGTCAGATGCAAGTTTTGGCTATTACACACTTACCGCAGATTGCAGCAAAAGGAAAAGCTCATTATTTTGTATATAAATCGCACGAAGGGGATAGTACAACTACCAACTTGCGAAAGCTGACAGAGGATGAGCGTATTAAAGAATTGGCACAGATGTTGAGCGGGTCACATATAACAGATGCTGCGATAGAGAATGCTAAAGTGATGTTAGGAAAGAAATGAATAAAATAAAAGAAACCGCAGAAAAAATACTCGGACGCAAATTAGAAGCATCGGAGGGAGTAGATATTCAATCTTTAGAAGTAGCAGAGAAAAAACTAAATGTGAAATTTCCGCAAACTTTAAAAGACTTTTATTTGAATGTTGGTCGTATAAGTTTGTTTACCGATGCTTTCGAGTTTTTCGCAAAGCCTAAACAAATATATATAAAGAGCAACAAATTAGTCTTTTTGGAAGAGAATCAGGCTGTCCTTTCTTGGGGGATCGATTTAGAAGATCTAGGAAAAGACGTAGTTCCTGTATATCATTCGCCAAATATAGGAGATCCCGAAGGCGAAGTAATTTGGTACGCTGAAGCATTACCTTTACCTGAGTTCTTGGTGTTGATTATGTTTTATCAGGCAGCTAGTGCAGATAGCGATATACAAGCAAAAACTGAGGGAGGATACTCTTTAAGCTACATTGGTTACAAGAGCGATCTGGAGAGTGCTGAGATATGGAGCAAATTCGAAAAAGAATTAGCTGATAAATGGGAAAAGGTCGTTGATGGTAATGGATTAGTTATTCATTGGTGCAAATATGGATTGTTGCTTTATTATTCTGTTCAGGATTTAGATTCGGATGTGGATGATTTAATATACCTAAGTACAAGAAAAGACTATGATTTGTCAGATTTCAAGAATAAGTTTGGTTTTCAAAAACTAGACTAAAAGGTACGGATGTTATATACATCCATTAGTAAATAGAGAAATAAAATAAATGGGCGTATATAATACGTCCCTACGATATAAAAGACTTTTAATGAAAGAAAAAGAAATGATTTTTGGCATACGTGCCGTTATAGAAGCTATAGAAGCAGGAAAAGAAATAGATAAAATAATTGTAAAGAGAGAACTGCAAGGTGATCTTTTTAGAGAATTAACTGCTGCTTTAGCATCACACGATATACCTGTCCAAAGAGTTCCGGTGGAACGTATCGACAGATATACACGTAAAAATCACCAAGGTGTAATTGCTTTTTTATCGGCTGTTACTTATGAGAAGATTGAAGATATTATTCCTTTTTTATATGAACAAGGAAAAAGCCCTTTTATCTTAGTTTTAGATGGGTTGACCGATGTTCGTAACTTCGGTGCAATTGCCCGTACTTGTGAGGTTGCAGGAGTTGATGCTATTGTAATACCTGCTCGAGGAAGCGTTACAGTAAATGCGGATGCTGTAAAAACTTCGGCAGGAGCATTGATGAAGATTCCGGTATGTAAAGAAAATAGTTTGACTGAAGCTATTCAATTTCTTAAAAATAGCGGAGTAAAAGTGGTAGCTGCAACAGAACGCGCTGCTCAACTGTATACTGAGGTTGATTATACCGGTCCTGTGGCTATTGTGATGGGTGCAGAAGACGTAGGTGTGTCTAATGACAATCTTCGTATTTGTGATGATTTAGTGAAAATTCCACAGTTTGGAACTATTGGTTCGCTGAATGTTTCGGTAGCTGCCGGAGTATTGATTTATGAATCTATCAGACAAAAAGGATTGAACGCATAATATTGACAAAATTTATACAATGTAGAAAATGAAAAAAATAATATCAACTAATAATGCTCCTGCGGCAATAGGGCCATATAGTCAGGCAATAGAAGTAAACGGAACACTTTATGCGTCGGGACAGATTCCTATCGATCCAGCTACTGGCGACTTTGTAGATGGAGGCATTAAAGAACAAACCGAGCAGGTGTTCAAAAATATCAAAGCTATCTTGACAGAAGCAGGTCTTACAACTAGCAATATTGTAAAAACAACAGTTTTGCTTTCTGATATAGCTAACTTTGCAGCCATGAATGAAGTTTATGCAACTCAATTCGAGGGAACATTTCCCGCTCGTTCTGCTTTTGCGGTAAGAGATCTTCCTAAGGCTGCTTTGGTGGAAATTGAAGTGATTGCAGTTCGATAAGGTCACAGACTCTTTTTTATTGCTTTTGCAAGTAAAATATCAATAGCTGTTATTTATTTGACATGTAGTAAAAAAACATTACAAAAAATGAGAAATTTTATAGGTAATCTTATCTGGCTTGTATTTGGTGGATGGGCAATTGCTCTTGAATACTTTATTGCAAGCATCGCTATGATGATAACCATCATCGGTATTCCTTTCGGGTTACAGTCTATCAAATTGGGTGTACTTGCAGTATGGCCTTTTGGCAGTAAGGTAGTTACTATTGAAGAGTCATCGGGATGCCTCAATACAATAATGAATGTTATCTGGATTATTGTAGGAGGCTTTTGGATTGCTCTGACTCATGTGTTTTTTGGAGCTTTGCTTTGTATAACTATCATTGGTATACCTTTTGGATTGCAGCATTTTAAATTTATCAAATTAGCATTGTTTCCTTTCGGAAAGAAGGTTGTAGATGCCTGATTGAGTTAATATATAACGAATAGAGGCCTTTATACTAACTTTTGTATAGAGGCTTTTGTTTTTTATATAGATAATGTAT
The DNA here is from genome assembly GCF_003201355.1 of Indolivaga alginatilytica. Taxonomy (GTDB): domain Bacteria; phylum Bacteroidota; class Bacteroidia; order Bacteroidales; family Dysgonomonadaceae; genus Dysgonomonas_A; species Dysgonomonas_A alginatilytica. Next base: position 20,214 of record NZ_QICL01000011.1, read on the forward strand.
ATCGGAAAAAGGCTTTGATATTAAAAGAAAGCATTATTTTTGTAGTGTGATAAATAATTATGTAAACCTATGTTTGAGAAAATTGTTTATATGTAGTGCTATAATGGTTATGGTACTATTTTTTTACTAAATATAACCCAGATGAAGAAATCGAAGATATTATTATTGTTACTTCTTTTACCTGTTCTTTGCTACGGACAGTTGATCGGATTAGGGGGGCAATATTCGGAGGGAGCCAACGGGCAGTTTTTTACAAGTATGGCTTTTCCTACATTTCATCAGAAAAATAAGTTGAATACCTTTGTATCCAGTGGATTAGAAATAACAACATCGGGAGGTGCAAAAATGAGCGGTTTGAATCTAAAACCTATTCAGATTAAATCTTTTTTGAGTGAGGATTTGTTTAATAAGAACCCTTATACTATTTTGGTCGGTGTTGATGGTGGATATCTCTTTGATTTCAGACAGGGTAGACAAAATGGAATTGTAATTACGCCTAACATATATGTTGATTATAAGTTCTTCTTCGTGAAAGCCGGATATGATTTTGATGTCACTAACGGCCAAAACCAATTTTTCGTTCGGGCGGGTGTCGGTCTTGGTTTAGGAGTATTAAAGATGTTTGCAAAAACTCAGATCTGGTAAATATTGTAATTTGAAAAAACATAGTTAATAATAAGATTTAATACGGCTGTTAATTTATAAAAGGCAGTTGTACTTACTTTATAAATAAAAAGGTTTGAAACCTTAAAGGAGTTAAATAGAAAAATGAAAATAGCAGCTCTTGTATCGGGAGGCGTTGATAGTTCGGTAGTTGTTCACCAATTGAAAGAACAAGGTTATGATCCTACCATCTTTTATATACGTATTGGTATGGAAGATAAAGACGGTTATATTGATTGTCCTGCCGAAGAAGATATAGAAATAACAACTTATATTGCTAAAAAATATGGTTGTAAAATGGAGATTGTATCTCTCCACGAAGAGTATTGGGAAAATGTAGTGAGTTACACCATCGAAGCTGTAAAGAGAGGCTTAACTCCGAATCCTGATATTATGTGTAATAAGATGATTAAGTTTGGCTGTTTCGAGCAAAAGTGGGGACACGAGTTCGATAAGATAGCTACAGGACATTATGCCACTACCACCGAATTGAACGGTAAGACATGGCTGTCTACAGCAAAAGACCATGTTAAAGATCAAACCTATTTCTTAGGACAAATAGATTACCTGCAAGCTTCTAAATTGATGTTTCCGATAGGTAATTTGTTGAAAAGCGAAGTTCGTGCTATTGCAGCTCAAGAGAGTTTACCTTCTGCCATGAGAAAGGATAGTCAAGGAATTTGCTTTTTAGGTAAAGTCAATTATAATGATTTTATCGGCAGATATTTGGGCGAACGTCCCGGAAAGATTGTGGAACTTGAAACGGGAAAAGTTTTAGGAAAACACAATGGCTATTGGTTTCACACCATTGGGCAGCGTAAAGGTTTAGGACTAGGTGGTGGACCTTGGTTTGTAATAAAGAAAGATGTTAAGCGAAATATTATATATGTATCTAATGGTTATGATCCCGAAACTCAATATGGAAAAACGGTAAACCTCGGAGGGTTTTCATTTATAACAGAGGATATTTGGGGTGATTTCGAAGATAAAAAAGATATTACCTTCAAAGTACGGCATACTCCCGAATTTACAACAGGAACCATTGAAAAAATAGGTGACATATATCGTATTCAATCGAATGAAAAGATACAAGGTATTGCTGCCGGACAATTTGGAGTTGTATATGACAAAGAATCAAAATTATGTCTCGGAAGTGGTGTAATTGCTGATGAACAAGCTGATTAAGGTTGCAGCCGATTATTGCTTTGGTAAATACAGCGGCATAATTGGCTGTTATTAAAATTATAATAATATTTTACATTACCTGATGCTTGTGATATGGATGAGCTAGTTGATTTTTGGAGTAATATTCGATTTGTTGATATTATTGAATTTCTGGGAACTTTTGCCTTTGCTATCAGTGGTATCAGATTAGCTTCCGCTAAAAGATTCGATTGGTTTGGAGCCTTGGTTGTCGGGTTGGTGACTGCTATCGGAGGGGGGACTTTGAGGGATCTGCTTCTGGGGCTTACTCCTTTCTGGATGCTGTCGAGTGTATATCTTTGGTGTACGGTTTTAGCTTTATTCTGTGTGATTGTTTACCGTAAAATCTTAGTTCGGCTCAATAATACATTCTTTTGGTTCGATAGTATCGGATTAGGATTATTTGTGGTGGTAGGAGCCGAAAAAACGCTGGCTTTGGGTTACGCTCCATGGGTGATTGTCATAATGGCTACTATTACTGGTGTTGTCGGGGGGATTATCCGTGATATTCTGATCAATGAAATACCTATTATATTTACTCAGGAACTTTATGCAGTTGCCTGTATCATTGGTGGGCTCTTATTCTGCCTGTTAAATTATCTAGGAGTAACTATGCCTGTTGTTCAAATATCTACGGCTGTATGTGTATTTGTAATACGAATTTTGGCAACTAAATATCACTGGAGGCTACCTATTCTCAAGGGAGAGGATTAGTTTCTCCATTTTGAATTCTCAGATCATTGTGATTCAGGAGTTCTTTTGATTCTTCCTTTTGTTTTTTTCTAAATTCTCTTTCTCTCTAAATTTTATAATCTTCTTTATTAGTGTAATAGGGATAGGCTTATCCGGAGAAAATCTAATAGTACCCTTAGAAGTTTTATAGTCTGTCAATTCATCTTTAAAGACTTCGATAGCCTCCGAACCGGGAAACAGGCTGACATGCTTTGCAAAGCCGCCGAAGTAAATTAGAATACCATTTAACTTATAGGCTGGCATCTCATAACTGATAGACTCCTCAGCTTGTGGAACTGTTTGTTTGATGATATTTCTTAGTTGTACCAAATATTCCTTTACAGAGGGAGAAGCTGCAGCAATATATTCATCAACCGTAGTGGGTTTGGGAATGTTTGTTTCTGATTTCATTGTTTAAATTAAGTCAAATATTTATTTCTATATTTAATAACCTGTTTTTTACAGGTTTTGTTCGGTTCTCCGTATCATATAAATGTAACTGTGTAGCTTTTCTTTTCACATCTTCTAAATGAGGTGATATCTCATTTTCAATTGGTATATTTGTCTATATTTTATACAACTGTTGTTTATCTATGCCTTAATTTATAAAAATATGAAAACACGATTAATTACATTTTTGACTGGTGTCTTACTTCTCATTTCTTTGAGTATCAGTTCTCAAAACGATCTTCGCATTATGACTTATAATATCCGTAATGGGATAGGAATGGATATGAAGTCCGATTATAAACGTACTGTAAATGTAATAAATAAGTATCATCCCGATATTGTTGCTGTTCAGGAGGTTGATAGTATGACTAACCGAAGCAATAAGCGTTTTGTATTAGGAGAACTTAGTAGATTAACGGGGATGTACTACTATTATGCCCCTGCTATCGATTATGACGGAGGAAAATATGGAACGGGTTTATTGTCCCGAGAAAAACCTATACGCACAAGTTATATTCCACTACCGGGAAGGGAAGAACAGAGAGTACTGCTTATTGCGGAATTTGATAAGTTTGTATTTTTAGGAGTTCACCTTTCTTTAACGACTGAGGATCAGTTAAAATCTGTCGAGATTATAAAACAAGAGTTGGCAGAAATAAAGAAACCTGTATTTGTAGCCGGTGACTTTAATGCTCATCCGGATTCAGAAGTAATTGAGCTGCTAAAGAAAAGTTTTACAGTTTTGAGTTCTTCCGCTAATACATTTCCGGCAGATAAACCTACAGAATGTATTGACTATATTGCACTAGATAAAAAAACTTTTAAAAGCCGATTTTTCAGAAATAGTTTTGTAATAGATGAACCCGAAGCATCAGATCATAGACCGGTGATAGTTGATGTAAAACTTCCGTAAGAAGCGTGTCTGCATAACGATTTTTGATTGTTTTTGTCTATGTGGGTATAGTGATTATCTATTTGATTTGTTGGTGTGGAATTTGTTACTTTGTTATAAGAAAATATAACTAAATTAATTAAAATCATGGCAGTATTAGTAGGTAAAAAAGCCCCTGTATTTAATGTTAGTGCAGTAGTAAATGGTAATGAAATTGTTGAAAATTTTTCGTTAGAACAATTTATTGGAAAGAAGTATGTAATATTCTTCTTTTATCCGGCAGATTTCACTTTTGTATGCCCAACTGAATTGATAGCATTCCAAGATCAAATCGCAGAATTTGAATCTCGTAATGTAGCTGTAGTAGGTGCATCAACAGACTCTGCATTCTCTCACTGGAAATGGCTGCAAACTCCACAAAACCAAGGTGGTATTCAGGGTGTTAAATATCCGATTATTTCTGACCAAACATTAATGGTTTCTAAAAATTACGATGTTTTAGCCGGTGATACAGATTATAACGATTTTGGAGAAGAGATTTTTGTTGGAGCTCCTCAAGCTTACCGTGGTCTTTTCTTGATTGATAAGGAAGGTATTGTACGTCATCAAGTTGTAAATGATATGCCTCTGGGACGTAGTGTTGAAGAAACGCTTCGTTTGGTTGATGCTCTACAATTTACAGAAGAGTTTGGTGAAGTATGCCCTGCAAACTGGAAAAAAGGAAAAGAAGGTTTAAAAGCTACTCAAGAAGGTATTTCTGACTATCTATCTCATAGCCACTAAGAAATAACTGATATAAATAATAAAGCCACAGCAGTTTACTTGTTGTGGCTTTGTTGTTTTAGAAGATCAAGCTTTTTGGTTTGTATTGAAGAGGATGGGATTGCTTTGATATACAATATTAAAGAGTGATTTGCATAACTATAAAAATACCACCTCCTTTCCTTTGTAACTTTTCCAGAAGTTATTTGTTGAATAACAAAGATTTGAATTTTGTTTCGTAATTTTGTCTTAAACTTAATTGGCAATGATGAATAATTATGGGTTTGTAAGAGTGGCAGCAGCTTCACCTCGATTGAAGGTTGCAGATTGCGATTTTAATACCGAGGAGATATTAAAAGTTGTAGCTGATGCTGAAAAGCAAGGAGTTTCAGCTATTGTATTTCCCGAAATGTGTATAACCTCTTATACAGCTCAGGATTTATTAAATCAAAGCTTACTTCTTGAGGAAGCTATAAATTCTCTGGAGAAAATCCGTTTAGTAAGCGAGCAATCTTCTATAATTATCATTGTAGGAATGCCTCTTCAAATTTGTAATAGGCTATATAATGTTGGTGTCGTTATTAATGGAGGGAATATTTTAGGGATTGTAGCTAAAACATTTCTGCCTAATTATAATGAGTTCTATGATAAGCGCTGGTTTTCCTCCCCTCGTGAACTTACTCAAAGTAATATTGAATTGTGTGGGCAAATTGTGCCGGTAGGTACTGATTTGATATTTCGTACTTCGGATTTTAGTTTTGCAATTGAAATATGTGAAGATCTTTGGACACCTCTTCCTCCATCAAGTGTACATACTTTATATGGAGCTGAAATAATATTTAATCTTTCCGCTAGTAATGAAACAATTGGCAAGCATGCTTATCGAAAATCACTTATAAGTCAACAATCAGCCCGTTGTATTGCAGGATATGTATACGCGGCCGCTGGAAATGGAGAATCGACAACCGATATTGTCTTTGCGGGTAGTAGTATGATTGCCGAGAATGGCTCAATTCTGGCGGAGACACAACGATTCTCATTTGATAGCGAATTTTGTGTTACGGAAATAGATGTCGATCGTTTAAGAAATGACCGTTTAAAAAATAAATCATTCTCAATATCAGAATATAAAAATCTGGATGAGGTAAAATATCGAATCATTAAGGTCGGTACTTCTAAAATTGATTCTGAATTTTCACTGACAAGGTTGATTAATAGAACTCCATTTGTACCATCACTATTGAATCTTGATGACCGATGTTCTGAGATTTTCGCCATACAAGTCGGTGGCTTGGCTAAGCGTTTGCTACATACCAATTGCCAAACTATGGTAGTAGGGGTGTCCGGTGGGCTCGATTCAACATTGGCTTTATTGGTTATGGTGAAGGCTTTTGATAAACTGAATATTTCGCGTAAAAATATATATGGCATTACAATGCCCGGTTTTGGTACTACCGACCGCACCTATAATAATGCCCTTGACTTAATGAAGTCGTTAGGTGTAACCATTAAAGAAATATCAATAAAGGATGCAGTAATTCAGCATTTCAAAGATATAGATCATGATGAGAGTATTCACGATATAACTTATGAAAACTCGCAGGCTCGTGAGCGTACACAGATATTAATGGATTATGCCAATAAGGTAAATGGATTAGTAATAGGTACGGGAGATCTTTCGGAATTAGCATTGGGATGGTGTACTTACAATGGCGATCATATGTCAATGTATGCCGTTAATACGGGTATTCCCAAGACCTTGGTGAAAACTCTTGTACGGTGGATTTCGGATACACAATTAGATTCTGGTTCTCAACACATACTTTTAGATATCTTGGATACGCCCGTTAGTCCCGAATTGTTACCGGCAGGAAAGGACGGCAAAATTTTACAAATAACAGAAGATACAGTAGGGCCTTATGTATTGCATGATTTTTTCTTATATAATATGCTTCGGTTTGGGTATGAACCACGAAAAATATACTTTTTAGCACAGAAGGCATTTGAGGAGGATTATGAAAAAGAAGAAATTCTTAAGTGGTTAAAAGTATTTTACCGCAGATTCTTTTCACAGCAATTTAAGCGTTCATGCATTCCTGATGGACCAAAGGTTGGGTCGATAAATCTTTCACCTCGTGGCGATTGGCGTATGGCAAGTGATGCCTCGGGTGCTATCTGGTTGAAACAATTGGACGCACTGCAATAGTTGTGTATGCAATAATAATATTGATTATCAGGTGGTTAAATTGTTATAGTTTCTTTTGAAACTAAAATTAATATTAATACATTTGCTGCCCAATTTCAAGGTACTAGACCTTTTTATTGCTTTGGCAAGTATAGGAACCAGAGATTGCTATAGTTTAAATGATATCAATAATTATTTTACATTACCTATTATAAAATTCATGAATAAATCAAAATTGGTAGCCATTGCTGCCCTTTGTATGTGTTCTTCTTCTTTGTTTGCAGGCGGAATATTAACCAATACTAATCAGAGTGTACATTTCCTTAGAAATCCGGCTCGTGATGCTTCTACGGAGATTGATGCGGTTTATACGAATCCGGCAGGTTTAGTAAAACTAACTGATGGGTTCCATTTTTCTTTCAATAATCAGAGTGCATTTCAAACACGAACTATAACGTCTACTTCCCCTATATTCATGATGAATGGAGGGTTAGATACAAAAGCATTTGAGGGGAAGGCTTCTGTTCCGTTTATTCCAAGCTTGCAAGGTGCTTATAAAAAAGGTAAATGGGTTTTATCAGGATCTGTCGCTATATCAGGTGGTGGAGGAAAAGCCACTTTTAATGATGGGTTACCTTCATTTGAAGTTCTTGCCGGAACCAGTGCTTTAGTAATACAAAATGCCGGATATAAAGCTAGCAGATACCAAGTAGATCAGTATATGAGAGGCTCTAATATGATTATTGGAGGTCAACTAGGTGGAACATACGAGATTAATGAAATGTTTTCAGCCTATGCCGGTTTTAGATTGAATGTCGTAAGAAACTCATATGAAGGATACTTGAGAGGATTAAAACTAAATGTAACTCCTGCAAGTTCGGCTGACTATTCTCCGAATATGATATATGCCAACCAATTATTGGAAGGTGTTGCTGCAGGTGTTGCAGCCAATCCTGTATTGCAACAACAGATACTTTTAATGTCAAGAGCATCAAGTGACGAAGGCGCTATGTTGGAAAGTTCACAAAGCGGGTGGGGTGTTGCTCCTATCCTTGGTTTTAATTTCAACTATCAGAATAAATTGAATATTGGGGTTAAGTACGAATTCAAGACTGCATTGGATGTAGAAAATAATACAAAAAGAGACGATACTGGTATGTTTGCTGATGGCGTAAATACAGCTCATGACATTCCTGCTTTGTTTACTATAGGAGCTTCTTATAAAGTGACTGAAAAACTGATGGCTAGCGTTGGTTATCATCATTTCTTTGATTCGGATGCCAAAATGGATGGAGACAAGCAAAAAGATGCAGGTTCAACGAATGAATATTTAGCAGGTTTGGAATACCAGATTGATAGAATGTTTTTAGTGAGTGCAGGGGGGCAAATAACACGTTATGGTGTAGGTGATGTTTTCCAAAAAGATTTAAGTTTTTCTTGTGATTCGTACTCTTTGGGTTTAGGAGGAGCGGTTAATGTCTCTCCTACAGTTCGAATAAATGTAGGTTATTTCTGGACTACTTATTCTGATTATACAAAAGTACCGGGAGGAGGTACATCTAAGGATGTGTTCTCAAGAACTAATAAAGTTTTTGGAGCGGGGGTTGACTTCTCATTCTGAAAAATATAAGGTCTTATATCTTTTTATTACTTTGGTAGTCATAACAACAACTGATAGTTATGATTTCGAAATACGATATTAAATATCTTTTGTTATTTAATAGACAAATTACCTGATAAAAAACTGCCGAAAGGCAGTTTTTTTGTTATATATAGTATTCGAAATTTCAATAAAGTAACTAGCTTTGCAGCGCATTTTTGAACACACGGTAATATTGACATATTAGGTTCTCTATTTCTTGTTAATGGATTAGGGAATTAGAACTAATTATAAAAAAATGCCTGATTTAAGAAATCTTTGAATATGGCATTTTTTGAAGCAATAAACAGGTCGGCGACCTAAATTTAGGTATGGAAGGTAAAGCTAAAAATTATTTTTTCAAGTCTTTTTTGACTATAATTATTGCTATTGGTATATTTTGGGGGTTGAAACAGGTTCTTCCTGCCAGATTATTTCCGGAGAATACAGCTCCTATACCGGGAATTGTTATAGATAGTTTGGCGTTGGACGCTATGACTAATGATTCGGTATCAATGGCTGAGGCTGACTCATTGGAGAATGATACGTTAATTAATAGAATCGATATAGATGCTTCGGACAATAGCGAAGGCATTGGTAATCTCATAAATTTCTATGAGAAATTATATGAACTCGAAAATTCGGGAAAAGGAAAAGTACGTATAGCTTACTTCGGTGATTCAATGAATGATGGTGACCTGATTGTACAGGATATACGTAGTGCATATCAAAGTCAATATGGAGGAAAAGGTGTGGGCTTTGTAGGTATAACTTCTCTTTCTGCTTCTGCCAGGTATTCGGTTACGCATCAATATTCGAAGAATTGGGAAACTCAGTCATTCTTAAATGTAAAGAAACCAAAGAGAGCCTTTGGAGTCGATGGACAAGTCTCTTTTGTGCCGAGAGGTTCTCAGACATGGTTAAGATATGTTGCCAATGATGTTATCAATTCAACCCTATTATATAATCCTACATTGTTTTACGGAAGCTCTTCCAACCACAATGGCTCGGTTAATATAGCTTTAGGAAAGGATTCTTCCATACGTCACGATTTAATAACAGACAGGCTTTTAAATACGCTGAAACTATCCTCTACAACTAAAATGCTGAAAGCTACTTTCGAAAAGGCTGATTCTATACCTTTTTATGGAGTTAATTTTGACGATGGAGTAGGTGTCCATGTCGATAATTTCTCTTTGCGTGGAAATTCGGGATTGCCTCTTTCCCTGTTTAATACTGATTTGATGAACGCATTAGATAAGATATTGAACTATGATCTTATCGTATTACAATATGGTACAAATGTTTTAGGATATGGTACAACTGATTATAGCTGGTACGAAACTAAAATGGCAGGTGTGGTTAATCATTTGCAACAATGCTTTCCGAATGCAAGCATTTTAATAATATCTACAGGAGACAGGGCTATAAAAACTGATATGGAAATGAAGACTGACAAGGCAGTAGAACCTTTGGTTAAACATCAGAGATTATATGCTGAGAGTACCCATTCGGGTTTTATAAACCTGTATACATTGATGGGAGGATACGGATCTATGATTAAATGGGTACAGGAAAATCCATCGCTGGCAAATAAAGATTATACTCATTTCAATCAGAAGGGTGCAAAGAAAATAGGGGGACTTATTTATGATGAACTTGACAAAGGGTATTTTCAATACAAAAAATTAAAGGAATCGGGACAAATTCCGAACCGAATTAAACATTCAGATGATTTATAAAAAAACAATAACATTCTTACTTCTATTATGCTTGATATCTTCCGCTGTCTATGCGAAAGATGCTAAGGATATTGCAGCCTCTGATTTTAAGAATGTAAAATTGTTGGATCCTCTGTTTGAGAAATTATATCAATTGGAGAAAAACCAAAAAGGTAAGGTGAATATTGTACATATTGGTGATTCGCATGTACAGGCTGATATGTTTACGAATGTAATACGTCAGATTTTGCAAACTAAGTTTGGCAATGGAGGGTATGGTTTTACCTTTCCATATAGCTTGGCTAAAACCAATGGAACCAGTTATATAAAATATGCCTCGAACACGGAATGGGAGAGTCGTCGTAATATTTATCCTGTGACAGATGTTTCAGTCGGGCTGAGTGGTATAGGGCTATATTCAAACAATTCCGATTTTGAAATAAATATAGATGTCAATCCTTTGTATACTTTCAGTAAGATAAGGCTGTTGTATCCGACTAAGACATCTTGTTTTAGACTGGCTTTACCTAATACCGATTATAAGAGTGTAGTGGAGAAAACCCCTGTTGAACTTCCTGTTGAAAAAGAGAAAGTTGAGGTCAGAAAGGTAAATTATACCATGCATACAGTAGAGAGTAAAGAAACCTTATATAGGATATCTCAAAAATATGGCATTTCGGTGGAAAAACTGAAAGATATAAATAATCTAAGCTCAAATACTATACGTGTAGGCATGGATTTGAAAATACCCAATAAGCAAGAAGAGCCTGAACGGGAGCCGAAAGTGCCTATCGTGGCCAAAGTCATAAAAGAGGAGCCGAAAGACGATAATGAGCCAAAGATTATTCTCTCTAAAGAAAAACCCTATGAATCGGAATTTATTCTGCCAATGTCCTCGAATCAGATAGTAATACTACCGGGCAATAATCAGGCAGAGTATAATCTGAGTGGTGTCGTAATAGAAAACGACAGACCGGGGATTATCTATCATAGCATAGGTGTAAACGGGACAAAAGTTTCGGATTATAACAAATATCCGTTGTTTTTTGAGCAGCTACCTTCTTTGAGTGCCGATCTGATTGTTATTTCTCTGGGAACAAATGAGGCTTTCAATAGATGGACAACTCCTTATTATAGTTCTCAAATGCAGATGTTTGTAGATAAGATAAAGAAAAATAATCCCAAAGCTATAATTCTATTGATGACGCCTCCGCCTTCGTTGTTTAAACGAAGAACTCCTAATACTTTTGTAGAAGGATATGGAGATGCTCTGAAGCAATTGAAAGGTTGTGTTGTCTGGGACTTATTAGGTAAACTAGGTGGAGCAAAAGCCCCTCTGGAAAATAAATTTGCCCCATTGATGGCAAAAGATAAGGTACATTATACAAGGGAAGGGTATGAAAAACAGGGAGAGCTTTTCTCTGCCGATTTTTTGGCTGCTTATGATAACTATGTAAAAAGTAGAACTAATTGAAAACTGTGTTAACTTACTTAGAATCTTATTTCTCTATAACTACCGATCAGATACGGTCGTGGTTTGAGTATGACCCAAGCAACCCGCTATTGTTTAGCTCGAGTTTGTTTCTTGGATTCTTCCTTGCTTTTTATTTAGTATACATTTTGACTCGAAAATATGCGCATTTTCGTACAGCATATGTATTTCTTTTTTCGATGTTTTTCTATTATAAGGCAGGAGGCGAGTATTTTATTCTATTAATACTGTCCGCCTTAATTAATTATATTCTGTCGGAGATGATGGATTTATCTCAGAAGAAAACGTTGAGAAAGTCTATACTTACAATTACCGTAGTACTCAACTTATTAGTATTGGCATATTTTAAATATACTAATTTCTTTATAGGTAATCTGAATACTCTGTTTGAAGGGAACTTCCAGCTCCAACATATTATTTTACCCGTTGGAATCTCATTTTTTACATTTCAGGCTATAAGCTATTCGGTTGATTTATACCGTAGGGAGCTTAAACCGGCTAAAAATGTTCTTGATTTTGCTTTTTATCTTTCCTTCTTTCCTCAGTTGGTTGCGGGACCCATCGTGAGAGCAAAAGAATTTTTGCCGCAAATGTATCGCGAGATAAGTTTGTCGAAGAAAGAAGCAGGTCTAGCTCTATTTCTTATTATTACGGGTTTAATAAAAAAGTCTGTTATATCTGATTATATATCATTGAACTTTGTAGACCGAATTTTTGATAGTCCTCTAAGCTATACACCATTCGAAACATTAATGGCGACCTATGGTTATACTTTACAAATTTATTGTGACTTTTCGGGTTATTCCGATATGGCTATCGGTATAGCATTATTAATGGGATTTAAGCTCCCTGAAAACTTCCGTACTCCTTATAAATCGGTTTCGGTGACTGAGTTTTGGCGTAGATGGCATATCTCTCTATCGTCTTGGTTGAGGGATTACCTGTATATTCCATTAGGGGGGAACCGAAAAGGACGATTCCGCACATATATCAATCTGTTTTTAACCATGCTTATCGGAGGCCTTTGGCATGGTGCGGCATGGAAATATATCGCATGGGGTGCATTACATGGCGGAGCACTTGCTGTAGAACGTCTATTCAGGCAGTTTGTGAAACTTCCTGAGAAAAATATACTGATCAATTTGATTTGTGGAATTATTACTTTCCATTTCGTGGCATTTTGCTGGATATTCTTTAAAGCAAACGATTTCGAAGTGGCTACAGCCGTAATAGGAAATATCAGCCGGCTCGAATATAATCCCGAAGCATGGCTTATGATAATGCAAGGATATAGAAATGTATTTATACTTATATTTATAGGTTTCGTTTTACATTTTACACCTAAGCGATTGAGCGATATTGTGGAGATGGGCTTCCTAAAGTTACCATATATTGGACGTGCTATTATTGTAGGTGGTGTATTCTGGTTGGTATATGCAACTGCGTCTAGTGGAACGCAACCATTCATCTACTTCCAATTTTAACAATTTTGTTTGGATGAATTAGGTTTTATAACATATCTTTGCACCGTTGTTTTGCTCCTATAAGTAATAAATATTTTAAAAGGATGCAAAAAGGGTAATCAGGTGAAAGACCTGGACAGACTCGCTACTGTAAGCAATCTATTTGTAAATGAATAGAATGTAAGTCAGAAAACCTGCAAGACGACAAAAAGTGATACTAAACAGCTTTCGAGAAATAGAGCTGAAGATCAAAAACTGTCGATTCATTCTTCTTTAGAATATTTCCATTGTAATTTCTTCACCGTATTTTGTCCGAAAGCTAAATCTATTATTGGTTTATAGGCTTTCAGTATATGAAGTATTCTTATTTCCTGCTTGTTTTTCTTATTTTTCAGCTCTGCTTTATTGAAGTAGATGCTCAGAATAAAGATTCTATAAAAACTCAGCATATCGATGAAGTAATTGTAACTGCACAGGTAAAGCCTTCCATTGCTCTATCGAGCAACCCCATTCAGGTATTATCAGAATCAGATATAGACAAGACCGGAGTATTATCTATTTCGGATGCCATACGTCGTTTTTCGGGAGTCGTTGTCAAAGACTTTGGAGGAATCGGAGGCATGAAGACTGTTGCCATCAGAGGTGTAGGTTCTGAGCATACAGCTGTGCTTTATGATGGGATTATTGTAAGTAATGCCCAATCGGGACAAGTCGATATAGGACGTTTTTCGTTAGATAATATTGCCATGTTATCTTTGACAATCGGGCAAAGTGACGATATTTTCAGAACAGCCAAGGCTTCGGCTTCAGTAGGGGTTTTAAGTATTACTACAAGAGAACCTTCTTTCACACATAAAAAATATTCGGTACATGCACAGCTCGTTACCGGATCATGGGGACAATTCAATCCATATTTGTATTATGCATATAAATTGAGCAATAAATTCTCATTTTCTCTGGATGGCAGCTGGCAAAGGGCTGATGGAGAATATAGCTTTAAACAAAAGAATGCGAGTACAGTAATAACGGGAAAGAGACAAAATACCGATGTAGATATTAAGCGTACTGAGTTAAACGTTTTCGGGGAATTGACCAAATCGCAGGAATTGTCCGTAAAAGTATATTATTTTGATTCGGAGAGAGGCTTGCCGGGTGCCATTATTTTTTATAATAATGATAGTAAGGAACGTCTATGGGACAGAAACTTTTTTACACAGGCTAAATATATCAATACTATCAGCGATAAATTTAATTGGCAGCTACAAGGTAAATATGGAAATACCTATACCCTATATATGGATAAAAACGCTAAATATCCGAATGGTATATTGGAAGATATATATAAGCAGGATGAATTATATCTTACAAGTTCATTACTGTACAATCCGGATAAGGCAATATCTTTTTCGTTAGCGCAGGATTATAACTATAATACATTAACAGCTAATTACTCCGGTTTTGCAGAGCCTGACCGGTCTACTTCTCTTACTTCATTGTCTGCAAAATACGATAATAAGAAACTTACCGTTATAGCGAATTTGCTGGGTACTTATATCACAGAGGATGTGGTGGTGGGTAATAAACCCGATGATCGAAAAAGGTTATCACCATCTGTCAGTTTTTCTTACCGTCCATTCAATTTTACAGGTCTTAGGATAAGGGCATCGTATAAAGATATATTCAGGGTTCCTTCGTTTAATGATCTTTATTACATCCGGATGGGTAATACGAGCCTTCGCCCCGAAAAAACTCAGCAATATAATGTAGGGTTAACATGGACAAATTCTTTCTCTGAATTGTTCAATTATTTTAGTGTTTCTACAGATGTCTATCGTAATGATGTAAAAGACAAGATTGTGATTTATCCTGCTATGTTTGAATCCAAAGTCGTGAATTTAGGAGAAGTGAAAATAACAGGATTAGATTTTAATACAAATGCCCGTCTGGTATTTAACAATAAATTGAATTTAGAAATATCAGGTAATTATACGTATCAGAAAGCTATAGATATTACCGATCCGGCTGATAAAAACAATAGAGACCAGATACCGTATACTCCTGAACATTCGGGTGCAGCATCGTTAACGTTGGAAAATCCCTGGGTTAATTTCGGATACTCGTTTATAGCAAGTGGTAAAACATATGCAGAACCTCAAAATATAGATAGAAACAGAATTGAAGGTTTTATTGATCATACAATCACATTGAACAGAACATTCGAAAGGGGCAGATATAAATTCAGGGTACAAGGTGACATTGCCAACTTATCTAATAAGACGTATTATATAATAAAAGATTATCCTATGCCCGGGCGTTCTTACAGGATATTATTAAGAATGAATTTCTAAGGTCCCAGACCTTTTTATTACGATAGTAATTATAACAAATTAAATAATAATCAAAAATAAGATGAAAAAAAAGAATTTATTGTGGAGTATGTTACTATTTGGAGCTACTCTAATCGGTTTCTCTTCTTGTAGCGATAATGATAGTGATAATAATCAGGATACTTCGGCAGTCGAACTCCCCGGAGCGTATATACTGAATAGTGGAAAAATGGGAAGCAATGGGTCTGTTTTGTCATACTATGGCTTTAAGTCGGCGAAAATCTCAAATCAATTTGAAAAGGCAAATGGTATAATGGTGGGGGATGTCGGACAGGATGCAATTGTTTATGGCAGTAAAACCTATGTTGCGGTATATAACTCCGGTTTGATCTATGTTTTAGATATTAACGGTAAGATTGTAAGTACCATAAAAAGTGATGCTACACGCCCTTCTGAAAAACTACAACCACGTGCTTTGGAGTCATACAATGGTAAAGTGTATGTAACTTTATTTGATGGATATCTAGCCCGTATAGATACTACAACATTGACTATTGATAAAAGCATAGCAGTAGGTCCTAATCCCGAAGCAGTGAAAGTTGTGAATAATAAAGTATATGTAGCTAATTCGGGTGGTTTTGTAGCTGATTATCAATTTAATAATACTGTATCAGTTGTAGATCCAGAATTGAGTACTAAGAAAGATATTATTGTAGCAATAAATCCAAACGAGCTTAAAGTGGATAAATATAATAACTTGTATTTAGTATCATTGGGTAATTATGGTTTGACTAAACCTATTATACCAAACATACTTCAACAAATAAATACAACTACAGATGCTGTAACTAAACTGGATGAAGGGCGTTCATTTTCAATATTTCCGGAGGGGGATAGACTATATATGCTGAAAAAAGAGTATGATGCGAGTTATACTCCATCGTCTTCTTTTACTTATTACGATATCGTAAATAAGAAAGTGGTAGAAGAAAGTTTTATAACAGATGGAACTACGATAAAAGACATTAGCTTAATAAAATCTGAACCTACCACCGGCGATATGTATGTCTTAGGGGCTAATGGACAGAATAATGGGGATATGTATATATTTTCATCAGCAGGTAAATTAAAATCCAAATTAGATACAGGGGGAGCTTTTCCTGTGAAAATCTGGTTTGTAAAATAATATAAAATTTATTATCAAAAGGAGTTGTATTACAGCTCCTTTTGATTTTATATAATAACGTATGAGACATTCTCTGATTCTATTATTGTTTTCAGTTTTATTAATCTCTTGTTCGGGTAATAAACAATCGATTGAGGTTGATAATGCTATAGATACCGCTTATACGGTAGAATATGCCAAAGGCTTTACTGTAAAAAAATACGCCGATTATAAAGAAGTAACAGTTGTAGATCCATGGGATTCTACAAAAATTCTGCAACGATATATTTTAGTGGATAAAGCTAAAGCCTTACCTGCCAACTTACCTAAAGGTACACTTATCAGAACTCCATTGAGTAGCGTAGTTGCTTATTCAACGATTCATTGTGCTACTCTTAATGAATTAGGTGTTTTGTCGACAGTAAAAGGTGTTTGTGAGCCTAGTTATATTGATATCGACTATATTCAGGAAGGTGTAAAAAATGGAACTATTGCCGATTTAGGTCAGGCAGCAAATCCAGTAATAGAAAAAATAGTAGATGTTGATCCTGAAGCTATTTTTGCTACCCCAATACAAGGGCGTACTTATGGCAGTATTGATAAAGCAGGTATACCTGTAATAGAAACGCCTGATTATATGGAGCCTTTGCCATTGGGGCGTGCTGAATGGATTAGATTCTATTCTTTATTTTTTGATAATGAATCGCAAGCTGATTCACTATTCAATACGACTGTGAATAACTATAATGCCATTAAAGATAAAATGGCATCGGTCAAAGAAAAGCCGTCTGTATTTATTGATTTAATGTATGGAAACGTTTGGTATATATCGGGTGGAGGTAGTTTCATTTCAAGAATGCTAAGCGATGCCGGTGCTAACTATGTTTGGTCTGATAACGATAATGTTGCTTCAACACCTTTAGCTTTCGAAGAGATCTTGGATAAAGCGGGAGATGCCCAATTTTGGTTGATAAAATATAATCATCCGACTGATTTGACCTATACTTCGTTAGAAAAAGAATATAAGCCATATTCGTACTTCTCAGCATTCAAGAATCGTAATATTTACGGATGTAATGCGGCTGAGAAGTCTTATTATGAAGATCTTCCAATACATCCCGATTACATATTACAAGACTTTGCATATATCTTCCATCCGGATCTATTTCCGGACTATACTCCTCGCTATTATAGTAAGATGAAAGAGTGAAGTAATAAAAGTAGATGAAGTCATTTTGTTTGTGTCCGAGATACCATCACGATCGATCGTTTTACTTGGATAGACAATAAATACGGCTGTGACTTTACTTTAAAAGAGTATTACTATATTTGTTTAAGCAAAAGGTTTTGATTTACCTTTAGATATAAATAGAACTGTTGAAATTGAAAAATAACCACCTCGTAAGATATATACTGCTACTTATAGTTGCGATTGTCATTTTATTTTTTGCAAATCTGTTTGTGGGATCTGTAAAGATTCCGTTTCAGGCAATGGTTGATATTTTGGCAGGAGGTGAAGCTGTAAAGAAATCTTGGGAACATATTATTATTGAAGTGCGGTTACCTCAGGCTATTACAGCTTTATTTACGGGAGGAGGAATAGCTGTTGCTGGTTTATTACTACAAACTGCTTTTCGTAATCCTTTGGCCGATGCAGGTATTCTAGGTATCAGTGCAGGTGCAGGGCTTGGTGTAGCTATTGTCATACTTCTGTTTGGTGGTATAATAGGTAATAACGTAGGCTTTGATCTTTCGATATCTATGACTGTTGTTGCAGGTGCATTTGTAGGAGCAGCTCTTATACTTCTGATTATTATAGGTTTTGCTTCTATTGTAAAGAACAATATTATGCTGCTGATCATTGGTATCATGGTTGGCTACCTAACCTCTTCGGTTATTTCTTTACTGAAATACTGGAGTACGAGTGAGCAGGTATTCTCATATATGATCTGGGGGATGGGCGATTTTTCAGGTGTATCTATGGAACAACTTCCCTTTTACTGTATAACAGTATCAATCGGATTAATATTAGCTGTTGTATTGGTGAAGCCGCTAAATGCCTTGTTGCTAGGTGATAGATATGCTGCTAATCTAGGGGTTAATATAAAGAGAGTACGTTTTCTGTTATTACTATGTGCAGGCATATTGACGGCTGTAACAACTGCTTATTGTGGTCCCATCTCTTTTATAGGGTTGGCTGTACCTCATATTGCTCGCCTTATGTTGGGAACATCCAATCATAAGTCGTTATTACCCATGACTATTCTTATAGGTACATTTATGGCTTTGTTATGTAACTTGATTAGCGTAATTCCAGGTTCAGCAGGATTAATTCCATTGAACGCTATTACTCCTATTTTTGGAGCTCCTGTAATTATATATGTTATTGTAAATCAAAAGAAAATTCAATATTTCAATTAAGGTATCAGACCCTTTATTTTTTTTGACTAAATACCCATAAGGTGAATAAAGAACCTATTATATCAGCTCAAAATCTTAGTATCGGGTATCCAAAATCCCGTAACAGGAATACATCTGTGTTGTATGAAGATATGTCATTTAATCTTTATGCAGGAGAGTTAACTTGTCTGTTGGGTTCTAATGGTGCGGGTAAGTCAACATTGTTGCGTACACTCACGGGGCTTCAACCTTCATTGAGGGGTGAAGTTAATTTACGGGAGAAAAATATTTCAAAATATTCAGAACAGCAATTGTCTACGCTATTGGGACTTGTATTGACGGATAAAACTATTGTTGGGGGATTAACTGTTTCTGAACTTGTAGCACTAGGAAGATACCCTTATACAGGCTTCTTTGGTCGATTAACTAAAGAAGATCATCAGATTGTAGAAAAAGCAATGAATGATGTTTGTATTCTGCATAAAAAGGATTCGTATGTTGCCGAATTATCGGATGGGGAGCGTCAAAAAGTGATGATTGCAAAAGCTTTGGCACAAGAATGTCCTATTATTATATTGGACGAACCGACTGCTTTTCTTGATATAGTTAACCGTATTGAGATTATGAACTTATTGCATCTGATAGCAATAAAACAAAACAAGACTATTTTATTATCAACTCATGATATAGAGCTGGCTCTTACTCTGGCTGATCGTTTGTGGTTGTTGGCTAGGGATAAGGGGTTGAAGTGTGGTGTAACAGAAGATATAGTATTATCTGATGCGATAAATGATTATATCGGAAATAGTACTATTGTTTTTGATCGACAAACAGGACGATTTGTTTCGGAGCATAATATCACAAAGGAGATATATCTGGAAGCCGATGGTGAACTGTTCTTTTGGACAAAGAATTTTTTATCGAGAAAAGGATATTCTCTGACAGATAATGCAACAAACGAACTTTCTTTGAAATTGTCGTCTTCTACTGGGATGTCGGTTATTCGAAATAATCGGACGGAGATTCTTTCCTCTTTCGAAGAACTCGATCTTTGGCTAAAAGGCTAATTCTGTTTTATGGAATTTCTATTACTCTTTCCTCTATAAAGAAAACCTAAGGTTTAAAACCTTTTATTGCCTAAATATGTTTTCTTATGAAAAAATTAGCCTTACTTTCCAGCCTTCTATTAGTTAGCATAGTTCTTTACTCTCAAGATAAAAAGTTGACAGGAACAGATTCTATTAATACTATTTTTTCTTGTCCTATTGAGAATATGCCTCAGTTTCCCGGAGGTAATACAGCTCTCATGAAATTTGTCAAAGACAATCTAACATGGCCGGCAATCCATAATGAATCATCTATTGAGGGGCGAGTTGTGGTGAAATTTGTAGTGAGAGAAACAGGAGAATTATCAGATATAGAGGTTGTGCGTTCTTTAGAAAAATATTTAGATGAGGAAGCTATCCGTATAGTAAAATTAATGCCAAAGTGGATACCCGGTGAAAGAAATGGAAAGAAAATACCTTGTCCTTATACTCTCCCCGTTTTGTTCAAAATGGCTCACTAATATCTACTGTTTATGATAAAATTAGTATATATTTTTATGCTTATCTTTTTTTCGCTTAATCTGGAAGCTCAAATTAAGCCATCAAAACATGAACCTGCTTATATAGGAAGAGATACTATCACTATATATAAGAATCCTGAGGTTATGCCTCAGTTTCCCGGAGGTGAAATCGAAATGATGAAATATATCAGCCAATATCTAAGATATCCGATCCTAGATCAGTCAGAACTTATTGATAATGGCAGGTTCGTAGTTCGTTTCGTAGTCAGAGAAACGGGTGAAATTGATAATATAAGACTCATTAGACCATTGACTAAATCCTTTGAAAAGGAAGTTATTCGTTTTGTGGAAAGTATGCCAAAATGGATACCCGGAAAAGTGAATGGTAAGAATGTCGCCTGCTACTTTACAATACCTATCCAAATTTGTTTTCGTACAAAATAAAAAAGCACCCCGAAATTCGGAATGCCTTAAGTATTATTATCACCAAGTAAAATTACTTTTTAACTTGTGTGCGTTTAGCGTAACGATTCATGAACTTATCAACACGTCCTGCAGTATCCACCAATTTTTGTTTTCCTGTGTAGAATGGGTGAGAAGAACTAGTGATTTCTAATTTGACTAGAGGATAAGTAACACCGTCTACTTCGATAGTTTCTCTTGCATTGATTGTCGAACGAGAGATTATGATTTCATCGTTTGACATATCTTTGAAAACAACTGGACGGTAGTTTTCTGGATGAATTCCTTTTTTCATTGCTATTATTATATTTATTTTTTTAATTATTCTCTTTTAGGTCTGCAAAGATAGACTTTTTTAAAGAATAAAAAAATATTACCGATCGAATTTTCCTATTAAAAAGGAGTTGGTCTCCTATTTTTATTCATTAAGTTTGTTTATTCTATTTTTCCGGTTCAAACGTTGGGTTATTTTATCTATCTATACAAGGATCAAACAGCAATCAACGGTTGGCAATTATTAGGAAATAGGGGTAGTAGGGACCGACCTGTAGTCTGGCCGAATCGGAAATTAATCAATATGAGAAACAGTGAATAATAAACAAGGGGAAATAAAGATTTCCAAAAAAGTGTTACTTTTGTTACTTTTGTCACCTTTTTAATGATTGTTGTCTGATTTACAATGGTTTAGCGAAGTCCAAAAAGTGACACTTATCAAGTAACCTTTGTTACCTAATTGGTTACTTCTTATAACTAATGTCACTTTATTGAAAATTTGGTACGTTTAATTCAAGTAATAAACAAATATAAAAAACTATGCTAAAAAAAGTCGTAGCAATATTTTCGTCAGTATTTCTTATAATAGGATGTGGAAATAAAAATGCAAACAATAATGCAGATAATCAGTCTATGGATCAAATAGAGAAGAGTGATTCGGAAATGTATATGTTGGTTGGTACATATACTTCAGGAGAAAGTAAAGGTATTTATGTATATAAATTAGATACTATAACAGGTACATCTAAATATATAAGTGAAATAAAAGTTGATAACCCGTCTTATTTGGTATTGGATCAATCCGAAAAGTTTGTATATTCAGTAACTGAGGATGAGGGTATCGGGACATCGGCTGCTAATGCTTTTTCCTTTGATAAACAGGATGGAAAACTCACTTTTATCAATAAGCAATTAACAGGAGGAGGTGCTCCTTGTTATATAAATATTGATGCTGATGGTAAACATGTTGTTACAGCTAATTATTTGGGTGGAAGTCTTACCTATTTCTCTGTAAATGAAGCAGGAGGATTGGAGACAGCGTCACAGGTTATTAGTTTTTCGGGAAAAGGAACGGATGTTGACCGTCAAAAACAATCGCATATTCACTGTGTGCAGTTTACTCCTGATGGAAAGTTCTTATTTGCGAATGACTTAGGGACAGATAAGATTCATAAGTTCAATGTAAATGAATCAGGAGATAATTTTTTATCAGTAGGCAGTCCTGCTGCATTTTCTATTAAAGGGGGATCAGGTCCTCGCCATCTTAAGTTCCATCCTAACAATAAGTTTGCATATGTGATAACAGAATTGTCAGGAGATGTGATAGCTTTCGATTATAATGATGGTAATCTGAAGGAGATACAGACTATAAAAGCAGATACGGTAAATGCTAAAGGAAGTGGTGATATTGGCATTACTCCTAATGGTAAATTCCTATATGCTTCCAATCGACTGAAAAATGATGGTTTAGCGATATTTTCAATAAATGAAGCAGATGGTAAATTGACAAAGGTAGGGTATCGTACTACAGGAGTGCATCCTCGTAATTTTGCAATTACTCCTAATGGCAAACTATTATTAGTGGCTTGTCGGGACAGTGATGTTATTCAGGTTTTTAAAATCGATGAAAATACAGGTTTACTTGAGGATACAGGGCATGATATAAATTTAGATATGCCGGTTTGTATAAAATTTGCATCTATAAAATAAACACAATCACGTGTAACTATTAAAATCAATAAAAGGAAAGGCTCTATGTCTTTCCTTTTGTATTTAGGTGGGTGAAATTTATAATTTCTTTATTCTCGAGTAATGGACTCCACTTCTTCTTTTTAGTAAAAAATAAGTATTATTTAGAAATTAAAGAAGACTTCCATGTGTAAAAGATTAAGCTATGACAAGCTTTTATTATTATATTTGCAATATTTGAATATTATGTCTCGTTTATTGGCTAAATAGTTAAGAGGAAAGCAATCTAATCAAGATGAAAAATTCTTTATTTTATATTTTAGCATCACTTGTGATGTCACTTTGTACTTTGGCTTCTCATGCCGAAACATTAGATTTAAGTTATAATGAAAAAGTTATCCCTGCATATATGCTTTCGGTGGACGATAGATTTGCGCTTAACGTAGCTCAAAAATCCATATTCCAGAATGATTCGGCTCTTGTATATACTAGAGGATCTAACGGATTGATTATTGTTCCCCCTGTAGATTGGGATCCGTTTCCTTATAATGTAAGCTTTCGGGATACAGTAATATATGACCGCCTTTTTCTTCCTGTTGTGTTCGATGGTAAGATCTTACCTCCGCGATTAGATTTTATACCTAAAGATGCATCAAAGGAAACTCCTCAATTTCATTTAATTCCCGAAGAGAGTACGTTTGCTCCTTTGATAAAAAGAGTAGAGGAAGTACAAGCCAGACGCCGGAATTTTTATATGGATATGAGTAATATTGGAGATGTCCGATACAATGCATCAGTATTGAAAAGTATACCGAAACTCAGGGAAGAAGATGCCACCAAGCGTAATTTTCTCCATGATCTTATAGCTACAGATGAAGCTATAAAGGTGACTCCTATAGAGATGGAGAAAATTGATCCCGGTTTTATATATTGGGTTAAAAGTGGAAATCATGCGCTTCAAGTAGCTCAAAATTATATTACCCATAACTGGAGTAGGGGAGGTAATAGTAGTTTTTTTATTCGTAATGATCACAGGGTAACTGTAAACTATGCTAAAGATAAGATTACATTTAATAATATTCTGGAGTGGAGATTGAACTTACAGGCTACTCCTTCTGATGAACTCCATGATGTAAATATAAGTGAAGACTTATTTCGTTTAGAGAATATATTAGGATATAAGGCATATAATAATTGGTCATATTCTGCTCGATTAGAGACAAAGACTCCATTCTTCCAAAGTTTTCCTCTTAATTCTAATGTTAAGACCTCTTCCTTTCTAGCTCCTTTTATGGCAAATATAAGTATTGGTATGGGCTATAAACTTGATAAAAAATTTGAAAGTGATAAAAGGAAAAGACTAAATCTAACTTTGAATTTATCTCCTTTGTCTCTCAACTATATTTATGTAAGAGATGAATCGGTAGATGAAAAGCGATTTGGATTAGAGGAAGGAGAGCGAACATTGGCTGAATTTGGTTCTCTGGTTAGTTCGAATCTGGATTTTAGAGTTAGCAGATATGTGACATGGACATCTCGCTTTAAATATTTCACAAACTATGAAAGGGTGGAAGTTGAGTTCGAAAATGTATTTACGATGTTGTTTACTCGTCTTCTTTCTACTACTGTATCGGTGAATACTCGATTTGACGATAATGTGCCTAAGGGTGGGCAATTAGGCTATTTTCAGGTTAACCAACTTGTAAGTTTCGGATTAAATTACAAATGGTAAGAGAATTATTGTATTGATGCTTAGTCGTATATGAAATATCTATCAAAATAATACAAAAATAGTGAGCGAAATATTTGGACTGTATTAAAAAAGACGTATCTTTGTACTCGAAATATCGCGGGGTGGAGCAGTTGGTAGCTCGTTGGGCTCATAACCCAAAGGTCATCGGTTCGAGTCCGGTCCCCGCAACAGAAGAGAAAGAATCACTTATTAGTGGTTCTTTTTCCATTATGGAAAAGTTTATATGGGAGAATTTATAGAATTTATATTTCTAATATGGGGAGGTATTGTTGCTGTCCTTTTATTCTTATTTTTTTATTTTTTACTTTTTTATATGTAGATAAAAGCATTGTAAAATTATTTACAATAGAAGAGGAAAGGGAATGTAAGATTATTTTAGTTATAAGAATAATAGTGGAAATTATTTTATCTATAATTCTATTATACATGATATCATCAATCATTATACCACAAAGTTGCAAGGATTCATCAGATTCTGATGAAATCTATTGGCGAAATCTGAATTAGGATATTTTTAACCATGAAAATTTGAATTACATTTGATAGTTTTGATATCTTCTAAAATAAATTACTTCTTTTCCTATCCTCAATAAAATTATCCGATAATTAGATAGAGTATCCAGCTAAAAAAGAGCAATCGAAAATCCGATTGCTTTTTTGCATAAACAAGTGTACTTTAAAGTAGGGAAGAAATACTACCCAGTAAGAAAATAGAGACTTATTCTCTAATTGTATATGCTACATCGGAGTAACTCCCTCCTACGTATATTTTATTATCTCTAATTGTATATGCTATATCAGAGTAACTTCTTCCCACGTATATCGTATTATCTCTAATTGTATAAGCAATATCAGAGTAGCTTCCTCCTATGTATATCGTATTATCTCTAATTGTATATGCTACATCAGAGTAACTCCCTCCCACGTATATTTTATTATCCCTAATCGTATAAGCTACATCAGAGTAGCTTCCTCCTTTGTACACTTTTTTATCTGCAGCATGGATTGTGATAGATGCTAAAAAAACAATAAATAAGAATATTACCTTTTTCATAGTCATTATAAATTAGAGTTTATAGTATAGTGATTAGACTTTAAAATAAAGTATAGGTTTAAAGTAATTAAAAATATTTTATGAATCTTTTTTCCATTTATTATCAGGAATCGATTTGTATCTCCCCCAGAATTTATAGTATGTTAATGATGTATGGGATATTATTTTCCTTATAAATCTGTTCTTTAATAATAGTTGCTGTATTTTATACAAAATCGTTAAAAGAGCAAAGAAAGTGATGTTTAATACTATAAATTTAATAAATAGAAACTGTAAGTTGTCTGGAAATAATTTATAGAGCAGATAAGAACCAATACTTGTGGTGAGAATTCCTGTTACAAGGAAGAGAGCATGTGCTGTTTCAATTGCCTTTTGAGGGCAATTACTCATGCACTTCATGCAACTCTCACATTTAAAAGTCCAGAATGGTCTGTTGCTAATCTTTTCGATTGCTTTTACCGGACATTGCTTTATGCATAATTCGCAATTATCGCAATTGTTTCCTGCATAATACGATTTGGCAAAGGCAAACCTGCCGGCAATATAATAAACCAGAGATATCGGAGAGATTAGTATATCTTGAATTATATCCTTGTATGCTGTGAAAACAGTTCCTCCTGAAAATATTTTATCACAAACTCTTTCTGTGAGGTAATAATTTCTTTTATGCAAAAATTTAATTGTTTTTTGACTTAAGGCCGGGTGAATCGATATCCAATTAGATGGCATATCGAAAGGAATCTGCCCTGCGATTCTATAACCTTTGGTTTTTAATAGAAGTGATGATAATAAAAAAGCAACTCCCGTAAGCCCGGGTGTGACAAAAGAGCCTATTTTCATTCCCGCTCTTGTATTCATCAATACAACCTTATTTTTACCTTTTGGAAGATGGCGTATAAAATCGATTGTTATTTTTGGAAAATTAAAGCCATGAATTGGAGAAATAATTATAATTAGCCGATCAGTATTAAATGCTTCAAGTTCTCTGATATCAATTTTTGAAATATCTATTAGCTGACAATCGATGTTTTTCTTATTCGCAAATTCCGAAATCCATAATGCAATTCTTCGGGCGTTTCCTGTTCCCGAAAAATAAAATATTGTTATTTCTTTATATGTTGACATTATAGACATGTTTTGATAATAATGTATTCTACTTATTCGATTTGCTAAAGCAGATTATCACCTGTTTCTTATAATTGTTTGTATCTGAGTATTAGTAGAATCATTATTTGATACGGTTACATCTCCTGTACAATTCGTAAAATATACATACTTGTGATTATCTAGAAAACGATACACTTTACATCCGTCATGCTCAAACAGATAATCTACTTCGTATGTCGCATTGTTTTGTGCTTTGGTTCGAACGAGCGGTTCATTGCTTCCGCAAGATGAAAAACTGAGTAAAGATATACCGATTAATAAAATTATAAATGTTTTCATTATTTATCGTTTTAGGGTTTCAGATCTTCTTTTTGATTTGGTTAATAAAAGAACTATAGTTGGCTATTACTTTAAGATATAGCATTAACTGGTTGGAATTACTTATATAGATTAATAATTTCAAATATACGAAAAACAGGATAATATTTTCATATTAAAAATACATAAGTGATACAAAGGTTGTGAGTTATCAAACAAACTAATCAGTCTATTTTGATTTACTCTCAAATTTTAAATTTGCTGTTTGTTGTTTAAACATCAAAATAAATCGATCCTTGTTAAGTGTTTCAAAGTTTAGGTATATAAAGCCATATTGAGGTGAGAAATAAAAAGTTAATTTTGTAATTCCTAAAGAAGTTTCACCGATAGCCTCCACTTCAAAGCATTCTATGTGTGTATTTGCTTTTTTGTAAAACCATGAAGTCTTTTTAGTGATTCTGTATTTATTTCTTACAGTGGTTTTGAGTTTAGTCGGGTTGTTTAACGCTCTATAATAGATTTCAGGAATATTTTCCAGTTCCCATTCCCAATTCTTACCTATTTCTAATGGGTAGTGAATTAAGGGAAATGGGCAAAACTCCAGAATAGCATATTCTTTGAAGCGAGGAGGATGCAGGAATATCTTTTCAGAAGTTTCTTTTACACCGGTTTCTTCAAAATAATCGTTACTCGTTTTTGAGTCCTTTTGAATCCAACGGATTGCCCAACTATCATCTATGTGTTTATTCTGAAAACTCCACTTATTTCCTGTACATTCAAGATATAGTGTACTTTTAATTGTATCATTCTTTTTTATATGATAAACATCGTATTCTATTCTTATAGGCTTATTATAGATTTGAGCATTTAAGGTAAGATGTATTGAGAGGATAAGTAAGGCGGTTAAAAGTTGTTTCATATATACTTATTCTTTATTGTTTAAATATAGTTAGAAAGTCTAGTAATTTATAGTCTCTAAATATTGATTCTTTTGTTTTTATAGAGTATTTTTGTTTTGGAAGTCCGAATTCTTCGAACTTATCAGTCTTGTAAAGCGTTTATTTGATAAATAAAAACGATTATCGTATGAAAAAGATACTTTTTATAGCATTTATTGCTACAGTTCTTTCAGCTTGTGGTTCTATGAAAGTTTATAATTCGGCTCTGAAACAAATAGAGTTGGGTATGACAAAACAAGAAGTTGTATCGCTTATGGGTGATAAGTATACTACAACAGGTATAAATCAAGTACAGGGTAAGCAGCAGGAGACATTAGAATACAAGGATATGTATAAAAATCATTTCTTCTTTGTGTTTGTTGATGATCACCTAAATAAATGGTATAAAGAGACTGAAGATAAGAAGTAATACTTAGAGAATTTATTATATGAAGCAGAATCAGTGAAAACAGATTCTGCTTTTTTGTAATCTTTTGTTTATTTGTATTGTAAAATAAGAATTATTTAGTTCATGGAAAATTTAGAAATTTATTCGCTTGAAAATATATCTTTAAAACAAGTATATGAGGCCTTTATGGAATCGTTTTCGGACTATGAGGTTGCTATGGATATGCCTATTGATCGGTTTGAAGAGATGATTATAACTAGGGACATTGACTTTAGTTGTTCGGTAGGGTGTTTTAGTGATGGAAAGCTGGTCGGATTTATATTATGTGGATATAGAAAAATAGATGGTAAGAAATATTGCTATGATGGAGGAACAGGTGTAATTCCGAGCTTTAGACGAAAAGGTATTGCGAATGATCTCTTTATCAAATTGGTCGATTTATTAAAGAAGGATGATGTTGATATCTTTCTATTGGAAGTACTGGAAAATAACACGCCAGCGATAGATCTTTATCGTAAAAACGGATTTGGAGTTCAACGTCGCTTAAAGTGCTTTAAAATAAATAAAGAAGATGTTTTAGATTCTTTACCGGATGATTATGCTGTAGGCTATGATAAAGCGAACTATGTGAATATTGATGAGGCAAACTTTCAGCCATTTATGCCTTCATGGCAAAATCAAAGAATATCCATTCTCAATAATATTGATAATTATGAGTATTGTTCAGTATCTTTTAATGAAGAAGTAATAGGATTTGGTTTTATTCATAAAAAGCGAGGAGATATTCCTCAATTAAGAGTTTTAAAGGGTTGGGAAAATAAAAATCTGGAACAACTTATTGTAAGTGAGTTGAAAGATAGAACCGAAAGTAGTGTAATAAAGCTTGTAACTTTGGATGAAAGTATTAGCCTTATTAAAATATTACCTGATATTGGCTTTTCTGATTTTCTAAACTTGTATGAAATGACGCTCAGTTTAGATTAATAGAACAATAAGCCGAAGTAGGGGTTATATATAGGTGTTTGTAGTTTTAATATAGAAAAGGATTTAAATATGTTTCAGAGAATAAGTAAGGAGGTCGCTAAAAAAATGCTGGCGACAGAAAAGAAAGCTATATTGATTGATATGAGAGATTCTCAGAGTTATGATGAGGGGCATGATGAAAATGCGTTACATTTGACCCAGGAGAATTTATCTGATTTTATAGTTGGTACCGAGAAGCAGATTCCTGTATTGGTAATGTGTTATCATGGAAATAGTAGTCAATCGCTAGCTCAATATTTGACAGCACAGGGTTTCGAAGCAGTGTATAGTATAGATGGAGGGTATGAGGAATGGAAGGATGAGTAATTGAGTTCTTTATATTCTCAGTTAAAAAATTAAAAAACCTGTATATAGTATTTATTATGCAGGTTTTTTTCTGTATAATATAACGTATTATTTCTATGTAAATTATTAGTTGAATATTCAACCAATGTTTTATTTTGTTGTATATTTGTACGTCAAATAGAAAAGATTGTTAAAATGCAAGAATTTGTATATGCGCTACTAATGGTGCAGGCTTCCTACAGACAGGCTATACAAAAAAGGATTAAAGAGCAGGGGATTGATTTAACTTTTGAAATGATTCAGGTAATGAGGTGTTTGTATCGAAAGGATGCTGTGAATCAACAGGACTTGGCTAATCAAACTCATAAAGACAAATCGAGTCTTTCATATTTATTAAATAATATGGAAAAGAGAAACTTGATAGCTCGTACCGAAAGTCATCAAGATAAAAGAAGCAAGTTGATTGTTCTTACTGAAGAGGGGCAAGCTTTACACCAACAAATTAAGATTATAGTTGAAACTGTATATCATAAAGTAGAAGAAACGACAGACAAAAATAAACTACAATTTTGTGTCGATTATATGAAAGAATTAAGTGGGATAATAAGCAATGATTAAAATATCAAATAAAATAACTTCATTATGGCTTCTACTACTTATAATTTTTATATTCTCAGAAGCGAAGGCGCAGTATAAACTCTCAGTTGAAGAACTATTCGAAAAAGGAATAGAACATAGTATTGTAATTCAATCTACATACTTAAAAGTTGAGATTGCTAATGATAAGAATTCGTTAGCAAAAAACAAACGTTTGCCTGATGTTGCAGTTACTGGTCAATTTGGTTATGTAGGTACACCTACTATATTCGATAAAGACTTATCGTTTGTAAAACATACATCAGCCCCCGATTGGAGACAAAACTATCAATTGAGTGCCGTGCAACCTTTGTACGAAGGAGGGCGTATCAATAACAATATAAAAAGGTCGGAATTGGAGCAGGAACTAGCCCAACTGTCGTTAACGCAAGACAAGGCTAATCTGAAAATATGGTTGGTCGGTAAATATCTCGATCTTTATAACCTTTACAGACAAAGAGCAATATACTCTATAAATATTGATGAAGCTAAGCGTAGGCTTCAAGATATTCGCAAGATGCGTGAAGAGGGAATGATCACATCGAATGATGTTTTACGAAGTGAAATAGAGCTAACTAACTTTGATCTATCATATCAGGAAACGACTAATGGTATCACACTCGTTTGTCAGCAATTGGCAATAGCATTGGGGATGGATGAGGATTTGCTTTATGAGCCCGACTCGGCTTTTTTGAATTTAAAAATGAATATGGATGAAGGCATTGATAATTATATTGAGACAGCTTATCACGATTATCCTGAAATGCGTATTGCTAAAACAAATATTGCTTTGGCAAAAAACAATCTGGATATTACGAAAGCTGATTTTCGCCCAAGCTTATCATTGCAATTTGGGAATACTTTTCAAAGACCATTGCCTAATACTTCGCCTGTTCAGGATTTGTTTATCGACTCATGGGGAGTAACTTTAAATTTATCCTATAAAATATCTTCTTTGTTTGATCGGAAGCATTCTCTTTCGGTAGCAAAGACTCAGATAAGTTTACAGCAATTGGAAGAAGAGCAGCAAAAGCAAAATATCAGAGGTATTGTAAAGTCTGCCTACTTGAAACATAAAGAAGCTTTGATGCGTATAAAAGCTCTTGAAACATCGGTAGAGCAAGCAAATGAGAATTACCGAATTGTGAATAAGAAATATTTTAATCAACTCTCAATCTTAACAGATCTTTTGGATGCCAACGCAATGCAGCTTGATGCTGAATTGCAATTA
The DNA here is from genome assembly GCF_003201355.1 of Indolivaga alginatilytica. Taxonomy (GTDB): domain Bacteria; phylum Bacteroidota; class Bacteroidia; order Bacteroidales; family Dysgonomonadaceae; genus Dysgonomonas_A; species Dysgonomonas_A alginatilytica. The sequence continues at coordinate 52,074 of NZ_QICL01000011.1, forward strand.
ACAGCAGCCCGTACGAATGCTGTCTATACATACTATCAGTTATTGAATGTATGTGGCAGGCTATAAGGTTAAAGATACGAATAGGCTAACTTATCAAAAAAGCAGTAATTAATATTTATGGACATAGACCAATCGGAAATTGAAGCAAAAAAAGAGCTGCGACGAATATATCTGAAACTCAGAAATAAAAGACGTCGTAATTTTATCTTAAATGGAATAACTATCGTTTTAGCTATTGCCGGGATTGTATGGGCTTGTAATTTCTTCCTTAACTATTATAGATACGAGATCACAAACGATGCAACCATAGAGCAATACATTTCACCTATCAATACACGTGTAGCAGGATATATCAGCAAAATATATTTTACTGATCACCAAATGGTACATGAAGGAGATACACTTTTGATTATTGATGACCGCGAATACCGTCTGAAATTGATGGATGCTGAAGCTGCTTTAAAAGATGCTGAAGCATCGGCAGAGGTATTGATGTCAAGTATAACCACTACCACAAGTAATGTTGCTGTATCACAGGCTAATATTGAAGAAGCCAAAGCTCGCTTATGGAAGTCTGAACAAGATTATAAGAGATATACTAACTTACTGGAAGCAGATGCCGTTTCGCATCAGCAATACGATCAGGTAAAGACTGAATATGAAGCAATGAAAGCTCATTATAACTCTTTGATGATGCAACAAGAATCGTTACGATCTATGTCGACCGAAACTCAGAAAAAGAGAAGTAACACAGATGCTAATATCCTCCGTAAAGAGGCCGATTTGGCTTTAGCTAAGTTGAATTTATCTTATACCGTAATAACTGCACCGTATTCGGGATACTTAGGACGTCGTACGTTGGAAGAAGGTCAATTGGTACAAGCGGGTCAAACCGTGACGAATATTGTAAGAGACGAGGGTAAATGGGTTATAGCCAATTATAAAGAGAAACAAATTCAGAATATCTATATAGGTCAGGAAATAAACATCAAAGTAGACGCCATACCCGATAAGGTATTTAAAGGAAAGGTAACCTCTATTTCTTTAGCCACAGGTTCTAAGTACTCTCTATTACCAACAGATAATTCAGCAGGAAATTTTGTGAAAATACAGCAACGTATTCCCGTAAGAATTGATTTTGTGGATATCCCGGATGAGGATATGGAAAAACTAAGAGCGGGGATGATGGTTGAAACGGAGGCCATTAAATCCAAGTAAGAAGAAAGAAAAGCAATGGCGGTTAATAACAGTAGTCAACATTTTAGAAGTTGGGTGCCACAATGGTTAGTTTGTGTGGTAGCTCTACTTGTGCTGATTCCCGTGATGCTTATAAATGGAGCTTATACCGGTAGTAGTGTTGATATTTCCGGAGCTTTAGGTGTATTGTCTGAAGATATAAATATGGCATATTATGCAGCTTCGGCTGGTATGGCAATAGCATATCCTATTATCCCTCTCATAAAACCCGTTGCAACCTCTAAAACTATTATTCAGGTAGTCCTCTTTTGTCAGTTTATATTGAGTTGGATTTGTGCAATAACCACCTCAATGGAAGTAATAACTATTTGCAGCTTTTTTATAGGTTACTTTAAGGCATTTACCCTTCTGGAAATTATTGCGATCATAATGCCTATTTTTAGCCCGAGTAATACCCGTAATGAGTTTTATTCTAAATTCTATCCGATCACTTTAACGCTGGGACAGTTATCTCTGGTTCTTACAGCCGAATTTGCCTATCGCTACCAATGGCAACATATGTATTATTTTCTGATAGCCTTACTTCTATTTGCCATGGTATTGGTGGTAATATTTATGGCATTTGGGCGTAAATTGATCCGTATTCCATATAAAGAAATAGATTGGTATAGTTTCTTCCAATGTTCACTACTCTTTATGTGCATACTGTATGTGGTTACTTATGGGAAAACGAATGACTGGTTTGCTTCAAATAATATAGTGGTGGCAGCGGTCTTAATACCTATTGTCGGATGGATGTTTATACGACGACAGTTGATTACAGACGGTAGACCTTTTGTTGATCTGAGTGTAATGAAAAACCGAAACTCGGTAGTTGTATACCTCTTTTCGTTTATAATGATGTTTTTTGCATCTTTTACTATTCTTACAGCCTCTTACGTTAATTCAGTACTACGATTGGATACTACCAGATCTAATGAGTTGTATTTATATATGATTCCCGGAATAATTTTGGGTGGATTTATATGTTATTACTTCTTTAAGAAAGCTATAAGAATGGCTTGGCTTATATTTATCGGCTTTTCATGTTTTACACTGGCTATCGGCTTGTTATACTTTAATGTTGAGCCGATGGGTTTATACGAAGATCTGTATATCCCTATGTTTCTAAAAGGGCTTGGTATGCTTATCTTGTTTGTGGCGTTAGCAGTTTATGCTATTCAGGGTTTAGAACCGCAGCAACTGATATACAATGCTTTTTTTCTTATAGGTTCCCGTTCCGTACTGGCTCCTGCAGTTGGCTCTAGTATTCTTTCCAATTGGCTGTACCGATTACAACAACAAAACACAGTGCATCTGTCTGAAAGCGTAGATCAACTTAATCCAATAGCGAATAGTTTGTATTCGCAAACCTACACAAGCTCTCTACTTAAAGGGCTAAGTATAGAGGATGCTCAGCGTATGGCGATAAATGCCCTTTATTCGAAAGTACAGATACAAGCGCTCACTATCAGCATAAAAGAAATACTTGGATATATGTTAATAATGGGTATCATACTATTGGTTGTTATTTTGCTCTACTTTTTCAAATATAAGCCGGTTACATTGGTGGCGGTAGGGCGAGATATGCATTGATTATAAAAAAAGGTTTTTTCATATAGATTAAATAAGGTACCTTTGCACTTTGAAATAAACATAAATTAAGAAGATGAAGAAGTTTCTATTGTTAACACTTATTTTGCAGACTAGTATCTTGGTTATGGCTCAAACTGAACCGGCTTATAAAAAAGGTAAATTTTATGCCTTTTGGGGATGGAACAGAGCACATTATACAAATTCTACAATACATTTTACAGGAAATGATTATGATTTTACATTGCATCGTGTTGTTGCCCATGACAAATTGAGTGCAGTAAGTTATCATAACTATTTACAACCCAATCGTGTGACGATACCTCAAACGAATTTCAAGATCGGATATTTCTTTAAGGATAATATGGCTGTAAATATAGGTGTGGATCACATGAAATATGTAATGGATCAGAACCAGACTGTTAGTATTTCGGGGAATGTAAGACCTGGATTTGAGAATCATATCACACCCAACGGAGATGTAAGATTGACTGATGATTTCCTAACTTTCGAACATACAGATGGATTGAATTATATAAATTCAGAATTCGAATATTACCATAATTTTTATAAACATGGTATTCTTAAAATCAATGGAATAGCAGGTGTAGGAGCAGGTTTTATGCTACCCAAAAGTAATGTGAAACTATTTGATGAAAAGAGGCATGATGATTTTCATGTGGCTGGCTTTGGTCTGAATGGTAAAATTGCAGCAGATGTATTACTTTGGGATTTGTTTTTCCTAAGATGCGAAGGTAAACAAGGGTATATCAATATGCCTAGTATCCGTACTACATCGTCAAGCAGTGATAAAGCTTCACAGCATTTCTGGTTTGCGCAGGTAAACTTTTTGTTTGGCTTTGCATGGAGTTTTTAAGATAGAAATATCTATAAAATATAAGAAGAGAATTGTCTTGTCTAAAGATGATTCTCTTCTTTTTTATATTTAAGTGCGAGATAGTATTGGAAAAATAAGTTTATTCGTTTCAAACAACTTTTTACTGTTACCCATCACAAATAGGGTAGTATCTTCTTCTTCTTTTAATAGTTTAATTTCATATTTCTCACTATCAATAGGCATGAAGTGTATAATTACGTTTTGTGTTTGATCCGTAATCATCGCACTGATCACTTCATCTATTTCAACCTTTTCTGTCGATAAAATATCATACAAAATCAAATCATTCTCCTTATATCCTGCAACAACAATTGTGTCTAGAGATTCAATATAGAAAAGGTTTTCTTTGAAACTGAATTTATCAAAATAGTTGCAATAGAACATAATCAGCCCTGCATTATCCACCATTGATACTTTGAATAATGCAATGTTATTTTTCGCCTTGTTATATAGCAGCTTGTAATCATCAGTGTTATCTATATTTATCTTTCTGACTATAAGAGAGCTTCTTTTATAGTCTATTTTCTTAATAGCTTGGTACTCATCAACGGGAACAAAGCCAAATAGAGGGTAGTAATCTAAAACGCTATCATTGGCATACAGATAAATTAGGTCAGATTTACTTTTCCATTCCTCTATTACTTTCTCCAGAAGAAATCTGTTTAGACCTTGTTTTCTATACTCTTCATCAGTACATACTGTGCCTAATTGTATAAATTGTTTTTTCTCTCCTAGAACGATAAAGTCAATAATACTCACAGTAATATGAGAGACTATTTTATTGTTATCGAACAAAGAATATAAAAGGCAATTATCACCCCAATGCCCACTCTTGTACCATTTCTCGAAGTCAAATTTCCAAATCTTCTGGGTTTGAACATGAAGACTGTTTCTCAATACTTCGTTGTTTTTATAATTAGTGATGTAATTATATTCTTTATTATTTGTCACTACTTTTTGCATATTTCCTTTTTATTTGCAGAGAATAATTAACCGAAAATCTTTGACGACATACTTACGAATTACTACAAGTTATTTCTGTTGTGCATACCGAAGTAATAAATAAGACTAAGGCCTTTAAATGTTAATTAGCAAAGATATTATTTATAATTGATCTGCTTTGGTTGGAAAGAATATAATTTAATCTTAAATTTGGATATAGAAACCTTATAATAGCATTTATTACTATGAATACTCGAAAAACACGATTATCTACAGTTATCATTCTCCTTTTCTCGCTTTTTGCATTATCGGTAAATACCTATGCAAACTCAGGTGTAAATGTGATTCCTAAACCTCAGAAAGTTTCTTTGGGAGAAGGCTTTTTCACTTTTAATGCGAAAACAAGCTTACTCTATGCGAGCAATGATCTAAAACTCGTCGCAGAAACATTTCAGAGAGTTTTAGGCAATGAATTTTCGATTAAAACATCGCCTAAGCTAAATGGAAAAGCTTCTGTAAACTCTATTGTGCTTCAATTCGATTCTAAATTGGATAAAGAAGCGTATGTACTCAATGTTCAAGCTGATAAGATCCTTTGTAAAGCATCTACGGAGGCTGGTTTGTTCTATGCACTTCAGAGTTTAGCTCAATTGATAAAAACAGAGAATGGCAAACAGACTGTTCCCGTTCTACTCATTGAAGATGCTCCCGTATATGGATGGCGAGGCTATATGCTTGACGAATCGCGTCACTTTATGGGAAAAGAGGCTGTAAAGCAATATCTGGACATAATGGCTCGTTTGAAATTAAATGTCTTTCATTGGCATTTAACGGATGAGCAAGGATGGAGAATCGAAATAAAACGATACCCTCTGTTAACTCAAGAGGGCTCAGTTGGTAGTTGGAGTGAAATTAATGCCCCAAGTGCATTTTATACACAGGACGAGATCAAAGAGATAGTTGAATATGCTGCTCAACGTTATATTATGGTAGTGCCTGAAATAGATATGCCGGGGCATGCTACTGCGGTAGGACGTTCGTACCCGGAGGTGTCGGGAGGTGGCGAAGGTCGTTGGAAAGATTTTACATTTCATCCGGCAAAAGAGGCTACTTATGAATTCATAAGTAATGTTTTTGATGAAATAGTACAGCTATTTCCTGCACCATACATTCATATCGGAGCAGATGAGGTTCATTTTGGAAATCAATCGTGGTTTACTGATCCTCTGATGCAGAAGTTTATAAAGGATAATAATCTGAAAGACGAAATAGGTCTGGAACATTACTTTGTGCGTAGAGCTTGTGATATTGTAAATGCCAAAGGCCGGAAGATGATTGGGTGGGACGAGATTATAAATACCGGTGTATCGCCTGATAAAGCCATAATAATGTGGTGGAGGCATGATAAACCTGAGTTGTTAACTCAAGCCTTGAATAGTGGATTCGATATTATTCTAACACCACGGATACCTTGCTATTTTGACTTTGTACAAGATGATAGCCATAAAATAGGACGACGCTGGGCCGGTGATTTTAATGAATTGGAAACTGTATATGATTTCTCAGGAAGTATATCTAAATTAATAGCTAATCATCCAAAGCAAATATTGGGAATGCAAGCCAATGTGTGGACAGAGCGTATTAAGGATAAAGGAAGGCTCGATTTTATGACATATCCTCGTTTATTGGCTATTGCCGAGAATGCTTGGTATGATAACAGTGCGAGTAATAGAAATTACATTGGCTTTGAGAGTCGTGTAAAAACATTCCTCAAGTATTTAGATAAATTGAATATCAAATATTTCAATCCATTTGATAAAAATTCGACACCTGAACCTTGGGGACCTGACAAACAAGATGTTTTAAAAGACGGGTAAAATTTAAAAAGAGCTATTCCTACTGGAATAGCTCTTTTTTACATTGTTTCTTTTTCTAATATTCTGTTCAAATCTTTAGGAGTAAGATTAATTGCCATGATGACACCTTTTTCGTCAATCAGGTAATTTTGAAATCCTTTCTCCAGTTGATACTTTTGATAAATTTCAGAATTCGACCCTTTTGTATCTAAAAACTGATACCTGTCGTTTATTCCGTCAATACTCAATGTTTTTTCGAATACCGCTTTACTTTTGTCAAATGAGACAGACACCATAACTAATGAGTGCTTCTCTTTTTGTAAGGTATTCCATAAAAGAACATTTTTCATGTGGGATTCTGCATCGTACGCAGCCCAAAAACTTACCAATACTTTAACTCCTTTCAGATGCTCTAAATCGAGCTTCGTGCCTGCCTCATTATTGATTTTCAGCTTAGGCATAAGGTCTCCCGGGTAAATACCTTCCGAAATCCTCGAAGTGCTTGTTGTGAAAGACAATGTTGTCAAGACTATCCCCACAATCAAGAAGTACTTCAAATACTTCATAAAATAATATTTTGGTTAGAACTACGACCTTATTCATAGGATCACCCTCGGAATAAGGCCTTTCCGATTCTCGGAATGGCCGACTCTACGCTTAGAATCAGTATACTTTTTAATAAAGTGGCACAAATATACAGCACTTTACGGCAAAATCAAAATAAGGAACCTTTATTCTAGATATCAGATTTATAACAACGTTTTGTGGAAAAGGTTTTCAGCCAATATAGATTTTATCTAATGTAAAAGTAGCTACTATTCGATTTTTTTTACATCAAACAGCATGGATGGCCTCTTTTTTTAGGGTAGACAAAGAAAATTTTGTAATTTTGGCGGACTGAAAGTCTCATATCTTTTTATCGCTTTTATTTATAGATAAAATAGTTGTAGGAAGCTATATTCTAAGAATATATCATGAGTCGCTTACTTTGGCTTTAAAAGAAATAGTATTATATAAAATATAAACAGCTAATGATTAATTAGCTAAGAAATAATTTGGAATATGAATATTTCATACAATTGGTTGAAAGACTACATTAATTTCGATCTGTCACCCGATGAGGTGGCTGCTGCTCTTACTTCAATAGGGCTTGAAGCCGAAGGGGTAGAAGAGATACAAACTGTAAAAGGAGGACTCGAAGGTCTGGTTGTGGGTGAGGTGCTTACTTGTGTAGATCATCCCAATTCAGATCATTTACATGTTACTAGTGTAAATGTAGGTCAAGAAGAGCCTCTGCAAATAGTATGTGGAGCAGCTAATGTTGCTGCCGGACAAAAGGTTATAGTGGCTTTGGTTGGCACTAAGCTTTATTCGGGAGAAGAGTCTTTTACAATTAAGAAATCAAAAATAAGAGGCGAAGAATCTTTCGGTATGATTTGTGCCGAAGATGAAATAGGAATAGGAACAAGCCATGATGGTATTATCGTCCTTCCAGCCGATGCAAAAGTTGGTACACTAGCCAAAGATTACTATAATATTAAAAGCGATTATTTGTTAGAGGTTGATATTACTCCTAATAGGGTAGATGCTGCTTCTCACTTTGGTATAGCTCGCGATTTTGGTGCTTATTTGAAACAAAACGGAAAAGCAACTGATTTGAACCGACCTTCGGTAGACGCTTTTACTGTTGATGTAAAAGAAAAAGGCATAAATGTAATAGTTGAAAATGAGGAAGCTTGTCCTCGTTATACTGGTATTACAATAAAAGGAGTAACGGTTAAAGAAAGCCCCGATTGGTTAAAAGATCGCCTTTCAATTATCGGTCTTCGACCTATAAATAATATTGTAGATGTTACCAATTATGTACTTCATGAAATGGGGCATCCTTTGCACGCTTTCGATATGAAAGAGATTTCAGGAGGTACTGTTTATGTGAAGACCTTAGCTGAGGGTACTAAGTTTGTAACTTTGGATGAGCAAGATCATGCTCTAAGCGATAAGGATTTGATGATCTGTAACGACAAAGAAGGTATGTGCATCGGAGGAGTATTCGGTGGTCTAAAATCGGGTGTAACAGAAACTACTACAGATGTATTTCTCGAATGTGCTTATTTTAATCCTACATGGGTGCGTAAAACTGCACGTCGTCATGGATTGAGTACTGATTCGTCGTTCCGTTTCGAACGAGGTGTTGATCCTAATGATACATTATATGTTTTGAAGCGTGCAGCTTTGCTAATCAAGGAAGTCGCAGGAGGTAATTTTGTAGGAGAAATTCAAGACATTTATCCTGCTAAAATAGAAAATCCGATAGTTGAACTTTCTTATGCCAAAGTAAACTCACTAATTGGTAAAGATCTTGATAAAGAAACTGTAAAATCTATTCTAGCTAGTCTCGAGATAAAGATTAAAGGTGAAGCTGATGATAAATTAACATTAAGCATACCTACCTATCGTGTAGATGTATTGCGTGACGTAGATGTTATTGAAGATATTCTTCGTATTTACGGATATAATAATATAGAAATAGGAGAGTCTCTAAAATCTAATCTATCTTATCAAACAGCTACCGATAAAGGCTATGATTTACAAAATCTGATTTCGGAGCAGCTTACGGGTGATGGTTTCTATGAGATAATGAACAACTCTTTAACGAAAGAGGCTTATTATACAGGCTTGAAAACCTATCCAGACTCGAAATGTGTCCGTTTACTGAATCCATTGAGTACAGACTTGAATGTGATGCGCCAAACTTTGCTTTTCGGAGGTTTAGAGAGTATTGCATACAATAGAAATAGAAAAAGTAACGATCTTAAATTCTACGAATTTGGTAATTGTTATTATTTTGATGCAGAAAGAAAGGAAGCCGATAAACCTTTGAGAGAATATTCAGAAGAATTTCATCTGGGACTTTGGTTATGTGGTGATATAAACAGCAATAGTTGGGCTACAGCAACTGAAAAATCATCAGTGTATCAGTTAAAAGCATATGTTGAGAATGTATTGTCTCGCTTGGGAATGATTCAAGGTCAATACGAATACGAGCAGTTCTCTAATGATATTTATAGCGTAGCTTTAACTATTAAAACTCGTAGCAGAGTTATAGGTACAGCGGGTATTGTAGCTAAAAAAATCTTAAAGCAAGCGGATATAAATACAGAAGTGTACTTTGCAGAATTAAACTGGGATGCTTTGATGAAAGAAACTAAAAAGCATAAAGTTACATTTACAGAGATATCTAAATATCCTCAGGTAAGAAGAGATTTAGCTTTGTTATTAGATAAAAATATTTTATTCGAACAGATAGAAAAAATTGCTTACAAATCGGAAAAGAAACTATTGAAGGACGTAAGTTTATTCGATGTATATGAGGGTAAAAACCTGCCTGAAGGTAAAAAATCATATGCCGTGAACTTTGTTATTCAAGATGATGAAAAAACATTAACAGATAAGCAGATTGATGCTATTATGCAGAAGATTCAAAAATCGTTAGAGCAGGAATTAAATGCTCAATTGAGATAGTATTATACATCTATTTTATATACAAAAAAGGATTCTGTTATTCAGAATCCTTTTTTAGTATGAATGAGTTTATTACTTTTTCTGTTTATTACTTTTTTTCCACCAAAGAATAAAACCAGTGATGGGAAGACTAGCTGTAATCAAACTAGCTAAAAAGACCATTAATTTACCTGCAAAGCCACCTATGGCTCCCACATGTATATCGTAGGTCATTCGATAGAATTTATCACCTGCAGACGAATCTTCGTACTTTATGCCATACATACCACCACCTTCTAATTCTTTTAGCGTATACTGATCGAAGAAACGAAAGTGTCTTTTGTAATAAGTATCGTCATTAGCAGAGTTAAATCCGATGCGATATGCATCCGCTTTCTTATTTGGAAAGTCAAAGATAAGTGAACCTCTTGTTCCTATAGGATATTCAGCCTTCACTTTTGACCAAAGGATATCAGCAGTATTCCCAAGTGGATATACAGCTGTAGTATTTGATTCGGCAACTATCCATTTTTTAGGTTCTTCACCTCCTGATATTACTTTATAGTAAGAATTGGCAAACCATTCGAAACTCCATGTAAGCCCTGTCAGTGCAATTACTAATACAATTAATGCAGCATAAATACCAAGTACATTATGCAGGTCATAATTAAATCGAAAGAATCCTGCTTTTCTTTTTATAGTAAGACGAGGTTTTAATGACTTCTTATTCCATCTTTTAGGAATCCATAAAATAATACCTGTGATTAAGACAATAACAAAGATCAGAACCGCCCATCCTACAATTTGATGACCTACGGGATAAGGTAACCAAAGATTACGATGACCAGCAAGCACAAATCTAAAGAAATCATCTTTCAGAACTTGTTTTCCTAAATACTCACCAGAATAAGGATTCAGTACCAATAATGTATAGCCATCTTGATAGTGATTATACGCTACTGTAGCTGCTTTGTTTTGTTTAGTATAAGTAATTCCATAAATCACATTACTGCTATCCGCTGGTGATGTGTATACATATTCTATTGATTTCTCCTTTAGTTCTGATGGCGAAAGGAATGGTTTGTTTTGTACTTCTACGTATTGGTAAGGTTGAGATATATCTCGTAATTCTGTCTGAAAGGTATATATACATCCGGTAATTGCAACAATAAATACAATTATACCCGAAATCATTCCCAGCCAAAGATGTAATAGATAACTTATCCTTTTGAATGATAGTTTTTTCATTAAATTTTTTAATTCCGTTATTCCAAAAATTATGCAAAGTAACACAATTAGTGTTACTCAGGCAATCGCATATAATAATGATTTTTAATATCTGAAATCATTATTATTAATGAGCGTATTATTAGTTTTTTGTATAGGCTATTTTTTATACTTTTGTATCCAGAAAATAAAGTAACAAATAGGTCTGAGACCTTAATGAAATTATAATAAACTTGATATGGGAAGAGCATTTGAATACCGTAAAGCAACGAAGATGAAACGTTGGGGCAATATGGCTCGTGTATTTACTAAACTTGGAAAACAAATAACTATTGCAGTTAGAGAAGCAGGTCCTGAGCCTGATACAAATTCTCGTTTGCGTGTATTAATACAGCAATCGAAGAAGGAAAATATGCCTAAGGAGAACGTTGAACGTGCTATAAAAAAGGCTCTTTCTAAAGACGAATCTGACTACAAAGAGGTTACTTACGAAGGGTATGGTCCTTTCGGTATTGCAATTGTGGTAGAGACTGCCACGGATAATCCAACTCGTACAGTGGCTAATGTGCGTAGCTATTTCAATAAAAATAATGGATCATTAGGTGTAACCGGTAGCTTAGAATTTTTATTCGATCATAAATGTGTTTTTAAAATTTCAGCTAAAGAAGGTGTTTCACTGGAAGATTTAGAGTTGGAGCTTATCGACTATGGTGTAGATGAAATAGAGCAAGATGAAGAAGATATACTTCTATACGGTGAGTTTAAATCTTACTCCGATATTCAAAAATATTTAGAAGAAAACGGATTTGAAATTCATAGTGCTGAATTTGAAAGAATTCCACATGAACTAAAAGAGGTTACAGAGGAGCAAAGAGCCCAAATAAATAAGCTTTTGGATAAGTTTGAGGATGATGAAGATGTTCAGAATGTATTTCATAATATGATGCCCGAAGAATAATTGACTATATCTATAAATTGAAGAATCTTATTTGTTATTAAATAAGATTCTTTTTTATTATAAATGGTTAATTAATGCTCGGTACAATTGCGTATTGCGTATTTTTGTAAGGAAAAATAACTTAATGTCTGAATAAGATGACAACAGTAAAGAAAATTATTCTTTTTCTATTTGGTATTGTCTTGATAGTCTTTGGCAACAAAGCTGCAATAGATACTATATTTAAGAATGATGATGGGGCAAAAATTCCTGATTCAGGAGAAAAAGAGATTGCAAGTAAAAATCGTGTAATCACGGAAGAAATAGAGACAGAGGTTGTAACAGAAAATAATGTAATCCCAGTTTCACAAGTTTCGGAAGTAAGAACGGAGGAGGTGACTAAGAAAGAAGCTCCGAAAAAATCTACAGAGAAAGCTTTAAAAGAGCAACCGGCTAAAAGTTCCGAAAAGAAAGAAGAGACAAAAGTAAAAGAGGCTGCTCCTCAAACAAAGATAGAACCAGTACAAGAAGAAACTGCTGCTGCAAGTGAATGACGGACTTTTATATAAAGCTCAGGTGCGATGGTTATTCCATGCACATATTAAAATAAAAATTCCGGTTTTCTGTGACGAAAGCCTGTTTGATGAACTTTTTGCTGTATTGGAAGATGTTGACAAACATTATAATTCATATAGCGAAGGTTCTTTTTTTGATTTGATAAATAAGAATGCAGGGCAATTTGTTGAAGTTGATGATGAAACTATCAGTTTGTTGAGGCAGCTTATTTATTTTTCGGATCTGTTCGATGGTGAATATGATATAACTGTAATGCCTTTAGTTCGTCTATGGGGTTTTTATAAAGACGAAGAACCTCGTTTACCATTGAAGGAAGAAATAAAGGCTACAAAAAAACGGGTTAATTATAAAACAATAGAAATCGAAGGATCTAAAGTCAGAATAGCAGAAGGACAGGAAATTATTACAGGCTCGTTTATGAAATCTTATGCAGTAGATAAGTTAGTTCAGAAAATGAGAAAAGAAGGTATTACCGATGCTATTATTAATGCAGGAGGCAGCACAATTAAAACTCTGAATAATAACATCCATCCCTTTTGGATTGTAAATGTACAGAACTCTTTGAAAAAGGATGATAGTTTATTTAAACTGGAGGTTTCGAATGCTTGTTTTTCGACTTCGGCACAAACTAAAACATTTGTAGAGATTGGTGGCAAAAAATATGGGCATATCATCAATCCCCTCACAGGCTATCCTTCCGAAAACAAACAGATAGGAATAATATCAACCAATTGTTTCGTTGGTGACATTATTTCGACAGGATTATATAATCAAACATTGGATGGTTTTACAGAGAAAATGAAACTATTATCAACGCAGTTTGATGTTTCGGGTTTTTTGATGGATAAAAATAATAGTATCCGATTTTCGGATGGTTTCGAAAAATATATAGTACAATAAATTATGATGCATATTTTTTCGATGAAGAGCAAAACCAAGCAGATGAGTATATCGGATATTCCCGATGCTCCTGTCTTGTATTTGCCTTTATTACAACATATAGGGCAGGCAGCAAAGCCAATTGTAGAAGTTGGTGAGTACGTTCTTAAATATCAGCTTATCGCTGAGGAAACGCGTAACTTGTCGGCTAATATTCATGCTCCCGTTTCGGGTACGATTAAGGCAATAGAGTTACACCCTTTAGCTGACGGAACTTTGGTAGAAACAATAGTTCTGCAAAATGATTTTCGTAACGAAGAGATTACAAGACCTGCAATTGAAGTAGATAATCTGACTTCTGATGAAATATTAGCTATCATAAAAGGTGCAGGTATAGTAGGAGAGGGAGGAGCACAGTTTCCGACTTTTGTAAAATATAATCTGTTAGGCAAAAAGATTGATACTTTTATAGTAAACGGTACTGAATGTGAACCTTATCTAACAGCTGATTATGCCTTGATGAGAGATAAGACAGAAGAACTTTTCCGAGGCATATTATTGATAAATAAAGTACTGCAAGCACGTGAAATAGTTCTTTCAATAGAAAAGCAGAATAAAGAGTTGTTGGATATATTTAGTCCATTTTTATCTCAGTCTGAATATAAAAATATAAGGGTTGCAATATTGCCCAATCAATATCCTCAGGGTGGCGAATTACAACTTATAAAATCTGTTACAGGAAAAGAATTAGCTCGTGGAGTTCTTCCCAAAGATGAAGGCTTGATGGTTAGTAATGTAGGTACAATTCATGCTGTCTACAACGCACTTGTGGAGAGTAAACCTTTAACAGAACGTATAATAACAGTTTCAGGAGAACAATCTAAAAAATCGGGAAACTATCAGGTTAAAATTGGTACACCTATAAGCCATGTTCTAGAATATCAGAATCTGACAAATACATTAGACGATAAACAATTAGTTCTGGGTGGTCCTATGATGGGGAAGAATGTTGTGGAAACTTCTGCTCCCATAATCAAAGGCTCTTCGGGGGTACTGTTTTTCAAAAAGAAGGAGATCAAAAGAAACAACTGTATATCGTGTGGTTATTGTGTAGATGTATGTCCAATGAAATTGATGCCTCTTGTTTTTGCTGAAAATTATAGAACAGGAAAGATTGCTTCATTAGAAAAGTACAGCTTAAATTCATGTATAGAATGTGCTGCCTGCGAATACATCTGTCCGAGTGATGTTCCTTTGATGGAAAGCATCAAAGAAGGAAAGATAAAACTTAATGCTTTATTGACCCATGCAAACTGATAGTAAAACAATATATACACCTTTTGTACGAGCCAAAGATAGTGTTTGGGAAGTAATGTCGGATGTTCTTCTGGCACTCATTCCCTGTGCAGTTATTTCATACTTTGCGTATGGAGAGGCTCCTCTGTTTGTGATGTTTGTTGCTGTTATCAGTGCTATGGTTGGCGAATTTATATTTGCAGGTATTTTCCTGAAAAAATGGAATACATTGCTCGATGGTTCTGCAATAGTAACAGCTATTTTACTGGCTTTTACATTAGCACCTTTTACGCCTTGGTATGTAGTTGCCTTTGGTTCGGCTATGGCTGTAATCTTTGGTAAGATTCTATGGGGAGGATTAGGACGGAATATGTTTAATCCGGCTTTGGTCGGACGGGAATTTATGACTGTCTTTTTTCCTTTGGTAATGACTTCACGAACTATTTGGTATAATAAAGATTATGTCAATTTTCAGGATTTGAATATATTTAATTTCTTAGGAAATGGAGGCTTCACCGAATATATGAATTCTATATTCTTTAAACCGTCAGGTGCGATAGGAGAGTATTCGGTTCTATTATTAGTGTTGGGCGGATTATATCTTTTACTTCGTAGACGTATTTCGTGGCATATACCATTTGGACTGTTAGTTACATTCTTTATACTATTGCAAATATTTGCTTTCAAAGATATTAAGTTCTCTTTAGGAGGAATTTTATTAGGAACCTTATTTATGGCTACCGATATGCCCTCAAGTGCATCCACTAAGATGGGAAAACTATATTATGGTGCTATGATTGGTTTGGTTGCTATGCTCTGCCTGTTGAATGATGTAAAATACGAATATATGTCATATTCCATTTTACTTGTAAATGGATTTGTAATTCCTATCAATTGGGTATTTAAGCCTAAAGTTTGGGGCGAAAACATAAATCTAAAGGAAAGAGTAGGGGCAGGAGTTCTGCTTACTATCGGAATTGTTGCTACAACCTATGCTTTAGTTTATTTGCATCATTTTGATTTGGTGAGGTATTTAATCTTTGCTTATATATTGATTGTAATTGGTCGATTTTCTTTTTCAAAACAATTGCATTAAAATAAATAGAAAGCGCTAAGATATGACATCTTAGCGCTTTCTATTTATACGAAATATTATTGTGCAGTAGCTTTTACTCTATCTTCCTGACTCATTTCAGCTAATTGTTTTACTCTGTCAACACTCAATCCCAAACCTTGTGCAATACGAGTTCCATATTCGGGATGAGCTTTGTAAAATAATGCAGCCTGACGTAATTGAATACGTTGTTGTGCATTCTTCATATGACCTACAAGATTATTGATAAGGTTGGTTTTATCATAATCGCTCAGTACACGACCATATAATTCCCCGGTCTGTACAAAATCAATATCACCTAATGGATATTCGTGTCGGGCAGCTAATCCCTGTACATCTAAAGCCGGAGGTGCAAACTTTGCATCTGGTGAAGGACCTTCGAACGAATTAGGATAGTAATTAGGGGCAGGTGCATCATTGCGGGTATTCATATAGCTATCACGTTGATAATTATGCATGGGGCATTTAGGTGCATTTACAGGCAATTGGTCAAAGTTTGCACCCAATCGATGTCTGTGAGTATCAGGATAACTGAACAGGCGTACTTGCAACATTTTATCGGGAGAAGCAGCTATACCGGGAACAAAATTTCCGGGAGAAAAAGCAGCTTGTTCAATTTCATTAAAATGATTCTCAGGATTACGGTTTAAAACAAACCTGCCTACGGGAATCAATGGATAATCGCCCTGATACCATACTTTAGTAATATCAAAAGGATCGAATTTATAATTGTTCGCTTCTTTGGGAGTCATTATCTGAATATAAGCATTCCATGCAGGATAATCGCCTTTTTCGATACTTTCATACAAATCACGTGTTGCATAATTAGGATCTGTACCTGCCAGTTCGGTTGCTTGTTCATTTGTAAAGTTCTTTACTCCTTGTGCGGTTTTGAAATGCCATTTTATCCATACATGTTCACCATTCGCATTGTACCACATAAAAGTATGGCTCGAGAATCCGTGCATGTGACGAAAACCATCGGGTGTGCCTCTGTCAGAGAAAAGAATGGTAACCTGATGTATACTTTCGGGAGTCAGTGACAGAAAATCCCAAAAAGCATCCGGGTCGGGGAGATTTGATATTGGATTTCTTTTTTGAGTATGGATGAAATCGGGAAATTTAATACCATCCCGAATAAAAAATACAGGTGTATTATTACCCACCATGTCGTAATTGCCTTGTTCTGTATAGAATTTCAAGGCAAATCCACGAGGATCACGCGCTGTATCAGCAGAACCTTTTTCGCCTCCTACGGTTGAAAATCGGGCTAACATTTCTGTCTTCTTTCCTACTTGTGATAGAAAATCGGCACAAGTATACTTTGTTACATCATTTGTTACTTCAAAGTAGCCAAAAGCTCCCGAACCTTTAGCATGTACAACTCTTTCGGGGATACGTTCTCTGTCGAAATGCGCTAGTTTTTCGATCATATGAGTATCCGAAAGTAAAGTCATGGTAGGGTTTTGAGTTGTAATCGAAGCCTGATCATTGTCAACAGGACTACCTTGATTAGTTGTTAAGGTTTTCTTTTTTTCTTCTTCTTTCATAGTTTTAATTTGTTTGGATTATGTTTATTAAGAGATATTTACATACTGTATAGTTTTAATAAAGTTTAGTAGCGTGTTTTTTGATAACACAAGATAGGATAAAAATGTTTATAAAATTTAGAATTTTTTCACTATACATTTTATTTGTATATTTATTGTCTTAAATTTCTAGCTACAACCAATTTTACCATGACACATTTCCCAATACTAAAAAGGATTATAACCTTAAGATTATTCTTAATTACTGTTTTTTCTATATCTCTATTGTCTGCATGTACGAATGAAAATCAGTCTGCAAAAGCCGATTATAGTATAATACCCTTACCACAACAAGTAGTTCTTCAATCAGACAAAGAACCCTTTATTTTGGATAAGTCAACTAAAATTCTTTATCTGGAGAATGATAATGAATCGTATCAGTTAGCTACTTTTTTAGCAGCGTATGTAAAGGAATGTGTTGGCATTGAACTTCAATTGACTACTAAGGATGAGGGTGAGAATATTATCAAGTTTCAAATTGATGATGCAATTGATAAAAATCCAGACTATTACAATTTATCAATAACCAATAATCATATAATCATACAAGCAACTAGCGGGGCAGGCATATTTTATGGTATTCAAACTTTGCGTAAATCATTGCCTGTAGAGAATATAAATAACGTTTCTTTTCCTGCTGTTGTGATTAAAGATTATCCGAAGTTCTCGCATCGGGGAGTATCATTAGACGTTTCACGCCATTTTTATTCAGCAGACTTTATAAAGAAATATATAGATGTACTGGCATTATTCAATATGAATGTCTTTCATTGGCATTTAACAGATGATCAAGGGTGGCGAATAGAGATCAAGAAATATCCTAATCTGACAAAAATAGGTTCACAAAGATCAGAAACAGCCATTGACCGACATTCGGAAGAATATGACGGCAAACCTTATGGTGGTTTTTATACTCAGGAAGAAATAAAAGAAGTCGTAGAATATGCCCGTCAACGCTTTATAACGGTAATTCCCGAAATAGATGTTCCCGGACATACATTAGCTGTTCTGGCATCTTATCCCGAATTAGGTTGTACCGGTGGACCTTACCAAGTCGGACGAGATTGGGGTATCTATGAAGATGTTCTTTGTGCCGGAAACGATAGTGTATTTACATTTTTGGATGATGTATTTACTGAAGTTGTAGCATTATTTCCTGCAAAATATATTCATATTGGAGGAGATGAATGTTTGAAAAACAGGTGGATGGCTTGTCCGAAATGTCAGGAAAGAATAAAATCATTAGGAATAAAAGTGAAGAAGGCAGCTCCTGTTGGTGAACAGTTGCAAAGCTATTTTATCCATCGGGTAGAAGAGATGATTAATAAGAAAGGAAGATCTATAATCGGTTGGGATGAAATATTAGAAGGAGGAATTGCGCCTAATGCTACTATTATGTCGTGGAGAGGAACTGACGGTGGAATATATGCCGCTAACAGGGATCATGATGTAATTATGACTCCCGAATCACATCTTTATCTGGATTATTATCAGTCACCTGATGTTGATAACGAACCTTATACTTTCGGTTGGTTAACGGACTTGGAGAAAGTATATAGCTTTGATCCTATACCTGCTGAATTAGAGAAAGATCAACAAAAGCATATTTTGGGAGGACAAGTAAATGTCTGGGCTGAATATCTACCTACCAGTAAAAATGTAGAATATATGTTGTTGCCTCGTATGGCAGCTTTGTCTGAAACCTTATGGTCGTATCCTCAGGAAAAAGATTATAATAATTTTGTAGCGAGAATGTATCGACAATCTTTATTATTGGATAAGCTGGGCTACGAAAATTGTAAACAGGCTTATGGGGTGCAGGCAAAATACGACTATAATACAGAAATGAGTGAGATAAAGATAACGTTATCCACATTCGATAATGCTCCCATTTATTATACATTAGATGGTACTGCTCCAACAGAGAAAAGCCTTAAATATTCAGAACCTATTATTATTTCTAAATCTAGTGAACTGAAATCATTAGTCGTAAGAAATGGTAAGCAAGATAACACTTATTCAAAGGAATTTTCTTTTAATAAAGCTACAGCGAGACCTATTGAATTGAAAAATCAGCCTGATAAGAAATATACTTTTAATGGTGCAGTAACTTTGGTTGATGGGCAAAGAGGGTATAAGAATAGTTATCGTACAGGATCGTGGCTTGGTTTTTTAGGAGAAGATATGGTAGCAACAATAAAATTGGGGGATCAAGTACCAATTTCTTCGGTGAAATTAAATCAATTTGTAAATAGTCGTGGTGGATTATTTTTTGCTAAATCAATAAAAATAGAGATGTCGGATGATGGAAAAACTTTCAGAGAAGTAAGTTCTAAAACTCAGCCAATACTTAATGAGCATATTAAACCGCAGATATTTGAAGTAAAAGAAACATTTGATACAGTAAAAGCCAATTATATAAGAGTAACACTTGAAGCTATTGACGGATTACCATCGTGGCATGAAAAAGCAGGAGCTATGGCATATATAATGGTAGATGAAATAGTTGTAGAGTAAGAAAAATAAAACGAGAGCCGTTTCGACTCTCCTTTTATTTTTTGAATAGTAAAATTATGATATCATAAAATGTAAACGGTTCTGAATATTGACTTCTGCAATACCTCCATCAATATCGAGATATAGGATATTCATTTCGGGATATAGAGTTTTCAATCGCTTTTCAATCCCTTTTGCTACAATGTGATTGGCGATACATCCGAAAGGTTGAATACAGACCACTTTGTTAACACCCTTACGTGCATAATGGGCTATTTCCCCGGCTATAAGCCACCCTTCCCCGTATTGATTGGATAGACTTAATACTTCGGAAGCGGCTTCTGCTTTAGCAAAAATAGACTCGGATGGTTCGTAGAATTTGAAATTAGTCATAATCTTTTCAAACTTCTTAATCTTACTATTGATCCAAGTCCAGATAAGAGGTTGCATGGCTTTTGCGAAGATAGTCTCTTCTTTAAGACCATTCTTCACATCTTCTTTGTTGTTGACGAAAAATTGTATCAGGAAATCTAAAAGCGGAGGACATGAAACCTCGACTTCTTTCGATCGTAGCCATTCGGTTATATTTGCCTGAGCATAATTATTATATTTCAAGAATATCTCTCCAATAAGACCAACTCTGGTATATTGTTTTTCAAAAATAGGTACATTATTGAAGTCGGCAACAGCTTCTTTTAATAATCTGCGTAGAGTTTTAGGAGAATTGGCTCTTACGCCATCAATCCCTCTTTCTATATAAAAATCAAATACTTGTTGTGAGGCACCTTTTGTTTTTTCACGCACACTAATTGCACTGTGCATTTGTTGTAAAGCGTCCGAGTAAAGTACAGTATCAACCGCTATTTTAGCTAGTTTTTTCCAATCGATATTAAATTCACTTTCTTCATTCTGATACGAATCTCCTGATGAAAGGGCAATAACGGGAATGTCTCTGAATCCAGCATTTTGTAATCCGCTCTTTATTTGAGCCAGATAATTAGTTGCACGGCATTGTCCTCCAGTCTGAGTAATCGCTAGAACCACATCTTGTACATCATATTCTCCCGATTGTAATGTGTTTATAATATCCCCTAAAATAAGAGTTGAAGGGTAACATACTTCATTATTACCATACATCAAACCTAAATCTGCTGATATTTTGTTCGATTTAGGGAGGTTTTGTAGTTTATATCCGACCAGTTCACCCAAAGCAGGAGCAAAAGGTGATAAGAAATCGGTAAACCAAGGGAGAAGTATCGTTTTCTTTCGGTCTTCTTTTGTATAAGGCGTGCGATAGCCTTCGTATGCCGGTTGAGGTACTTTCTGCTCTTGTGTATTAATCGTTTTTAGAGATTCAACTAAAGATCTTAGACGTAATCGTATAGATCCCGGACTGGCAATCTCGTCAATACGTAAGATCGTAAGATTCTTATCTGCTGCCTTTAGTATATCCTGTGTTTCATCCATAAAAAAGGAGTCAGGACCGCAACCAAAAGAATTCAACTGAATCAATTGTATATTCTGAGGTAGTTTTGCAACCTCCATTGCAGCTTGTACTACACGATTTGGATACGACCATTGCGATACAATATTCAAACGTCCGAATCCTGAGCTTTCTTCTTTACGGAAAACATCATCCGTAAATACTGTAACACCCAGATCGGATAATATTTGTCCGACTTTTTGATGAATAAGTGGGTCGGCATGGTAGGGTCTGCCTGCAACAACAAAGGCTGTCTCGTTATTTTCAATAGCTTGATTTAGTAAATCTTTTTGACTTTCTCTTAACTTTATTTTTACCTCTGTTTTTACCTTCATTGCCTTTTCGAAAGCTTTGCTGAAAACAGACTTCGAAACTCCTAATGATGATAAATAATCATAGCAACCTTTCTCCAAAGCTTTATCGCTACTGAAAGTTATAACAGGTTTGTCGAAGGAGATACCATACTTTTCATCGGGTTCTACTGAGCTTCTGATAACTTCGGGATAACCACTGACTACTGGGCAATTGAAAGAGTTAGACGAACCGCCAAATTCTTTTTCTTCTTTGGGTATAATGGGGTAGAAGATACGGTCTACTTTTTGTTCGATAAGTGATAATATGTGCCCATGTACCAATTTTGCAGGAAAACATATATTATCGGACATTACACTACCCACTCCTTTTTGATAGAGTGGATAGGTTGATTCGGGTGATAATCTCACATTGAATCCGCATTCCGAAAGAAGTGTATGCCAGAAAGGATAATTGTCGAACATATTCAAAACACGAGGTATCCCGATTGTTTTTCCTTGTTGTATATTGTCGGCATTAACTCCTCGGTTGAATAATATATCATTTTTTTCGTCAAAACCGTTGTAGCCACCCTTTTGTATAGAGCTTTTATTGTAAAATATCTTTTCGCATTTGTTACCAGCATAGCAGATATTACCATTCTCGAATTTGAAACGCAATACCGAACAATTATTTGTACAGCCTTTACATTGAAGTTCTCTTGTATCAATAGCTTCTATATTGGGCAAAGATATTGCTCTGGTACTGTAAGTTGTAGGCTGCTTTTTCTTCCATAATCTTTGAGAATAAAGAGCAGCACCCACGGCACCCATTAATTCGGGGTGATCCGTCGAGCTGATCGATTTTCCGGAAAGTAACTCCAAAGTACGATATACCGCATCATTACGGAATGTACCTCCCTGAACAACAATATGATCGCCTAATTGCTTTAGATTGGATATTTTAAGAACCTTATATAAGCAGTTCTTTACTACTGAATAAGCAAGTCCGGCTGCAATATCGTCCATTCCAGCATTTTCACGAAGAGACTGCTTTACCTTCGAATTCATAAAGACAGTACAACGAGAACCCAGATCAGAGGGATATTGTGCTATACATGCGGCATGCGAAAATTCGCCTAAAGTCATATTCATTGTAGATGCAAAGTTCTGCAAAAATGAACCGCATCCGGCAGAACAAGCCTCATTCAATTCAATATTGGAAATTACTCCGTTTTCGGTGAATATCGATTTAATATCTTGTCCTCCAATGTCGAGAATGAAAGATACTTTAGGATCTACATATTGTGCCCCTGATAGGTGAGCCATCGTTTCTACAATTCCGTAATCGAGTCCTAGAGCCGATTTGATAAGATCTTCTCCATAACCTGTAGCTGCAGAGGATAGAAACTTATAAGATACACCTCTGTCTTCTGCTTTTTTGTAAAACTTCGAAAGACCCTCTATAACTTTCTTAAGGGGATTTCCTTCATTACTTCCATAGAATCGATATATGATATTGGCATCGGGATCCATTGCTACAATTTTAGTTGTAGTAGAACCTGAATCTATACCAAGAAAACATTCTATTTCTTTTTTACTTCCCAGTTCTTGAAATTTGAGAGGCTTTATCTTCCTGTTTTTCTTCCATTTCAAATATTCTTCTTCATCTTTAAATAAAGCAGGTAAATAGTCTTTCTGAGCGGTTGTATTATCCTCAGATTTGCCTATTAAATCTTTCAGATTGTGATAAGTTATATCCTTTTCTTGATAGAGTGCTGTTCCCCAAGCCGGAAAATATTCACCGTTTTCGGGCAGTATAAAATCGTTATTTTCTATTTTTAGTACTTCTCTGAATGAATTTCGTAAAGCAGGAATAAAAGTAAGAGGACCACCAATACATAATATTTTAGGTTTTATATCACAACCTCTGGCAAGAGTTGTTACACTTTGAAGTGCTACAGCATGAAGTATAGAACCTGATATATCTGATACGGGAATGTTTCTGCTTATCAGGTTTTGAACATCTGTTTTAGCAAATACACCGCAACGAGAGGCGATGGGATATATTTTTTCGAATTTAAGGGCTTGATTTCCCAATTCCTCTGTTGAGATATTCATCAGGTTTGCCATCTGATCGATGAAAGCGCCTGTACCTCCGGCACAACTACCATTCATACGTATATCAGGGTGTTTTCCCTCTTTGAAGAAAACCATTTTGGCATCCTCACCACCCAGATCAATAAGTGTGTGAGTTTCAGGATATACTTTATTGACCACTTCTACAGCAGCCACTACTTCTTGTACAAAAGTAACTCCTATACGTTCGCCAATACCCATACCTGCCGATCCTGTAATATTTATACAAAATTCGGTATCAGAAAATTGATTGGTTACCTTGTCTAGTTCTTCGGCAAACGATTGTTGTATATTTGCCTGATGTCTTCGATAGGCTTTATAGATAATCTGCGAATCAGAATCTATAATTACTATTTTAATAGTCGTTGATCCAACGTCAACTCCCATTTTATATTGAAGTTTGGTGTACATATCGGGCAATATTTTAAAGCTTAGTATTTGGTTGCAGGGCATTAATGGTAAATTCTACAACATATTTTTTATGATTGGCTATCAGTTCGCTGTATTTTTCTCTCGATACATCCATTAGTGCCATGGCTAATTCTCCGAACATAAAGGGGAATAGCGATAAAGAAATAATATTTAAAAGAAAATCGGCAGACGGTGTTTCTCTTATTGTACCTTTAGCTGTTTCATCTTGTATGCGTTTTGCTATCTGCTCAAATGCCTGAAATGGATTCTTACTTTTTATTCGGGTTGTGAGTCTTTCAGGATTCAGGCTTACCTCATTTAAAATAAACATCGGTATTTGGGGATATTCAAAAAGAATCTCATAGTACGTATGTATCCATGTTTCTATCAATTCGAAGAAGGGAGCATCAGAACCCAAAGTCAAGAATATTTTTTGAGTAAGTATCTCCATTGCTTCCTCAAATATTATTTCAAATAAGTTGTATTTTGATTGAAAATAATAATTTACCATCGCAACATTTGTTTCCGATGCTTTGGCTATATCTCTGATACTTGTTCCATTGTACCCATTTTTTATAAAGAGAGTTTTAGCTTCTTTCAGTATACGTTTTTTTACTTCATGAAGGTCTTTGTCGCTGATCATATTGGGAGTAATAGTAATGTTCCTGTTTTAAACACTTGTTTAGTTATGCAAAATAATGAAAAAAATAGCAACTAAACAAGTGTTTAGTTACTAAAAGGAAGAATTCAGATCTTAGACCTGAATTCTATTTCTTATATTTTGCAAATATAACTAGTTCATTTTATGTTATTAGGCAAAGCTATAATTGTCTAATACAGATTAGTGCTAGAAATTTAATAGCTTGGTGGCTTTCTCCATATCTTCGGGGGTATCTATGCCAATAGTTTCTATATCAGTAAGTCCTACTTTTATTTTATAGCCATTTTCTATCCATCGTAGTTGTTCCAATGACTCGGCTAGTTCCAGCGTCGATTGTTCTAAAAGAGTTATCTCCTTTAGAATATCAGCCCTATACGCATACATACCTATATGCTTATAAAAAGTATGCTTATCGAGCCATTCTTGGTGATGTACATCTCTTATATATGGAATAATAGAACGACTAAAGTAGATAGCTTCACTATTTTTATTCAATATAACTTTAGGAGAGTTAGGATTAAATAATACCTCAAAGCCATCTTCTTTTTTGAATGGTTTTACTAAAGTTGCCAATTCAGTCTCTTTGGTTTCGAAACAAGCCTTTAGCGTCTCTATCTGTTGAGGCTGAATAAATGGTTCATCTCCCTGTATATTAATTATAACATCAAATCCAAGTCCTATTTTAGTATAAGCTTCATTACATCTGTCTGTACCGCTTTTATGATCGGGTGAAGTTAATACAGCTTTTCCTCCAAAAGCTTCTACTGCTTTTATTATTCGTTCATCGTCAGTAGCTACCCAAACTTCATCTAGAGCTTTCTTTACTTGTTCGTAAACTCGTTGTATCATGGGTTTTCCAGCCATATCTGCTAAAGGTTTTCCTGGAAAGCGAGACGATCCGTATCTGGCTGGTACAATTCCTATAAATTTCATATTCTTTATTATAAAACGATCTAATGCTCTGGTTTTCGCTGTCTATGATTACTATATTTATCTAAATAAAATTATGTCTTAAACCTTTATCTCTACTACATATAGTTGAGAGCTTTCGTATTTAATGACCTTAATGTTTTTGCCACTTTCTATAAAACCTTGGTTGGCAACCGCATCATAGTATTCCCCATCTATAATTACTTTTCCCGATGGTCTTAATACGGTAGCAGCATGTCCGATTTTTCCAATCATTAGTTTCTGTTCTTCGGGTACAGAGATAAATCCTTCCTGATCACTTGTTAATGCAATATTCCTGAATAGGCTTCCTTCTTTCCCAATCCTGCTAATGAGAGTAATAATGAGAACGAAAGACATAAAGACTCCCACAATGACTGTTATTAATGATTTGAGTGTTTGATCGGATGATACTCCTGTAAAGTCAAAATCAACATTACCTACTAAACTGAGGAATAATCCGGCAATGGTAAGTACGATACCACTGATACCTGCAACGCCAAACCCGGGTATGACGAATATCTCGAAGGCGATTAAAATAAGACCGATAACAAATATGATGATTTCCCAATTTTGAGCATAGCCATCCATATATAAAGGAGTAAAATACAATAAAGCTGCCGTTATAGCCATTGCAATAGGAAGACCTACACCCGGTGTTTTAAGCTCTATATATATTCCTCCTATGATAATCATAATAAGAATACTCTGGACTATTCCATTAGTAAGAATATTTTTGATATAATCGAAAATTGTAGGATTGTAGGTATGAACTTCATAATCCTCAATATTCATATGTTTTACTATAACTTCGGAAATGTTTTCGGCAATTCCATCGCAATATCCCACACTAAGGGCTTCATTAGCTGTTAAAGTCAAAACCTTGGTTGTATCGGTTAGCATTGGTATTACCACTCGTTCGTCTACCATTGCCTCTGCTATTCTGGGATCTCGCTTCCATTTAAGTATGGTGTCGTTGCTCTGAGATATAAGAGTGTCTTTACCATGACTTTCGGCAGTAGATCTGATAAGTGAGCGCATATAGGATTGATACTTATCGGGGGCTTTTTCTCCCAAAGCATCAACTACTGTTGCTGCTCCTATATTGGCACTGTTTCGCATGAAAATTTTGTCACAAGCAATAGCAATCAAAGCTCCGGCCGATGCTGCATTGTTGTTAATAAATACATACACAGGTATTTTGCTGTTGAGGATAGCCGTTCGCATCGAGTCGGCTTCTACTACATTACCTCCATAGGTATTCATTTCAATAAGTATATAATCTGCTTTTTCTTTTTCAGCAAGATGCAATCCGTTTTGAAGATATTGCCACGTAACTGGTCCTATCTCTTGTTTGATATTGATTTTGTATATAAGGGGTGTATTGTTGTCGGCTATAAGCTGAATACATCCAACGAGAATTAAAAAAAGAAGAGTAAGTGTTTTTTTCATGCAAGTAATTTCAACTGTTAATGCTATATCTTATAAGTATAACTAATTTCCTATATTCTATTTACCCATTAAATAAAAAGGGCAGTGACCTTTTTTCTATAGTGGATATGACCTTAAACAAAGATAATTCAAAATAATCAATCTATAACTTTTTAATAAAATGAATGTATATTTGTACCCGATTATGAATACATTTATTATAAGCATGGGGTCGAACGAAAACAGGACAGAAAATATGTCTCGTTGCCGTTACCTGCTTAGTAAGTATTATCCTGATGTAATGTTTTCTGAAATGATTAACACCGAGCCTTTTGGTGATAATTATCAGAGTGATTTCTTAAATCAACTGGCATTGATTAACTCGGAAGATGATGACTTAACAGTGACTGAAAGATTGAAGAAGATAGAAACTGAAATCGGGCGACAGCCAGAAGAAAAATCGAGAGGTATTATTAAGATAGATGTTGATCTGCTGGTTGTGAACGGGAATATTATTAAAACCGAAGATTTTGAGCGTCCCTACATAAATAATCTATTCGAGAATTTTATCAAATAAGTAATCAGTATAAAAAAGGTTGACTTTATTTAGTCAACCCATTCTTTTTCATTTCTTTGTATTCATCTGCTGCAATACATAGTTCGTTATACCAGGCATTTCCGAATTTACGGATAAGAGGTTCTTTCAGGAACTGATAGATTCGTAATCCTTCTTTATTTCCTAATAATACTGCTGCCTTGCATATACGCCATCTATGATAATTTACTGCTGTAAACTCTCTGAATTTTTCTAATCTTATAGGGTATAAGTGACAAGAAATAGGTTTGTAAAAATCGGTTTTACCCTCTTTGTGTGCTTTTTCGATAGCACATTTACATATTCCTTTGTCATCATAGTATGTAAATACACAGTCCTTTCCATTCACAATGGAAGTAACCATGTCGCCATCTCTATCCTTGTAGGCAACACCTTGTGCGTTGATAACTTCTTGAGCTTTGGGTGATAAATCGTCCCATATTGCAGGTAATAGCTTTTCGATAATTTCTACCTCTTCATTTTCGAGAGGGGCACCTGATTCTCCTTCTACACAGCATTCTCCTTGGCAGACTGAAAGATCGCAGATAAAATTTTCTTCTATAACGTCTAATGCTACTATGGCATCATCTATTTGTATCATTCTATTCTTTGTATAAAGTAAATGCCTGTTGCTTTAGTATGAGTCAGTTTTTGTAAAAGCAATAAATAGGCTTGAAATTTTAGTTGAGCGTGTAAAGATAGTGATTTTATATAAGTTTACTAAATCGGAATAAGTGCTGTTTATAGCTTTTATAGCCTATTATTTTTTTGTAGCTTTGCTTATATAAGTCACTATGCGTATTTATACAGTATTTTATACTGATAACTTATTGTTGTATTAATGCTTACTTAAGAAATAAAAGGTTTTGACACCTTAAAGAATAGTTAAAGATGAAAATAGACGTTTGTTTTTCCCCGATTTTATATCCTTATTATGTAGAAAATACTGATACTATTGTAGTTGTAGTAGATATCTTCCGTGCTACTACTACCATGTGTATGGCTCTCAACAATGGCGCAGCCAGTATTATGCCAGTAGCAACGGTAGAAGAAGCTAAGGCATACAAAGAGAAGGGATATTTAGTAGGAGGAGAAAGAAATGTTGTGAAATTCGAATTTGGCGATTTCGGTAATACTCCATCAGAATATACTCGCGAAAAAGTAGAGGGAAAAGATGTTGTTATCTCTACAACCAATGGTACTCATGCCATAGATATGGCAGAAGATTGTTCTTGTCTGATAATCGGTTCTTTTTCTAATATTTCGACGGTAGCTGATTTCTGTCTTTCTCAAAAAAAAGATGTTTTGGTTCTTTGTGCGGGGTGGAAAGATAAATTTAATCTGGAGGATAGCTTGTTTGGTGGTGCTTTGGCAGAGATATTAGTTGATAAAGGCGCATATAATGCGAACTTTGATGCTGCAGGTGTGGCCTTGTCTATGTGGAAAGAGGCTAAACCGGATATTCTCGCATATATAAAAAGAGGAGAGCATATGAAACGACTGGAAGCACATGGGCTTTTGGATGTTGCCGATTTCTGCTTACAATCAGATACAACTCCAGTTTTGCCCATTTACAATAAAAACACGAAAAAGATATCCCTACAGTAATTAGATATAATTCTTTTATATAACTTTGAAAAATAAATAAAGGTCGCAGACCTATCTGTTACTTTCGTAACTACAATATATATTGGTAGTTATAATGGAAAGCTATAGAAAATAATAAGTTGGAAATATTTATAATAATAAAGAAAATAATTAGCTAGACTCATGGTATTTAGGTTTTTAATGTTGTCAGATGAAGTGGAGGATTTCAAAAGAGAAATTCAGATAGATGCCGATGCAACTTTTCTGGATTTACACAATGCTATTCTTTCATCAGTAGATTACAAAGAGGGTGAAATGTCTTCGTTCTTTATTTGTAGTGATAACTGGGAAAAAGAGCGTGAAATAACTTTGACCGAAATGGATACAAGTTCGGAAGAAGACTCCTATATAATGGAAGATTCTGTATTGAATGATTTCCTTGAAGACGAAAAGCAAAAACTTATGTATGTTTTTGACTATATGACTGAACGATCTTTCTTTATTGAGCTAAGAGAGATTATTACAGGAAAAGACTTGGATGAAGCCATTTGTACAAAATCGATAGGTGATGCACCGGCTCAATTTGTAGATTTCAATGATTTCGAAGTAAAAAGTACGGTTATAGATACCGGTGAGAATTTTTACGGAGATGAAGGATATGATTTGGATGAATTAGATGCAGAAGGTTTTGATGGTTTAGACGATGCTCTACCTCCATCAGATGGTGAAAATTTTTGATGAAAAAACTTCTTGTACTACTCGGTCCAACCGGAGTTGGTAAAACTGAATTAAGCGTGAGTCTTGCTGAATATTGGAATTGTCCAATAATATCAGCAGACTCACGTCAATTATATAAAGGTCTTTCGATAGGTACTGCCGCTCCTACCGAGAATCAGTTGTCTCGTGTTCCTCATTATATGGTCGGCACTCTTAGTGTTGAAGATTATTATAGTGCTAGTGAATTCGAGACCGAAGCATTAAAGATAATATCGGAGTTGCACGAAACTTTAGATGTGCTTATTGTGACGGGAGGATCAATGATGTACATAGATGCACTGTGTAAAGGGATTGACGAAGTTCCTACCATTGATGATGTTCTCCGCAAAGAGCTTTATGATCGTTTTGAAAAAGAGGGATTAGAGCCTGTTCGTTCACAATTAAAGATATTGGATCCTGTTTTTTACGATCAGGTAGATCTGAAAAACTATAAAAGAGTGATTCATGCTTTAGAGGTCTGCCTGATTTCGGGTAAGCCATATTCTTCTTTTCGGACTAATACGGTTAAGCAACGTCCTTTTGAAATCATTAAGATTGGATTGATGAGGGATAGGGAAGAGCTTTATCAAAGAATAAATATGCGTGTGGATGAAATGATGAGGGATGGATTATTAGCAGAGGCTGAAAAATTTTATCCTTTACGAATGAATAATTCACTAAATACGGTGGGGTATAAAGAGTTATTTAAGTATTTAGATGGTGAATGGACTTTAGATTTTGCAGTAGAGAAGATAAAACAAAACTCACGTATATATTCTCGTAAACAGATGACATGGTTTAAAAGAGATACAGATATTACTTGGATAAACTTGTCTGATACGCCTCAAAATATAGCACTTCAAACAATAATAGAAAAAACTATATAGTATAGATATTTTATATCGTATATCAATGGAAACTCTATCAATGTATATTGGTGGAGTTTTTTATTCTCTATATATTAGGTGATTATGATGTTTGTTTATTAGATGTAGATGTTAAGGAATACGCGAGGTATACTCTGTTCTATATTAGTATATCAGTCTGTTGTGGTTTTTAATACCAGTTTTTATCAAAGAATTTTTTTAATGTTATGTCTTTATTCAAGTTTACATTATCTGTGTAAAAGAGGAACTTAATTTGAATAACCTCTCATATTATTTTATGTTGATTGCGGTTACTTATTTGAATCACCTTATTTTAGTGTATTATTTTTTAGTGATAAAAAGGGTATATTCTTTTATTGCAGTTTTCTTTCATTCTTTTTGTGTATTTAATTCTATAGATGTACTTGATAAGCAGATTATCCCATCTATGTATATCGATAGTCTTGTTATAGTGTAGATATATAGGTGTTTAGTTTGTTCTCGCTGCAAATGAAAATGTTAAAATATTTGTCTGGTTATAGTCGTATATATCAATATTGTATTTAAGTTGATAATTGTAGTCTATTATCTTTTGTTAGATATAGATGGTTTTTGAGAGATGAAATTGTAGGGGAGAATTATGTTAGAAAAAGAATAAGAAATATTGTGATGTGTATTTTTAATTCAAAACTTGTTATTCGTTTTCTAAAGCAGAAATATCAATTTGTATTTTCGTTTTTATGTGCAAATATGATTGATAGTGAGTGTTTTATGTTTTTAATTTGAAGGTTTTCGCTATCTGAGAAGTGAGTATTAAAATAAAGATTGAGAGAGCTATGTAAATATATTATACAGAAGGAGTTGAGATGCAGTTATTTTTGAATATTCCAAGATAGAAGTTTGAATGTTTTATGCCCTCTTATATAAAAATGCCAGAGTAAACTATTAGGGTAGATTGTATTTATATTTTTAGAAGTTTGTTTGTCTAGATTCTCAGATCTTAGGCTATTATAATTCTTTTTTATTTTTGTGAATTCAATATGTGCCTGATGTGTTGCTTTTGCACTACTAGTTTTACCTTTTAGTATCATTTGTAATGCAGCTAAATAATCTAAAAAGAATCGGACTCTATAAATTTTTCTAAAAGCTTTATCATCTAGATTTTTATAGAGCATAATTAAGTTATTCCTAAAATTAAGAAAAGTCTTTCTTGGGTTTTCACCGGCTAAGGTTGCTCCACCTACATGGTATACTACCGATTGAGGTATGCATACTATTTTTAACCCTCTAGCATTAAGTCTCCAGCAAAGGTCTATTTCTTCCATGTGAGCAAAGAAAGATACATCTAGTCCACCCGCTTTAAGGTACTCTTCTGTGCGAATAACTAAGCATGCTCCCGAAGCCCAAAATATGTCAATAGGTTGATCGTATTGATTTTTATCTATCTCTAATGAGTCAAATATGCGCCCGCGACAAAAAGGATACCCATATTTATCAATAAAGCCTCCTGATGCTCCTGCATACTCAAAATGGTCTTTCTTTTGTTGGGCAAGTATTTTAGGTTGAACTGCAACAACATCAGGATGTGTATCCAGAAAGTTGATTATTGGAGCTAACCAACCGGCAGTCACTTCTACATCCGAATTGAGAAGTATAGAATATTCGGTTTCTATTTGTTTCAGTGCTTGATTATATCCTTCAGCATATCCAAAATTTTCAGATAATCGGATAATAGACAGAGTGGGGTAGTTTTCTTGAATAAAGGAGACCGAATCGTCTGACGAAGCGTTATCTGCGACAATAACATCAGCCATATCACTGTCAGTATATTTTACGACAGATGGAAGAAATTGTTCAAGAAGATGTTTTCCATTCCAATTAAGTATAACCACAGATACTTTTTTCATCTTTTTTCGAAATCTTCTTTCTTATATTTCCAACGTTTGTGTGTCCAGAGCCAATAAGCGGGATTGTGTAAGATGGTTTTTTCCATCTCTCTGATGTATCTTTCAGTGATCGCAAATTCAGGTTCTTCTTTTGGATTTGCTGAAATTAACTTTACTTCACAATTATATTTGCCTCTTGCAACCTTTTTTATATCGAGATAGGTTATTGAGAAACCTGTTTGTTTAGATATTCGCTCTACACCTGTAAATACAGCGGTATTCTGATTCATAAACGTAGTCCAATAATGTATATTATTCCAAGCTGGAGTCTGATCGGACATAAACCCAATAAGTACTTTTTGACCCGATTGCTTGTACTGAATAATAGATCTCAACGTATTGTTCTTGGAAATACTGACACTACCAAAGCGGCTTCTTATTTTTAGAAATATATTATCGAAAGCTTTATTCTTGAGAGGGCGATATATTTGACCTAGCAAGGTGTCTTTGTTGACATGTAGAGTGATTGATGGTACCCACTCCCAATTACCATAATGACCTAAATACATGATAGCCGAATTTCCATCCTTCATCAGGTTATCAACCAATTCCATGTTTTTGAAAGTGATATGCTTTTTTATCTCTTCGTCTGTTATGTGAAGTAATTTGATCGTTTCAACAAAGTAATCACAAAAATGATGATAGAATTGGTGTTCTATTTCGAGTAGTTCTTTTTTACTCTTTTCTGGAAAAGAATTTTTCAGATTAGTCCTTACAACTTTACGCCTATATCTTACAATATAATATACAGGAATGTATAATATATCGGATAGTATATACAGTACTCTGAATGGTAGTAGAGCATGCATGTACAGTATGGCGTATATTATTTTGTATATTATATGATTCATCTTCTTTCTTTATTGAAGAACTACTGCTGTCCCTTCTATGTTTAATCCTCCTAAATGTACTTCACCTACTACGTTTACAAGTCTTTCGTCGTACTCTCGTTCTATTTTTACATAGTTTTCTGTAAAGCCATACATTTTATTATCATGAATAGAATGTTCGAACAGAGCTTTTCTTAATAAGCCTTGTTGAGAAAGATAAAAGTCTCTAAGTTTTCTATCTGATATGTCTAGTAATGCTTTGCTTCTGAAATGTTTAGTTCTGACATCCACTGCATAATCTATTTTTAAAGCTTGTGTATTTGGGCGTTCAGAATATGTAAACACGTGGAGCTGAGAAATATCTAGACTTTGGATAAATTGTCGGCATTCTTCGAAATATTCATCCGTTTCACCTCTGGTACCAACTATAACATCTACGCCAATAAAGGCATGAGGGAGAACCGTTTTTATTTTTTCTACCTTATGTCTGAATAAAGCTGTATCGTATTTTCTTTTCATCAGCTTTAATACAGTATCGGATCCCGATTGTAATGGAATATGAAAATGTGGAGCAAAACGTTTGGAGCGCGCTACAAATTCAATAATCTCATCTGTCAGAAGATTTGGTTCTATTGATGAGATACGGTAACGTGCAATTCCTTCCACATTATCGAGAGCTTTTACTAGATCGAAGAATGTTTCGCCTGTGGTTTTACCAAAATCACCAATATTTACACCAGTTAATACAATTTCTTTACCTCCGTTTGCAGCAACTTCTTCGGCTTGTTTAACAAGGTCGGCAACGCTTCCATTACGGCTTCTTCCTCTTGCGAAAGGAATGGTGCAGAAAGAACAAAAATAGTCGCAGCCATCCTGTACTTTAAGGAAATACCTGGTTCTGTCGTCCTTCGAACATGAAGGAACGAATGTTTTTATATGATTGGTTTTACTGGTAAAAACAGTTCCTTTTTCTTTTTTCTTAAGTTCGTCAAGATAAGCTATTACATCTAACTTTTGCTCAGCACCAAGTACAATATCTACACCTTCTATTGAGGCTATATCATCGGGTTTAAGTTGTGCGTAGCAACCGGTTACTATAACATAGGCTCCGGGATTTTCTTTAATTAACTTTCTTACAGCTTGTCTGCATTTCTTATCTGCAAATTCAGTAACAGAACAAGTATTTATTACACAGATGTTGGCAATTTCCCCTTCACGGGCTTTGCGTACACCTACTTCTGATAATTGTTTACCTATTGCCGAAGTTTCGGCAAAGTTCAGCTTGCAACCTAAAGTAAGATAAGCGGCAAGCTTATTTTCGAATATAGTATTATCTATCATTGATTTATTAAACAAATGTGACTAAGTGTGTATTGATACTCAGTAAAATATAACTATACATTATAAATAACTTGCAAAAATACACAAAATGGATCAATATTGAAGTTAAAAAAGTTTGCAATTACCATTTCTGTATCTATTTTTGCACAAACAACGAAAAAATGAGCAGTTTTTATGATTAAAGAAAATTTCATCAAATTATATGAGGATAGTTTTAAATATAACTGGGATTTACCTGCACTGTCCGATTATGGAGACACGGATGCCTTATTCTATAAAGATTTGGCAAAAGAAATTGCTCGTTTGCATATTTTGTTTGATAAGTTAGAAATAAAGAAAGGTACAAAGGTTGCGCTGATTGGTAAGAATACACAACAATGGTGTATGGTTTATATGGCTACCATCACGTATGGAGCGGTTGTTGTTCCGATTTTGCAGGACTTCCACCCCGATAATATCCACCATATTGTAAATCATTCTGAATCGGAGCTGCTTTTTGTTAGTGATTCTATTTGGGAAAGCCTGGAAGAAGGACAGATGTCTCATTTAACAGGAATATTTAGCTTATCTGATTTTTCTTGTATATACGATAACAGTAAAAAACATATAAAGTCAGCTATCAGAAACCTCGATAATGATATGGAGGTTAAATACCCAAAAGGCTTTTCGAAAGAAGATATAATATATGCTGATGTAGATAATTCTGAGGTTGTATTAATTAATTACACATCAGGGACTACAGGGTTTAGTAAAGGTGTTATGCTTCTTGCTAATAATTTGGCTGGAAATGTAACTTATGCCAAAACATTAGATTTGTTATTCAGAGGGGATAGAGTTGTTTCTTTTCTGCCTTTAGCTCATGCATACGGCTGTGCATTTGATTTTCTATATGCACTGTCGGAAGGTGTTCACATTACGTTATTAGGAAAAGCACCATCTCCTAAAATCTTGGCGGCTGCATTCTCTGAGATAAAGCCCAATCTTATAGTTACTGTCCCGTTGGTTATTGAAAAACTATATAAGAAGGCTATTTTGCCTAAGCTGGAGAAGTCGAGTATTAAAATGGCTTTGAAGATCCCTATTGTTAAAGATCAGATATATGCAAAAATCAGAAAAGGATTGATAGATGCTCTTGGGGGTTCTTTTAGAGAGGTTATTATTGGTGGAGCAGCCTTCAATAAAGAAGTCGAAAGTTTTCTTTATAAAATTAAATTTCCATTTACAGTAGGGTATGGCATGACAGAATGTGGTCCTTTGATTTCGTATGATCACCATTATGATTTTGTTCCAACTTCGTGTGGAAAAGTTTTGTCTATAATGGAAGTGCGTGTAGATTCTCCTGATCCTTACAATACTCTTGGAGAAATACAAGTTCGAGGAGAGAATGTAATGAAAGGTTACTATAAAAATGAAGAGGCTACTAATGCTGCTTTTACAGCTGACGGATGGCTTAAAACTGGAGATTTAGGTACTATTGATGAAAATAATAGAATTTACCTTAGAGGAAGAAGTAAAACAATGATATTGGGCGCTAGTGGTCAGAATATCTTTCCTGAAGAGATAGAGGCCAAGTTAAATAATTTGCCCTATATAACAGAATCATTGGTTGTAAGTCGAAACAATAAGTTGGTAGCTTTGGTGTATCCTGATTATGAAGCTATGAATTCAACCGGCTTATCTTCCAGTGCATTAGATATAGTAATGGAAGAGAACAGGCAGGTTTTAAATAAGTCTGTTGCGAATTATGAAACTCTTTCTTCCATACATGTTTATCCCACAGAGTTCGAAAAAACACCTAAAAAGAGTATAAAAAGATATTTATACGAAACATAATATCCCTATATATTGTTAATTAACATAATGTAGCGCCCATAATTTAACATGGGCGCTTTATGTCTCGGGATGATGAATACATTTTCCATAAAAGTATTATCTTTGTCGTCTGATATTAATTTATTTAATTACTTTACTAACGTATGGATATAGCAAGAGACGATCAGTGGGATATCGTCATAAAACCCAAAGAAAAGGGTATTCATCTACATTTAAAAGAAGTTTGGAGATACAAAGATTTATTGTATCTGTATGTTAAACGAGATTTTATTTCAGCATATAAGCAGACAATATTAGGACCTCTTTGGTTTTTTATTCAACCGATCTTTTCTACACTTATTTATACATTAGTATTTGGAGGTATTGCTCAAATATCAACAGATGGTTTACCTCCCATGTTATTTTATATGTCAGGTATTTTGTGCTGGAACTTTTTTTCTGATTGTTTAGGACGTAGTTCCGGAACATTTTCGGGAAATGCAGGAGTATTTAGCAAAGTGTATTTTCCACGGTTGGTTGTTCCGATCGCAGGGCTGGCTTCAGCTGTCCTTAAAATGTTCATACAGATGCTCTTGTTTTTCTCTATTTATGCATATTTTTTGTTCACTGGATCATCCATCGGAGTAACTGTTTATATTCTATTATTTCCTTTATTGGTAATTATGCTTGCCGGTATTGCGTTTGGCGTTGGTATTCTTATATCGTCCGTAACTATTAAGTATCGTGATTTAAATATACTATTTTCTTTT
This sequence comes from Indolivaga alginatilytica, assembly GCF_003201355.1. GTDB lineage: Bacteria > Bacteroidota > Bacteroidia > Bacteroidales > Dysgonomonadaceae > Dysgonomonas_A > Dysgonomonas_A alginatilytica. The sequence continues at coordinate 90,080 of NZ_QICL01000011.1, forward strand.
GCAATTGGATTGATAATGTATATAACTCCGATTATTTATCCATTGTCGGCCATTCCTGCAAAATACAGTGCTTTCAAATGGGTTATCCAATTAAATCCATTATCGTCTGTTGTTGAAGCATTCAGATTTGGGATGTTAGGAACCGGAGAACTTTCATGGGGAGGTTTGCTTTACAGCAGCATATTCACTTTTATAATTGTTTTATTAGGGATAATTGTCTTTAATAAAGTAGAGCGCCGTTTTATAGATATTGTATAATTAAAGAAGAAGAACATTTATGTCAAATATAGCAATCGAGTTTGAAAATATATCAAAACAATATCGTTTAGGTACTATAGGAACGGGTACTCTAGCTCATGACCTTAACAGGTGGTGGCATCAGGTTAGAGGTAAAGAAGATCCTTATTTACAAGTTGGACAAGTAAACGATAGCAGTGCAAAATCTACTAGTGATTATGTTTGGGCATTAAAAGATATCTCTTTTAATGTAGAACAAGGCGAAGTATTAGGAATAATAGGAAAGAATGGAGCTGGAAAATCGACATTATTAAAGATTCTGTCAAGAGTTACATCTCCAACTACAGGTAGTATTAAGGCTAAAGGACGTATTGCTTCCTTGCTCGAAGTTGGTACAGGTTTTCACGGAGAGTTAACAGGACGAGAAAACATCTATATGAATGGTGCTATCTTGGGAATGACCAAGAGAGAAATAAATAGAAAATTTGATGAAATCGTTGATTTTTCGGGAATAGAAAAGTATATTGATACTCCGGTAAAACGATATTCTTCAGGAATGACTGTTCGTCTGGGATTTGCTATTGCAGCACACTTAGAGCCTGAAATACTGGTTGTGGATGAGGTTTTAGCTGTAGGTGATGCCGAATTCCAAAAGAAAGCTATTGGTAAGATGAAAGATGTAGCACAAGGAGGAGGGCGTACGGTTTTATTTGTAAGCCATAATATGGGTTCAATCAAAAGCTTATGTACTAAGGGACTCTTATTAAAAAATGGAAGTATCGACTGTTTTGATAAAATTGATAAAACTGTTGAACGCTATATGATGTTAAATACAAATACGACGACTAATGTCGAACTTATAAAAAACAGGAAAGGTTCGGGTAGTATTATCTTTTCAGATTTCTATATTGAAAATAGCAATGGGGAAAGAGTTGATACAATTATTACAGGAGAGGATATTACTTTTGTTTTTGTATTAAAGGCGAACCAATTAAATCTCAGGAATATTGACCTAGGTTTTTCTTTACATGATGTTTATGGCGATCCCATATCCAATTTATATAGCTCTTATCAAGGGCAATTGTTTTCAACCGAAGACGAGAAATATATTACTGTAAAATGTAGTGTGGAAGATTTCCCTATATCCTCAAATATTGTATTAGTTAGAGGACTGTTAAGGTCGAAAGGTGAAATATTAGATTGGCCACAAGATGAAATAGGGCAAATTCAGATAGAACACGGAGATTTTTATAGAACAGGAGGAGTAAGAACAGATCAATGGAATGCTAAATTTTTAATTAAAGGTATATGGGACAGATCAAACAAAAGATAAAAAAAATATTTTTCGAAAATTGTCCAACTTATATTGCGAATGAATTACTGAATTATAAATACCAATATTTTAGTAATATTTCTTTCTCCCAGGTAGGTGAAGATATGGTTTTAAGTCGTTTTTTTGAAAAAAAACTTACTGGATTTTATGTTGATATTGGAGCACATCACCCCATAAGATTTTCAAATACGTATAAATTCTATTTACAAGGTTGGCGAGGTATTAATGTCGATGCGATGCCCGGAAGTATGATTCCTTTTCAACAAATACGACCTCTCGACATAAATTTAGAATTTGCTATCTCTGGAAGTTCTCAGAATCTAACGTATTATATTTTTAATGAACCTGCTCTGAATACATTTTCTAAAGAAGAAGCTGATAAAAAAAATGGATTGCGTCAATATAGAATAATAGATACAAGGGTAATAAAAACTAAAACACTGAAAGAGGTATTGGATTCATATCTACCAGTTGGTATGACTATTGATTTTATGAGTATTGATGTTGAGGGGTTGGATTTTGCAGTTTTGAAATCTAATGATTGGAATAAGTATAAACCTTCTATTGTAATAGTTGAATCTCTTGAGGGAAATTTAGATGAAATAGATAAAAATGAAATTTATCTTTTTCTTAAAGAAAAAGGCTATGAAGTTGTCGTGAAAATTTATGACTCTATGTTTTTTAAATTGAAGAATGACTGAAAAACTCGCACCCATAGTTCTTTTTGTTTATAACAGGCCTTGGCATACAAGGCAAACATTAGAGGCATTAGCTAATAATTCTTTAGCTAAAGATTCTGTCTTATATATATATGCCGATGGTGCTAGAACCAATGCTTCTGATGATGTTTTAAAAGAAGTGTATGAAGTGCGTAGAATAATAAGAGAAAAAAAATGGTGTGGTGAAGTTCATATTATAGAATCAGAAGTGAATAAAGGGCTAGCCTCTTCTATTATTGATGGTGTTACTGATATTATAAACCAATATGGTAAAATAGTAGTGTTGGAAGACGATATTGTAACTTCTGTGGGGTTTTTACAATATATGAATGATGCACTACAACTATATCAGAATGTAGATAGAGTAATGCATATTTCTGGTTTTGTTCCAGTCACTACAGGAGCTGATAGGCTACTAGAAACATATTTTTTACGATTTATGAGTTGTTGGGGATGGGCAACATGGAAGAGGTCCTGGGATCAAGTTATTCTTGATATCGACTATCTATTTAAAACGATCCCTTTGCAACGGGATTATAAAGCCTTTAACCTAAATGGTGCTATAAACTTGTATAGGCAAATAGAAGATAATTATCATGGAAATATTAATACTTGGGCTATTAGATGGTATTCGACAATCTTTCTAAAAAAAGGATTATGCCTTTATCCTCGTTATTCGATGGTGGATAACATAGGTATTGACTTAAGTGGAGAACATTGTTCTTCTCCTGATGATAGATATAATGTTGAATTAGCTAAATCTATAAAAGTAGAACCTGTAAAAATCAAAGAGAGTAAGTATGGTAAAGAATATCTGAGACGATTCTATATATTTGGAACAGATTCCTCAAGGAAAAAGCGGATACGAAACATATTATTCAGAATCTACAAAAAAATAAAATAGAAATGAAAGTTACACATATTTCGGTAGCTACTACAGGTGGTGCTGGTATTGCAGCATATCGATTACATTGTGCTTTACTAAAATATACTGATGTAGATTCGAACTTTGTTCAGCAATATAATCTTGCAAAGGAAAATCTAGGCGCTAAAGTATATACAGTTCCTCCTGTAAGTTCATTTGTACACAAAATAAAATGTCACTTCGAAATTACCCCGGAGCACCTAAACTGGAAGAATACACAAAGGTACCCTGGCGACTATGAGATTATTACGTATCCAAGGACCTCATATCGAATAGAAAATTTGGATATTTTTAAAGATACGGATATTGTGCATTTACATTGGGTTGCTGATTTTATTAATTATCCTTCATTCTTTAAAAAAATAAAGAAACCTATTCTTTGGACATTACATGATATGAACCCATTTATGGGATTATTTCATTATGAGGGAGATCGAATTAGAAATGAGGCAACATTAGGAAAGTTAGATCATAAAATTTTTGAACAAAAAATAAGATATATAGATCGTAATAAAGATATTAATATTGTATGTCCTTCTGATTGGTTAAAGAATAAATCACAAGCAAGTCTAATTTTGGGGAGATACCCGCACTATACATCGATCCCTCATGGAATCGATCTCTCTAAATATCCGGATCTGGATAGATTAATGGTCAAAGAGAAACTAGGTTTAAATAATGGATTAAAGACTATTCTTTTTGTGGCTCACGATATTACAGTTTATCGAAAAGGAATAGGGCTTCTTATTGATGCAATTAATCAATTAGATACTTCTAAATTTAATTTAGTAAGTGTTGGTGGAGGAAAAATACAGTTGAATAGTAAAATTAATTATATTCATTTTCCAAAGATTCACGATATTTCGGTTCTAAATACTATTTATTCAGCCGCTGATTTAACTGTAATTCCCTCTAGGGAAGATGTTATTACAAATGTTATGCCGGAGTCATTTGCTAATGGAACTCCTGTTTTAAGTTTTTCTAATGGAGGGATGGTCGAACACATAAAAACAGGTGAAAATGGTATACTGGTAGAAGAGATAAGTGTTAAATCTTTAATTGATAATCTTAAAGATTTTCTTGATAATAATTACTCTTTTAATAATGAGGATATAAGGAAATATGCATTAGATCACTTTTCAGAAAAATTGCATGCCGAAAAATATAAGCAATTATATGAAGATATACTAAATAAAAGGAAATGAAACTATCCATCATTACCATTAATTATAATAATGCCGGTGGTTTAGAACGAACCGTTAAAAGCATAGTCAATCAGGATTTTTCTGATTTTGAATATATTGTAATTGATGGAGCTTCGATAGACAATAGTGTTGATATTATAAAAACGTACTCCGAAAAAATAGATTATTGGGTTTCCGAACCTGATACCGGTGTTTATAATGCCATGAATAAAGGCATCAGACAAGCCAAAGGAGAGTATCTTTTATTTATAAATAGTGGAGATACGCTTTATACAAATGATGTTTTATCAAAAGTATTCGAATTTAACCCCAAGCATGATCTTGTATATGGTAATTTGCACAGAATATTTCCTGATGGTCATGAAGATATTGTAAGAATGCCTAAACATGTTAGTGTTTTGCATATGCTAAGAGCAACGTTGACACATCCTACAACATTTATAAGACGGGGCTTATTTGAAAAATATGGCTACTACAGGGAGGATCTTAAAATTGTTTCAGATTGGGCTTTTTTTCTTAAAATCATAGCTTTTACGAATAGTACTCAAGAATATATCCCCATAGTTATTTCTTCTTTTGAAATGAATGGGATGAGCAGTAATAATGCCGATCTAGTTGAAAGTGAAAGGTATAAGGTGGTTAGTGAATCTTTTTCTCCTGAATTAAATCATATTTGTTATACTCAGGAGTTATATGCAAATTTTTATAATAAAAGAGTATTCAGAGTTCTTAGAACTGCAAGAAAATTAGTCAGCGATTTTTTATCGGTAGCAAAGAAAATAATAACTCTGGGTTTCTCTAAAAAAAAAAATAAGGAATATATATACAGGGAAAGAATACATCCACTGATATGGTGTTTCAATAAAAATGTACGTAGACAAAAGTCAGATACTGGAAAAGTTCCTATTATTATTATTAATTATAACAGGCTTTCGGATCTAAAAGAAATGGTGGATTTCTTTCTAAAAAGAAATCACAAGAATATAGTGATAGTAGATAATGACTCGCAATATCCACCTCTTCTTGAATATTATGACCAAATAAAAAACACTGTGGTTGTAAAAAGAATGGATAGAAACTACGGGCATCTTGTTTTTTGGGATAACAAGGAACTGTATAGAGAATATGCCTCAGGTTATTATATTGTAACGGACTCGGACATTATACCAAATAAAAACTTGCCGGAAAATTATCTGGAACAATTAATTAAGGTTCTAGATAAATATACAAAAGTAACCAAGGTTGGGTTTGCTCTTGAAATTGATGATATTCCCGATTCATTTAGTGCAAAAGAGGAAGTTATTGCTTGGGAGAAAAAGTATTGGGAAATTCCTATAACAGATAATGTGTATGTGGCTGATACCGATACAACTTTTGCGATTTATCCTCCTTATTATGAACATAACAAGAAAACTTTCCTGAAAGGATTAAGAATCGGGGGTGATTTTACAGCACAACATAGAGGATGGTATATTGATAGTCAGAATCTATCGGAAGAGGATAAGTTTTACTTCAAAACATCAAATAATTCAAATTCGTGGAAATTAAGTGAGGATGGTATTTTTCAAGGTGAATCGGCTTATAATACCAAGACCTAATTCTTTTAATTATATTTTTAATGATATCAATTGTCATATCAACCTATAAGCCCGATAATTTCCGAAAATTTTCGGAAAATGTAAAATTAAATATTGGAGTTATTTATGAAATAATTTCAATCGAGAATCCCGGCTTAATGGGTTTATGCGAAGCGTATAATAAGGGAGCGGAAAAAGCTCAATATCCATATATATGCTTTTGTCATGATGATATTTTAATAAATACACCCAATTGGGGACAAGAAGTAATTGATGTATTTGAAGAAAATGAAAATGCAGGATTATTAGGTGTTGCAGGAGGAAGTTACAAGCCCCAGACTCCTTCCAGTTGGTTTTTTCCCGGAGATGAGAAATATGCGAAGATGAATGTAACACAAGTTTATCCTCAGAATAATGAGATTGCAAAATGTTATAAGAATCCAAATAATAAGATATTAGATAGCGTTGTTGTATTGGACGGTTGTTGGTTTTGTACAAGAACTGCTATAACAAAAGAATTTAAGTTCGATCAGGAAACCTTTCGGAGTTATCATTGTTATGATATTGATTATTCTTTGCAAGTTGCTCAGAAATATCAGAATTTAGTTACTCTGGGAATTGAGCTGGAGCATTATTCGTACGGCGATTTTACAATCGAATGGCTCGAAGAATCATTCAAACTCTATAACAAGTGGAAAAAGGTATTGCCTTATTATATTGGAGAAATTTCAACAAGTGAAATTTCTCGAAATGAATTTAATACCTTTTGCTTTATTTTAGCCAGAGTTGAGAAACATCGAAAATGTATTTTTCAACTACTAAAATTACTATATTCATATAATTTTATGAAGTTGGTAAAATGGAATAAATGGATTTTACTGAACAAGTATACTTGGGGAGGAATGTATCGCATCCTAAGAAATAAAGAAGTTTAAAATTTGCTATGGTTTCAGTAATTATACCCAATTATAATCATGAAAAATATCTTCAGCATCGGATTGATTCGGTGTTGAATCAAACATATCAGGATTTTGAGCTTATTATTTTGGATGATAAATCAAAAGATAGTAGTATTGAGATTATAGAAAAATACAGGAATCACCCTAAAGTTTCTCATGTTGTTTATAATGAGGTTAATAGCGGAACAACCTTTAAACAATGGAAAAAAGGAATAGAATTAGCCCAAGGTGAATATATTTGGATTGCTGAAAGTGATGATTATGCAGACGTTACTTTTCTGGAGAAGATAATTTCTTTAATAGAGAAAAATAATTCGGTACTTTGTTTTTCCCAATCTTATGTAATTGATGAATACGACACTATTAAGCGAAAGAGAGATGAAGTCTTAAAAACGGACTTTTGTAACCTTGATTATTTTCTTTCCAATAATTTACTTTATGGAAATGTAATTTACAATGCCAGTATGGTTGTATTCCGTAAAGATGCAATTGAAGAATCTATCTGGGAAGAATTAACAAAACTGACTTATTGCGGAGATTGGTTGTTCTGGGCAAAACTGGCAATGAATACCAGAGGAACTGTATCTGAAGTAAAAGAATATTTAAATTATTTTCGAAATCATAGCTCGAATGTTTCTAATCGGTCGGAAGTGAATGGCTTAACTTTTCTGGAAGGTTTTCCTATTTCTAAAATGATAGCTAAGAGGCAAGGTATTAAATCAGATAAACAATTTAGGGAAAAATGGTTCGCAGAATGGCAGCATTACAGATTGTATTATTTACTATCTAAAAAAACAAATTTAAAAATTCTTCTCTTATTTTTAAGGCAGCAACCTATAATCGCATTTTATGAATTTAAACGATTATTTTTGAGATTATTCAAATAATGAGTATAAAATATCCATATACGGTTTCAGTTCTTATGCCTGCATATAATGCTGCGGAGTATATCGGAGAGGCTATTGATAGTATTCTGGAGCAGACATTTAAAAATTTTGAATTTTTAATAATAGATGACGGTTCAACGGACTCTACAGCTGATATTATTGAGCAATTTAATGATACCCGGATAAAATTAATTCGTAATGAAGGGAATAAAGGACTGATTTACTCCTTAAATTATGGATTAGATATTGCTCAGGGAAAATATATTGCCCGTATGGATGCTGACGACATAGCTTTCAATACGAGATTGGAGAAGCAGGTAGAATTTTTAGAGAATAATCCCGATATATCGATTCTTGGAACGGCTTTTGTTTTTATGGGCACTTCGTATGAGATACACCATCCCAATTATAATGATGAAATACGTATTAAATTATTAGACGATGTTGTTTTTGCTCATCCGACAGTAATGATGCGTAGGGATGTTATCAATTTGAATAATATAAGGTATAATGCTGACTATACATACATAGAGGATTATCGTTTTTGGGTAGAAGCTGCCATTAAGAATGTGAAAATGGCAAATTTAGAGGAAGTATTACTGCAATACCGACAACACCCAAACCAAGTTACGAGTCAAAGGGCTCAAGAGCAGTTAGAAACAAAGCAGAGAATAAAATTAGAATATTTATCCCACTATTTTGGAGAGAATTTAACTTCTGATGAACTGATTTCTGTAAATAGATGTTTTGATATTGATTTACCTTCGAAAATATTGATTCTGGATAAGTTAAGCAAAACTAATAGGCGGCTCAATCTGTTTTATAAGAAATGTTTTGATCAATATATTGATATAATTATTTATCGGAATGTGCCTCGGGATCGATTTATCTCTCTCGGAGAATTGTTAAGAGTGATAAGGAATAATGTATCTTTGAGGTTTATAAATGTTTTATTGAAAATCAATATAAAGAAATTACTAAGATAATTTAAGGTCGAAGGCCTTTTTATGGCTTTGGCAACTATAAAATACCCGGATATAGTTATTTTGATAAAATATCGCATTAAATATTTAACGTCACTTATATGCCTAAGATTTCTCCCGTTATATCTATAATAGTTCCCTGTTACAATCAGGCGGAATATTTACCCGAAACTTTGCAAACGGTTTTGGAGCAAGAGTATATCGATTGGGAATGTATTATTGTGAATGACGGATCACCCGATAATACGGAAGAAGTTGCATTGGCATGGTGCCGGAAAGATGATCGGTTCAAATACCTGAAAAAAGAAAACGGAGGGCTTTCAGATGCCCGAAATTATGGAATTAAACATTCTACAGGTAAATATATACTACCTCTTGATTCGGATGATAAAATATCGAAAGATTATACCATCGAAGCAATTGGTATTTTGGAAAAAGACCCGTCCGTAAAACTTGTGTTTTGCAGAGCAAAGCTATTTGGGGTCCAAAATGAGGAATGGGATTTATTGCCGTATACATATGATAATATGTTATTTGTGCGTAATTGCATTTATTGTTCCGCCATTTATAAGCGCTCCGATTATGACCTGACAGCAGGTTATAATGTGAATATGATTTATGGTTGGGAAGATTATGATTTCTGGTTAAGTCTGCTCCGTCGTGAGGATAAAGTGGTGAAACTGGATAAATTTCATTTCTTCTATCGGACAAAAGATGTATCGATGCGTACGTTAATAAATGAAGAGAAAGAGCGTTTCTTAAGGCTTCAAATATTTAAAAATCATATGGATATTTATCTGGAATATATCAATCCGATAGAAATGTACAGTGAATTAAAGAGGTATAAACTTATTGAAAATTCATTACAATATAGAATCGGCGGAATCATACTGGCTCCACTCCGTTATATTCATCAATTATTAAAAAAGAAATAAGGTCTCAGACCTTTTTATTGCCACTTAATATGTTTTGGTATGGTTTATATAGAACTGAACGGGCGGATTGGGAACAATCTTTTTCAGATAGCCGCAGGAGCTTCTTATGCTAAGAAATATAACCTGAACTATAGGGTTGTATGTCATGATGGTTATTTTTTGCCTGAACCTGACAACTGTTATATAAAAGATTATATAAAACAATTTAAAGATAATATCTTAAGGAATATACCTATTCAAGAGGGACGACCTCAGGAAGAGTGTTTTTATTATTATGATATTGATTTTGTATACAGAGAGATACCGTATCATGAAAATATTCTGCTGTATGGTACTTTTCATTCCTATAAATACTTTGATAAGGAGTTGGTTAATAGCTTGTTCGAGATTTCGCCAAGTGAAAAGGAATATATTCTGAACAAATACGGAGATATATTATCAGAGGATGTGACCTCCATACACGTTCGCAGAGGCGATTATTGTAAACAACCTCATAGGTATGCAGTTGCATCGATGCCTTATTTTAATAAGGCGATAGATTATATAGGGCGTGATAAGAAATTTCTGATTATTAGCGATGATATTGAATGGTGTAAAAAGAAATTTAAAGGAGATAATTTTTATTTTAGCGATAACGAAAAGCCGATTATCGATTTATATATTCAGATGCTATGCAAGAATAATATTATAAGTAACAGTACTTTCAGTTGGTGGGGAGCGTGGCTGAATCCTAATTCCGATAAAGTGGTGATATACCCTGATCCTTGGTATGGAAAAACTTTTAGTAATTATAATACAAAAGATTTAATACCTCTCGATTGGATACGCACGGAAAGTAAGTTGTCGTGGGGATTATATCTTTTAGCTATAAGCTTGAACTTTAAGGAAAAGGTTCAAAATTTAGCACCCAAATCGTTGAAGGAAAAAGTGAAGAAATTTTTGAAGAGATAAGTATGAAAATTGTAACGCTAAGCACTAAAGATTCTTTTGGAGGAGCTGCACGTGTTGCATTTCGTCTCCACGAAGAGATTAATAAGAAGGGTATTGAGGATATCCTTTTGGTTAATAGCAAAAGAACTTCATGTAAAACAGTGCATCTGGCCGAAAATTACCATGATCCGCAAAATCGTATCGTTGGTTTTCTGAATAAATATAAGCTTAAGCTTCAAGAAAAGAGAAGACGTCTTATTTGGGGAGGCTACCCTGATATGCAAAATAAAATACTCTCGGATATTGCAATTTCGCTATTGAAAAACTCATTGGATAAATTGGATTTCGATCTGGTTCATATGCATTGGGTAGGGGAGAGTTATGTCGATTTTACGGAATTTTCGAACGTAACGAAGCCTATAATCTGGACAATACACGATTGTTTCTCATTTACAGGATTATGTTCGTATTTCGAAGATTGCGACAAATATAAAACACATTGCAATGCTTGTCCTCAATTAGGATCAACTAAAGAAAAAGACTTAAGCTACAAGGTATTTGAGATGAAGAAGAAGAGGTATTCTTCGCTCCGTTTTCATATTGTAAGCCCAAGCAGGTGGCTTGCGGATGCAGCTAAAGGTAGCTTGTTGCTAAATAAATATCCTGTAACAGTTATTCCCAATGGTATTGACACTTCTGTTTTTGCTCCCATGAATAAGGAGGAAGCAAAGAAATCATTATCTTTAGATACAGCAAAGAAGACTATTCTTTTTGGGGGAATATCTGCAATGGCAGATCCCCGAAAAGGCGGAGAGTTGTTGATGGAGAGTTTAAAAATATTGTCGGGAATGTATTCCGAAGATGAAGTAGAATTGCTTATATTCGGGTCAGAGAAGCGTGATGATTATCAGTTTAACTTTCCTGCCAAGTTTTTAGGATATGTAAGTGGAGAAGCCGACTTAGCTTTGGCATACAATGCAGCGGATGTTGCAATTGTACCGTCTACACACGAAAATTTTCCGAATACGATTCTTGAAAGTTTATCTTGTGGAACGCCTGTTGTGGCATTTAATATCGGAGGAAATCCCGATATGATCGACCATCATCAGAATGGGTATTTAGCAAAGCCTTATGATACAGGTGATTTGACGGTTGGTATTGTTTATTGTCTTAGTCATAACGAAGATAACAGTCTTAGTTATAATGCCCGGAAAAAAGTATTGGATAACTTCAGGATAGAAGATATCGCCAATCGATATATAGAATTGTACAAAGAAATTTTAGCCAATGAATAACAAAAAATGTCTTATTTGTGGAGGCGAAAGCATAAAATTGTTTTCGGCAAAAGTGTTACATAAATACGATGTCGATTATCATAGATGCACTTGTTGCGGTTTCATTCAGTCCGATACTCCGTATTGGTTGGACGAAGCTTATAGCGATGCCATTACCTCTATGGATATTGGCTTGATATATCGTAATCTGGTATATTCGTCAGCAGTGGAGAATGTAATAAAAAGTTCGTTCGACTATACTAAAAAATTTCTTGATTATGCAGGTGGCTACGGAATGTATGTCCGTTTGATGCGTGATAAAGGATTTGATTTTTATTGGGACGATAAATATTGTGATAATCTGTTTGCCAAGTATTTTACATTGGAGGAATTGGAGCCGTCACCTAAATTTGAGGCTGTTACCGCTTTCGAGATTTTTGAACATTTAGCAAATCCTTTGGAGGAAATAGAGAAACTATTCACTTATTCGGATTCTATCATTTTTTCGACCGAATTAGTCCCCGATAAAGAAGTCGCAAGTACTAACGATTGGTGGTATTTTGCTCCCGAGGGAGGTCAGCATGTCAGTTTCTACACCAAACAGGCATTTGAAGTTATTGCGGGTAAATTCTCCTGTAATTTTTACTCTAATGGAAAAGACCTTCATATTCTGACTAAAAAGACATTGAAAAAGAATCCATTGGATTATACACGAACTTTCTGGGATAAAGTAGCCGATCGTTTGATTGGTATATTACGCAGAAGTAAAAGTAATGCTCCTGCTGCCGTAAATTTAGGTAGTAAGATTCCTCAGGATGTGCAATATATACGTAAAATTGTTCATAAAGAAGATTAAAGGTCTCAGGCTATGAAAGTATTATACGATCATCAGATATTTGAACATCAACGTATAGGCGGTGTATCTCGCTATTTCGCTGAGATTATCAGGCACTTGCCTGCTGGTGTTGAAGCTGATGTATCTGTACAGTATGCTTTCAATGAATATCTGAAAGGTTTGAATATCCCTTTTGAGTGGAAAGATCAGTTAATTTCTTATTATTCTTTTCTTCCGAAAATAAATTTTAAAGGTAAAAAAAGACTGTATTCGTTTTTACAAGAGAGGTTTCCTGAGAAATATCCTGATTTTTATAAGATTAATGAAGCAAGAACCATTGATAAGCTCAAAAAAGGAGATTTCGATGTTTTTCATCCGACTTTCTTTGGCGATTATTATCTCGATCACTTAAATGGTAAGCCTTATGTGCTGACTGTACATGATATGATTATCGAGTTATATCCCGAATTTATAAATAGTCCGCAATTTATTAAACGAAAGAAGAAGCTGGTCGATAATGCAGCTCATATAATTGCAGTCTCGGAAAATACAAAACGAGACATTATAGACGTATTCGGAACTTCAGCCGATAAAATATCGGTGACATATCATGCCTCGTCTTTGGTTGACGGAGGTCATAAACCCGAAAATTTGCCGAAGAAATATCTGCTGTATGTAGGGGACAGGCGTTTGGGGTATAAGAATTTCAGTTTTTTCATTGCAGCTATACAGCCGATCTTGTTGGAAAACAAAGAATTGTGTGTTGTTTGTACAGGCGATCATTTTACTTCGGAGGAGAACAAATACTTTGAAGCATTGGGGATAAAAGACCAGCTCAAAATTATATTTGTGAATGATACGCAACTATTTGGATTGTATAAATCTGCTGAAATGTTTATATATCCATCTTATTATGAGGGTTTTGGTATTCCGATTTTGGAAGCATTCCAAGCTCAATGCCCTGTCGTTTTAAGTAATGAGAGTTGTTTTCCCGAAGTTGCAAGAGATGCGGGTGTTTATTTTGACTCTAAATCGCCCGCCCGGTTAAGACAAGCAGTGTCGAGCTTGTTGAACAACAAAGAATTGAGGCACGATATGATAAATAAAGGCACGCAACGCTTACAAAATTTCTCTTGGGAAAAGAGTGCTTTGCAGACTGTCGAAATATATAAGGAAGTACTTAGATGAAGAAAGTATCCATAATAACCATATCGTACAACAATGCGAAAGGATTGCTGCGTACGATTGAAAGTGTAGTTGGGCAAACGTATACCGACTACGAATATATTGTTATAGATGGAGGTTCTACGGACGAAAGTAGAGAGATAATAAACTCTTTTTCGGATAAGATAACCTATTGGGTAAGTGAACCCGATAATGGCGTATACAATGCCATGAATAAAGGTATTGCGGTTGCTAAAGGCGAGTATCTTCATTTTCTTAATTCGGGTGACAGCTACGCCTCGGAAGATGTTTTGCAGAAAACATTTTCGAGAGAATATATAGAACCTCTGCTTAGAGGTATTCAAATATGCGATTATGGTACTCACCAAATTAAATGGGAGAATCTGGGTAATCGTCAAGTGACTCTATATGATATGTTTGTAAATACGATGTTGCATCAGGCTACATTTATCAGACGCGATATGTTTGAGAAATACGGACTATACGATGAGACTCTGAAAATAGTATCGGATTGGAAATTTTTCTTTCTAACAATATTGGGTGGAGAACATACAGCTTTCCTCGATCTGGATGTTGTTATCTTCGAAATGGAAGGTATCAGTACCAATAAAACACACGGAGAATACCATTTAGAAGAACGCAGGCAAGTTATAAAAGAGCTGATGCCTCATAATCTGTTAACAGATTACGAAAGACTTCGAATGTTGGAACAGGAGGCTTATATTCCTAAATTTATAAAGTCAAACAGATTGATTTATTGTTCTTTCAGAGTGTTATACAAACTATTTAAACCTATAAAAATACACCTTTTATGACTCTAGCACCAATCGTTTTGTTTGTTTATAATAGACCTAAACATACAGAGCAAACGTTAATCGCTTTGATGAAGAACGATTTATCGAAAGATAGTATATTGTATATATATGCAGATGGTCCTAAAGCGGATGCCTCGGAAGATGATTTAAAGAAAATAGCAGAAGTCAGGGCTTTAATCAAATCACAGCAATGGTGCGGAGAAGTCCACATAATAGAGTCGGACCGTAATAAAGGATTAGCCGATTCTATCGTAAAAGGAGTTACCGAAACGGTAGATAAATACGGAAAAGTTATTGTTGTGGAAGATGACATTGAAACCAGTGTAGGCTTTCTGACATACATGAACGATGCTTTGAATTTGCACGAGAACAACGAGAAAATAATGTCTGTTGCAGGATTTATGTTTCCTATAGATTCGGAAGGATTGCCTCATACCTTTTGTTTTGATGCAGGTACTTGCTGGGGATGGGCTACTTGGAAACGTGCATGGAAATATTTCGACGTTGATATTGAGCGTATATATAACCGGTTGGAAAATGAAAATGTGGACTGGCGTAAATTCAACGCTTTACAGGGAACATCTTATCAGGAGCAATTGATGTATAATGTAAGGGGCACACTCAAAACATGGGCTGTAAAATGGCAGGCAGCAATTTACCTGAATAAGGGAACTGCTTTGCATCCGCGTCAAAGCTTAGTGAAAAATCTGGGATTTGACGGGTCGGGCATGAATTGCGATGATAATGAAGTGTATCGTAATATGTTAATAGCAGATTATATAAAAGTTGAGCCTCTAAAGAACATGTATAGCAAAGAAGCTCACAAAAGGCTGAAAGAGTATTTTCAAACGCCTACGGACAGATTGTATCGGCTGAAACGAATTGTATGGAGAATACAACGGGCAATAAAGCATAAGTGAGAATCATAAACATGACTTGAATATTGTATATCAGAATGAATAACTACCCTAAAATATCAATTGTTACACCTAATTATAATCAGGTTAAGTATCTGGAGGAAACAATACTGTCGGTATTGAATCAAGGGTATCCTAATCTCGAATACATAGTTATAGACGGAGGCAGTACCGATGGTTCTGTTGAAATCATCAAGAAGTATGCCGACCGATTAGCATATTGGGAAAGTGTACCCGACAATGGGATGTATGATGCTATACGTAAAGGATTCGAGAAATCGACAGGCGAGGTTATGGCATGGATCAATTCGGATGATATGTATCAATCCAAGTCTTTTTTTACTGTAGCAGAGATATTCGGAAAGTATAGTCAGGTTAACTGGTTATTGGGATTTCCATCTATATATGATGCCTTGGGACGTATTGTCGAATGTCCGCATACATTACGTCAATGGTCTAAGTATGACCTGTACATTGGTCAATACCAGTGGATACAGCAAGAATCGGTATTCTGGCGCCGCTCTTTATGGGAGAAAGCCGGATCGAGAATAGAATCTTCACTGAAATATGCAGGAGATTTTGAATTGTGGTTCAGATTTTTCACATACGAGAAATTATATGTGACCACTGCTATATTAAGCGGTTTCAGAATGAGGGATGGCGAACAGCTTTCCATGAAACAAAAAGATGCTTATGATGCAGAGATCAAATCTGTATTGGCTGCCAGAGTATATACAGAGGAGGAGAAATCTATTTTAAAGCGATACAATAAGAGGAAAAAACAATTCTTATTTCTGTCAAAATTCAAAATATTTAATGCTAAACTGATTCTTGATAAATTTAAATTGGATAATTTCGGATATCCGGAGGTTATATCTTTCGATCGCCATGAACAATGCTTTAAACTTGGAAGTCAATGAAAGTATCGATTATCACTATTAATTGGAATAACAAAATAGGATTGGAGCAGACCATAAAAAGTGTCTTATCCCAATCGTTTATTGATTATGAGTTTATTGTAGTTGATGGAGGGTCTACCGATGGAAGTGTTGAAGTAATACAGGAGCATAAAAATAATATCCATTATTGGGTAAGTGAATCCGATTCGGGTATTTATAATGCCATGAATAAGGGTATTTATACAGCTCTGGGCGAATATTGTTATTTTCTTAATTCGGGAGATGTCTTTGCGTCCGATGATGTTTTGACAGATATTTTCAGACACGATCTTGAAGACAATTTTGTGTGTGGCAATATAATCTGGGATGAGAAAGGAAAGCTCCGAAAAGATGACAGTTACAGGCATCGAGATTGGTTATTTTCATTGTATGATATTTATTCAGGGTTTTTATGCCATCAGGCTTTTCTGGTAAAGAGAGAAATGTTTGACGAATATGGGTATTATGATGAGAGTCTTCGAATTATGTCCGATTGGAAACATTTTTTGATAGCGATAGGTATTAATCACGAAAAGGTGCAATATGTCGATGTGGATATTGCAGTCTATAATACCGATGGTTTGAGCAGTACTATAGGTGGTAAAGCTATTCTGGCAGAGAAGCAGAAGGTAGCTCAAGAAGAACTTTCCGAACAAGTTTATAAAGAGATCGACAGGCTGTATTATTTATCCAGAAATGGTTTTGTAATAGACTTTGTTCATTCAAAAAAATGGATACATTTTCTATTTAAGGTTTTCTTAAAGATTTGCACAACTTTGAAATTAACAAAACTATAAACCTACAAAGATTTTTAAAGCTTTTGCGTTCCTTATAAATATGCGAATCAGAAGTTGAGTTTATCTATAAGAAAACTGATCAGTCAACAATCAACAGTTATGAATAAAAAGTAACAACAGAAGAGAGAATATAAGACAGTGAAAAAGTGTCACTTTTGTTACCTTTGTAACCTTTTAGGTTTTTAATTTCTGATTAACAGGTGTTTGTGGGATTCTCAAAAGTGACATTTTTTAGTTATTTACAGGTTACTTTTGTTACCTTAATTGTTTACTTTTTGTAACTTATGAGTCTTTACGAAAGAATTATTCAACTCTTGATTGGCATAATCGACAAAACTATAAGATTATAAAGTAGCTTAAAGTTTTGTATACGTTAATAATATTCGTTTATAGATAGTTTTTCCAATAATTATTTACTTATTTTTGTAAAAAGCATTTTATGACACGTATTTTCTTAATCGGATATATGGGCGTCGGTAAAACTACAGCAGGCAGGGAGTTAGCAAAGTCTCTAAACCTGGAATTTGTAGATTTAGACCATTTTATCCAAACCAGATATAATAAAACAATCAGCCAATTATTCGAGCAATTTGGAGAAGAGGGTTTTAGAGAAATAGAAAATAAAATATTGAAGGAGGTTGCCGATTTCGAGGATGTTGTTATCTCGACAGGAGGCGGTGCTCCTTGTTTTTATGACAATATGGAGACAATGAATGCAGCCGGAACTACTGTCTATATGAAAGCCAGTCCGGAATTGTTATCCGAAAGGTTGGATTTGTGTAAAGAAAAACGTCCTTTGATTAAGGATAAAAACAAAGAAGAACTTTTGTTGTTTATAAAAGAAAATCTAAGTCGAAGAGAGCCTCACTATAGTCAGGCAAAAATTATCTTCGAAGCTGATGAGCTAGTAAATAGAGAGGATGTAGATAAGTACGTTCTTCTCATAATTGACAAAATAAATAATACACAAATACTTTAAGAACGATGATTAATAAACAGATTCTTATCATATTAGTTTCTCTGATATCCAGCTTATCGGTTTTTAGTCAGATCAGTGAAGGTGGAACTCCTCCCAGTTTCAGATATAAGAATAGTACACGATCGGCCCTTTCTGTTTCTCAGGTTCCGGTTAACTTGGATATAAGTCGCTTGACATGGGAAGATGAAATGGTTGAGCAGAGAAAAGATGCTCCTCTTCGAATAGCTAAAGTGATCCCTGTAAATATTAATATAGATAGTATCGGGAGTTGGACTACATTTAGCGATTCTGTAAAGATATGGCAACAGGTAATTGAGGCTGAAGGCGCTCAGGGATTGATCTTAGGTTATAAAGATTTTTATATTCCGGAAGGTGCAAAGCTATACGTATATAATGAGGATCATTCCCGGATACTTGGAGCATATACACGTAATACACATCCACAGGGAGGTAAGTTTGCGTCTGAAATTATAGCAGGTGATAAAATAACTTTAGAATATGTTGCCTCTACAATTTCGAACGAATCTCCTCGCATTGTAGTTGAAGATGTTGGATATGTGTATGGTGATAACTTTAATACAGCACTAAGGGCTTTGCCTACCAGTCCGCCCCGGATTAATTCTTCTCAAAGTTGTATGATTAATGTAAATTGTGCAGATGGAGCTAATTGGAAGGATCAAAAAAGAGGTGTAGTACTTTATCAGGTTAAGCTTGGCGGTAATTGGTTTGTCTGTTCGGGTAGTCTGGTTAATAATACTAAAAGGGATGGTACTCCATATCTATTAACAGCTTCACACTGTTTCAACACCAATGGTATTGTAGAATACGAAACAATTGTGGTTTATTTTAATCATGAATTTCCGGGATGTGAAAATGAAGATGTATTCCCTGTGACAAGCAGAACATTGGTAGGTACTGACCTTCTTGTTCAGATGCCTCTTGAAAGAATATCAGGTGGTATACAAACACATGGGTCTGATGGTGCTTTATTAAAATTGAAAAATAATATACCCTTAGAATATAAAGTCTTTTTTAATGGCTGGGATAGAAGAGATGTGGCTGCATCGTCGGGTGTAGTTATACACCATCCTAACGGAGATGTGAAAAAAATAGTAACTTTTTTGCCGCGTGAAGATTTGAAAACCCCTGTAACGACAGAGACCTATAGGGGAGGTTCGGGGTACAATGGTGCAACAAATGGTTTTTGGGGAGTTTTTTATGATGGGCGTAGTGCTACCCAAGGTGGTTCTTCCGGGTCTCCTATCTTTAGTCAGAATGGTCTGATTGTTGGTACTTTAACCGGAGGTGTAAATACTACAGACTACTGTTTATATCGAAATTCACAAGAATATTTTGGCAAGTTCGGTTATCATTTTGATTATCTCGAGGATGAGAGTATGCAAATGAAAAAATATCTGGATCCTATAAATGAGGGAACTCTCTACCTTCGGGGCTACGATCCGAATAATCCTTTAGGGATAGAAGAACCAAAGATTGACAACAGCCCTCAGGAACTTGTCGTTTTTCCTACTCTGGCAGATAATGAAGTAAATATTAATGCAAATTCAATCATTCGGACTATTAAAGTGTATGATCTGAATGGACGTCAGGTATATTCTAAATCAGGGTATAATGCATCGACAACCACAATTTCGGTTGATTCATGGACGAAAGGGGTTTATTCTATTTTGGTTCAAACCGAATCTAAGAAACTATCCGGCAAGTTTATAAAGAAATAAGCATTAATAACCTTATTTCTGTTTTAATAAAGGAGATCTTAAAAAATGGGTCTCCTTATCATTTTACTTAATTCGATCTATAAATAATGGCTAAGACCAAATCAGTATATGTTTGTAGTAATTGTGGTAACGACTCAGCTAAATGGTTGGGAAAATGCCCTATCTGTGGAGAATGGAATACTTATGTAGAAGAGCTTATAGCCAAAGAAAGCGGAAGCAGGCGCACTGATACACTATTCGACTCTCCGAAGGCCAAACCGATTTTATTGCAGGATGTAAAAACGGGTGAAGAGCCTCGTTTGGATCTTAATGATGGTGAACTTAATCGCGTTTTAGGAGGAGGCCTAGTACCCGGTTCTTTGATTCTTTTAGGAGGAGAACCCGGAATTGGAAAGTCAACCCTTATATTGCAAACTGTACTAAACTTAGATTCTCTGAAAACATTGTATGTATCGGGGGAGGAGAGTGTACGCCAACTTAAATTGAGAGCCGATCGCATAAACGAAAAGAGTCAGAACTGCTATATTGTTTGTGAAACAAATCTGCAACAAATTTTTGTTCATATACAAAACACAAAACCGGAACTGGTTGTAATAGATTCTATTCAGACCATATTTACGGAGGGAATTGAGTCTTCTCCGGGAAGTGTAGCTCAAGTAAGAGAGTGTTCTGCTGCTATTCTGAAGTTTGCAAAAGAAACAAGTACCCCTGTAATACTTATCGGTCATATAAATAAAGAAGGTAGTATTGCCGGTCCTAAAGTCTTAGAGCATATTGTTGATACAGTATTGCAATTTGAGGGCGATCAGCATTATATGTATCGTATTCTGAGAGGTATAAAGAACCGATTTGGTAGTACTGCCGAATTAGGTATATATGAGATGCGCCAGAATGGATTAAGAGAAGTTAGCAATCCTTCGGAATTGTTGTTGACTCAGAATCATGAAGGCTTGAGTGGTGTGTCTATTGCTGCTGCTATTGAAGGCGTACGCCCATTTTTGATTGAGACGCAAGCCTTAGTGAGTACAGCCGCTTATGGAACGCCTCAGAGGTCTGCTACGGGCTTTGATAGCCGACGGATGAATATGTTACTTGCAGTTCTTGAAAAACGAGCAGGTTTTAAATTGATACAAAAAGATGTATTCCTAAATATTGCAGGAGGGTTGAAAGTGAACGATCCTGCGATAGATATGGCTGTGATAAGCGCTGTCTTATCTTCGAGCCTTGATATTGCTGTTGAAAGACATGTTTGTATGTCAGGAGAAGTAGGTTTGTCAGGAGAGATTCGTCCAGTCAATAGAATTGAACAGCGTATATTAGAGGCAGAAAAATTGGGCTTTTCTAAGATTCTTATACCTCACAATAATCTGAAAGGATTTACTGCGAAAGTAAATATTGAGATTATTCCTGTAAGAAAAGTTGAAGAAGCATTCCGCCAATTATTTGGATAATTGGGCTTCAAAAGCTTTCCATAGGTTATCTTCTGGTACGGGTGCGGTTATTTCTATCAGCTCTTGAGATACAGGATGAATAAAACTTATGCTGCGAGCATGTAGACTTATACCTCCGTCAGGATTTGATCGGTCGGCTCCATACTTTAAGTCTCCTTTTATTGTACATCCCATTTTTGCTAATTGGCAACGTATTTGATGATGACGCCCTGTTTCCAAATCAACTTCTAGGAGATTATATTTATCTGATTGAGCGATTAGCTTATAATGTAGAATAGCTTTTTTAGAATCAGGCTTTTCTGTATCATAGGCATACGATTTATTTTGCTTTTCGTTCCGAACCAGATAATTGATTAATGTCCCTTCTGGCTCTTTCGGAGTGTTTTTTACAATAGCCCAATAAGTTTTCTTTATTTCTTTATCCTGAAACATTTTATTTAGACGAGGAAGAGCCTTGCTTGTTTTTGCAAATACAACGATTCCGCTAACAGGTCTATCCAGACGATGCGTTACTCCACAGAATACATTCCCGGGTTTGTTATATTTTTCCTTAAGCCATTCTTTCACTATTTCAGAAAGAGGCTTATCTCCTGTTTTATCGCCTTGTACGATTTCCGAAACAGTTTTATTTACAATAATGATATGATTATCTTCGTATAGTACAGTCATAATGTTTGGGACAAAAAATAAAGACGCAAAGTTAATTAAAATCTTTGCGCCTTTTATATTATGTGAGTGAAATGTCTCTCTCGAATATTATTGCCGTATTTAATAAAACTGATATAAGATAATCTTACTAGCTAAAGCAATAAAATTGGGTTGTGATATTACATATTCATACCGCCACAAACAGGAATTGCTTGTCCGCTAACATAAGATGATAGATCAGAACCTAAGAATACTGCTACATTAGCAACATCTTCGGGAGTACCTCCACGACGAAGTGGAATTTGTTCTGCCCATTGTTTTTTAACATCGTCAGATAATGCACCTGTCATTTCGGTAATAATAAATCCTGGACAAATACAGTTTGCACGTATTCCTCTTGAACCTATTTCTTTTGCAATAGATTTAGCAAGACCAATCATACCGGCTTTTGATGCTGAGTAATTAGTTTGACCAGCATTTCCTGAAAGACCTACAACAGAACTCATGTTGATGATGCTACCCGATTTTTGTTTCATCATTACAGGTGTAATAGCATGGATGAAGTTGAATGCCGATTTTAGGTTTACATTGATAACCAGATCCCATTGTTGTTCAGTCATACGCATCATAAGACCATCACGAGTGATACCTGCATTGTTAACCAAGATATCTACTTTTCCGAAATCGGCTACGATTGCATCCACTACTTTGTGTGTATCGTCGAAATCCGCAGCATTTGATGCATATGCTTTAACTTTAACGCCTAAAGCAGCTATTTCTTTTTCTGTTTGTTTTGCATTATCATCAACAGCTAGATCGGTGAATGCTATGTTTGCACCTTCTTGTGCATATTTTATTGCTATTGCTTTTCCGATACCTCTGGCTGCACCGGTTATGATCGCTGTTTTTCCTTCTAAAAGTTTCATAATCAAATATTAAATTACTCGTGAATATTTATTTTGTTGATTCAGTTTTTGTTCTTTTTGATTCCTTGAAAAATAAGATGCGATATATTGAGATAACGTCTCTTATTATCTGAATCTTTAGGATTGATGAGTCCTCTTATATAAGGAACTTCTAATCCTCTAAGGGCATTGTGTACTATCTCCGCCGTAAAGTCAACATCGGGCATCGAGAGAGTACCTTCGTCTACTCCCTTTTGTAGTATTTCTTTGAGGATTTCGGTTTCTTTTCTGTCGAATGTTTTGCGAACATTCTGTACACGCCAGATATCTCTGAAGAAATCGGCTCTAAGGTTTCCATTTCGTGCTACAACATTCTTTACAGCATCGAGACGAGTATAAAAAAACAGCATTAATTTTTCGTCAGCGGGAAGATCTTTTTCGACTACGGCTTGGAGTGCTTTGATCATCTTATCGAGCTCGGATTCTACAACCGCTTTATATACCTCATTTTTATTATTGAAATAAGTATATAAGGTGCGACGACCTTTATGAGAAGCAACGGCAATGTCATTCATAGTTGTATTATCGACACCCAGCTTAGCAAATAATTGCCGGGCGACATCAATCAACATATTTCTTGTTTTGGTTATTGCCATATTCTATAAAACTGCACAGTCCTTTATTTTTTGTGCAAAAATAACACAAAATATTCAGACTTGATTAGTTCTTTCTTTTTTAATTATAAATTTTTTGAAGCTGTGAAGTTCTTTCTTCTGCTAAAATAGGGGCTTTTCTATGTAAAGCAAAAGAGATACCTATTAAATAAGTACCTCTTCTGTTTTGCTGAGTAAAGACGAATTAATTTCTAAGACATCTAACCGATTCGGCATATGTCTTAAGAAGGTTGGCTTCTACCCAGACTCCAGTGTTACCATAATCTATATAAACTCTTTTTCCATAAGCTGCATTATATTCAGTAGTACTCCACCACTGACCATAAAGGTTTATTTCGTTGAAGGTACCATTATCAAGTCTTCTTCCTCCTGGTAGAGCATCAAACCCGGTAATGTTACTATTATTGACTGTAGTACTCCACATTCTCATTGCTTTTAACTTTTTACCTGCATTATAATAAGGTGCTGTAGCTGTTCCTGCTGCATAAATCGAAAGAGTCTTAAATTCATCATGCGTTGGTACGTGCCATCCTTTGGGTGCTAAATTGCTAGGGTTGGTTGCAGTATTCCATGTATAAAGTCCTCCTAACAGATTTTTATTGGCAATGCTATTGTTATAGTAATAAGTTTCTGCTGGCGATCCGTCTCTATGGCGTTCTACTCTCAGATTTTCACGCATCCAATATTGAGTTCCTATTTTTACTACACCATACTTGTTTTCGTCAATATCAGTCACCATGTCAGGTTCTAGAGTTAATGAGTATATGGCATCTGCACCAGCAGCAGAAACATCACTTTTGTCAATTTGTACTTTGTTGATGATATCACTCTTGCCTGCTGTATAAGCCATCAGGTTGGTTGGTTTATGCCAGCTAACACTGCCTCCATGTGTTGTTATTGCAGTATTAGGATCGTATTCGTTATTTCCGTTTAATGTTGTTTGCATTATTTGTGCAACAAAACCTCTAGTCAGATCGGCGTTAGAGTTTGCATCCATTGGATATACAACAATTGCTTGTACATCTATTGCTGTTCCGCTAAGTAAGTACTCTTTGCTTACTTCAGCAATTTGAATTCCTTTATCCATCACCTTATATACTCTTGTCAGACTCCAATTGATGCTAGAAATGTCGATTGCTTTTTTTACTGGCTTATTGATGTTTCCTTCAATATCGGGTGTTGTTGTCCAATCTTGAATCTCATCAGTAGTTACTGAAATACCCGTCCTTGAAATTGTAATATTAAAAGTATATTGTTTTTGAGAGCTGAATATTACTTTGTTAGCTGCTTTATAAGTATATGGAGTTGTACCTTCAGCCGATCTTATCGCAAATAATTCTGCTGAAGCTGTAATTGTTTGCGGAAGAACTATCGCTTCAAATGTGATGCCATAGCCGGTTGTCGGATTATTACGCTTGCGTGGGATCAGATTCTTAACTTGAGAGCCCGATGCTATTGATACTGTACCCGAAGATAGGTCAACTTTTGCATCAAGATGCAAATTGAGAAAGTTGGCACTAAAGTTCTGAACTTCTTCTTCTGTAAAATCTCTTTCCGATTTGATATTGATAATAACCTTACTCATTTGGTGAGTAAAAGACAAAGGGATTTTATTTTTTGTGGGGCTAGTAGCTTCTGACTTCGCCCACAAGAAATCGCTTGTCATAAGAGATTCTGCCTTACTTTGGTCTAATTTTGCCGAGAATGGATAATCTTTGGCATTGGAGGTTGTTGCAGCTTGGTTATACGGGTAATAGGCATATAACTCTACTTTTGTTTGACCGCCAGCCCAAGGGAAATATACCCCTTGCGGTAATGTCCAAGAAGTTCCATTATATATATGTTTGATATTAGGAGCATAACTATCTTGTATGTCTCCTATTATTTGATTGTTACTTAAATGAGCTACAGCATATACTCCTATTTCATCATTCTCCTGAAATGAAGATCCGCCCATTCTGTTTGTAAGCCCTTCATTTATATAGGGTGATAAAGTAATAGTGTTTTCTGTTACTCCTTCTTCCGGGCTTATTGTATCACTGATATTGTCACATGAGGTTATATTCAGTACTGTGAAAATACCAAATATAACAGGAAATAGTGACATTGTTTTTGTTAGTAAACCTTTCATATAAGTTGTTATATATCGTGTAACAAATTTCCTTTCGTTAAATTAGAAAGAGGTTTTATTTACTAATGAGATTTTTCGTTCTATGCTAGAGTTTTGAGTACTTCTTGCATTTGCCTCTCCAATTACTAGATTGAAGGTATAAGACATGCCTGACTCAAACGAAAGAGGGCTATCTAAAGTAAAAGCAAATAATTGATCGTTTACTGTTACTGTAAATAAAGATGTTCCGGTTTCTACTAATTGAGGAATAATGATCGCACTAAATGTTTTATCAAATCCTGTATTTGCAGTATCATGAAGATATGGAGTTATCTCATAATTAGTGTTAGTACTTATTTTTGAGATATCCGCAGTTCGCATATCGATCGAGGTATCTTTTATTAGGTTATGAATGGTAACAGATTCATTTCCATTCCCTAAATTGCCATACCTTACGTTAAGGACAACTTTTGAGAGTATATGTCTAAATGTGAGCTTTGCGATTGTGTTTGTGTTCGATAATTCATCATACTTAGCCCATAGGAAATCACTTTTTTGAGAAGACAAGCTTTGGTCACTTTCCACACTGAAAGGGTATGCTCTAAGGTCTGTTTTTCCAGGTGCTCTGCTCATTTCATAATCAAACGGGTAATATGCATATAAGTCAGCTTTGGTTTGCTCGGTTGTCAGATACAACTCTTCACCATCTTTGCTATTCCAATAAGTTCCGTCATAGGTGTATTCTGTATTCATAAAATCAGAGATAGTTCCTATGGGCATTGGAGTACTATTTTTGTAATCAACCATGTATAATCCAATATTGTCATTTTCAGAGAACCCTGATTTTGAAGATCGTGTTTTCAATTTAGAGCTTACAATATCTGATACAACACTTACTCTTAGTGTATCATTGTTTCCGCATTCACTATCACTAAGACATGATGTAAAGATTAAGCAAATGCTTGTTATTAATAATATGTAGAGTTTTTTTGTCATAATCTGATAATACAATGGCTTATAAAAAGGATATGGATTTAGATTTGCCATATCCTTTTTATTATTTTCTTATTCAGTATATTTTAAGCTATTTCTCCTTCTCCGTCTATGTTGCCACCATTTTGCCAATCTACAATACTAGATGTAACTGTAATTCCAGCCATATTTACTGTAATGGTGTAGTTATAAGCGGTTCCCATTGTTAGTTCTAGTGCTGCTGTAGGAGCATATAGATATGCAACACCACCAATTGTAACTCTTAGCAGAGTTTGTCCTGCTTTCACCGTTTGTGGTACTACAATTGCAGCTGCGCCTGTTAACTGGAGGTCACTTGCAGTTCCTGTCGGTACATTATATGCTTTAATAGTTGTTGCCGTACCATCAGCTGCAACACTTCTCTTTTCAAAGTCTACTAATGCTTCATTGTTTAATCCTAGTACTTCGATAGAGCTTAATCCTTCTAGACTTGCACCATTTCCCTTTTTAACGGTAAATGTAAGTTTCGAGAATAAGTGATTAAATTCAATAGGCACTGCGCTAGTTGTTCTTGCAATATTTGCAACAGATCCGAAAAGAACGTCTGAGTTTAAATAGTTATCCTTTACTGTCTGATCAGCCTGAATACCGAATGTATAAATGGATCCGACACCTGTTACAGATTCATTGTAAGGATGATAAGCCATTAAATCTACATTTCCACCATCAGAAGGATAGTACATTGAAGAAGGATAGGTGAAGCCTCCACTACCATTAGCTGTAAGTTTAATATTATCATATAATACAGTAGTGTATGGATTGTTAGTTACCACTAACCCTACTTCTTGACCAGATTCAATTTGAGTGTTTTGTGCTGTCGAACGAGTAGCTAGTTGGTTTATAGCACTTGTTAAACGGATTTGGGTTTGCTCGTTAGATCCATTTCCTGTTAATTCTTCATCTTTTGAACAGCTCGAAAAAATGATTCCGGAAGTAATTGCGATTAATAGAAATTGTAAAAATCTTTTGTTCATTTTATATAAATTATAATTAATAGATAGATGTAACTCTTATGCAAAGATATACTCTCATAAATTAGGAAAAAAGGCCTAATGCTCATTTTTAACACAATGGAAAATCCATATATTTGTTCTGTTTTGTTATATAAGTATATGATATATGTTATGGTGTTTAATAGATCTAGTTTATTGATTTTGTTGTTTTATTTATTTAATATCCAATGTTGTATATATTGATTGCCTGTGTCTTTATT
Organism: Indolivaga alginatilytica; assembly: GCF_003201355.1. Lineage (GTDB taxonomy): Bacteria > Bacteroidota > Bacteroidia > Bacteroidales > Dysgonomonadaceae > Dysgonomonas_A > Dysgonomonas_A alginatilytica. Next base: position 118,282 of record NZ_QICL01000011.1, read on the forward strand.
TTGTGTTTTTTAATTTTATGTAAAGTGTACCTATAAAGTGTTCTTTCGAATCAATATGGCGTATTTATTTACATTATCTTAACTCAATTAGGGTAGGTGAAATGTTTAAAAATGTCATTATTTTCTCTTGTTTTTCTCCTTTTTGTGGAAGAAATAAGGTAGGCTTATTGTGTTTTTCAGATTGTTTATCCTTGTAAAATCTTTGAGTATTACATTTTTCTATAATCTTGTTTGTTTTTTAGTTGGATATTAAATGGAATATTTGTAATTTTGGCACCCGATTGCTAATAGGCAGATAAGAAACTATAAAGAATAGTTCGCCTCAGGCTCATAACTTGTAAAATATATTGCAGATGTACGCAATTGTAGAAATTCGAGGACAACAATTCAAAGTTGAGAAAGATCAGAAGTTGTTTGTTCACAGAGTAACAGCAGATAGTGGTGCTGATCTTGAAATAGAGAAAGTGTTATTAGTTGATAAAAATGGTGCTGTAACAGTAGGTGCACCTTTTGTAAGCGGAGCGAAAGTTATCCTTACAGTTGGAGATCAAGTAAAAGGCGATAAAGTTCTTATTTTCCACAAGAAGAGAAGAAAAGGATATCGTAAGTTGAACGGTCACCGTCAACAATTTACACAAGTTACAGTAAAAGATATTATTGCTTAATCAGTTAAAATTAGAAGAAAATGGCACACAAGAAAGGTGTAGGTAGTTCGAAGAATGGCCGTGAATCGGAAAGTAAACGATTAGGCGTTAAAGCATTTGGTGGTGAAGTAGTGAAAGCTGGAAACATCATCGTTCGTCAAAGAGGAACAACACATCATCCGGGTGAAAATGTAGGTATCGGTAAAGATCATACATTATTTGCTCTTGTTGATGGAGTAGTTGCATTCCGTAGAAAAAAGAACGAAAGATCATTTGTATCTGTAGTTCCTAAAACAGAAGCAGAAGCTTAATAGCAGATTCTTTAAAATAAGAAAAGCAGTTTGATTTATTTCAAGCTGCTTTTTTCTTTTTTTAGGATAACTGATTTTTGTAGCTCTCCATTTTTAAATCGTTCTATGGTCTGAATCAATTCATTTAAGGAAGGGGTTCTGAATCTTATATCATTCATTATTTTATTAAAATCGAGCCGATGGACTAATTTTTCTACTTGCCAGTATTTCTTGGTGTAGGATCTCCCTATCAATTTATATATCTTGTTGATGTCTTCCGATGGATGTTCTCGTGATATGGGGTTTACAGTATCGGGATTGAATCCTAGATTTTTTTCGATAAATCTTCCAGTCAGCTTTCTGTCGACTCTCAAAAAATGGCTGCTTTCAGCTAAAAACCAAGTTTCGACCTCTCTTACTGCAACCACAATATCAAAAGGACAATCTTTTTTCTTAAGAGGGTAGGGCAGAAATTTTAAACCTTGCTCGAGGCGGGGTAATTCTTCTATAGATAATGGATACAAATCTCGTAAGCCGATTATGCATGTGTAACCTGCCTCTCGTAAACTATTTATATTGTCTAATATTTCTGATTTTACACGGTTGTCCGATCCGCAATCGTAGATGAGTGCAGTGTATTCAGATTTTAGTGAGATGCTGTAATTTCTTACAAATTCGCGTTTCGGGGCATTGGTTCCTCCTGATATTTTTTTCAGCAGAACTGTAAGGTTCCCATAGCCAATAATCTCCTTTACAAGCCTATTGATAAAGACCTGCTCGGTTTGTCCTTCAACAAAGAATGCAATCTTTTTCATATATCGGCTTTATTCTTCCTCTTCTTTCTCTTCCTCTTGTTCGTCTTTGAATCCTTGAAGATAAAAATCTGTGGCTAAAAAATCAAAGTTATTTAATCCAGTATATTTAAAATCGTCAAATATTTCCCTTGCATTGTGATAGTTGTGAAAAACAGAAATATTATGTTTTCGTTCTATTACAGACCAATACCTTAAAGGTATTTTGTTCATTATATAGCGGTCGTTCGAAGTTATAAATATCTGTATATCTGAATTGTTGACTTTGTAGATCAAAATATCGATAAGAGATTTCGATCGGGCATAATCCAAACCTTCGCCTAAATCGTCAATAAGAAGACATACGGAGATTTTGCTGAGTAAGGCAAACTCCATTTGTATAAGAAAAGATAATGCTCTGAACATCCCTTGAGACATGTCTAGTTGGAGGGTAGGTTCAGATAGCTCTTCTTCTTGTACGGATATACCTATACCTAGTTTGTTTTTTAGTAGATCAATGTTAGTAACATCATAGCCTATATCGTGAAGATCGGAAATAATAGTATCTATAAAAGGCTGTCCGAAACGATTCTTGCCTTCGAAGAAAAGTTTGATAACATTGTCTGGGGAAAAGTCTTCTATTAATTTAGAGCTTTCCAGATCTTCTTTATCTTTGATGAGATGGTTCTTCTCATATTGATTTGTAAATGCATAATTCTTCAAAGCATTACTCCATTCGAATATCTCTGGTATGTAAGGATATTCATCATCTTTATCTTGGATGGAAGTAATTGGGTCTGTGGCAGCAATGTCTAATTTATCAAACCGGAGAGAAGTTTGTGAATAGATTATATTCTTTGTTCGGTTGTATTTTTCGATACCTTTTACTCGTAGAATTTCTTCAGTAATTAGTCGATTTTCTATTGATATAGTATATTCGTAAGTTATGTTATCTTCTTTTAGTATAAGATGATATTTGGAATCTTTAAATTTGAGGTTTGAAACCGGTTTTTTTAGAGATAATAGAGTTGCTATTTCGCATAAGGCAGATAAAGTTCTACTTTTTCCCACAGCATTTTTCCCCACGAAAAGGTTGATATTGTCAAATCTTACCAAATCGCCGTCTTTCCCCTCAATACCCCATTGATTGGGCTTGCCTTCTTCTCTAATATATTTGAAAAATTCTAATATCATACTTTCTGTTTGATGGTTATAGTTTTAACAGGCTCTGATTATTATGCTTGCCATAGCAATAAAAAGGTCTGAGACCTTTTTATTTTTCAAGAGAAAACGATCGTGAGCCTATCAGGCTGCCATCAGCAAACAAATCTACTCGATAAGTTCCCGGCATTAAATACTCTTCTACTTTCCAGTATAGAGTAACGGGCACTTCTTCGCCTCCATATTCGATAATTCTTTTGATAGAGTATTGAATTTCTTTATTTTCAAAAGGAAAAGTATTGGCTCTGTTTTTTACGAGAATGTCATCGTCGGGTTTCATTATTCGAACATATATAGTTCTTTCGCCCGGTTCTGCCGTAATGTTCTTAGTGATAGTGAATGAGACAACCAGTTGTTCTACACTCTTTATCTTCTTTTGTACTTTGCCTTTCGAATTGGTTGCTGCTACACTTATACCCGTTGCATCAAGCTTGGCTGCCCGTGTTACTTTTTCGGTCAGGTTAGCTCTTTCTTGTGAAACTTTGTTCAGTGTTTTGCTCGTTTCCTGATACTTGTTTGTAATTTCTTTATTTTGTTGTACCAGTCTTTCGTTAGCTCTGTTTAAAGAGTCTATTTGTACAATGTACGATTTCAGAATTTTGCGAAGGCTGCTAAGTTCATTATTTAAGCGACCTATTTCAACTTTATCAGCAGCTTTTACCGTACGAAGTTCTTCACGTAAACGTTGAACTTTTGCTTGTTCATTACTCAATTGTTGAAATAAAGAATCGTTCTTTATCGAAAGTTTAAACCCTTCGTATTGAGTATCTATACTTGCATATTCGTCTTCGAGCTGTTGTTTTGAGATTTCGTTTTGTTGTTGGCTTTCTTCTAATTTTATATTTTGTTTAAATATAAAATATGCTGCAACTCCCATTCCTACAATTAAACCCACTATAATGGCAATTAATATTTTAGTATTTCTTGTCGAAGGTTTTGTATTCTGTTCCATATAACTTTACTTTCTTACTTCTTTTGATATGTTAGACTTATATACAAATATATTAATAAAATGTGTGAGAGAGCCCAGCCGGAACAAAATTTTTCACGAATTAAGCTTTCCTTTAGCAAAGTGTATGGCTGTCAATAAGTAAATTATTATTCGAAGGAAATATCGAAATAACAATTGGCTTACATGTGAAGTTGCAAAAGCATATAATGAACGATTGGTGCTTAGAAAAACGTTTTCTAGGGGAAAACTTCTTGTCAATATTTTTTAATAATTGAATCGAAATTTAGCCCTGAAATAGTTCCTTTATTGCAAATAACAAATTACTTTTGTTTGTCTATTCGAAATAGATGTTGTTTATCACTAAACTTAATGGTAAAGTATTTCGAATAATTTACATGTAATCTAATTTATAACTATAAAACAAAATTATCATGTCTAAAGTAACAGTTGTGGGAGCCGGTAATGTCGGAGCCACTTGTGCAAATGTACTCGCATTTAAAAAAATTGCTGACGAAGTAATAATGCTTGATGTAAAAGAAGGTGTTGCCGAAGGAAAAGCAATGGATATGAACCAAACAGCTCAATTGCTTGAGTTCAGTTCTAGAATCAAAGGTGTTACTAATGATTATGCTGCAACAGCTAATTCGGATGTAGTAGTTATCACATCGGGTATTCCTCGCAAACCAGGTATGACTCGCGAAGAGTTGATCGGTGTAAATGCAGGTATTGTGAAGAGTGTTGCTGAAAATATTCTAAAATATTCACCTAATGCTATTTTGGTTATTATTTCCAATCCAATGGATACAATGACTTATTTAGCTTCTAAAGTTACTGGTCTTTCAAAACACCGTATTGTAGGTATGGGAGGAGCTTTAGATAGTTCACGTTTCAAATATTATTTGAGCGAAGCTTTGGGTGTTAACCCTACTGAAGTAGAAGGTATGGTTATTGGTGGACATGGTGATACTACAATGATTCCAGTGGCGCGCTTAGCTACTTATAAAGGTATTCCAGTATCAGATCTTTTATCAAAAGAAGCTTTAGATAAAGTTGTTGCTGATACTATGGTTGGTGGAGCTACTCTAACAGGTCTGTTGGGTACTTCAGCTTGGTATGCACCGGGAGCAGCAGGAGCAGCAGTTGTAGAATCTATTATTCACGATCAAAAGAAAGTTGTTCCATGTTGTGTTAGCCTGGAAGGTGAATACGGACAAAACGATATTTGTATCGGTGTGCCTGTTGTATTAGGTAAAAACGGTTGGGAGAAAATTATCGACCTTAAACTTACAGCAGAAGAAAAAGAAAAATTCGAAGCGTCTGCAGCAGCAGTTCGTAAAACCAATAATGTATTGAACGAGATTAACGCTATCTAATACACCGGGTAGTTATAATCTAATTTATACAATAAGAGGGGAAGTCTTTTAGTAGATTCCCCTCTTTTTTTGTGAAGGCTATACATGTTTTGATGATTAAGAAAGCCTCTACCTATGTTATATAACATAAAGGGCTTTTTGTAGGTAAGGCTATATGTCATTTTTGATTATCTTAGCATTCTGATCGATTGTTAAATAACATATACGTGTAGTTAACCTTGATTAAATAACTAAAAATATTATCTATGTTGAAAAAACTTATACCGGTATGCACTGTGGCATTAGCCATGTTAGTGTCATCTTGTGGTAGTACTGAAACACCTATTCAGAAGCCCTATAATGAAGGCATAAATGTTACTCCAATACCACTGGAGTTAAAACAAAATGAAGGAAACTTCGAACTTACAAAATCTGCGGTATTTGCAGTAAATGATCCTTCCTTAGATAAAGTTGCGTCTTACTTTGCTGCTAAAATTAAGAATTCAACAGGTTATGATTTAGATATCAAAACTGGAGTTCCGAGTTCTAACTTCATCAGCCTTAATCTTGATAAAGATATAGCTGTAAATGGCGAAGGTTATTTGGTGGAAGTGACAGAAAAAGGAATAGATATAAAAGCTAAAACTCCACAAGGAGTATTTTATGCTATGCAAACAGTAATGCAATTGTTGCCTGCTGAAATTGAAAGTCCGACATTGATAAAATACATAGCATGGAAAGTGCCTAATGTGAGTATTAAAGACGAACCTCGTTTTCCTTATCGTGGACAGCATCTTGATGTATGTCGTCACTTTGCTGATGTAGACTATCTGAAAAAACAGTTAGATGTATTGGCAATGTTCAAGATAAATACATTTCACTGGCATTTGACAGAAGATCAAGCATGGCGCATCGAAATAAAGAAATATCCTAAATTGACCGAAATAGGATCAAAACGTGTAGAAGGTGATGGTAGTACTTATGGACCTTATTTTTATACACAAGATCAAGTTAAAGAAATAGTAGCTTATGCAAAAGAACGCTTTATTGAGGTAATTCCAGAAATAGAACTTCCCGGACATGGTGTTGCTGCATTGGCGGCTTATCCTGAGCTTTCTTGTACAGGAGGTCCTTTCGAAGTACGTAATATTTGGGGAGTTGCAAATGATGTATATTGTGCAGGAAATGATTCAGTATTTCAGTTCCTTACAGATGTTATTGAAGAAGTAATCCCATTATTCGAAAGTGATTATTTTCACATAGGAGGCGATGAATGTCCTAAAATCAGATGGGAAAAATGCCCAAAATGTCAAGCTCGTATCAAAGAACTTGGTCTGAAATCTGATAAAGAGCATAGTGCTGAAGAAAGACTTCAAAGCTATTTCGTACAACGTATGGAAAAAGTCTTATTAAAGCATAATAAGAAAATGATAGGTTGGGATGAAATTCTTGAAGGAGGATTAGCTCCAACAGCTGCTGTTATGAGCTGGAGAGGCGAAGAAGGTGGTATTGCTGCCGCTAATATGGGACATGATGTGATTATGACTCCCGGTGGATGGTTGTATTTAGATAAATATCAAGGCGATTCTAAAATATTACCTGTTACTATTGGTGGGTTGCTTACTTTGGAAAAGACCTATGATTATGAGCCTATCCCGGAGAAAATAGCAGACGATAAAAAACATCATATCTTAGGTGCTCAAGGCAATGTATGGGCAGAATATATGTACGATACTGATCGTATGGAGAATATGACTTTCCCTCGTATTATTGCAGTGGCAGAAGTTAACTGGTCTGCTAAAGATAAAAAAGATTATAAAGATTTTGAACGTAGAATGAATAATCAGTTGGTACGTTTAGATTTCCATGGTATTAATTATTTTATACCTAACCCTGAACAAACAACGCCTTCTGCTAATTTTGTTGTGTTTTTAGATTCTACAACTCTTGAATTTAAAACCTCAATGCCTGTGAAATTTGTATATACTACGGATGGAACAGAGCCTACTTTGGCATCTGCTGTTTATGAGAAACCATTGACTTTCAAAGAAAATACAACTTTGAAAATCCGTACAGTATTGATGTCGGAAAAAATGGGGGAAACAAGAACAATTACTATCGAGAAGCAATCTCCTGCTCCTGCTGTTCAAAAAGCTGCTGGCGAAAAACCAGGCTTGAAAGCAGAGCATTTTAAAGGAGTGGCACGCAAAATGTCAGATTTAGAAGGTAAAACTCCTGATGAAGTTGAATATGTTGCATCTCCACAAAAAACGAAACATCGTGTTAATGATTATGTAGAAGTATATCCGAATGACTTTTACAGTACTATTTTAACAGGATATATCGATATTCCGGAGGATGGTGTATATTACTTTAGCACAGATTCTGAATTGTGGATTGATGGAAAACAATTGATAACTAACGATAACGGTAAAGATACAGCTCGCAGATTTTCGCGTGCTGATAAATCTATCGCATTAGCAAAAGGTCTTCATGCAGTTAAGATTGTAAGATTTGGAGCTATCTTCGGAGGTTGGCCTACTCAGTGGGATGTTATTACTGTATCTATGAGAGCAGATAAGGACAAAGAATTTAGTGTATTGAATGAGAAATCGTTTAAATAAATATTTGTATCACTAAAAATAAAATAAAGAGAAGAGATCTATTGAAAAATAGGTCTCTTTTTGTATCTTGTGGGGCGAAAATAGAATGTCTTAACGATATGGAATAAAAAGAGTTTTAAAATATTTATTATTTTGGAACATATTTATGGCTGGTTATTATTGTTTTTTAAAAACAATAAAAGGGTCTGTAATCATACTTTTTGTTCTTATAAAAAATATCGTTACTTTTGTTAGTAATAAAACGTAACTTAATAAAACCAACATTATATGAGATTTGTTGTATCTAGTACTGCTTTGCTGAGTCATCTTCAGTCAATTAGCAAGGTGATCAATTCAAAAAATACATTGCCTATTTTAGATTGTTTCTTATTGGAGCTTAATGATTCCACGTTGACGCTTACAGCTGCAGATACAGAAACTCGTCTTGTAACTTCATTAGAAGTAAATGAGGTTGAGGGTGCGGGCAAATTAGCAATCAATGCTCGTAACTTATTAGATCCATTGAAGGAGCTTCCCGATCAGCCACTTACTTTCGAGATAAATGATGATAATCTTGAAATATTTATATATTTCCACAACGGAAAATATAATTTTATCGGGCAGAGTGGCGAAGAATATCCACAACCTAAAGAATTAAAAGATACAGCTATCAGCTTGTCGATTGATCCTCAGATTTTATGTACTGCTATCAACAGAACGCTGTTTGCAAGTGCCGATGATGAGCTTCGTCCGGTGATGAATGGTATCTACTTTGATATAACTACCGAAGATCTTACATTTGTTGCCTCAGATGGTCATAAACTAGTGCGTAGCAAAACATTGTCAGTACAAGGATCTGAAAGAGCTTCTTTTATCTTGCCAAAGAAACCTGCTAACTTACTGAAAAGTATTTTACCTAAGGAGTCAGAAGTTGTTACTATCAAATTTGATGAAAACAATGCATACATAACCATGTCGAGCTATACAATGACTTGTCGTTTTATAGAAGGGCGCTATCCGAATTACAACTCGGTAATACCTCAAAATAATCCGAACAAAGTTATATTAGATAGATTGGCTTTTTTGAATGCTTTGAAACGTGTATCTGTATTCTCTAATCCAGCAAGTAGTTTGGTGAAACTTCAACTGTCAGATAACAAATTATTGGTTTCGGCACAAGATATTGATTTTTCAACAGCTGCGGAAGAAACTATTCCTTGTCAATACGAAGGTACTGCAATGAATATCGGGTTTAAATCGAATTTCTTGATTGAGATACTAAATAATATCCCGGCAACCGAAGTTTCTGTTGAATTATCTGACCCTTCACGTGCAGGGCTTATTTTCCCTGTTGAGAAAGGAGATACTGAAGATCTTCTTATGCTTTTGATGCCGATGATGCTTAACGACTAAATTAGTTTAAATCTGTTTTTTCTCAGGATAAACGGAATCTAACATCATTCGTTTTTATTGCTATATTTTCGAGCTATTTACTAACTAAAGCAATAAAAAAGGGTTACGACCTTAATTCGATTAATATTGATAATATAATAAGCAAATAATAAGCTTTATCACTCTTTAAAGATTATAAGAGTGGTAAAGTTTTTGCTTCAATAATACAGTTTACTCTATGGAACTAAATCTAAAAAATCCGATTGTGTTTTTTGATCTGGAAACTACAGGTACAAATACAACTCGTGATAGAATTGTCGAAATTTCTTATCTCAAAGTTTTCCCAAATGGTAAGGAAGAACTCAAGACAAAGCGTATTAATCCGGAGATGCCAATTCCAAAAGAATCGTCAGATATACATGGTATCACAGATGAGGATGTAAAAGATGCACCTACATTTCGTCAGATTGCTAAATCTTTGGCAGATCAGATTGAAGGCTGTGACTTGGCCGGATTTAATTCGAGCCGCTTTGATATTCCATTACTTTCGGAAGAATTTCTTAGGGTAGGGGTGGATATTGATTTTTCAAAGAGAAAGTTTATTGATGTACAGATTATTTTCCATAAAAAAGAACAACGTACATTAGAGGCTGCCTATAAGTTTTACTGTGATAAGAGTTTAGAAGATGCCCATTCGGCAGAAGCTGACACTTTGGCTACCTATGAAGTTTTCAAAGCACAGTTAGACCGTTATCCCGATTTGCCTAATGATATTGCGAAATTGGCGGAAGAGTATTCATTCTTTAATGATAATGTTGATCTTGCAGGGCGTATAATTAGAAATGAAAATGGGATAGAAGTATTCAATTTCGGAAAGCATAAAGGAAAGCCTGTGTCAGAAATTTTAAGAGCTGAGCCAAGCTTTTATGCGTGGATGATGGATGCCGATTTTCCTTTGAATACAAAGCAGGTGCTAACTAAAATAAAACTACGTGAGATGAATAGATAAGGTTTAGACTTTATCCATTCATTGAAAATTGACAGTAGTTTATAATAAAAATAAAGCAAAGTACATTTATGATACTTCTTATTTGTAAATAAGGCGGTTATTGTATTTGTTCTTAATAAATAATCAATTATCTTTGCAGTCGCTTTTCTGTAAAGCCCGTGTGATGGGGATAAGGAAGCAATCCTTAATTTGAGTAACACAATTTAAAATTAAAAAATGAAAACATTTGAACTAAAAGGATCATTAAGAACTGATCTAGGAAAAAAAGCTACTAAAGCTTTTCGTAAACAAGATGCTATACCGGCAGTAATCTATGGTGGAGAGAATTCAACAGAAGCAATTCACTTTACTGTACAAATTAGCGATGTTCGTAAATTGATTTACACTCCTGAGATTTTCTTGGTAGACCTTTCTCTTGACGGAAAAGCATACAAAGCGATTCTTAAAGACATCCAAGTACATCCGGTGACTGATGCAATTCTTCACTTAGACTTCCTTCATGTATTCGAAAACCAACCAATCGTAATCGACGTTCCTGTTGTATTAGATGGCTTGGCTGAAGGTGTAAAAGCAGGGGGTAAATTATCACTTGATACACGTAAATTGAGAGTTAAAGCTCTTTACACTCAAGTTCCTGAGAAATTGCACATAAACATCGAGCATTTGGCTTTAGGAAAATCAGTACAAGTTGGAGAATTAAACTTCGACGGATTAGAATTATTAAATGCGAAGAATGCGGTTGTATGTCGCGTTCAATTGACTCGTGCTGCAAGAGGTCTTGCTGCTAAAGGCAAATAATAAAATAATCTATTTAATGAAATACTTGATTGCCGGTTTGGGTAATATTGGTAGCGAATACCACTATACCCGCCACAATATAGGATTCAGAGTATTGGACGCTTTAGCTAAAGCGTCCAATATTGTTTTTACGGACAGACGATACGGAGAAACTTCGGAATTGAAAGTCAAAGGTAGAACTCTTATATTGCTGAAACCTTCTACTTATATGAATTTGAGCGGCAATGCTATCCGTTATTGGATGCAAGCCGAAAAAATACCTGTGGAAAATCTATTGGTAATTGTTGACGATTTAGCTTTACCTTTCGGTTCTCTCCGTTTGAAAGGGAAGGGGAGTGATGCAGGTCACAATGGCTTGAAAAGCATCCAGTCGATACTTGGTACGCAAAACTATGCCCGTTTACGTTTTGGGATTGGGAATGACTTTCCTAAAGGAGGGCAGATAGATTATGTACTGGGTCAGTTTGATGAAGAAGAAGAAAAAGCATTGCCCGAACGCTTCGAAATGTGTGAAGATATTATTAAAAGTTTTTGTTTGGCAGGATTGCAAAATACGATGAATCAATTTAATAATAAATAAGATCATCGGTCTGTTTATTATTGAATGTTTTATTTGTATCGCTGAACTACATTTATAGCCGGAGTTATGAAAGAAGAAAAAACTGAAGTTAGAATTGATAAGTGGTTATGGGCTGTTCGTCTTTTTAAGACACGAACCTTAGCTGTTGAAGCCTGCAAGAAAGGGCGTATAATGATTCAGGGAACGAATATAAAGCCTTCGAGAATGATTAGGGTGGGAGATGTTATACAAATAAAGAAAGCTCCTATAACTTATTCTTTTAAAGTTTTAGATTTGAGTGAAAAACGTATGGGCGCAAAACTTGTACCTCTATTTATGGAAGATGCTACTCCTCAATCGGAATATGAAATTCTAGAACTGAGTAAAGTTAGTGGATTTATAGATAGAGACAGAGGTGCCGGACGTCCAACTAAAAAAGACCGTCGCGATTTGGATGATTTCATTGACGATTCATTCTTTGATGAGTGGGACTTTGATTCGGATCAGGACTGAATTTTTCTCCTTGGTTAAGACATAGTGGTTCTTTTTTTTGTTAGAATTTAAATATACCCTAAAAGAAAGCGAGATATATAATTTATATATCTCGCTTTCTTTATCTTTTAGCAAAAACTTATTTGGAGTGACTATTTAACTATTTTGTAGATATAATCTTCTTTGGCGGACTCCCAATCCCAGATAGAGTCATTGAATGCAACCATTGTACTGGTTAGGATATTGGCTCCTTTATACACTTCTGTTTTAATGGTATCCATGTCATTTTCATTCCATTCAATATAAGTATAGGCTATATTTCCGCTTGTTGTTTTTTCGTTTAAGTATATAGTTATATAATATTTTTTACGTTCTCCTTTAGGTTTAGAAATAAGAAATCCCGGATAGTCCCGGTTGGGAAAATATTCTGAAGCTTTTATTTTCTCATTGTTAATTAAATAGTAAATATTTATCTTACTTGTGTTTATTCCATTAGGATTATTAGGGTCTAATAAATCATTCTCCTTTCCATCCACTACACAATAGTCTTGAAATGAATTTCGAGCGAAAGAATTCTCATCTTTATTACAGGCTGTGCATAGTACTGCGATTAGTGATATAATTAAGATTTTCATATTGTAAAGTTTTAAATTATTGTGGTCTTATATTGTATACCATTTTAGGCATATAGTTGTATGAATCACTTCCGGGTGACCAGTCATTACATGCATACCAGCCATCTTCCTGACCTGCCCATCCCCAGTTCATGTGTAGATATAACGTTGCTGCCCTACAGTTTTCAAAACGATTTATACCATCACAAACCCAAGCGTGTCCATCTTTATATATAAAGGGAAAGATTCCATTAGATTTTCTGCCTCCTTGTAAAATAACAGGACGTTTTCCTATAATTTCATTACATATTGTATTGAGATCTATATCTGTGTATGTTGCAGATCGATAACCATATTTGTTTTTTAATACATCTGGTATTTTATTTATATGTGAACCAGATCCATCACATCCATAATCCATGTTAAGATTGGATCCTATATCCTTTATTAAGCGAGCAGCTTCAAGAGCTCCTGCTTGATATCTTTCCTCTGCCATTAAGCTCCAATTATAAGTTTTTGGATATTCATAGTATTTCATAACTTGAGCCATAGCTATAGCTACACAGCCTGCAGGGTATTTACCTTGGGGGTTATACGCTACTTTAGGACAGGTGGAGCCGGGTATTAGATCGTTATATCCATCCCATTGACTCCATCTCGTTTTCAATAGAGGCTCTATTCTGGTGTAATATTCTTTACAGGTATTTTCAGGGCAAAGCTGAGGGTTTACCCCTATTATGTGTTGAATTAGACATGGATTGTATCCGGGATGGTCCGGATCGAGAATATATTCTGTTTGATTATTTACTGACCGGGTATTTAGAGCACCCTCTTTTCTTATATTTTCTATTCCTTTATTTGTGTCTGACATCCATTCTACAAGTCCACCAGGCATGTCTTGATAATCAAGTTGAAAAGTTCCAGAAGTAGAATAAGCTAAAAGAGGATATACTCTATTATCAGCAGCTAGGATAAGATAACCATTGTTATCTTTGTAATTAATAATATAATACGATGGTTTCTGCGAATCACCGAATGGAGTTATATTATCAACCTCCAGATATCTGGTACTTCTGGTTGAAGTAGAATCTTTTGGGTCAACAGGAAACTCGATCATGTTAGCAAAAGCGACAGCAACTCTTTGTTCAATAAAATTTTTATCAGTTTGGGTTATTTCTGCTATATCATCAGCTTTATTGCAAGATAATAAAAATAAGCAGACTAAGGAAAGTAGTAAAATCTTTCTCTGTCTCATATAAATGATAGTTTTGGTTAATTTATGTTATGTTAAATTATTCCAAATAAAAAAATCCTATGAATTTTTTCATAGGATTTTACTATTAAGTATCAGTATATTACTTTTTCTTCTTTTTATTTTGTCCTTTACCTTGTTGCTGTTGTACTCGTTGAGCTTGCTCTGCTTGCTCTTGCAGACGAGACATAAATCCTTTCTTCTTAGGCTTCTTTTTATTCTCTTCTAGTTTAGCTAAAACTTTTTCTTCATCGATGAAGTAACGACAAGCTAATGTTATTAATATTGTCATCAATGTCGACAAGAAGTAATAATAAGTAAGTCCCGAAGGATAGTTATTCAATACAAAGAAGAATACAATAGGCATCAACATCATCATCCATTTCATACCCGGCATTTGTTGTTGTCCGGTATTTGTAGCGTCCATATTGAATTTTGTATAGACAATATTAGTAACAGTCATCAGAATACAGAATAAACTGATATGGTTACCTAGCCAAGATGAAATATAAGGGATGTTTGTATTCCATTCGATTATAGCATCATATGTAGAAAGGTCATCAGCCCATAAGAAGCTTTGTTGACGTAGTTCTATTAATGATGGGAAGAATGAGAATAAAGCCAATAATATAGGCATTTGCAACAGCATAGGTATACAACCGCTCATCGGGTTAACGCCCGCCTGACTATATAGAGCCATCACAGCTTTTTGTCTTTCCATAGCCTTCTCCTGACCCGGATATTTTTCGTTTAATTCATCTACCTGAGGTTTTAGCACTCTCATCTTGGCAGATGACATAAATGACTTATATGTCAATGGTGATATAATCAACTTGACGATTAATGTCAATAATAAGATTACCAATCCCATTTGCATTCCTGTAGAAGCTAGTAGATTAAATAATGGAATTATAAAGTATTGATTAATGATACGGAATAAAGTCCATCCCAATGGGATTAATTTATCTAAATCCAATTGTTGCAGGACATCTTTCTGACCATCGTCATAGCCTTTCAGCATATAGTAATCTAATGGTCCAATGAAGTATCTGAATCCACCTTTTAGCGTACCTGTGTTGTCTACTACCGGCTTAAAGTATAGGGTTGCCTCTACCTCTTTCAGATAATCCGGTGACTGAAGTACTTTTGAGTGTAAAGAGGGAGATGTAAACTCGTTGTCTGCAATTAAAGTAGTTGCGAAAAATTGATTTTTGAATGCAACCCATCTGGCTCCGGTTGGAACTTCTTTATTATCATTGCTGCTTTCACTTAACTCTTCAAAGCTGCCATCTGTACCTTTGTAATGTATACGAGTGTATCTTTGTTCGTTCTTCTCGCTTTTTTCTTGTCTATGTAACTTCTGGGTCCAGTTAAGTTTAAACTTCTCAAGACAATCTACACTAAGTATATTCTGCATACCCACAACAGCAATGTCGAATTTTATCATATAGCTATCAGGAGCGAGAGAATATATAAAGTCGATATATTCAGTGTCCGTATAATTCATGCGCATTACAAGCGTTTGATTATCATCGGCAGAATTTTTAATCGGTGTAAATATTGCTTTGTCAGAATTTAATGCAATTCCTTGTTTATTTACCAGTTGTAAAGATAGGTTTGCATCAGCATTAAAGAGGTAAAGAGAGTCTCCATTGAATTTTTTATACTCTTTTAGTTGAGCACTAAGCATTTGTCCACCTTTTGTGGTAAAGTTAATCTTAATTTTCTCATTTTCTAAAGAGATTATTTGTTCTTTGGGCTGATCTGAACTGATCTGAGGCTGTAATGAACTAAGGGAATCTGTAGGGTTATTCGTTATAGAATCTTTCTTTACAGAATTGCCGGCAGTAAAAAAATCTGTAACGGGTGATTGTTCTTCTTTTGCAGGTTGTAGCGCATCTGCTGTTGCAATATCTTCAGCTACCTGATTTTTCTGAACATTAGAGATCGAATCTTTTTTTCGGTTTTCTCTTTCAATTTCTTCTTGACTTGGTCTTGTGAGGAATGTAAATCCCATTACGATAGCAACTATCAGAACTAAGCCAATACCTGTATTTTTATCCATTCTTAATTAATCTGTAGATTTATATAATTATTATGCAGAATAATTGTTATTAAGCACCGTAAAATATTACTGTTATATTATTAAGTTATAAGTAACCTTGATTAAAATGTTCTCTAAGTTACGAATAGGTCTGCAACCTTACTTTCTGTTTTTTATTACAGCTTTCACAAAACTCATAAACAGAGCATTGGGTGATAATACTGTACTGTTATACTCCGGATGAAATTGTACTCCCATGAACCATTTTAGTCCCGGTATCTCTACAACCTCAACTAAATCAGTCTCGGGATTTATTCCTGTGCATTTCATGCCCGCATCTTCAAATTGCTTACGATACTCGCTATTGAATTCGAAGCGATGACGATGACGTTCTTGTATAAGGGTTTTGCCATATGCTTCATGCACAAGTGAACCTTTTTTCAGGGTACATTTGTAAGCTCCCAATCTCATCGACCCACCCATATTGGTAATGTTCTTTTGCTCTTCCATCAGGTCAATTACCTTATAAGGGGTATGAGTATTCATTTCTGTTGAATTTGCATCCTCTAATCCTAAGACGTTACGAGCATATTCAATTACCATGCACTGCATACCTAAACATATACCGAATGTTGGTATATCATTTTCACGAGCATATTTTAAAGCAACAAACTTACCTTCGATACCTCGTTGTCCAAATCCAGGTGCAATAATGATGCCATCTAATGAAGATAGCTTATCGGCTACATTTTCATCGGTAATTTTGTCAGAATGTATAAATTGAAGATCCAGCTTATGATCGTTATATATAGCTGCTTGTAATAATGATTCGTTTATAGATTTATAAGCATCATGTAATTCCACATATTTACCTACAATACCAATTCTGATCGTTTCTTTAGCATTTTTCTTTTTATCGAGAAAGTCTCTCCATGGTTTTAACTCTGGTTTCGGACCCACTGCTATTCCCATTTTACGGAGAACGATTTCATCCATCCCTTGTTCCTGCATTTTAATCGGAACCTCGTATATGGTTGCGACATCAACAGATTGCATTACAGCATCAGGCTCAACATTACAGAATAATGCTACTTTCTTAAGAATATCTTTGCTTAGCGCACGCTCTGTCCGCAATACAAGCATGTCGGGTTGTACTCCCGATGATTGTAAACTTTTAACGGAATGTTGCGTTGGTTTTGTTTTAACTTCACCTGCGGCTGCTATATAAGGAACGTAGGTAAGATGTACGCAACAACAATGTTTGCTCCCTAATTCCCATCTTAATTGTCTTACACTTTCTATGAATGGCAGGGATTCTATATCCCCAACTGTTCCACCTATTTCGGTAATAACAAAATCATAGTCATACTTAGCACCAAGAAGTTTAATATTACGGCGTATTTCATCTGTAATATGAGGTACAATCTGAACCGTTTTGCCCAGATAATCACCTTTACGTTCTTTATTTATTACATTTTGATAAATACGTCCCGTAGTTATATTGTTGTCTTTATGGGTTGGCTCGTTCAAGAAGCGCTCATAATGACCTAAGTCTAAATCGGCTTCATGCCCATCTACGGTCACGTAACACTCTCCATGTTCGTATGGATTTAGCGTTCCGGGATCAATATTAATGTAAGGATCCAATTTCTGAATTGTAACCTTATAACCTCTAGCCTGCAATAGTTTACCTAATGAAGATGCTATTATACCTTTTCCTAGAGAGGAGATCACTCCTCCTGTAACGAAAATATACTTTGTATCAGCCACGACTGTATATTGTTTTAAAATGTTTCTAATACGAAAACGCAAAAGTACAAAAAATATCTATAGCACAGACGATTTATGAGAACCTTATTTATATAAAAACTCCCTTTTAATATCATTCAAAAGGGAGTTTTTCCAGTTAAACTTTATAAGGACATGTAACTTTTTCTTTTCGCTGTGAAGGGTGTTGTCTCTTCATCTATTTGTGGCATTGGGCCTTGATTGAAGAGAAAATCACGTAATGCATATAGAGGAGTCAAGTATATTCTATTTTCAACAGCCTGAATGTATTCGGCCTTATCTTCTATAATATTTATTCCTAATATAAATCCCTCATTGAGAATAAGTTGATTTTTTGTTGTTTGTTTTTTATTCAGAAATAATATCCTTTGATGATTCTCTCCCTGCATTTCTCTTTTTATGAAAATTGGTACTTCAGCCATCTGGTTATTGATCTTGCTGTAAGGGTTTTCTTGGTATTTATATTCATAAACAGGGTATCGGGTATTTACACGAATAATAGGATCAGATGAATTAGTAACCATAAATGAGGAATTATCGACATAATATCCCTCAACAGCTATACATGTATTATCTTTAGCAGATGACAGAATTTCTGCTAGGGATTGCTTGCAATTGTCTTGTCCTAAAGTAATTAGTTTAAACAGACAAAAAAGTGATAACCATAATATTTTCAGCATAATTTTTTAAGGAAATTTTATTAATTAAGGTTTAACGAGGTATTTTATATTCTGAAGTCGTCTAGACTAATTTAAAATAGTTAAAATATAAAGGAAGTATTAATTTAGTAATCGCTAAAGAACTAATATTTAATACTCCCTTATGTAC